>JBBDMU010000027.1:0-227321 GCA_040878085.1 Balneolales bacterium
GAGCAACGGACTGAAAATCCGTGTGTCGGCGGTTCGATTCCGCCCGGTCCCACAAAGGGTATAAAGCCTTGCATTACTAGTAATAGTTTGCAAGGCTTTTTTATTTGGGGATAAAGGTGGCAGATCCTTTCAGAATCAACCTCAGGTGATAACGCTTAGTATCATTTGGTGGGAGCACCTATTTCAAAGATGTTGGAACGCCTAACGCGGGTGGTTCAGAGCATATCTATCATTAATTCTTCGATGATGTTCGCTACCTCTGTCGGATCTGGACTCTCCCGCTCAATTAAATACGTATGATTTCCATTCGGATCCTCAAGCCAGAAGTTCTTACCCTCCGCATCGACTTCAACAAACCCGGGATTACTTAAATCCCAGTACAGCTCAGGGTCACGCACCGCTGCCAGAACGGCCGTTTGATCCCAGCTCATTCGGCCGTTAATCAGTGGTTCCGATGGGTGTTTGGAATAGGCGTAATATACCGGATGAGCCGTATCAAGCTCTGCTAAACGTGAGCCGGTCATTACATTCTCACCTATTTCATAACCGGAAAACAGTATTCGGGTTGGCCACTGATCTAATGTTGGGCCTGTAAACTCTGCGCTACCACGTGCCCTAAAATTATGTTCACTTCCATACGGATATCTTTCGGCCGCCTCAGCTTCAGGTAAAAAGTGCCCACCCATCACCACCATATGCCCAACCTTTTGTTCCACCAGTTCCACACCATTCAGCGAACTATATTGGTCCGGCTGCGATTGCAGCAAATCATGGATATTATTAAGATGTCCTACACTCACAATGACCACTTCATTAGGACCGGCTTCTGCCAGTGCTTTGCGATATACATCTACAGCATCCGGCATTTGACCTCTGGATGATACCGAATGGCCATATTCCGTTGTGTTTATGGCAATGTCGGTGAAGAAATTTGCGGCGTCGCGACCGACTGCATCACCCTGGTAAGCTCCGACAGGGATGTCCGATCGACCATAATATGAATTAATCGCTGCTGTTGCTCCCACGGAATGCTCTCCAATATTATTTACAACCGTAGCCAGAATTCTCGCTTCCCCTTTACGATCTAATGTATGCAGCATCGCAAGGGCTCCCGCGTCGTCACAATCTGTGGTCATGTCGGTATCAAATATAATGTTAACCGGCACATCAGCGTCATATGCAGAATTGGATGCCAATATAAAAACCAGTATCACCAGACTGGATATTATCCATATTATATTACTTTTTATCATATGCTCTTGTTGTATAAAATTCAAAATGTTTACTAATGCCAGCTGTCAGGATATACTTAATCCAACTCCCTTACAAGTTACTGCTTCTCAGGCAATGAGGTTTCATAAAAGCACCGACAGTATTATACTTATACTGATGCATCCATAAAATCTCTACTAAGGACTCAAGTGCAGAACAAGATGATCAAGATCAACAGGAATTGAAATTTCAAACATATTATTCTCCGATGAAGCAGAACCCTTATCAACCACTTGCCCAGTAGCTGGATCAATCCATCGAACTGACCATGTACCCGGTTCCAGTTCAAAGAAAAGTCTTTGGTCCTTTTTACTTTCTAATAGCTGGACCACCACATGTCCATGATTTTCGGCCAATATATTTGCACTTATTTCCTCATCTGTAGCCCGGAGAAATTCAGGAGCAGGGTTCATATTCCAAAATGGTATTTCGGCAATAAACTTTCCCAGCCGCAAAGCAGCTTCACGCTGAAACTCAACAACGCCCTCCGAATCCACTCCAGGACGATGAAATCTTGCTGAAGAAGCACCACCGATTAACCTACTCCAAAGAATAACATCACCGCCGTCTTCTCCGCGTGTATAATCTTTGGTAATCATTAAAGGACGGGGACCGAAAGCCTTAGCCATTGCCTGACGATATTCCTTTATACGGATTGCTCCGCCTAGCGCCTGATCATTTGCATTCGCACCAAACTCATGTCTGGAAATAGCTTGTGACATATCAGAGAAATCATATAAGGAATCGATAGCCAAAGTAGCTGGATTGAAAGCGTGATCACATTCTCCGCCCCCATCCTGTCTATTGGTAGATGGCATATCTCCAATCATGAATTCCGGCGGAACTTTTCCCCTAATGTATTCTGCCCAGTACCGGCTCCATGCCAAATGAGCCCGACTTTCATTAGCAATATTAATAATAAGGTTTGGATAGGCAGAAGCGATTTCCAACAACTTATTGACATACTTCTTTTGAAGGTCAAGAACTGGCTTATTGTTTCCGAGTGAGGGGATCGTATTATAAAACGGAGCCTCGCATACTGACGTTTCAGCCGGCAGTACCGACTCCTCATAATTTATATTATTCAAAGGGTTAAATGGATGTGCATTCCATGCAGCTCCTTCACCTGGATCATATTCCCCTCCGGGTCCTCGTGTTATCGACCAATCATCCCAGACCTCAAGTGAAACAACTATTTCGCGAGAGAGCGCGGCATCAAGTATAGAAACAAAGCGCTCTTCCCACTCAGGTTCAAATTGTGTCAGATCATATCGCCCATCCTCAAGAAGCACCCAAGGCTGAAGCGTCCGCTCAACCGGTCCGTCATGAAGATGATTCATGGGATCATACGGCAAGATTCGCACGAAACCCTTCAGGTTAGGACTTCCAATTTCATCAATCATTTCAGCCAAACGCCCCATGTGTGCTATAAAATCTACGGTACCTGGCCGACTAACCGGGGTCCAACTATGAAAGTCAGTCGGGCCCAAAGGAAATATGGGTACATCCCCCCAAGCTAAATAATGTGGATTTTCCGGATAGGGTTGCAGGTGATCATCCTTGTTTTCCTCTGTAGACAGAGGATTCCATAGTTTCAAAACTAATAATAAAAGGATAAGGATATTATTCATAAATATAGGTTAGTTATAGTTTTCTATCCTTTTTACTGGATTTGGATGATTTCAAATGATGGGAGCGTTAAAAGGTTTTTGTCAACCATTTATATGATATTATTATATGATGCTACAAATCCTGAAATTGAAGTTTCTCATTACAAGGACGACATTCAGCCTTAGATGTTCTGTTAATTAATGATAGGTGATGTACCCAATTAGACCATCTAAAGTAGCGTATAACAGATAATAAAGCAAAAAAGGGAAGGTCTATAATAGCTCTTTCAATTTTAAGATGATCTCAAGAAAACGGACGGAAAATCCTGTTGTCGGCGGTTCGATTCATTCGATTCCGCAAAGGATTTAAGCCTTGCAACATCTAATATACTTGATGCAAGGCTTTTTTATTTGATTTTCTTGGTGATCACCTGAATGAATCACTACCTTCGTTTAATAATAGCCAGTCCCTTTCTTACCGCTTTTGCTCCAATTGGCGGCAGAATACGGACCAGCAATGACTGCATTCGCCAAAGCAGTTTATTCTTAAATTTTGTATCATTTTCAGATCTGCAACCGTGGAACTCAAAGACCAGGTAGACCGCGGTTTCTTCGCCCACGTTACGTATTCCATGAGGCTCTCCTGCCGCATAAAATATAACACTGTTGGGTGCAGCACGCCTGCCAATCGTTTCAACGGTACCACTAAGAACGAGGAGAGCAACATCGTAGGAATCACTATGAGGTTCATATCCCCCACCAGGCAAAAGCGTACTCATATGGACGCGAAATTCATGCAGGTATTTCGTGGGGCCCTCCATTAATTTATTTACAACCCAGTTCGGCACACTTTCCTTAGTACCGTTCAGTACGGGTACGGGTTTACGATGAATCCATTGGGGGAGAGATGTTTTTTCAGTGTTATGTACCATACTCCGCCACTTGAACATCAGGTAGGTTATTGGAGAATTGGAGTAATTTCGGATGGTGTGGACGTGGCCGGCCGGATAGTATGTGAACGCTCCACGTTGCAATAACTCCACGGTTTGCCCCTCACCCTGACCTACTAAAAGTGTCGCTTCTCCGTCAAGTACCACTAAAATCTCTTCTTCTTTATGGCTGTGAGGGGAATGAGGTATCTCTCCCGGGCTTAATACGGATGCATGACAAGCCATCCAATCCATACATTGAAAGCTTCCCGCGTGGATCCGGTGAGTCTGCCAGCCTGTCTCCGAATTTTCAGCTAACGGCAGGTCAAGTTGGTGCACCCAACTTGACGAAGAAGGCGGTTCAACCATATTATTAATGAAACCGGTATCGCTACCCCGAACCATTATACATGGAGGACGAGGCGTTTCATGGAAGCGAAAGGGCCAATCGAGATTTTTAAAGTCGGGAATTCTAATCGGCCGGTCCGGCGTTGCGTATTGAAGCAGAAGTGCTGCCCTTGTTCCCATCAGGTTACTATTGTCGGTACCATGCCAGATGTTGCCATCAAAGAATAAAGCATCACCGTTTTTCATTGAGCACACCACCAATTCACTGCGTGTATCTCGCTCCTTCGCCCAGGCTAATACTTGATTTGCTGTGACTGCCTTTCGATTCAGAGCCTCCTTTTGCCTCAACTCCTGGATTGAGACTCCAAGGCTATGTGAACGGCTAATAACCTGCAAGGATGAGTTTCGGTTCACGTAATCAAGCCCTACCCATACAGAAACCGTACGTCCTACGCCACCCGTCGTCTCTATGTCTGAGTGCCAGGGATGCACCTTTCCAGGCTTTCGCACCACTACACTCGCTCCCCAAAGCATAATATCCTCACCCAGAATGGCGGCAACACCGTCCAGTATTTCAGGTTTTGTTGCTATGGTATAGTATTCCGGATAGGTGGCAGCAAAACTTTTATCCCACCCGTTCCGATTGGATTTAGGAAGCCTGCGTGCCGCAACCACCGCATCTTTACCGGACATAACTGGCAACGGACCAAAAAAACCTTCCTCATCAAATTGTTTATTGAACCTTTCAGTTTTTCGGCTGTTAAGAGTCTCCGCGTTGTTCATAAGATATTTTTAGATAATGTTCCAATAAGTAATGATACTTAATTATTATACATAATATTGTATTTATTAGAATAAAACAAGTTATTTTTATAGCTACATTTAACAAATCACTAAATTTACCTCTTGTATTAATAAGTTTTTTTGCAGCAATAGTTTATCACTTTTTATACTAGTTCTTACAAAACGCCATATTATCCTTTATAAAAAAATTTAACTTTTTCAGTACGTTTAAATATGGCTATGAATAGTTTAATCATTATCTAGAAACCAATATGTACTTTACCACACAAGCTAAATTAGGGGTTGCATTTGACGCCGGCCTGATCGCTACTCTTTTTGATCAACCTCTGCATCTTTTTTTAGCCACATTCCTACAAAACCATGCTAAATAAACTTCTAGGGTGAGCTTTATATAACCTTAATTATTATAATATCTAAATTTTTTATTGTTAATTAAGGGCTATACATTAAGAGCACTAATAATTAGGTAAACTATACATGTAAATAGATTATCACACAGGCAAGGATTTACAATTCTTATTTCAGTAATTATACCAACTTATAATCGAGTACTTCTATTAAAAGAAGCTATAGATTCTGTATTAGATCAAACCTATCAGAATTTCGAAATCTTGATAATCGATGATTATTCAGATGATAATACTCAAGCATCAATTTTAAGTTATGATGATCCAAAAGTTAAATACTTCCTCAACAAACGACCAAAAGGAGCACAAGGTGCAAGAAATACAGGGCTTAGTGTTGCAAAAGGAGATTGGATTGCTTTATTGGATTCTGATGATATGTGGCTGCCAACTAAGTTGGAAAAGCAGGTTGGATATTTAAAAAATGCAGGTAAGGCTATTGGTTTATCAACGGGAAAAGCGGATTACGATTTTGAAAATCAAAGAGTATTAACAACTCATATCCCTTTAAAATCAAAGTATACAACAGAAGATTTGGTTTATAAGAACTACTTGGGCGGTTTTTCCACTTTTATGTTTAAAAGAGAAAAGGCTTTAGAAATTAGTGGCTTTGACGAGAGTTTTTCAGCTTTACAGGATAGGGATTTCTATGTGTCTATGTCTGCTAAGGGGGAGATTCACAACTTAAAAGAGGTGTTGGTTTACATTAGAATTAATAATAGTGACAGAATTACATTAAATTATAATTATAAGCTATCAGGGGCTAAGAATTTTTATCAGAAACATAATGATTTAATAAAAAAAAATTTACACGCAGAAAACAGGCTTGTTTTAAGAATAGTGATATATGGATGGAAGGAAAACAGAACGAGAAGTCTTAAGTATTTCCATTGGTTGATTATCAGCCTTTTTATTGATCCCTCAAATGTAAGACGGACCCTTTCCTATATTCTGAGGAATTAGAATTCTGGAATATTTGCAATATAATTGATAATACTACTACTTATTGTCCTTTAGTGGCCCTCCTGTATATTTTATCTGAAATAGACCTACTATTTACCTTTATTGGTGTTAAAATTCGCAGAAATGATGAAAATGCCTCAAGAACTTTCTGCATCCGAAAGAGATATGTGGATTGCCCGTACCATTTAAAACAACATCAACTGACCAACGTCAATTATAATTCCGCAAACACCTGCTTTTTCTACCTCAGTTATAGTAGAAATTTATTAGAATATTTGAATACACTTTTTTTTGTTAATTAATAATGTATACTTATTTTTAATTATATGTATTCCATATTATATAATTACTAGCTAATCCTATCCAATACGATAGGATTTAGTATTCCAGGGTTAATTGACTTTTTTAACTCTGCCAAAGAAAGTTATTATTTTACAAAAATAAATGGGTGAAGAATATGATTGCTATACATCACAGAGAAGACAGCTTTTCCGACAAGTGGATTGAGTATTGTGTATTAAATAATATTGTATTTAAGGTGGTGAACTGCTTTGACTCCGACATTATTGACCAGCTGAAAGATTGTGAGGGGCTAATGTGGCACTGGACCCTTTCAGATCATAAGGCAGTATTGTTTGCCAGGCAACTAACATATTCTTTAAAAAAGGCCGGGATAAAAGTTTTTCCCGATGAAAGCACCTGCTGGCATTATGATGACAAGGTAGGCCAAAAGTATTTACTAGAAGCTATTAATGCACCACTAGTGCCTTCTCATATTTTTTATGATAAGAAAAAAGCTTTGGATTGGATCAGCCGTACCAAGTTTCCTAAAGTTTTCAAAACACGCAATGGTGCCGCTTCTCGAAATGTTCGATTGATTCAGAATAAAAGCGTTGCTAGAAAAATTGTTAATAAAAGTTTTGGTAAAGGTATACCTGGCTATGACAAAGTGAATGAATTTAAAGAAAGCCTATGGAAATATAAGACCAATAAAGGATTAAAATCATTTGGACGTGTCTGTAAATATTTCTTTATGTTACCTTTGCCCAAACGATTTCAGCCCGAATATACTAATGAAAAAAACTATGTCTACTTTCAAGATTTTATTCCTGATAACGGCTATGATATCAGAGTTGTCATAATTAGAAATAGAGCATTTGGAATAAGAAGATATGTACGGGATAATGATTTTAGAGCATCAGGTAGTGGTAAAATTGAACATTTCAGAGAATCAATTCCCCTTACATGTATTAAAAAAGCTTTTAAACTCAGCAAAAAGATAGGTAGCCAGTCAATTGCTTTTGATTTTATCTATTCGGGAAATAAACCGCTTATTGTAGAAATTAGCTATGCCTTTGCTCAAAAGGTATATATTGAGTGCCCCGGTTATTGGGACAGACAGTTACAATGGCATGAAGAAAGGTTCCATCCAGAATATTTTATGATTCAGGATATGTTAACAGAAATTGAATCTGAAAGTATAACTGAAGCATCAAACTTGAATAAAAATAGTGGAAATCTGGCATATTCATGAGTTATAAAGCGTTAGTTGTTAATTTGAAATTTGGAATAACAATGGATAAAATCTCCGGAATTGGCATGGGTATATAATTCGACCAATTGTCATCATGCTGGCATTTCTAGCATGTTTTCATAAGAAGACAATAAAAAAACATGGTTATGTTTTTGTGACTTGTATTTCTCCATGAGATGCAAATAAAGAATTAATCAATTTGCCCAGTATTCACTCCATTCAATGATACGCCTCCACTAATCCCAGTTACCGTACCTAAGTTTAAGTTATACTCAACATACGTAACTATTCCATGTAGATAATCTTATATAATCAACAATACCAGCTTTTGCTGTAATTTCCCTGGTAACTTAACCACCAGCTTAAAAAATATCACTAATATTAACAGTTCCTGATGTTGATTTTACTCCATTTGATAGACGACATTTATTCCTCCCGACGGGAATTAAAATTGACGTTGGTCATCCATGTACACCATCAACACCAGAAGCATTGGTTCCTAATTCATCATTTAAGCTACCCGCTGCGACTGCAATAGTGCCTTCGCCTGTAACATCCCACCAAGAACTCTGGTTAAATCATCAAAGTTTATGCCATAAGATCCCTTATGAAAAAGTTTTATCATATCCACTAGTAGTAACCCTACTTATACTTACTGTTCCCGTAGCATCATTACGTATAGCATAACTACCTGTACCACTGTTTCTTGTTATATCTAAACCATCTATTGTTAAATCACGAACTCTATCAGTAAAATAAATAGCTCCATACCAATCATCATCTCCAGGTTCATCGGTTAATGTACAATTTATAATTTCCAAATCGACATCAGTAAATCTCCAACCCCAAGAACCACTAGAATTTTCGGTATGAACATTTTCAAGTTTTAAAGAATTACCGGGTACAGCATCTTCTTCAGCGCCAGTTTGCCGTATACTTACATCTACACTATTTTTTATAGTAACATTTTTAAGATGTGTCGGTCCAGCAATTCTAGCCGATGTTTTAAATCCATTACCGCAATCCCATATATCTATATTTTCTGCATACAGATTACTACCATTTGAAAAATCGAGACCGTAGAACCCTCTACCCGTACCATCTTTTTCCTTTGCACATTCCCATGCTTCGCAATCTAAAATATTAACACCATCTGGAGTATTACCTGTAGAAAATCCATGACCTTTATTATCCCATGATTTGCAATTTTTGATAGTTGTATTATCGCTACGTATAGCACAACCATTACCACCACTCCCTGTAAAGTAACAATTTTCTACCAAGACATTTTGAGAGGTTTCTTGAAAACTTCTTTTATAGAGTATAAATAATCCTCCTTCCCCTTCTCCAGCAGTATTACGCCAATTCCCATTAAATTTTATATCATGTATATGAACATCTTTTATTCCTGTTATTTGTTCAGTTTTCCATCGTAACATTCTTAATTCATTACCACTATTTCCAGATTGATCATCTCTAAATTTTAGTTCTGTTAATTCTGGACCATCACCAAATATTTCAATACCATTATGCTTATGGTTTTCCAACTGGAGTAACGCTTTTTCTAATATATAAGTACCTTCTGGTATGTATACTTTTCTAGGTGTAGTACCTAATGTGCCATAATAAATATTATTAGATACCCAATTTATACAATCATTAATTTGATCAACAGTTTCGGTTCTAAGTACCCCATCCCCTCTGGCACCAAACCACTTTACATTTATATGGCCATCGTCAGATCGTTTCCATCGTCCCGAAGTAATTCCATCTACCTTAAATATCATACCATTATCATCATCTTCGGTAGACTCATTATCCCAGTAAACTTCTGTGCCTCCACCGTCATTAGCTTTATAATAGCCTGATAAAATAGCGGACTCTCCAGGCTTACCCTTTTTTGTTCTTAAATCGGACACGTTGTTTATTATAACAAGATCTTCAGGCAGTAAATTTTTGTCAATACCGCTAGTGGCTGGAGTACATCCTTGCAGTGCACCTAAAGTTGCCGGGATAAATGCATAACCACCCATTAATATGGCCGATCGTTTAATTGCTTCTTTTCTATTCATCTTCATAAAATTTTTAATTCTTCCATCAGCCGTATTAATTTTCGTTCCGAAGTCGGTAGCGATATTAATGATTGTCAATAAATTTCAGTTATTATTGCTAGCAGGGCAATTAAAACCATTTATTAAGGCTGAGATTTGGAGGTCTGTATTGATCTTTGTGAGGTGGATAATATTAATATTTCCTAACAAACCAATAATAAAAACTGGCCCACACCTTTAAGGTAATGTTATAAATTTTGGAGCCTATCTTTAACTTATTCCCTGCAAAGCATGTTCCAAGAAATGGGGCAAGATGTTAAAAGTTGTAATTAACCACTACTTGTAGTGACAAAGCAGGCTATGCTATTATTAATTACCATATATCCATATTATTTAATATATTTATAGTGCGTATATAACAGCTTTATAAAAGATCACCCGGAACGTTAAACTCATATTATATATTAATATATAATATAATAGTAACTTGATAATAATGCTTCTTACAGGTAAATTAAAAAGCCTATATAACAGGACAGACAAAAAATTCGCAAATCTTGATAATTCTCTTATTATTGAATTTGCAGGACCAATGTGTTCAGGCAAATCTACATGTGCCAAATATTTTCAGCAAGAGTTGTATAATAGAAATATTAAGCCCAATGAATTAATATTCAAAAAGTATGTACCGCCGCTGTATAAATTATTTGATATAAAAGCAGCATTTATTGCTCTTTGTCTATATACAAGAATTAGACCAATAGTAAGTATTGCCAATCTTAAAAGATTGTTTGTACTATATAAAACACTTATTCAATACAACTATGTACATTATAAAAAAAATAAAATATTTCTTAAAGACCAGGGAATATTTCAAACTCTTGGAACTTTAAGTAGGTACAGTAAGAAAGGCTCTAAAACAATTTGGACTCCCTGGTTAATAAAAAACACAAACCTACCCAACTTATTAGTTTTTATAAAGACTGGTTATGATGAAAATTACAGAAGGAGAGAAATGAGAGACGGTATTCCTTTTTCAGATAATTTCTTTCTAGAAAGCAATAAAAGATTAGATATGCTTATAAAAGGGGCTTCAATTATATCCAAAATGAGAGGCGACTTTAAATATGAAATTATATTAAATGATGCTCTACATGAGACGCATGCAAAAATTGATGATATCATAAATCGTGATATCATTTAATAACTAATGTTTATGTTCAATTAAAAATATCAAGGGATTCTGTAGTTAGTGATGCATATAAATGGAACTTTCAAAAGGTCGGTACAAAGGATCGGATACGCTGCGGCAATTCCTGTAAATCAAATTTCTCAAACCAAAAAATACGGCCATTCAGAGGCGAATATGCTATCTATATTCTGCCAGTGTATAGATAATTAGCCAACATACATTCAGTTATATTACTTCTTCCGAATAATAACATTATAATGTATATTGGTAATAATATTTGTTGCGATGTCAACCTGCTTTGCAGCACTTTTCCACTAATCTACTCTTCCTTATCCTTTATGTATAATGAAAACAAGAATGGCGCCGGTTCAAACGGTCACCACAACTCCCCGAAGCCTTCATCTGCAATTGACAAATCTTTATTAGATTCGGATGACGTCATCGATTTTAAAAAGTACTTCAATTTATTATACGGTTACAAGTGGCTGATTATCAGTATCACTCTAATTGCGACAGTGGCTGCATATTTCTATGCTGATTCAATTACGCCTATATATCAGGGAAACGGCACCATGATCATATCCCAAAGTAGAGATAGTTACTCAATGACAGGAAGTGACCTGAACAGCTTGTTAACCAGCAATTTTGGTATTGGTACGGGCAATGTCATATTCGACGAGTTGGAGGTGCTTCAGTCTAGAAGCCTTGCCGGAATTATCGGTGATCAACTGCTCGAATTTATAAATCAGTCGAACAATAATTTGTACCCTGTTACCTGGAGGGAGTATCCCAGGGATTCTACAGTGGTTAGTAGAGATACATTGGTTAGACGTTTGCAGGGCAACCTAAATATAGAAAGGCTGGAGGAAAGGGAGTCTGTTGTTCGTATAAACTATAAAAGCCCCTCCCCGTCTGAGGCTGCCTCGGTTACCAATTTGTTTATCGATACCTACAATCAATTTTCAATAGATCAGAGCCGTAATCAAACACGCTCGGCTCTTGATTTTTTAAATCGGGAAATGAATGAAGTACAGACAATCCTGAATCAAAATGAAGAAGATTTGCGGGATTTTATGAATCGGGAGAAATTGGTCCAGCTAGATAGCCAGACTGAAAATTTAATCACTGCTATGGCGCAGATTGTTATCGAGCGCCAGGCGGTCTCGGTGCAAAAGGTGGCGGTAAATTCAGCGATGGCAAGTTATCGTACGGAATTAGATAATATAAAACCGGGATTTGCCCAACAATATGCTCAAGGTATATCACCTAAACTTTCACGGTTTCAATATCAGCTGGCAGAAATGGAAACCGAAAGAATGCTGATGATCCAGCAGAACCCCATGCTGGAGAATAATCTTCAGGCGGAGCCAACCTTTGAAAGGCTGACTAATCAGATAAACAAGTTAAAAGCCGATATCGCCCAGCTAGCTAATCATTTTATTGAAAGCGGTGATAATTATCTAGGCTTTTTGGGAAGTGCCGACGGTAACCTGGCCAACCGTGTTACCGAAATGAGGCAGGAGCTGATGACCCTTAAAATTGATTCCCAGCAATATCAGGCCCAGGAGGAGGTCCTTGACCAGCGCCTGGATGAGTATCAGGCGATTTTCAATAGATTACCGGATAATATGATCCATTACGCCCGGCTTAAAAGGGACATCCAGATCAACGAACAGCTCTATCTCACTATCTCCGGGCAGACCGCCGAGCTTGCTGTATGGGAGCAAACTCAAACCGGCAAGGGTCGGGTAGTAGATTATTCACTCATTCCAGATACACCCATCCAGCCACGTTCAAAACGTATATTAATGTTAGGTTTTGTTTTGGGTGGTGTATTATCTCTCGGACTTGTTTTTCTGCGGGAGATCACAATCACCAAAATTACCAGCATTGAAAAGTTGAAGGAGAAATCCCATCCTTTGTTGGGGGTTATTCCGGATGATACACTTATCAAAAAAAATATTTTAAAGGATCGAAAGCAGGTAAAATCCAGTCAATCTCATATCTCAACTGATTTGCTAACAATACATGATTCAATGTCGTATGCCAGCGAATCTTATCGGCGCCTGCTTAATAATCTTCTTTATTCCCAGCCGGACGATCCATTTAAATCAATTTTAATTACCTCCCCCAGTCCGGCTGAAGGAAAAAGCTCCGTCATCGGAAATTTAGCCGTGACTTTAGCTGAATCAGGTAAAAAAGTGCTCATTATTGATTGTGACCTGCGCCGTCCACGCCTGCATAAGATGTGGGGTTTAACTTTAAAACCAGGACTGGTTGACGTATTATTTAATAAAACCAGTACTGAGAAAGTCATTCAGCCAACCATCATGGAAAACCTGGATATAATCTCGTCGGGAATGAAAGCTCCGAATCCGGGTGCTCTCCTTCAAAGCCAGCGCATGAAACAATTGATCAAGGAACTGAAAGAAAATTATGATATTGTATTAATTGATTCTCCTCCCTTCGGTATTATAACTGATGCTGCGCCTTTAATACAGTCTACCGATGGAGTTATCGTATCGGTGCGCTTCAACCAAACCAAGGAATCCGAACTCGACCAGTGCCTGGAAAATTTGAATTATATAAGAGCCAATATATTAGGAACCACGCTATTGGCCTACGATTACAAAAAAGGGACAGGGGATCCGTATGAGGCCGCCCATTACAAATTTACCTACGAGACTTACAACAAATACCAATCCATATAACGGAAAATTGGTGGGTCTTTGGCATGAAGGTTCTGAAAATACGTTATAGCAGAGTAACTACCGTGTATATTGATGCCCCTCCATCGAAATACAACCTCCATTGCAAAATAAAACAACTATTCGTAATTATTCGCAATCCAATAAAGTAGCCCATTATGCGATTACTACTTCAATTTTATTCTCTTCAAGAACCTTTCGTATGGAATCGGGTATTCCGGCATCGGTAACAACCATATTGATGCTTTCGATTCCACATATTCTACTTAATCCCCGACGCCCAAATTTTGATGAATCCGTGACTACTATGGTTTGCTGGGATGAATTAATCATTACCCGGTTTAGATGAGCTTCCAGAGTATTTGTAGTAGACAGGCCACGTTCCAGGTCGAACCCATCGACGCCCAGAAAATACTTCCTGCAAGAATGCTCCTGAACAATTTGTTCGGCATAAGGGCCAACCACACAGGCCGAATTAGCCCGCACCATTCCGCCAAGCATGATAAGATCTACATCCTTTAAACGTAACAGACTCATGGCTACATTAATGCCACTGGTGAGTATGGTCAGGTCCCGTTTATTAATCTGAAGGGCCACCTGAACCACTGTAGTTCCGGCATCCATAATTATAGAATCTCCATGTTCTATCAAATTAGCAGCCGCCTTGCCAATAGCACTTTTTTCCTTCGAATACAGCTTGCCCTTTTCCTCGACAGGCTGATCGTAAACGAGATAACCATTTTGCATAGCTCCGCCATGTATGCGAACCAAAAAATTATGTTTCCCTAAATATTCTAAATCCTTTCGAGTGGTTACCTCAGACACCTCTAACTCTTTACTAAGTTCTTCTACAGAAACCTGTCCTTTAGCTCGCAGAAGTTTTAAAGTTGCGTTATGTCGTTCTGCTACATTGTATTTAGCCATAATAATACCTTATGCATCCATCCGTAATTCGTCGGGGTTACTTTCGATTGGTTACCTTTTGCAGACTTAAAGATAATAAAACACTATAATTAAAAAGGAAAAGTATCAACATCTTTTGCTTCTCCAGAAAGTATTAATGCAATCCGTTCATCCTCCCTCCATCCCTTAACCAACTCCTATATAACTCCTACTACCAGTCGGGCTTTAGTAGGAGTTGGTATGGAGTTGGTATGGACTTGGTCAGGCGATTACACCTGCAATAAATTAATTTTGATCGGTCTATATCTCCGCTTCAATTTATATTCTATGTCTGATTTCGGGAATCGTTACGTGAGAGTTTCTACATGGGTAAATTTTATTGGCCATTCACCATACCTGGCACTCTTATTAAAGTTGTTCGCCGCTGCTATAAAAACTGTACCTGTCTAAACCTGCCTTGTTCAACAATAAAGCTTAGTTTATTTAAAACAAATTCTATATTATATTTAGACTGCTTCATTATTCAGAAATAAAAAATTACGGATGATTATAAAAAAACCTCTTTACAGTATAGCATTACTTATTTCAGTATTGCTTCTCGTGGATACTTCCTTTTTGCTGGCACAAGACGTTCAGCCTTTGTGGCCGGAAAAAGTTCCCCATGCCGTTGGTGATAATGACGAACATAAACCGGAGCTAACCGTTTTTTATCCGGAAAAAGAAATTGCTACAAAAACTGCCGTGGTTATTTTCCCCGGGGGTGGCTACGGTCATTTAGCCATTGAAAAAGAAGGCTATAAGGTGGCCAAGAGATTTAATCAGATGGGGATCACAGCATTTGTTGTTAAATATCGATATGGTGAAAATTATAACCATCCCGTTCCTTTACTCGATGCGCAAAGAGCTATCCGGAATGTACGGCATAAAGCCGGAGAATACGGAATTGACCCCCAAAAAATAGGTATACTTGGGTTTTCGGCCGGCGGACATCTTGCTTCTACAGCAGGTACTCATTTTACAGATGGAAATCCGGATTCGGATGACGAAATTGATCGCGTAAGTTCTCGTCCGGATTTCATGGTTCTGATTTATCCGGTCATTTCCATGGTGGAAGATTTTACACATACAGGCTCTCGGTTTAACCTTTTAGGAGAAAATCCTGATCAAGCTTTACTGATATCTTTATCTAATGAAAGACAAGTTACCCAACAAACTCCGCCAACTATTCTGATCCATGGGACAAATGACAGCGCAGTACCTGTAGAAAACAGTCTGAATTTCTACACGGCATTAAAGCAGGCCGGCGTACCCGCGGAAATTCATATATACGAAGATGGACCTCATGGTTTTGGGCTGGCCGAAGATAATAACTTATTGTCTAGTTGGCCTGATTTATGCGAATCATGGTTGAAACACAGACATTTTTTGGATTAAAATTGAGCATTTCTTAAGTGAAATGTCGATTTATTAGTTGAATTGCAGATAGAAACGGCTTAATATACAAGGTATACTAACTTCATTCTCACCTAATGTTGGAATAATCACGACACTTTAAAAATTTATTTATGCTTTTTTATTTGCTATCCATTATCTGCCTAAATTTTTTATTAGCTGATCTTCCTGAACAACTTTCTGATGATAAATCATCTCATGTATTGGTCTTTACAAAGGTCAATGGTTTTCAACATGAGTCGCGGACCGAGGGTGCCATTGCAATTAAGAGACTTGGGCTGGAACATGACTTTCAAACAACCATCACAAGTGATTCCACTTTTTTTAGCCCTGAAATCCTAAACCGCTTTGATGCTGTAGTTTTTATGAGCACCTCGGGCACCGTATTAGGGCAAAATGAAAAAAAGGCATTTAAAGAGTACATCCATAACGGCGGAGGCTTTGTGGGTGTACATTCGGCAACCACTACCGAATATGACTGGGAGTGGTTCGGGCAGCTGGTGGGAGCCTATTTTGATGGGCATCCCAAAATACAGCAAGCCACCATAGATGTGGTTGATCGTTCTCATCCATCTACAACCCACCTCTCAGAACAATTGATTTGGGAAGACGAATGGTATAACTGGCAAAACGAGTTGGCTGATAATGTAAATGTGTTGCTCACGGTTGATGAGGACACCTATGAGGGGGGCAATCATAGTGACTACCACCCCATATCATGGTATCATCACTTTGAAGGCGGCAGATCGTGGTATACCGCTTTAGGGCACGAAGCAGACTATTATTCTGACCCCGTATTTCTGCAGCACCTGCTGGGTGGATTACAATGGGCCTCGGGAAGAGGGGAAGATTAATTTCACAAAAGCTTTACACAGGTTGTACTTAGGATATTAAAGAGAATATGATGGCATATTCTTTCAATGTACCATCATTTTAACAGCATCATGGTATGGGTCAATGTTTTGCCATCTATATTCAATCGATAAAAATAGATACCGTTAGATAAGCCTAATGCATTAAATCTTGTCTGATGAGACCCTGCACTCTTAATCCCATCTATCAACCGGCCCACTTCTCGACCCATTGTATCATATACATCCAGCGTCACCCAACCCGTTTCCGGCAAACTGAAAGAAATGGTAGTTTCAGGATTGAACGGGTTTGGGTAGTTTTGCTGCAACTGGAGCTCATAAGGTTGGTTTCTTTTGTCTTCGTTGCCAGCAGAAGTTATATCACCATGAATCAACGAGATGTCAAAAGGTTTTTTACTCCACATTTCCATTGGACCATCATTTGTTTTCACCGCCCACTGCCCCCGGAACACAGCGCCGCTGTCCACTTCTGCTGCAATTAGAACCTGATCCAGATCTTCATAAGAGATTTGTACAAGAGGGCCTTCCGTATGTCGAATAAGTAACGGATTGGTAAAATCACCTCCATCTTTATCCAAATACCACGTGTAATTAATATTAAAATCTGTTTTTACCTCATCCCATGATAGCGAAAGATTTTGTTTAGGCTCTCCTGCAATTCGTACTTGGGCACCTGAATTTGGGCTGAGAAGATTAAACGTGGAGAATCCCATATCAAAACTGGCAACATTTGACCAGGCCGACATTCGATCCTGATCTTTTGCAATAATTCTGTACCGATATTCCTTTTCGTCAACAGATTCATCAATAAAAGAAGACATGCCCGAATCAATATTTGCAAGTTCCACAAAAGCCTCCCCATCTACAGAGCGTTCAATAATCAACTCTGCTTCTTCCAGGCTTACATGACTCCATGTCAGCTTTATATGTTGGTTATCGTTGGTTGGGGTTGCCGTAACCTGAGCAGGGGAATCCGGAGCAATTCCATAGTTCATGCGCTCTTCAAGTTGTGTATCATATAATGATGATATTTGAGGATTCTTTCCGGTGCCTTCAATATACCCTGTCTTACCTTCCCAGGGGCCGTTTCCATTTACAGTACCTTGATTGGCAATACTGTAATTTTGACCTGTTGGTGGTTTTTGTATAATAATTTGTTTTCCGTCAGGGTCTGAATTCCATGCTACCGAATGTACTGAGCTCCATCCGTGGCGGGTTCCCCAATCACCCCGATTGTATAGACCGATTATCCTGTTGGTATTTGTTTCTCTGAAAACAAGATTATCGTACAATAAACCCTGGCTCCACCGGCGGTGACCTTCCGTTGTATTGTAAGCACCGAAAGATTTACTATGTTTGAAGGTAACCCCGGAAACCGAAGCCGTGCCATTAGACACAAAACAGTGGCGACCTTCTGTTGCCTCATTATTTGTAAAAAGTATATTATTTGAACGTGCACTCACATTGTAATTATAACGGCGTGCTCCATCAATGGGTGAATGAGGCTCCAGGGCTCTGGAGTTTTGAATAGTTACAAAACTAGAGTTAGTAGTTCCAATCCCTGTATTCCGAAAGTGCAATACCGTGATGTTATCGGCCCAACTATCTTCAACACCATCAAAATATATACCATGGTACCCGTGGTTGTCAGCTTTAGGACCGTCACTTTCCAATACCAGCCGAAATTGTTCAACACCAGACTCGGTAACCAGTTTGCTGAAATCCGGTTTGAAAACCAAGGATTCAGATAACCTGCGTTCCAAATGATTATATACCGGCACGTCTATTGCTATTACATTATCAGTTATACCGGTAATCTCTCGTTTCATGGTTATGTTCATACTCGACTCGGAAGTATTCCACGGATTCGGGGCACTTAATGGTCTGCCCCCATAATCTACCGCTTCTATCCATTCCTGAGTAGCCCTATGAAATAAAATAATATCATCACCAACCTCAAAACTACTGGCATCATCCACTTCAAAAATTCGTGAACCTACCGGTATAAAATCAGTGACAATTGGAGTTAATGGAGAACCTGATGCGATATTCCAGTCTATATTTCCTGTTCCAACTTGCACAGAAACATCGCCGATGGTTTTTACTGCATGTATTACAGTGTTTTCAGAGGGATTTATATCATCTCCTGAGCCTCTTAAAACGACTCCGCTATGATTGATTTCCAGACGTTTTGAAATATGGTATGACCCTGGATTTAATAATACCGCTCCCCGATGCCCATTCTCATCTTTTTCCATGGCACCAACATCATCTATAGCTTGTTGTATCTGCTCGTAATCATCGCCTGATTGCGAAGGATCGAGTGTGATGCGTACCGGCATCTCAGGTAACGAAATTCCGCCGCCCCGGTATCCTGCATGGCTGAAGTCTGGTATACGGTTGCCCTCTTCGTCAGAATGATAGACCAGACGTCCATCAGTTCCCAAATAAATTATTGAGGAGTTCCAGTTTTCGGTATTTAGATTTTGAGCCTGTACATCATTAAATAGCCCAGTTTCTGAGAAGATATTAAAAAGTGAAAATAAGAGTATGAATACACCGGCAGCAAAATGTTTGTACTTCATTACGGGATATTGGGTGAAGTTGGGTTAAGTTTTAATATAGTTTTGTTATTTAAGCTAGCAAGAACATCTGTTTTTTCCAGTAGACACAGTTATTCAAATATAATGCAGATAAGAACATAAAGAAGGTGTAGTGCCTTTCTTTGGAGTTTTGGAATTAATACTCCAAATGCATAGGGACATTCACTGATTCAACTTTGCCGGAAAGGTTATACTTCTCATTAGTGATAGCCCCTTTCAATACCATTTCGATATGCCCTTTAATACCATCATTATCTATTTCTGTAATTGAAAAAGTTCCTGAAACTGAGGCCAGCCGCTCTCTGGGCTCCCTGTTTTCCAGCAAACAAACAGCAGCAGTGCGTACATCATCAACATCCTCAACTTTGTATGTGCCTGGCCCTGGTACCGATTTAAAATTCAGCATGTGAAGCGTGCAGCGTATATTATCTCCATTCATATGAATGGAATATGAGGATGGAGTTTTCATAAAATTCGATTCTCCCTGCTGGCTATACTGCTCATCATTAGATTCTATAATGATGCTGAAGCTACTATCTGATTGAACTGTAGATATCCCACTGGTGGCTAATAGTTCGGTGCCTTTAAAATTCATCATTAAGCAAAAAACTAACGATGCACTAATTAGGGAAAAATATTTAAGCAAAGTTGGTATGCCTTGTAAAGGTTTCATATGATTTGCGTACATATATGCTCTTTATTTTTTAATTGAAAAAGTATATCCGTTAAAAAAAGGGCAAATCCCCCAGTGGGAGATTTACCCTTTTCCAATTACGTATACAATATAGTATACCTTTATTTACAAGCTTCTCGCAAATTGATTATTTAATCAAGGTCATGCGAAGAGTTTGTACTTCGTTACCCATTTGCATGCGTACCATGTACATACCGCTTGAAAGATTCGCAGCATCAAAGGTTACCTCATGTCTGCCTGCAGTTTGCACACCAAGATGCATGGTTTCTACATTCTGCCCAAGCACATTAAATACATCCATTGTTACTTCAGTCTGTGAAGCCAGATCATAAACAATATTTGTAGTAGGGTTGAATGGGTTCGGATAGTTGCCAACGATCCTGAAATCTTTAGCCAACGTTCTTTCATTCTCTGCACTTACCGGTTCTTGCACTATACCTTCTTCCCAAGCGCTTCTTAATTCAGGGAAAAAGTTTAAGTTACCCACCGGATAATAGTCTTCTGCATGCTTATAAGATTGCGAGTCTGTGTTGTATGACAGATCCCGGAACCATGCAGCAGTAGTTTGCTCTTCATCTGTAGGAGTGCCTGGTGCAGGATGGAAGTAACGATTATTTTCATCTGCGGTTATATCATCCCATCGATCTTCATGAGAAGGTATTTCTTCACCAAAGTCATGAGCTCTCAGGTAATCGGCCATACTTTCTGGCATGTCCTCGATTTCAACTCTCTCCTCGATGTTATTTTCAATGGTTGCCCATGAAACATTCTGATCGGCCCAGGCACGAGCTGTCGAATCCAGAGCATTTCTGTGAATAAGGGTTGCCAGGATAGTATCGCGCGTTGCCCACTCCGGATCATCAGATCCTATATTAGGGTTGTCCCATGACCATTGCGGATCCGTTACATAATGATCCCCTTCTGCTTCTCTGTCTGCCCATAAATCCAGATATTCCTGGTCAGGCAGTCCGCCGAAATTATTGTTTTTGATTACAATATTGCGATCGGCATCGGTGATCGAAGAATCTGGCCAAAGTTCATCATAAGATTGGAGGTAAATTAATCCACCTTGTGAAACATAAGCCTCTCCATCATATCCCGGCCCTGCATCTCCTACAAGTTCAGCAGATTCCCAGTTGCCATTCAGCCTGTCATTACGGAAAAGGCTGTTTTTGATGGTCGCATCTTTAACAATTCTTAAATTAAATGAACCGCTGCGTGTTGAATTATTAACTACGGTTACATGATCAAACATTAAGTAATTCAACAGGGCTCCGCCAGTACGGAAAAGGTGGGCGTTCAAATTATAGATACTACTGTTGATTACACTTACTGAATCGGTATCATTACCTCTCATATCAATAAAACGCTGATTAGCAGCGCTACTTGATCTTCCGGCATTGGCCAATTGTGTATCTTCGATTCGAAGCTTTGTATCATTTGCACCTAACCACCAGAAGTAGTTATTCCCACTCATGAAATAGCAGTGCTGATACAAGAGGCTGATGCCTTCACTTGATGTTCGCTGGCTTTGAGTATCACCACCAACATCATCAAGAGCAAAAAAGAAGATCCCCCTGGCAATCACATCATTTTGATAAGTGGAAATCCGTTGTGAATTAAAATGCGTATCTGTACCCGGCCGAATAATGGGTGGGTTATTGCTGGGGTATTCTTCCGCCTCAATATGCAAAGCATGACTAGGGCTTAATTCACTATCTAAAAAATAGGTAGCCCCATTTTTCAAGACATAAATGACATCTCCTCCGTTATCATCAATAGCCCGATTTAATGCGCCAATAGACATTGGGAAATCATCAGGTTCTACAGTTATTCTTTCTTGAGCATTGGCATTCTGGAATCCAGAAGCAACAATTAAGAGCATCACCAATGCGGTGCATGCGCTCGATATTTGTTTGTAAGTATTCTTCGTTTTCATAAAACTTCAGTTATTTTTGATTTTGTTTCATTCCATGAAACAGTTGATGTAAGTTTGCTACAGATTTTTGTGTCACACATTTACCTCCTTTTTGTTTATATAAGTTGCTGCTTAAGTTTTGAATATTAATTGCTAGAAATTCAACTCCATGCCTATATCAATGGCTGACCCATAATATTCGATACTGCGGGGCCGGTCATAAGTAAATTGAGAAGATCGGTCTTCCCTATTGGTGATGTTGTGTAAATTGGCAAACACGCTTAGCCGGTCATTTAAAAACCTTTGCCGGATACTGGCATCGAATCGGAGGTAGTCTTCGGTATATCGATCCGTTTCCGGGCGAGAACCAATCGAGCGCAATGTAGCCCCCTGGTACTGCATGGAAATTCGTGATGAGAATCCGAGATAGTCATACCCCACCGAAACATTTGCAATGTGGTCGGCCTGGTGCACCATGGGTGCAACTCTAAAGGTGTCTACTCCTATCAATCCCTCAGATGTGCGTTCCATTTGAAAACTGTGGTAATTTGCCTCGGAAAAAAACCGTGAGTAGTTGGCATTCAATACCAATCCGTTAAATGGGTTGGGTAAATAGGTCAAATTGCTCTGCCATTCTACTTCAAATCCCTTTACGGTCGTCATATTTTCGTTATTTACCGGCTCGGATATGGAGTACAGACGCGTGTTGGACGGCAATCCTATTTCTTCGGGAAAAATTACATTGGCATTGCGAGAGTAAATAACATCTTCCACATCTTTATGAAACCCCCCAACCGTAAATAATCCAACCCGGTTATGATGAAATGTTAGAAACAAATCGTAGTTGGTTGATCTCATGGGCCGTATTTGTGTATGTCCCCGATCAACAGTTTTTGCATCATGCTCAACTTTATATCTTGGGGCGACATGACTAAATGAAGGCCGTGACGTCGATACCGTTCTAGCAGCACGAATATCGAACCATTTGGTTAACCTGTAGCGGGCCTGCACCATAGGAAACCACATGCCCATATTTCGGTTGTCTAATGAATCTGTAAATTGCTCTTGAAACTGCCCTTCATCAATATCCTCAGGTTTGTTCTGAAACTCCCCAACCTTTGCCATGTAATCTGAATGTTCGTGCTCGTACCGTATACCCGGGAGAATCATCAGTCGAGAGCCAATGTTCAACTCGGTCATGATATAACCCGAACTTAATCGTTCAGTGGCTTCATAATCACCAAATCGCGTATCATAAAGGGTCCGGTACATTTCGGAATAGTTATCCCACATCTGATCAACAAGCTGTATAGACGGCAAATGAGCCATTTCATAATTTCCGTTTATAATATCGTACGATCTTTCACTATCTGAAATAAAAGGCTCCATACTTGCACGGCCGCTTTCGTTTACTACCCATGGAAAGTTTGAATCCGGGTTATTAAACAAATCTGGTGTTTCCCAGTTAAAGACACGATAACCGGTGGTAAATCGGTCCCGGTACATATTATAGTGTTTTCCACCAAGCTTGACGTACCCATCTAAAATGTTTCCAATTGTTACGGGTACTTCAATATCTAACGAAGCACTAAAATTCTCCTGATACTGCTCTCTTTCATTATTTCTAAACGTCTCAAGAAATGCCATATCGGTACGGTTGCGGGCCATTGTAGGGATCACCTCTGGTCCCCCTGTTAAATCCACATCCGACTGGTCCAGACCACTCGGTTCAAAGAACCAGGCAACATGATCATACGGAGTATTATTGGATGTTACACTTCTGTTCATCCTCCAATCCACCATCATCCATGACAGGTCATGCTCGCCCGCCAGAGTGCTGTTAAGAGTATAAATATTTCGTTCTACATGCCTTGGGCGCCATTCCTGGCGGTTGTTTCCAATATGATAACGGCGATCGTTGGTTTTCTCATCACGATTCTGCCGGCTGTATGTATTATTAAAGAATAATTGACCATTTGGCAGCTTCCAATCCAAGGATAGACCACCTCCGTATCGGAGGCGTGTCCCCTTCCGGTCAACAAGATTCAATCCGGACACTTCTACCGGTGCATGAGGTTCTCCTTCCCTTGCATCCCGCATGACTCTGTAATTGGCACCAAAAATATGTGCACTTCTATCCACCTGCTGAGCATTGGCTGATGCCATTACTCCCAGCCGATCATCAAGAAATCGGCTACTTCCACTAAAAGAAGCTTTATAGTTCCCAATTGCCGATATATGGTTGCTATAACCACTCTGTAGATTAGCTCGATAACGCGTTTCACTTGGTGCCCCACCCATCTTAAAATTCACCGAGCCACCGATGGCATCTGCATCCATATCCGGTCGAATTGATTTGTAAACCTCAATACCTGACAACATTTCCGGAGAAATCATACTAAGATCTACGGATCGATCTCCATCCGTACCGGGAATTCGATTACCATCAATTGTGATCGAACTGTAGCGTGGTCCCATCCCCCGAATGGCCACCTTTTGACCTTCACCAGCGTCGCGAAGAATAGAAACACCCGGTAAGCGACCAATTGATTCTGCGGCATTCGCATCCGGCAGCTCCCGCAATCTAGATTCTGATACCACATTGACAATTGAGTTGGATTCGAGCTGCGTGCGTACAGCCCGCGCCTGGCCTAACGCTTGAGAATAAATTGTCACCTCTTCTCCTTCAACTACATCTGCACTCAACTCTACATCAAGCTCTACGGTTTCACCAGCAACTATCGTTACATCAAAATTCTGTTTTTGGTACCCTAATGAACCGACATTTATGGTCTGATCCCCTTCTGGAACCCTTCTCAACAAATACTCGCCATCTACATTAGTAGCAGCGCCGATGGCCGAATTAGCTACCATGACATTTGCTCCAATTAAAGGCTCCCCATTTGAATCAATGACAGTCCCGGTCACCCTACCGGTTTGAGCATGAGCGCTCATCTCGCATAAAAAAACGACTAATAGGGCCCCCGTGAGCTTCTTTATGGTATTTTTTATTGACATATTCTTCATTTTAGAACCAAGACTATTTTTCATATTATTTTTAAAAAGCGCTTTTACTAACATTACTTTAAATTAATTATACATGCAATTATAAAATATACTTGGTATACCTTTTATGCAAGATATTTTATCCCCGATTCAAATTAATTTTAGGCTTTAGTCGAAAGAAGTTTTAAAAAAATATAACCATCACCACCATGACCATGTGAAATATGGAAATAACTCTTGATTAAATTGAGAATAGTTTTCAGCAGGTATCAGGAAAGGTTAGTCAAAGTTTTTTCTCGTTGACTTGCCTTTCGTTTTTTACCACCGCAGGAGTCTCTGATAACTAGTTTGGGCGGTAAGATTATCCGGTCATCTGTAGGCAGACCTTCAATTTGATTGATTAGTGACCCTATGGCCTTCTTACCAATCTCTGATGTAGGTTGATGAATTGTGGTTAAAGGCACTGGTGCATATCGGGAACGTTCAATATCATCAAAACCAATAATCGCCACATCACCGGGAATATTATACCCTTTGTCTAATAGGCTTTGTTCAAAACCAAGCGCACATAAATCGTTATAACAAAACATAGCATCAGGTTTTTTATTTAATTGGTCAAATTCACTTCCTAGGTCATATCCGGATTCGTAATCTTTCCATTCACCTTTCCACTTAAGATGGAAAGTTAATTGAGGATCATAGGCAATATTGCACTTGACAAGACCTCTTTTATACCCTTCTAGTCTTAAATTACCAAGTAAATTCCCCTTTTCACCATTAATATACCCTATTTGATGATACCCAAGATCGGCCAGGTATTCAGTAGCAATTTGCGCGCCGTAAGCATGGTCTGATCCAACAAAATGAATTTCTTCATCATGAACATATGATATTGATACATAGGGGTAGTTATCATTATGCAACTTTCGTAAGCTTTCATTAGCCCGAAATTCATGAGACATGGATGCAATGATTAACCCGCTTACCCCGATTTTCCTGAAATGTTTTATCTGATTCTCTTCTTTTTTTCGATGACCCGAAGTATTAGAAATCAGAATGTTATATCCTTTTTCATATGCTTCATTTTCGATCATTTCAGTGATTAATGAAAAAAAGGGACTTTGCAAATCTTCTAATACTATACCTATTGAACGATGCTTTTTTAAATTCAGATTAGCCGCCTGCCTGGCTACAAAAGTCCCTTTACCGACCCGACTATACAGATAGCCTTCATCATTTAAAGTTGATAACGCCTTTTTGATGGTTATTAAGCTAACCTCATATTGGGCACTTAATTCATGATGAGATCCTAGTTTGTCTCCAACTTTTAGTTTTCCAGTTAAAATGGCATTTTTTATATCTTCTGCTATTTGAACATATAATGGCGTGGAGTCTTGCAAATTGATGGCCATAGTTTTTATTAATTTTGATATTAGATTACCTGAACAACAAATATCGGTATGCAATTTAATTATAATGTAATATTATGGTAGTTATGTTAAGTTGTTCGATGGATCAAAAAATAATGATCAGATACCCTTAATGTTACAACTGTTCAACCCAGGTGAATCATTTTACATCCGCATTACTGCCTTTGATTTTACCAGACAAAATAATATGGAATTATAAAGAAAAAGGTATCAGTATACAAGGTATACTTCGAATAACTTTACTTATGTTGTTATGCAACCGCTCTTCTTTGTCAGAGTTATTATGCACATTTAATGCAATTACTTATTATATGTGATATCTTATATTGATTGTCCTCTATTAATTCTAATCCCTTTTTTATGCGCTTCCTTCTCTACTTTCTGCTCTGCCCCCTATTAACAGGTTGCGATCAAAAACTTTCAGATCCACCCCGGTCAAATACTAATCAGTACCAGGTGACAGAAGCTTTTCCAGAACTTACATTTACACGCCCGGTTGATTTTCAACAACCCGGCGCCTCCGATCTGCTCTTTGTGGTAGAGCAACGAGGAGTGATTTCAGTTTTTCAAAATGATGAGGCCGCTTCCGATTCACAAGTTTTTCTGGACATCAGTGATCAAGTTGATGACAGTGGTAACGAAGAAGGGTTGCTAGGCCTTGCTTTTCATCCGGATTACCAGAGTAACGGCTACTTTTATGTCAATTATACAGCCACAAATCCAGACCGAACAGTCATATCAAGATTTCAAGTATCCCCCGATAATCCTGAACAGGCAGACCAAACGAGTGAACAAGAAGTTTTATCATTTGCCCAGCCTTACAGCAACCATAACGGAGGTCAGGTTTCCTTTGGTCCCGATTCCTATTTGTATATAGCCGTTGGAGACGGAGGTTCCGGGGGTGATCCCGAAGAAAACGGGCAGGACCGGACAACCCTTTTGGGTACCATCCTCCGAATAGATGTTGATAACCAGCAGAGTGGGCAAAATTATGCGATTCCCTCAGATAATCCTTTTGTTGGAAATGACGAAGGGTACAGAGAGGAGATTTATGCCTGGGGACTGCGAAATCCCTGGCGCTTTAGTTTTGATGTTGCGAATGATCGCTTATGGACAGGTGATGTGGGGCAGAACCAGTACGAAGAAATCGATATAATAGAAAAAGGAAGGAATTATGGTTGGAATATCATGGAGGGTTTCCATTGTTTTGAACCATCAGAAGGGTGCGATCAATCCGGATTGGAGATGCCTATCTGGGAGTATGACCGTAGTGAGGGCGATATTTCAGTAACGGGCGGGTTCGTGTACCGCGGACTTACTTTGACAGATCTAACCGGCCAATACATATTTGCTGATTACGCCTCAGGAAGAATATGGGCACTTGATTATTCGGATATGGATAACCCTGTGAATACGGAGATACTGCAAGCTGATTTTGCTATCCCTTCTTTCGGAGTTGATCAGGACAACGAACTATATATCTGCGGCTTTGATGGTAAGATATATAAGCTAGAAGTAACAGATTAGTCTTTACTTAATATAAACAGTGATCGAGTTTATCCAGCAGTTTCATCTTGTTGCACAAGCATAAATAGCCACCCTTTTTACCTGAAGTGTTACGGCTGGTGCTGCATTAGTATTCATGACAAAAGAGATACAGCCTAAAATTATGGATTTTATGCTGGGCTTTATTTGTATCGATTCTGCCTTTTACCTTCTGCTTTGCTGCCGGGGCAATGATTTTTGTGGTCGTGGAAGAACTTATTCCTGAGTTCCAGAAAATAGAAGAAAATGTAGATTTGGTAACAATGGCCACACTTACAGGATTTACAGATATGATGGTTTTGGATGTAGCATTGGGCTGATCTACGACGTTCTGGCATTGGCAATAAACTTTTACTCCTTTTTGACTTTCAAGACAAGCGATACTTGTAATAATATAATATAACATATATATGATATTTGTGTTAGCATGTGTATACTTCACATAAACACATAATATACATCACATAAAATTTCGCCATGAAAGTCCTTGATACAACCTTAAAAACCTTTTGCTTCTTGATATTAATAATATCTTTTGCAGCAATCGAATCTTTGGCACAAATATCAATAACCAGAAATGCATTTGAACAATCGCTGCAAACTGAGTTTGAATTAACTCAACACCTTAGCACAGACTTTGAAAATATAGAGAGCCTTATAAATCAGGATGGTTCCGATCAACAATGGGATTTCACTACTCTGGAAATGGAAGATGATTCATTAACCGGCACTTTTTCTATTATGGAAAACCCCGGTGATCTGCCTGGCGGTGATGATTCACATTTTGAAGGAGCGACTCATGTTGGTGTTACACCAATAGATACCGTTATACCTGATGGTGAAGATACTATAAGTGCACAAAATATTTATACCTATCATAGACTGGATGAGGATGAAGCGATTACTTTGGGAACAGTTTTGGTTACTGAAAATGAAGAAGGCGAAGAAGAAACATCCTTTATTTATTTTCGACCTGGTCAGGTAACTTTTGAGTTTCCCGTTGAGTTTGAGAATTCCTGGGATTACGAATATGAAGTGGAGAATAATGTTGCCGATCAGCCCTTTGTCGCCAATTTCCAAACAGGGGTAGACATAGATGGATGGGGAGAGTTGATAACCCCAGATGGCAGTGTAGATGCCTTACGTATTATGAAAACAAATACTTTAGAAGGTGGAATTGAAACTGTTTCTTTTGAATACTATGACGACCAGGGCCGTTTAGTTGCTTTTATAACCGGCTATAATGAAGAGTTTGACCCTAACGGGGAGAATGTTGAGGCAGGAATCAACACCTATTCAGATGATCCTACCTCAACTGATCGTGAAGAACAGTTAGCAAAATCATTCAGCCTGGATCAAAACTACCCTAATCCGTTTAATCCGGTAACTCAGATTAGCTATGACATTAGTGAACCGGGTGAAGTCAGGTTGGAAATTTATTCGGTTTTGGGTGATCGTATAACGACTTTAGTTAACCAGCAGCAAGGTGCAGGCTCATATGTTGTATCTTTTAATGCTGAACAAATTTCCAGTGGAGTCTATATGTATAGGCTACAACATAACGGACAAGTGATTACGCGTATGATGACACTGGTCAAATGATATTAATAAACACTCGGATGTTTAGCATAATACATCCGGGTGTTTATAATTAATAGTGATTAAATGCCTTTCTGACTATTATTTTCTTTTGCTCTTTTGCTAGATCCGGGATCTGGTGAAAGGCCTAATTGTTTTGCTATAATCCCCGCCAATAAAAGACCTATCCCGAAACCCAAAGCCGAAACACCCGCAATAAATACATCCGTTTGATATTCGGTCTGTAGAAACATGCTTACAGGGGTTAAAATTAAACCTGCTACCAGTAATAATTTACCCATAACTATCATAGTTTTATTCACACTCACATCCTTTTTTCCCAGCCTCTTAATTAATCACCATCAACACACCCTTCTATATTATCGTATTAGTGAATAAAATAGTTCCTGGAAAACTTTATAACTGATATAGCGGGAATTGTTAAATCCTAAATACCATTTAGTGATAAAACAATTATATCACTAAAAAACCAGGCGCTTTGATAGAAACTTTTATAAGATCTAAAATTGGACTTTCCACAATTATAGGCTTAATCAGCCTAATATTTATTCAATTTGCACTATCTTCAGATGGAGTATTACAATCAATTGAACGGACACAAATTGATAGGCCTTTAAAGAATTATAAACAAGACCTCTCCTGGCCCATGGAAAAAAGTATAGGCTTCTATGTAGGCAACAATCTTACAGAAGACGGTTCCACATTACTAGGAGGTTTCGGTCATGAACCATCCAGCCATTGGATAGATATTGTGCCGGCTCAGGATCACCCGGAAGGCTCCACGATAAAGGTCGGGGTCACCGAAGATGCCAGAATTACGGGTGAACTCAGCTCAATTCCTCAGGTTATGCATACGTACAAATATATAAGCTCGACCTATTCAGAATATGCCGGTTTCCCTCCACCACTGACCAATGGTGGGCTCAACGAGCATGGGCTGGCGGCTCGTGATATATGGTCACCTTCACGGCAGGAATTGATTGAGATGACCGAATTACCTCAGCGCGGGCCCAATTATAGTGATCTTGCCCGAATTGTTATGGAACGTGCCTCTTCAGCCCGGGAAGCCGTTGCAATTATTGGTGATTTAATTGATCAATACGGCTATTCAAGCTATGGAGGTAATTCTCATCTTTTTGCTGATAAAAATGAAGGGTGGGTATTTATTAATTATGCAGGCGGAAAAGGGCTATGGGCGGCGGAACGTCTAGGTGCCAATGAGGTGCGTGTTTCCTACCCCGGTTATATTAATGAGTTTCCGGTAGATTTTGAAAACAGCGAGGGATTTATGGCATCGGCTAACATAGTTAGCTTTGCCCAAGAACAAGAATGGTGGAATCCCGGTACCGGCGAGTCGGATTCTCTTGATCTTCAGGAAGTATATGGCCGACCTTTTCCGGGAGCAGGAATAGATGATTACTACGCTGAGGCGCGTATGCCCCATAAACGGGAGGCCGAACTTTTGGAGATGGTCCCCGTGGGCCTTAAAGATATGCTGGCGCTGGTACGTGATCCGCGCTGGTCTAATGACATGTCGGGTTACGGTCAGGTTGCCCATCTGCGTCCTGATGTACATGAAGAACTGCAAACGTTGTGGTTAGCAGTAACGGGGGCGATAACGACTCCGTATGTACCTATACCAATCACAACAGACCGTGTACCACCAGAATTTATGCAGCATCGCTACATGACTAAAGGCTCAGATTCCGAGTTTCTTTCTAAAGAATACGCTTTGCAGGAAGCAACACGTTCAGCCGTACGCGAATTCAAGCGGCTGATGTACTTTACCTGTGAGAATCCCCGCGATTTCTTACACCAGGTTACCGCAACCATTGAAGATTTTGAAAATGACATGCTTGATGAGCGTGGCGAACTGGAAGACGAGGCTGTAATGCTCTTTAATTCAGGTAGTGAGGAGGAAGCCCGAGAGTTGATTTCTCAAAATGTAAGGCAACGATTACTCGAAAGCCTTACCCTTGCTATGGGTTTAACAAATGAAGTAGAAAGAGCAACGAGGGAGCATTATGGAATTCGTTTACCTGAAGGGGCTGGTGCGGTAGTGGAAACAACACCACCATCGAGCCAGTCAATGGCACTACAGGATATAAGCGACCGTATCTCCTGTTATGATCCTGAACTTGATGAATATCCCCGCCCCCATGGCATATACAGTCAAAATAATGCAGCAAATTAAAGCTCTTTAGATAGAACAAATTTTCAAATCTTGTCCATCTATCTGATTTTATTAAAACAGACGATATATTATTATGCTTTATATACTATCTTATTCTAATACCCATGAGCATAATAATCCCTTTGTACTTCACCATTAGCATATAACTTAAGGATTGCATAACCAGGAGGTGTTTGATGATAATATCCAGGTCCTGCAGATCGCTCATTACCTTTACCCCACCAATAACCACTCATAGCTCCATTGCAAAAATATCGGACATCATTATACATCGCACTGTCTAATAAATGCATATGACCACTCAGGCATGCTTTCACCTTTTTTCTGTGCTTGTAGAACAAAACAGACAGTTTTTCAAAATCTGAATGCTGATCGTTTGGATAGAAGTGTCCGGTTACACCCAATATCGGGTAATGCGACATCACAAGTACTCGTGAATCATCGCCTAAACTTTCCAATTCTTTTTCCAGCCACGTGAACTGCTCCTCATCAAGAGAAACACCCGAATTATTACCGTCTAAAACAATAAAATGCCAGCTATTTTTAGAAAAACTATAATAACGTCCAGGCATACCGAGTCTTTTTACCACATAATCTTTACCATGCATTGCATCTTTTTCATTCGGTGCGGCCCACCACATGTCATGATTACCCAGACAACTAAACACATCATAAGAAGCAAATGAGCTTCTTCCCTCCTCCCAGGCATCCCACTGCCCAAGGACTCGTTCTCTGGTAACGTCGTCATAATCGGCTGCATTTATGGAATCACCGCCATTCAGGATGAAATCAACCGAATGTTTCTTAACTGCTTCCATACATTTTATAAAACGATCAGGTATGCCATCCTCGGGGCGAATGTGGACATCTGTAATGTGGGCAACAGTTAATACGGGTTTGGATGACACTTTCTCCTTGCTACCAAACCTTCCCGGAACGGTAAGAGCAGCCCCTGTAAGGAGGCTGCTCTTTTTAATCCAATTTCTTCGATTTATCATTTCTTTTTATTTGATGGATTTGTGCATCTATATCATCAGACTTCTATTCCCATCCATAGATCTGTTCTAAATTGGTATTGATTTGTGTATCACGTTCTGGAACCGGACGGTAATAATGTTTAGGACTTTCAAAAACACCCATATCATCTCTTGCTATAATACTGCCCTCAGTTCCTCCTTCTAACCTTACGCCGGCATTAGAAGTGTATGAACCAACTCTGTAATAAATCAGGGTTTCACCCAAATTATTAACTTCTCTATCATCTGCCGAGGGTATTGTTTCACTATTCAAAATCAACTTGATATCATCATTACCGTCACCAGTTAAATCGTAATTACCTGTGCCGGGGAAATACAGTCCCTTAGGCAGGGTCTCCAGTACCTCACCCGCTCCATAACGCATCAGGTCATCAAAACGGCGGCCTTCATGAGTAAGCTCAACCCTACGTTCACGCCGAATTTCAAGAACCTCAGAAGAAGTCACATTCGGATAACGACCTTGCTGTACAGGGTCTACCTGTGGATTCATGGTCATATCCGGCATGCCTGCACGTGCTCTCAACAGGTTAATGCTGTTATCCAGATCCGATTGCGTTAATTCTCCCAGTTCAGCTCTAGCTTCAGCAAAAATCAGTATAACCTCAGCATATCGCAAAACGGGAAGGTCCATATTCGCTTGATAAACATTATCTGAATCGTTTACAAACCATTTCAGCAGGTGGTAACCCGTAAAGTGAGGACTTAGTTCCTGAACATATGGTTCTCCATCTGTTCCAACTGCATGGGTACTTGTGTTATTCACTACCCAGCCAGGGTAGGTATAGGTTTGGCTCAGGCGTGGATCTCTATTTTCAAACTCTTCTACAAACGAGTTTGTCTCATAATCCGGCTGCTCCGAATAAAAAGAACCATCCTCCATTAAATATGATTGAAGCAGATCTTTTGTTGGAGATTGTTCATAAGCTCCGAAGGAATGCGTTCCCCAACCACTATTTACTTCACCTTCTATTCCTCTGCTGACTAAGATAATCTCAGAATTTGAAGTAAGATCTGTACTTATGAATAATTCTCTGTAATCATCATTGGGGTTGCCAGTGGAATGAATATCAAATAAACCACTATTCATGATTTCTTGTGCCTGATCTCTTGCTATCTCAAGAAAAGACGCATGAGGAAGGTTCAGGTAATCATGATACTTGCGAAAAGTACCTTCATGCAAAGCATGACGAGCCATAAAGGTTCTTACCACCCAGTTATTAACATCTCCCGTTCCTGAGGCAGGTCTGACATGTTCTGCGGCAAATTGATAATCCTCAAAGATCTTGTCTATTACAAATTCTCTTGAATCACGTGCTTTATAAAGATCTTCATCATCCGTTTCCAGTACTTTATCGTACCAGGGAACGTCACCAAACCGCTTAACTTTATCCATATAGAACCGGGCCCGATGAAATCTTGCTACCCCTTCAAAATGTCTCAAATCAGCTTCTGAAATATCCGCTTTTTCAAAATTTGCAAGAAAATAGTTGATATCTCGCAGACGATCCCAATTCCATCCCGACGTAATTTGTCTTGAGGTAACATCATTGGTCATGATATTACGGTACTCGGCTGAACCCGTTGTGGTTGCATCATCCGATGCCTCTAAAAACATACCACCGTATCCCGGCCAATTAATCAAGCTGTTAAGATACATTTGGAGATCATCCGCAGAGTTGAAAAAATTCTCTCCACCGATCTCCGTCTTTGGCTGAACATTTAAAAAGTTATCCTCGCAACTCTGTGCTGCAAAAGCACAGAGAAAAATCCCTGCAAGTGAAATAATTTTCTTCATCCTATTTCCTGTATGGTTAATAACATTATTATTAATATTTCTATATTTCATAATATTCCTCCAGCTGATCAAAAGTTGACGTCAATTCCGAGAGAGAATCTTCGCTGAAATGGGTAGCGATAGCCATAACCATTATCTGTTATAGCTTCCGGATCAATGATGTCAGATATCTCTGACCATTCTGCAAGATTTTCCCCACTCAAATACACCCTCAATCTTTGTATTCCAATACGGGAAGTAACTGATTGAGACAAGGTATAACCGATGGTCAAGTTCTTCAATCTTAAATAAGAAGCGTCAAGCATAAAACCATCGTTAGCTATCCGTCCTATACCAGGTGTGTTAACATCTGTTAACCATGCTTGCATAACGGGATATTTCCCATCCGTATTGGCATGAGCCAAACCTGCATCGATATAGGCCTGAGAGTGGGCCTCCATTAACTCCTGCGAATCATCTTCTCCTCTATAGAAATCCAGCAAATGTTCATATCCACCGGAATAAGGCTGCTGATAAAAGCCCCAGAACATATAATGTTGGGGGTAGAAATCTTTTTTGCCAACCCCTTGAAAGAATGCTCTCATATCAAAGTTTTTCCAGCCAAAGTTCATGTCAAAACCAAATCGGTATCGTGCTTGTGAGTTGCCAATAACTGACAGGTCTTCAGGGTTATCTACTGTACTACCCGCCGTAATGGCCCCATCGTCATTTAGGTCTTTAAACTTTGGCCACCCTGGAACTACGTCAAGAACTCCCCATGGAACTATATCGCTTTGATCGGCGTGGTTGGCAACTTCTTCCTCACTTTGAAATAGACCTTCATACTGAAGGCCATATATATCGCCGATCTCCTGCCCTTCGTAATATTGGTCTAAGAAGTTCTCGGGATTATCAAATTGTGTGATCCATGCCCGGCTGTCTGCCAAAGTAAAACGTGCACCGAAAGAAAACCGATCTCCTAGCAACTCGAGATTGTCACGGTAATGTACCGACAATTCCCATCCTTTGGTTTCAAGGTCAGCTGCGTTTTCTTCGGGCTCACTTGTCCCCAGCACTGCCGGCAGCTCTCTGCCCAAGGTAAGCATTCCTTTGGTTTCACGGATATAGTAATCACCTTCAACCATTAGTCTGTTATCGAGCATATCAACATCCAGACCAAAGTTTGTTGTTGATACTTCCTCCCATCTGTAGTTCGAAGAAACCATGCCAGGTGCTGAAATGCTTAGTGGCCTGCTGTTATCAACTAAATAGTTCGCACTGTAGGAATTCATAGTTGGCATATACCCAAATGTATCCACATCCTGGTTACCCAAAGTTCCGTATGAAACCCTTGGCTTCAGCATTTCCAACCAATCGAATTGGCTCATGAAATTTTCCTGATCTATTCTCCAGGCAGCAGAAGCAGATGGGAAAAATCCCCAACGATTACCATCCGGAAATCTTGATGATCCATCAAACCTTCCGTTGAATTCCAATATGTATTTATTATCGAAAGTGTAATTTAGTCTTCCGAACAATCCTCTAACAGCCCAACCTTCATAGTAATCTGATACTGTCGGATCACCTTGCGCTAATGATAGAGAAGGTAGCTGGGATGAGATTAAATTTCCAACCTCTGTTTCTACCTGATAGTATTCATTGAATTCCTGATTGAAACCAGCAATAGAACTGATCGCATGATCTCCATAATTCAGGTTCAAATTAGTGTAAACATTGAATACCTGATAATCATACGCTGTACGGTTACGCCAAGCAGAAGTAGATCCATGTTCCCGAACATCATCCGGGCCATGGCCCAAACTATATCGCCTTTCATCCCAATCATAATTCCTCTGTTCATTGCGAATCGTATAATCCGCATTTACAGATAAAATATTCTGAATCAGATCAAGATTTGCATTAAACGATGTCTGAAACGTTTCTCTTCCATCACTGTGCCTTCCCCCCTCCGTCAGTTGAGCAGCAATTTGACCAACATCGGTGTTAGCCCAGGTACCGTCTGGATTCTTGTCCCATCCCATAGGCTCAAGATCGTATAACTCCCACATGGTCCAATCGTCATCTTCGTTGCCAGCACCGATATAGGAAGGCTGACTTCTTTCGCTATAGTTAATATTTGTCTTGTTTCCTATAGTAAGCCAATCGTATGGGCTATAATCCACATTGCTTCTCACACTCCACCTTTCAAAATGATCATCGGCTAATTGAAGTGCGCCGTCCTGGCTGTCATGTGATGCAGATAAATAAAACCTGGTTTGTTCTGTACTACCATCAAGGCTTATCGTATTATTCGTTGACATGCCGTATTCATTCAAAAAATAGTTGGTCCAGTCCCTGTCACCCATATACTGCCAGGTGCCCGGATTGTTCGGGTCTTCCCTTACAGGTGACGTTCCATCGGGATCTTCGGATCTTTCCTTCGCCCAGGCATATTCCTCATCCGTAAAATTAACATAGTCCCACGGAGTAGCACTTGTCGCATTGTCTTGCCATCTCTGGTAAATGTAAGGATCACTGACTTTATCAGGCAGAATTGTTGGCTTATCCCATGAGGTGCGAGAAGAGAAATTAATATTAACACCGGGTGTTGACCCGTGTTTGGTTTCTACCAAAATAACACCAAAAGCAGCGCGGGCACCATAAATAGCCGCGGAAGAGGCATCTTTCAATACCGATATGCTTTCCACATCCTTCGGATCCAATCGAGTCAACTCTCTGGCTTCGGCGGGTATATTGTCAATCAAGATAAGGGGGCTTCCACCATTAATTGAGGTGAAACCACGAATATTGATGTTAGGATCTGATCCCGGGGCACCTTCTGTATAATCAATGTTAAGGTTGGGAATCATCCCTTGCAGACCTTCAGCAGTACTGGAAATGGATCGACTTTCAAGATCTCTGGCGCTAATCTGATCAACAGCACCGGATACATTATTACGCTGCTGCTTTCCAAAGCCAACTACAACCAGTTCTTCGCCGGCTTGTGCAATATCCAGCTCCATTTCTATATCAAACTGGGTATTGCCATCAATCGGCACTTCCATCCCAATATATCCGATATAAGAAAATACCAACGTATCCGATAAGCTTGGAACTTCTATGCTGAAGTTACCATCCAGATCAGTAGCAGTACCTGTCGTGGTACCTTTAACTAATATGTTTACCCCTGGCAAACTCTCGTCATTACTGGCATCTATTACCCGGCCTGTAACTATCTCATTGTTTATATCACTATTATTCTTGTTTTCAGTATTATACATATCGTCTTGAGTATCATCCATCTTCAATTCGGATGAAGCATACCTCAAATCACCTTGTGTCGCTTGGAGAATTACAGGTGATATCCCTAATAGTAAACCAATAAATAACGACATCTTAATACTGTTAAGTACATGTATTAGCATCTACAAATCCTTTATTATTTAATAATATTATTTTGTTATTATCCATTTCTACAATCACCCTATTATATTGATTATAAATTATAAGGTCAAAAACTTTATCATAATTTGATTATAAATTCCAATGACTTATGCAATATTATTATGATTTGACTTCATCTAGAAGCGCTTACAAATCATCTGATCTTAACCATAAATAATTCATACATCTAGCTGTTGCTGTTGTGTTTAGATTAAGTATTATGGTATTATCTTAGAACGACCACCGTAATGATCCAACCACGACATTGCCCGCATTGGAAAAAGATGAATCACCTGCACCGGAAAAGACCTGAACCAGGAAATTCAGGTCAAGATCCTGTAAAACCGAGTAGGTAAACGAAGGAGAAATGAAGACGGCCTCTTCGTCAGGATATATAATTGTTGCAACGGAAGCATTTAAAATAGGTGAAACAGGATAAGAAATTTGGCTGCTTAACTGGTACTTTGAAAAGGATGGATTATCAGCCGATAAACGTTCTCCAATTAACACAAACTCATCCTGACCACCTTTTTGATTATAGAGCGCTTCAATAACTAAATACATGCTATTGTCATACATATGATCGGCTGAAACGGCCATAATAAAGTTTGTTTCGCGGTCACTATTCTCTTCAATATCTGAAAACAGCATGGTTTCCCCTTTAAAACCCGTTTGCGCAATACTGCCTGCCCACCCGCCGCCAATAGCGAGGCGGTCGTGGTAATATCCGCCCAGTACCTGAATATCATATCCACGCGAATTATAGGCATACATGAAGGCCGCTACTGACTGGTCTGGCTCCCTGCCCGGACTTACAGCAAGTTCCCATCTTGAGAAAGCTCCGGTATACCGCTGCACGCGTATTGCATCGCTTCCCGGCCTTTCGAGATAATCAAATTCGTAAAACGAGTATATATTGAACAGATCGTTGGGATTAGTGAATGTGTTGATGCCCCAGTTGATTCGCTGCCTCCCAAGCCTAACCGACCAATCAGTTGTTGTCCAGTCTAAGTACGCACGGTCAGGGATGTAATGAAGCAACCAGTCGTCGCGATCAATAGCCAGCAATGACAGATCAATCAAACCTTCATCAATATCAATGGTTTCCGAATAAAAAGGGATTTCCCGGACCAGGTTACCTGCAAAAAAACGGGTTCTCATTTCCCAGTTGAAGGTCCATTGCTGAGAAATATAATATTGAATGTTCAAACGGTTCTGCAGACGAATTTCCCAAAGCGATTTAGCCTCAAGCTGGGGTATGTCGGCATTGATCCAGATAGGCATGCCCTGAATGTATCCGCTGATGTTTAAATCTTCATCTAACTGTGCGTTAACATCTGCCACTGTTGCAAATAGGCAGGCAGTGCAAAAAATAAGCTTCTTAATCATGATGTATATCGCTATCAATTCCCCCATCTACCATGGTAACAATTCTTCTTGCCCGATCAATCACGCGCTGATCGTGCGTGGAAAATATAAAAGTGACATTTTGGTCCTGGTTCATTTTCTCCATCATATCAATAAGGTTCATCGCTGAAACGGTATCCAAATTAGCGGTAGGCTCATCGGCCAATATGAATTTCGGTCGTGAAGCCAAAGCTCTGGCTACTGCCACCCGTTGCTGCTGCCCACCGGATAGCTCCCTGGGTCGTGCGTTTTCCCGACCGCTTAATCCAACCTTTGATAAAATTTCCATTGTACGGGCTTCCATCTCTTTCTTATCACGTTTCTGCAAAAGCATTATAAACGACACATTCTCTTTTGCTGTAAATACAGGTATCAGATTATAAGCCTGAAATACAAAGCCAATATTGTTCAGTCTATAGTCAATCAAATCACTTTCTTTCATTTCAGTGATGTTGTCTTTGTTAATCATCACATAACCGGATGTGGGAGAGTCCAGCCCGCCAATCATATTTAATAAGGTGGTCTTCCCCGAACCTGACGGGCCTACGATGCTGGTAAATTCACCTTCGTCAAAACTTAGTGATACCTCCCGCAGTGCATGGACGGGCACTGCGTCGGGGTTATAGATTTTCGAAAGTTTATTGGTGGTGATGATGGCCATAAGTGCTGGGGTATTTAATTATAGTATAATATATCACATTTGATCTCTTACAGCCTCGGCAGGTTTCAGGCGCAAAGCTTTAATAGCTGGATAAACAGCCGCAATAAGGGCTGTGAATATTACGAGAAGGGTAATGACAAAAAAAGATTGTGTACCCAAAACCGGATACACAATTGCAGCATATCCAAACTCCTCAAGACTGCTACCGCCAACAGATTCCAAATTTAAACCTTCTGAGCTTAGATATCTGATAGTTATTAATCCCAGGGCCATACCAATTACCGCACCAGTCAGTGTTAACAATACGGTTTCCAAAGTAATCATTAAAAATACCCTAACCTTGTTCATGCCGATGGCAAGCAACATTCCCAACTCCCTGCTTCTTTCAAAAATAGCCATTAACATGGTGTTCAGGATTCCAAAAGCAAGGGCTAAAAGAATGATAATCATAAAGATGTACGATGAAACATAACCCACATCTGTCAGATAGCGCAGTTCTGGTGACAGTTCAGACCATGTTTGGGCCTCCATTTTCAGAAACCGTTGGTTTAGTGTATTGGCCATAGATTCGCTCATCTCTTCATGCTGCATCAGCACGGCCAATTCATGATAAACCATTTCCCCGGCAATATAATCACTTAAAATCGCTGAGGTCGTGAACACTTTTCCTTCTTCCTCGGCAGATGAAGTCGCCGAAAACAGCCCTACAATATTAAAAGCTGATGAAACCAATTCATTATCAATATCCTGAAAAGTTAACACGACCCGGGTCCCAATGTTCACGTTTAATCTTTCGGCAAGGGCTCTGCCAATAATTAGAGGATTTCGAACATCCGTATCAAGATATTCTCCTTCAATTATTAAATCCTGAATAGACGTTGTTTGCTGCTCTGCTTCCGGTTGAATTCCCCTTATCTGCACACCGGATGTGGTAACAGGAGATTGTATCATACCGTCAACTAATGTGCGGGCGGTAAAATCTTTAACATCTGTATCCTGTTGTAAGAACTCAATGATCTCTTCAGCTTCAGCAAGATGCATCTGTGGCTCCCGCTCTGTTAAAAACTCCGGATGATGTACTTGTACATGAGAGATCTCGCTTTCTATCAAACGCTCGAAACGCTGCTGAATAAATCCATTTGTAATAGATGCCGTAGTAACACCGGCCCATAAACCCGCTGCAATGGCAGCTAGCAATACACCGCTACGACCCGGGCTCCGCCAGATATTACGCCAGGATATTTTCATTAACATTCCCATACTATTTCCTTGAAGCTTCTATTATGTTAAGTCTTGATATCTTAATGATCGGGTATAGGCAAATAAAAAAAGCAAGTATAAATATGATGACGCCCTGAGCCCAGAATATATCAGGATCAATAGAGAACATAAGAACAGCTTCCATTCCCATCCCCATCTCTTCTACCACATCGGCCATATCACCGCCAAGAGGAATAGGATTTCTATAGAAATAATAAACAATGGGGTAACCCAACAGGCAGCCACCTAGAACACCTAAAGCGCTTATCAGCAAAGTCTCTGCAAACATGACCATACCCAATTGTGATCTTTTCATCCCAATCGAAAGCAGTACGCCGAATTCCCGCATCCTTTCAAGTGTCATCATCAAGACCGTTCCGAAAAGGCCAAAACCTATTACAATATATAAAATGCCAATCATCAGAACCTGTTGTGCATTATCAAGTTGAATAATACCTAGCAGATCCGGCAGCATCTCTTGCCATGTCAAAACGCGATAACCTTCATCATCTAGTGATTGACGAAGTGAAGCTGCAATATTATCTGTATGACGAACTTCTGTCGGGGTTACTAATAACGAAGTAATATAATCCTCCGCAGACAGCAGCCACTGAGCCTCCTGCAATGGCATATACACAATTTGATTGTTCATTTCCCGCATCGGGTGTTCAACTAATCCTTCAATTTCATATAATCCGGATGCCGTCATACCGAAGCGTCCTTGCCCTAATAACACAAGACTATCCCCCACGCTAAGGTTCAATCGCCCTGCGAGCCCATCGGACAAAACAACCGACTGGTCACCCGCTTCAAAGAAACTGCCTTCCGTTACCCGATCCAATAATTCGTTAAGCCTTTGTTCCTTCTGCGGGTCTATGCCCAAAACCATCGCCCCACGAGTTTGCTCATCAGAAGCGGCCAGCATAAAAGTTTCAATCCGTGGAACAATAAATTCAATTTCCGGATGCGCCCCTTCTACTTCTGAAACAACCTCTTCATCATAATCTAAAGTATTATCCAGAGATGGCTCATCTTCATATAGCGGGTCCTGCACTTGCAAAAAACCCGTGTGGAACCGGGACATATTATCAATCATCTGATCATGCGTACCACGGTTCAATGACCCTACAAACAACGCCAATACCACTGCGAATACAATCGATGTAACGGTGATCAATGTACGGCGGTAATTACGCCAGAGGTTGCGCCAGGAGAGTTTAAGGTACATGGGCTGATTCAGTGTGTCAGTGTTCAGTGTGTCAGTGTGTCAGTGTGTCAGTGCATCAGTGTTCAGTGTGTCAGTGATTCAATGTGTCAGGGGAGTAGGTTAGGATTTAATATTAGTGATCATTTATATGTTTATATTGTTATAGTGTATATTTATTCTACTTATTGCTGCTTATTGGTATTTGTTAGTATTTATTAGTATTTATTTGATTTAGTTGATTTAGTTGATAAATAATGGACAATAACTTGTATACGAAGGCTTTTGAGTTTGCTGTGAGGGTTGTTAATACATATAAATTTCTTGTTAATGAGAAGAGGGAGTACGTATTATCGAAACAGTTGCTTAGGTGTGGCACCTCTGTGGGTGCAAATATTTCGGAAGCCAATGGCGGAATTTCTAAGGCCGATTTTTCAGCGAAAATATCCATAGCATATAAAGAATGTTTAGAAACTAAGTATTGGTTAAAGTTACTCCATACAACAAACTATCTCAATGAACCAATGTGCAATAGCCTATATTCTGACGCCGATGAGCTCTGCAAAATCATGTACACCATCATTAAAAAATCTCGACCCCGAAATTATTAGTTCTTTCTGACCCACTGACCCACTGACCCACTGTAGCACTGACACACTGATCACTGACACACTAAAAAACTGACACACTGAATCAAATCACCTAACCCTCCTCATACTTTGCTGTGTGAAGAACGATTCATCAATATCAACATCAAATTCCAGGTTCTGGTAAGTCATTATCGTTCTTTGGTCAGGTTCATCTGCCGGTATCATGGTCATCCGGGTTGGTATTTCCCGGCCGTCCAGTTCCTGGATTTGATCAAATTCTATAGTATTTGCTAATTCATCCCGTTGATCATAATTCTCTACCCGCAGTTGCAGGTATCCGTCTTTTGCTACCCAAACCAATACCTTGCCCCAAACAATCGGCGTCTCTGGCTTGGGGATCATCTCAATCACCCAACTGTCCATCCCTTCATACTCCTCTTCACGCAAAATGGTGTGGTTATAATCATCGATCAGCGAACTTTCCCGTACGAGATCATCATTGGTAAAATCGGAGCCCATCCAGGATTGCGACATCATTGACGGGGGCATCTTTATGGTCCGGTCTATGTTCGGCACATAGTTCCAAATCTCACTTTCCCTGTTCAGAAACACCGCACCCTGATCGCGAGCCGGGGCCGTGACCAAAATTAGAGAGTAATCTTCCCCCATAGCCCAGGCTCTCATCGATACCTCCCGGGTATAACGGGGACGTTCAATAGTCATCGTCATTTCCGCATAACTCGACTCCCCGCGCATCACGTCTTGCATGCGATCAATAATTTCTTCGGCTTCCTGGGCAAAAACATTTGCAGACGAACAGGTTAACAAAAAAAGGCAGATTGCAGAGCTTAAGTTCATAATTTATCCCTCATTTGTTCTATGATTTTGTCTTTGTCTCTTTCCCAACGAGTTATCATATCCTCTGTTTGTTCTTCTATCCAGGAATAAAAACTTGATGATTCGAGCAGCCATTGGGAAACATAATCATCTTTATTTTTTAACTCGCGTCCTCTTATAAAAGCTTCGACAAACTTTTTTATTATGCCATACCGGGCCTTCATAATTTCACCCATATTCATTGGGCTCAATCGGTAATAGGTCTTACGATCGCCGGGCAGTGATACCTGCTCTAAAAAACCCACCTGAACCAACTGTTTTAAATTGGTACTTATACTTCCTTTGCTTGCATGCAGCACATGCCTGATTTGATCAAAGGAAACGCCATTTTCATCACACACAATAACATATCCAAAGATTCTGCCGGCCATGCGTGTCATGCCGGACTGTTCAATCAAAAGACCCATTTCTTCGATATATGCTAGCTTTTCTTTCTTCATACAGGCAATATACAAAGAGGTTTGTTAAGTTCAACGATAAAAAAACCAAATGAACAAGGCAAAATGAAGCCTGATAAAACGGGCAGTGAATTAAAAACCACGGAGAAATTTAAAGTACCGTGGCCCGAACAAGAGTATAACAAGAGGCTGTCTCAAAAGGCTGCTACGGCAATCGTCCACGCTCGCCGGGTGTGCACCCGTGCATTCTGAGTGCGTTCCTCGCGAGGCGTGGACGACTCGCAGAGCATTTTTTAGACCTTTTCCAGACCAACACTTTAAGGTACCACAACCCAAACAACACTGTAACAAGGCCATATCAACACTGTATCAACACCGTATCAACACTGTATATTTACGGTGTTGATACGGTGTTGATATGGTTTTGAGATAAGGGTGGATAAGCCATGAATAGGCAGCATGTTGCGGTTCGTTTTCCCAAAACAGCCCCTCTATGGACAGGGATCTTACCACCAAATTATTTATTTGTTCTAAACCTCAGCCTTATACTCGTTTTCAATCTCCTCTTCAGGCATAACCAATGGGCGGGGCTTGCAGATTCTGTTAGTTAGATTCGAAACCGTATAGATAGTGAGTAATCCGCTCACCATAGCAAATGTTCTGAAAGGAAACATTACGGTACCCAATTCATCAATCATCGGGTAAGGGATCATGGTAGGTATACCCAGCGTGGCATCTCCCCCGCCAAAACGCAGGATGAAGGATACAGCCAGGCCGGCAATTGATCCATACAAATTGGCTTTCTTATAGAACAGTGCCATTACCAGCTGGGGAAATAATATAGTATATACAAAATCGCTGCACAGGAACCAGAGTTCATATACGCTTTTTACCTGGAGGGCCAATAACGTAGCCGTGATCCCTATAATCCAGATAAAACGGCGAAGCATTTTGGATAGCTGTTCGTTGTTCATTTCTGGTCTAACCAAGGGCCGGTACACGTTCCATGATGCCAGGGATGAGGCCGACAAAATTGAGGAATCTACCGATGACATCACAGCAGCGGCAATAGCGCCTAATCCAACTATCGCTACAAACGGGTTGGTAAGATAACGGACAACATAGGGCAATATTAATGCAGGATCTTCCGGCGCAGCCACTCCGACGGCTTCCCAGGAAACAACATCACCAATCATCCCAATTAAGATGGCAGGAATAGCAGCAAGAATACATACAAAACCGGCAACAATAGACAGCCACATAGCCGTCTTTTCATTTTTAGCAGAAAGCACCCTTTGGAAATACACCTGCCAGGGTATGCCACCGAAGATCAACAAAAGCATCGAATCCCACCAGAGCCAGTAACTATTGCCCCAACCTTCATGCCTCCAACCGTCAATAGGCGGGAAAAGAGTACCGAATATTCCCTGACTGCTTTGATAATTTTCAAGCAATACTTCCATTCCACCCACATGAGATAGGGCAAAAGGAATCACCATAACCAATCCACCCAATAATAGAACCAGCTGAATCACATCGGTCAATGCAACCGCCCAAAGACCTCCGATAGCAGTATATGCGATAGCGATGAAGGCCGAAAGAATTATGGAAGTTGCAAAGTCCAGACCTAAAACGGTACCAAACGTAGTTCCAAGAGCCGTTAAAATAGCGGCGGTCCAGAATATTTCGGCCGTGACGGCCGGCAGAGCAAGAACGGCAGCCATTCTTTTGCCGTAGCGCTGCCGCAAAGGATCAAGCATTGTGGTGAATTCATAGCGCCTCATTTTTCGCGCAAAGAAGATTCCACCCAGAATTAAGCTAAGTGAATATCCCCAGGGCGCCTGAACCCAGGCCAGGCCGCTGGAGCTTGTATACTCTGCTGTTCCATTTATATAGCCACCCCCTACCCAGGTTGCGCTCATGGTAAAAACGGCTATAAACAGTGGTATGTTTCTGCCGGCAAGGATTACATCGGTGGTGGTATCTGATTTCCTAAGGTTGGCGGCATAGAGTCCGATATAGAAGATGCCCGCATAAAATACCATCATCGAAATATAACCGGGCCAGTAGATTGGCTGTTCATTATCCATCCACTCTACAACAAATCCAATAATCAGTAATATAGCTGTTAATGCCACTATCGGATAGAGTGATGGCTTATTTCCCCAATTGAATATTTGCGTATCCTTCTTATTGTTACCTGTTAAATTCAAAAAACTTTCCTTTTTAGGTTCATTTGGACCATTTAAGCCGCTAAAGTTATAGAATATGTGCTTTAATCAAAAAAAGAATTTGAATTGGTACATGATGATATCATGGTTTTATTTATAGTTTTATCCATATCTAGAATGCAGCTTATTGCATAAAACCTGTCTGGCATAAGATTAAATAGTGTTACTAATTAATCTTGTAGGTTTCATATGATCATTTGAATAAGTACTGGATAAAGTTAAATATAACCGATAATTTATAAGGCTTTCGTCCTACAGGAACTTGAGGCTGTCTCATAAGGTCAGAAACTGCTCGAGACTGTCTCAAAAGGTCTATAAACTGCTCCGCGAGGCGTCCGCGCCTCGCGAGGAATGCACTCAGGATGCACGAGTACACCCCGGCAAAGCGTGGATGCTTTGCCGTAGCAGCCTTTTGAGACAGCCTCGAGGAATGCACTCATACAGCACGGGTGCACCCATTTAATCATTCAGAGCTAAACCTAATTGCCGAATTAATGAATAAATTTTATTCCCTTATTCTACTGGTTTTTATTCTATTTTTAAACCAATCTTTTGCCCAAACTCAAACTCATAACAGCGGCGTTTCCATTCAACAGGGTCCAACACCCATCCCAAACGGAGACGCGCTGGACCAAGATGATATAACCCTTCAAAACGAAAAATTCGCCGTCTCCTTTTCTGTAAGCTCGCGCCCCCCATGGGGAGTAGCCCGTGGCGGAATTCTTGATCTGGCCATCATAGAAGATGGTGAATATTCCGATGATCTGGCTTCACTGGTAGATTTTATGCCCGATAATTGGTCTAGCTGGCCCACGACTTATCAGGAAGTAACCGTGCTGGAAGACTCCCCCGAACGAGGGGTCATTCACGTAAAGCGCGACTGGCACGAGGTTGTTTTAGAAACATTCTTTACCCTTGAGCGCGGTAAAAGCACCATGCATATTCGCACAGAAATGACCAACACAGGAGAATCTTCATTTGAAGATATTCTTTCGGGATATGTTTTATGGGCGGATGGCGGTTTCCTTTATGATCGTCCCGGCAATCAAGAGCTGCAGCCAGGATCAGCAGATAAAGCTTTAACGGATTGGACAGCCAGTTACGAAGAAAACTGGACATTAGCCTTCCACGCCCCCTTTGCTAATTACACGGGGTATGGCGGACAGGATCAATATAAGATGCACACGTTGAATCCCAAAGAAAGCATTTCATTTGAAGGCTGGCTTCAGGTTATACCTAAAGGGGAGTTAACACCTGTGGCCGAATTTGAAGCCAAACGCCATAATAAACAAACGGGCACCTTATCCGGAAAGGTTCGAACAGAAGCTGGTAAGGTCATTGAAGAACCTGTTATCATGGTTTTTAAAGACGACACCCCTTATGTGTGGTCAACAGGTGCAAACGGATTCTATGAATTTAATCTTCCAGAGGGTGATTATTCTATCTCTGCGATGGCCGAAAACTACTCAACAAGTTCTACTCAAAACATTAAGGTTCAAACAAATGATCCAATAGAACTAAATTTTCAAGATTTAAAAAGCCCCGGAGAAGTTGTATTTGATATAACTGACGATCTTACAGGGAGTAAGATAGATGCTAAACTAGAAATCACCGAAGGGCAAACTTATCCCGTACAGTATATGGGCCGGAAAACCTTTTTTACGAATCTGGATTTAGCTAAAGAAGTATCCTTTGAATTGGCCCCGGGGAAATATCTTTTCGAAATTGGATCAGGAGAAGGTTTTATATCCGACGCTATAGAAAAGGCGATTACAGTAAGTTCGGGTGAAACTACTAGGGAAAACATCTCTTATCCCTTTACCTTCGTTCCACAGCAATCCAACTGGTATAGCGCCGACCTGCATCACCACACCGACGTTCTCGACGGCTCGACCCCAACTGAAGACGTGCTCATGTCACAGCTTTCCGCCGGACTGGATTTTGCATTCATCAGCGATCATGACTCCGGGGAAAACCATATACTGATGGACTCCCTGACCTCCCAAAGAGATATTCCGTTCATACCATCCATGGAGATATCTCCGTCCTGGGGGCATTTTAATGTGTTTCCTTTAGAAATAGGATCTAAATTGAATATTGATCCTTCTTCAGCATCGATAAGTGAAATTATGGAGGATGCACGGCGCATGGGTGCGGAGGTGATATCCGTCAATCATCCCTATATCTCATATGGCTATTTTAACAGCCTCGAAAATGGCTCGGCAACAGGAGGGTTTAACCCTCAATTTGATCTGGTAGAGTTAAATTATGGCAGGATATTTGAAAAAGATTTGGAACTAATGTACTCTTTCTGGAACAAAGGCCTTGCCATTTACCTTACAGCCGGTTCCGATACCCATGATATCTGGGATGAAAACACCGGTGGGATTAGAATGTACGTGCACATTCCCGACAGCCCAACAGTGGGAGGTTTTGTCAGAAGTATTAAGAATGGCCATGCCTATGCCACATCAGGACCCTTGATCGAGCCAGAATATATGTTTGGTTCACAGGTAAGGATTACACCGGGGGATGAGTTGGAACTTCCCTTCAAGCTGATGTCGGTTAATAACCTAAAAAGCGTCCAGCTTATAAGCGGGGGTGAAATTACCGACTCACTTGATATAAAAAAAGCCGGCAAAGAAACCAATATTAGTTTCTCTGTCCGGCCTGAAGAAGAAAGCTGGTATTCCATCATCGTTGAAGATGAAGAAGGCGAAAAAGCCTATAGCAACCCCATATGGGTCGTACCAGCCAAATATGCTAATTAGGGTACTACGACCCAGCGGTTCACGGTGTTATGCGGGGCTTCGAAGATAATTTTATAAAATCCGGAAGGATAGTCGCTGATATCAACTTTTGTCCTTCTTTCAACGATAGGCACCTCTTTTAACAGGTGGTATTCATCTTCACCGCCTGTTTTAAAGGTGTTCGTGGTGCTCAACCATATCTTCATTTCATCATCCTCATTCCATGCATTCCAGGAAAGCGACAGCTCCTGGTTTTCCTGGTCAAGTTCAGCATACGGCTCACTAATAGAGACGTCACCAATTAAAGGAACACCATCCAGTTCTTTATTGAGGGATTCCGGGATTTCAATATCCATAAAACGGGCAATTGTTGGGTATATATCAACAACGCCTGGTTTGGATACTGTAAAATACTGGTTATGATCGGGATGGCTGGATACTATCCACGTGGTGCGCTCCCGCTCGGTATGTCCGCCATGGCCTTTTCCAGTTTCAATGGATCGACCATGGTCGGTAGTTACCACAATCAGCCATTCTTCGTTATGCTCCTGCTCCCTCTGTTTAACGGCCTCCCAGACTCTTCCGATCTGATCGTCTGCATTGCGAACACTCTCATAATAGATGTCACCGTCGCCATAACGATGACCCGTATTATCAGGATACCATAAATACATCCAGGATAAATCAGGAGCATTTGATTTTATATAAGAGCCCGCTCCTTTGGATACGTGCTCATCTATGTCAAATACGTACTCTCCGCCATCGTCATGCGGGAAATTTAACGTATCGGTATCAAAGCCATCAAAGTGGTAGTCCATATTGATGCCGGATTCGGGTAATCCATCTCCAATCAGTTTTGTCCTGTTGTCGATCCAGCTTGAAAATACAGCCACTTTTTTTTCCGGATTCTGATCTTTCAATAAACGAAAGATGCTCCAGTAATTGTAATTTGGATCTTCAATACTGTTGCCATAAACATTATGCTTGTTCGACCAGGTGCCGGTAAGCAGGTGATTATATCCGACGGCAGAAACAGTAGGGGACTCAGAATACCCTCCGGCTTCACCGCCCACATAAGCATGGGTATATCCGCCCCGGCGGCTGATCTCATCAAGATGGGGGGTATCAATCATCTCCAATATATCGGCAGAGATTCCATCAAGAAGAACAAAAATAACTTTTTTTTCCTTCTCAACTTCCTGGTCAGGAGATGAACAGGAAAAAAGGAAAACAAATGAAAATAGTATAAGTGTACTTTTAGATAACATGTAATTTAATATTTAGTACGAAAATTTATTAGGCTGCGAAATTAAAGAATTTAGGAACCAATAATTGAAAAGAATCTAAAATTGGTAATTCAAGCTGAGTTAGGTGTGTAAATAACCGCCTCTACCAGTGGGCTTTGCCTATTGGTAGAGTATATTTAACCCCTAATAATTATAACCTTTCAACAATTCTTAATTTCATGTTTATACGATATTGGGTATTATAAGCGACTATTCAACAAATATTGAACTGAACTGTAGGTACAAAATTACATCAATTTATTATCGTTTACCTGATAAATCCGCACGAATTTAATTATTACCCTGAACAATTATTAGTACGCTATGCTCAAAGACAATAAGGCTATAGGCCAACAAGAGGAAAAGTATGATTATATTATTATAGGTGGCGGGTCAGCAGGCTGTGTTCTTGCCAATCGCCTTAGTGAGAATTCAAACAATAAAGTTTTAGTACTCGAAGCCGGACGCCCCGACTATATCTGGGATTTGTTTATCCATATGCCGGCAGCCTTAACAATCCCTATTGGTAATAAAAACTATGATTGGTGCTATGAAACTGAACCTGAACCTCATATGGGCGGACGGAAAGTTTTCCACGCACGGGGGAAGGTACTGGGCGGCTCCAGTTCTATCAATGGCATGATCTTTCAGCGAGGCAATCCCATGGACTACGAAAAATGGGCAGGGGACAAAGGAATGGAAAACTGGAGTTATAAACATTGTCTGCCTTATTTCAAAAGAATGGAAAATTGCATGGCAGGGGGTGATGAATATAGAAACAATACAGGTCCCCTGAACCTGGAAAGAGGCCCGGGCATCAACCCCTTGTTCAAAGCCTTTTTATCTTCTGCAGAAGAAGCCGGCTACCCTTCAACCACCGACGTTAACGGTTATAAGCAAGAAGGGTTTTCCCTATTTGATCGCAATATAAAAAAAGGTAAACGATTCAGCGCAGCTCGTGCTTATTATCATCCAGTGAAGAACAGGCCAAACTTAAAGATACTAACAGGGGTACATACCAATAAAATTCTTTTTGAAGGCAAAAAAGCTATTGGAGTAGAATATCAGGATAAAAAAGGCAATACCCACAATGCATATTCAAATGAAGTAATCTCCTGTGCTGGTGCATTTAATACTCCCCAATTACTTCAGCTATCAGGAGTTGGTAATGCTAAAGATCTGAGAAAACTGGATATCCCCGTGGTAGCTGATTTACCGGGTGTGGGCGAGAACCTTCAGGATCACCTGGAAGTTTATGTCCAACACTCCTGCAAGAAACCTGTCTCTCTTAACCCGGCTATGAAATGGTATCGCAAATTAGACGTAGGTCTGAGGTGGCTATTATTTAAAAAAGGGCCTGCTTCTACCAATCATTTTGAAGCCGGAGGTTTCGTGCGCAGCAATGATGAAGTCGATTATCCCAATCTGATGTTTCACTTCCTGCCCCTGGCCGTCAGGTACGATGGCTCATCTCCGGAAGGAGGCCACGGTTTCCAGGTTCATGTAGGGCCTATGTATTCCAATGCTAAAGGGTCGGTAAAGATTAAATCCCGAGACCCACAGGAGCATCCATCGGTGGTATTCAACTACCTCTCCACAGATCAGGATCGAAGAGAATGGGTTGAAGCTATACAAACCGCCAGAAAAATACTGGACCAACCCTCCCTGAGCGAATACAGCAATGGTGAAATTTCTCCGGGAAAAGATGTGAAAACCGACCAGGAAATACTCGATTGGGTAGCGAAGGATGCAGAAACTGCTCTTCACCCATCTTGTACCTGCAAAATGGGCACGGATGATATGTCTGTTGTTGATCCGGAAACCATGAAAGTTCATGGCGTAGAGGGGTTGAGAGTCGTGGACGCCTCTGCTATCCCCTATATCACAAACGGCAATATCTATGCACCCGTCATCATGATGGCAGAAAAAGCCAGCGATCTGATATTAGGCAATACTCCTCTGCCACCTGCTGATGTAGAATACTACAAGCACAAGAAGAAAGCAGGATGAGGTTGTGGAAATTTTACAGGCACAATAGGCATAGCAAGCAAATAATTCGAAGATTGTAAAAGAATTCGGCTGATGCAAACACATTGGGCAGGCGAATATAAAATCGTCTGCCCAATGCTATGCTTTAAAATTTGCCAATAGGTAATCTTATCTACTCGAAAGGTTTTCCTACCCCTTCCATCTCCACATACACAGTTTTTAACTGGGTATAGTGCTCAATGGCGGCACGGCCGTTTTCACGCCCGATACCCGACATTTTGTACCCACCGAAGGGAATCTCAACGGGAGTGATATTGAAGTTATTTATCCAGCAAATTCCAGCCTGAAGCTGAGATACAACCCGGTGGCCTCGTTTTAGATCGTTGGTAAATACTCCGGCTGACAGACCATAAGGAGTATCATTGGCCAAATGTATCACCTCCTCTTCATCTTCAAAAGGAATAACAGTCATTACCGGTCCAAATATTTCTTCCCTCACAATTCTCGCATCATCGGATTCGCTGTAAAATACAGCCGGTTCTAAAAAATACCCGCCGGATAACTCTGATCCCGAACCAAAATCAGGTTCATTTCCTCCGAACAGCAGCTTAGCTCCGTCTTTCTTCCCGATTTCAAGATAAGAAAGCACTTTTTCTTTATGCTCTTTGCTGATCAATGCGCCGATGCGCGTAGATTCATCCCGGGGATCTCCTATTTTCAGCTTCCCGGTTTCTTCTTCAAGCTTCTCCAGGAAGTCATTCATAATACTTTTGTGAACATAAACCCTTGTTCCATTAGAACATATTTCGCCTTGAGTATAAAAGTTGCCCATCATGGCGCCCTGAACAGCATCATCTACATCGGCATCATCAAAAATAAGGATAGGATTTTTCCCGCCCAGCTCTAGAGATACCTGTTTGAGGTTATCTGCTGCGCCTCTCATGACTTTTTGCCCGGTAGAGACTTCACCCGTCAATGATACCTTACTGATACCTTTATGGGATACTAAAGATTTTCCAACCTCCGGTCCTCCCTGCACAACATTAAATACACCTTTGGGCATACCTGCTTCCATGAAGATCTCGGCGAGCTTAATGGCATTTCTTGGCGTCAGTTCAGCGGGTTTATAGACCATTGTATTCCCGCAAGCCAATGCGGGCGCAGCCTTCCAGCAGGCAATCTGCATAGGGTAATTCCAGGCTCCTATTCCCGCGCACACTCCAAAGGGTTCACGACGCGTGTAGGCAAAGCTATTTCCAAGCTGGATGTGATCGCCCTGAACGGAAGCTGCCAGTCCACCAAAATATTCTAAAGCATCCGCACCGGAATGAATATCGACAGCCAATGCTTCCGACATCGGTTTACCGGTATCTCCGACTTCTATTTCAGCAAGTTCTTCATTGCGCTCTTTCAGTAATACAGACGCCTTTTTCAGTATTCGACCGCGTTCAGTGCCCGTCATGGTTGACCATACTTTAAATGCTTCCGATGCCGCCTTCACGGCTTTATTCACATCGTCTGTTGAAGCCACAGAGATTTCCCCTAAGCGGGTACCGTTTCCGGGATATATATTGTCGATACGTTCGGGAGAATTTCCTTCACATTTCTTTCCATCAATAAATTGGGGGGTAATACTCTCTGTCATTTTATAATAAATTTTAATGGGTTAATAAATTCTACCGTTTTTAATAATTAGAACGGCAATTATACAGTCTACAGTTTCTATAAGCAATATTTAATCCAGAAAAGTAAAATCACGGTCATCTGTTGTGAGCCTGATAAAAATTATTTATATCAAAATTCACCGTAAGGAATTCTTTTTATGATACTCTTATTGTTATATAACAATAATAATAGGATAAATATGTCACTTAAAGTAAAATTAACTACTACCGCCTACAACAAAAAATCTGTTAAAGAGTATAGTCCCGACGATCAGCCACGCGAGAAATTGCAAGCGCACGGAGCCGAATCTTTAAGCGATGCGGAACTGTTGGCCATTCTGCTCAGAACCGGTAGCGTAAAGATGAACGTGATTGAGACCTCTCGTAATCTTCTTGAACATTTTGGAGGCCTAAGGTCTATGGCCCGAAAAAGCTGGCAGGAACTGCGCGTAATAAGTGGTATAGCTGCCGTAAAAGCCACTACCCTGGAAGCTGTATTTGAAATCTCAAGACGTTTACAGGTAGCCGGACTTGAAGAAAAGATAAAAATGAAATCACCCGATGATGTTGTGGCTTTTTTTGGACCCAAACTTCGTGATCTCCGCAAAGAAACCTTTATTGTAGCATTTCTTAATGCCGCCAAAATAATGCTGGGTTACAAAAAAATAAGTGTGGGTGGTGTAACGGCAACCATTGTTGACCCGGCCGAGGTGATGCGCCAGGCCATCATGAATGATGCCCACAGCATCGTTGTACTCCATAACCATCCTTCGGGAAACGCATCGGCCTCTCAATCAGACATCAGATTGACCAAAAGGCTCAGTGATTCCGGCAAATTACTTGGAATGGCTCTTGAAGACCATATAATTATTGCCGGCTACGATTATGTGAGCATGCGAGAAAAAGGCTTGCTTTAAATAATCGCATTATTTTATTAATGTAAGATTTCGCGTTCTTACAAAATTACCGGCCTGTATCCTGTACAGATAAACACCACTTGAAAGATGAGAAGCATCAAAAGTTGCCTCATGCATACCGGCAGGTTTATACTCGTTAATGAGCACAGACACTTGCTGGCCCAGCATATTATACACGGCAAGATGTACATCCCCGGCATACTTCACAGAATACTGTATTTGAGTACTGGGGTTAAAAGGGTTAGGGTAGTTCTGATGTAGATCATACGAAAACGTAACTTCTTCCCTACTTTCTATAGAAGTTAACTCTCCATTTAAAATAGATATCTCCTCAAATGATTTAATGATTTTATCAGAATGATTAAAAGCACGCAGAGAAATATAATTCTCCTCAGTATCCAATCCGTTTAGTTCAAATTCAGTAATTTTTGGGACAACTATGGGCGATGTCTGGTCACTTATGGTAAAACCATTAAATACTCCGCTGACCGATTGCTGCCCCTTTTGTAATGCACTTCCGGGAATTTGTTGCGCATTGGCAAATACTGCTAAACTTGTTATTAGAATACAAAATATTAGCAGCACATAATGGTTCTGTACAGAGTTCTGCATTATATCTCCTTAAAATAGTTATTGCTTTCTACTGCCTCTATCGAATGGCTCAGTTAGTTTTTAGCCACAGGCAGTTATATCTTCTCTATAAAGAATATATATTATTTTAATGATAATAGCATAACATATTACTTTATTCTAATTAGATTAAATCAATGATTGGTTATTACCCGCTTTAGTGATTCTATGCTGGGTATTTTATAAGAAAGGAGTCTATAAAATTATTATCTCTTGTGGATAAGTAGCAGCATTTGTCTGAAATTGATGATTTACATTTATATGCTGTGGATATATTACAAATTACCTGCACTCCGTTTCCCCCAGAAATTTCAGTCCTCATTTTAAGTTCTTATTTTACTTGTCAACATTAATTGACAACTATAGATGCCCGTGGAACAGCTCCTTAAAATGATCGGCGAAATTGCCGAAATCCCATCATTCAGCACGTTTGAAGAAGTGATCCACTCGTATATTTTCGAGAAAACCGAACCCATTCCTGGTATTAGGATCCACCGCGTTCACGACAACAACTTGGTGCTGGAAATCCCCGGAACTCCCGAAACCAGGCCTATAGCCCTTTCGGCCCACCTGGACAAGATCAATCATTTCGGTGAAAACCCTCCCGATAGGCTTCCTTTCCGGCAAACCAACGAATACCTGGAAGGCCAGATGGATGATTCAGTGGGTCTGGGTATCTGTCTGACGCTGGCCCTAAAAAGCCAGTACGAATACTTCCCCCCATTGCTGATCCTTCTTTCCGAGCTGGAAGAAAGTTACGGCCTCAAAAACCATCCCCACCTGCTCAAAAACGAAGGCAAAGGCTATCATCACGGCATAGGGGCCGAACGGATTTCAAATTTTTTGATCAAAGAAAATAAATATCCCTCTGCCGTCATTACTGTTGATACCACCCCTTTTTTCAAGGGGAAACCGGGGGTGGTGTTGTATTCCGGCCACTGGGAGTATACCAAAACCACTCCATCCGAAGATGAGATATCAGCTACAAATAGCCTGGTTGACAAATTCAAAAAGACTGATCCAGACCTTGTTTTATCCAATAACACCAACGATTACCTGATTTACGGAGAATGCCTGAATATTACTCCGTTGCCGGCCGTTCCATCTGTTGCCATTGAACCTGCCATTTACCCCTACCACCAAAAAAACGAGCGGGTCTTTATAAACGATATCAAAAAAGTATACTCCGATCTTAAATCTTTTTTGATCGATGAGGGTAAATAAAAAGGTTTTCTAGCCAACTAATTATTTAAACTCCCTGATTTTAACATTCCTGAAGCTGACCTCATCATTATGGTCCTGCAGCAAAATATGTCCTTCCGGACCCTGGGCGAATCCATTCCACACCTCGTATTTGCTATTTGTTACCAACGCCTGAAATACTTGAGAAAAACGATTATATTCCACCACTTTCAGATTATTTAGCCAATGTTCCACATTCCCGTCTCTTGAAACAATACGGGCTTTGTTCCAGCTTCCGGGTCCACTGAATCTTTTGCTGCTGCCGGGTACCGAGAGGTTTTCCGCAGCAATAAGATCATATAACGAACCGACGGTACGGTTGCCGTTTACACCCTGTTTCGCATCGGGGTGGCGCTGGTCATCCAGAACCTGGAATTCCGTACCAATCGCTGCGCCCTCTGCTTGCAGAAGTACGGGATCTACATAATACTTGATTCCGCTATTTGCTCCCTCTGTAATTCTAAACTCCAGTTCTAACTCAAAATCGCTATAGAGATCTTCGGTAATAATATCACCAGGACGTGTAGCTCCTTCTCCTCTTGTTGCCCTAACCGTCAACTCCCCATTTTCCATCTCCCATCCGCTGGAAGGGAATTCATTCGATTTTGCACTGCGCCAGCCTTTTGATGATTCTCCATCCCACAGCAGCCGCCAGCCATTGCGCTTTTCCCTTTCACTCAATTTGTTAACCAGGTAACTGGCTTCAGCCACGTTAGGATCAGGGGATGTTCTGTGCTCTTCCAGATTCTCGGTTCTAATGCGCAGATTTCTCCATTTTATTTGTGCCCCTACCAGCGCCTCATTATTTATAGAATGAACCTGCAAGCCAATAAAACCTTGGTCCGTCATATCATCAACCAGACGTGTTGCGTGGATTCCATTAACCCATATATTGATGGTATTGCCGATCGCCTCTACCCGAAACCGATTCCATTGGGCACTTCGGAACGCCGATCCAGCTTGAGGATTTAAGGAAAGAGGATACAGCCATCCGCGCCGCCCTTCATCATAGATCCCGCCGGTCCATGCACGGTCAGATGGGTCAATCTCGACTTGATAGCCATGAACTCGCCCGTTTCTGTAATCCGGGTTGCTGTTGCTGCGTATTTGCACACCACTGTTAAGAGAGTTGTCAAGATAAACATCATATTCAAGGATGAAATCCGAATAGTCCCGGGTTGTTGTTAAAAAGGAATTAGGGGTATTGGGTACCGCTTCACCGACAATAACATCGTCTTCAATATAATAATCAGCATTCCCGCCGAGCACTTCCCATCCGTCAAAATTCTGGCCGTTAAATAACTCCTGCCAGCCGTCTTGAGCTTGCAGCAGATTCGGTGATAGCAGGAAAAGGCTGATTAGTGCAACTTGTACAGATTTCATAATTTATAATTATATTAATTTATAGGTTACTTGGAACATGACAATTCTTCATGCTCCACAAAGACTTGCTAAAAAATTACTAGACTTTATTTATTATGAGTAATCTTCAGCAAATTACTGAGTGTGATCCGGAAGTACGATTATAAATGGTTTAAGCTTTATTTAAAATTTAAAACCAGTTTACATACTAAAAAACCTATGTGCAAGAATAAACTCTCAGTATTTAAATACTCTGTGGGTTAAAATTAGCTGCGGCAATGAACAAACAGATACTCCGGCTTGCTATCCCCAATATCATCAGCAACCTTTCCATACCGCTGCTAAGCTCGGTCGATACGGCTTTGGTGGGCCATTTGGGAGAGGTTTATTATCTTGGGGCCATTGCTGTGGGCGGAATGATATTCAACTTCATCTACTGGGGCTTTGGTTTTCTTCGTATGGGAACCACCGGTCTCACGGCACAAGCCTACGGACAAAAAAATAACAAAGAGTCACTGCTTGTCTTTTCGAGAGCTCTTATTGTGGCCGCGACAGGGAGCGCCGTTTTACTGCTGTTCCAAAAGCCCATCCTGGATTTCACCTTTACCTTCGTAGGATCATCCCCTGAGGTAGAAGAATATGCACGGATCTATTTCAACATCCGTATATGGGCTGCTCCGGCTACCCTCTCAATGTACGGCATACAGGGCTGGTTTCTGGGCATGCAGAATGCTAAAGATCCCATGTTGATGACCATCTTTGTAAATCTGCTGAATATCCTTTTCAACATTATCTTCATCTACCGTTTCGGGATGACTGTAGACGGTGTTGCCTACGGAACAGTAGCTGCCGCTTATCTCGGCCTGCTCTTCGGACTTTTCCTACTCCTCAAAAGATACAATCATCTTAGAAAAGCCTTTGAACCCAACGGTATAATTGACCTTACAGGAATCAAGCAATTTTTTTTCGTAAACCGCGATATTCTGATACGTACCCTATGCGTGATCTTTGCTTTTTCATTCTTCACAGCCAAATCCGCTGAATTTGGTGATGATATTCTTGCCGCCAATACCATTTTATTACAACTCTGGGCAATCCTCTCCTACGGGGTTGACGGTTTTGCCTACGCCGCCGAAAGCCTTTCCGGTCGTTATATTGGGGCCAAAGATCACCCGGGTCTTATAAAAGCTATTAAATACACTTTGGGATGGGGCCTCGGTATGGGCGCAGGGATTGCAGTAATCTATATACTTTTTGGTGGGGTAATTGTCAGCCTGTTCACCGACAATCAAACCATTATCACCTTGGCCCTAAGCTACTTTGCATGGACGGCCGCAGCACCTTTAATCAACAGCCTGTGTTTTATATGGGATGGCATATTCCTGGGAGCCACAGCCACCAAACCTATGCGAAATTCAATGCTTGCTGCAATTATAATTGTCTATTTACCGGTTTACTACAGCACCATCGGCTTTCTGGGCAACCATGCACTCTGGCTATCAATGACCCTTTTCATGGTGTTCCGTGGGCTAACCCTGACCTGGTATGCCCGGAAAGAGTTTTGGGAAAATAGCAGGTAAAAACCACCGTTAAAAGTTCGTATATTAATCAAACTCATTCGCACAAAACTGTATCCATTTTATGCTTTATTCTGAAAAATATTTCTTTCTTTGTCGCATCCCCCTCAGTGCTGTAGGGCCAACTGATGTTGAAATCCTGCAAAAAGCACAGAACACGGAAGAGTTTCCCGCTTTATTTGATCAATTTGAGGAGAAACGCTCTCACGCCTTTAACAAAGATAAACTTTACAGCATCGTCCGGGCCGACGAAATATTCGCTATTGTCAGAACTAACAACGATAAGCAAGCGAAAGAAGAGGCTTTTGAGAATGTACGCGCCGACCTGGTAACCAATCTTGAACAAAAGGTCATGCAGCATAAAGATAAAAACGCCGTTTCCATTCTCAGAAAAGTTCACGATGTGGAGATGAAGATTTAGACTTAAAGTTTGTTTTAATGAACGAAACACCTGTGAAGCAGCAACTACTGTCCATCTCAGAAAGGCTGGTAGATTTATCAGAAAAACTAGACCAGCTGCGAGAGGCTGAAGACGAAACAGGCTATGCAGCACTCACCAAAGAGCTCCGGGATATTGGCGACAGTCTGGTAGATTATCTTAAAACCGTTGAAGGAGACGATCGTACCTTCACCCATTTCACTCTGGGCTCTCTTTGCAGCATGATGGGTTATATGCACCAGGCGGAAAACTCCTACCGCGAGGCATTGGCAGGCTGGCCCGACCATGTCGGGCTGCTCAACGAGCTTTTTGACTGCCTGATGGAGCAAAACAAATATGCTCCGGCAAAAGAAATCATCGAAAGAAGCATCCGCCACGGCGGCGAGACCCCGACCATCCTGCAAAACTACGCCGTAGTACTGACCCACCTTAAGAAACTAAACGAAGCCAAAGTAGTCATGTTCAACTGCATGGCCAAATTCCCCGAAGATCAAAGGAGCAGAGAGCTGTTGAACACGTTGGAAGGGAATGAATGAGGGGATAAACTTTTGGACAGATGAGCATCAATGAGAACTTTCACCGGGTAACTTTTTGCGATTTCTTAGTTCGTGGTAACTGAGCAGCATATTCCAGGCAGGCCAACAGATCTTCTCTCTCCAAATCCGGATAATCAGCCAATATTTCATCGATACTCATATCCGAAGCCAGTAAACCTAACATGGTGTCAACCGGATAACGCAATCCGCGGATCGTCGGTTTTCCGTGACAAATATCTGACTTTCTCGTTATTCTATTTAATAAATCTTGGCTCATGATCAATCTGTTTGGCTAAGAAAATGTACACAATCAATTAACGATCAACAACTCTTGAGGGTATTTCACCGGTTTCTGCAATAGAATGCCATCCCCTCCTCTCACCTCCCCTCTACCAACTCCTATACATCTCCTACTGCCCGCCGGGGTTTAGTAGGAGTTGGTATGGACTTGGTACGGACTTGATCAGATTTATATCAACATAAAAAGCCCTCACAACCCGGCACCATTTTCACTCATTATACACATCCGGCAGGTCGTTTTCGTAAAGCACGACATCGCCCGCCTGAAAGTTTTCCCTGAGCTGCTTGTTGGCTTCGAAAAGATTGTTAACCACGGTTACTTTTTCCATATCGAATCCACTTTTACGGATGCCTTCCAGGATGGGTTTTGTTTGGGTGGGACCCACAAGATAAACGTGATCAAGCCGGGCATTTCCAATGGTCATGCCAAAACGCTCATTTTCTTCTTTTTCCTGATCCCCCAATTCCACCATGCCGGGGGTGATAATGATGCGCCTGCCCGATTTAAATTTAGCAAGGGTCTCCACGGCATTGCGTGCACCTACCGGATTGGAATTAAAAGCATCATCAATAATAGTGATACTGTCGGTTTTTTTAAGTTCCATCCGGTGCTCCACCGGCTCTATATTCCGGGCGGCCAGAGCCATAGTTTTCAGGCGCAGGCCAAAATGATGGCCTACGGCGAACGCCAGCAGCAGGTTTTGCACATTGTGCGAGCCAAGGATATGCGTATATACCCTTTCGGATGATCCATCGGGGGCGGTTACGGTAAAACGGCAGCCGGCTTCATCATAGCTGATCCCGGAGGCTTGAAACTCGCCGTGTTCAAGGCCGGCGGTTATGGTTTTGCCCTGGCGGTGCTTTATCATATCGGTTAAATTCGAATCATCAGCATTGATTACGGCCACGCCATCATCCGGGAGGTGATTGAGAATTTCACCTTTCGTGGATTTAATAGCATCAACAGAGCCGAATGTTTCCAAATGAGCGACACCAATGTTGGTCAGGACAGCCATGTCCGGGCGGGCAATTCTGCAGAGCTCGTCGATATTTCCTTTGTAGCGGGCCCCCATTTCCAGGATCAGGATCTGGTGGGCGGGCTGAAGATCATTGTTGATCACCTTGCAGATGCCCATGGGGGTATTAAAGCTTCCCGGGGTGAAGCAAAGGTTGTAACGCTCGGCGAGAATAGATTTGATAAAAAATTTGGTGCTGGTCTTGCCGTAGCTGCCCGTGATGGCGATGGTTTTTAACTCCGCCATGGCTTTTAGTTTATTACGGGCCTTTCTTTTAAAATTTTGCTGAATCATTTTTTCTACCGGATACATCAGCAGTCCGGCCAGCACTAGGATAAACGGCAGCAGCAAGCTGCCCAGGATCCAGGCAACCGCCAGGATATATATATCGGGGAACAGTATGCCCCGGCCGATAGCTATCAGGGTTCCGTAAGCCGGGATAAAAATACTTATTACGCCGAATGCCACCGCCAGGCGAACCATCCTGGGGGTGAAGACCAAGGGCTTTTTGGGCTGGTTTTTAGTATATCTTTTAGCCGGTCCGCACCAAAACAAGGCAAATACAAAGATAATCAGCACCGGGGCGGTTTGCGTGAGAAGCGGGTCTAGGATAGTGGCCAGAATCAGGACAACAAGGTTGAGCGCCAGCAGCTCAACAGTGACTGCATAGGTTGCCAGATTGTTTTTGATCCAACTGAAAAACTCGCGGCCTTTATACCCTGATTGTTGGTACATGTGCAGAAAGAAACGCCCCCTGTAGAGCATGTTTCTTGCCATTATGTAAATAAAAAGGAAACTTATTATTTCAATAAAGTGGTAGTACCAATTCAAATCGGTGGTATTAAAAGCTGAAGTAAAAGGGATAATTAAAAACTAAACGGATATAGCCGCCTTTCCTTTTTCCCAATATCAGAACTTTGTTATATTCACGAATTCAAATTCGAATAATATAGTTAGTTCTTCTTATCTTGGGTTTCAAGATAACCTAAATATAAAACAGCTATTCGATTTTATGAAACTCATTATCCCAATGGCCGGCCGGGGAACACGCCTGAGACCTCATTCGCATACGACGCCCAAGCCTTTACTTCCTGTGGCAGGAACCATGATCATCGAGAGAATCATCCAAACTTTTTCCCGTACGCTCGATCGGAAGATTGATGAGATTGCATTTGTACTCGGTGATTTCGGTGATGAAATAAAAGACAAGCTTGCTAAAATGAGCCACCGTCACGATGCAAAGCCTACTTTTTACAGGCAGGATGAAGCTTTGGGAACCGCCCACGCTGTTTACTGCGCCGCCGACTCGCTTGATGGTGAAGTCATTATTGTATTTGCCGATACCCTTTTTGACACGCATGAAAAAGTAAGTGTAGAAGGTGCCGACAGCGTTATTTGGCTCAAGCATGTTGAAGATCCGTCCCGTTTTGGAGTGGCTGTTGAAGAAGAAGGCCGGATCACCGGATTTGTAGAGAAACCGGAAGAGCTCATATCCAATCTGGCCATTATCGGTGTGTATTATTTTAAAGAGGGCCGGGAAATAAAGAAAGAAATTGAATATCTGCTGGAAAACCGGGTAGTGGGCCACGGCGACGAATATCAGCTTACCGACGCCATTGACCGTATGCTGAAAGACGGCAAAGTATTTAAACCGGCCACTGTTGATGAATGGCTGGATTGCGGTACCATACCGGCATGGCTGGATACCAGTAAAGTGATTATCAACAAAGAGAACGGGAAACCGGATAAAGAATATAAAAACAGCACGATCATTCCTCCTGTTTATTTTGGTGACGATGTGAGCATAGAAGATTCAGAAGTAGGCCCAAATGTAAGTTTGGGAGCCGGTGCCACCATTTCCGGAAGTAAAATAAATGATGCCATTATTATGGACGAGGCTAAGGTTACAGAAAGCCGCCTGAGCAACAGCACGGTGGGCATACGGGCTTCGGTAACCAACACCCGAGGCGAGGTGCATGTAGGTGATGATTCGCAAGTCACAACAAAATAGCGGGCGCTGAGACCTGAGTAAAATGGGAGGAGGATGTTTAAAAAGGTTGCTGCACGATGTGCACTCGTGCTATATGAGTGCATTTCCGAGGCTTCTCAAAAGACTCCTGCATCGTGATATTTAGCAACCACTTCTTTGGTACAGGCAGGTTTTTCGATTTTGACTTCGCCGGTACAGGCGTCTCGCCTGTACCGAACTTGTCTTCCGGCCTCCGGCCGTCCCCCCGGTTGCCGATCTGGAATGCAACCAGTGCATTATAATGGTTAGCACTTAAACTATTTGCTCAAATACTAATGGTTTAATGCATATAAATAAATCGCCAATAATATCAATATTGCATAAAGATTTGACCAAAAGGGTTCAGTTGCACCTTACATGTTATTTTATATATATTACAATAAAGATACTACTTAGATCCGGCGGAGAAACATGCCCCTATGATCATCTTAACACTTCTTATAATGCCGCGAAGGAAAACCGATCCTGCAAAGTTATACTTTATCACACTTACTGTTCATGGGTGGATCGATTTATTTACTCGGCATACCTATGCAGATGTATTGATTACAAATCTTAAGTATTGCATGCGGAATAAAGAGCTGCGAATTTATTATTACTGTATAATGCCCAGCCATATTCATTTAATTGCCGCAGTTGAAAGGGGCAGTTTGAACGAGGTAATAGGGCAGTTTAAAAGTTATACAGCCAAACAGTTGCTTAATTTGATTGACAACCAGCCGGGTGAAAGTCGGAAGGATTGGTTGTTATATCTGTTCGAATATTTTGGCAAGATCTCTTTTGGTTCAAGTAAGTATCAGGTTTGGAAACCACATAATTATCCGGTGGTATTATATAATGATAAAGTGATTCAACAAAAAATGGATTATATCCATTTAAATCCGATTAGATCGGGAATTGTGAATGTTCCTGAGGCTTATGTTTATAGCAGTGCAAATGAGAGCAACCCTTTGGCAGAGGTTATTCGATATTATGGGGGATATTAGTTGTTCTTATATCGTTGCTGTGGTAGCAGGCTAAACCCGGTGTGTAAGACTGTTATTACATTAGCATCTGATTTCAGAATTCTAATTAATGATCATTGTAGTTCATTGGTTGCATTTGAGATCGGCAACCGGGGGACGGCCGGAGGCCGGAAGACAAGTTTGGTACAGGCGAGACGCCTGTACCGGCAGGTTTTGCAGTTTCGGCGGCGGGTGCTAGCGGTTTAAGCGGGTGCTACCGTACAGGCGAGGCGGGTACTAGCGGTTTTAGCGGGTGCTGGCGTACAGGCGAAGCGGGTGCTAGCGGTTTTAGCGATGCTGGCAGGTGCACTTCTGCAATAATTCTACAGAACAAACCTTTCCTTCAATATATTCGATAGCTTGTAGGTTAAACGCTTTCGATCGTAGTATTCTCTGATGAAGCTTCTGGCGTTTGCCTTAAGCGTACTCAGCTCATCGTCGTTATTTTTCAGCCGGAGCACTGTGTCGGCCAGGAGTTGGGGTTTTTCGGGTTCGAGGGTGATGGCTGCTTTGCTTTTTTGACCTTCCTGTTCCATGAGTCCGCGCGCAAGGGATATCACAGGAACCTCGCAGGCCAGATATTCAAAGAATTTAACTGTAATAATAGATTCAAAGACATCAATATCATAAACAGGATTGATACCCACATCAAATGATGAAATATAAGCCGGGACTTTATCGTGGCTTTTTAAACCCAGCCACTTCAGATTGCGTGGTTTGTATTCCTCGATCAAACTGGTAAGCAGGTTCCGGCAACTGCCGTCGCCTATTATGACGAACTCGATATTTTCATCGTGCTCACAAAGTTTTGCGGCCTCTACAACCGTCTTAAAATCGTGGATTACTCCCAGTGATCCCACATAACCCACCCGAAACTTGCTGTTATCGTAAGGTTCGTCTACAAAATCTGCAGGGTTTTCAATAGGTTTAAAATGTTCGAGGTCAACACCGTTTTGAACTACATTTATTTTAGCATCGGGATGAGTTTTTTGGATAATCTTTCCTGTTTCGTGGGTTACGGGGATGATGAGGTCGGCTTGTTTATACAGCCAGTGTTCCAGTCTTTTACCAAACCGGTACCAATACGACTTCCTGGTGATCTTCCCGATGCCTACGGCGGCGTCAGGCCATAGGTCACGGATTTCCAGAACAAAGGGAATTCCGTAGAGTTTCGAGATAAGGCATCCGCTTAAAGCGCTGAAAAAGGGCGGCGAAGTGGCATATACACAATCATATTTGCGGGGGTTTTGCATGGCATACCACAGGCTGCTCATTAAAAACGACCCAAATAGAACCATTTGTTGAAGAGTCGTTTCTCTTTTGTTGGCCCAAACCCAAAGCCTGTTTATGGTGGTACCATCATAACTTTCCCTGAAATGAAAAGCCGACTGGTATTCTGGCGGTACATTACCTGTAGGATAGTTGGGTATTTCAGCGATCACGTCAATTTCCCATCCGCATTCGGAGAGGTACCGCGTTAACGCCTCCGCCCGGGTGGCACCGGCACCTGTTTCCGGTGGATAATATTGCGAGATCAGTAATATCTTCAAGTAAGTTCACCCTTTGAGTATTCCAAAGGTTTAACTTTGATGAGATTCATAGCAAATATTAGTCCGATAATGATCCAGATATTAGTGTCGACCAAGAAGCCATTATAAAACTGGTAGAATATGATGAATGCAATATATGCAACAAAAAGAGTAATCGAAACTGAACGCTCAACATCACCCGTGCTTAGGGTAATGTTTTGATAAGCGACCCAGCCTATTTTCCAATAGATAATAGCGAACAGGAAAAAGCCTATAACTCCCAGTTCTGCAAGAATGGTATAGGTGATATTATGAGGCTCTACAACACCGATTGTCGATTGCACGGAGAAATAATTGGGGAAAACTTCCGGAAAGCCACGAAACCCGACACCTAATAAGTAAGAATCAAACAGCATACCCATAGCAGCAATACCAAGAAGAATACGAATACGTGAGGAATTATCGGAAGATCCGGCAAAAATATCCATTATTCGCTCTAAAACGTTCAAGGCGGTGTATTGCAATTCCGGTATAAATAATATGGCTACCAGTGCTACACCGAAGAGCCATACGAACAGTTTAAGTTGCCGTTGAAAGTAAGCTGTAAGTACAAGCATAACAGCGGCGGCCACCCAGGCGCTTCTGGAGAAAGTGGATAATAATCCCAGGGAAAGAATACCCAAAATTATAAAGGCCGGCACGCGGTACATGTAGCTTTTTAGGGAAAGAAACAGCGAGGATACAAATGCTATTGGTAAAAAAAAGTGGCTGGCGAATATATTGGGATCCACTTGTGTCCCTTTGGCACGATTTTCCAGATTTCCGGCAGACATAAACTCCATGGCCGCCGCCGTCGGGTTCAATATGGTTTCTCTCAGGGCAATTGCGGCCAAGACAACAGATACTGCTACCAGTAACGCCAAAATGCCGGTGATCTGGTTTTGACTTCTCACAATATTCACAACCAGGTAAGCTGTAGCAATTAAAATCAGAAAGCGAATGGCGTTCAGCATTCCGCTTTCTGGATTTGGAGTATACACAATGGATAAAAAAATCAGGGCCAGAAACAGCATCAGCTCCAGTTCAATACCCAACAGCTTGATTTCCAGATCGGATGCCATTAACCGGTGCACAACGAAAAAAAGAAAGCCCATGACAAGTAATATCTGAAAAATAGTAACCGGGACAGCTCCATCTTCTATTAAATGGACCAAGTTACCGAGATAAGACCCTACTGCTACAAATAGCAGAATGTAGTAGGGTTCCTTTAAGGACAAAAATGCAAAAACTCCTGCAAAGAATACACCTATTGCCAGCAAGGGTAACCAGGTAATGCCTGTAGCATAAGATAAATAAGCAACCAGGCCGTACACCAATACCGCAGAAACAATAATCAGGTTTCTATATCTGTAAAAAGCGAATTCGGATAAGGACGTATTGCCGGTCATGACTGTTTTTAAACCTGGTCTCTCTTACTTTTAAGCGCACTCATGATGGCGTTTAATTTACTATAACCTTCCGAATTTTCTTTTTTCCCGGACCGGTAGGTCTCTTTGATAAAAACAATAACAAATGACAGGAATAAACTAAATAGCAGCCCCGCCAGTACGATTATAGCTCGTTTAGGCGTATGTTTATACGTAGGCATGCTGGCTTCATCCACAATTTGAATATTTCTGCTTGAATCGTTCCTCAGCATTAGCTGCTGCTCGTATTGAGGCAGCACAACTTCCTGTATGCTGTTTTGAATAATTACTTCCCTGTACTTCCGCATATACTGCAATGACAGATCGGGCATGTCCTGTAGTGAGTGAAATATATTAACCCCGGGGGCTGAATTGCTGTGGTTCACCATCTCATTATACTTGCGGTCTACCTCTTGCTTGGAACGTTTCAAATTAACAAGCTCACTGTTTGATGGATTTACCGTTTGTTCGAGCAAATTAATCTTTAGCTCCATTTCGATGGCTGATGATCTTAGGTCGGCCAACGTTTCAACGATGGCTTTACTTTGAGACTCTACCTCCAGAATTCCGTACGTTTCCTGAAACTGTTTCAGCTCTTCTTCTGCTTTTGTAATGTCGGTCAGATTTTTTTCATAACGCTGTTTTACCATATTATAACTTTCATCGGCATTCAACTGGTTCAGGTTTTTTACAACGCTATCTAACTGACTTATATAAAATGCAGTAACAGCCTGCGCCCTTTCAGGGTCTTCGTCAATAAACGATAATTCCAGAGCCACTACCGGATTAAATCCAAAGCCACCTTCTCTAACCTCTTCCAGTTGTGTGTTTGCATCTAACTTCCGCAAAAGTTCTTCCATGATGTTTGAACTATATACTTCCCGGAAATCAAATTCATTGATAACTTTCTCTCGTAAGTTCCGGCTTCTTAAAACCACAAGTATGGCTTCTGCACCTAGCTTATCCGACGATGTTTGCATAGGAAGCATGCCACCCAGCATACCATCAAGCCCACCACCTAAACTGTTCTGTTGAACAGGCGGCAAGAACTGAGCCGTAGACATATACGTTTTCGGCCAGACCAGGCTAAGTATAAGCGCAATGAGTGTAATGCTAAAGACCATCTTGGTGATAAACCATTTATTCTTAGCGAGTACCAGAACAACATCCAGAAGATTGACCTCTTTTTTAGAATCTTTCTCTTTATTCATAGTTAATTAAAATTCTATACCTGTTAATATTTTTATCTGGTAATGGCTACGTAAGTTGTTATAATGCTGGTCACCGTGGCTAAGCCGGTCATTATCAATTGAATATTGTTATTTCGCTGTCCGCGCACCTGCATGTCATACGATCTGCTGGCTTGCAGTTCATCATAAGGCTCACGATCAATAAAAATAATATCTCCAGATTCCAGGTTTGTTTCTGAAGGCGGATACCAGGAACGCGATCCGGATTTTATTACAAATATGCGACTTTCCTGAGCGGCGAGGGCAAAATCACCCGCCCGAGATATGTATTGATCAACACTCATATTTTGGTCAAAAGGATAAAATCCGGGGCTTCTTACCTGTCCCATTAGATACACCGTTTTATCGTCTTGTGGAATATGAAACTGATCGCCATCATAGACTACAATCTTCGCCAGTTGCTCTCTGTTGGATGCATCCAAATAAATTTGGTTCCGATTAAGCTCGGCTTCAAGTTCAAGGTATTGCATACCTTGCGTTAGTTGATCGGAGGTTCGCTTTAAAAGATTCGGGTCAAACTGTGATGCCCCCGAAATATCGGTAGATGATGCATCTGCCCGAATCAGGTAAGCAGCATGGGCAAGTGCTTTGCCGGATGTACCGTCGGCCATTTCCAGAAGATCCAGTGCTGTGGTTTCCCCATCAATAATAGGATAATTGCCCGGGTTGGCTGCCTCTCCATATACCCAAGCCGACCTATTATTTTGCAAACTTCGGTCAAAAGGAACGACAATACGGTCGTTGGGTTGTAAGTTAAAGTTGTTGATGTTTTCCTGTCCGGTATCGACAGCTATTTTTTTAATCTCCCGGCCTTCCATTCTAAAGATGTTAATGATTCCTTTATCAGCATCATGGGTATAACCATTGGCTATCGTAACCAGATCACCCAGGGTATCTTCGGGCCGGTATTCAAGTTCATCGGCTGATTTTACGGCACCGGATATGGTAATGGTAGGGGTATATTCCCTCATCCTGCGAATGGTAATAACATCGCCATCACTAACCATCGGATTGGCCGTTTTATCTCCGCCCTTAAAATAAGCAAGCAGGTCCACATTTTGATCCTCTCCATTTTCCCTGTTGATTGAGATGTTCCGGAGGGTATATCTTTTTGCATTCAAAAAATCACTGGAGTAACGGTACGGCGTACTTACTGTTTGCATAGCCCTTGGGTCATGCTCAAAAAAGGCGGTATAAACAGCCTGATCGGCCCTGGTTAATGCATTCACCTCACGCTTGCCCGGGAAAGGAACATCACCGGTTAGGTGAATTGTAATGGCCCGGGCTTTATCAAGGGAAAGGGAAACCTCGGTGTTTTGATACATTTCTCCCACCTTTTGAGAGATTATACGACTGGCGCTGATCATCGTTGAATCTTTCACCCTTACAGAGCCTATGTTGGGCAGGATCACATCGCCTTGCGGGTTTACTCTTAAACCCCGCATAGTCCCGTTTAAGCCGCCGGTATATTCAATGGAGAAGATATCCCCTGTTCCCAGTGTATATGAATCTTCGTCGATATAACCTTCCTGCGCAAACTGATTCCTGGCCATTTCCACACTTGTATTATCAATAAAATAGAAGGGTTCATTGTTACCAAGTAACCCCTCAACATTAATAAAAGATTGGCTTCTTCGTTCTTCACCTCCCGAAGATTGAGAGTAACTCTCTTGTGATGCTAAGGAGAAAAGAACAATAAGTATAGCAGGAGAAATTAACTGGAATAATCTTTGGGCTGTGTTGCTATTATACATGATCAGGTTTCGATAAAAGTTGAAACATTAAATTAATTAACATGGGTAGAAAAACAAAAAGGCTAACCATGGTAAAGTAACAAAAGTATGTTTTCATTGTTAAGGCAATTAAAATATTACCTTCTGGCTAATACAATTCCACTTATTACGAAAGCGGTGCCGGCATACTGCATGATCATTAACTTTTCGCCCAGCAATAGAAATCCTAAAATGATTCCGAGTACCGGAACAAGGTTTTGATAGGTTGAAGTCCGTACCGCTCCAACTTGTTTGATGCCGTAATTCCATACCAGATAAGCCATTCCTATTGAAAAAACTCCACTATAGAAAGCCCCGCCCCAGGCCAGCCATGAAATTGCTTTGTGGTCTAATTTAACTAAGTTGGGGATGGCAATTATGACAATTGCCAGTCCGCCAACGGTCAGGATCAGGGTAGACAATTCTAAAGGAGTATAACGATCAAGCATAGATTTAGACAATAAAGTATAAACTGCAAAAACCATAGCTGCAACTACGATTATTAAATCTCCAATTACACTCTCTGCAGACAAAGAAAAACCCTGTTCACCGCCAACCATAATGAATATGACTCCGGCAAAAGCAAAACACACCCCTATAAATTTGATGCGGGTGAGTTTCTCCTCGAAAAACATATGCGAGACCAAAGCCACCCAAACGGGAATGGTTCCCAGCATAACGGCGGCGTTGGCTGAATAAGTAAAGTTGATCCCATAGATAAACAAGACCTGGTACACAAGGTTTCCGAGTAACCCTAGGGTAACGATCCGTGGCCAGTCCCCTTTTTGCACTTTGATGGGAATGCGTCTTCTCCATACCACCAGCCAAATGAAAGCTATTGCAAGGAGAAACCGGATAGCATTAAAACTTAACGGATCTATTTCGTCCAAACTAAATTTGACTACCGAAAAATTCAATGCCCATACGCATACTATGAATAAAAGGCTGGATTCAACAACTACATTTCTGCTCAACTTAAGCTTGATTTATGAGATAAATGAGAGAAGTTAATATACGGAATATTCCAGTTAATTCATTTTAAGCAGTTTGCGTAGCTATAGACTCCCTGCACGCTGACCCGGAGCAGCAATGATTCTATAGTATAACAGGAACTTAATCTATATTTGGAAACCCATCTAGCTTAAAAAGCCTTATCTTGTCAGGATTCTATCAATAACCAATTCATTTACCGTGATACAAAGAATTCAAAGCATCTTTCTGTTAGCGGCGTTACTTTTGAATGTCGCCTTTATCTTTTTACCCTTTTATGGCCATGTCTTAACCGACCCAACCGGCTGGATTAGCACCGGCCTTACGGTAGCACTTGCTTTTTCCGCCGCAATTACCCTGTTTTCAATTTTCCTGTATAATAACAGGCCGAACCAGGTAAGCTGGGTTAAACGGGCTATGATATTTCAAGTAATCGCACTGGGTATGTGCTTTGCAATATTTTTTTCCATCGGGATCTACGGCTTTAATATTATGGAAGAGGCAATCGGCGTCGCAGTTCTTTTTCTGGCTTTAGTGTGTCAATATATGGCTATCCACTACATTCGCAGGGATAAAAATCTGGTACGGTCGATGGACAGAATACGCTGAAGTTTCGCGTTGCCAAAAAGCTGAAGTATACTTTTGAATACCCCATCCGGACAAACCTCTAATCAAAATCAAGGCAAAGGCTTAATACCTGCCCTTATTCTTGCCCTTGCCACTTTTGCTTTTGCTCCTATACTAGTCAGGTTAGCCGGTGATGTTGATGCCATTGCCCTGGCTACTATTCGTACGGTCTCTGCGGTCGTTATGCTCGCACCATTTTGGCTGTTCTATTGGGATAAATACGCGCAGAGCAGGTACACCTATAAAGACAACCTATATGCCGGGCTGGCCGGTTTATTTCTGGGTTTGCACTTCATTTTATGGATTGCCTCTCTGTCTTATACTTCAGTGGCCTCCGCCTCGGTTTTGGTAACCTGCCATCCTGTTATACTTATACTGATCGAAGCAGGAATTTATAAACGTTCATTCTCAGGCATGGTATGGCTTGGGGTATTTACAGCTTTTTCGGGATCGGTGTTACTGGGTTATACAGACAGTTCGGCTATTACTGATTATCAAAACCCCATTCTAGGGAATGCTATGGCCCTGTCGGCCGCTTTCCTTTTTGCAGGATATTTCCTTATTAGCCAGCGGCTTCGCCAGAAGTCGGATTGGCTAAACTATGTATTTCGGGTATATGGTTTCACCGCTATTGCCTGCGTGGCCATCAGCTTATTTATTGGCGCTGATTTTGTGATGAGCAATGAGGGCTGGATTATTGGTATTGCTCTTGCTTTGGGGCCCCAGGTTTTAGGCCACGGAACCATTAATTTTGCGGTTCGGTCTATATCTCCAACTTTTTTATCTACTCTTATTCTTGCCGAGCCTGCCGGAGCCTCTCTGCTGGCTTTTATAATTTTTGCTGAAATGCCACCCCCGCTTTCACTGCTGGCCCTTGCAGTGATCATCACGGGTATTGCCCTCACCTGGAGAAGGAAATAGTAGAACCTTATAGATTTATTAAATAATAAATCTTAATTAAAAGGGATGTAATATATTTATATATTCTAACTAGTGAATCTGTATGGATCATCATCAGATCATAAACAAGAGAGTATAAACTTATTCATCAGCAGCGGAATAACAAATTATCGCCACTAAGCAGGTATTGGGCGGTAGTTTTAGTTTCGTAGATTATTCAAGAGTGATCAAAGTCATGGAAAATTACAACCTTTATTTAATTAAAAACCTACTAGCATTAACAGTGATTGGCTTTATAATTGCTCCTGCCAATGTTAATGTTACTAAAGATATTTTAACCAAACCTATCCCGGATGTTAGTTTAAATTTAAGCACCACTGAACCAGTTGATTTAGATTTTGATGCCATTCTGGAACGGGGCTCTATTCGCGTCATCACAAACTATAATGTCGGGTCATATTTTCTACAAGGGGGGCTCGATCGCGGGTTCGAATATGAGTTCCTCGCAATGTTTGCCCGGCAACACGGGCTTACAGTTGAAGTGATTCTGCTTCAACCGGGTGATGATCCTGTTGAAGTTCTAAATCGTGGGGCTGGTGATATAATTGCAACCAATTTCATAAAGACATCATTACGAGAACGTCAGGTAACATTTTCAGAGCCTTACAAGATTGTTGATCAGCATATTATTTTACCCGATACCAGTCAAAACTTCACGAGTTTGGCTCAACTGGATAGTATACCCATCAGCGTGCAAAGGAATTCCGCTCAACATGAGATTCTTCTTGAATTAAAAGAACAAGGTTATGCATTTACAATAGATTTGGTTTCCCCGGAATTCGATAAAGAAGCATTGGTAGTTGGGGTAGCAGAAAATCGTTATAAGGCGACAATTGCTGATGATCATCAATTTAATGCCATGAAAACTTATGTAACAGGTGTTCAATTGGGACCCCGAATATCAGAAGCTGTACAGGTAGGCTGGGGTATTAGGCAAAATGCTGAGAAATTGCAAAAAGAGGTTGATAAGTATGTTTACGGTAATTTTAAACACGATTTCAAACAAGAAAAGATCTGGAAATCAGGCTATTTTTCTTTATTGGAACAAAGATATTATCATAATCAAACCCAAATTGAACAATACCGCAACGATATACATGAGTTGATGTACCATGGGATTTTCTCACCTTATGATCATTTAATTCGTCCAGCTGCGGAACAGGCTGGTGTTGACTGGAAATTAGCCGTTGCCGTTATGGCTCAGGAATCTGCTTTTCGGCCTAATGCAGTCAGTGTGGCTGGGGCTTTGGGTTTAATGCAAATCATTCCACGATTTTCTCAGATTTCCGATGAGGCTCAGCTTATGGATCCTGAAATCAATATAGGTGAAGGAATGCGGTATTTAAAGAAACACCTCACTCATTATTCATATTTGGATAAAGAAAACCAATTGGCTCTTAGTTTAGCAGCTTATAATGCGGGCATGGGCCACGTTGCCGATGCACGTCGTCTCGTCATTGATTCGGATAAAAATCCTAATGATTGGGAAGCCGTATCGGAAGCTCTTTTAAAATTAGTTGATCGCAAACATTACCAGCATGCGCGGTATGGATTCGTTCGTGGTACAGAAACAGTTGATTACGTTCAAAGAATTAGAGGACGCTACAAAACCTACCAGGCAATTTCACAGCTAGCCAATAATACAGCCCGGGGGGATGTAGAAGAAACCCTGTTGGCTATGGGTAAAATGGCTGGTAAATAAAGATTGTTTATGTACCTTTAATCACCATCAGGGTTAAATCATCCCCTAACTGATTACCTCTAAATGCATTTACATCATCAATAATGCAATTCAGCACCTCCCCGGATTCACGGTGCTTATTTTTATGTATACATTTAATCAAGCGTTTTTCGGCATACTCTTCTTCGAGACTATTCATGGCTTCTGTTACACCGTCAGTAAAAAATACGATCATATCATCCCTCCCCAGTTTTACGCTACCTTCAGAATAAGGGCCTAAGGTTGGCATTGCGCCCAAAAGAATTCCTCCTGTACTTAGTTCTTCATAGTCTCTAGTACCCGCCCGGAACAGATACGGAGGATTGTGCCCGGCGTTCACATAGGTAAAAACGTGGTTAGTAATATCTAATTTTCCCCAGAAAAAGCTGATAAATTTGTCTGATTCTGTATTTTTGTAAATAATCGTATTAATTTTTCCTGTTGCCTCGGCAAGATCAATATTAAGCGGAACCATCACCTGCAACATGGCTTGCAAATTGGCCATGAGTAAAGAGGCGGGCACTCCTTTTCCTGTTACATCAGCAATTGCCAGGAACAGGTTATTTTCAAAAGGTATGACATCATAATAATCTCCTCCGACTTGCCTTGAGGGAAGATTAAAAGCTGCCAGATCAATGCCTTTAATATAGGGTATTTCATCGGGTAGCAGCTTTTTCTGGATTACGCGGGCTAAATTCAGTTCCTCATCAATGCGTTTCTTCTCAATTTGCTCTTCAAGTAGATATGTTTTTAATAAAGACAGCAATACAAGATTACCCAGGGAAATCAGAAAGTTGAAATCTTCCTTTTTATAGGATTGCCCGCCGCTACGTTTACCCAATCCAAGAAATGCCGGTTGGTCCTCTTGTGAATTCAACCTGAGCAGGACCTCGATTTGATTTTCAGCCAGAAAGGGATACTTTACCTGCGCCGGTTCATTCACTTTAATAATGTCTGCATCATAGGCAAAAAGTTTATCTAATTCATCTTCAGCTGGTATTGATTTCATTCCGCCTTGTGCAACAATCTCTATTGTTTGTTCCTTTTTGATTACCAGGAAAAATGATCGCACCAGCATTTGTCCTAACAAGGCAAATTTGAAAATACGGATAATCTGGTTTCGCTCAATCGTTGCATTGAATTCCTTGCTCAAATCAAAGAGTGTGTGCATTTCCTGCACTTTCATGTCTAGCTTTCTATTGGTCTCTTTGAGTTCTTTCATCAACTGGGAGTTGCCTATGGCAACGGCAGACATAAATACAAGACTTTCGAGGAACCCGGTTTCGGCTGTCTTTGAAAAGTTTCCAGTAAGTTTTTTTCCCAGGCATAGGAAACCTAAATGGCGATCACTTGTGCGAATATTGAACATAGTGGCGATTCCCTGATCCCCCAGTATATCAGGAACATTCTGACCACTTATTACGGAAGTTGTTTGAACACCATCGGACCCATAAAAAAGACTACTGAGTGCAATTTTCTGACCTTCTGCATATTCAAGCTTTCCCTTAGTTTTTGCCACAAGATAATTTTGATGGTCAGCATCCAATAACAAAACCATCGCACGTGATGCCATAACCTTACCCATCGATATAAGCAGAAGGTTGTTCATCACAAAATCAGGGTCATGTGACTCTACCAGAAGCCGGGTAGTGTCGAGCAAAGTTTTTAAGTCAAAATGGCTCTGGCTGTTTGCTAGGTTATCCATTTTGGAGATTTAAAAAGGGATGAGGGAACATATGAATTAGGGATTAATCTTCAGATACAATCGAAGGTCGCATCTTTTTCATTCTAATTTCATTCATTGTACCATTATGGCTATACTCTACTTTATTCATAAACTTCTTAATAAGGTAAATACCCATCCCACCTCTTTTTTTCTGGCGTATGCTTTCCTGAATATCCGGTTTTTTACTGTTACCAGGATCAAAACCTATACCCGAATCCAGCAATGTGATATTAAGCCAGTTTTTATTTATTTCAATTTGAACATAAATTTCCTGATTCCGATCATATTTGTAGGCATGTTTAATGATATTGGTGCATGCTTCATCAACTGCAAGACGAATATCTCCTATATCGGTTTCCATGAAATCGGCCTGGCGTGCACATTTCGCAACAAACTCTCGCACCTGTACGAGATACTCAGTAGATGCCGGAATAGTAATAGTATGTTTAACAGCATCAGCCACAAGCAGCCTTTTATGTTTTAATGTTAAATTGTTCGATTGCATCCGCCTCATCATTCAATATGTCATAGAGGGTGGGAAAACCCAATAAATCAAATACATTATACACTTTAGGCGACATATTGCTTAATTTTATATCCCCTCCCAAAGAGCGTACATCTTCGATGTAAGCCATAAATACACCAAGCCCCGCACTGGATATGTATTCCAGCTCGTGGCAGTTCACAATAATTTTGTAATTTTTTAAGGCAATTAGTTTCTGGAGTGCTGTTTCCAGTTGAGCTGCCGTATGAGCGTCAAGTTCCCCACGCAGTTCAATTATTTCAAGACCATTTATAGATCGATTATTTATTTCAAAATCACTCATTGCTGTTTTATTTTTGTTATAGAAGGATATCTATTCGTTTTGTATTAAGGTAATGGTGATTTAGTTCTTGTGCATATGCTATGACGGTATATATTCTGCTTTACGCATCCAACATATAAAAGATTCAGAATTTTTTCACTAGCGGGAAACTAAAAGTGAAATGGATGAATATTTAGGTGGGAAAAAAATAAGGCGACACATGTATCAGATGTGCCGCCTTAAACTATTCATCAAGAGAGACGCTACTTGAGCGCATTTACAATATAGGAACTTTTTAATTAAGAACAAATAATTTTTTATTCCTAATTAAATCAGTACTGTTTTGCCCAGTTTCTATCACCAAAAAGGAGAACATAATTTCTTATAATAATCTTGTTCCCCCTGTTAATTAACCTCTTAAAGGCTTATCCAAAAATATTTTCTTTGAATTTACTCCAAAAACCTTTTTTCTGATTCAGAGTTTTATCAAGCTTCTTCGTATTAGGTGATTTCACTTTTTCCAGCAGATCTTTCCGGGATTTGTTATTTCCGTTAGCTTTTTCAGAATGTCTGGTGGAACTTCTTCCATTTGCAGAAGTTTTCTCAGCTTTTGATTTATTATTCACTGCTTTGCTGCCCTTAGCTTTTGACGGCGTTTTGCCTGTTGCTCTGTTGGGTTTTGGGGCAGGCTTACTTTCCGTTTTTTTGCTATCTGAAGAATTAGATTTTTTAGCGGCTGTTGTGTCAGTCTTTTTACGTGTTGATGATTTCCTACCCGAGGATTTGCGAGTGGACGTTCTTCTTCCGGTTGAGTTATTTTGCCGCTGCTTACTTTGGCTGGATGAACTTTTTTCCTGTTCATCCCCAGATTGCAATGCCTCAATTTTCTCAGGTAAAGGTAAAATCTCAATATGCTGATCAAGGCTTTTGAAGATATTCTTCATATACTGCTTATCATCTTTAGAGACAAGCGTTATAGCATCACCGGTAGTTTGAGCACGGGCTGTCCTGCCAATTCGGTGAACATAATCCTCAGCATCATGTGGCACACTAAAGTTGATCACATGAGATACATTATCAACATCAATACCACGAGACATTACATCAGTAGCTACAATTACTTTGTACTTGCCACTTTTGAACTGCATCAAGGCCTCTTCGCGCTCCTTTTGGCTGCGATCACCGTGAATGCTGGTAACGCTGCTTCCTTTCTGAGAGAGTTTTCGTGCTAATTTATCTGCCAGGCGCTTTGTGGCGGTAAAAACAATTGTTGAATTCCATTCGCTTTTATCAAAAAGTTCGAGCAGCAGTGGAATTTTATTCTCTTCATTCACCTCATAAGCTACCTGCTTAATGCCAACGGCAGGTTTAAGTGAAGCAATATTTATGCGTTTCGGATCTGTCATGATCTTATTGACAAGCAGATCTATTTTTGTTGGCATTGTAGCCGAGAACATCAGATTCTGCCTTTTTTTCGGCAGTTCCTTTATAATGCGCTGAACATCAGGTATAAAACCCATGTCGAGCATTCGATCGGCTTCGTCCAACACTAAAAAGCTCAGGTTGCTAAAATCAACCGAGCCTGTCTTTATATGGTCGAGCAAACGGCCGGGCGTAGCGACAACAATGTCTACGCCTTTAGTCATGGCTTTTTCCTGCTGCGAATATCCACCACTACCGCCATATACGGTTACCGCCGTTAGGCCTGTATGGTATCCCAGGCTAAAGAATTGTTCATCAATCTGTTGAGCTAACTCCCTGGTCGGGGTTAGTATGAGGGCTTGAATTCCTTTTTTATTACTGTTGAGAATATGATTTAAGATGGGGAGAACAAAGGCTGCCGTCTTGCCGGTGCCGGTTTGTGCTGAGGCCAAAACATCTTGGCCTTCCATAATCAGGGGAATACATTTTTCTTGAATGGGGGTTGGTTCTTCAAAACCCACATCCTTCAAGCCCATTTCAACTTTTTCGTTGAGCTTAAAATTTGTAAATGACAAAATGTTGTAAGTTGTTTATAATTAGAATAGTTAGTTTATTTACTAAGAATCCAGAGTATCTATATTAAAGATACAAAATTTTTTTCTGCTTAATATCAACAATATTTTTAAGGATTCTTTAATTAATAAACGTCGTTATTAACAATTAATTTCAAAAATACTTAATTGTTTTCTGCCCTTCGGCGGTAGGCGGTGCCGTGCCAATCAGCAAATCCGGAAATCGGCTTTATAGGATATCCTTTTTTTCTTAAATACAGCATAATTATTCCTATGAGAACTATCACAAATAACAATCCCAATAACCCTGCCTCCGGCCCGAATAAACCTCCTGTCCAGATTTCGGGGCCTATACTGCGGATTTGCAGAATAGAACCAGGATTTGATAGACCGCTTACCGGAAAGCCAAATACTCCCCCCTGAAAAAAATTCCAGGAAATGTGCAGGCCTATTGACAAACCCAACTGCCCAGATATTACATAAGGTACCGCAAACATGAGACCGGCTAAAGTGATCACTAGTGTTGACAACACCGTAGCATGTGGATTCCATGCATGAAGCATTCCGAAGAATCCGGAAGTAAGAATAATGGCCGAGAGCACCGCAAATTCAGGTTTTACCCGGTTAAAGTTTAATCCTTCAGCTAAATTTTTCGTTTGATAACCTCTTGTCCAGAGTTCTTCATAATAGCCAACGGAACACATAGCCAGGAAATAACTTAAAAATGCTATCGCAAAACTTCCGTTTTGATACCTTTCCCAACCAAATCCAATAAATTGTATCCAGTTCATTGCCAGACATAGAAAAAATATTAAGGCCATTGACCCTGCACCCAAACTAATCCCAATTATAAAATGTACGAACCAGGTTTTATTCAGTTCCAGGCCATATTCTTTTAGCCCCCTGTAATCCAGAACCTTGGCGGCAAACCACACGCTAAGCGTTACTACCAATGCTAGCCATACCAACATTATATTCTCGCTCAATACATCATTGAACAGCAAATATGAAAATAATAGTAAAAATAAGAACGCAATAGATTGTATAAGTATACGCCAACCGGCCCTGATCCGGTTTTCCTGCGGATTATCAAAAATATGCATGAGAAAGATGTATCCTATTACCTATTAAACCTTCATTTAAAATGAAAAATAGAGAACGTACAAGTAATTCCATAACTTAATGGAACATTTTTGGTTGGATTCCAATTCTAGTAGAAGAGATAATAAATATATTTTATGACAGGACGATACACTTTATTTTCCGAAAAGGAAAAACTTGAGGAGCAATTTCAGGCACACGCCACTGATGATACCCGGCATGAGGGCAATTATAATGTAGCTCCGGGTGATTCAATGCCCGTAGTTTACATGGCAAAGGCCCATGAAAAATACATTGTAGAAATGAAATGGGGATTGCAAACATCAGAAAATGGCGGCAAAGAAGAACCTATTGCGAAAGCCGAATCACTGACTCAACAATCCACACTCAGAACATCCTTTGAACGCAAACGCTGTATTATTCCGGCAAACGGTTTCTATGAATGGAAAGCTCTTACATCAGATCTCAAGCTGCCATTTTATATTCGCTTGCTTGATCAGGAGCTTTTTGGTTTTGCTGGTGTTTATGACCGTTATGTTTCGGGCAAGACCGAAATATTAACTTTCGCAATAATTACAACCCGATCCAACGAGCTTCTGCAACCGTTGCACGATCGCATGCCCGTCATTCTTCACCCTGCTGATTATGATTACTGGCTGGATCCTATCAATTCAGATCAGGAAAAAATGGGTAAATTGCTGAACCCGTTTCCTACCGATCGAATGTCGACCTACCGTGTTAGCAATAAGGTTAATGAACTCAAAAATAATGGGGAAGAGTTGATCAAGCCTGTTATGTAACAGCCGGAGGAACTAAACGCGCGTATATACGGCTATAAATTCAAAAGAGCCGACACAATAATATGTTGGCTCTTTTGCAAATACTTAGCTCTAACGATCTTTCCAGACCTTGCTTACTCGCTGTCGGGCTCAACCGGTTGTGGATCAGCGGGGGCTTCTGAAGGATTCTCAGCAGGGTCTTCTGCTCCCGGAATAACCATCTCCGTTTCAGCAGGCGCATTTACGCCCCGTTCCTGAATAGTACTGCGAGTAGCTACATCAGACTCAATGAAGAAGTTGGCCGCTAGACATAGGGTCAGGAATAGTGTTGCCAATACAGAAGTTGTTTTGGAGAGGAAATCAGCGGTTCGGCGAGCTCCCATCATATTGCCTCCGCCACCACCGGCGTTACCACCCATGCCGCCCGAGAGGCCTCCACCCTGTCCGCTTTGCAATAATACTACTATGGTCAGAAGAACACAGATGATTATCACAAGTATCATTATTATCGTATATGCCATGCTAAAAATATATTATTTATCAAGAAGTCTGTCATGTTAACGAATATATCTGCCTTTATCAACGTATAATTCGCTAAATCCCCGTATGTTTGTTACGTTTCATAACACTTAATATTTTAAGCATTCTTCACACTTATGAGAGAACTAAGCAATTGGATAGCTGGCAACCTGGATGTTGATACTCAATTAACATTTCAGGTCATACTCAGTGTCCTGGTTATCCTGGTGCTGCTGGTGTTTCGCTCCGCCGTGCTGCGCGTTGTGGTTCGAAATGTTGATGATTTAGGTGCTCATTACCGGTGGAAGAAAAATCTTACCTACCTTATTGTTTTCATCGGGGCTCTTATTCTCGGTAGAATCTGGATTGATGGATTCCAGTATGTCGCCACTTTTCTCGGCCTTATAGCTGCCGGCCTTGCAATTGCCCTGCGTGATATTGTGGCCGATTGTGCAGCATGGTTGTACCTGATCTGGCGAAAACCATTTGAAATTGGAGATCGCATTGAAATCGACACCACTAAGGGTGATGTGGTCGACAAGCGGCTTTTTAAGTTCACCGTAGTTGAAATCGGCAACTGGGTTGATGCCGAACAAAGCACCGGCCGTATTCTTCACATCCCCAACCATTTTATTTTTACCCACACCATCGCCAACTACACGGCTGATTTCCAGTTTATATGGAACGAAATTCCTGTCCGGCTCACTTTTGAAAGCAACTGGAAAAAAGCCAAGGTGATCCTTCAGGAAATTGCCGACAAGCATAGCGCAAATATTTCAGGAAAAGCTAAAAACCAGCTCAGGAAAACCGCCAGAACATATATGATTGTCTATACCATATTAACCCCCACAGTCTATACTACGGTTATGGAATTTGGCCCAATGCTCACCATCCGGTATCTAACCAATCCCCGAACACGCCGGGGTACCCAACAGCAAATATGGGAAGATATTCTTGGGGAGTTTGATAAACATGACGATATTGCTTTTGCCTACCCCACTACAAGGTTTGTCCGCAATGATACAAACAGTATGTAAAATTAATATACCATCACCTGTGTGCTTTTTGTTGCACTTCATGTCTGAAATTATAATTTAACTGTTAACAGCAAGTTGCCGAATTAGTCGTATCCAAAAAGATTTTTGTAATGGATTCCAGAGAACCTGTCAGGCAGAATTCACCAGTTGAATTAATGGTTTATAACCGGCATTATGCTATTGAGGTTCTACGCATGTTTTTTGGAGCCTTATTGTTTTTCAGAGGTTTCTATTTTGTAGAAAATCTTGACGAAATCTACGGATTAATTGAAGAAACAATGGCCGTTTCCGCCTTTATCGTTGCCCATTATGTAGTGGCAGCCCACATTGTAGGTGGAATCTTGCTGTTTTTTGGCCTTCTTACACGCTTTGCCGCCTTCGTTCAAATTCCCATTTTGGTAGGTGCCGTATTTTTTGTACAAGGTATGGGTATTCTCGGACCAGCAACAGAGCAGGAATATTCCCTGTTAGTGCTGGTTCTTTTGCTGGTATTCTTCGTTTACGGGGGTGGCAAATGGTCGGTTGATCATCACCTGATGCGCCGCAGCGAAGAGGATGCACCATAAGGTTAACTTTTTGTTCAAGGCTGTATAATAAGGGCCTATATTATCTGCATACGCATACTCGCTTAACCGGGAATATACTTCTACAGCACGAGTGCATATAGCAACAAGTATTCTCGTTTTGACGTAGCGAACTTTTGATACAACCTTTAAAATTGCACTCTTGTAGCACAAGTGCACATGCCGGCAAGGCTTGAAGTCTGCCTTAACAGGCTTTTGAACAGCCCCCGGAATTATTTAACGCTGTTATGCCTGCAACTCCCGCAAAACGCCATGGCTGTTCAAAATGCTGTCCATAGGGTTTTGGGGATTATCATGCTCGACAAAATAATGTTCCAGGCCGGCTTGTTCCGATTGTGAGAATATACCTGCAAAATCTATGGTCCCGCTACCCACATCTACCATTGTGCCTTCGGAGTCCATATCTTTCACATGGCAAAGTTTAAATCTGCCCGGATAATTGTTGATATAGTCCAGTGGTTCGTAACCGGCCCGGGCAACCCAAAATATATCCAGCTCCATGGTAACAAGATCCGGCTCGGTTTCATTGAGTAACAAATCAAAAGGGATTTGCCCCTCTGTCTCTTCAAACTCGAAGTCGTGGTTGTGATATCCGAACTGTATGTCTGCTTTTTGAAATTCTTCACCTACCATATTGAATAGTTCTGCAGTACGTTTATACCCCTCAAGGGTGCGTTCAGATTCGGGTAAAAAAGGCACAATTACATATTTATGCCCTATTGTCCCTGCTGTTTCAATCAACTCGCCAAGATCGCCGCGAACGGCATCAAGCGGAATATGGACGGCAGGTGCAGTAAGTGATAAATCATCAAGCAGCGAGCGCACCTGCTGCGGCTTGCGGTCAAAATAGCCGGCGAACTCAACTTCATCATAACCAATTTCGGCAACTCGCTCTATAGCGCCCTCAAAATCTTCGGCCATAATATTGCGAATCGTATACAACTGAACTCCGACAGCGTTATTCATTTTGGCCGCCCCATATACTTTCGGGGTTACACTTTCCTTAAATAAAACACCGCCAAAAGCTGCACCTGCCGATAACCTTAAAAAATCTCTTCTTTCCATACCCTCTCCTTTACCTGATTAATATTCTGCCAATGTAATAGATTTCAATTACATACGCTAATATATTAATATCTTCTATAGTACAGGGGATATACTTAATAAATATTATCTAAAAAAGAAAGGCTATAATAAGGTTTTTATTAAGGAGATTATCGCTTCAACGCTCTGACGATAAAATAGACTATCGCAATGACAATGACAGCGCCTATGGCCCCAATCCAAGCCCCTGCGGCAAATATATCTCCAATCATTTCGCACCCGGAAAAGCTCAGGAGAATAATAATTAGTAAAAGAAAACTGGTTAATTTATTCATCATTTGCTGAAAGGCGTTCGTGAATTAGAACTTATATTGTTTTAGAATAACCAGTTTGATAATTAAAGAGTTCACGCCACAGGCAAATACCGATAGTCGGCAAGATACTTGCAAAAATAATGGGCTGACGATTTCTTAATCATCAGCCCATTATTTTGAAACCACGTGCTAGTTTACCTACTTAACTTCCCAGGTTTCGGGGCCTCTTAACAGGGCGTCCAGGTCGGGTTCGCCGCGCTTTTCCATGGCTCTTTGGTTCTGAGCCACGACCATGTCATCGTAGGTAGGACGGTCTTCGGCATAAAGCACTCCAAACGGACGAGGGAACAACAGCCCTGAACCTTTTGCAGGGTGTTCGAAAAAGCGGGACAGCAAGTGGGCCTTGGTGGAATCTTGTTCATCATGCACCCATAGATCATCTTCAGAGTACTCTCCACCTTCTAATTCCACAACTTCCGGATGCAGGCCGTCCAGTCGCACACCCTTATCCTTATTTGCACCAAAAATTAAAGGTTCGCCGTGTTCCAGGTAAATAGCTTCCCTGGGGCGGGATTTTTTATCGGTAAAAAGCTCAAAAGCCCCGTCATTGAACACAATGCAGTTCTGATAGATTTCCAGCATGGAAGTACCCTGATGCTGGTGTGTTCTCAGCATCATTTTCTTCAGGTGCTTAGGATCACGATCCATTGCACGGGCAACAAATGCTCCCTCAGCCCCAAGGCTCAATGCCAATGGATTAAATGGATGATCAAGCGAACCAAAGGGTGTTGATTTGGAGATTGTACCTTCCGGCGCCGTGGGTGAATACTGGCCTTTGGTCAAGCCATAAATCTGATTGTTAAATAGCATCAAATTCACATTCACATTTCTGCGCAGAAGCTGCACAAAATGATTGGCCCCTATAGATAGAGAATCCCCATCACCGGTGATAATCCAGACGCTCAGATCCGGACGGCTCACTTTCAGGCCGGTGGCTATAGCCGGAGCACGACCGTGAATGGAGTGCATGCCAAACGTGTCCATGTAATAAGGGAAACGTGCGGCACACCCGATACCGGATATAAAAACAATATCTTCTTTCGCCAGCCCAAGGTCGGGCATTGTATTCTGTGCCTGCTTTAAGATGGTGTAATCTCCGCAACCCGGGCACCAGCGAACATCCTGATCGGATGAAAAATCTTTGGAGGAGTAGTCGGCTGCTTCGGCTACTGCGCCATTTCCGTTTCCATTCAGAAACTCATCAATTTTAGTTTGTAAAGCCATAATGCAAGTTTTTTAAATTCTTATGCTGTTGTGCCGGTTTCAATTTTGCTCAGGATTTCCTTCTTAAGTTCTTCAACTCCGAACGGACTCCCCTTAATTTTGTTCACCCCTTTTGCCGGAATTAGAAACTCATCACGTACAAGCCTGACCAACTGTCCGTCATTAAGTTCCGGTACGATCACATGATTGAAGTTGTTCAGCAGTTCTTCCAGGTTTTTAGGGAACGGGCTGATATACCGCACATGTATATGAGAAACATCATGCCCCTCTTTTCGCAGCTCAAAAACCGCTGTGCATATGGCCCCGTAAGTAGAGCCCCAACCCAATATGGCGATGTCGCCTTTTTCTTCTCCCTGATCCACTTTTTGCAGAGGGATATAGTCAGCGATTTTGTCGCGTTTTGACTTGCGGAGCTTCACCATTTTCTGGTGGTTTTCGGGATCGTAAGATATATTTCCGGTTTCGTCTTCTTTTTCAAGCCCGCCTACACGATGTTCAATGCCCGCCGTGCCCGGAATGGCCCAGGTACGTACGTCGCGTTCGTCGCGCAGGTAGGGAAGGAAAGGTTCGCCGTTGCCGTTTCGGGGCGGCTCAAAACGTGTCTTGATCTCCTTAAGGTCCTTCGTCTGCGGAAACCGCCACGGTTCGGAACCATTAGCAAGGTATCCATCGGACATATACATGACCGGTATCATATGCTCAAGGGCAATACGGCAGGCTTCGAATGCCATATCAAAGCAGTCAGCAGGAGAACATGGGGCAACAATGGCCACAGGACTTTCCCCATTCCGCCCATAAACAGCCTGCATAAGATCTGACTGCTCAATCTTTGTCGGCATCCCGGTGGATGGGCCTGCACGTTGAATATTCAGTACTACCAACGGCAATTCAAGCATTACCGCCAGACCAATGGCTTCACCTTTAAGTACAACTCCCGGGCCTGAAGAACTGGTTACGCCCAGACTGCCACCAAAAGCGGCGCCTATAGCAGAAGAAACAGCCGCAATTTCGTCCTCCGCCTGAAATGTGGTGATCCCAAAGTGCTTGTACTTCGAAAGTCCGTGCAGCACATCAGATGCCGGGGTGATAGGATACGAGCCTAAAAACAGTGGAAGATTGCTCTGCCGTGCCGCCGCAACCAATCCAAGCACTGTTGCGTCGTTCCCGATCGTGCTGCGGTAGGTTCCCGGTGTCAGGGAAGCTTCTTTAATGGTATAGCGTGATGTAAACACTTCGGCAGTTTCACCAAAATGATATCCCGCTTTTAATACCTTCACATTTCCTTCGGCTACGATCGGTTTATTAGCAAACTTTGACTCCAGGAAACTAATCGTCGAATCCAGCGGACGATTGTACATCCAGTACAACAGACCCAGAACAAACATGTTCTTGGAACGCTCAACATCTTTGTTTGATAAATCTAATTCACTCAGGCAATCTTTGGTGAGTTTGGTTACATCCACCTCAAAGACCGTATAATCTGTAAGAGAATCACCTTCCAGGGGATTCTCCTCATACTTAGCCAAATTCAGGTTCTTTTTATCAAAACCGGCAGTATTTACAATGATGACCCCGCCTTTGTGAAGACGAGGAAGGTTTGCTTTTAAAGCAGCGGAATTCATAGCCACAAGCACATCACAATCATCTCCCGGCGTCATTATTTCCTTGCTTCCGAAATGGAGCTGAAAGGATGATACGCCTGGAACCGTGCCGGCCGGGGCGCGTATTTCCGCAGGGAATTCCGGAAGGGTCCTCAGGTCATTTCCTAGTAGAGCTGTGGTATTGGTGAAGAGTAAACCGGTTAGCTGCATACCGTCGCCGGAGTCACCGGCAAAACGTATGGTGATTTCCTCACGTACCTGATCTGTAATACTCATGCTTTTAATTAATTTGGTATAACTGTTACTTATTTAATAATTTATTTTTAGTCTTTATCCCGCAGGTGCATAAAATGCATACAAATAAGGTAAAAATATAAATTGTATGTATGGGGAATGTACAAATTTTTGCATACTAATACCTGATAATTGGCCTTTGATTATCAGTAATCCTTTAGCCTTCCCCCAAATAATTTAATATCAGGCATTAACCTGAATAATTATTCTAAGGATCAAATATCATTCAGCGCCAACAGAATTTGAGACCTCATGCCAAGCCCGATCGGGGGCCATTCAACGCCTATACAACTCCTACTGCCAGCCGAGCTTTAGTAGGAGTTGGTATGGACTTGGTCAGGACTTGGTCAGGCGGGGATTTGGTGGGTTGTGGGTGGTACGCTACGCTCGTTGTTGGTTGTGATTGGTGAATTTGTGATTTGTAATTGGTAAATTCGTTTTTGGTATTTGTATATCGAGGTTAGGACTATATAAGTAACCTCCTGACAACCAACAACGAGCGTAGCGTACCACCCACAACCTACAAAAACGAAACCCACAAACCATATGAAAACCACTCTAACCCTCCTGGTCCTTTTTGCCCTGACGATTTACGCCTTACAGCCCTTTAGCCAAACCAATTATGAAAGACCTGCCAGGACAGTAGGGTTTATCGAAAAGTTGGATGATGAACTTGATCAGGTGCTGGATGTTCAGGCGGTGCCGGAGATTATTGGAGAAGGGTATCAGTGGTCGGAGGGGCCGGTTTGGGTGGATAACCATCAGTTTCTGCTTTTCTCTGATGTGCCTTCCAATAAGGTACATAAATGGACGCGCGAGGATGGGATGTCGGTTTATCTGGAGCCATCCGGCTATACGGGGAATTCGGGACGGGGCGGCGAGATGGGCTCTAACGGGTTGATTATTGACCATGAAGGATCTCTTATAATCTCCCAGCATGGTAACCGGGCCATCGCCCGAATGAATGCGCCACTGAACCAACCCTCCGAAAGTTATACCCTTTTGGCCGATAATCATCAGGGGAATAAGCTGAACAGCCCAAACGACGTGGTACAGCACAGCAACGGTGATCTTTATTTCACTGACCCGCCCTACGGCCTGGAAAATGGCGCTGATGATCCTCTTAAAGAGCTGGACTACCATGGCGTATATCGCGTAAATACAGATGGTGATGTCATCCTGCTTACCGATGAGCTCAGCCGGCCGAACGGTCTTGCATTCTCCCAGGATGAAAAAACCCTATATGTGGCCAACTCCGACCCGGACAGGGCTATCTGGATGGCCTACGATGTAGCCGATGACGGCAGCATCACCAACGGGCGCATTTTTCACGATGCCACCGGAAATCTTAGCACCGACCAGGGGCTTCCCGACGGGCTGAAAGTGAACAGTGACGGGTATTTATTTGCTACTGGTCCCGGCGGCGTATGGATATTTGCCCCGGATGCCCGTGTTTTGGGCAAGATACGCGCTGACGGGGAGCTGGTTTCCAACTGCGCGCTCGGCAATGAGGAAAACATGCTGTATATGACCGCGGATTCTTATGTGCTTAGCCTTGCGCTGTGATAATAGCCTTTGATTTTGCGACTAAGCATTAACACTTTTTTAAGTTAAAAACAATCAATATATTGAAGCCTTAACAAGATTAATTCTACATTAAAATTTAATATATCATGGCAACAATCAGATTAGGTGATGAAGCTCCCAACTTTACGGCACAGACCTCTGAAGGGGAGATCAATTTTCACAACTGGCTCGGTGATAGCTGGGGAGTTCTGTTCTCACACCCTGCGGATTACACCCCTGTTTGCACTACCGAATTAGGCGCTGTAGCTAAGTACAAAGATGAATTTGACAAAAGAAATGTCAAAATGGTAGCCCTCAGTGTTGACGGACTTGATTCTCACGCAGGCTGGATTAATGATATTAACGAAACTCAGAACACTACTGTTAATTTTCCTCTTATCTCAGATGAAAACAAGAAGATTTCTGAGATGTATGATATGATCCACCCTAATTCAAATGATCAAACTACGGTTCGGTCGGTATTTGTTATTGGTCCGGATAAGAAGGTAAAACTAACCATTACCTACCCTGCATCCACAGGCAGAAATTTTGATGAGCTGCTTCGTGTTATCGATTCCCTGCAGTTAACATCTTATCATAAAGTGGCTACTCCAGCCAACTGGAATAACGGCGATGACTGTGTTATTGTTCCTGCGGTAACCAATGACCAGATTGCTGAGAAATTTCCAAAGGGTCATACAGAAGTAAAACCATACTTGAGAATGACACCGCAGCCAAACATTTAAGCTGCATTTATTAAAAAAGGGCTTGGCACAGCATCATGAAAACTGCTGTTCAAGCCCTTTTTCCTTTTTTTCCGAAAAGCCATACAAACGACTTTTTGGGGTTCTTTACATAGCAGCACCCTTTAATGTGCCAATGCCCATTTGTTTCAGCATTGTGGCAATGTCATAATAGCGATGCTCTTCAACGAGTTCACCTAAATCGTTAACCTGGGCAAATAAAGCCATATCCATCATTACCTGCTTCCCTGTGGCAGGAATATTATCACCATCAGGATTATTTAGCTCGCCCTCATGTGTTCCTGTGCACGTACATTCAGCAGCATATCTGTTTTCGCTAGCAAAAAAAGTACGTTCTTCAGCTCTAAAATCAGGGAAGGTAATCAAGAAATTAGCCATATCTCGTTCTATAGCCTCACGCCCCCTAAGTCGCTCCGTGTATTGCGGATCGTGGATGATTGCACCTTCTGCATATACAGCTGCAAATGCTCTGGCATCATGGTTATTAATAGCTTCTAAGCCCTTTCTAAAAGTTTCATGCGGTGTCATAACGGTTCTCCTGGTTTTTGTGATGAATAGATAAAAGAATTAAATAGTTTTTTCTTTGTTCGACCTGTCAAGGTTTCTCGAACTGTAAGATTTTAACGAATGAGAGACCTGATCGTTATGAAGGCAGCCCACTATATACTGACCTTATGGATTTTTAATCGCATTATAAAGGTATCAGATATTTGATATCTGGCGGAAAGACACCTTAAAAAATAAAGAACTAAAGGGTGCGAATGATTGCCGTTGATTAAGCTATAAAATTACACTCTTGGATTTTATCGCATTTAGTAACCTGACGGAAGAATTGAACATTACTTTCCGATGCAGAACCGCGAAAAGATACTATCTAATAAATCCTCGGTAGTAATTTCCCCGGTTATTGCTCCGAGTTCCCGGAGCGCGGCACGTAAATCTATGGATAGAAAATCCCCGGTTATCCCATCGTTCAACGCTTGTTGGGCTTCACGGATATGATGCTGAGTTTTTAACAGGGCATCGCGGTGTCGGCTGGAGGTAACCAGCAGCCCCGATGTGTCGATGGTCTTGCTTTGGGTGACAAGCTTCTGCATCAGGCGCTTTAGTTCTTCAATTCCGTGGCCGGTTTCTGCCGAAATCAATGTATCAAATTCATCCTGTTTCATATTGCCGTTTTGGAGAAGATCGTATTTGGCCCCTGCGCAGATGAATCCCTTGCCCTGGGTCTTATCGCGTAGCTTTCGAACATTGGTGAGCTCATCATCGGTAAAAGGTTCTGAAAGATCTTTCAGGTATACGATCAGGTCGGCTTCTTCCATGGCTTTTTGGGAACGCTTGACCCCTTCAGCTTCTATAAAATCAACGGTTTCGCGCAAGCCGGCGGTGTCGGTGAGTTTGAACAGCAGGCCTTCGTAGCTCCAGTCTGCGTCGATTACATCCCGGGTGGTTCCCGCAGTTTCGGATACAATGGCGCGGTCTTTACCCATCAAGGTGTTCAGCAGTGTGGATTTACCGGCGTTGGGCAATCCTACAAAAACTGTTCTTACCCCATGCTTCACAATGCGGCCGCTTTCGTAGGTATCGAGTAGCTTGTTGATCTCCGTGTCCAGTTCACTAAGCAGGGCGGACAGCTTTTCACGGCTGGCAAATTCAACATCCTCTTCAATAAAATCGAGCTCCAGTTCTACCAAAGCCGTGGCATCGATAATCTGCTGGCGGAACTGCTTTACATACTCTCCCAGGCTGCCTTCAAGCTGCTGCCGGGCCGCTTCGATAGCCTTGGTACTTCGCGCATGAATCAGGTCGGCAACGGCTTCGGCCTGCGAGAGTTCCAGTTTTCCGTTCAGAAATGCCCGGTGGGTAAATTCTCCGGGAGTAGCATGTCGTGCTCCTGCAGATAAGATCGCCTCCAGTACTGCCTGGGTAACCAATACGCCTCCATGGCCGGATACCTCAACCGTATCTTCACCAGTATAGGATTTCGGCGAACGAAATACCGTTGCCAGAATATCATCTATTTTACGGTCCCCCTGCATTACAAAACCATAATGCACGGTATGTGAAAGCTGCTCCTGAAGCTTTTTCCCTTTAAATATTTTCTGTACCAGTTCAAAACAACCTTCACCCGAAACTCGGATTACCGATATTCCGCCTTCCCCAACGGGGGTGGCAATAGCTGCTATGGGTTCTTTTTGGGTAATCATGGTTGGAAGGTAAGGAATTTGTAATTGGTGATTGGTGGGTTTATGAAATTGCAATGTGGATTAATCTTTTTCTCAAGATTTTAAATTTCCAATTGCTTACATTCTGAATTACATATTAAATTTTTTCTAATATTATTATGAGCCAAGTTCAAACACAATCTGCCCCAACGGGTAAATCCTTAACCAATGAGCGCCTCGTTTCTCTGGATGCCTTCCGGGGCATCACCATTATGGGTATGATTTTGGTCAATAATCCCGGGTCCTGGGGTTCACTATACGCGCCGCTGGCACATGCAACCTGGCACGGGTGGACTCCCACAGACCTGGTTTTCCCGTTCTTTCTGTTTATAGTGGGTGTGGCCATTGCTTTTGCCTTCACCAAACAACTTGCAAAGGGAGCCGATCCAACAGACCTTGTGCGAAAACTGGCCCAGCGTTCCCTGATCATCTTCGGCCTCGGTTTAGTGATGGCCGGATATCCTTATTTTACGGTTGAGGGAGGGTTTGGATTGCATGGCAATTTAACGGATATCCGGATTCCGGGGGTTCTGCAACGTATCGCCTTGTGCTACTTTTTTGCTTCCCTGCTGTTTTTGTATACCTCCCACCGCACCCAGGTGTATACCATTATCGGCCTGCTGTTCGGTTACTGGTTTATGATGACCACCATACCTGTACCAGGTTTCGGTGCAGGCTTGATTGACGATCCGGAAGCCAATTTAGCGGCTTATATCGACCGGCTTATTTTAGGGACTCATATTTATCTTGGCGGGCCCTACGATCCTGAAGGTATTCTCAGCACCCTACCGGCTATAGCCACTACTTTGTTTGGCATCATCACCGGCCGCATCCTGGTCTCTGATAAAGAGAAGACGCTAAAAACGGTTCAACTATTTGTGATGGGCGCATTGCTGATTGTAGCCGGTTATATATGGAACTGGTATTTTCCCATCAATAAAGCTCTTTGGACAAGCTCGTACGTGGTCTTCACCGCCGGTCAGGCAATGTGCGGGCTTGCATTGTGCTACTGGTTTATTGATGTTCAGAAGAAACAAACCTGGAGCCAGCCTTTTGTTGAATATGGCATCAATGCCATCACCGTATATTTCCTGAGCGGAATATTGGCTGAGACATTAGGCCTAATCCATTTTAATGATAATTCCCTTCAGGCTATCATTTACCAAAACATTTTCGTGCCTCTCTCAACCACTCCGGAAATCAGCTCCCTTTTATATGCCTTAACCTGGGTTGGTTTGTGGTATGGGATCTTGCATATGATGTATAAGAGGAAGATTATAATAAAAGTGTAGGCGAGGGAAGAGAGAACGGTTTTTAAGTAAAAAGACCCAGCCAATCTTTAAGATTAAACCGGGTCTTGATGTATAAAAGCTTTGAAAAAAAATTATATCTTATTCTCCCTTTAAATCTTTCACCATTTCTTTTAGCTGCTCAATCTCTTCCTGTTGCTCCTGCATGGCTTTAATCAATACGGGTACCAGTTCGGTATAATCCATTGTTTTGTAATTCATACTTTTCTGCACGTCACTTTCCACTTGCGTGGTGGGTCCGTTTCCAGCTGTAACTGTTTGTTTGTACGTATGGGTATTATCCAGCCCATCAGTCATTTTGATAGAAGAAATTTATTTAACCAGGGTCATGATCTTGGTTTGCACAACACCAGCAGCCTTTATCCGGTAAATGTATATACCGGAAGAAAGAGTGGCGGCATTAAAATCTACTTGCTATGTAAGGCCGACACAAAAAAGGGCAATAGATGTTTCATCGCTGCCATATCTGTTTATTGTGTTGAATTTGTTGAAACCTGATCCATTTTAAAATTTTCCATCCATATTAGAATCAGTGGCACAATACACGGCATTCGTTTCTAGTCCTGCCGTTTTCATTTCTTTTTGCAGAAAAACAATATGCGGAATTCCCTCGTCATCAATCGCAATATCAGGTGCAATCACAACATCATCGGATGTCTGATAATTGAATTATCGGTAATCTCACCATCCTTGATTTTCCAATACTTTAAATAAACGCTCCTCTTCGTTATCATATACCCACGCGACATGCATGTTATTCTCAGCATCTACAGCTGATGCCGTTTCACCGTTTACTATCCTGAAATATTATATTTCAGCCCCCGTAACTGCGGTAAGTAATCTCCTGCGCAGACAAAAGAGTGCTTGAAACACTTGTGAGAAGCATGTTAATAGAATTGTTTGAAGTAATTTTATAATTCTTGTTCTTTAAGAAATGAATACATAATTAAGGTTGGGTATTTTTAAAGTTGCTCTTCTCTATTTATTCTGAAAGAAGGGCAACTGAAATAATAAAAAGTCCCAGCCAATCCTTAGATCAGCCGGGACTCTTGAGGTCAACTCCACTTTATTATTTTATCAAATGCATTTTCTTAGCTTCCACATAATCTCCCGCAGTGAGGCGGTAAATGTACATGCCGCTGGAAAACTGGGTGCCATCAAACGTAGCCGTATGATGGCCGGCCCCGACCTGTCCATCAACCAATGTGGCTACACGGCGCCCAAGAAGGTCGTATATCTCCAGGCGTACGTCGCTGTTAACCGGCACCTTATAGCTTATTACTGTAGATGGATTAAAAGGATTGGGGTAGTTTTGGTCCAAACCAACAGTCAGAGGCAGGTCATCAGCAAGTTCTGTACCCGTACCCGTACCCGGCTGATATTTATAAAGATCAATACCCCCCAACCAGCCAGTATTTTCATTTAAAAAAAACATATCAATAACATAGTTCTCAGTAGCTTGTTGAGACCAGGTTTCCCCGCCATCGGTTGTACTTAACAATAAAGGGCTCCACACATCATCATCGTCTGAATATATTTCACCTGAAGCCCATCCGGTGTTTGCATCTTTGAAGCCCACTCCATATAAATAGTATCTATCACTTGACAAGTAGTCATCATTGAACTCCGTATCCTGTTCAATCCAGGTTTCTCCCCCATCGGCTGTATAAAAAATCGCGCCCTCTTCGCTGACAACCCATGCATTTTGTTCATCCAACAGATAAATATCTTCAAAATAGTGGTCATCTTCCTTTAATTGATCTTTCCAGGTATTCCCGCCATCGGTAGTGTTTAACACTATATGTTCACCTAGTATCCACCCCGTCATTTCATCTGCAAAGATGATCTTTTTCAAATCATCATTAACCTCAATGGTCTCCCAGGTTTCTCCACCGTTGGCTGTAGTTAAAATCAATCCAAAAGAATCATAGCTGGTATCGTAATAACCAACGGCCCAACCTATGGTCTCACTGATAAAATGTACTCCACCTAACCCGGAACCATAATAGTCATCTGTATCATTTTCCTGTTCGGTCCATGTTTCACCGCCGTCTGTAGTATGGAGAACCAAAGCATAGTCATCACTTCCGTTGTCTCTTTCCCCAACGGCCCAGCCTGTATTCTCATCAACAAAATGAATGGATTCCATGTAGGAGGCGGCATTACTATATTGAACTTCCCATGTATTCCCACCGTCTGTGGTATGTTTAATGGTCTCCCCTCCGGCTGCCCAACCGGTATTCTCATCGGTAAAATGCAGAGATAGAAAATAGCTATCCATGCCCTGATAGTGTTTCTCCCAGCTTCCCCCGCTATCGGTTGTTTTCAAAATTTTGTTATTATCAAATAACCAACCATGATCGGTATCTAAATAGAATAGACTTTGATAATTACTATTATTACCCCTAATGTATTTATAATCCCAGGTTTCTCCTCCATCCGAGGTTTTAAGCACCACAATATAATCATGGTAGATATGTTCTTCTACCTCAATGGATTTCTGTCCGAATGCCCAACCGTTATTGATATCCGCAAATTGCACATCATCTATATTACTTATACCCTCATCAGGAGCGACATTTTGCTCCTCCCAGGTTTCTCCTCCATCCAAGGTTTTTAAAATGGTACCGCTATAGCCTGCCACCCACCCCGTGTTAGCATCAGCAAAATAAACTGAATTTATTGTATTAGAGGATGTATGTTGTTGCGTCCAGGTTTCTCCCCCATCGGTGGTATTTAATATATGACCTCCGGAATATCCGTCATCCCAATTTTCAAAATAACCAACCGCCCAACCCATCTCTGAATCCACAAAATGGATGGAATTCAGTTCATCATTTTGTCCATTATATTGCTCAGTCCAGGTTTCTCCCCCATCTGAAGTTTCTAAAATAATACCACCAGATCCGCTGCCATCCATCTTGTAATAGGTACCAGCTACCCACCCATTGTCGCTATCTGCGAAATAGATGTCTCTTAAAGAAAAATCATCATTGTCTATTTCGAACTCTTGTTCTTCCCAGGTCTCTCCTCCATTAGTTGTTTTGGCTATAGTCTGTCCTAATGCCCAACCATGATCGGCATCTAAAAAGTGAATGGAATTAAATTCATCGGAACTTGTATATTGTTTCGTCCAGCTTTTACCGCCATCCGAAGTAGAAAAAATGCCTTGTCCGGTGCCATCCCATCCAACAGCCCAGCCCAAGCTTTCACTATCAAATTGAGCATCGGAGAACCGAATATTAATTTGGGGTTCTTTATACAATAACGCCCAGTCTTCACTAACGCTTGAAGGTGCTGTAGTCCCTCCATCTTGCTTATTTAAAGACAGCCCCGAATTTTCCTTACTCAATCGGCGGCCATTCATTCTATCCATACGGGCCCGGCTTCTGCTATTAAAGTTTTGCCGCTCCTGTTTAACCTGGACCTCAGTGCTTTGTCCATTACTTTTCTTATGCTGCGCTTGAGTAGTCTCTGCTATTCCCGGCAGGAATAGCACAAGGCTCATCAAAGCCCCTATAGTTAATGTATCTTTTATTTTCATATCTCAAATAATTATAAATTATGGGTAACAACGGTTATGGTTTTCGAAAATAACGGGGTAAACCAAGTGTATCTACTTGTAAAAGCAAAATACTGGACCCGTTATTTTTACATAAGTAATGCATCCCCTTAGCAAACTACATGATTAAGGTTGGGTATTTTGCTGTCATATTTTAAAGTTCTTAAATCCCGGACAGACAGAAAACAAACCATATTCGCCACTAAATCTGCCGAATTACTGATCAAGAACTAAATGCCCTTGAGTTTCATTACCTGCCATGTAAAGGCAGATAATTAATAAGAGTAAATTCAGTTCAATGTTTGATTTACAGAGCCAAACCAAAAGTAACCAGGGTAATGTTGTTACTCATCTCTGATTCATAATTTTCACGCTCTTCATAATTATCATAAAATGTATTTACTGAGGATACGTGCTCATAATTGTAATCAAGGGCCCCAAAAGTCCGTTCAACAGAAAACACAATCGCTTTAAACCTGACATGGAATCCTAAACCATGTCGCAACCCGAAAGGGATATTCCCTTCGGTTGTTTCCATATCAAATGCATAAAACCTTTCATTGTATTCATACTCATCATTTGTTGTTGTTTCTGTAAAATGAACATCTACTTCACCAGGCAACACGACACTAAGCATTGGATTATAAAATACATCCAAAACCAAATCATTTAATGGGCTTATAGCTCCTACAAGACCTGCTTTGATATCCAGGAAACGGAAGGGTTTATAATTTGCATCCGTCTCCCATTGTCCACCCGCATCAGACCAATCAATTCGGTTTTGCGCGTAGTTTATTCCGAACTTTGTTCCCAGTTCCGCTTGAATGTTGTTTTTAAAAAGCTGCTTTACATTAATCGAAGATAAGTTATCCAGCCCTATAGAGAATCCCTGTTGCGCGCCCAAGGAAGCTTCGCTGGAAAACATATCTGAATAATTAGTAACGGTTTCAACGATCCCACCGAAACTTCCCTTGGGATTCGACCATCCAAATTTCCATATTGTTCCACGCGAAAATAAAGACTCGATTTGTGGCTGTTGGCTTGCTTCTTCCTCTTCCTGCGGCTGCTGGTATTCTCCACCGCCTGTAAGCTGAGCTTTTGTTTCATTTGCATGAAATAAGCAGGCCATAACTATTATAATGCACTGTATATGGTATTTGATTTTCATAATTGCTCCCGTTTAACGGTACTCGTTGACTTAATTAGGTTTATTTTATTGCAAATTCATACGCCACACATTGAAACTGCCTGTCTCGCTTCCTCTTTGAGAAAGGACATACAAATGTTCGCCATTTGGAGACCAAACCGGTGAGACATCATGACCCGGGTGAAAGGTGTGTTGCGTTAACCCGGTTCCGTCCATCCTAACCGTGTATATATCCAAATTAGCAGGGCGGCTGCCGGTTTCTTCCGTTGACCCGACAATCACAATAGTATTTCCATCAGGTGAAATCTGCGGACTAGAGAATCCGCGTTTTGAATCACCCAGAATTAAAGTTTCCTGGCCGGAATCGATATTAAGTTTCCATATTTCCCCGAATCCTGTTGAACCATTATTTCTGGTAATAACCAGTTCTTTTCCATCAGAGCTTATATTCGGAGTAAAACCATCAGAGTATTGTGTAAAGAGAGAAGATTCAAGATTAAAGCTCCATATAATAAAACTCTGGTATTCAAGGCCGGCTCCGTCTCGCCTTCTTGTAGAACGGGTAAAAAATATATTATCTCCGTCCGGGGAAAATTGTGGTCCCACATCCTGACGACTTCCCGACGTTATTTGTTGAATCGCCGAACCCGAATTCGTATTGATCATTTTTATATGCTGGCCCTGATCAGTCGCATCGGTAAAAACGATTCGTTCACCGTCGGGTGAAAAAGACATATCAAGCACATTATTACGAAATGTACGTTGAACAACAGAACTTCCCCCGACGGTACTTTTAACAAATATATTATTCTGATTGTCTTTAAAACCATTATATGCAAGCTTCCCTCCGTCAGGACTTATGCTGATCAGAGGAGGTGCATACCAGTTTATTTTACCCTGAGACTCTCTAATGAGAGGACCTGTGGTATTATCATCATCTTCCGTGTATTGAACAAAGTTTAACCCACTTTCTTCCGGCACACGTGTTAAACTGTAATCAATTACGGCTTCCGGAACACAGGAAACCGATAAAAATATTAAGCCTATAAATAATACGATTCTCATAATTTTACTCATCTTATAATTGTTATGGGGTTTTGGAATCACCTAAAAAAGAAAGGGATAAATAGTGATGAATACATGATTAAGGTTGGGTATATTTCTACCTATTTGATCAAGTTCATTTTCTTGGTATCGGTGAATTCACCTGCTGTTAGACGATAGATATACAAGCCACTGGCTAGATTAGAAGCGTCAAATGTCACTTGGTGGCGTCCAGCCACCATTTCCCTGTTGAGCAACATATCTACGCTACGCCCAAGCATATCAAAAACCTCAATGATTGCATTGCTGCTTTCGGGTAACTGATAACTGATGACAGTAACCGGATTAAACGGATTAGGGTAATTCTGATCTAATTGCAATGTCACCGGATATTCATCTTTGTCTTCTGCAATGGAAGTATTAATAGGTATTCCGCTAAGTTCAGCGAAATTAAAAGAGGCGGCACCCATTATACTGTCAAATAAGCCCGCTATATATAGTCCATCGTCACCATGAGGGGCCATTGAATAAACTACGCCATTAGGATTGCCAGAACTTTGCCAAACAGATCCATTCCAATACGCCAGATTTTTTATATCATCATTATTTATTCCATTAAAAGATCCCGAAGCGAATAGTTTATCTCCAACTTTAGCAAAATCGTATACAGTACCCGAAAATCCTGGATCATTCCAATTCCAGTTAAAACCATTAAACATGGCAATACCGCCTAATTCACTTGATGCACCTGAATTGGTAAAATTTCCTCCTGCAACCAGGTTATTTTTATATGTGTCCAGAGCCCATACGCTACTATCAAATCCCTGCCCCACCGCATGCCATTCATTGCCATCCCACCTGGCAATATTGTTCGCCTCATTCTCCCCCGCATGAGTAAATGAACCGCCAGTAAACAGATTTCCCTCATGAGATACACCCACATTGGCATATCCCGACAAACCTGAATCCAGCGGTTGCCAATTAAAGCCGTCCCAGCGGGCTATTCCATTTAGTTCTGTTGATCCGTCCGCGGTAGCTGTAAAGTGGCCAAATGCGTAGATATCGCCGTTATGCACGGTCAGGTATTTCACATAGTCGTCTAAACCTTTTCCCAGAGGATACCATACATTACCATCGTATCGGGCAATACGGTAAATTTCTTTACCGTCAATTTCAGTAAAATCTCCACCCAAAAACCAGTTCCCTTCATGCCAGATAATGGTCTCCATGCTATCATCATAATTACCCAGTTTAGACCAGTTATTGTTTTCCATTAAACTAAAATAATAGGCTCCTTCTGATCCGCTATCGCCGAAAAATCCCGCAACACCCACAGTACCATCTTCTGATGACGCTACTCCGTATACGGAACCGTTCAAATTCTTACCTCCTTCAGCTACAGGTATCCCCGGCAGAGATGATGTTCGAAGCTTATCCACCTGAAACGCCCATATGGTGTCTTCGGCCCCTGCGGTAGCAAATGCCCCACCCAAATACACGGCACCACCATCAGATTCATGCACATCCCATACTGTAGCACTAGCGGCACCAAGCGGCTTCCAATCAGAGCCATCATACTTGGCGGCCCGCATAATATTCCCACCCATTATAGTGCCACCAACGTAAAGCATGTTATCTCTCGATGACATTGTTAAAGCGCCGCCCGAAGTTGCAGGGAAGTCGCCAATAGACTCCCATGCGCTTCCGTTCCAGGTAGCAACACGGTTCGGACCAAAGCCGCTATCCGAATTAAAATAGCCACCTATTGCCAATTTGCCTTGATAAATGGTCATTGCCCTCACGACGTCATTAAGACCTGACCCCATGGATCCCCAGGCAAATCCATCCCACTCCGCTACATAATTAGCCGATATACCATTGAGCTCTGTAAACGGACCGGCTATATATAGAGTACCATTATGATATTCCATATGATCGACATAAGAATTTGTAGAGGCAATTTGATTAAGATCATTACCATCCCATTTGTAGACTCCCGATTCGGTGCCTATGTAATAATTCGTACCATCGTAAGTCAGACTATATGCATAATCGGGAATATCAGCACTAAGCTCTGACCATCCTGTCCCTGTCCATTGGGCCACATAATGCATAGGTCGCCCATCACCGGTTTCGTTAAAGAAACCTATGGCAAACAGAGAGCCGTTAAATTCCTTAAATCGAATGACAGCATTGTTAAAACCGCTATCCATAGGTCCCCATTGACTGCCGTTCCAATAGGCGATATAATTCATTTCCCGCGTTCCCATATAGGTAAAAAGACCGCCGGCAATGATATTATCGCCCATTGTATGCATCGCATAGACTGACTGACCAAAAGAAGGTCCGTAATAATCACTGGAAACTTGAATGTTATTTAAATTGGCTAATTCTTTTTGTTTAGGTGACACATTAGTCATTCCGTCCTGGCGTTCATCTGCCAATTCAAGTGGTGCTTTTTGAGCAAAAATTTGTACTGTACAGATTAAAAGAAGTGCTGAACAGTATAGAAACGATAGTAATTGTTTAATCATGGTTATTTACCTTTAACTAAAATGGTGATCCAGAAAAGTTTTTTGGGAAATCAGAAGCATTTATGGAATCTTTCAAACCGTTTTTTAAGAAAGTAATCAATTGGAATGATTACATGATTAAGGTTGGGTATATTTTTTATGCCTGTTAAATAATTACCAAATCGAACGCCACTGCATATCGCAGCAAATCACGATAGTGACGGACATTAAGTTTTTTGATAATATTCTTCCGGTGGGTTTCTATGGTAGATCGTGATATCTCCAGACGTGTTGAGATTCTCGGATTGTCACATCCTTCGGCCAAAAGCTTTAAAATTTCAATTTCCCGCTGCGTCAATTGCTGAAACTGGCTGTAGTGTTTAATTTTAAATACATCCATCTCCAAAACCTGTTGGATGGTATCTGAGTTTGAATCAAACATATCAGGCGTTAAGCTCATAACTATGATGTTATTCTTATGACTGATACATTTCCGGGAAAAATTGATCAATGGTTGATAGTTTGTTTTTCTGTATAGCTGTATAAACTCGGTGTAGGTAAACAGTGAGTAGAGCTCACCTTTTTTATAATGAGAGACAACAACGTTCTGGTTATAGGCCAGAGAAGCAGGATGCAAATGCCTCTTCGGATATCTCTCGCCCAGCTTCAGCAATTCTTTGCATGAATATCCGGTGCATTTCGCCATTTTTTGATTAGCCGCTTTATACACTAATGACCCGCGATCCAGAATGCGCATAGGAACAGGTATATCATCTTTTTGATCAGAATGATCCACTCTCTTTTCATATAGTTCTTCCATTTGCGTTGCATACAAATTAAACTGGTCCGCAAATGCTTCCTCGGCAAAAGAGATATTCATTAATTCATTAATCCGTTTCAAAAGAGATCATCCGAAATGCCCATGCATACTTGTATAGATCCCTATAGTGACTGATGCAGAGCTTTTTATTGATGTGCTTTCTGTGATTCTGCACAGTGTAGCGTGATATCCTCAATTTTTTTGCTACCCCAGGATTACTGAACCCTTTAGATAATAGTATTAATACCTCTCGCTCTCTTTCGCTTAACAAACTGAAAAGCGGCTCATGGGCTTTTCGAAATTTATTTAAACTAAGTACTTGTCTTACTTTAGGCGCTACATGACTTAATATTTCATTACCACTGAAAAGAAGATATTCCTTATTATTAGTTTGCACAATTCCCCTAATCTATAAAACCGGTTATTTGTTGTAATGCACTCCAAAAATAGAGGCTTGTCGGTGTTATATCATGATTAACATTGGGTATTTTTTAATTTAACCCTGATAAATACATGATTAGATTGGAAAATTAATTTCCCCTGTTTCAGATGTCTATTATTCCGAAAGCAAAAGCATATTTCATCAAGTCACGGTATGAATGTATATCCAGCTTGCGCTTTATGTGCTTGCGATGAGTTTCCACGGTTCGCCTAGAGATGTATAATTGATCGGCGATCTTCGGATTGTCAACACCATTAACCAACAATGTTAATATTTCAATTTCCCGGTTCGAAAGTACTTGAAAACGTTTAAAATTATCCAGTTTGAACTGGACTATCTCAAGAACACGTTCCATCTTTCCCGACATCCTCTCAAAATCTTTTGGCTCAGCCAACAGTCGTATTACTAAGCCATCGGGCAGCCTTGAGGGTTTGGTGAAAGTAAATACAGGGCAATACCCAGAGTTGCCAGGTAGTAAAACCTGCTGAACAAAGGTCATTGTCTGATGGTGATTTTGCTTTAAATAGAACTCCGGGATATGTTTTCGAATGTATTCAAGGGATGCGGGATGTACAATATCTTTTAAATATTGTGATCGTTTTTCACGAACTTCATCGGGAGCATAGCCGGTAATTTTCTGGTGTCGCTGGTTAGTGTGGATGATCTTTGTGGGATCAGAGTAGCTGAATATTGCCATGAACGGCAAATGCTCGCTTACCTTTTTGAAATCTTCGCCCTTTTGTATCTGAGCTTCCATTTCAAGGGTATAGTACTCAAATCGCGTCAGGAGTTCTTGGTCGGTTTGATAAGCCATACATCCTCCACCAACACATTAAAATTTTATCAGATCATACGCTAAAGCGAATTTAATATAATCTGAATCATTTTGAATATTCAGTTTTTCACGTATTGAGGTTCGATGATTTTGAACCGTAACCCTCTTAATCCCCAGATGTTTAGCAATAGTTGGATTATTTTGTCCATCCGCGACAAGAGTAAGAATTTCTAGTTCACGCTCAGTAAGAGTTTCAAATAGTTCCAACCTTTCGTTTCTAAAATTATGAAGCTTTGTCATTTGCCTGATTTGATCGGTTACAGGCCCGGTAGGATAAAATTTATTCATGGTAATTTGTCCTCGATTGAAGGAGCCTTAATACGCTTTGTCCACATTTCTAAAAACATAAAGTTTTTTTTGTTTTAGTAGGATTTAATAAACATCAGTTGAATTATTTGCTTGAATATGGGGTTTTATAAAACTATTAAAGAAAATTAACAACTATTAAATCATAAAAGCAAATTTCTCCATTTCTTGCCTTAATTAGTCTGGGTCAGTACAAGCAAAATTAACAGAAACTAACTGGCATAATAAATTCAGAGTCCCTGCAGTTTAAAATATTAGATCCATTTTTAATATGTTTCCGACATCACCTCAGTTTTTGCCCAAAAGAAACTGCATCATCACAATGATAAGGATACCCCATGTTGAAAGTTTATAGTTCTCCGGTTACCATGATGGCTTATCATGTGAAGAACCTGCTTGAGCAGAATGACATATCATGCACAATCAAAGGTGAGCAGTTATCGAGCGCCATCGGGGGCATTGCTCCTATTGATGCATGGATAGAGGTTTGGATTTTTAATGATGATCAAGTCGAAGAAGCTCAGAACATAGTTAATGCCATTATTTCGGATCATGCCGCATCAACAGAAAGTAGGAAATGTCCGGAATGTGCAGAAGAAATAGACGGCTCTTTTAGCGAATGCTGGAAGTGCGGAAAAGAACTAGATTGAAACGTATTGTCTGGTGGCTTTTACGAGCTGTTAACTACATAATTTTATTTTCATCCAAAAAAATTAAATTTTATGTGATTCTTTTAAAAAAAATTCTCATATTGAGTCTAATGAAAACAAACGCAATACATAGCCCTCGTCCCTCAATTCGTCGTCGCCGTCCCGGTAACCGACCTTCTGAAGGCTATGTCTTTTAATTGTGCGTGATTAATCAATTTTTAAAAAGGCAAAACCTTCACTGGTTTTGCCTTTTTTTTTGCTCAAAATACCAATAACCTAATGAATAAAACGATAATACTGGCCTATAGCGGCGGACTCGACACCAGTTTCTGCATTCCCTGGCTTAAAGAAGAACATAATGCCGAAGTGCATGCTGTAATGGTAGACTGCATCGGTCTGACTTCCGATGAAATAGAAAAAGCCCGCAACCGGGCCATCTCCCTTGGCGCTTCTCATTTTGAAGCTATCGATGGTTTTCCCGACCTTTATAGTCAGATCATCTCTTACCTGATCAAAGGTAACGTGTTGCGAGATCGTACCTATCCGCTTTGCGTCGGCGCCGAACGTTTTATTCAGGCGGCTCTTGTGGCCGAATATGCCAAGAAAGCCGGAACCACAACCATTGCCCATGGCTCTACGGGCGCAGGAAATGATCAGGTGCGGTTTGATGTGGCGCTGCGCACCATTTTAAATGATGTCGAGATCATCACCCCGATTCGCGACCATGGCCTCAGCCGGGAATTCACTACAGACTATTTGTTGAAACGAGGCTTTGATATCCCTCAAAAAACCACAACCTATTCTATCAACGATGGCATCTGGGGAACCAGCATCGGCGGAAAGGAAACATCTACATCGGATGGTGTTTTGCCTTTTGATGCATTTCCCAACCTCAAAGCCCCTCACGAATACACGGATGATCCAGAAGATATCACCATCGAGTTTGAGAAAGGGTTGCCAGTGGCATTGAATGGAAATAAGCTGGATTCCGGTGAATTGTTAAATCAGTTACTTGAATTTGGGCGAACCCACGGACTGGGCATGGGCATGCATATGGGCGATACCATTTTGGGCATCAAAGGCCGAATAGGATTTGAAGCTCCGGTGGCTACCATCCTCTACGCCGCCCACCGCGAACTGGAAAAGCTGGTTCTAACCCAGCAGCAACGTCATATTAAAGATACCCTGGCCGATACTTACGGGATGATGCTCCACGAAGCTAAATTCTATGACCCTTCCATGCGGGATATCGAAGCGTTTTTTGACAGCACACAGCAAATGGTCACCGGAACCGTTAGCTTATACGCCTGCCGTGGCAATATTTTACCTAGAGGATCAACTTCCCCCTTCAGTTTGATGGAAGCATCAACGGCTCGCTATGGAGAGGAGGCCGCCGGATGGACCGGCGAAGAAGCACGAGCATTTTCTAAACTAAATGGATTCAGTTCCCAATTTTCACATAACCGATCAAAAGCATGAGCGGAGAATATCACCAAATCACAGCAGACATCATCGCATCCAGCTCGGCATCTGTCAAGTTGGGTGCTGAAGTGAAACTAGCCAAAAATATAGTTGCCGAAGAAGGCTACCTTGTTGCCGTCAGGACACTTGATGATAAAGATACCTACAACCAAATTGAAAACAGCGACGGGCAGTTCGTTGAATATGGAAAGGGGCGCGTGGTTATAGGCGCTCTTGGCGAACGTCAGGCATTGCGGGGGTACAGTGGCGTAGTTCCCCGAGCCATTAAAACTGGCGACGAGCTGCACATCCTGAATATGGGAGGTATTATAGGTTACTGCCAGTCTCCCCATCCTGATTTCGGCCCTGCCATGCGGGTTGAAGTATTGGGAGCCGTAATGATTCCCGATGATGATCTGTTCAAACACGCCTGCATCCAGGATTTTGCCATTGAATGGGAGTATCAACTGGAAGAAAGTGCGCCGCTTATTGCCGTTACCGGAACTTGTATGCACGTGGGCAAAACCATGGCTGCCGGCCAAATTGTGAGACAATTAACTGATAAAGGTTATAAAGTTGCTGCCGCCAAACTTACAGGCGCTTCTCTGATGCGGGATGTCGAGTCCATGAAGGAAAACGGGGCCATTGCTTGCACCCATTTTTCGGAAGCCGGACTGGTATCCACCACAGGCAAAAATATCCTGCCTATGGCAAAAGGCCTGATCAAGCACTTGAATTCTTTTAATCCGGATGTAATTGTACTTGAATTCGGAGATGGGATCATCGGCGCTTATGGTGTCGATAGTTTATTAATGGACAAAGAACTTCAACGCCATATCAGTTGTCATGTGGTAGCCGCACAGGATTTTATGGGTTGCTGGTCGTCAGATCACTTCTTCCGCAAACGTTACTCCAGCGGCATCTCTATTATAACAGGCCCTGTTACCGATAATCTTGTAGGCATACAGTTTATTCAAAATACCCTGGGCATACGGGCTGTCAATGCCGTAACCGACCCTGTCAAACTGGGTAATCTTGTCGCTGAATCAATCTCACAACCTAAATCAGCGAAGACGTTAATATGAAAGAATGGACTGTTTCAGTAGTGGGCGCCAGCGGATATACGGGTCTTGAAACCATCCGGCTGCTGTCTATGCACCCTTATGCAAAGTTACATGGTATATACTCCGGCAGCACGGCTGGCCAAAAAATGGGGGATTTATATCCTGGTTTGGGCAAACTAGGTGACAAAGATCTGTCGCCTATGTGTAAGTTGGATGATGACGAATCCGACATTATAATTCTGGGCCTGCCTCACGGTGTATCGGCAGAAGTTGTACAGCGGCTGTTCAGCCGTGGTTATACCGGCAAAATCATTGATCTGGGTTCGGACCTTCGGTTAAAAAAAGCTAAGTTATATGACGAATATTATAACTATGAACACCAATATCCGGAACTGCTGGATTGGTTCGATTACGGGCTCACTGAGTTCTACCCTGAAGATATTAAAAAAGCCCAGTTTGTTGCCAACCCTGGTTGCTTTGCAACGACTATGCAGCTGGCCATCTGGCCTCTCGTTAAAAACAAAATAGCCAGTGATTTCACCGTAAACGGCATGACCGGCTCATCCGGTTCAGGCGCCAAAGCTTCTAAAACAACTCACTTTTCATCCCGGTTTGGCAATGTAGGTGCGTATAAGGTGTTCGAACATCAACACCTGGGCGAAGTATACCAATCGCTGGAGCGGGTTTCGGATGTTAAGCCATCCATTCAATTTATTCCGCTTTCCGGTCCATTTGTCCGTGGCATCTGGATGAGTATCGCTTTTACCTGCGATGCTGATACTAACCTCGGCGAAATATATAATAAAACCTTTGCTGATTCTTCATTGATACGGCTGACCAACGGCATGCCCCAGTTGAAATCGGTTGTAGGCAGTGCGTATTCCGACATAGGCTGGGTTCAAAAAGGCAATCATGCCGTAGTGGGCGTAGCGATTGATAATCTTATCAAAGGCGCGGCAGGCCAAGGCATACAGAACATGAACTTAATGTTTGGCGTAAAAGAAGATACCGGATTACAAATGCCCCCCATGATCCTATAATTAGATGTCGCGGTGTGGGCTACAAGTTGCGAGTTCATTAATTAGCCACACCGCATTCCAAACCTCTTATTCGATAAACAAAAACGTTACATGTTAACTAAATCAGTCAACCGCATTTAGGCACGAACAAACAATAAACCAGAAACCAGAAACCAGAAACTCGAAACCAACATAATGTCCCTCAAAAACTTCATCTCCCTTTCTAACCACACCAACGAGCAGCTGCTTGATATTCTCGATTTGGCCGGACGCATTAAAAGGGATGATTACCGTACGCAGAAAGCAGCAGGGAAAGTTCTGGGCCTGATGTTTTTTAATCCGTCGCTGCGTACGAGAACTTCATTCGAAACAGGCGCCGCCCATTTGGGCGCCGCGTCAACACTAATTCAGCCTGGCCAGGGCACATGGACCTTCGAAAACAATCATGGCGTAGTGATGGACGGCAATAAGACCGAGCATATTAAAGAGGCTATACAAGTTTTATCGGGATATTGCGACGTACTGGGTGTCCGCGCCTTTTCGGCTATGGAAGATTTCGAGTACGATAAAAATGATAGTTTTCTGAAAGAAATCAACAACCTTTCCGGCGTACCCCTTATCAATTTGGAAAGCGCCTGGGAACATCCCTGTCAGGGCATGGCCGACTGGCAAACCTTTCGGGAACTGTTTGGAAATAAACTGAGAAAAAAGAAAATTGTACTCTCCTGGGCACCTCATCCAAACGCCCTCCCTATGGCGGTACCCAATACGGCACTTGAAGTTGCTGCAAGAAGCGGAGCCGACGTAACGTTGGCCTGCCCTGAGGAAATGATGCTTGATGATTCCGTGATTGCCAACGCTCGGGAAAAAGCCGCAGAGCACGGAAAAAACATTACCATCAGTTCTGATCAGCAATCGGCATTTAATGACGCGGACGTAATTTACGCCAAATCATGGGCCCCTTCGCTGATCTATAGTGATAAAGAAAAAGTAGCATCTCTCAGAACCGAAACCTACGGAAACTGGACAATAACGGCCGATAAAATGAGCCTCACCAACAACGCCCATTTTATGCACTGCCTGCCCATACGGCGAAATGTCGTCGCTGACGATGCTGTACTCGACAGTCCTAACGCCGCACATATTCAACAGGCCGGAAACCGGCTTCATGCACAAAAAGCCATCTTAATGAAACTATGGAACCTGTCTTAATCAAAATCAGCGGAAATTTAGCCGACGACGAAACCTCTCAGCAAAAGATCTGTTCCTTTGCTTTGCAAAAAATTACCGAAGGCAAACCGGTTGTGATCGTTCACGGTGGAGGCAAACAAATTAACGAACTTAGCAAACGGCTCGGCGTTGATGTGAAACAAATTGCCGGAAGGCGCATCACGGATCAGGCTGCCCTGGAGGTCATGCTCTACACGGTCGGTGGAATCGTAAATAAGCAACTTGTATCCTCTTTCCGAAAGCAAGGGGCAAAAGCTGTTGGCCTGACCGGCATTGACGGAAACCTCACCACCTCTCACAAGCGCCCTCCCCTTTCTATTGATGGCGTTGATGTTGACTTCGAGCTGGTAGGCGAGTTTGATCAAATCGATCCGGAACTGGTGACCACACTGCTCGGCAAAAATTTCATCCCCATCATCGGCTGCCTGACCTGGTCAGACGATGAAGGTATTCTCAATATTAATGCCGATACCTTTGCCATCAACCTGGCCCGCGCCATTGGATGCGAGGAGCTGATCATGCTGATGAGCCCCCAGGCGGTATTGGATGGCAATCAACAACCTATATCAGAACTAAACCGGGAAACCTGGAAAGCAGGGATAACTGATGGCTGGATCATTGACGGCATGCAACCCAAACTACTCACCGGATTTGAAGCGCTCGAAAATGGAATTTCAAAAGTAATATTAACTAATCCTGACGGACTGGAGAAAAAAAATGGAACCCAACTGGTCAATTGACAACGGCACTGAGCCCAATCACAAAAACAAAAACCATAAATCAAGAACGCGGCGCCGCCGCAACAACACCTAAAAAGCAAAAACAATGAACCTCCTTACAGCAAACGCGACCGACATCTTAAAGAAACTTGTCAGCTTTGACAGCCTCAGCAGCCAGGAAATAGAACTGGTTAACTGGCTTGAACAAGCTGTCAGAGAAACAGAAGCTCTTGAAATTGAGCGGCATGGAGATAACCTAATCTTCCATCTCGGATCAGGAGAGCCCTGGCTTCTAATGAATTCCCATTCTGATGTTGTTCCCCCCTCTCCCAATCACGCCGGGGAACCGTTTGCTCCTGTTGAGAAAGACGGTAAGATTTATGGCCGTGGCACCACCGACGCCAAAGGCTGCGGTACGGGCATGTTAAAAGCTTTACTTGAATTATCGCAGGAAGGCTACAGACCAAACGGACGCGCCAGTTTTGCGCTAACCGTTTGTGAAGAAACCTGCGGGGCCGGCAACGGGATGGATTACCTTCGTGGCATCATCCAAAAACCAGATGCCGCCATTATTGGTGAACCGACTACACTAGCGCCTTGCATTGCCCAGAAAGGATTGTTTATCCTTAAAATCATGACTGAAGGCGTTTCCGGACATGCTGCCCGTGTTGAAGGGAAAAATGCCCTGTATGAAATGAGTACCGTCTTGGAAAAAATCAAAACCATCTCCTTTGATACTGAAAATTCCTTCATCGGGAAAACAAAAATAACCCCTACGGTAATCAACGGCGGCACAGTAAAGAACGCCTACCCGGAATATTGCGAGATCATGGTAGACATCAGAACCATACCGGAAGTAACTACCGATCATATTCTGGAAAAACTCCAATCAGAATTGGATGCCAAAATCGAAGTGTTTAGCAACCGATTGGTTTCCACTCAAACTGACCCCTCCGAAAAAATTGCTCAGGCGGCGCTAAAAGCCTCAGGTCAGGATTTCTTCGGTTCGCCAACCGCCTCAGACTGGGTGTTCTTAAAAGATGTACCGGCCGTTAAAATTGGTCCCGGCCACAGTCAAGTATCCCATACCCGAGACGAGTTTATCGAAATCGACCAGCTCGAAAAAGGTGTTGGGGTGTATAAGGAGATTATTAAGAACTACTTTGGATAAGATCGTTCGTTTTTGATGTTGTTCCTAACGGACAGCATGAACGCCTCTTTAGGCTTTTTTACCCACGGTAATTAAAATATCGAAGGTAGTTTTTCATTAAACCAAACCCGTACCAGGGCCTGCTCATGCTTTACTCCCAGCCGGGGTTTAGTAGGAGTTGGTACGGACTTGGTATGGACTTGATCAAACCGATCTTGAGTTAATTTCTGGTTTCTTATCCGGTTTTTAATTAGGTTCAACTCTCTTTTGTAATCTTCATATTGCGCGCATGACCGGTTTAGCCCTTCATCACAATCCTGCCGAATTATATCGTTTTCTGGTTGACCAAATAAAGGCAGCCCCTGAGAAGAAACTGATCCTGGTTCGCTCGCAAGCAACCAAACGTTTTCTATCGCGGCAGTTGCAAAAAGAGCTTAATTTTTTTGCACCCAAGATAGAAACCTTGGAATCCTGGTTGGATGATTTGGCCGCTTTAAGTTTTAAAGAATCAGAGCGGCCTGGACTTATATTGAGTCCTGATGAACGGGTTTTGATTTTAGAAGACTGGCTGCGAAATCATGCTAAAGAAGCCTACCGGAAGTTTGCCGGTCCCCAGTCGGTACAGGCTATTTCTAATATTATTGCAGATTTAAGGCGGGCCAATATACCGCTTAAACGTCTGTTTATTGAAATTGATGAGAAAAGTTTTTTCGGAATCCCTCATTTTGCCTCTTTATTAAAAGACTACCACACTTTTCTGCTGGAGAACAATTGGGTGGATCGCGAACAGCTTCCAACTTTATTAAAACAGCCTGATCCTGATATCATCCCTCAGGATGAGCTTATTCTATTCGAGCCAAATTATTTATTTGCCGGTCAAAAAAGTGGTTTCGAAGTGGTTATGCAATTCTGCGAGAACGTCGGTAAAAAAATCACTCTGCTTCAATTTGTACCTGAAACAGCTGATCAGGAAGATCTGGCTGTTCAACTTGTTCAATGGTTTAAGAAAAAAGCCGCTAATATTGAGTATATATTAGCTACGAACGGAAGTTCTAATGCCTCATCTTCATTACTCGGCTCACACAAAAAAAGTCAACCGCTATACACGCAGGCCTGGCACAATCCAAGGACCGAGCTGGACCAGACCATGCGTCAAATATGCCGCAGCATAGATCAAGCGGAGCCGGGTGAACATGGTTCCCGATGTGAAGATTATGTAATTTTGGGTGGTGATATCAGTAGTTATGAACAGTTCGCGGGTCCATTGGCGCGCCGTTATGAATTGCCAGTTTATTGCAGCCGGGGACCCTCCCTAATCAGCCATCCGGTAGTACGTCGCCTTTTAAAATTGCTTCGGTTGATTCCGGAAGGATTCCAGATAGATGATGTTTACCAGATCTTTGCAGATAATCAGATTCGCCTGCCCCGCCTGAAACATGATGAAGATTCCACACCAAATATCCGAAGCTTCTCTCAGTTTTGCCGGCATTATAATCTGCGTACACTTAGCGAAGCCGACGAACAGCTTGATTCCATTTTTGACAGCCAAATAGCCAGCATACAAAATAACAACCAGACGCGTGAGAATTTTGATGAAGTTAGGGCTATTGAGAAACTTGAAAATAATCGCCTGTTCTACCGGAATGTTATTAAACACCTGGTCGCTTTTAAAGATAAATATGCCGTAGATGGCGTGCATTTCCTGCGATATTGGGTAAAACATTCGCGAGAACTGCTTTCGATGCCCGAGAATCTTTTCAGCAGTGAAGCTAATGTTGTGCGGTCAAAGATGCTGGATACCCTGAACGAGATTCTGGAAACGCATGATCGGCTGGGGCTATCACCGGAGATGAATCATGATGACTTTACTGATATCCTAAAGCTTTCGATTGAGAAACAGCGTGAAAAACCTGAAGAGCGTCCTGAGGGGATCCTGCTTACCCAGGCGGGATATTTTTCGGATACCTTTGGCAAAACCGTTTTTCTGCTCGGCATGAACGAAGGGGGGTTTCCAGCCGGAGAACATATGGATTACCTCCAATTCCGTTACGAAGAAAAGCTATCGGGCATGTTATATCAGGCCCGCCCGGACAGTTATTTGGAAGCTCGCCTGGAATTGATGCGACAACTGGCGGGTGCAAAACAGTTATTTATTTCACGGCCGGACTTTGTAAATCAGAATAAGGTGATCGGCTCCTCTTTGTGGCAGGACCTTTTGCTTGAATTAGAAGATAACGGCATTGAAAATAAAGCCTGGCCGGCTGAACCTAACGATTTACAGCTTTGCCAGAGAGATATGTACCAACAGATGGCAGAAAATGTTACTGTTAAAACGGATTCCCTGTTCGAAAAATATCATCCCATTCATGCTGAACTTGTTTCAGCTATTACGCATGACCGGGAGAATCCGAAATGTATGAGCATCTATGATGGTGTGCTTAATGGCGCTGGTTTTTCGGAGCACGAAAGCATAATAGCCGGGCAAATCAAGAATTGGTGGGATAGAAATGCACCAGATAATACGGTACAGACATCCATTTCGCGGCTTGATGAATATGTAGGGTCGCCTTTAGATTATTTTTTTAACCGGGTATTGAAATTGAGTCCACCTGAGATATATCGTGATGAGGCAGAATCCGACATTAAGGGGAAACTTCTGCATGAGATCCTTCAGGCATTTTATACACCGGATACCCCTTTTGCATCCGAAAATGTTCAGCTTGTTTGGCCGGCGGATGATTCTGAGGCTGCCCGAAAACGATTAACTGAAATAACAGATTCTCTTTTGGATGAGTACCGTAATCAGCTTGGTTATAAAGACTCTCCGTTTCCCGATATATTGATCAATAATATTCGGCGGATCACGAAATGGTTTCTTGAGTACGAGAATTTACTGCGGAAACAGCTCATTGAAGAAACTGCCCCTATGCGTCCGGCTACCATGTTCGGCCATCCTGATTTTAATATGGAATACCACTGGACACTGCATCGCGATTACGGTGATATAAAAACAAAGATTATAGGTGTAATTGACCGTATAGATGTAGATGAGAACTCTGACACAGCCATCGTTTACGACTACAAATCCGGAACTTATGGCATCAATAAGTTCCATAATGGTATTAACTGCGGGCTAAGCTTTCAGCTTCCCATTTATGCTATGGCCGTTTTCGATAAAGGGATTGCCCATTTTGCAGGAGGCTATTACAGCCTGCCCATGAGCAAATCAAAAAAAGATGTATGCGCTAGTTATGTAATCGGCGACGAAGACCTTTTCGGCGAATCTTTTTTTAAAGGGAAGAAACGGACTACGACGATGGGGGTAATGAATAGCCGGGAGTTGAAGTATTTTCTGGAAAAAGTTGAAAATGAGCGGCTGGCATGGATACTAAGAAGCCTTAGAAGCGGCATCTTTAATACCTCACTAAACGGACAGCCCAAATACTCCGACTTCAAATGGATTTCCCGTTACAGCGGGAAAGTGCAGAAAGAGCGGGGTAATGTTGAAGAGCTAAACCGTCTAAATTCTGACAGTGAACATCAATTACTTCGGTATTATATGCCGTTGGAGATATTGTCGCCGGAATAAAACTCTCCAGACTGTGCAAACCAGCGCAGGCATACGGGTTTAATATCTACAAGGCTGTTTACCTCGTCAAACAGATATGCGCCCGGTCCGTGAACAAATAGCGGCACATCATTCATAGTGTGTGATTTGGTTGAAAGATCCTCAACATTACCATGATCACTTACCAGCAGAACTGTATGGTTTTCATCGTTTTTTGATAAGATAGTTCCCAAAAAATCATTAAAACGCTGTAACACCCAGTCAGCTTTTACCGGGTCTTTTTCGTGGCCGGCTTTATCAGTGAGATAATATTCGGCTAAAATAAGATCATGCTCGCCAGCTTTCGTCAGTACTCTGTGGGCTGCTTGTTCGACAGTAATTTGAGGTACTTCTAGATCTAATACAGAATGCCATACATCCTGTAGGATTTCAGCGGTTATGGCATGGCCATTTATTACCTCCTCTACGGTATTAAGAGGAATATCGGCTCCTAAAGTCATTAAGGTGGTGCAGCTCCATCTATTCTTCAATTTTGCCCTATCAAAAAATATCTTTGGATATGCGTTCATAAAATAACAGCTACGGCCTATCCTCTGAATACTTTTAAATAAACTTTCTTCCTCTAATAAAAAACGCGTCCGGGAATGCGGATACGGACCAAAATGACGGCCCACTAGTTTAGCTGCATTTTGCCCCGAGAACATGGTGGCCTGGCCTGTTCCGCTTTGTGGCAAACCTTCCGTGGATAGTCTGGCATCAACAGCCTTAAAAAGATGACTTTCCTTAACGACAGGCTCAAATCCCTGCAAAAAAGCTTGATCGCCTGCAGCTTTTTCGAATACCGGATACTTCTTGGTGTGGAAAGGATTGCTTTTTTGTGGCGCCCCCATGCCCACACCGTCAATAAATAAAAATATTAGGGCCATAGCATTAAATAATAAGGATAGTCAATCCATGCGATGCATTTATTACAAGAACTTATCCTTTATACCTCATCACTTATAACTTCACTGTTTTTTTCTATTACCAAAGTTACCGGTCCATCGTTTACCAGGCTAACCTCCATCATGGCTGCAAATTGCCCTGTTTCAACATTTATATTATACGTTTTTTCCCAGTACCGGACCATTTTGTCATACAAATCCTCAGCCTTTTCGGGGCGGGCCGACTCAATGAAACTGGGACGCGTGCCTTTTTTAACATCACCATAAAGGGTAAACTGAGAAACGACCAAAAGTTCGCCGGCTACATCCAGCACTGATTTATTCATTTTCCCATCCTCATCTTCAAATATGCGGAGTTTAGCAATTTTATCGGCAACCCATTTCATCTGTTCTATTTCGTCGTTTTGATGTACGGCCACGAGAAGCAAGAGTCCTTTTCCAACTTTACCAGTAATATTATTATTAACCTTTACCGATGCCTGACTAACGCGCTGTACGACTACTTTCATGGAGTGGATCTTTTGTTGGGAATCTTGTGGATAAACTGCTTATAAATTGTGGTTAAAAAGAAACTGGATTTACCAAAAAAACTTATACAACCCGGTGAACATAAAACCTGTTTCCATTAACACAGTGAAAGAATAACTTTTTCTGTTAACAAAGGAAAAGAAATTTTATGTGTGAAGCATGGGGTTTTGTTAATAAAATTTAAAATATGAATAGAGAGCGGGTTTTTCCGGTCATTGTTTTCCACAGAATTATTCACTTTTCAACAACAATGCTATTTTCGAATCAGCATGAAAAAGTTATCCACTTTCCCACAGGCTCTATTACTATAAAAAAGAAATAAAAAAATTACTTATTAACCGAAAAAGGGTGTGGATAACTTAAAGAGATTTAAATTTTCTTTAAGAGCATATTAATAATCTATTAAAAAGGTTCTTTTATAAAGTACTATTAAACAATATGTTATACTTTTCTTTAATGATTACCACCTGCAGGAAAAGTTATCTTCCTTGTTAATTAACCTTAACAGGCAATTTAAAAGACATCATTAAAGCTTAAACATGTGAAACTGATGGTAATTTGCTTTTCCACGAATTACACAAGTTATCAACCATCCAAAAATCGAAGGTTCTCCTGTAACAATCTTTTTTATTGTCTAATGCTATTATACAAAAGAAAAAGGCACCTGGAAGATTATTTTCATTGAAATAACGGCAATGAAACCATAAGTTATTCTTCTTTTTCAACTCATCTCATCCTATAAAAAGTGCAGACCAAAAAACTTCTCGATCAAGCTCTTGAAGCGTTAGATTCTGAAATTAAAGCAGTGCTGGAAAAACCCTCTCAAGATATACTTTGGTCAGGTGTTAAAGATTCTAAACCTGGTGGAGGGCACTATTACCGTTTTGATACCACAAATCCTTCTCTACGTTTTGCTGAAAAATTTAATGCCAAGGTCGATGACAAAACGTATGAAGTTACTGCAAGTGAGTTTCCGGAAAAGAGCATCATTCTCAAGTTCCCGAAAAATCAGGGAAACACGATTAGAGAAGTACACCTTGAATGGGAAAATGATTTCATTCTGAGAAGAATTAAAGATCATATACTGGGAATTAAAGAAGGTAATAGCAAAGAGAAACTCAGCCAAATACAAAGCCTGTTCTTTCCCGATTCTTCCACAAAATTATCTAACACAACCGTAATTAAGGATGATGGTGACAGGAATGATTCTCAGGTCAAGGGAATTGAAATGGCCATTCGTGAGCCTGTTAGTTTTATTTGGGGCCCTCCGGGAACCGGTAAAACTTCTACCCTCGGTTATATAATTGCAAATTATTTGATGCAAGGTAAACGGGTACTTTTTGCATCCAATACCAATCGCGCCGTAGATGTTGGAATGATCAGCACTATTCAGGCACTCACTCTGCTGCGCAAAAATGAAATTCGTCCGGATATTACCCGGTACGGTGAGGCCGCTCTTGAGCAAAAAGGGCTGGAAGACATACTGTTTGAGAATCAACTTGAAATTGTAGCCAAACAGCAAAAGGATAAGACTTTACGGATTTATCAGCTTTTAGAGGATTATAAAAAGCTAAGGGATCAGTATCAGGAATATGAATATTATAAAAAGAAGATACCGGCCGAATTATCCTTACGATTAGAAATGCTTACCAGTAAAGTGGAAGAAATGGGCGGTGAGGAGGCTATCGAAAATGATTTATCCGATGAAGCGGCTAGTTTCGATCAGGTTGCTTATAAAGTATTAAAATCAAAGAAACTTGTTGGTACTACCCTGGCTAGAGTATGCACTTCCGATGTTTTGCAATCTCAAAAATTTGATGCTGTTGTAGTTGATGAAGCATCTATGGCTAATCTTCCCTATCTGGTTGTACTGGCATCCAAGGCTAAATCGCATATGGTAATGGTTGGTGATCCTATGCAGCTCCCTCCTATTTCAATCACCAATGACCGTACAGCAAAAGATTTTCTGGAGAAGGATATTTTCAGTTTTGCTTCCCAAGCGAAAACTACGGCAGATCTTTTTAGCTGGCATGATGCAAATCCTAATAGTACTGGTTTTTTTGACACACAGTATCGATTAAACAGTGATCTAGCAGATGTTATAAGCAAGGTATTCTATGAAGGGCGGCTTAAAACGGCGTTAATTAAGCAGAAAGGTAAACGAAAGAAGTCTATGCACGTCATTAATAGTGCGGCTCGGAATCCTTTTATCATCAAGAAAACCGGTGGACAGGGATTTCAACCGCTAAATCAGGCTCACGAAGACCTTGTGATGGAAATGGTTGAAGGTCTGGTTATCCGTAAAAACCTTCCTATGCGTGAAATTGGTATCATAGTTCCCTTTCGTTCACCAGCCTGGGACCTGCGAAAAAGACTTACAAAAGCTGGTTATGGGGAAGTTGAGGTTGGTACCATTCATACTTTCCAGGGACGAGAAAAACTTGCTATTATATTCGATACCGTAATGAGCGGTGAGATGCAAAATGGCAAAGTAAGGCATTATTCTGTACGTCCTTTTGATGAAACAAAGAACGGCTTGAGTGTCCCCCGGTTGTTAAACGTTGCATTTTCCCGTAGTAAAGAAAATTTATATGTGGTGAGTGATATGGTTCACATTCGAAAAGTATATGGTGATAAGTTCTTGGGTAAATTATTAATAGAAATGAAGTGAGGGGTGGTTTTTGGTCTTTAGTTGATAGTTTTTTGTTTGTCGGTTTTGAATAGGCAGATAGCCAGAAACCAGAAATTTGAAACTAGCTGCTAACGTGCCCTTGCGATGGTCATTTCTCTTTTCCCCAGAACTCCGGGAATTCGTGTTGGTACCCATCCACCCCGGGCCATAGCATCTCGGGCCTTTACGGCGGAACTGTAGGTAGATAGAACGGCTCTTTCACTGGAGTGTGCTCTTAATTTTGTGAAGGCATCGATACTCCACAATTCTGTATTTACGCCAGGAGAGAATGCGTCATGAAGGATGAAATCTGCTTGTAATGAATTGCTCTGAAAATCTTCAAATAGGCCGTTAAATAGATTAAAACTGATATCTTTGGTAACCGTAAATTTGTTTATACCGGGAGATGCTTTAAAGAAGTCAGGAAAGGCCTTTTTGAGGTGAGGATGTTTTAAAAACGCGGCATAGTTCATTTTCTCTGCTGTTTCTGGAGCTATTAAATTAGATTCGACAGAATAAAAGCTAACTTTGGAAGATGATCCCATGCTTTCGTGCAAGTCGGCAAGTAACAGGAGGTTTAATCCGGTACCAAAACCAACCTCCATTACTGTGAAATTATGTCCTTCTTTTAGAACATCCCGTAGTCCGTTTGCTTCAAAAAATATATACAGGCTTTCCTTTACCGCTCCATTTGGATTATGATAGTGCTGATTATATTCTTTTGAAAAAAGAGTATGTGAGCCATCTTTACATTCAATGATGGAAGGTTGCTCTTTCATTAATTTGAATACGATTAAGTTGGGATGGTTTCTAATAATCACTAGAAATGATAATTTTACCTGATCATTTCATATTCCATTTATTTTCTTAACATCATACCAAATGGGGTATTGGTTATTTTACCATCATCTATTGCCAATCCGCCATTTACTATTATATAATCAAAACCTTCAGCAAGGATATGGGGATTTTCAAAATCGGCATGATCAACCACTTTTTTGGGATCAAAAATCAAGATATCAGCAGCGAGATTGGGTTTTAGGAAACCACGCGTTTTGTCCATTCCAAGTGTTACTGCTGGTAGACCAGTCATTTTATGTATAGCGTTTTCAAGAGTCAGTACTTCTTTATCAACTACATATTCTTTAATAATTCGGGCGAAGGTTCCATAACCCCGGGGGTGGCGCATGGTTGGGCTTCCGTCTGAGGCAACCATTACTTTGGGATCCACCAGGAAACGAGCCATTACGTCTTCATTCATAACGAAATAAGCAGCACTGGCTCCTGTGGGACCAATATCATCGATCAGTACATCTTCAAAAGGTTTTCCGGCCTCTTCGGATACCTCGGCCAGTGTTTTTCCTGCGTAAGGTGGGGTCCCAAATAAAGTTGATTCCGGACCATTTCGTCGGTTTACCCTGTTTTGAAGAAATTCAACCAATTCCTCACGGCGTTCAGCGACTACTTGTTTATAATTATTTGGGGCTTTTGCCCAATCAGGAAATACAATGCCTATACCCGTATAACTTGCAGTATAGGGGTAAATATCAGCGGTGACGGTTTGGCCTTTATCACGAGCATTTTGCATGATTCGCAACACATCATCAGCACGGTTTACGTCATTACCGTACACAATTTTGATGTGAGAAACATGAACTGGCGTATCAGTATTTTGTCCTTGCTCAAGTAATTCATTTATGGAATCTTCAATATTACTGTCATCTTCATTGCGGATATGGCTCATTATGAGTCCATTATTTCGACCAACAGGCTCTGCAAGAGAAGTTAATTCATTTAAGCCGGCATAGGTTCCGGGAAGGTATTCAAGTCCGGTAGTCATGCCAAAACTGCCTGCGGCCATTGCTTCTGTTACATAATCAACCATTTCCTGCATTTCATCGGCACTGACATCAGTTTTCTCATCAACACCCGCTTTTCGGCGAATGGATCCGTGTCCAACGAAATGGGCTATATTTACAGCGGGTTGTGCTTGTTTAACATCCATCATCCAATTATAGGTATCACCTACACTGGGGCTACTACCATCCTGGCCCAGGGTAATGGTAGTGACGCCCATAGCCAGGAAATTGGGAAATTCAGGTGTGCGCAGTGGATTACCGTGTGCGTGTGTGTCAATAAATCCGGGTGTAACCACTTTTCCTTCGGCATTTAAAACACGTTTGACCCGGATATCAGAGGGATTAACATCACCTATATAAATAATCTGGTCGTCGCGGATCAGCACATCAGAACGGACACCAGCAGAACCGGTTCCGTCTATCACGGTTCCGTTCTCAATTAACAGATCATAGTTATTATCTGTAGAATAACTTTTCGAACTGCAACCATAGATAAACAAGAACAGGCTTATGCAGATGAAGATAGTAATTGAAGCTCTCATTGCTGAATGAATTACCTCGATATCAACTTACAGTACTTTCGTTTGCCGACTTTGAGTATATATTCGGATCCGTCTTCAAATCGGAGATCATGGGCTGGGTCTTTAATTTTTTCGCCATCAATTGATACGCCTCCTTGTTTTACCAAACGGCGAGCTTCACTGGCACTAGGAGCAAAGTTAGTTTCTTTGATGATAGCCAATAAATTTTGAGTGCTATTTGATTCAAAATTAAGTTCCGGTAAATCGTCAGGGATTTCTTTTTTCACTACTGTTTTCTGGAACTGATCTCGTGCTTCAATTGCGGCTTCCTCTCCATGGTACATCCTGGTCAATGTGAAAGCCAAATCATGTTTAGCGTTACGGGGATCTATTCCTGATTTTTCCTTAATTTCAGGGAGTAATTCAGACGGGGCATCCGTAACGAGTTCAAAGTAAGAATAGATAAGATCATCAGGGATCGAAAGCGTTTTGCCATACATATCACCCGGAAGCTCGTCGAGGCTGATATAATTATCATAGGACTTTGACATCTTTTGCGTGCCGTCGAGGCCTACGAGCAGGGGCATCATCAGGCATATTTGCTGAGATAAACCTTCTTCCCGCTGGAGGTGACGGCCAACCAATAGGTTAAATTTTTGATCAGTTCCGCCTAATTCTACATCAGATTTAAGATGAACAGAATCCTGGCCCTGCGCCAGAGGATACAAGAATTCATGCATGGATATGGGTTCTTCTTTTTTGTAACGATTTGCAAAATCATCACGTTCAATCATGCGCGCCAAAGTTACCTTCGAAGCAAGGCGTATGACATCTTCAAATGACATTTTCCCCAGCCATTCAGAATTGTATACGATCTTCGTTTTGTCTCTGTCCAGTATTTTAGAGGCCTGTTCATAATAGCTCTGGGCATTGTTTCGCATTTCTTCGTGACTCAGCGAAGGCCTTGTTTTATTGGCACCGGATGGATCGCCTATCATACCCGTAAAATCACCAATAATTAATATAGCTTGGTGACCCAGATCCTGGAACTGCCGCAACTTTCTAAGAATAACGGAGTGACCTAAATGAAGATCAGGACGTGTTGGATCACAGCCTAATTTAATCTTTAATGGCGTATTGTTTTTTCTGGATTCTTCCAGTTTTTCTATTAATTCAACTTCAGGCACTATTTCTACAGTGCCGCGGCGGAGGAGTGTCAGTTGTTCATCAACAGGGAGGAAATTCATTAATACGTATATAATTTAAATAAATAAAAGAAAATAATGATATTATGCTACTCATCAGGAAATTCTATAGGGGATTGATTTTCCCAGATATTCTGTACGGCATCTATATAATTTGTGGCACCTGGATATATTTTGGCTAAGGTATTATACGTTTCGGGAGCCAGTTGTATGATGTATGGGTAAAAAAGCGAATCAGAGACCACTTTCTCTTCAGGCAAATTGAACCCTGAAAACAACAGTAATATAATGCTGATTACCAGACCAGCCTTTAAGGCACTGAATAAAGAACCCAATAAACGATTGGGAAGGCTTAAAAATGTTATTCTAAGGATCCCTTCAATCAAATAAATAACAATCTGCACAGCCAGTAAAACCAGTAAAAAAATGATCCCAAACGAAAAGTAGGGTACAAAAGCTGAATCAGTATCCATTTGGACTATAAGGTATGCTGATAAGTCAGCCATATATTGGAACGAAAAGAAAATGGCCAGAATCAAACCTACTGCGCCTAATAGTTCTCTTATTAGACCATTTCTATACCCTTGAAAGGCAAAAAGGAGCAATGGAGCTAGTATAATAATATCTAGTAGATTCATCAGTTAAGTTGCTCTTTCACAATTTTGTTAATCAATGCACCATCTGCCTTGCCTTTTAGTTGAGGCATTACTTTACCCATTACCTTGCCCATTTCCTGTGGCGAAGAGGCACCGGTTTCTTCAATAACTGTTTGTACAACATCCCGAATTTCATCTTCAGAAAGCATTTTTGGTAAATAGGATTCAATTATAACAAGTTCTTCTTTTTCTTTTTCAGCCAAATCCTTTCGGTCATACTTTTCGTACTGATCAATTGATTCCTTGCGCTGCTTTGCTGATTTCATAATCACAGAGATCACTTGCTCGTCTGTAAGAGCGCCTTCTCCACCTTTGCGTTCGCTTATTTCTTTTTGAAGGATAGCGGCTTTTAAAGAACGCAGCACATTAAGTTTTACGGAGTCTTTGTTTCTCATTGCTGTTTTTAAATCAGCGAGAATGGTTTCATAGACTGACATGGTAAAAGGGTTTTATTAATAAGTATAACGTAAAATTAGCACCGTAATTAATTTATGGTTATTACAGCTTTATTGCGAACAGTGATATGCAGGTATTTTGCTTCGATTAATTGGTAATAGTTTCTCTTTTTTCTTTTGCTGCATTGAAACTAAATAGGGACAAATATTTGTAAGCATTAGATAACCAAGAATTCATAGGGAACATATACTTTTACTAAATGGTTGATAATGAATTGATAATTGCTGTTGATTTTGCAATTATCATAATTAGCGCCACTATACTAAGTCTTGCTGCACGCAAAACGGGGCAACCTGCAATTGTTGCTTATCTGTTTACAGGTATCATTTTAGGACCTGTATTTCTGAATGTTATTTTAAAATCCTCTCTCATTGAATTGTTTTCAGAACTAGGGCTTGCGTTCTTGCTTTTCCTGATAGGATTCGAGATGAGCTTTGAAAAAATTAAGGACTTACTTAGGTCTGTTGTACATATTTCAATTTACCAAACTATTCTACAGACAGCTTTGGCTTTTGGCATTGCATATGCTGTAGGGTTTACTCTGGTCGAAACATTTATTATTGCACTATGTACCGTATTTGGCGCAACCCCAATCATAGTTAAAATATTAGCTGATAAAAAACAAACGACAACGGTTGCCGGACGTATTAACATTGGTGTATTAATAATTCAGGATATCTATCTGGTTATCATACTGGCTATTTTTAATGCTGAATCTTTGGACAGCCCCTCAGAAATTATTTTAAGTGTTGCATGGGTGCTTTTACTTTTAACATTACTTGGCACCTTTGCACTAGCAGCTTCACGGTATGTTTTACCCTTATTATTAGATATTACCATCAGACACAGCCATGCGTTTTTTGTCCAAGCTATTGCCTGGGGATTTCTATTCATTTCATTTACCGAGTACTTAGAATTATCGGTAGAAATTGGGGCCTTTCTTGCGGGATTAAGTTTGGGTCAGTTACAATATAGTGCTGAATTAAGAGGTAGAATACGGCCAATCACCAATTTCTTTATGATCATTTTTTTTACATCCATTGGTCTGCGGGTAGAAGCCGAATTTCTCATACTTTATTGGAAGGAGGCATTTATTTCATCAATAGGTTTAATGATCGGGAATTTTCTGATCATGTTTTATCTCATACACCGTGAGAAGTTTGATATAAAAACGACGTTTATAGGGAGTATAAATATGACTCAAGTAAGTGAGTTTTCATTAGTTGTTGGAACCCTTGCAGTGACACGTGGATTCATTAATGAAGAAATTCTTGGTTATTTCAGTGTTATGGCTATTGGTACAATGAGTATATCAACTTATCTGATATACTACAATAATGAAATCTATGATGTCTTTGAAAGTTTTCTCATGAGATTTAGAAATGAGAATGAGCGGGACATACAATTATCTGAACTAAAAGATCATGCAATAGTGATAGGTAATAATGCATTGTCACAATATCTACTGCCTCTGTTAATTAAACACTATAATAAAATTGTATTTGTTGATAAAGATCCTGAAAGAGTTAATGGTACAGAAAGTAATCATGCAATTTATGTTTTTGGAAATATAAATCAGGAAGAAATTCGTGATGAGACGGCGTTTGGGGAGGCCGCATTTGTTATGAATCTCACTAAAGACTCTAGTGTTAATGATTTTATATTGACTCAAACAGGACCTCATGTTATAAAAATACTGAGATCAGAAAGTGCAAAAAAAGCTATAGAATATTACGATAAAGGTGCTCACTATGTAATAGTTTATGATATACTTACGCAGGTAAAAATAGTACAATATCTTGCCGTATATTTTGAGAATAGGTCTAAATTTATGGAAATAGTTTCATCCGATTTGGACGAAATTAAAAAGGAAGCCAGTTATGTTTGAAACCATACTTGCTTTGACTTTCATTTTTGTTTCTGCAACTATTGTTCTAATTATATTTGGCAAATTTGGACAACCTGCAATTCCCGCATATATCGTAGCTGGTATAATTGCTGGCATATTTATAGATGAACTGTTATTACTAGATTTAGTACAGTTTGGTATTATTTTCCTCACATTTATTTTGGGAGTTAGAAGCGGGTCACAAGAGGTTCTTAATAATCTGCACAATGGTTATATTATATCACTCATACAATTATCCCTGATATTTGCTATTTCATATGGGGCAGCATATTTAATGGGGTTCAACTATTTAAATGCTACATATTTTAGTATTGCCGCTGCTCTAAGCTCCACTTTAGTTGAATATGATTCAAGTATAGATATAAAAGAACTGAAGGTGGTATATCGCAGATTATCTGAATCAATGAATGTTATAGAGGATTTTGTTGCCATACTTATCATTACAGTAATCTCTATTATACCTATTTCATTAGAAACAATTGGCATTACTCTATTGTATGCAATACTGATTTTCACTCTTGGGTATTTTACCAGGGAATATGCTTTTCCATGGTTAGTGAAAATAGTAGAGGAATCCTCTGAATTTGTCTTGCTTATTGGACTTAGTATATTATCTGGATTTATATGGTTTTGCGTATTTCTTGAAATATCAATTATTGTAGGGGCCTTTGTTGCGGGAATGGCTTTATCTAAGTACCCTTATGATAACAAAGTTATTGATACCATGGGATCGCTTATGAATTTCTTTTCTGTAATTTTCTTTGTAACACTAGGTGCACTTATTCTAATGCCCGTTAAAGAGGATATTCTATTTGCTCTTACTATTGTCTTCATTACCATGATTATTAAACCCATGGTAATAATTCTAGTACTGATATGGCAGGGTTATAAAAATCGGACTGCCTTTAATACGGCCACACAGTTAGATCATGTTAGTGAATTTGCATTGATGATTGCAATACAAGCATCATTAATAGGCATAATTGATACTTCATTATTTAATGCTATAATACTTTCAGCTATTATTACAATAACGTTGAGTTCATATACTACGAAGTACAATGAAAAACTATATTACTTATTCTTTCAGTATATATTTACAAAAATTACAAAGCATCATGAGTTTGATCACCATAAAGAATTATTACATAATCACATTATACTAGTTGGATATGGGGTAAAAGGAAAAAGGATAATCGATACATTAAAGAAAAAAGGCGAGAAAGTTCTTGTCATTGAAAATGATCCGCCATTAATATCCATCCTTCAATCCAAGCATGAATCTTATTTATTTGCTGATGCACTAGATAGTTTAACATGGAAAAGTGCAAAAATAGATATGGCAAAATTAGTTATAGTTACTGCCCCCAGTCGTGGAATAGCTCAAAAAGCTTTGAAACAGAATACAAAAGCAGATATAATTGTGACATCTTATGATGCTAGTGAAGCTCAACTATTATTAGGGGAGGGTGCACTTTATATTTTTATTTCTTTATTCCTTGCCAGGGAATTTGTTGAGAATGCGATCAAAGATATTATGGATGGTGACCCTAACCATTCTCGGAATTATAATATAGCATATATGAAAGAACAGCAGTCATGAAATAAGAAGTAAGGCTGACCCAAACCGAAATCCTAATCTAATATCTTATTATCTTTCATGGTAAACAATTACTCTTATGATTTTATTAAAATTATAACCTAATGATCTCGTTTCTTTTAAATGAAATATTGTGTAGAAACACATTAATAAAAATAGAATACAATTAAATGAAATTTATCTACCCTGCGTACGATACTATTGTTGTTGGCGGCGGCCATGCCGGAAGTGAGGCTGCGGCTGCAGCTGCTAATATGGGCAACAAAACCTTATTGATTACAATGAACCTTAATGCAATTGCTCAAATGTCCTGCAATCCTGCTATTGGTGGTGTAGCAAAAGGGCAACTTGTTCGTGAAATAGATGCATTGGGAGGATTAACAGGAATCGTTGCTGATGGGTCCGGAGTTCAATTTCGTGTATTAAATAGAAGTAAAGGCCCTGCAATGTGGAGTCCTCGATCTCAAAATGATCGCATGCTTTACGCTTCCATTATGAAAGATAAACTAGAGCAGATTCCTAACCTCGCATTCAGGCAAGATAATGTTTTAGATATACTGGTTAATGATCAAATGGAAGCTTATGGAGTGATGACTCAAACAGGGCAACAATTTGATGCTAAAACTATCATTCTTACCAGTGGTACATTTTTAAACGGACTCATTCATATTGGAGAAAAGCAGTTTGGCGGTGGTCGCTCCGGAGAAAGAGCCTCAATAGGTATTACAGCGTCTCTAGAGAAACTAGGTTTTGTTTCTGGGAGATTAAAAACTGGAACCCCTCCGAGACTTGATGGTCGTACTATAGATTATAACCAGCTTGAAATTCAGTATGGTGATAAAAATCCCAGCCCCTTTTCTTTTATGACAGATAAACTACCGGGAATAGATGACCAAATGACTTGTTGGATTGGCTATACCAATGATAAAGTGCACGATACACTCAGAACAGGATTTGACCAAAGTCCGATGTTCAGTGGAAGAATTAAATCTACCGGACCACGATACTGCCCTTCCATTGAAGATAAAATTGATAGATTTGCAGATAAAGATCGTCACCAATTATTTCTTGAACCAGAAGGAAGCAACACAAATGAAATGTACCTGAATGGTTTTTCCACCAGTCTACCCGAAGAAGTTCAATACAAATCATTACAAACTATACCTGGCTTTGAACGGTGTGTTATGATTCGCCCTGGCTATGCCATTGAGTATGACTTTTTTCCACCTCATCAGGTAAAAAGAAGTATGGAAACTAAACAAGTTTCAGGCTTATTTTTTGCCGGACAAATTAATGGCACTACCGGTTATGAGGAGGCTGCATGTCAGGGACTAATGGCGGGCATTAATGCAGCGCGAAAGGTACAGGGCAATGAACCGGTAATATTACAACGCTCTGAAGGCTATATCGGTGTACTTATTGATGATCTGGTAAGCAAGGGTACCGATGAACCATATCGAATGTTCACCTCCAGAGCTGAACATAGAATATTATTACGCCAGGATAATGCTGACCTTCGGTTAACCGAAATGGGGCACAAAATTGGTTTAGCTACAGATGAAAGGCTCAACAGGTTTTTAGATAAGAAAGATCAGATTGATAAACTCCATGACTTCCTGATGAACTATAGTGCTAAACCAGATGTCTTCAATTCTATGCTCGAATCTATTGGCACTACCGGACTCAAACAATCTATTAAAATACCAAACCTTATTACTCGGCCACACTTGTCCATTAATCAACTAATGGAAACGGACTCTGAATTGAATGAAAAGATCACAAGCATAACAAAAAACCCACTAGTTGTAGAGCAGGTAGAGATTCAATTAAAGTATAGTGGGTATATAGAAAAAGAATACGAAATGGTGGCTCAAATCAGCAGAGAAGAAAACCTTCATATTCCCGAAAAGATCCATTACGAGAATATTAAAAGCCTATCAACGGAAGGTCGATTAAAACTTGTAAAGGTACAGCCTGAAACAATAGGCCAGGCAAGCCGCATTAGTGGCGTTTCTGCTAGTGACATTGCTGTATTAATGGTCTATATCAAAAACTAATGTTTCACGTGAAACAAATACCTCATAACATTTCTAATGTTTCACGTGAAACATTAGAAATTCTGAAGAAGATATATACAGCCAATAGTTATCAGTTGGATAGGTATGCCGATCAATTATTATGGTGGAATCGTAAAGTAAATCTTGTTAGCAGAAATGCTAGTAAAGAGCATGTGTTTGAGCATATCCGCCATAGCTTGTTCCCTTTGGCACTAAATATGTATAAAGGAAGCGAGCATATCTTGGATACGGGTACCGGTGGTGGATTGCCGGGAATTCCGCTTGCTATAGCTCTTCCCAATTGCAGTTTTATTCTTAATGATATATCCGAAAAGAAATGCATGGTCTTAAAACAAATTGTTAAACAACTTGATTTAAAAAATTGTGAAGTTAGGACCGGTGATGTTGGTAAACAGGTAATTGATGAGCCTTATATTTTAACTACCATGCACGCTTTTAAACTGAAGGATTTATTTGAGAGAACCAGAAATGTAAACTGGGAAAAAGCGATAGTGTATAAGGGAAAGGATTACCAGGAGGAACTTAAGGAAATCAGTGAGTTAGATTTACAAGTTCATGCATTTGACCTTTCGACGATGCACCCCCAGGATTTCTATAAAGAGAAATTCATCCTATTGGTTAATAAGCAGTAATGAACAGTACGCAAAGAAGACAAAAACTATTTTATCTGATCCAATCGGGCAAGGCACTAAGTGTAAATAAAATAGCAACAGAATATGGGATATCTAAACGAACTGTCTATCGCGATTTAAGGTTACTTCAGGATTCGGATGTCCCATTAACTTATGATCCTGACGAAGGCTATGGTATTATGCGCGGAGGAACCATCCCCCCTCTCATGTTTACCACCAAACAACTGGCAACAGTTATGATGGGTCTGTCTTTTGTGAAGTCTCAAATAGATGAGATATTGGTCGATGATGCCCGCGAGGTGGAGTTGAAGATAAATTCAGTTATCCCCAGCGAGCTTAAAGATTTTATGAATGCTATGGATGAAAAAACAATTGTAGACCCCCACAAAGAAAAAGTATCCATAAAAAAGAAAGGTGGAAACTGGTTCGCCATCTGTACGGCAATTTCCAATAAGAAAACGCTTGCATTTTCCTATCACGACAAAACGAATAAATATAGCGAAAGAGTGATGGACCCCCTCCTATTGGTATTCTATAATGACCATTGGAATGCAATTGGACATTGTCATACAAGAAGAGAACCTCGTAATTTTATCCTTGATCGGATGAGTAATCTTGTAGTTTCTGATGAACCTCTTCTTAATTATCATAATTATGCGAAAGAAGAATTGCTGTACCGCAAAAACGGCAAAAAAAACGAAATAGTAGTTACTATATCAAAAAACACTCTTCGTAAATTCATTGCTGCCCTGCCTGCACAAATCCATCATCAGGTAGAAACGGAAAACTCCCGACAAAGAATTACCTTTGAATTCGATAATCTGGAATACCTAAACGAGTGGTTATTATCTTTTGCAGATGATATCCGGGTAGAAAAACCTGAAGAATTAAAGGATATGAGAAAGCTGCTATTAGACCAAATGATACAGCAGCTCAGATGAACTTTATTTCATTTGTTCAAACCTTCGCGCTGCCCAAATATCATCAATATTCAAATGGTCAACCGGTTCGAATTTATGATCATAAATTACATCCCATCCCACATCTTTAGTAAGGTCCGTTTGGACCTGTGCTGACTGTTTTGGGTAAGATACCCAAAATATAGCTCCGGGCTTAAGAGATGCAATGGCATTAGGAGCCAATCGCAGAAGTTCATCCAGATCTTTAGCAAACATTTGAACAAGATCAAATTTGCCAACCGGTTCATCTTCTACAATGGTATTCTCAGGTAATCCCCCTAGTGCATTAAGATAATAGGCAGGAGCATTGATAATTGAAATACTCTGACCGGGTTTGATCCCTAGATTCTTTGAAAGGTCACTTGTCATGCTATAGAAACAAAAGGAATTCCGGTGTTGTTCCCGCAACCCCTAATTATATCACTATGCAAGTTGTTTACTCTTTGTCGTCACCGTCTCCATTGTTATCGCCGTTAAACAGTGATTTATCATCAGCGTCGCCTTGCGGCTCCTGGCCGTTTAAGAGGGAAGTATTCGGGCCGTTGGGCGTATTGCTGTCAATCACCGGTACATCGTCATCTTCCTCTTTAACCACCCTGGTAACCCCGGCAATGCTGTCTTCTCCGGATAGGCGCATCATCTTAACACCTTGGGTATTGCGTCCCATAGAACGGATATCCTTGCAGTGCATCCGAATGATCTTGCCGTTGTTGGTTATGATCATCAGGTCATCTTTATCGCTAACTTCTTTAAGCGCAATTAGATTGCCTGTTTTGGGTGTTATTTTTAAAGTGATAACTCCTTTGCCGCCACGGGTTTGCTTGCGATAGTCTTCCACTAGGCTTCGTTTCCCGTAGCCATTTTCGGATAGAGCAAGGACCGTAGCTTCATGGGTATTCTTAACAACAACCATATCCACTACTTCATCTTTGTCATGGTCTAGGCTGATTCCGCGAACCCCGCGTGTGTTCCTGCCCATAATACGTGCGTCGGTCTCATGAAAGCGGATGGCCCGCCCATTTTTCGCACCAAGCAATATATTGGATGAACCGTCGGTAAGGGCGGCGCCAAGAAGCTCATCATCGTCGTCAATCTTAATGGCCAAAATACCGTTTACACGTGGACGGCTATAATCGATAAGGGCAGTTTTCTTAATAATACCCTTGCTGGTAGCCATCATAATGTTGTGGGATTTTGTATAATCCTCATCCTCCAAAGACTTAACAGGAACAAATGCTTTAACATGGTCATCTTTATCGATCTGGATAAGATTCACAATTGCACGGCCCCGGCCTAACCGGGTAGCTTCCGGTATCTCATAAACTTTGAGCCAATAACATTTACCCGCTGCGGTAAAGAATAAGATATAATTGTGATTGGTGGCCACAAACAGATGCTCTACATATTCATTCTCTTTCGTAGTGACTCCCCTCGAACCGGTGCCTCCCCTTTTTTGGCGGCGATATCCGCTGACAGGGGTACGCTTTATGTATCCGGTGTTGGATATGGTCACCACAACATCTTCGTCGGCAATCATATCTTCTATATTGAAATCCTCTGCGGAGTGCACAATTTGGGTTCTGCGTTCATCACCATACCGGGCGTCAATTTCCTTCAATTCATTCTTGATAAGATCAGTTTGCGCTTGTCTGCTGCTGAGAATCCTTCGGTATTCCCCTATTTGCTCTAATATCTCTTTGTACTCATGGTCTATCTTGTCTCTTTCAAGCGCCGTTAATTTCTGCAGACGCATGTCTAAAATTGACTTGGCCTGCAAGTCAGTAAGGCCATATCCCCTGCGAAGCCTGTCATTGGCTTCCGGAACCGTTTTGGAAGACCGGATGGTCTTTATAACTTCATCAAGGTTGTCTACGCCGATCTTTAACCCTTCAAGTATGTGGGCACGGGCTTCCGCCTGATCGAGATCATACAGCGTACGCCGGATGATAACCTCAACACGGTGATCAACGAAATGCTTAATGATCTCAGCAAGTGCCATCACTTTTGGCCGGCCTTTGACAAGGGCCAGGTTTATCACCCCAAAAGTGTGCTGCATCTGCGTAAACTTGTACAGCTGGTTTAGCACTACACTGGCTACGGCGCTTCTTTTTAAAACGATTACGATCCGCATGCCTTCGCGATCTGACTCATCACGAACATCCGATATCTCTGTAATCTTTTCAAGATGGACTAACTCAGCTATCTTCTGAATTAAAACAGCTTTGTTAACTTGATACGGTATCTCTGATACAACAATTTGTTCACGGTTGCTGCGCAATTCTTCAACGGTAGCCAGAGCGCGAAGCACTACTTTGCCGCGCCCGGTTGTATAGGCATTTTTAACACCATCATACCCGTAAATAATACCGCCGGTAGGAAAATCAGGGGCGGTAACATGCTTCATGAGATCTTCATTGGTAACCTGAGGGTTATCAATATAGGCATTGACGCCGGCTATAACCTCTGTAAGGTTGTGAGGCGGCATATTGGTAGCCATACCAACCGCGATACCCGAAGAACCATTAATCAGCAGGTTTGGAACCATACTGGGCAGAACGCTGGGCTCGGTAAGCGTATCATCAAAGTTGGGCTGGAAGTCAACGGTGTTCTTGGTTAAATCAGCCAGCATCTCTTCTGAAATGCGTTTCATACGAACTTCAGTGTACCGCATGGCCGCGGCTGAATCACCATCAACGGATCCAAAGTTGCCCTGGCCATCAACCAAAGGGTAACGCAGGGAAAATTCCTGAACCATACGAACAATAGTATCGTATACGGCAGAATCACCGTGCGGGTGATACTTTCCAAGCACTTCACCAACAATACGCGCACTTTTTTTGTAGGCTCTGTTATGAAGCATGCCAAGATCGCTCATTCCGTAGAGCGCTCGCCTGTGCACCGGTTTCAAACCATCCCGCACATCGGGAAGGGCCCGTGAAACAATAACCGACATCGAATAATCGATGTACGACGACTGCATTTCATCTTCTATCGTAATAGGTATTATTCTATCTGCCATATTTTAGCTTATTTGTCGGATGCCGCAAAGCATCGGCCAACTGTTAATCTTAAATTTAATAGTTATTCAAAATATCAGAGAAGGTGGATTAGCCACAGCCCCCATATAAGTTACACATCCAGGTTAGCATACTTGGAATTGCGCTCGATAAAGGCCCGCCTTGGTTCAACAACATCGCCCATTAAAACGGTAAATAGTTTATCGGCTGATGCCGCACTCTCAATAGTAACTTGTTGCAAGGTCCGGGTTTCAGGATCCATGGTAGTTTCCCAAAGCTGCTCCGGATTCATTTCTCCAAGGCCCTTATAGCGAGAGAGATCAATTTTTCGGGTACTGTTTTTCTTAAAAGTCTTCAGGATCTTATCCCGGGTATCATCTTCCCAGGCATATTCGATTTTAGTGCCCTGAGTGATCTTATAAAGCGGTGGCGTAGCAATATAGATGTGGCCATGCTCGATTAACGGATTCATATACCGGTAAAAAAAGGTAAGCAGAAGCGTACGAATGTGCGAACCATCAATATCGGCATCTGTCATGATGATGATTTTATGATAGCGCAGGTCTTTTACATCAAAATCTTCATCAAGTCCTATGCTGATGCCCAAAGCGGTGATCATTGCCCGTATCTCGTTGTTCTCCAATATTTTGCCTAGGCGGGCTTTCTCCACATTCAGAATTTTACCTCTCAAAGGCAGTATAGCCTGAAAACTTCTGTTACGACCGGTTTTTGCGGAACCGCCGGCAGAGTCACCCTCAACCAGATAAATTTCGCAATGTTCGGGATCATTTATAGAACAGTCGGCCAGTTTTCCGGGTAATCCGCCACCAGCCATGGCGCTTTTTCGTTGAACAAGCTGCCGGGCATTACGGGCCGCCTCACGGGCTTCTGCCGCACGACATACTTTTTCAATGATAGCCCGGCCAATCTTGGGATTTTGCTCCAGGTATTCACGAAGTTTCTCATAAACAATAACTTCTACGGCGCTTTGAACCTCTGAGTTGCCAAGTTTGGTCTTGGTCTGTCCTTCAAATTGAGGCTCAGCTACTTTTATACTGATTACAGCGGTAAGGCCTTCCCGAAAATCTTCCCCGGAGATGGCTATTTTCCCTTTAATAAGCCTGTTCTTTTCCCCATAATTTTTAAGTGTACGGGTAAGAGCCCTGCGGAAACCTGAAATGTGGGTACCGCCTTCATGGGTATTGATATTATTCACATAAGAATGAACATTTTCAGAATAGGAGCCATTATACTGCAGGGCAACCTCAACGGGTACTTTATCTTCGCCATCGCTTACCCCTTTTACAAAAATAGGTTCGGGCATAAACGATTCTCTGTTTTCGTCGAGAAAGTTAACAAAATCCTTAACGCCGCCTTCATAATGATGTTCCACGCGAACCTCTTCTTCTTCCCGCTTGTCAATGACCTCAACGGTAATTTCAGGATTCAGGAAAGCAAGTTCGCGCATGCGATCGGAAATGATATCGAACTTAAATTCTGTGGTCTGCGTGAATATAGTCTCGTCAGGTTCGAAGGTAATGATGGTTCCGGTCTTTTTAGTGGAGCCGGTTTTCTGCAGGGGCGTAACGGTCTTGCCGAAGGCAAAGCCCATTACATGAATATCGCCATCCCTGTGCACTTCAACCTGGAACCTTTTACTCAAAGCGTTTACACAACTTACACCAACACCGTGCAATCCGCCGGATACTTTATAAGAATCTTTATCAAATTTACCGCCGGCATGCAGTTTGGTAAGCACGAGCTCGACGGCCGGTATTCCTTCTTTTTCATGAATATCAACCGGGATCCCCCGGCCATTATCCGTAATGGTGATGGAGTTGTCTTCATTAATGACAAGGCTGATCTCGTCGCAGTATCCTGCGAGAGCCTCATCTATTGAGTTGTCAACAACTTCATTAATAAGGTGGTGTAATCCGCGGGAAGCGGTGTCACCGATATACATGGATGGGCGCTTGCGTACAGCTTCCAGGCCCTCTAGAACTTGAATATTGGAAGCTTTGTACTCAGGTTGCTTCATTTCTGCCATAGGGTATTTTTATGGATGGTATGCGTGTGAAATAAATTGCAGTAAGGGCTCATAAAATAGCCTTTATATTGATCAATTCAAAATAAGTTGGGATGACTGCCGCCTCACTGATAGATCGCGCCTCTTGGCTTAATTGTGTGGCTTATTTTACATCCCGGCCGTTTGCACATATGCTAAAAAAGCATCTGGCTGTCTCCAAAGGTCTAAAACAGCCACCCCATTAACGTTTCCCGGATCGCTATTATTAAAGAAAAGTAACTCCAGAACAAAATTAATAACGAGTCCGCTGTAAATTAAATAAATATAGCATTGATTCGTATACATTATAAATGTATCTTTAATGCTCTTTATTATCCTATTTTATACAAAGATAAAAACGCGTGCTGCTTACTAAAGAAAAGCGGCCGGAAAGCTAAAAAAACATTATGTCACGCCGAGACGATATTACAGGAGCAAAAGCTTTAAATGGTTTTCGCTCATCAAAATCAAATAACAAGACAAAGCATAAATTCAACCTCAATCTTCAGAAGAAACGTTTTTATCTTCCTGAAGAAGATCGCTGGATTACTTTGAAAGTTACGTCCAAAACACTGCGGACGATCAATAAAAATGGAATTAGTGCCGTGCTTAAAAAAGCAGGCAAAACCAGTTTAATGCAATAAGGAGAGATCAATGGCCAAGGGAAAAGGAAATCGAATCCAGGTTATACTTGAGTGTACTGAAGCACCCGGAACCTCTCGTTATGTAACTACCAAAAATCGCAGAACCACTACGGGTAGAGTTGAGATCAACAAATATAATGCTAAGTTGAGAAAGCATACCCTTCACAAAGAAATTAAGTAAACTGAATTATGGCTAAGAAACAATCATTTGGAGACAAGGTAGCGGCTGCAAAAGCTTCCCAGCGCAAGATGGCTAAAGTTATCATGAGTCATAAAACTCAAAAAGGCTCATTTAGCTTTCGCGAAACCATTATGGATCAGGAGTCGGTTAAGGATTATATTACGACTAACCGCGATTCCTAAGCTATTTTACAAGTACGATTTGTAATTTCAGGCCATGCAAGCTATTTGTATGGCCTTTTCTTTTAAATAAAGAAAATGAAGCTAGAAACCCATTCCCTCATCACCTGTCCGAACTGCGGTTTCGCTAAAGAAGAGCAAATGCCGGTTGATGCCTGTCAGTATTTCTATGAATGCGAAAGCTGTAAAAAAGTGCTGAAACCCCTGCCGGATGATTGCTGCGTCTATTGCAGCTATGGATCAGTAAGTTGCCCTCCGATTCAGCAAAATAATAAATGCTGTTAAATAATGAATTTACCAGATCAGTCAGATGCCCATTTTATCAGAAATGAACTGAAAACAGGCAAAGATGATCTTCCGGATAGCATCCTGGAATTTATTGAAGAAAAAAAGCTGTTCAAGCTCTTCATCCCCGCCCGATTCGGTGGACTCGAATTACCATTACCAGATGCTTTGGAAGTTCTTGAACATTGCGCCTGGATTGATGGTGATTTTGGCTGGCAGGTTAATATTCCTATCTTCGGGAACTCAAGAATAAAAGAATCCTGTTTTAATAACCCCCTTCTATTACCGACAAAATGTTTGCACCCCTGTTAATTTTCGCTGAAGTAACACCAATTTACACGGCCGAATGGCTGCCGGATATGGCACTAATACCCTGGGTTCAGGCTACAGCGGCTTTGGCGTTGGCCGTTACCGTAGCTTTTTTAGTTCATTTCCTGCTTAGATCTGTTGTTCTCAAACTGTTCAGTATGTGGGCAAAACGCAGCAAACTACAATTGGGTAATACCCTGTTCAACAATAAGGTTCCTCAAAGGTTAGCCTTGCTGGTACCCCTGATTGTATTAAGACTGGGACTGGAACTGGTTCCGGCACTCCCGGAAAATATGGAAGGATTCCTGCAGCGCCTGGTAGTTTGTTTTATGATATTGGTTGTTGTACGGGCTATCGATGCATTCCTTTCCGCACTCCATCAAATGTATCTGACGCTTCCAATGGCCGGGCGCCGGCCGATCAAGAGTTACATACAGCTGGCAAAGGTTATCGTCTATGTTTTTGGACTGATATTCATAATCGCGCAACTGGCCAATCAGTCTCCCTGGTTCTTTGTAAGTGGAATTGGTGCCATGATGGCCATTGTATCATTAATATTTCGTGACACGATATTATCCCTGGTAGCCAGTGTTCAGTTAACAAACAATGACCTGGTGCGAGTAGGAGACTGGATAGAAATGTCACAGTTTGCAGCAGACGGTACGGTGGTGGATATTGCCCTTAACACGGTAATGGTACAAAACTGGGACAGAACCATTTCAGTAATCCCGACCAACAAGTTTCTTGAACATGCATTCCGGAACTTCCGGAATATGGAGGAAGGCGGCGGGCGCAGGACCATGCGCTCTATTAATATTAACTCGTCAACAATTCGCTTTCTCACCAGGGAGGAAATAACTCGCTTCTCTAAATTTACCCTGTTAAAGGAATACATTCAGGCAAAGGCCGAAGAGCTGGAGAAGGCAAATTTAAAAAATGGCGTGGATTCATCCATCTCAGTCAATACCAGAAATCTTACCAATATTGGAACCATTAGAGCTTATATACTGGCCTATTTGAAGGGCCATCCCGGCATTAACAGCGATATGATTATAATGGTTCGGCAATTAGACCCAACACCAGAGGGAGTACCCATTCAAGTTTACGCCTTCATCAATGAAACAGGCTGGGTGGCTTTTGAACAAATCCAGACCGATATCTTCGATCACATCCTGGCCAGTATCCCCGAATTCGGTCTAAGCCTCTACCAACGCCCCTCAGGTCACAACTTCGATTCTGTCACAAAAGAAAGCGTAAATTAGTTCTCACAGCGGCGGAAGCGGCACATCTATCGTATCTGCCATGGCACGCAATAACTCAAGCTCTTCGATGGCGACTTGTTCATCGTAAGTAATGCAGGCGATGGCGGCATGAAGGAAGTATTTCTTTACAGGACCGGCTGATTGGGCCAGCTTGTTCAGTGATTTATCTACCTTGTCGAAGCTAATACTGCCTTCATCTATAAGAGTAAGTTTCGGACTCACTTTTTCAATAACATGTACCGCATTCTGAAAAGCTTTCTTCGAGTCTTTTTCGCTTGCATGAGCCAATGCCGAGAGCAATATGGATAACTCAGTAGCAAGGGGTTTCAGATTGTGATATTCTATTTTTTCTTCTTTCTGCTTCTTATATTTAAGGTCAAGGTGCCGCATAAGGACCTTCTCAAGTGTAAATTCAAACAAGGATACCTTTTCGTCTGCCTGAATCAACCCCTTAACATTGGTTTTAAACTGGGTGTATTGCTTGGGCGAGAGGTTTCGCAAGGCTGGAACAGAAAGATCAACCAACGGCAGGTTCCATTCAGGTTTCATTTTATCTGAATGCCTGGAAAGTGAAGTAATCTTCTCATAAATGCCCGACTCGGCCCCCTCCTCAAGCATTTCCATTTGTTTGTTATGGATATCAGGATCATCGTCCATCAGCAGAAAGTAGATTAACGCTTTGGCATCCAAAGGCTCATGAGCGGACTCACGCAATTCCCCGGGGATATCCTGCAGAATACTTTTGGCGCGTGACATGCTTTGTTGGCTGGGCGCGCCAATGGCGCCCATCAATAGCTCCGGCCTGATAAAGGTGTGATCGGAAGCGGCAGAGTCCCCAAAAAAACCACCTGATGATGACGCCGCAGCTTGCTTTGGCCCAGCCTGAGCCTCGTCCATCGCACGGACCTTTTCACCAGATTTAGATTTTGCTCTCTCAGATTCTACCTTTCTTTTGTAGTTGGGATCGATAGCCTGCAGGCGCTTTTCAAGCGGTGGATGTGTAGCAAACAAAGAATCCAGTGCAGAGCGAAAACCTGACGCAAAGAACATATGGCTAAGCTCCATGGCATGAGCATCCTGCATTTTTGCCCCTTTTGCGGCATCGCGTATCTTGGATAAAGCCCCGGCAAGACCTTCCGGATTACGGGTATATTGAACGGCGGCGGCGTCTGCCAAATATTCACGTTGGCGGGAAACAGCAGATTGTATCATCCTGCCGAAAAGCATGCCGATATACCCAATAACGATCAAACCGATGGCCAGGGCCAGAATAGCGGCAGCGCCTCCCCCCTTATCACCACCGGACCGGCTCCTTCTGCGACCCATGCTTCCATATATCCCTCCGCGCAACAGCATAAAGCCAAGCAAATTGAGCAATAGGATTCCGTTAAGGATACCGATCAACCGGACATTAAGCCGCATATCGCCATTAAAAATATGGCTGAATTCGTGGGCTATGACTCCTTGAAGTTCATCCCGGTCCAGCTGTTCCAGGGTTCCGCGTGTCACGGCTACGGCGGCATCATTCGTGGTGTATCCGGCGGCAAACGCATTAATGCTATCTTCCTTATCCATGACAAAGATATCCGGCACGGCCACCCCGGATGCGATAGACATTTCCTCAACGACATTCACAAGCTGCCGTTCGTTACGATCCGTTGTAGAAGGATTGATCTTCTTCCCCCCCATCATCTCGGCAACCGATGCGCCCCCGCCTCTAAGCTGAATAACACGAAATAACGTTCCCGATGATATTACAATAAGTGTAGCAATGGATACCGTGAAAAATAGTTCCGCATTCCACAAACGCTGAACCAGAGAATCACCCATCCTCGCTTCAGGATCAAGAAAAATCACTGAAACAACGATATAAACGGTAACAATGATTAAAACTACAGCCAGTACATACAGGATTACAAGTCGTCTTGTGAGTTTGCGGGCATTTTCCTGCGATTCAAAAAAATCCATTATAGGAACCAATAACTAATCAAAAGGATACTTTGGGAGCTTGTCTTTCATCAGGTGATTCAATTTCGAACATCTGAGCTTCGTTAAAATTGAACATGCTGGCAATTGCGCTATTCGGGAAAACCTCTATGGCTGTATTGTACTGCATTACAGAATCATTGAAGGATTGACGGGCAAAGGAAATCTTATTCTCCGTAGATGTCAGTTCCTCGGTAAGCTGCATCATATTCTGATTAGCTTTCAGATCAGGATAATTTTCAGAAAGAGCGAATAAACGTCCCAATGAACCCGAAAGATTTTGTTCTGCCCCCATTAAATTCTGCATGGCCTCCGGATCATCCGGACTTCCGGCGGCATCCTGCTCAGCTGAAGCGGCTTGATTCCTGGCCTGTATAACCGCCTCAAGCGTTTCCCGCTCATGCTTCATATAGCCCTTAGCCGTCTCAATTAAATTCGGAATCAGGTCGTAACGCCGCTTAAGCTGCACGTCAATCTGGGCAAAGGCATTTTTAAATCGGTTCTTTAGCGTAACCAGACGATTATAAATGCTGATAACATAAAATACCGCCAAAACAATTACGGCTACAATAATAATAAGTGCAATCATGATAACTCAAGTTAATAGAATAAGACTGAATGAGTATAAAATAGTTTATACTGAACAGATAAGAAAAGGTTACTTTATAATATGGCTGATTATAAGGAAATTTCCCAATCCCGAAATTATATGGTTGAAAAACCTGTTTCCGGCCTGACCAAGTCTACACCAAGTCCGTACCAACTCCAACAAAACCCCGGCTGGGAGTAAGAGTTGTATAGGGGTTGTATGGGGGAAGGCTTATCTAACCTAACCATTAAAATTGACAGGTTTCAAGAGTTAAAGCATGTCATAAGATATTTGAAATTTCTACCCAAATATCTTTATTCACGGGAATACCTTTTTCCTGGTTTTCGCACCGGATTTTCAGGGTGTTTTCTCCAGGGTAACGAATCTTTTCTTCGCCAAAAACAGCAGATGATTTAAGGTCCCGGATAATGGCATCAACCTTTTCATCAGGAAAATCAGGGATACCCAGTTTCGGAAGATAAAAACATAAGAATAACTGGGAGATGCCGTATTCTTCGTCCCTTTGGCCAATTTCGCAGGTAGAATTTCCTTCTGATAGTAGGGAAGTTAGTATATCTACGATTAGTGATAACCCGGCTCCTTTCCATAAGCCGATGGGTAAACCCATTTCCTTTTCCAGGATAGTTGCGGGGTCTTTGGTGATGTTCCCTTCCGGGTCAAACCCGCCGTCATAAGGCAGAGATTTTCCTTTCCTTAAATAACCGTCAATCTGGCCATAAGCGTATTGCGATAAGGCCATATCCAGCACAATGGGGTTATCTTTCCGGGGGATGGCAAAAACCACCGGGTTATTCCCCAGTTTAACTTCGCTGCCGCCCCAGGCGGGTAAATTAGGCTTGGTGTTAGTAAAACAGATCCCGATACAATTCTCATTCACCGCCTGCCACCCGTAATTTCCACCGCGCATCCAGTGATTGGTGTTTCGCAAGGCCACACAGCCGATCCCATTTGCCTTAGCAGATTTGATAGCCCGGTTCATGCAAAAATTAGCGTTCAGGTTTCCCGGTCCCCGTTTACCATCCCAGCGCTCAAACATTCCAAAAACATCTGCCAGAACCGGGTCGGCGTGCACGTCCACATATCCTTCCGAAATCATCCTTAAGAAATCAGGGAAACGGTTTAGCCCGTGAGACGCCACCCCATCCAGGCTTGCATTGGTAAATAACCTGGCACAAAGGCGGGCCTTATTGCTACTGAAATTATATTTAAGCAATATCGCGGTGAGTGTTTCATGTAGTTTCTCAAAAGGTATTCTTAATTCAGCCATCGCAGTTTATTTAGGTGAAATTTCTCAGCACCCAGTCTATCCTCTACTTATTAACAGTCAGGCCTTTATTTACAGCAGCGCGGACCCGGTGGACGGATTTCGATTTCTATTTATTTAAGGCGCTTTTCCCAATAATCCGGTTTTCGTTTCATATGCATAATAGCAAAAACGATAATCAATTCCTCCCTGTAAACCTTGTACACAATTGCATAAGGGAACCGATTAAGAAAAATACGTTTTGTCTGATGCAGATAGGGGTGACCTGCTTGTGGGAATTTTATGAGTTGCTGAACAGCAACTTCAAACTCTCGGGTAAAATCGACGGAAAGCGCCCGATCAAACTGTTTGTAATAATTAACGATATTGTAAAACTCAGCCTCTGCCGCATCTTCAAGTTCAAAGGCTATTTTTCTCATCGGTCAAGAAGTGCCTGCGCATTTTTTCTCACGTCACTCCAAGGCTTTGTAGAACTCTTGCCCTGCTCATACCGGTCAATACGTTTCTTTAGTTCTTCTGACCAGGCATCCTCCGATTCAAATTCTTTCTCCGGGAGAAGACTATTGATCAGCATATGTGCAAGTTCTGCTCGTTCTTTACTTGAAAGTGTAAGTGCCTGCTTTTTTAATTTTTCGTTAATCATAGCTGTTTTTCATTTGTTAAAATACAACTGTAGTATGGTAATAAACTCGAACAAAGGAAAATAATTTTATCACGAATTGAGGTTGTATAACGGCGTGTCTATAAAGACTAAAAAATTGTCATTGGTCCCAAAATTGAAATCCTGGCGCAGTGATTGAACCACGTTGAGGCTGGGCTCGGTACGATAACTTTCGGCAATAAGATAAAGGTATTCATCATTATAGGTCATGCGAACATCTGTTTGCAGATCAGTATAGCTGGTGTCAATGGGGGTAACTTGAAGAACATTATAACCGTGGTTTGCAGAACAAATATTGCTGTTAGAGAATATAGGCAAAAAATGATCTCATGTTCCTTCTGAATGATTGGTCTGACCAGATCTTATTTAATAGAAATCCCCTCGTCACCAATTTGTATAATATTTTTCCTGTAAAGCTGCCCAATTGCCTGTTTAAACGTCTTTTTGCTCATTTGAAGGCGGCTGCGTATTTCATCGGGGTCACTTTTATCGTGCAGGCCCAGGAAGCCGTTGTTTTGCTGTAGCAGGTGCAGGATACGATCGGCGTTGGGCTCTATTTTGTCGTATCCGATGGGGTGAAGGGTAACGTCAATCTTTTTGTCCGGGCGGATCTGCTTAATATATCCGGTCATGGTTTCCCCATAACGGATGTTTGTGTACAGTTCATCGTGGTAGAGCAGGCCTTTGTGCTTTTGATTGATGATCACATTATAGCCTAAGTCGGTTTGGTTCCAGATCAGAAGCTCTACCTCCTCTCTCTCTTCTACCGAAATTTCGTTCTTGTCCAGGAATCGTTCGATATTTGCAGTGGCGGCCAGACGTTCGGTTTTATCATCGATGTACAAATAGACCAGCCAGGTTTCTCCCTGTTTCATCTTAGCCGACTGCTCCCGGTACGGCACAAACAGATCTTTGCCCAGCCCCCATTCAAGGTAGGCACCATATTCATTTACTTGTTTGACCTCCAGTGGGGCGATGCGATTAAGGGTAATGAGCGGCTCGTGCATGGTAGCCGTCAGTCTTTCTTCGCCATCAAGGTACAGGAAAACATTAATGGTATCGCCGGTGCGGATATCATTCACGATCTGGCTGTGGGGCAACAAAACCTCAACGCCTTCTTCATCCTCAAGGAAGTAGCCGAAGGATGTGTATTTTCCAACTACCAGATGTTGATAAGCTCCTAATTTAAACATGCTGTGCTATTTCGGGTAATGTAGTGGTAGATAGATTTAATCCTGCGATCCTTCCGATTTATTCTCATCGGGTTTCTTTTTGCGGGGCGTTCTTTTCTTCAATATTTTTTTGCCGGTGTAGGTTCTTTCAACAGAACCTTCGTCTACAGGTTTACCTTGAAACTTTTTCCCCTTGTATCCTTCACCGGATTTGCGGGCAGTATATTTTCTTCCTTCGGAAGGCTTGCCGGATAATTTCTTTTCACCGGTTCTTTTTTCCGCAGGTTTGCCCCGGGTGGATCTTTTTGCACCCAAATCACCGCCACCGGAATCTTTCAGGTTAAATCCACGTCCACGGGGTGGTTTCCGGCCTGAGCTTTTGCCATCGCCCGATCGTCCTTTGCTCCGAGGGTCACTGAACTTTTTGCCGGTAGACTTTTTGTCGAAGGATTTTTTAAAGGCCGGTTTTCTATCGGATGATGTATCGAAGTACTGGTTATCCGTTTCACTAATGGTGTACTCAAGAAACTCACAGGGAATCGTGCCATTCATCATCGGAGTGATCTTGTCCGGAGTAAGGGAAATCAGGTTTTTGAATTCCGGATCACCTGTGAAGAAGCAGACTTTGTAGCCCCGTGCTTTGAATTTAAGTTTCTTAGCTATTTGCGGATACAGTCCGGCTAGCTTTTCTTTTTCGCCAATCCGTTCACCATAGGGCAGGTTGATGATTATGGTCCCTTTTTTTTCGGGAATCCAGATGTTGTCAAAAGGCTTCAGCCGGACTCTCACGTTTTTGGTAAGCCTGGCTTTCCGCAGGTTTTGTTTGGCAACATCAACCTGTTTGGGGCTGATATCACTGCCCTCAATCCAATCAATATCTTTACGCAGGCGGCTTTTGGCCTCATCCATTAACATGGTCCAGAGTCCTTTGCGGAACCAGGCCCATTTTTGGAGTCCGAATTTCTCGTTAACCAGGCCGGGCGGCTTGTTTTTGGCCATGAAGGCGGCTTCAATAATTAACGTTCCGGAGCCGCACATGGGGTCGACAAAGGGCGTCTCCGGATCCCAGCCACTGAGTTTAATCAGTCCGGCAGCCAATACTTCGTTCAGCGGGGCATCTCCCCCGCTCACCCTATAGCCTCGCTGGTTGAGTGAACGCCCGGATGCGTCCAGGGCCAGGTGGCATTCACCCTCCCTTGAAATGTGGAGGTTGATCAGCACGTCGGGATCTTTGGGATCAACATTGGGCCTGACCTCGAATGTTTCCCGATATTGATCTACAATGGCATCTTTGCTTTTCTGGGCCAAATAGACATTGTGGTTCATTTCTTCGTGAAAAGTGACGCTATCGAATGCAAAAGTATTTTTAAGGCCAATGTGATCATGCCAGTCTACGGTTTTGACAAAATCATAAAGTTCATCTTCGTTTTCAATTTTGGTGGATGCTATCGGGAGCAGTACACGCAAGGCCAGAGTGGAATTGATGAGAATGCGGTATAGGGCCTCTTCATCACCTTCAAATTCAAGTCCGCGGGTTTGGACGACAATATTCTTCCCGCCAAACTGCTCGAGTTCTTCTTTTAATAATGGTTCTAAACCCTGAAGGGTCTTGGCAAATAATTTCATAATAAGTTAATACCAGTGCTGTGATAAATCATTAAGCACTTTAAAGATAAATTAGTAGTCTCCGTTTAATAGTGGGTAAGTACCCAGGATCCGCAAAAAACTTGTTTTACTGCTAAGTTTGGCCAGTATCCGTTTAGCTGGTTCGGACCGGGAATCCATTTCGAGGTCCACGTAAAAATCATAACGCCACGGGGAGCCTAATCTTGGACGCGATTCAATTTTGGTCATGTTGATTTCAGCTTCGGCAAATATTTGAAGAATTTCAACCAATGCGCCCGGGCCGTCGGAGAAGCCGAATAAAAGCGATGTTTTTAGAGTTTGGTCGGGTTTGAATTCGTTGGCTTCTTTACCGGATATTAATAAAAAGCGGGTATAGTTGTTGGGGTCGGTTTCTATGTTTTGTTTCAGGATATTCATCCCATACAGTTCAGCAGCTCTCATACTGGCAACGGCTGCCAAATCTCTGCGATTGCCTTTTTTTATATCCGCCACAGCGCCGGCGGTATCTTCATGCTCGGTAACTTTAATGCCCAGCGTGCGCAAATACACTCTGGTCTGCTGAATGGCCATAGGGTGGGATAACACCTCAGAGAGTTCTTCGTATTTTACCCCGGGCAGGGCAATCAGGTGATGGGATATACGCAAATAGGTTTCCCCGACAATAGGCAAATTAAATTCTCTGAGCAGGTCAAAGTTGTAGATCAAAGAGCCGGCAATGGAATTTTCAATTGCGATCAGCCCATAATCGGCATCGCCGGTGGCCACATCTTCAAATATCTCACGAAAAGCGGGTCGTTCGATCAATGCCAGTTCGCCGAACACCTGTTCGGCGGCAATATGGTGAAAAGATCCCGCTCCGCCCTGTATGGAAACGACGGGTTTATTTGACATTGAAAAAGCCTAAATAAATGATGGCAAGTTTACTATAATATGTACGCAAAATGTTGGCAAAGGTGATAAGTGTGCAAGGAAAGTTAAGGAATTTAGGGGTAAAGAATGATTACTAATTGTGGGGTATGAAAGATTAAAGTAGTAAAATTGAGGAATGCTGTTGACATGAGAACCCTGGATCGCACTCTTTGGCAGTATCCTATGGAAAACCAAGTGATGTTAAAAGTGTAGAGCAGTACATGGTACACGAAGAAGCCCCCAACGATGAAGTTTTTCGAGGCTGTGTATCTTGAACAGATACCAAAGCTATAGAACCTTTGGATGATTAAATAATAAAATATTAGCTTGTAAAGCTTCACAAAATGCATTATTTAAAAAATTTTAAGCTATGCACGATAACCTCGGACCCATGAAAGTAAACCGTAAAACGGGAGCTGAAGGCTGGTTCTCTTGACTTGCCTGAATTATCGCTCTTGTTAAGTTTATATAATTTGTACATATAAACAATATTTACTTTCCAACAGCTTATCAACAGATATCTATAATATGACACTATTGGTATGGATTGGTGCAATCAACTCTAAATGTGATCATTTGGGGGGAAGTTATGTTGATAACTGAAATGATTATTTCTCGACGTGCTGAATATTCCGGACCATACTGACCCCTCAAGCTTCAGCTTGAAGAACGATCTTCGGCCCTGTCATTCCGGCACATGTTGCCTCTGGCAACCTAGACAGGGAAGCAATTCTGGAGCATATTGGCTCTTGCTCTGATAGGTCTGCCATTTGTGATGACATTATCCCGACTTCAGGAAGAAAGGAGCCTTAGAGCTGGGAATGTGGAACGAGCGGGAACACCCAGGGCACCGCCCAGATGGGAGCCACGCCCCAAGGAGAGGAATTGTGCACCCTAGAGTCGCTTTGAATCGGTGAGCAAAACGAAGAAGCTATATGGCTCAAGGAAGATCCCGACCTCTCTTTAAATCCTAATATGAAAAGTCATTCAGGGAATGTTAAAAACCAAAGATAGTTCCAAATGGATTCGGGGATCTTTATAAAGTCTTTATCCGACACTGGCAGGGCGCTAATTCTGATTTGTTAAGAGCCCTTAAAGTTTTAAATTGCTTATCATTCTGTCTTTTTGTTTTGCAAAATAACTAGCCACTCAAGGAATAACCAAACATTGCCTCAACTCGAACACATAGAAGCCATTGAAAAACGCCTTTGGAACGCGGCCGATACCTTGCGTGCTAATTCCAATTACGCCAGCAACGAATACTTTTTGCCGGTCATGGGCATGATTTTCCTGCGTCATGCCTACAGCCGTTACCTAGCGGTAAAAGAGAAAATAGAGCCCACACTACCCAGCCGGGGTGGGAAAACACGCCCCATGACCAAAGAAGACTTCTCCCGGCAAGGCGCAATTTTTCTGCAGCCTGAGGCACAATTTGATTACTTGGTATCCTTGCCCGACAGTGTCGAACGTGCCGCCGCTATTACAAGGGCCATGGAATCCATTGAAAATGATTATGACAACCTTAAAGGTGTGCTGCCCGAGGGAGAATATCAGGAGTTGGACAATGAGGTATTGGGACATCTGTTGCGCACGCTAAACCCGGAAGTTCTGAAAAAGCTGAAGGGCGATGTATTCGGCCGGATTTACGAATACTTCCTCACCCGGTTCGCCGACCAGGGCGCACATGACGGCGGGGAGTTCTTCACACCTGTTTCACTGGTTTCCCTGATCGCCCATGTGATAGACCCTGTGCGGGGCACGGTGATGGATCCGGCCTGCGGATCCGGTGGGATGTTTGTTCAAAGTGCCCGGATCATAGACGGAGCGGCCCATCATTGATGAAGATACATTGAAAAGAAAGAAAGTTTAGGCAACATATACAAGAAGGCGAGCTGGATGAAAAAAGCAATGTGCAAAATTTGCACATTAGTGGCTCGGACCGGCCGGTAAACTTTTCTTACCTGAAGGACTAAAAGCACGGGCCAAAGACTTGTAATTAATAATTATCAGAATTAACCGTTTTTTTATAGATTAAAGCAAACCAAAGAAAGTTCTGTTATGATTAACGATTTTAAAGAGATTAAAGATTCCGCCCTTCAATTGGATGAAAAACATCGTGCTGAACTGGCTAAACGACTTATATCCAGCCTCGATGAGCACGTGGAAGAGGATATAGAACAAGCCTGGATAGATGAAGTAAAACGAAGAAAAGAAGAAATTCAATCAGGAAAGGTAACTCCTGTTTCCGGAGATGAAGTTCATCAAGCTGCACGAAAAATACTTAAGTGAGATCTCAATACCATCCTGAAGCAGCACGTGAGTTAAAGCAAGCTATCGAATATTATGAAGAAAAGTCGATAGGTCTTGGAGCAGAGTTTCTTGACGAAGTTGAAAATGCCATTGCACAAGTTCTTGCCCATCCTGATTCCGGAGCTTTTTAACGCATAATGATCACAGAGTTTTATTGGATCGTTTCCCTTATGGCATTATATATGCAGCCTCATCATTCGGAATAGCAAAAAAAGGTATCCTGTTCTATTTAAATTATGTGTTTCTTGTCCTTTTGGATTTTAATAAAATCAGCTTCTGATAATGGACATTGGATGAAATCCATCAACTGGGAATTGTTCAAATTGAGTTGCCTACTCATTTTCCCCAGAAGAGACTTGCTGTATTGGTCATAACCCGAACCTCTCGACAATATGGTATAAATTCCTGTTTTTTTGCCATCATAATAAAAGATAAGCTTGATATGATCTCCACCATCGACCACTTCAAAACCTTTTTTCCTGAATGCTTTTTTAATAACTGATCGCTTAGTGGGGACAAGCATTCTTTATAGGACTCTCAGCAGGAAATTCTTAAGATTAATGGCCTCAAAGGTTAATGCGGAATCATATTCATTAACATATTCACTTGCTATTATCTTCATGTCATTAAACATATCTTTTCTGGCTTCATACAGGTTTTCACCAAAACCAGTTAGCGACCAAACAGGATGTGTAATGTAAACACCTTCATCATTGACTTCACATAAGAATATCTCTCCTTCTATTTCAACTTCATGAAGTACTTTGTCTTCCCGCTTCTCAACTGTTTCTTTTATATAGTTAATCCTGTCTAACACGAAGTTCATATCATCTTCTTTCTTAGGATCAACTAAATATCCCTCTTGGAAATATTCAGTATCTATAATGAACTTCTTACTCTTTTCTTCAGGATTTGAATCAGAGACTTCGTTCTTTTTTAAGAAATCTTTATCAGAGCTAGGATTAATCGTATTTGAGTAAATGTTAGCCATTATTTTATCTACTTTCCCTTATTGAATTTGCTTCTTCGCCTTTCCTTTTAAGCCATGTGCCAATACTTATTGCCTGTTCCGGGCTCATGACAAATGTTGCCTGGATCTCCCGTGAAAAGTCCCCTCGTTTTATCTGGTTACCCAAATTTTGATTGATTGGTTCACCTTCAATAACTTCAATTTCAATAGAATTAGGAGTGGTAGGATGCTCAATGAAAAAATGCGAAATAACACTGCTTCCGTCAGGTGAAGTATTTCCAAATGCTCCTGTAACAGGTACAGTTATAGCATTTTTATTTTTTTCAAAAACAATTGATACTCTTTTCTTCTCGGAAGGCATTAGTAATAGGTCCTATTTGAGTCGGCAGGGATTTATAACATATATTTGAAAGACAATCAAAGTCGCTATTGTAATTTTAAAAAGCAAATTAATGCATATAATTAATTATAGCTCACTCCAAACAACGGCACTACATCCCCTGATATTGGAATCGCACAAATCCCGAGCACTAACAAACAACCACTTTCCATACATCATGTGGGGCACGATAAGAAACGCCAGGACTTGCTTGGCATCGGCGTGGAGTTTAACTTGATAAGTTTCCGGCGTACAAATCCGAATTCAAAAATGAGTCTATTAAAACGTCACTTTATTCTCATCCCTCTTTTGGTTGTCTTTGTTGTTTCATGCAATCAGGATACGAACGAAACGGGGCAGGTGGAGAGTGCAACTCCAATTGCAGGATATGAACTTTCACCCCGTGATATGTCACGTGTTGTGCACGTGTCATCCACAATTGAGCCGGAAAATGAGATTACCATTGCAAGTCGTATTTCGGGCCTGATAACATTGCTCAATGTCAGGGAGGGCGACCGGGTTAGCAGCGGAGATATCCTGATTCAGTTTGATATGGAAGAGCAGCAGGCGGAGCTGGAAAGAGTGAGAGCAGAAATGGAGCTTGAAGAAACCAGGTACAACAGGATATCACAATTGCATGAACGCGATGCCATATCCCGGGCAGAGTTTGATGAGGCAAGGGCGAATTATAAAATGACAGAGAGTGAAGTGAAGCTTAGAGATACCAGACTGGGATTTGGTACTGTACGGGCACCTGAAGATCTTGTCATTCTGAATCGCTATGTTGAAGAAGGGGACGCGGTATCTGTTAATGCCCCTTTGTTCAGGGTTGCCGACCTGAACAGGCTTGTTGTTCGTACAGGTATACCCGAGAGGGATGTTGTTCATATGAGTGAAGGGCAGGTTGCTGAAGTGTTTATAGATGCTTTTCCCGGCACTACTTTTTCAGGATCCGTACAAACGAATATTCCCGTCCGCCGATGCTGACAGCAGGTTGATAAGTGTTGAAATACTGCTGCGTACCGGACAACAGGATGAAGTTATCCGTCCGGGTTACCTGGCCCGGGTTCGCCTGGATGCTGACCGTAGGGAAAATGTATTGGCCGTACCAAGTGAATCGCTGCTTGCTTCAACACAGGATGAAACGTTCGTCTATGTGATTAACTCCGAAAACCGCCTGGAACGCAGGGATGTTGTTTCGGGAATTGAGCGCAGAAACTGGACTCAGGTTTTAAACGGACTTGAGGAAGGAGACGTTATCGTTGGTGGAAACCCGGGGAATCTGCGGGAAAATCTATCCGTAGAGGTCAGCCGGTGGATTGATGATAAATCACCTGAAACATTAAGCCGTTGATAAATAATGCCGGTACAAAGCCAAAACAACATCAATGGAGAAAAAAAAGATGGACTGGTAAGCCATGCCATTCGCAGACCGGTCGGTACCATGGCAATTACTGCAGTTGTTATTGTGTTAGGGTTTTTCTTTCTCGAAAGGCTGCCCGTTGACCTGCTTCCGGAGATAACCTATCCCCAGATCAGGGTAACCGTGAACTATCCGGGTACGGCCCCTGAGGTTATGGAGCAGCAAATAACCCGTGTACTTGAATCGAACCTCTCCTCCACGGAAAACCTGGTTCGGATAGCCAGCCGGGCTTCCGAGGCAGAACCAATGTAGAGCTTTACTTCGATTATGGAACGGATATTGATTTTGCCTTGCAGGATGCCGCGAGAAATCTGGAATTTGCCCGGACCCAGATGCCCCCGGACATCGAACCGCCACGGATATACAAATATGATCCTTCGCAGGACCCTGTCTATGTAGCCGGGTTCAGCTCCACGATGCGTTCACCCATTGAAGTCCACGACTGGATGGAACATGAACTGGCTCCTCAGCTGCTTGCCATACAGGGGGTGGGCGGCGCACAGGTAGCCGGTGGGTTACTAAGAGAACTGCAGGTGATCGTGGATATAGATCGGCTCAATTCCTATAGGCTGACGATGAATGATATCACCACGGCGCTGGAAGAAGAAAATCGTGACATTGCGGCCGGCCAGGTTACTTCCAGCCGTTTTGATGTAATGGCAAAAACCGACGGCCGGTTCACTTCGGTTGATGATATCGCGAATATCAGGCTGGCTATTCCCGGAAGCCGGGGAACGGTCTATCTGGACGAAATAGCGGAAGTAAAAGATACTCACCGTGAAGAGCGCCTGTTTGTCCGCCTGGACGGTGAGCCGTCTATGCAGCTATCCATTACCAAGCTTCCTGAAGCCAATACCCTTGAGGTTATTGACGGGGTTAAAGCGGAACTGGACCGGCTTGAGGGAAGCGGATTTATTCCGGCCGATATTGAATATCAAACCACAACAGATCAGTCCTTTTTTATAAACAGTTCGATAGGTGCGGTATCCACTGCCGCGATCCTCGGGGGTGTACTGGCGATGCTGGTGGTGTTCCTTTTTCTTGGCAGCCTTCGGAAAAGTTTTGTAATCGGACTGTCTATCCCGATCGCCATAATGGCAACGTTTGCGATGATGGGAATGGGGAACCTCACACTGAATATTATGAGCCTGGGTGGTCTGGCCCTTGGGGTCGGCCTCCTGCTCGATAATGCCATTGTGATGCTCGAGAACATATTTCGCCATAAAGAAGAACTGAATAAAACCGCAGAAATATCAGCACACGAAGGTGCCAGCGAAGTTTCTTCAGCAATAGTAGCGTCCACTTTGACAAACCTGGCCGCCGTACTGCCGTTTCTGCTCATCACCGGCCTGGCATCAATGCTTTTTAATCAACTGATCCTAACGATCGCTTTTGCCATCCTGGCATCACTTGCTGCTGCCCTGACGCTGGTGCCGATGCTTGCCGCCCTGCTGGCACAAATTACATTCAAAAGTGGATTGGAAGAGAGCCGGTTCAATAAAGCCTTCAACTCCGGTTTAAGAAAAGTAACGGTTGTTTATGCTTCCGCGCTGCGCCGTACCCTCCGTTACCGGTGGGGCATTGCGGCCGGTGCCTTTCTGTTGCTCACCGGAACTTTGTACCTGATGGATGACCTCGGGAATGAATTCCTGCCACAGGTTGATGACGGAAATTATGGAGTAAATATGAATCTGCCTCCGGGGACGCCGCCTGACGTTACCAATGAGTACTCTAAAATGATGGAGGAAGCGATTAATGAAATGCCTTATTTGGAAAGTGTATTCGGCCTGATAGGCGGCCACCTTTCGGAAGGTGTGATCAATGAGCGCCCGGGGACAGCGAGATTCAGTATAAACCTGATACCCGCGTCACAAAGGCGTGAAATGTCACCGAATGAATGGGTGAATATGATGCAGGCTAAACTCGATTCACTGGCGATTCCGGGAGCCCGGGTAAATGCAAGCCCGCCGAGCATATCAGGGATCAGAACCAATCCGGCAGGGTCACAGATATCTGTAGGGATTGTCGGGGATGATGTAAATATGCTTGACGAAATCGGCCGTGACCTGTTACATGAACTAGGCGATATACCCGGGCTGATCAATTTTGATATCAGCCGCGATGACAGAAGCCCGTTGTTGCAGGCAGATGTTAATCGCGAGCGCGCCATCTCCATGGGGCTCAAAGTTGCTGATGTTGGTGATGCTGTGCGTACAGCCGTGCTGGGAGCTGTTCCGACCCGATTTGCAACCGGAAGCGCGGAATATGATATTCGTGTGATGCTGCCCCGTGACAAAGTAAAAGATAATGAAGACCTGAGTCAGATCCTGCTGTTCCGGCCGGACGGTGGAACTGTTCCGCTTGCTGATGTCGCTTCCTTCCGCCTGACGGATGGTCCGGCGCATATTGAACGGGAAAATCAGGTTCGCGTAATGCGCCTTGACGGTGAAATAAATCCCAACATCACGGATGTAGGTACCGTAAATGATGAAATTCGCGCCAGGATGGCGGGATATGACCTGCCTCAGGGATACAGCCTCATCTTTGGCGGAGAAGAAGAAGCTATACAGGAAACCAATCAAATCCTTTTAACAGTGACCTTGCTCGCCGTATTTTTGGTGTTTGTTGTTATGGCTGTTCAATACGAAAGGCTTGCGAATCCTTTCGTCATTATTACAGCAGTTCCGCTTGCCTTAATCGGTGTTGGCCTTTCCTTATGGCTGACAGGTATGAACCTGAGTGCCCCCGTCTTGCTTGGTGTAATCCTGTTGGTCGGGATTGTTGTGAACAATGCCATTCTTTTAGTGGAATATATAGAAATCGGCAGGCGGGAGAAAAAAATGAATCCCTTTGAAGCTGTTGTGGATGCGGGATCGGTCCGGTTTCGTCCGATCCTGATGACCACGCTCACTACGGTGTGCGGCATGCTGCCTCTGGCCATCGGATTAGGAGAAGGCTCAGAGTTGATGCGGCCGCTTGCTATTGCCGTGGTAGGAGGATTGTTTGTATCCATGTTTTTAACATTGTTTATCATACCTAACTTGTACCTGATCGTGAATGGGATCAGTGAAAAAACTAAAAGTTTTCTCACAGGTTCAGGCACGAAGCCGGAACGGCAGCATGCCGCGGTCACAAATGACGGCTCTTTTGAAAACCCAATGATCCGGGGAAAAGAATAAATCTCATCAGGTGTAACATTAGGCGACTATGACAGAAACCGGTAATTAACTGTATGTACTGAGCTGCTTCTCTTCAGCCAATACTGACGGCAGATATTTATTAAGCACTTAGCCAATGACATATAAAAAATTAGGATAATTCATTTCTTATTCGTAAATCGTTAATTGATCCCAATTTCCATCATATATACTTAGTGAAATGCGAATAAAAACAATATGGTTTAGCTTGATATTAGCGGCCGCCTTACCATTGCTGACAGCATGTGATTATAGGTCCGGTGATATGGAAGGGAGAGAAATTTATCGTTGGTCACATAACGATTATTATCAGCCGGAGCCTTTGATGACTGCGGTTAGGCAGGGGTTTCAGATGGTAGAAGCGGATATACACCTCGTTGACGGGAAGTTGTATGTTGCTCATGATCCGCCTGATACCAGTAAAACTCCCGTTTTGGAAGAGCTCTATCTGGAGCCGCTGTCAACCCTTAGTGAGCAGCGCAACGGTAGAATACAACCGACAAGCACTCTCCCCTTTTATTTGGTTATGGATGTGAAAACCGGGGCTTCGGAAACGTATGAGGTAGTGACTGAAGTACTCCTGCCCTACCGCCACCTTTTTACGCGATTGGAAGATGGGGAACGGATTGAAGGCGCCGTTAACCTGCTAATTTCAGGAAACCGACCGCAATTGAATGGAGACGATCCCTTCCGGATGTCTTTTATAGACGGCAGGATACCGGATCTAGGAAAGGGATATTCGACAGAACTATATCCGGTAATCAGCGATAATTGGGGAAACTACTTCACCTGGGACGGAACCGGCACCATTCCCGAACAGGAGTATGATATGTTGGAAAGCTTAGTAAGTCAGGCTCACGATGAGGGCAAGCTAATCCGCTTTTGGGCAACCCCCGATAGTGACACTATGTGGGAAGTTTTAACGTCGGCTGGAGTCGATATTATTAATGCTGATGATGTAACCGGCCTGCAGCAGTTTCTGGACGAAAAGCAGCTCTGAATATATCGAACATTTGATATCCGTACACGAACAAGGCCATAAATATTAATTGAGCCTGCGGCACTTATTAACTATATTTAAAATAATAGTCGATGTAATCGGTTTCATTATATACCTGATAAGGATTACATTATTGAAAATAAAAGATTTTTAGTATAAAATATAATGTCTATTAAAAAGATTGCTAAAGCTGCGGGGGTTTCTACAGCAACAGTTTCAAGAGTATTAAATGGTTCGGATAAAGTTCAAAAGAAAACCAGTGAGCGCGTACAGGGAATAATTAAAGAAATGAATTATCAGCTTGATCACGTTGCACGACGGATGAAGGTGAAGTCTACCGATTCCCTGCTATTTGGGTTGGTTATAACGGATATAGGAAATCCCTTTTTTGCGAATATTGCCAGAGGGGTCGAAGAGGTTGCCTATAAGAACAAGCACGTGTTGTTAATATGTAATACCAATGAAGATCCTGAGAAAGAGAAGTTTTTTCTGAATTCTATGCTTTCTGAAAAAGTATCCGGAGTTATTATTGCACCGACAGCGGGAAATAGTGCAATGTTTGAAAGGCTGGTATCTATTAATTTCCCAATGGTAATGATTGACAGGCGGCAAAAAGGTTTAAATATTGATACAGTTTCTATAAATAATGAGGCAGGATCATTTCTCGCTGTACAAAGGTTGATAAAGAACGGTCATAAAAGGGTAGGAATTATAAATGGTATCAAAGGATTAAGTAATACCGAAGAGAGGTTGGGGGGATATATAAAAGCATTAAAGGAAGCAGGCTTGCCAATAGTTGACGAGCTGATAACCTACGGGAATTTTGTGGAATCCGGAGGGCGTGAAGCTATGAAAGAACTTTTATCTTTAAATGATCCTCCTACAGCCGTATTTTCAGCCAATAATCTGATGACTCTAGGTTGCATTAAGGAGATTCATGAACGAAAGCTGGTGATTCCCGATGAAATAGCCCTGATCGGGTTTGATGACTCCACCTGGGCGGAGGCTTTGGTCCCCTCATTGACAACGGTAAAACAGCCGGGTTATGAATTAGGAGTTAATGCCGCTGAACTTTTACTGAAGAAACTAACAAGTAATAGTTCGAGTACGATGGATATTGTATTAAATCCCGAATTGGTAATTCGGGGGTCTTGTGGTGGGTAAGGACCATTTAATCATATAAATTTGACAAGCCAGGGTAAATTGTTTACACTTAATTTGTAATCGATTACAAATTAAGGTTCTATTTGCACAATTCTTAAGATACCAAGCCCACATGTCAGCTTACAGATTGATGATTGCTTCAAAGTGTTGTTATATCTCCTATTTATTGTTTCATGTGGAGAGAGAAGTGATACTTATGACGAAATAAAACAATCGCTCTCCTTCTACGCTTCTTTTGATGAGAGTTTTAAAGCAGATTATGCCCTTGGAGATCCTGATCTTTATACAGCCCCTCATTGGGATCAGCGTAAGAACGTTGAAATTTACACGGATCAGGATAAGTATCTACAGATACATAAGGGAGAGGGACGGTATAAAAACGCACTTTGGATAGATAGTCAACACGACCCAGTGTTTTTCTACAAAGGCAGGTCCAATATAACGTATAACCGACAGAACTGGAGCGGAACGATATCTTTCTGGATACGCCTTCATCCTGACGAAGAACTTCATAATGGTTATTCCGACCCCATCCAGTTAACCTCCCGTACCTGGAATGATGGTTCCATATTTGTCGATTTTACAGATGAAGAACCGCGTGATTTTCGATTTGCAGTATTTGCTGACCGCAATGTATGGGATTCTGAAGAACGTGAATGGGATGAGGTGCCCATTGATGAACGTCCTATGGTTGAACTTTTGAATAACCCGTTCAGCACCAATGAATGGACGCACGTCGCAATGGCATTTAGCAATTTCAATACCGGTAGTAATGATGGTATTGTTTATTGCTACATAAATGGGCAGAATGCAGGAATATTGGAAGGTCATGAGCAAACAATTACCTGGGACCCAGAGGAAGTGGCTATCTGGTTTGGTTACAATTTCCGGGGTTATTTTGATGAAGTATCCATATATAATAGAGATTTAACCGGTAATGAGATTAGTCAGATATACTCCCTTGAAAATGGAATAGGCGATCTATTAGATCCTTAAACCTAAGGGAGCTAGCTCCTGTACTAGTTAGTCTTTCTGCAATTCGCATAAACGTATTAAAGTAACCCAACTTATAAATTATAATAAAAGCATGATTCGATATTCTGTGGAATTAACAGTAATACTTTTAGCAGGAATGCTGGTTATTGGTTGCAGTAACAATAATAAGGCCGGTTCTTATGAATCATTTGCAGAACCTGAAAACTCATTAGCTACCCTCGAGCTGGGTGATGATGATTTGAAAATAGAGCTCTTTGTGTCAGAGCCGTTGGTTACAGATCCTGTGGCGATGGAAATAGATGAGGAAGGTCGTATTTATGTGGTGGAAATGCGTAGCTATCCTATGAATGCATCGGGATTGGGTCGTGTAAAGCTTCTTGAAGACACCACTGGTGATGGTATTCCTGACAGCTATACGATATTTGCCGATAGTTTAGCATTTCCGAAGGGAATTATGCGGTGGAAGAAAGGAATACTCGTCACTGATGCCCCTCACCTTTATTACCTGCAGGATACAACAGGTGACGGGGTAGCTGATAAAAAAGATGTTATGCTTACCGGCTTTGCCCGCTCCAATCCTCAACACAACTTCAACACCCCCATATATGGAATAGATAACTGGATCTATCTGGCCAATAACAATACCATAGGAACAGAAACCTTCTCGGACCTTTTTGGTGACCGAGGCTCAAAGGTAAGTTATCACGGAGCCGAAAATAGTCCTTTTTTGCCTCAAAATGCAGGGGGAAAAAATGTTCGTTTCAAACCGGACACTCTGGGATTAGAAATGTTAGCCTCCTCTTCTCAATTTGGACATACCTTTGATGCCTGGGGCCGGCATTACCTCATCAACAATGCCAATCACCATTATCATGAAGTTATCTCAAAAAAATACAGAGATCGAAACCCTTCTTTGCCAGATCACAACGAAATATACAATTCATCTGATCACGGAAATGCTTCTGATATCTACCCAATCACGGTAAACCCTGAACACCAATTATTGACTGATCGTGGTGTTTTTACATCAGCGTCGGCTCTTACCTGGTATTTAGGGGGCGCTTTTCCTAATAAATATGATAATGTGACCTTTGCCGCAGAGCCTGTTCATAATCTTGTTCATGCGGATGTAGTTGAGGATGATGGAGCTGTTGCTAAAGCTAGTCGCTTGATTGAGCAGAGAGAATTTCTTGCCTCCACCGATGCTTGGTTTCGACCGGTTAATTTTTATATTGGCCCGGATGGAGCCTTATATGTTGTTGATTATTACAGGCCTATCATAGAACACCCTCAATGGATGGATGATGAAGCTATAAATAATAAAGATTTGTATGAAGCGAGCAATCGGGGGCGAATTTACAGAGTTGTTCCCAAGGATATGGATGCTGCGAATTGGGTAAACAAGCTACAGCTAAATGATGAATCTACACTACAGCTTGTCAATCATTTAGAGAGTGAAAACATATGGTGGAGAAGAAATGCGCAGCGATTACTTATGGATCGCAAGGATTTATCTGCTGTTGAACCATTGAAAGAGCTGGTGCTTAACAGCGAAAGCCCTGCAGCAAGACTCCATGCTCTTTGGACGCTTGATGGTCTTAACAGGCTGGACGACAATATAATAGCTAAAGGGCTTATAGATGAAGAGGCTGGGGTACGGATGAATGCCATAAAACTTGCTGAGAAAAGAATAGGTGGCGATTCATCTCTTTTAAAAATATTTTATGAAATGGTAGACGATCCCGTACTTAAGGTAAAGCATCAGTTGGCTTTTACACTTGGTGATCTTGTTTCCGAACAGGCTGATGAAGTACGTGAACACATTCTATTTAAAGAAATTGAGGATCCATGGATTCAAATCGCTGTATTATCCGGAAAAAGTACCCGCGAATCTGAACTTTTGGATCGAGCCGCAGAAAACCTTAGCGATAAAGAGACGCAGGGCAGGCGCCTGTTCTTCGAACGACTGGCATCTATGGTAGGAAATAAAGGTGGCAGATCTGATATCAGCCGGTTGATGCGGGAAAACTTAACGGATGTGAGTGAAAAGAATGAATGGTGGAGGACCGCTATTCTGTCCGGTTTAGCCCAAACTTTGCAACATAAGAAAATTGATCCGGAAGACACTCCGGCCAATAGTAGGCTGGCTTTAAATACTTTCTTTGAAACGGATTTAAAACGGGTTCGTGAAGGTGCTATGCAACTTTTAGTTATCATGGGAATACCCGATAAAGACAGGGAGGAAACAATAAAGAAAGCCCTGGTTATAGCTGAAAATCATGATGTGGATGATTCTTTTCGTGCGGATGCTATAAATCTAATCTCAATGCTCGACCCTTTATCATTTGAAGAAGAATTAATGAACTACCTGAACCCCACTGAAGCATCACCTGTGCAACAAGCGGCTGTAAAAGGATTGAGCGAAATCCCCGGGTTACATATTGGTTCTTTTCTTTTAAGTAAGTGGGAAGCGATGACGCCGGCAGTTAGGGATGAGGTGGTGAACGGTCTTATGCGAGAAACGGAGCGTGTGGATTTACTTTTAGATGCTGTTGAGAACAATCAGGTACTTGTTTCCTCAATTGGATGGAATCGGCGTGTTGCGTTAATGAGAGATACTCCTCCTGGCAGCGAAATTCGTGAACGAGCACGCCAATTACTTACTGAGGATCCGGCAGCTCTTTCGGAGATCGTGCAGGAATACCAATCATCGGCATCATTAAATGGTAATGTTATGGATGGTAAGGATGTTTATCTGGCGCAATGTTCAACATGTCATCAAGTCAGAGGTAAAGAAGGTATAGAATTTGGTCCGGATTTAGGCACTGTTCGTCATTGGACAAGCCAGGCTCTTATTTCTAAGATACTGAACCCCAGCAGGTCAATAGCAGACGGTTATGAGATGTGGATCATAGAAAGATTTTCGGAGAGCAGTATTGCCGGAGCCATAGTTTCTGAGACAGGGAACTCAATAACCGTACGAAAAGCGGGGGGGATTGAGACAACTATATCTCGTACAGATATTAAAGCAATTACATCTTCCAATGTTTCTGCGATGCCGTCGGGTATGAGTAGAGATATTAGCAAGCAGGATATGGCAGATCTAATTGCATATATCCGGCAGATTTAATTGCCTCATCTCATTTCAGTTCATCAGTAAACGGATAAGATTACAACCATAGAATGAGATTTATTTTATATTATTAAATTGTAATCGTTTAACTCAGAAAATTAAATTTAAACATGCTTGTGTTCTAGTGGTGGAAATAGGCCGATAACTGTATTATATAAGCTATGAGAATAATATTTCACCATTTTTAGAGGCATTATAATTAATTTTAGCACACCTTGACAAACTGATTAAGTGTAATTACATTGATTATAAATGTAACCGATTACATTTAATTTAAATTTATGGCTTTGATAAAAGGAGTAATATGATTCATAAATATTTACTAGTGATAACATTAATGTTGTCTGTGTCTTCAGCAGTAGTGGCACAGCAACATGAAGTATCCGGCAAGGTATCAGAAGTATCTACCGGAGAGGCATTGCCTGGTGTAAATGTCATGGTTCAGGGAACCGATATAGGAACTTCTACAGATATAAACGGTGAATTTGCTTTATCTGGCATCTATTCGAATGCAACCTTAGTTGTTTCTTATGTAGGTTATGAAGCACAGGAGGTTCCTGTTGAGGGACAAAGTGTGATTAACGTAGAATTAGAGCCTTCTGCAGAGATGTTGGAGGAAATGGTTGTTACCGCTTTGGGGATAACCAGAGAAAAAAGATCTCTTGGTTATTCTGTAGCATCAGTAGAGGGTGAAGAAATCGCGAGTACCTCACAAGAGAATGTGTTGGGTGGCCTGGCTGGTCGTGTGGCGGGTGTGACAATGAATCAAACCAGCGGCGTAGGATCTTCCATTAGTGTAGTTATTCGGGGGTTAACTTCTCTTACTACTGATAATCAGCCATTGTTTGTAGTGGATGGTGTACCGATATCAAGTGGGTTGAATAATGTCGCAGGTATGGGTGGCGGTAATGAAGTTGATTATGGTAATGCCATAGGAGATATTAACCCGGCCGATATTGAAGATATGACCGTATTAAAGGGTCCAAGTGCTGCTGCTCTGTATGGATCACGAGCGGCTAATGGGGTGATTTTGATTACAACGAAATCGGGGCAAAAGGGTGAGCCTTTAAGAGTTTCTTTCAATAGCAGTAATGTTTTTGAATCTCCTTACAAGTATCTGGATTTTCATTACCAGCATGCTCAGGGTAACCGAACGTCTTTTTTGGATGAAAGTTCGGCGTATTGGACAGGCCCGGAATTGGATGTTGGTAATCAGGCTGTACAGTGGAATAGTCCTGTAGATGCCAATGGTAATCCACAACCAATGGAATTGCGGTCTTATCCTGATAACATGGCAAACTTCCTGAATACAGGATATACGTCCTCCAATAACATTTCTCTTAGCGGATCGAATGAAAGCTCTGTTTATCGGTTTTCATTTAATAATATGACGCACGGTGGTATGATACCAAATTCAGATTTGGGTAGGAATAGCTTCTCATCAAATTATACTAGAAATATTTTCTCTAATTTGAGTATAAATATGAATGTGAATTACACCCGTTCAAAATCCAATGACCGGCCATCATCTTCTAGCAGAAGAGGAAATGCTCTAGAGCAGGTTTATACAATACCCCATAGTGATATTAGAGATTTAAAGCAATTCTGGGTGGAAGGAATGGAGGGGATTCAGCAGCGTTCATTCTCTGATGGTGAAGATAATCCATATTTCATAGCCCATGGCATTAACAATGGTTTTACCAGGAACAGAATCTATGGGAGCGCTCGTCTGGATTGGGAGATAATACCTGGATTGAGTGCTTTTGGTCGCTTCTCCCTGAATTCGACTGACGAAACTCGTGAAACTAAAATACCCTTTTCATATTCAAGAATGTCTAATGGTGGCTATTTTTATACGGAACTTGGTGGGGATGAGATTAACACTGATTTCCTTATAACCTATGAGAAACGAGTTGCTGATTTTGATTTCAGTGTATCGGGTGGCGGTAATTACATGGACCTCTCGTCGAGAAACATGAATGCCGGCACATCCGATAATAATCAGGGACTGGTAGTGCCAAATCTATATCGGGTTTCAAACATTCCTGCGAATGTATTATCTGTGTCAAATAATAGTTTCCAGAAGAAGATTTACAGTGCATATGGAATGGCGTCTATCGGCTTCAGAGATCAATTGTATCTCGATATAACCGGAAGAAATGACTGGTCTAGTACATTGCCAATCGATAATAGGTCTTATTTCTATCCATCAGCTTCAGTAAGCTGGCTGGCTCAGGAAACTTTCAATCTTCCAGAGGAAGTTTCTATGTTAAAAATAAGGGGTGGATGGGCACAGGTTGGTAATGACGCGGATCCTTATCAACTGTCTCCTGCTTTAAGCGTGGGAAGCTTACCTGGTTTCGGTGTGCCGTCTGTAGGGCTGCCTGGCTCCTTGTTGAATCCGGAGCTGAAGCCTGAAATAGCGACATCCACAGAAGGTGGTATTGACCTTAACCTTTTTGATAATCGCCTGAGGTTTGAAGGAACTTATTATCAGGTCGAGAACAAAAATCAAATCCTGAGTATAGAAACTCCAGCTTCCTCGGGTGCGACTCGGAAATTAATCAATGCTGGTATACTGGAAAGTAAGGGTATAGAGCTGGGATTTGGCGCTACACCTTTAGTTACTCAAGACTGGATGGTGGATTTCCAATTTAACTTTACCCGAAATCGTACCACATTGGTTGAACTTACTGACGAAATTGATCGCTTGACCTTATGGAGCCAAAACGGTGGTGGAGCTTATACCAGTGTCGGAGAGGAGATTGGTAATATGTATAGCCGCGGTTATGTAAAAGTTGATGATCCGTCTTCGGAATATCACAACTGGCCCGTTCTTGATAATAATGGAGGATGGCAGCGTTTGGATGCGCCGGAAGACGCGATTAAAACTGGAAATTTTAATCCACGCGGAGTTCTTGGTGGTCAAACCACAGTTTCGTATAAAAGATTTACATTGGGTGCCAATGTTGATTGGAGAATTGGAGGCGAATTCTTGTCATTTACTTACCGATATGGTGAGTCAGACTGGAAATCAGCGAGACAAAAGAGAAACCTGATCCCAGGTAGTACTTTTGAGTCACCTGAAGCACTGGCTGAATATTTGAAATCTAATCCGGATGAATATATCATACCTCAAAATGGGAATTTCCCAAGAGTTGGAGGGTATACTGCAGAAACAGGTGGTTACCCTGTTGATTATGGGGCTCCAGGTAATGATGGTGTCTTTATTCCGGGGGTACAGATTGATGAAAATGGCAATTATGTAGAACATCTTGGTGGAGAGGGAACAAATTACGTCCCTGCATCAGATGCCTTTCCATGGAGATTTAACCAACAGACTACCTTTGATGCCTCTTTCATTAAGCTTAGAAGTATAACTTTGGGATATGATGTTCCTTCATTTATGGGGAATGAAAGTATGAGAGTCTCAGTCTATGCCAGAAACCTGATGTTATGGACAGCGGCTGGAATTGGTATTGATCCTGAGAGAGCATTTACAGGTACTACCGGGAACCAGGGAGATACAGCAATGAATTTTGCGCAAGGATTAGAATGGCAAAATCTTATTCCCCATTCAATGTCACTTGGTTTTAATTTAGACATTAACTTTTAAAGGAGGGCACAATTATGAGTATGACAATAATACGTAGTAAATACTTAGTGTTGGTTCTCACAATCTGCTTTATTGGCAGTTGTGACCAATCATTGACGGACGCCAATATTAATCCAAATGGTGTGACTCCCGAGACGGCGAACGCGAACTTATTGCTTCCAAACATAATGAGAGGTTTCGCCCGTACAAAGACGAACCTTGATGAAGGAAATGCGTCTGGAGTAGTACAACACATGCAGGAAGATGGATGGTACACACGTTATAACAACTTCCAGTGGGGTGCCATGGATTGGAATGATTATTATGACTTACTTCGCAATAACAAGTTCGTTTATGATAAAGCTGTTGAAAATGATGAAGAATTTCTCCAGGGAATTTCTCTTACATTGAAGAGCTTAATTTATGGACAAGTCACGGACCTATGGGGTGATGCTCCTTATTCTGAAGCTTTGAAAAGTGGTGATGCTGAAAACACTGTCTTAACTCCGAAATTTGATAAGCAGGAGGATATCTACAGAGGAGTAATCGCGGATTTAAAATCAGCAACATCATTATTTGAATCAGTGAATAGTGGTGGTTCAGCCTCTAATCCGGGACAATCGGATATATTATTTAACGGTGACGTAGATAAATGGCACAGTTTCGCAAATTCTCTGATCTTGCGCTATTCAATGAGGCTCTCTGAGAAGCTTCCTGATTTCGCAAAAGATAATATTGAAAACGTATACACAAGTGGCATATATCTAAAAGATGCAGGTGATGATGTAAGTATTGCATATAATGACGCTGATATATGGTTAAATGCTGAAGTCGGTACAGATCCGACATTTTTCCGAAGAAGGAAATTTGCAAATACCTTATTAGACAAATTGGTGAACTATAATGATCCTCGTCTGGAAGTATTCGTAGCTCCTGTACACGTTCAATGGGTAGAAGATCCAACGTTGACTGTTGATGAAGATGAATTCATCCGTGAAAACGGTGAAATATTGGATGGGGTTGTATCCTATACGGATAAAGAATTTTTTGCTAAAGTAGCAGCAGGCAATAAATACACCAGGCACTTTAACCCACTTACTTCAGACGTTCAGTATGATACACGCGAATATGTGGGTCTTGAAGCTGGTATGCTTGCGCCGGATACCCATAATGGAAATCCTACTCCGGGGCAGACTGTTCAAAACCAGCATGTATCACAAAGGGGTGATATATTTAGAAATTCCACTCATGAACTCTTGCAATCCAGAATTATAACAGCGGCTGAAGTCCATTTTATTTTAGCCGAAGCCGCTCATAAGGGTTGGAATACTGGTAGTGCTGAAAATCACTACAAGGCAGGAGTACAACAAGCACTCAATGTATGGGCTGTGGGAGATCAGTATGACGAATATATTATTGAAAATGATGTAGCTTATGATGGAACACTTGAGCAGATCATTGAACAAAAATATATCGCTGCGTTCTCAATGGCGTCAGAAGCCTGGTTTGATTACAGAAGAACTGGATATCCAGAGTTAGTAGCTGGTCCGGCTACTCTTCAGGAACCGGCAATACCTCTTCGATACCAGTATGGCGAGAATGAGATGAAATCCAACAGTAGCAATTTAAGTGAAGCCTCAGAACGATTGGAGACAACATCATTCTCAACGGTCGGTGCGAATAGTTCATGGTCTAAGCCCTGGGTATTACAAGGTACCGGACAACCTTGGTAATCATAAGGGTATGACTATTGAGGGGAACTGATATGCTAATATAAGGGTAACATATTCAGTTCCCCTCATTATTTTATGAGGCTGGTTTATAAATTCTGTTATAAACCTTACGGCCAGAAAGATCCATTAAAGTTGAATTATATATCTCATTTTCTCTACGAGTTAATAATAGAAAAGGAATATTTAATGCACATTAAATTGTTGAACTACTAATTAAACAAGATATGTCGAAAGTTAAGTTACTAATTGTGCTAATACTGCTTGGTATAGGGCTAAATGCACAACCACTTCTTGGTCAATCATTCAATGATGATCCATTTCTACAACCTGTATCAAAAAAGCATCTATTAAAAGCTGATGGTAATAATCCTGAAGTAAAAAAGATGATCATTGATCGGGATAACACGGTATTGGTATTAACAGACCAGGGAGTCTTTGTTGTTATAGAAGGCCAGTTAGTGAAAGACCGAAGATTCCGACCCCTGACCAATTTTATCCCTGTAGATATAGCGCTTCAAGATGGCACGGATGCAGTTTATTACCTTTATGAGGGACGCTATCTTTCGAATGCCTATGCGGGTTTGCCTTATGGAGAATTTGAAGAGGGGGCGTACAATCAAATAGCTGTCAATCAATCCGGGGATGTATTATTAGCGGGACAAAATAATTACAAGCTGGTAAAGGATGATTCAGAAGCTTTAGGAAATTCAAGTTCAGAAATATTGGAAGTACAAGTATATAACGATGATTTTTTCATTCACACTGCAGAAGGTGTTTCCATATACAAAGATGGAAACTTCGAAAGGGTAGTGAATGATCGGAATATTGAAGCCTGGACATTTGGAAAACGGGAATTGTTTATAGCGAATGATGATGGTTACTATTCCTTATCTACAAGCAACTGGCGGGAAAAATTAACCCTAAAAACTGCTATTCCCATTACCCCAGTTACATCGATGGCATTTAGAGACGGCACTTTGTGGGCAGGTACACATTCCGGAATGTTCTCAACACAAGATTATGAAGATTACAGGTATTTTGCTTCCAGGCGCTGGTTAGCAAGCGATCAGGTGTTGGATGTCGGGGTTGATTCCAAAGGAAATGCTTTTGCGTTAACAAAAGAAAGCGTTTCTGAGGTTCAATACAATGCGATGACCCTGCATCAAAAAGCACAGTATTTCCATGAAAAAGTGAGAAAAAGACATCTGAGACTTGGACTAATTGGAATAGTTCGATTAAGTGAACCTGGTGATTTGACAACTACCGAGATGGTGGATACCGATAATGATGGGTTATGGTCCGCTTTTTATGCCGGCAGTGAAGTGTTCCGATATGCAACGACAAAAGAAGAAGAGGCAAGAAAAAATGCAATGGAAACTTTTATGTCATTTGAACGCCTGCTGTCAATAAATCAGCTCGAGGGGTTTCCTTCACGGACATTTGCGAGAAAAGGTTACAAAGTATCTCATCCCGATACCAGGTGGAATCAAAGCCCGGAAGAGCATATGGAATGGAAGGGACATACTAGTAGTGATGAGTTTGTATCCTATATTTGGTTTGCCGGAATTCTTGCAAAACATCTGGATCTTGATTCTGACGAGAAAGCAAGAGTCGCAGCTTTTATTGATGATATTATGATGCACCTCATCAGAAATGACTATTATTTTGTTGATGTAGATGGTGAACCTACCCTGTGGGGAAGATGGAATCCTGAATTCCTGAATTGGTATCCTAAAACAGTTGTTGACAGAAAATTAGGAAGCCTGACGATTACAGCCGGTCTACAGCTAGCCTATGAGTTAACAGGTAAAGATATATACAAAGAAGAAGCATATCGCCTGTTTGAAGACCACGGTTATTTGGAGAACATTAAAATTCCGATGAGTAACATCCGCACTACCCCTGGTGTTATTCATGAGGGATATAATATGGGGGAAGGCGGCTGGAATCATTCTGATGATGAGATGGCTTTTCTTACTTACTATGTTCTTTATCATTTCGCATTCAATGATGAGTTACAAAACACATATGCTGACGTGATTTCGGATCACTGGGAAATTGAAAAGCCTGAACGAAATTCTGTGTGGAATTTAGTCTCTTATGGAACATCTGGTGACATAGATTTACCCTCAGTTAAGTGGCATTTGAGAGAGTTCCAAATGGATATGGTGCGTTGGAGCATAAAAAATTCGCACCGTGGCGATTTAGAATTTCTTGAACCAAATTTTAGAGATCAGACCACGGAGGTACTATTACCACCAGGTGAAAGAAGTACTATACGATACAATGCCAATCCCTTTGACCTGGATTCAAATAGAGGTGGAAATGTTGAGTTAGCCGGTGATGAATTCCTTTTACCATATTGGATGGGAAGATACCTGAAAGTAATTAACCCGATTCAGGCAAATTAGTGAATAAACAGCTCCTAATATAAAGTTAGGAGCTGTTTCGGTGGTATTTTTTTGATAACGCAACTATTTTCTATATAATAAAATATATGAGAAATCTAATTAGATCCCTTGCAACGGTTGCTTTATTTTTTGTGGCTCTTGTAACAAGCGGTAGCTCCTATGCTAATAGCAGTTTAGCAAACTCTAATAATATAGCAACATGATGAAAGTCTGGAGTATAATAGGCGTAATATTATTCAGCACCGCAGGGCTAATATCATGGCTAAATTTTCAGGGAGAAGAGGAAAACTCGCTACCCTATTTTAATTCAGAAGAAATATTTGATCCTTTAGATACACATGTCCATGGATCGTCTGTCGTTGAACTGCCAAATGGCGACCTGTTGTCCACTTGGTTTGAAGGGTCAGGCGAACGGTGGGCTGATGATGTGACCTTACGGGGTGCAAGATATCATACGGAAAACGGCACCTGGACTGACTCATTTGAAATGGCTAATACACCCGGATTCCCTGATATTAACCCAGTCCTCTTTATAGACGATGATGATCAACTTTGGTTATTCTGGTACACGGTTCTGGCAAACCAGTGGGAGACCTCCCTCCCAAAGTATAGGACCAGCACAAATTATATGATGAAAGAGGGGCCGCCCGAATGGGATTGGCAGGAGGTAATACATGTGAAGCCGGGTGATAAAACTGAGCGCGGTATTCAAGCGGGAGACAGTTTTGTTGAAGCCGTAAAACGTAAGGCAAAAGAATACACTGAATATCTCGAACGGATAAATGCTTTTACAAGTGGAGAGGAAAAGGGCAATCGTGATGACTGGGATTTACACGTACAGGAAATGATAAGCAGGGCCGCTGGTAAAAATTTAATACGCGGTGGACGAATTTATGATGAGGATGGATCATATACATCACTAGATCTGGGGTATCCACTAATGCGGCGCATTGGTTGGCAAACTTATAACAAACCTGTTTTACTTGATAGTGGCAGGCTCATTCTCCCCTTGTACTCTGATGGTTTCTCAAATTCGCTTATGGCGATAACGGATGACGGAGGAAACAATTGGACCTATAGTGAACCATTAATAGGTAGCGGAAATATACAGGCAACTATGGGAAAAAAAGAAAATGGTGATTTAGTTGCTTATATGAGGGATAATGGTCCACCACCCAAACGTATGCATATGAGCACGTCAAAAGATAATGGTGATACCTGGAGCTCTGTAGAATATTCAGAATTACCAAATCCGGGAAGCGGCACTGACATGGTTACATTGGATAATGGTGAATGGTTGATGGTATACAACAATTTGGAAAGTGGCAGGCATAGTTTGGCTGTCTCAATATCTGCAGATGAAGGGAAAACATGGAGCTGGACACGCAGGATTGAATTAGATCTTGGTGATAATCCTACAACAAGTCATTACCCATCGGTTGTAAAGGCTGATGATGGCACAATTCATGTAACTTACAGTCACCATTACCCGAGTCTAAACGAAAGTCGTCACCGCACCATTAAATGGGCACATTTTAATACAGAATGGGTAAAAGAGGGTAATAAAGGTTTTGCTTTACGCCAGGATATTTTCGATCCCAATTCACAAGGCGCACCGGATGGACCGCATGTAGCATCAATGGTTGAATTATCAAACGGTGATCTATTATACTCGTTTAATGCAAAACATGATGATGCACCTGAATCAGAAACAAAATGGGGAGTTAGGCCTGCCAGCAGGGCGTATCTTTCACGCCAAAAGAGCGGACAGCAGAATTGGACGGAACCATCAGTTTTTGCCCGTGATGATAAAGTGGATATTCATAACACCGTACTCTGGAGAGATGACGATACTTTATACTTGTTTTATACCACCCTGGAAGGGTTGGGCCATGAAGATTCAACCCTCGATGTAATCGTCTCTAAAGATGATGGGGAAACTTGGTCAGAACCGCGCACAATACGAAATGAATGGGGCTGGATGTTTGGGACAAGACCCCTTAAAATGAGTAATGGCGAAGTTCTACTTCCTGTCTACAAGGAAAGTACTCCCAATGGTGCCGGATTTATTATTTCTGACGATGGATTTGAAACCTGGGAAGTTCATCCATCAAACGAAGATGAATGGCCAAAGCCTGGTATTATGGCATCCGTTGTAGAGCTGGAACCTGGCAGTCTACTCGCTTACCTCAGGAGCTCCGGAGAAATAGTTGAAACCAGATCTCTTGATTACGGACGAACCTGGTCTGAATCCAAAGAAACAAACTTACCTAATCCTTATTCAAGAGTTGATATCATAAGATTGGAAAATGGAAATTTAGTTATGGCTCATAATCCTACGAACAAAACCCCACGGACTCCACTTCGATTATCCCTCTCCATGGATAATGGAGCAACGTGGCCGTATTGGGTAGATGTAGAAACAAATTTAGAAAGTCGCTTTGATTATCCGTATTTAATGCTGGGAAGAAATGGTAGAATTCACATGGGATACACTCATAATAATAAAGAATCAATGCGTCACATCGTATTCGATGAAGACTATGTAAAATCGGGTCAATTTCTATTTAGCGATGAAAGATTTAACACCGCAGGGTATAGAAATGGCAAGTATGAAATCATTAGTCAATAATCTTGAAAGCCTGGAAATGGATAGGAAAACAAAATGCATATTAAATCAAAAAAATATAACTATAAAATAGGATCTGATAAGAAAATGGGATTTATTTATAAACCAGTGGATGCAGCAGGTACAATAATTGCATCTTTATTATTGTCCATAATGCTGATTTCTTGTGCAGCTGATAAAGCTGACAAACATGAAACCCTAAACTCCGAATACATTCAACACGTCAAGGTATTTAATGAGGAAGACCGCTTTGCTGCATGGCCAGCAAATAATGGGGCCTGGACCTGGGGGGATGAGATTCTAGTTGGTTTTGTGGAAGCCGATTATATGGGAGAGGCCGGTTTCCATACTTATGACCAAAATACGGCACGGCATAAGTATGCAAGAAGCACTGACGGTGGGCTCACCTGGAATATTGAAGACGCTTTTGAACAAGGGCATACAGGATGGGGCTATGATCATGATTTAGATCAAAATGAGGCCGACCTGCCCGTCAAACTTACTGTGCCGATAAATGATTTTCTGAATCCTGATTTCATTATGACGTTTGTAAGGCATAATAATGCAAACGGTCCTACACATTTCTATTACTCTGAAAACCGGGGAAATCAATGGGAAGGACCTTTTCAGTTTCCAAACTTGAACACTCCGGGCGTGGCAAATCGTAATGACTATATTGTTGATGGTGAACAGGAATTAACAGTGTTTATTACCACTGCAAAAGAAAATGGTGAAGAAGGTCGTGTTGCAACGGTCCGTACAGAAAATGGAGGGGTCGATTGGGAGTTTATATCCTGGATAGGCTCGGAACATGAAGGATTTGACATCATGCCATCTACGGTAAGACTATCTTCAACTGATCTTTTTACTGTAATACGCACCCGGGATGCAAATCCAACCAGAGACTATTTAAAAGCATATCGTTCCAGTGATAACGGGGAAACCTGGCGACGGTTAAAAGATCCTGTTGCAGATACTGGCCAATATGGTGCCCCTCCTTCACTATTGCAACTCGACGATGGGCGGCTTGCGCTGGCTTATGTTTACAGAAGTGATTTCGGCTCAAGAATATGTATGAGGATCAGTTCAGATGAAGGTGAAACATGGAGCCATGAAATTCCAATTAGAGCGGGTGACGGCGCCACTGCGGATGTAGGATATCCGCGCATGGTTAAAGGGCAGGATAATAATTTGGTGGTCATGTATTACTGGAATCATGCAGGTGACAAGAACGCTGATCCTGATAGATATATAGCCGCATCTTTAGTAGACACTGACTTTTTTACGGAGATAGGACTGTGATAAACTCCCTTTCAATAACACTGATTATCTAAAGCAAAACCTGCCTTCCATGGATATATATCGTATAATACTGTCAAATAGATTGAACATATATTTATTCTCTTTGTGCCTAATAATTGTTGCTGCCTGTCAACCTACTGAAAGTAGTTCTGTTGATCTTGAGAAACAAAATCAAATTAAAGTGGGTATTCTTCCTGATACCCAGGGTAATGGGAGCTCGGTCTCTCTACATCCGATGGAGGCGGTGCTGGATAAGCTTAAGGAGTCAGGTGTAAATATAGTTATACCCGTCGGTGATTTAACCAATCATGGATCAACCTATGAATTTGAACAGTGGACCCAGCTCGCAAAAAACTATAAAGAGGCGGGTATAGAATTTCTGCCACTTATGGGTAATCATGAAACCAGTCATGCATATTCGGTTGAATGGCTTGATTTCATGAAGGATTATATTCCCGAAGATGCTGTTCATATGAGTGGCGCAGAATATAGTACATATTATGTGATCAGGGAAAATGTGCTTTTTATAATGATGAAATACTACGATCTGCCTATTTCATTTAAGTGGGTTAAGGAGGTAGTTAATCAGCATAATAACAATATAGATCATATAGTCATGGCAAGTCATGATGGTCTGGTTGGTGCAAAGTATGGCCAAACCAGGGAAAGAATAGTTCAGGGGGTCAGGGGAGATAACCTGCTGATGGATCAGTGGGATGACATCAGGTCCTTCTTTTCTCACCATGATGTGATCTGGGTACAGGGCCACGAACACATGTATCAACGTTCTGTCATTTCAGCACCAATTGATGTAAATCCAAAATCCTGGGCACCATCTGACAGGAACTACCGAATACCTCAGTTTACTCAAATAATTTCAGGAAATGCTTCATATAAAGGTTATGAGTTCAGGTATGGTGAGCGTGAGTTGATACAAAATATCATACAGCAGAAGATGAATACCAAACAGAATGGTTCTGAAACATATGATGCCAATGCATCCATATTAACCTTTAATAATAGCCGGGTTGACTATAAATCATATGTAACTTCGCATACTGTAGAGAATAATGAGGAGGGAAATAAAGAGCTCGAGGATCCCGAATGGTCTTTAATAGATAAATTTTCAAGAACTACCGACCGTTGCGAGCGTATTATATATCCAAATTCTATACCTGAATCAACGCGCCCCGTTTTACATCATGATTCCTTTTACCGAACTAACGAATGTATTGCCCGCGATGGATCCGGGGCAAGAATACTGGATGGAGTTAACGATACATTCAATCGTATAGAGAGTACCGCCCGATCAATGAGCTTGCGTACTGGATTTAGCCGTGCAGAAGATCCAGCAGATATGGCGAGATTAGCCTATCAGTACCTGTTTCAATATCATGAGCCGTGGACGCCCAATCTCAATGGTGACCGGAGGCTTGTGTTATCTGATGATGCTGAAACAATTGTAATTCCGGAAACTACCATTGATTTGAAAGAACATTTAACTCTTAGCTGGACTGCGGCTACACAAGGTACCGTGTCTGATATATTGATCATAAGTGGCACTCAGGTCCAAACGGGTATTTACAGTAATGCTTTTGGTATGGATAAAGATATTGAGAAAGATACTGGCCATGAAAGGAGTCAACCTGATGGTACGGCAAAGCAACCTCACCTGTTGCCGGCGTCGGCGACGAAGATCTGGGACATTGAGTCTGCAGTGGCTGACCAGTATGTTCTGCAGTTTGACAAGAAATCTACAGATCCGGAAATGGTTACTTTAGGGCATTATCGTGACGGTGAATGGAAACAATTTACCAGTTCTGAATGCACGATAAATAAGGCATACAATTCAATGATTATTAATCAAACATCATCATTACGAGAAGATTCATGTGATGGGGAGCCGATAGTTGGTTATGATAACAATGAAGATAGTTGGTGGGTTGTGCTGAATTCGGATATAGAAGTTGCTCTTATTGAAAAATGATGAAGAAAATATCTACTTAAAATATTCACTTTATCCAATTAAATGCTAACAGATATGGTCAAATAAATATAATAATGATAATAATTGATAATATAGTATATGCTCAAAAAGTAGATATAGAACATGATTTAATCTATCTGTATACAAAAGTCTAACAGTAATTAAAATGTACATTACATGTATTTATATAAAAAAACTATAGTCTATAGGAAAAAAATCTTAGCTCATGAAATCTGTTGATTTAATTGTCTTTCTCGTTTACCTAATTGGTATCGTACTTTTCGGTCTTTCCTTCTACAAAAAAGAAAGAACTTCTGCCGATTATTCTACCGGTTCCGGCACGCTGCCTGCATGGGTTATCGGATTGTCTATCTTTGCAACGTTTGTAAGCAGCATTAGCTTTCTGGCATTACCGGGTGTTGCATTTCTCTCAAACTGGAACTCCTATGTATTCAGTTTATCCATTCCAATAGCCATAATTATGGCTATAAAATTCTTCATTCCTCTATATCGGGGCGTTGGAAGTCCTTCAGCTTATACTTATCTCGAAAAACGGTTTGGCCCGTGGGCCAGGATGTATGTCTCCTCATTTTGGTTGTTTACCCAAGTCATGCGTGTGGCTGTAATACTTTACCTGCTTGCTTTGCCTATGTATGTGATACTGGATTGGGACATGCGTATCATCATCATTATCACAGGTATTAGTGTTATGATCTATTCCATCATGGGAGGCATAAAGGCTGTAATGTGGACTGATGCCATACAAGCCATTATTTTAATAACAGGTGCTATAGTAACATTAGGTATTCTTATGTTCTCTTTACCGGAAGGGCCCGCCCAGTTTTTTGAGGTTGCAAACAATCATGATAAATTCAGCCTGGGTAGTTTTGGAATCAGCCTAACAGAATCAACTTTCTGGGTTGTTTTAGTTTATGGGCTTTTTATCAATCTGCAAAATTATGGTATCGATCAAAATTTCATACAGCGTTATATGAGCGCGCGAAATGAAAAAGAAGCCATATCATCAGCGCTGGGTGGTGGTTTGCTTTATGTACCGGTCTCTCTGCTGTTTTTCCTGATAGGGACAGGCTTATTTGTTTATTACAACGTATTCCCCGAAGCCCTTCCAATTGAATTTCGTGAAAGCGGCATGTCGGACAGTGTATTTCCTTATTTCATTGTAAATGCTCTGCCTGTCGGTATAACAGGTTTGCTGATAGCCTCCATCTTTGCCGCTGGCATGAGTACCATCTCCACAAGTCTTAATAGTGGTGCGACGGTAATATTGAATGATTTTTATAGCCGGTATAACACTGAATCAAATGAGAAGGAATCGGTTCGTGTGTTATATATATCATCGGCTGTAATATGCATCCTGGGAATCGGGGTTTCCTTTTACATCATCCGGGTAGAAAGCGCTCTTCAAATTTGGTGGAACCTGGCAGGTATATTTAGTGGCGGCATGCTTGGTTTATTTTTATTAGGCTATTTTTCCAAAAAAGTAGGTAATGCTTCGGCGGCAATTGGTGTGGTAATTGGCTTGCTGGTCATCATCTGGATGAGCCTTTCACCGGTCTATTTTACAGGAGGACTGGAGCCTTTACAAAATCCTTTACACAATTATATGACCATTGTGATCGGGACATTAATAATATTCCTTACGGGCTTTCTTGCATCCACCTATTTCTCCAAAAGAAGTAAGCAGCCTCAGGTAACAGAAAAGATGTAAGTACGCGCCCAAATTTTCAACTTATTAACTAGAACTATTTGTATTACTGATAAATTTTATGGATCAAATTAAAGGCATAATTCCCCCTATGGTAACTCCGCTTTTGGACGATGATACCTTAGATTTAAAGGGGTTGGAAAATCTGATTGAACACCTTATCGGAGGCGGCGTTCATGGCTTGTTCTTGTTAGGAACAACGGGAGAAGGTCCGGGTTTAAACTACTCGTTAAGAGCAGAATTAATTAAAAGAACCTGTGATCTCGTTAAGGGTAGAGTTCCGGTTCTTGTGGGTATAACAGATTCTTCATATAGGGAATCAGCCAATATTGCAGAAAAGGCTTATGAACATGGGGCCCAGGCGCTGGTTATGGCTCCCCCCTTCTATTTTAATATTGGCCAGGATGAACTATTCAATCATGTTGATGCATTCCTGCAAGAAACCCCGCTGCCTGTATTTCTTTACAACATGCCCGGCCTGACTAAAGCCGCCTATAGTTTTGATGTGGTAAGGGAGTTGATAAAAAATCCCAATGTAATAGGATTTAAAGATAGCTCGGCCAATATGAGCTACTTTAACAAAATTAAGAGGATAACTACCCATGACCCAAACTTCTCCTTGCTGGTGGGGCCCGAAGAGTTGCTGATGGAGGCTACTATAATGGGTGGCCATGGTGGCATAGCGGGAGGCGCTAATATATTCCCCGAATTATATGTCTCATTATACAACCAGGCTCGGGCCGGCAAGATAAATGAGGCCTTAAAATCCCATGAGGAAATTATGTCTCTTGGCGCTAATGTTTATGGTGAGGTTTTGAATTGCTCAAGTGATGTGATTAATGGAATAAAAAACGCTCTTAGTCACTTGGGAATATGTAACGGGCACATAGCAAAACCTTTAAAAAACGTATCGGCAGAAAAAGAGAAACGAATCCAATCCTTTATAAATAGCAATAAGGTAAAGCATGCGTAGTGAATTCTATATTGGTTGTGATGTTGGTTCTGCCTCTGTCAGGGCGGGAATTTTTGATGCAACCGGTAAAATGGTGGCATCAAGATCTAATCCAATAAGAACCTGGAAACCTGATGCTAATTTTGTTGAGCAATCTTCAGACGATATTTGGAAAGCTTGCTGCACTTGTTTCAACGATATCATTTATGATGCTGCCCTGGAGCCAAATCAAATAAAGGGGATAGGGTTTGATGCAACCTGTTCATTGGTAGTTTTGGGAGAAAACAATATTCCTTTATCAGTAGGTCCCGACAATTCCAGCGAACAGAATATCATTGTGTGGATGGACCACAGAGCTTTAAAAGAGGCGGAACAAGTTAATCAGAGCAACCACGATGTACTAAAATATGTGGGGGGAACCATTAGCCCAGAAATGCAGATTCCGAAATTATTATGGCTCAAAAAAAATAAACCGGAAACCTGGGCTAAAGCGAAGAAGTTTTTTGACCTCTCCGATTATTTGGTTTACAGGGCAACAGGGGATGATGTAAGATCTTTATGCACAACCACCTGTAAGTGGACATATCTCGGTCATGAGGAATCTGATGCAGAAGACAGCATGGGAAAATGGGATGATTCTTTTTTCAGGCAAGTAGGATTAGAGGAACTTGCCAATGACGGTTACAAAAAAATCGGCAGAAAAATAAGACCGGTTGGGGAAGCCGTAGGAGCTGGATTAGATAAAGAAGCTGCGGTTGATCTGGGATTGGAAGTTAATACCCCGGTAGGGGTAGCAATAATAGATGCCCATGCCGGCGGCCTGGGGCTTCTGGGTATGCAATCAGATAAGCAAAAAGACAGTTCATCTTTTAATAACCGCTTAGCTCTGATCGGCGGCACCTCCAGCTGTCATATGGCCGTTGCTGACAAGCCCCAGTTCATAAAGGGTATATGGGGACCATACTATTCAGCCATGATACCCGGGATGTGGTTAAATGAGGGCGGGCAATCTGCGACCGGCTCATTAATTGATCATGTTATCTTTACTTCTGACAAATCTTCAGAATTAAAAGATATGGCAAAAGATGAAAACAAAACTGTCTATAAGGTACTGAACGAGCGTTTAGAACAAATAGCGCAAAAACAAGAAATGGATTACCTGGGCGAATTATCGCAAAACTTTCATGTATTGCCTTATTTTCATGGTAACCGCTCACCCAGGGCCAACCCGAATTTAGTGGGAAGCATCAGTGGGTTACACCTGTCTTCCAGCCTGGATGACCTGGCCCTTCAATATCTTGCCACCATTCAGGCTATAGCATACGGCACCCGCCATATTATTGATGAATTAAACCTGAATGGCTACTCCATTGACTCCATTATGGCAACGGGCGGTGGAACGAAAAACGAAGTTTTCCTGCAGGAACACGCTAACATTACGGGGTGCAAGATCACGTTGCCTGCTGAGCCCGAAGCTGTTCTATTGGGCAGCGCTGTTCTGGGTGCGGTGGCTTCCGGTAAATTTGCCACTGTACAAAAAGCAATGGAAGCGATGAACCAGGCAGGGGAAATCATCCACCCCCGAAATGGCGAGGATCGTAAATATCATGATGATAAGTACCGGGTTTTTCACAAAATGTATGAAGACCAAATTTCCTACAACGAAATTATGAATCATAATTAACACTACGTCTCCTCTATATCTCCCAGTTAATTAAATGACAATCCTGCTATGAATAAAATTGAACTTTTTGTAGAACCAGCCGAAATCTTAAACAAGCAATTTCAAGAGAGGCTGATCGGCCGGATTCCCAAAATCGGAATCCGGCCTGTTATTGACGGACGTCGACAAGGTGTTCGGGAATCTCTCGAAGAACAGACCATGGGAATGGCGAAATCAGCTGCTAAATTTATTTCGGAAAACCTGAGACATTCCAATGGAATGACTGTGGAATGTGTGATTGCCGATACATGTATTGGTGGGGTTGCAGAAGCTGCACAGGCTGCTAAGAAATTTGAAGAAGAAGGCGTTGGTGTTTCATTTACCGTTACCCCCTGCTGGTGTTACGGATCGGAAACGATGGATATGCATCCCTGGTATCCTAAGGCAATCTGGGGTTTCAACGGCAGTGAAAGGCCGGGAGCCGTTTATTTGGCTGCAACCAAAGCTGCTCATGACCAAAAAGGGCTGCCCGTATTTAGTATCTATGGGAATGATGTACAGGATTCTGATGACGATACCATACCGGAAGATGTACAGCCAAAAATCCTCAATTTTATAAAAGCAGGCCTGGCATTAGCCGAAATGCGTGGCAAGTCTTATTTATCGATAGGTTCAGCCTCGATGGGTATAGTAGGATCTATGATTTCTCAGGATTTCTTTGAAGATTACCTGGGCATGCGCTGCGAATCCGTGGATATGTCTGAAGTGTCCCGGCGAATAGAGAAGGGAATTTATGATGAGGAAGAATATAATAAAGCCATGTTATGGTTAGAAGAGCATTGCCTGGAAGGTGAAGATAATAATCCCACGGAGAAGCAGCTTAGCCGATTGGAGAAAGACCAAAATTGGGAGTATGTGGTTAAAATGACCCTGATCATGCGGGATCTTATGATTGGAAACCCTGCCCTCGAAAAGTCCTTTCCGGAAGAAGCTTTTGGACACAATGCCATAGCATCCGGCTTTCAGGGCCAACGGCAATGGACCGATTACCTCCCGAACGGGGATTTTTCTGAAGCTATATTAAACTCTTCGTTTGACTGGAATGGAATACGCCAACCCTTTATCGTATCCACGGAAAATGATACTTTAAATGGCGCAAGTATGCTGTTAGGACATCTCCTAACGAATTCAGCACAAGTATTTGGTGATATCAGAACCTATTGGAGTCCCGATGCTGTGAAACGTGTGACGGGGCAAGAGCTCACCGGCTCGGCAAAGGATGGAATTATTCACTTTCTAAACTCCGGATCAGCAACCCTTGATGCAACCGGCCGGCAAACCAGGGATGGCAAGCCGGTTATGAAACCCTTCTGGGATATCAACTCAGATGAAGCCGAGGCCTGCTTAAAAGCCACTCAATGGTGCCCCGCCAATCTGGAGTATTTTCGCGGCGGCGGGTATTCCTCCCAATTCTTAACGGCTGGTGAAATGCCGGTAACCATGAATCGCCTGAATATTATTAAAGGTTTGGGTCCGGTGCTTCAAATTGCTGAGGGTTATGCCATTAATTTGCCCACTGATATCCATGAGGTTTTAAACCGCCGAACAGATCCTACCTGGCCCACTACATGGTTTGTACCTAACTTGACCGGTCAGGATGTGTTCAAAGATGTCTATTCGGTAATGAATAACTGGGGATCCAATCATGGTGTATTGAGTTACGGGCATATCGGAGATTCGCTGATAACATTAGCTTCTATGCTGCGAATACCCGTAGCCTTGCATAATGTGCCTGAAGATCGAATATTCAGGCCAAGCGCCTGGGCAGCTTTCGGAACAAAGAGTCTTGAGAATGCAGATTATAAGGCATGTGAAAATTATGGACCTTTGTACGGGAAAGGGTGAATTGGTATTTGGTAATTAGTGAATCGTATGGCAGTAAAAAATTATTTAATGTATTGTATGATTGTATTGTATGAAAACTAAAGGCGACAATAAAAATATATCCAGTGAACGTGGGCGATTTAGATTATCTGCTGCAAGTTTTAGTGATTCTCGAGCAGTAGGTTCATTAAGCCTTATAACAGTATTGGTTTTTTTGCTTCTTTCTTCATCTCTCTATGCAAAATCTACGGTCAGGGATAGTGTGGAGATTTCCAGGGCTTTTGAGTTTCGTTATATAAGTTCGGATCCGACGGCAGATGGTGAAACCGATTTTAAGGGGGAAACAGAGGTATTTGATACCGGGCAGCGCGTGGAGTATTTAAAAGAGATGGCCCATTATAGTCAATCGTTTTATGATGATTATGAATTGAATAATGTTATAGTTCGCGATGAAGATGTGCAATCTGCTCTCGATCAACTAAAGCCACAGCCTTTGCCGCAGGTTCGTCAAAAGATAAAACTGGATAACTGGAAGTATCTGGGTTACCGTAAAGGTCAGTATCACGAGGAGTCCCAACGTTTGAAAAAATGGGCTGATATGGAAGGCGTAACCATAAAAGAGGAAAATTTGCTGCTATCGGATAATACCTTTAGGGTTACGTTTGAAGAACAGCCTTGGCGCCTGAATTTTTCCTGGAAGGCAAGTGTACCGAATAAAAAAGAGCGCGTATCTTTTCGATTATCGGAATATGTAGAGGTAGGATTTGGTGAAAACGGGCGTTTCTTCTATAAGGTGGATGGGGTGGAAATTCCAGCCGGTTCCTATACACCGGGGGTTTTCTATAACTTTGAAATAGAACTTGATCCGGACGGTGGACTGACTCCGGATTTTACCCGAACAGATGTCTCGGCTTCAAGCGAAATCGAAGTAGACTCGGAAACATACAGCCATTTTAAGCAACACCATCCAGCCGCTTATGCTACACATGGATGGAATTATTGGACGGCTGATGAGAATTTATATCCGCAATGGATTTCGTTTGAACTCGAAGACCAGCGAGATTTGAATGAGATAAAACTGGCCTTTTTGCGAGAGGATGATCGAACTTATGATTATCGAATAGAAGTTTCAAACGATAAAAAACAATGGGTGGCTATTACAGAAGAAAAAACCTCACCATTAAGCCGATGGGCTTCTGTTAAATTTGATGAACCAGTAGAAGCCCGATATGTGCGGGTGGTTTTTACCGGAGCTTCTTCGCCAGAACTACCTGCCGCTCTTAGCAGAGCTTATTTTTTTGATAAAAATGGTCATATTCTTTTGGCTGATGATATGCCGCTGCGGGGAAAATTTAACTTCTCTGTTGATGGACAGCTTTTGGCAGATTATGTACCTTTATCCCGTAAAATTCCACATGGCCAACTGGCTGCCACTAGTATATTCGAGATAGAAACCGAGGGTGCAGTGATTTTGGATGATATCCATGGCATAGGGTATGATCAAGTGACGGGCCGCGGAGTTCGGGAGTTTCCTTTTGAAATAGAGACGTTCCTGGATACGGATTTTAATTTACGTCCTGAACCCGAAGGATTTCAACATCCTGACTATGACGATTCGAGATGGAGTATTATGCCATATAACCGTTATGCTCATGGGGGGGAAAGGTATAAAGAAGAGGCGCTCTATTTGCGGAAAATGATCAAAATTGATGATTTTGAACGCGCGGTGCTGAATGTTGAAACCGTTCGTCCTTCCGCTGATATCTATGTTAACGGTACTTTAGTTCGTGAGGTAGGCCGTCACCCTGAGCGGATCGATATCACTGATTTGCTTAATCCAAATCAGGAAAACCTGTTAGCTGTTCGGGTGGATCCATTTCGCGTGGATGAGGTTCTAAATCACATGAGCTCTGACCCCTGGACGGGCTGGTTTGCCGGCTTAATGGATATTGAGCTTACCTCAAAAGCCTATATTGGAGATATTTTTGCCTATGCGAAGGATGTTGGCAAAACTGCCACCTTGCGATTGGAAGCGCAATTGGAATCAGAATCCGAAGAATCTTTCAATGGCCGCGTAATTACCCGGGTCTACCCCTGGTACCCCCAAGAATCCAGTTTACTCGCAGGTGAATCTTCAAAGAAGGTAGAGATTAAAGCCGGGTCTGGTGATTATCTGACGGACGAAATAACCATAGCCAATCCTGAGCTATGGACGGTAGATACCCCTAATTTGTACAAGGTTCATGTTATCCTGGAGGATGATGCCGGGAATGAAGTTGACGATTATGTTCTAACAACCGGATTGCGAACTGTAAGCCAGAAAGGAGGAACCTTCCGTGTAAATGATCGACCGGAGATGCTTAATGGACCGCTACTTTTCGGACATCACAGCCCTCTGATGCGAATATCACAATGGATGTTTAGTCCTCCCGAAGATCGATGGATACATGATATCCTGCTGACAAAAAAAATGAATGGTACAGCTATTCGAATGTCGGTGCATGATCAGCGAGTGGCGGGAGTGAATGATCGTCGCCTCGCGCAAATTGGAGATCAGATGGGGATTATGTTTCTATGGCAAACACCTTCCTGGGTTCGTATGGGCTCTGTAGATAATTTTGATTATGAAGGTCTGCCTAAATATGTGAAGGAGGTACGTAACCATCCCAGCATAGTCATGTGGCAAGTTGGTAATCATCCTCATGGATGGTCTATGGATTGGTTTCAGAAAGTTTATGATACCGTTTCCGAGGTGGATCAGACCCGGCTGATATCTCCTGCGGCTGATATTTCCCAGATGCCGGAGGTGTTTGAAAATACGATTGGGAGCACCGGTCGTCCGGCTGACACCGATAAAAGCTGGTCTTCATGGTCATCACCGTTAATTGCCCGGGGAACCATGGAGAGAATATTAGGGTATGGCCAGGAATGGCATAATCTAAGATATATTCCTGGAATGCATGAATTTCTGGGGTTGGAAAAAGAAGTACGCATGGAGTATCTAAACAGCAAGACTCATGCTTGGTTTGATTTTGAGAGTGAGGAGACAATTTCCCAGGCAAATTGGAATACTACAAGAGGTAAACCTTACCATAAAATGTATTCTTACGAGATCAATTACGATGTTGGGAGTATCGGCAGAAAATTGGATTTTGAAGAATGGAGGGAAAGCCAGGCATGGCAGGCTCTAAGTGCCTATGAAGCTTACCGGAAAAAACGCTGGCTTGGTTTTGATGGTTTGTTTTGGTGTCCGTTGCGTGGTGGCGGGAATACTGCTACTTATATGAAGCCCCTTCTCGGTTTTGATAATCACCCTAAATTGGCTTATTATGCTTTGCAAATGGCGTTCCAACCAGTGCTGGCAGGAAGCAAAAACGTAGATATCGTTTATGGTCCCAACGATGAAATACCAGTGATGGTAATGAATTTAGGAGAAGGCAGAACAGTTGATGTAATTATACATGCCAGGAATATGGACGGGTCAATTGTTGACGAAATCATCTATAGAGAAGTCGATTTGCCCGATGGGAAAGGGGTGGTTAACCTGGGAAATTGGAAACCCGACTTACAAGATAACCATTATTATGGATTTGAATATATCGTCCGGTCTAACGATAAAAACTAGTAATTTTAAATAAGCAACATGCAAAAAGAAAGTTAAAATTGAACGTTATGTATAGGTGATTTATGTACGCTTCGCTGGTTGTGGGTTGTTGTCGGTTATAGGTGCAAGGTGAATATGTTGATGGTGGTTTGCTTTAGAATTTATTCATAATTTATAACTGATAGTTCATAATTGGTTTCTGACAACTTCCCAATTGCTCTTCTCCCAAATGTTTTTAACTTAAGAAGCACCTCTCCCCTGCAACCCATTCGCAAGTATGTCTGAAGATCAAGTTGAGTATAATGTTACGCAGAAGGAACCTATGGTTCTTACGCCACGCAAGGCGCTGAACAAGGCTTTTTTGAAGGCCAAGCCGGGGCGGGCGGAGATTGAGCAGTTTAAGGGTAACCTTTCGCGCCTGCTGGACCAGATCAATGAAGGTGAAACCGAGGAGTTCCATAAGAATCTGGTGTCGCGGTTCCTCAGAGAAACCTATTACGCGCCGGAGTATTCCATCAACACGAAAGGCCGCACGGATCTGGTGATCCATAACGGCAAAAAGAGTGCTAGTTCTGTTGGGGTGATTATAGAAGCCAAGTCGCCGACCAACAAAGGCGAGATGGTGCACAAGGGCAAGTTGAATACCAAAGCCTTCCAGGAGCTTTTGCTGTATTACCTGCGCGAGCGCATCGGTGGAAAGAACCTGGAGATCAAGTATCTGATCGCCACTAATATCTACGAATGGTTTGTCTTCGACGCGGCAGTATTTGAAAAGCTGTTCGCCCAAAATAAGGACCTGGTGAAGCAGTACGAGGATTTCGAAACCAAAAGGCTTTCCGGCACCACTACCGATTTCTTCTACTCCCAGATCGCCTCCCCGGCCATCGAAGCCGTGGCGGAAGAAATCCCCTATACCCATTTTGATATCAGGGACTACGAAAAGCCCCTGCGCAACAACGACCGCAAGGATGATAACAAGCTTATCGCCCTGTTCAAGCTGTTCTCGCCGGAGCACCTGCTTAAGCTGCCCTTCGCCAACGACAGCAATACGCTCGACCGCACCTTCTATTCTGAGCTGCTTCATATCATTGGACTGGCGGAGACCAAACAAGGTGGCAAGAAACTTATTGGGCGCAAGACGGAAGGCCAGCGCAACCCCGGCTCCCTGATCGAGTCCACCATCATGCAGCTCGATACATTGGGCCAGGTATCCCGCCTCGATAAGCCCTCGCGCTACGGGGACACTTACCAGGAACAACTTTTTAACGCAGCCCTGGAGCTGGTCATCACCTGGATGAACAGGGTGCTTTTCCTGAAGCTGCTGGAAGGCCGCCTGCTCTCCTACCACCAGGGCGACGAGGCTTACACCTTCCTGAACTCCGGAAAAGTAAAGAACTACGACGATTTGAACGCCCTGTTCTTCCAGGTGCTGGCGCGCAGGCCGGGGGACCGCAACCCTTCGCTCAAAGATGATTTCGGCAGAGTGCCTTACCTGAACAGCTCCCTGTTTGAGCCCACCGAAACCGAAAGCCGCACCATCTTCGTCAGCAACCTGCAGGATGAGCTTACCCTGCCGCTGCTTTCCACATCGGTGCTGAAGGATGATCATGGCAAGCGCCGCAAGGGTGAGATGGTGACCCTGGATTACCTGTTCGCCTTCCTGAACGCCTACGATTTCAGCAGCGAAGGCTCCGAAGAGGTACAGGAAGACAACAAGACCCTGATCAACGCCTCGGTGCTGGGGCTGATCTTCGAGAAGATCAACGGGTATAAAGACGGCTCGTTCTTCACCCCCGGCTTCATCACCATGTATATGTGCCGGGAAACCATCCGCAAGGCGGTGGTGCAGAAGTTCAAAGACCGGCAGGGACTTGAAGGCATAAAGAACCTGGACGACATCTACAACGCCATCGGCAGGGATATCAGCGCCGGGCAGGCCAACGAGGCCATCAACAGCCTGAAGATCTGCGACCCGGCCGTGGGCTCGGGGCACTTTCTGGTGTCGGCCCTCAACGAGATCATCGCCATTAAGAGCGAGCTGGGCATCCTGATGGACCGGCAGGGGCAGCGTAGGCTGCGCGAACATGTGGAGGTGGTCAACGACGAGCTGGTGATCACCGATGACGAAGGCGCCTTGTTCGAATACCATACGCACAGCCCCGAAAGCCGGAGGGTGCAGGAAGCTTTGTTCCACGAGAAGCAGACCCTCATCGAGAACTGCCTGTTCGGGGTGGACATCAACCCCAACTCCGTGAAGATATGCCGGCTGAGGCTGTGGATCGAGCTGCTCAAGAACGCGTATTACAAAGCCGGTGAGCCCGGCGGGAACGGCAGCCTGGAAGAACTCGAGACCCTGCCCAATATCGACATCAACATCAAAAGCGGCAACTCCCTGATCAGCCGCTTCCCCCTGGACGCCGACCTGGGCCAGGCCCTGAAGAAAAGTAAATGGAATATCGAAAGCTACCGTCGGGCCGTGCAGAGCTACCGCGAGGCCCACGACAAAGAGCAGAAGCGGGAAATGGAGGCGCTGATCAACGACATCAAGAGCGACTTCCGCACGGAGATATCCTCGAACGACCCGAAGGTGAAGCGGCTCAGCAAGCTTAACGGCGAGCTGTACGGGCTGGTCAACCAGCAGCAGATGTTCGAGCTGAATAAGACCGAGAAGAAGGCCCGGAAGAAGAAGATTGAGAAGCTGGAGAAGGATGTTAATAAGCTCTCCGCCGAGGTGGAGGAGATCAGAAGCAACCGGATTTATGAGAACGCGTTTGAGTGGCGGTTTGAGTTTCCGGAGGTGCTGGGGGAAGATGGGGAGTTTGTGGGGTTTGATGTGGTGATCGGGAATCCACCGTATATACGAGCAGAAGAAATAGGTGATCAAAAAAGCTTTTTTAAAACCAAATACTTGGTGTTTGTATCAGCTGGTGATATTTTTTCATATTTCTACGAAATGTCACACAGAATTTTGAGAGAAAATGGAAAGTTTTGTTTTATTAATAATACCTTTGCTAAAACAAACGCTGGTAGGCTACTAAGAAGTTTTGTTACAGATAATTTCACGGTGGAAAAGTACCTTGATTTTACTTCAGTGGTAGTTTTTGAAGAGGCAACAACATACCCAATTGTTTTCTTAGCAAGCAAAGTACATAATAATGGCAATGATTTTAAATATCTCAAAGTAGATGAGAGTGTCTATTCCGAAAAGGAAAATCTATCCGACAATAGCCTTTTTGTTTATCTCCCTCAAAAAACATTACGATTGGATGTTTGGAGTTTCAAAAACCATACCGAAGCTGAGTTGCTGTTAAGGTTGGGCAAATTTAAAAGCCTTGGATCTAGGTATGGGAAATCCTATAGAGGAATTATTACTGGACTGAATGAGGCTTTTGTTATAAACAATATGATTTGTGAGAATTCGGTTTTAAAACCAGTTTATGACGGTAAGGATTTGAAGAAGTGGAGTTCACCACCTCCAAGTAAGTGGATGATTGTAATTGAAAGTAAGTCAACGAAGCAAAGTTTCGGTGAGCTAGATGAAGTTGCTGCAAAAGAGAAGATGCAAGAGGTGTATCCTGAAATATTTGCGCATCTTGAGCCACATGAACTGAATGCCAAAAAGAGATACGATAAAGGCAATTATTGGTGGGAACTTAGGAACTGTGCTTATTATGACCTTTTCGCTAAGCCAAAAATTGTATTCCCAAACCTTCAGAATTCAAACAAGTTTGCATTTGATGATACAGGAACCTATTTGAATGCACCGTCAGTTTTTTTATCTACTGAGGATAAAGCATTGTTGGGCATTTTGAATTCAAAGCTTATCTGGTATTATTTAACCAGCATCTGTGTTGTAAGAAATGGCGGTTATATAGAGGTCAAACCACAATACTTTGAGCAGATTCCTATTCCTGACATCTCTGATGATTTAAAAGATCTTTTAACAGGGAAAGTAAACTTAATTCTCGCAGCCAGTAAAAATGACCCGGGAGTAGATGCAAGCACCTTAGAGAAGGAAATCGACCAATTGGTTTATGGGTTGTATGGGTTGAGTGAAGAGGAGATAGGTGTTGTGGAGGGAAGTGTTTGATTTATACATTTAAAAACCTCGATTCACGTGATCAAAGAATCCTAAAATATCTTGAACCATTTTATGATTACTCGTATGAACCAGGACAAAACCTGCGGACAGTACATAGACGCGTTGAAAATGAGATTCATTATCAAGAATTGAGGTTGTACCAGCTTGATCAGCTTCGGCAGGGCTTTATTTGTACAGACATAAATGAAGCCAAACAGTTGACAAGGTTTTTATCTGGAGACAACACGCATTTTAATAAAGAATATCCGTGGCTGGACAAATATGTAGAAGAACATCCTGCTAAATTTCACCTTACAGCAATTGCTATTCCTATTGGTGAATTCATAGAAGAGTACTCCCATGACTTTAAAACGCTTTCACTCGTGAATTTTACTGAGGTTTTTAAATGAAAGGGTTTAGTTATTTAGGAAAAGATTGAAGTTCTGCGATCGCAAGGAATTAGCATTTAATAGGAACTGGAATGAATTACGTAATGAAAAAAATATCACCGTCACGCACAACGGCGGTAAAAGAACATATCAATCATCAATAAAACGGCGGGGTATATATAGTGCATGTTTATCGCGCCTATAACTAAGTTACCTGCAAGCTAAAAAAAATCAACCTGTATGAATGAACAATTAATATTAGACTATGATGCTTTTTTAAGGTCTTTTAAAAAGAATACAGATGTTTCGCATTCATTCTTATTAGGAGCAGGAGCTTCTATTAGTTCAGGAATACAATCTGCTTATGATTGCATTTGGGAATGGAAAAAAGATATATATTTATCAAGAAATGTAAATGCCTCAGACTTTTTTAAAAATTACAAGGAAGTAGCAGTTAGAAAAAACATACAGAAATGGCTAGACAATCAAGGAGAGTATCCTGCATTAGATTCAGAGAAAGAATATTCATTTTATGCTGAAAAAGCTTATCCGATAGCTGAAGATAGAAGGAAATATTTTCTAGGTCTTATTGAAAACAAAGAGCCATATGTTGGTTATAAATTACTTTGTGAATTAGCAAAAGGTGGCATAGTAAAATCAATTTGGACAACTAATTTTGATGGTTTAATTGTTCGGGCAGCCCATCAAAATAACTTAATCCCGATTGAAGTAAACCTTGATAATGTTGAAAGACAAAAGAGAACCGAAAGCAGTAAAGAATTGCTTACTATTGCACTCCACGGTGACTACAAATTCTCCTCTCTCAAAAATACAGTAAGAGAACTCGATTCTCAGGAAGCGGTCTTTAAAGAGCATTTAGCTAACTATCACATTGACAGAAACCTTGTTGTCATTGGTTACAGTGGTAGGGATAAATCGTTAATGGATGCTCTAAAGTATGCCTTTAAAAAAGATGGTGCAGGTCGTTTATATTGGTGTGGATACGGGGACACTATACCACGCGAAGTTGAGAGTTTACTTAATGAAGTCAGATTGTCAGGTAGAGAAGCTCATTTCATATCAACGGATGGTTTTGATAAAACAGTTATTCACCTAGCAAAGGCAGCGTTTGAGGATAACCAAGATTTTGGTAAAAAGATTCAACAAGCATTAGAAGTAACCGATCAGGATTCTTTCACAAAATCAGACTTCACACTAAATTTCAGACAACGGGGAAAATATATTAAAAGCAATCTTCACCCTGTTGTATTTCCTAATGAAGTTTTTCAGTTTGAAATAGATTACAAAGGCGAACGACCATGGGCTTTTTTAAGAAGTCTGACTTCCGAAAAAGATATTTGTGCTATTCCATTTAAAAGGAAAGTATATGCTATTGGAACACTAACAGAAATATCAAAGGTATTTAAGCCCTATCTCAAAAGTAAAATTAAGCGCACTCCTATTCGCAAAGTTGATATTGAAAGGGTTTCTTCGTTCAAAGCATTAATGCTACAAGCTATTTTAAAGCACTTCTCGTATTCACCAAACTTGTCCTCAAATTTCAAAAACAAAATATGGGTCAATAATGAGAAGACAGAATACAAAGGCATTTCGGCATATAAAGCTCTGTCTGTATCATTGTATTTTGATAAAAGCAATGGCTACGGCTACTTGACTTTTACACCAACCGTTTACATGGAATCCAAGGGAGAGATTAAAAAACTAGAACGACAACAGATAGGAAAGCAATACTTAGAGAAGCTTTTTAATAACAAGTACGATGAATTACTAGAGTCTTGGAATAATCGGCTTTTTAATGCGACAAAGATTAAGTTTGAATACCCATTTAATTCGGGTAGCGGATTTGAATTTATTATTTCAAAGTCCACCGCTTTTGGTGAGATTGATGTACTAGACAAAAATTTCAGACATTATGGTCCGAAAAACTACAATACAAGACAGACTCTGTTTAAAGGTGTACAGTTTTTAGAGCCACAATTGATATTTAAAAACATTTCATCAAATCAAGACTTTAAACATTACCACCCCATGAGAGGTTTAATCAAAAACAGACCGTATGATGTGAATTTAAGCGGTAGCGTACTGTCCAGTGATGTTAATCTTTCAGTGATTTGTGGTTCTAATTATTCAAAACAACTTTTTGATTTTCTGTCCAAGCTAAATTCAAAGCATCAATCAGGTGGTGTAAATCCTAACTATTTAATAGACTATACAGGTTTTTCAAACATATATAATATTCCAATTAATGTTCCCAATTATGAAGATAGTGAGAAATGGGTTAACATGGAGTTTCGAGGTGAAAATGAAAGTGATAGCCATAAAAATGCAGTAAAACTTGCTAGACTAATTACCTCAAAAATCGATCAAATAGCGAATAGCCATGGTCAAAGTACCGTTGTCGTATTCATCCCAAATGAATGGCATCCTTTCGAGAGCTTTGTTAATGAAGAGGAAACTTTTGATTTACACGATTACATTAAGGCATATGCCGCAACGCAGGGAATAACTACTCAACTGATTAGAGAAAAAACCCTTAATGATAAACTTAAATGCCAAATTTATTGGTGGTTGTCGCTTTCTTTTTATGTTAAAGCTTTAAGAACTCCATGGATATTAAATAATCAAGAAAGAGACACAGCTTATGCAGGTATTGGATATAGTGTTTCTAAAATAAAAGATCAAACAGAAATAGTAATTGGTTGCAGTCATATTTATGATTCTAACGGACAAGGTTTGAAATACAAACTATCCAAAATAGATGATTTTTTTCTCGATCACCAAAACAATCCATTTCTATCTTATAACGAGGCTTTTCAATTTGGTGTTTCCATTCGGGAATTATTCTACCAATCTTTAGATAAACTACCTGAAAGAGTGGTAATACACAAAAGAACAAAATTCACAACTGATGAAATCAACGGTATCAAAGCAAGTCTTCACAAGGCAGGAATCAAAAAAATTGATCTAATAGAAATTGCGTATGAATCGGATGCTCGTTTTCTTGCTATGAATGTTTATAATAGACACTTGCAAGTAGATAAATTTCCAATTTCAAGAGGAACTTGTTTAGTTACGAAAAAAGATACAGCCCTGCTTTGGACACATGGTATTGTGCCGTCTGTTCGCCAACCAAACTATAAATTTTATTTAGGTGGAAGAAGTATCCCTGCTCCTGTTAAGATTGTAAAGCATTATGGAAATTCTAATATAGATATAATTGCAACAGAAATTCTAGGTTTATCTAAAATGAATTGGAACTCTTTTGACCTTTATTCTAAACTACCATCAACCATTGATTCTTCTAATCAAATCGCAAAAATTGGAAAGTTACTTTCAAGGTTTGAAGGTAGAACATATGATTACAGACTTTTCATTTAAAATAGGCAGGTAACACGAGGCTATAAGCAAGCGGCAAGACAGTGAGTTACGATTGGTTTCGGTATTTAGCTACATTTTACGTACGGACAGGTTAAAGCTTATAAAGCCTGCCTGCTTATAGCCCGAAAACGTTAGTCGCTCTGCCACATAACAAAGTGTTTTCTGCTGATGTACAAGCGTTTGTTGCTTATATTTTTGGATGGTCCGAAAAAAGGAAGCTTACTTAGAAGTGGCATTTTCATGACGTTATACATCATCGGTAATGGTGGATATTCCGGAGCATACTGCCCCCCCAAGCATCAGCTTGAAGAGCGATCTTCGGCCCTGTCATTTCGCCAGGGCTGTGAAGTAGAAGAGCTCCCCAGACTCGATCATAGGTGTAGAGATCACCAGATTGGATATTCCGGAGCATACTGACCCCCAAAACTTCAGCTTGAAGAACAATCTTCGGCCCTGTTATTACGACTGATGTTGTCCCCCCAGTAAATTCGGACCGTACAGGATTTCCTAATGTATATCAGCAGGAGCGAGCCGTATGGTTGCCTAAACAATTTTCCCAAAGGGTTTATTCAACCGGATTGTCCACGACCGTAATGGGGTAGGTTAATATTTTATTATGAAATTTGGCAAAAATTAGTAAATTACAGCATACAAATATAACATTAATTATAAAGTAAGATTATGGGAATTAAACCAGGTCCAAAAAGAACTGCTGAATCAACGGGAAAGCCAGACAGGCGTCAACGAGATAATAAGAAGACTCCTGGAAATACGCCTTCATTAAAACCGCACAAGCATAAGAAAGGGGATTAATCATTGTGAGCCTGTAGAAATACATCTATTCTTTTTCGTGCAGAAGTTTCGAAGAAAAACAGGCCAATAAAGTGTGAAATTACGCTATGAACAATGCATATGTCGTGGGGCACGAGTATTCCCCATGTGGGGCCATTAGTATTCCCCACCCTCTTTCGGAATAAGCGCTATAAATTAGGACGTTTTAATGGATTGCCAGTGAGGTGATGGTTGGCTATTTAATCCCAGTCGGTGCAAGCCGAATCACCAAATCGGGGAAAACCTCCAGCCAATCGATAAAGCACGGTTACTGGTCAGGATGATCGAAGTGTTGCCGTAACAGGTATCGACCAGATAATAAATCTGCTCGCTCTGGCTTCTGTCATGCCAAACCTCAATTTGCTCCCTGATGGCCTGTGGCTTTTTCCGAGTAAATTCCTGTCCCACCAAAAACTGCATCTGGCTACGAAGCGTAAAACTTGGTAGCAGCTTTTCACCCGCCATAAGCCATATGCTGTCGAGGGTCATAAGTATTCCCCACCTAATGCCGACCCTGCCAGCTTTCAATTGGAAAGGGCTTCAAGGTGCTGGTAACTAAGTTACTGGCCATCAAACACCTGTACGTAGGCGTTCAACGTTTTGCGGCTGACGCCGAGTGCTTTGGCAACCTGGCGGTTAGTCATTCCCTTTCGTTTAAGCTGAATGAGTTGTCGTGTATCCATAATGTCGATTCTTTGCCGTGCCATAAATTTTTTAGGCAAGGGTACGCATCATTATGGAAAGTGGCACATTGACCTGCGAAACGGAGGGGTGTTTTCTGGGTTTACTGAAAACATCCCCGCCGAAACCACTGGCACTATATCACCGAAACGGGTGGCACAGTATCACCGAAACGGGTGGCACAATGACCTCCGAAATAGCCACCCAGGACGGGGCAGCCTAAAGTACACAGCAGATGGAGCGAGCCTTATGGTTAGATAAACAATTTATACAAAGGGTTTATCCATGCGAATTATCCCCACAGCATCGGGGGCTCGGCTAGGTTAAGGGAATGGTAGGGCGGAGGGGGTGTTATGAATATCCGAATGGCTTTGTTATTATAAATAGATGTTAGCTGTCTTATCGTAACTGAAATCTAATAAATCAAAAATTGGATAAAAGAGATACAAAAAACTTAATTTCTGCAATTGACTTACTCATCGATAAATCGGGAGAGTTAGTAAATAAGCATGGCGTTGATTCAAAACCTGGGTCAATATCGTCAAAGGAATTATCGTCATTTCAAAGGCCTTTATCTTTAAAAACTGCATATAGTCAAGGTCATACTTTTGTTGAAGTGGCTGGCGACCAATTAATGGCTTTTTCCAGAACCCTTAAAGAGCCAATCCAGACTATAGCGCCCTTTACATGTGGTCGTTCGGTTTTGGAATCATGCTCATTAGCTGTGTGGTTGCTTAATAATGAAATTGATTCTAATGAACGAGTTAAACGTAGCTTAGCTTTTAGATTTGAAGGTATGACTCAACAAAAAAAATTGGCTGTGTCATCACGAACTAAAAATGGACTTGATGACATCGAAATTCAAACAGATAAAATTATCCAAACTGCTAAAGATTTGGGGTATCAAGTTTTTTGCAATAGAAAAAATAAGATTACCGGGGTCGCCACACGCATGCCGAGTATCACAGAATTGATTAAAAATATTCTTAATAAAGAATTTGATTATCGATTATTATCTGCTGTGGCTCATGCTCACCATTTTGCCCTAGCTCAAACAAGCTTCGCTAAATACAGTGACTCAGAAGATGAAGAGATTTTTTTATATGAGAAATCATTAACGCCTGTATTTATACTTTACCTTTGCCAGCTAACAAGTGAAGTGTTTACCAATGCTGTTAGAAACCTTACAAAGCTTCATGGTACATTTGACCCTGAATATGAGTTTTTATTCAAAGAAACCAAGGATATTATGGACATCTTTTATAATAAGTTAAACCAGATATAATCAGCCATTGGATATTCCGGTGATACTGACCCCCCATTCCGGGCAACTGACTGCATCGACCAGCACGGCGGGTTAGCAGGCCTCCAGGTGGCGAGCCAGCCACTGTCTGACGTGCCGGCGCATCCAGTCGCATGATCCACTAAATCCCTGCATTTGCATTAGTTACTCAAATTGTGAATATTACCTAACCATATTCACAATACAGTGTATTCAATGCTTATTTCTTAGGCATAACCTAAGCTAACACCCTATTCTCCCCAACCGACCCATCTCGCAATGAAACTGGAAGCAATCCTTGGTAACCTAAACTCCCTTGAGAAGAACGCCTTTTTAAAGATTATCGATGGCATTTTGGCTAATAGCCCTAAAAATGCAAAAGAGATAGAAAAGATCCTCACCGACAAGAATAAGGACCTGAAGAATGCCGACGATGTGATCATCGTCAGGATATTCAACCTGGTCCAGGAGGAGTTTGAGGAGTACGTGAGGGTAGAGTTTGTTAACACATCCTCCCAGTTGGATATCCTGACCGATATCATCATAAGGGATGGCAACTGTATCATGAAACACGATTGGCTGGCCCGGCTTTACGAGATAGAGCTGAAGCATATAGAGAAGAAAGCCAAAGAGCTGAACAAATCACTGGTTAACGGAAGGTCCGATACTTCAAGAAACACAACATCGATTGGAAGCTTCCGGCCGATCTGAAGATCAGGGAGATCGTTAGCGAAGGCATATCCTTGTCGGGCATCCTGATCAACGACATCTACAAAGACAGCGTCAACCTTACCGGGAGGAAGAAGTTCCTTACCGACCTGTGCAACCGGGGGCTGAACATTTCCCCGGCGCGTTACCTCCCACGAAATAAAAAAGGATATTATATAATAAAGTAGTATAATCGTATTCGCAGATTGACCATATCTCAAAGCTATTATACAATATGCCGATACGCCGACATCTCAAGTATACGGGAAGAACCGTTGAACAGGGAAGATTTTCTTTTAATCCCCGCGCCCTGGACCAGAAAACCAAGTCAGGAGAACAAAATTATTCATCTTTACAGCAAAGGCATCGTCAAAGCCTGATCAATTTTAACAAAAAGAGACAAGTTCGTAGGGAGAGGCGAAATCCTGATTTAGACCTTCGGCATATTGATTATATACAATTGAACTTTTTTGACGCTTTTAATATTCCTAAATACGCTCAACAGTATCGAAGTAACTTTGGACTTGTGCCGGTATCTTTTTGGAATTATAATCAAAAAGGGCTTTTTGCTATTCATGATCCTGAAAAGTTTGAGATGTTCATGCGTGATGTTCAGGGATTCAGTGAATCCGAAGATCCGGTTACACAAAAGAATTATTCACCTTACATTCGTTTCATTGATTTTTTTGATGGTTACTCCAGGGAAGAAATACTGGAAACATCTGAGCCGGGTCCAGTTGTTGTTTTAGAACTTATCCGCAGCCCGGAACTGCATGACGATTTTGTTGATCCCCTGAATCGTGAGTTTCAGGGTTACCTTTCTGAAAAGGGAATGTCATACCAGTTTGACCCTCAAGCGGAATTAATCACTCTTGAAGATCCGGATCGCGGTACCATTCTGGAGATAGCCGATAATTTTGATCATATTCAGAAAATAGCCTCTCCTGATTCAGGAATTATACAGCCATCCCGCTGGCGAGTAGCAATCAGAGGTTTTGGTTTTTCTGTAAACACTGAAAACATCGAAGTTCTGCCTGTGATAGGTATCTTAGACACGGGTGTCAGCGACCAGACGCCCCTTAAACCCTTATTGATTGATGCCCATCCCGGGTTTGACTTAACTCAAACCAGTCCTCATGACGATGAGGCCGATCATGGAACTGGGGTAGCGGCATTGGCCGCTTTAGGGCGCCGTCCATATCCTGATTACGAGGGCGAGATTGAAGCGGATGCCCGAATTCTTTCTATAAAAATCCTGAAAGCTGGAAAGGGGCAGGTTAATCAGCATAACATGCTGGAATCAATTCGAAGAGCTCATTATGAACATAGCGTAAAAATCTTTGTATTGACCACAAACTGGATGGTTTCAAAAGAAGATCATGAAAAGCCGACTCATTACACGTATGCCCTGGACATGCTGTCTAAAGAGCTGGATATACTTATTTTTATCTCTACGGCTAATGGTGAGGGTGGCGTTCTGGATGGGCGGGGAATTCCCATCACGTATCCGAATCATTTTCTGACTGCTGCAATGAACCTGAAAGTGCCGGCAGATTCCATGAATAATATGGTTGTGGGTGCCTCAGCAGATGACTTAATGATAAATGAATTCGATGGGTATTCCATTGACAGAACCTATCCTGCCGTTTATTCTCTCAAATTCCATTTGAATTGGGAAGATCAATCATTAAAGAAATCATTTAAAAATACCTTATTGAGAAAACCTGACATCTTAATGAGCGGCGGTGATTATGATACGGCAGGAAATGCTGACGTTCATGGCATAAAGGTTTTATCAGCCGAGAAGGGGCAATACTTCAAGATAATGCCTGGAACAAGTTATGCTGCCCCATTAGCCGCCAATCTTGCAGCTAAGCTCCTTCGCATTTATCCTGATGTAAAAAACATGCAATCCATTAAATCATTGATTGTGAATTCGGCTCGGGACATCTCATTAGGGCCTGAATTTAATTCTTTCAAACCCACACAGAAAACAGCTGTGTCCGGTTATGGGAGACCAATGAACAGTAGTGTCTGTACTCTGATGACCATCAGGTAACCTTCCTTTTAGAAGGCGATGTATCTCCCGCGCAACAGGTTTTATATACCCTAAATTTGCCGGAATATTTAAATGAAGCCTACAAAAACGTAAGTCTGCTAAAAGTTAATGCCACGCTTTGTTATAATTTCAAGCCTATTCCGGATAATCAACTTTGCTATTGTCCCGTGCACATGTGCTTTGGGTTCTTTAAAAATATGAGTTCCGATTCGATTAGAGGAAGCAATAAAACAGACATAATGGTTAAGCAGTATTGGACTGAGGATTACTACTACAAGAAAAAGCTGTTAAGTAATTGCCAAAAGGTCACCTTTTCCATCGGAAGGGAGGATATCATTACCGAAAATAACACGATTAGGATTGGTGTCCGCAGTATGCTCCATGGTCACTTAGCCAATCACCAGAATAGAGAATATAATACCGCTCATCCGTTCTCACTGGCCATATCCATAACAGACAACCGTAAAGCGAACAAACAGATAGAGAAGCTGTACGATGAGCTTGTTGCGGTAAATACACTCGATGTTTTAGGAGACGTCGATATCAATCTGGAAGTTTAACCCAGGCTTTTTTGCTGTTCCTGCTCCTGGACAATCATTTTCTGCCAGACCCGGGTATCGACTACCGGCTTGATACGTGTCGTATTGGATTTCATATCGAATAGGCTTTGTTTAACAGCCTGAATCAGTGTTTTTTGGACACTGTAATACGACAAGCCCGCGGCTTTGCTTACGAGAGTTTGCAGGCTAATCACTTTATCAGTTTCAAACTGGCCGCTTTTAAGGATTTTGCGGATAAGCAATTCAATTTCTTTTTTCTTAGGGCGCTTAAGTTCAAGCTTAAAATCAAAACGCCTCAGCAGTGCCTGGTCAATGACATGGGCATAGTTGGTAGCGGCTATCAGCAGTACGTTTTCGGGCAGGTAATCAAAGAGTTGGAGGAAGGTATTTACCACACGCTTCATTTCCGCATGGTCTTGGCTGTAATCACGCAGTTTTCCCAGAGTGTCAAATTCATCAAAGAAGAGAATGGATTCACTTCGTGATGCCTTGCGAAAAAGCTTACTTAGATTCTTGCTGGTCTCGCCCAGCTTCGAAGATACTATGGCTCCTATATTCACCACGTAAACCGGCCTGTCAAGCTGACCCGCCAGAACGTAGGCAGCAAGCGTCTTGCCACATCCGGAAGGACCATGCAAAAACAGTTTGTTGGAAACAGGCAATTCGTACTTTTTTAGAAATTCAAAACTGTTTTGCTCTTTGACCAGTAGTTGAAGGTCATTTTTAGTATTCTCATCACTTATCAGATCGTCAAAAGTATACCGTGAACTCACTTTTTCCAGGATCAAATCACTCAGGTCGGTATCCTGAACAGTACCGGTTTCCAAAGGAGCATACGATCGGTGATCTCCGCCGCTAACGGCCTGCATGGTGTGGTTTTCCTTTACAATAGCCTGCAATTCAAGAGCAAAGTTATGTTTTTTGATCTTTTTCGAATAATCAATAAGGCCCCGGACGGAATCCTTTAATTGTTTCTGATCATTTTGCAGGGCAAAACGAGTAATGTTTTTTATGTAATCAAACTGGCTCATGATTTAAATATACTTCTAATCTATCACTATTGAAAACACGCGGCTATAGCATGTTATAACATCAACTGAATAATCAGTAAGGGATGTGCTAAGAAAAACTGTCATTGAGATTCCGGAGTCTTTTTAGCCATTGAGTTGAAAGCAAAGACCCTATTAGCCGTTGATCGAAATAGGGTCTTTTGAAACATAACAAGCAATCAAGCGGACGCTTTTGCGTTTAACTACTACAACTCAAATACTTAGTCGCACCGCATACTTGAGGCCGTTATATGTACTAAATTCAAATTACATAAATAATAATTAATCACATGAATCGACTTTTGTACTCCCTCTTACCAGTTTTCACAATCCTGCTTCTCGGATGTACTCAGGACCAACATCAATCACCATATTCTGGCCAAGAATCTCTAGAAATAAAAGCCCTAACTACCCAAGAGGTTGAAGGATTTTTAAATGGAATGGGTATGGGACTATCAAAAGTAGCTGAATTAAATCAATATCCAGGCCCCAAACACGTACTTGAATTAGTAGATCAGCTAGAGCTTTCGGATCAGCAACGAGAGCAAACCGAAGCTCTTTTCAATCAAATGAAAAAGGAAGCAGTTGAAATCGGAGAAGTCTATATCGCCAAAGAACGAGAACTTAATCGGCAGTTTGAATCTGATGAGGTATCCTCTTCAGTGGTTGATTCTTTGTTGGTTGAAATTGGTAAGATTAAAGGTAGTCTTCGTGCTGTTCATGTTAATACCCATATTAACATGAAAGATATTTTAACTTCAGACCAGATAAATAAATATGATCAGTTGAGAGGGTATGGCGAAGGCGATACAAGTCATAACCATCAAAATCATAGCTAAGATCAGGAGATTGATAGCGATATGCTAGTGAAAACGGATGTTCTGATTCTGTTATCTAGCATCATCATCCGGGACGGTAATTGCATCATGAAGCAAAACTGGCTGGCCCGTTTCCATGGTAATAGCAATCGCCATCAGGAAAACCATTTGCACCATCTTAAAATCGCAAAGGAGACAGTCTTGGTTAAATCAGGTTAAGAGCAATTATTTGCTTTTTGCTGACAGAGCACCTAAAATGTGTTAAATATGCTCAAATAAATTAGAGTATACCTTGTATTATCGAAGAAAAATCGCACTGGCTTTAGTGCAGCGATTCGGCGGCGAGCTGAATCCGACCAGTTTGCACAAGCGGCTTCTCATCCTAACCCGGCAGCAGGCCAAGCCTGCTTATGATTTCGTGCCCTATCAATACGGAGCATATTCTTTTCAGGCCAGGGCTGATCAATCGACTATGATCAAATACGGGATGCTTAAAGATAGCAGTAATTGGGCGCTTGCCGACAATGAGAATTATGTTGGCTTACTTAAAGACCCTGACAAAAGACTGCTCAATAATCTTTACGCAAGATTTAATAAGTACTCTGCAAGCGAATTGATCAGGCATACCTACCTGGAGTATCCGTTTTACGCCATTCATAGTAAAATTGCAGATCAGCATTTATCGGAGGATGAATTGCAACGGATAGAATTGATTCGTCCGGCCAATAATGAGCAAAAGCTGTATACAATTGGCTACGAAGGCATTTCCGCTGAAACATATATGAATAAACTGATCGTGAAGGATATCCGCATACTCGTGGACGTCCGCAAGAACTCGTTCAGCATGAAGTATGGCTTTTCCAAAAAACAGCTCAGGGGCATGTGCGAAAAACTGGGCATTCAGTTTATTCATATTCCGGAACTGGGCATAGAATCCAATAAAAGGAAAACCCTCAAGAGCTTTGAGGATTATAAATTGCTGTTCAAGGAGTATGAGGACCAAACACTGCCAGTCCGCAAGTTGTACCTGGAAAATTTAAAGAGCTTGATAACCACTCATAAGCGTGTGGTTATAACCTGTTTCGAAAAAGAGCACACATCCTGCCATAGGCATAAGATATCCGATCATCTCCAGAAGGAAGATGGTGTGCAAGTGGAGCATTTATAACCTATATCCCATAAAATAATGATAAAGAGCCAGGTTGAAAGAAAACGGGTTCTGATAACGGTTAAAGCCTACACTTTGCCGTCCAGATCGTATGATGAACTAGTATGTACAGCAGGCATCACAGATCAGGGAGAATGGATTCGTATTTACCCGGTGCCGTTTCGTTTTTTTGAAACAGGAGGGTAAATACAAAAAGTATCAGTGGGTTGAACTTAACCTGAAGCGAAAGGCAGATGACTTTCGCCCGGAAAGTTTTTACCCGGCTGATATTTCTCTGCCGGATATAGAAATATTAAACACTATTGATACCTCCGGTAATTGGAGAGAGCGAAAACAAATAATTCTGGAAAGTGGTCCCAAGGTGTACACTTCCTTATCCGAACTCATAGAAGATTCAAAAAGCTCTAATAACATATCGCTTGCAACATTTAAGCCCTCGCGTATAACAAAGTTTTCCTGGCAGCAAGACGACAGAGATTGGAAGGCAGGGTTTAAAAGACACATTGATCAACACGACATGTTTGATGAACGCGACCGCAAGGAAATCCAAAACGTGCGGAAGGTGCCGTATAAGTTCTATTACCATTTTGAGGATGAAAATGGGAAGTCATCCCGTATGATGATCGAAGATTGGGAGATAGGGGCTTTGTATTGGACATGTCTTAAAGCTGCTGATGGCAACGAAGAGAAAGCCTTGATCAAAGAGAAGCAGAGGTTTTTTGATATATTTACCACGAAAAATGATATTTATTTTTTTCTGGGCACTACCATGCAATTCCATCGCAGGAGAGCTTCGAACCCTTTTGTAATTATTGGGGTTTTTTATCCGCTAAAAGAACGTCCGTCTACTCAGACAAGCTTATTTGGATAAAGCTCTCGATTCCCATCAAGCAAAAATTGCATGAGAGCTCTGGCTTCCATGAGTCCACATAGCTGGCAAGTAAGGTCAAATATTCGTATTTAGAGATGGTTACGAATCTCATCCACAAAAGCGCATTTGAATAAGCTATTACCCACTAAGGCCCTCGCCGCCGTGGATGTGTTCAGGCCTGGCCGGCCACGCATTTATCCACATAGAGGTTTGGTGTTTGAAGATACGATCAGCTTGGAATGTGGCATAATGATCACCGAAATAGAATCTGATTTTGCGGGTCAAAACTGGCACCATATGCCCGAAAGAAGGGGGCAAGGGGATTGGCTTTAAGAGCTTGCGTTTGATGACGTTGCTTTGTCTTTTCGCTTGCGAAAATACTCCAGTATTTCACTTGCCGACTTACCTTCGGTATCAGATGCGATTCTGTCTCGTTCTTTACGGACTGACTTTACACAGTCAAATTTTTTTTTAGTTGTTGTCTTCATAATCAAAAGCTTCTCGTGGGTTCCTTATTTCTAACGGTTGATATCCGTTTTTAAGATTCACTGCATTGTATCCATAAATTCGTTCTATATTTACAATGTGTTTGAAATTCCAGCTGACAAGTAAATCAACTTTCTGTATTGTTGCTATTGCAATATGAAAACAATCAGCTCTACTGGCTTTTCCAACCACGTTATCTACAATGTACTGCTCTGCCAGCCAAATGGCTTCTTCAGATAATTCAATATGTTGAATACTCTTTTCTGGTAGTGAATTGACAAATTTCCGAACAAACTCAGGAGATCCGGTTAGTTCATCATCCACTATATCTGATTTTAGGAGCTTTATATTTCCTTTTAATACCTTATCAAAAAATTTTTGAGTCCAGTATCCGAACTCTTCATCAAACTTGCCACCAAAAACAGAGGTATCAATATAAATTGTTCTCATGTGTCAATATACTGTATTGATACTGTACTGGCAATAATAGCAGGCTTTCGTAAACGTAGACTCAGTTACTTTTAAAAGGATTAAATTATGTCAACTGCCCGATTTGAATTAGATCAAGATATTCAGCCGCTTTCTGAATTTCGCAAACATACCGCTGATTTTATAGACCGTATAAAAAGGAATAAACGCTCTATTGTACTAACACAGCATGGTAAAAGTGCCGCTGTTTTGGTTGATGTTTCGGAGTATCAACGTTTAATTGACAAAGTAAATCTCATGGATGAACTTCGGGAAGCTGATCAGCAAATTGAACGCGGTGAAGTTTACTCAAATGAAGAAACGAAAAGAATGGTCTTTGATCATATTGATAAGTGGAAATAATTTGGACAAGCAAAGCAAATAGACAACTCGTATCAATCTCCGAATATATTGCTCGTAACAATCATTCAAGAGCCATAAGCTGGGCTCAAGAACTATTTGAACGAACCGATCAGCAAAGAACCATGTTCAAATAAATTTGCGTATACCTTGTATTATCGAAGAAAAATAGCACTGGCTTTAGTTCAGCGATTCGGCGGCGAGATGAATTCAACAAGATTGCATAAGCTGCTTCTCATGTTAACCCGGCAGCAGGCCAAGCCTGCTTATGATTTCGTGCCCTATCAATACGGAGCATATTCTTTTCAGGCCAGGGCTGATCAATCGACTATGATCAAATACGGGATGCTTAAAGATACAGTGAGGATAAAGAGCCAGGTTGAACGAAAACGTTCTGGGGCCTTGGTCAGGACTTGGTCCGTTGCTTTGAACTCCAATAGTGGCACAATCAAAATCATGAAATTGAAAATGTCCAAAGTTGCTTAGATCATCTTTAATACTCAATTCCAATAATTACTGCTTCAATTATGTTATATTATCACTACAACATGATCATTAAGCCATGACAAATTTATCCGATATCAAACAGAAAGTCAGACCGATTCTTCAAAAGCACGGCATAAAGAAGGCCGGAATATTCGGTTCTGTAGCTCGTGGGGATTCGATTGCTCAAGATATTGATATCCTTGTTAAAATTGACCGCAAGATAAGTTTATTTGAATTTATTACGATCCAGCAAGATCTTGAAGACGAATTGGGTATGAAAGTCGATTTGATCGAATACGATGCCATTAAACCCGCTCTCAAAAATGATATACTCGAAGATGAAGTCTCGGTTTTATGAGTAAGCGAAAGCTGATTGTTTATCTTCAAGATATTCTCGATAGTATTAATCATATCCAGCGTTTCATTGATGGGATAACGGAAGAAGAATTTTATCATAATGTTGAAAAGCAAGATGCCGTATTACGAAGGCTGGAAATAATTGGTGAAGCCGTTAAACATATCCCTCAAAGTATTCGTGAAGATCATCAAAATATTCCCTGGCGTCAAATCGCCAGTATGAGAGATATTATTATTCATGAATATTTTGGCGTCACGCTTAATATGATCTGGGTAGTCATCACTGAAGATATTTTGACTTTGAAGTCCGTAATTGCAGAGATTATGGAAGCACAAAAATAAAAATGTTACTAACCAAGGCGCATTTAATGCAGACGGTGAACTACTCCGAATCCCGCACTAAACTTTTACTTGACCTTAAAGTTTCTTAATCGCTTCCCCTCTACGATTATGTCCAAAATTTACATGGTCCAATATTTAAAATTATTACTTTATATGAACCGAGAAATCTAAGTTGAAGCAGGAATCAAATCTGTGGAGAGAACTGATTAATCACCAAGAAAGCGAAGGTCACGAAGTAGGTGTTACCTTCCTTCCGCTAGGCAATTATCTTTCCTATAAAAGGTTTTTTGTTGTAATTCCACACCATCAAAAGAACGGGGCTATACAAGGCTCTCAACTTGCATAAGATATATAATTTTAATTACTAGCTAACAATATTTAATATCTAATATATGTAACCGGTAATTGACATCATGAGGAAAAAGAAACGTTCTAATTGGATTATTACACGGCGTGATTTTCTGAAAAAATCGGGGCTGTTGGTTTCCGGAATTCCCTTCTCTTCGGCTTTAATGACGTCAAAAGCGAAGGATGCAAGGAGGAAATGTCGGTTTGGTATGGTAACCGATCCCCATTTTGCAAATATTGAGACCAAAGGCAGTCGATTTTACAGCGAGTCTCTTGAGAAAATGCAAGAATTTGTTGCCCTCATGAATGAAGAGAAGGTGGATTTCATAATGGAGCTCGGTGATTTGGTAAATGGCACGGAAGACGGTTCCACGAAACATTTGGAACATATTGAAGCTGTTTATCAGGAATTTAACGGACCGCGTTATCATGTGCTTGGGAATCATGATTTGGATTCCCTCTCAAAAGAACAATATCTATCGGTTGTGGAGAATACAGGCATACCAAACGATTTGTCTTTTTATTCTTTTGACCGGCATGGGCTTCATTTTGTAGTACTTGATGGCACTTTCACATCCGACAATACCCCCTATAAGGCAGGCAATTTTCATTGGACGGATGCTAATATTCCGGCCGATCAGCTAAACTGGTTGAAGGCAGATCTGAGAAACACAAGCTATCCAACTATTGTATGTATTCATCAGCTTCTCGATTCAAACGGAGATGACATAAAGGAAGTAAATATAAATAATGCTCCCGAAGTGCGCCATGTGCTAAACCAGCATCCACAGGTCCTTGCTGTTTTCCAGGGCCACCATCATACCGGCCAATATAATCAAATTGAAAATATACATTATTATACACTAAAAGCGATGGTAGAAGGATCTGGCAGGCAGAATAGTTCCTATGCTATAGTTGATGTTTTTGATGATATGACCTTGTCAATCACCGGGTATCGAAAAGCTGTTACTATGGATGAGTTATGAGCCACCTACCCGGCAGTTATAGAAGGTCTCCTTCCATCCACTATAGGCAATTATCTTTCCTATGAAATTCTAATAAAAGTTGCTCCTTTTTTTAATAATACCCCTTCCCTACCAGCGTTTGTTATATAAAAACAGATTCAAAATAAGGCGTTATAAGGCGTTGACTTTGGGAGCCGAAATCGGGAAAGCCAAAACCGAGGTGTCAGGCACCAGTAGTAAAATACTGGAATCTTGTGATCAAGAGCACTGTAATATAACTAAAGCAACGCCTTTTTTATTTGCCGCAACTTCCCCTTTACGGCCATATGTACCAAGGGATTCTCAAAAGGATCAGGAACAGGCCGAGCGAGTAGAAAACAACAATTCTTTTATGTTTCTGCTTGTCTTCTGTCTGGCGCTTGGCTGTGGAATGACCTACGGTTATCAGAACGATGGCAATGAGCATAGTGAGGGGATGTTCCAGGACATACAAACGAGATATGGTGTCTCCCATCGCATCACCCGATAAGTTGGCAAATCCACGGGGTGACAGGAAGTAAAGCAGGAATCCCACAACGAGCTGGATATGTGCTGATACCAATCCGGTAATAGCCAGTATTTTGGAAGCTTTGGTAAAGGGCTTATTGCTCAGCCAGCTAAAAGCCGCGTACCCAATTGCGGCGACCAGGGCGGCCAGTGCAAAATAGGCCAGGTAGGAATGGAGATGCTGAAAACCGATATACATAATAAATGGGTTGTAGAAATTGGTCAGGTAGATAAATGACAGATTATCTATCGTAAGTGCTATGGGTCGCCTGGAATGATTTACAATATACGAAGCTGTAAGTTACAGGAACACCTAATTTCAAAGTTTTTTAATTGGCACATAGAGTTCCTAAGAAGAGGATATGACTTGCGGTATTCTATAACCCCGCTCTGCCTGTTCCTATGATTCCTCCTCGAAATAAATCTTATAGAATTTCCTGCCGTCCCTTTCAATGCCGGGCTTGATCAATTCCCTGTTGCCATGGATATGAATGTCGAAGTTTTTGTCCAGCTTAAGCACTCCCTTGAACGCCCGGGCCTGCTTTTTTACGGCCTGTGGGGAGATCTCAAAATCATCAGACAGCTCAACTTCGCTTTCTGATTTTTGTGTTGAGTTATAAGTGTGGAAGGATTTTATGATCTCGTCGTCCTGGAAAACCTCTTCCTCGAATTCGTCTTTGTTGAATTTCTCATTGTTCTTGAAGTAATCAACCGAGCGGTTCAGGATATCTATTTTTCCTGTTTTTTCTACATCATCTAGTTCTTTCGTTACAAAGGTTTTTGTGGCGTCCAGAAACTGATTGGTGTTGTGATATTCATTGACGAAAGGTTTCACATTTAGAAAGTCATCTTTCCAGTAGGCATCCTTCTTTTTTTCAACAACCACGATCCGGAAGCCGGTGTCATTATCAGCATTGAATATGATACAGCCTTTGTCCAATCCCTTCAGGTCAAAACCGTGCTCGTGATGAATGCTAAAGCCGGTCTCTTCGCTTGTCATCTTGATGTATGGAGTATGGGTCTCGGATTTAAATATCCCTACCCCATCGACGATTTCATCCTCAATCACTATGTTGTTGAGATGGGCGATATTTAGCTCTCCTTCTTTTATTTTAGGATTTTCTGAGAGTTCGTAGAGCAGTTTTGCTATGGTTTGCGAGGATCGTATGAATTTGTCTTCGCCTTCAAAGATTTCGGCAACTTCATGGTAAACATCGTTCAGGTCCAGGCCTACCGGGTGTGTGAAGCAGAATAGTTCTTCCGGTTTGGCATGCACCAGAAAGTATTTCAGAAGATGTTCTTCGGAGCTGTAATTGACCGTGGTGGCTTGTTCTGATAAAAAAAGGTGTTCGTCAAGAGACTTATTCCCAACCTTGTGGGTGATAAGTTGTTTGATACTTGCTTCTGAAAAATCGATATGTTGCATGCAGGAGGTAACGTTGAAATGTATTTTTGAAATGGGTCTAAATTAGCAAATCTACTTGAGAAAATAATGGGAACGATTCTTTTGACGCATGTCTACTGATGTATTTGGTTATCCTGAGGATTAAAATCGAGTGTTGAAACCTCTCCTACTTTTTAAACATGGTACTGAAGATAAACCAGAAGTTTTCCTTGCGCTCGCGAACTCTGCGGGAGAAATACGGCAGCCATTGGGTTCCGAAAGGAACATAAACACGCATATTATACCCCTGATTAATCAGTTCCTCCCAGGTATTTTGGCGCAGGCCGTAGAGCATCTGAAATTCAAAGCGGGCCTTGGCGATCTTGTTTTCAGTAGTATGATTTTTCACCCACTCAATCAGCTCATCATCATGGGTAGCGATTCTTGGATAGATGGTTTTTTCAAGCAGAATTGCAGCATACTCTTTGAAGGCTTCCCTTATTGCCGGCATATTTTGCAGGGCAACCCTTTCGGTTTCGCTGTAAGCACCTTTGCAAAGTCTGACATCGGCACCTATAGCGGTCAAATCGAGAATGTCTTCTTTTGTGCGATGCAGATAAGCCTGCATAACAATTCCAACATGCTTCCCGTAGATTTTAAAAGCTTCATTGAAAAGGTCCAGCGTGGCTTGTGTAAAGTTTGAACCTTCCATATCTATTCGAACAAACTGATCCAGTTCGCGCGCTGTTTCTAAAAGCTTGAATAGATTATCACGGCAGTAATCTTTATTGATTTCCAGGCCCATCATACTCAGTTTAACGGAAAGACCCGACTGGAGGTTTTTTTCGCTTATTTTAAACAGCAGGTGCTGATAACCCTGTACTGTTTTATCGGCTGTCCTTCGGTCTTTTACATTTTCTCCAAGCAGATCAAGAGTGGTTGTTATTCCCTTTCTGTTGAGTTCAGCCACTTTGGGATAGGCGGTCTCAAAATCTTCACCTGCTACAAAACGCTTTGCTAAAAAATAAGGGAGTTTCATATTCTCGAATTAGTTATGACCGTATAGGGGATATTAACTGAAACTTTGTTGATATATTTGCGTACCACCGAGTATCCATCCACTGAATATCCATCAACCACTCAAGTTTATAGGGTCAAGATATGAAAAGCTCAATTGTTCTATTACTTACAGCCGCTTTTATATATATACAAATTTCAGCAGCGAGTAGCTCTGAGGGCGGAAATACAGCTAGCCAGGATGTTTACACCTTTGATGTGGAAACGCCCGCTAATTTGGAAGTGCAACTAGCAGGAGGGCAGATTCAGGTGCAGTCGCATGATCGAAATGAAATTCGTGTGGAGAAGTATCTGGAAGGACGCGCAGCTGAAGATCACAACCTAAATATAGAAGTAAATAAGGTGGGCAACACGGTATTCGTGAAGGTAGAAAATGAGAATAGGACCTTTAACTGGTTTTCGGGACGGAATCCAAAGATTTCTTTTAAAATATTCGTTCCGGCCGAAACTTCCGGAAACCTGCAAACCAGCGGTGGCTCAATAGCTATTCAAGGAATAAACGGCGATACTGAAATGAGAACAAGCGGGGGCAGTCTTTCCATAAATCGGGTTATCGGTCATGTTACGGCACGTACCTCCGGCGGTCCGATTACCGTAGGGCAAACCGAAGGGGTATTATCGGCACGAACAAGTGGGGGACCTATAAAGATTAGTGGATTCACGGGTGAATTGGACTGTCGAACATCGGGTGGAAGTATATCGCTAACCGATGTTAATGGCAAAATAGCCGGCCGCACAAGCGGCGGAAGCATAACTGCCAATAACTTAAATTATATTGATTCTTTAGATCTAAGAACCTCGGGAGGCAATGTTTCAGTAACAATTCCAGATAAGCTGAACCTTGATCTTGATTTGCGGGGCTCCAGGGTACGCACAAATTTAAACAATTTTTCAGGCACATCAGAAAGGAATAAAGTTGAAGGAAAAGTTAATGGTGGTGGAATACCCATTTCTCTGAGAACTTCAGGTGGGGTTATAGATCTGAAATATGAATAATTAGTGCAGGTCTTTACAAGTAATACAACATGTATATTACTTGTAAAAAATGTAATTTCCTGAAGATTCTGAGGAAATAAAAAGCCCTTTTCCAAACGACAGGCTTGAAGTGTTTATTTATCTATTCATAACATGTCCCGCTGTTCTTGCCCGATATACCCCCTTTTCTTATATTATCGCACATATTGAAGATTAAGCAAATATTATTTCTAACAGATCAACAGGTAATGCGATTCTTGGAAGCCTGAGTAAGCTAAATAGGTTACACTCTTAATTCTGATACGTCACACCTTAATAGATTTGATTATCCCGGCAAAGCTAAATTATGGACTTTCTTACTATCGCGGTTAATATCACCTTTGTTGCCTTATGCATTTCTTTGGTGCTGGCTTTCATAAGGGTAGTAGTGGGCCCCAGTCTCTCGGATCGAGTAGTGGCAGTAGATTTGATTGCTTACCTGGTTATCGGATTCATTGCCACCTATTGCATTGCATCAGAACAGCCGGTTTACCTTGATGCTGCTATTATACTAGCCCTTATAGCTTTTCTTGGAACTATAGCATTTGCCCGTTACATAGCCCACCCGAAAGTGGAGGGAAAGTAATGATTATAGATATTATCAGTGGTATTCTGCTGATAGCAGGGGCCGGTTTCATGTTAATTGCTTCTATAGGGTTAGTTCGCCTGCCCGATTTATTAATGCGCATGCATGCATCTACAAAAGCGGGTACACTGGGTGCTGGGCTAATTTTATTAGGCGTTTCCTTTGCCTTTACAGACACAGCCATTACGGCGCGGGTTCTTACCATTATCGTATTTATACTTCTAACGGCACCGGTTGCAGCCCATCTTATAGGCCGGGCCGCATATTATGTGGGCATGGACCTTTGGAAGGGTACAGTTATAGATGAACTGAAAGATGAAGTGGAACGCCAACATGTTGACAACAAGAGTAACATTCATGAGTAACCAAAACTCCACAGCCGAACGGGTAAATGCTGTTTTCCTATATCATTTAAATGAAAATGGAGCTTTGAAATGAGTTTCATGTTGATCTCCATTCTTTCCATATTCGGATTGGCCCTGGGGGCCCCGGTTCTGCATAAGTATTTAAAAGAGAACACCGGTTATGTGCTGGCTTTGTTACCATTGGGGATATTCGCCTATTTCCTGAGCCTGTTCCCCACTATTACAGGCGGAACTATCATCCGAACTTCCATGCCCTGGTTCGGAGGATTAGACGTAAACCTGTCCTTCTTTCTGGATGGCCTGAGTTATTTATTTGTGCTGTTAATAACCGGTATCGGAACTCTTATTGTGCTCTATGCCAGTGGTTATTTGAAAGGTCACCAGTTTCTGGGGCGATTCTACCTGAGCCTGCTGCTGTTTATGGCGTCTATGCTTGGTGTGGTTTTATCCGATAACCTGATCACCCTGTTTGTCTTTTGGGAACTTACCAGTTTTACTTCTTATCTGCTCATTGGATTTAATCACGAGAACCCGAAATCCCGGCGTTCTGCCTTGCAGGCGTTGCTGGTTACCGGTACGGGCGGTCTGGCTCTACTTGCCGGTGCTGTTCTAATGGCTATTGCCGGTGGCAGTATGGAAATCTCTGTATTGCTCACCGAGGGTGATGTCATTCGCGATCACGCTTTGTATCTGCCCATTATGATCCTGGTGTTAGCCGGAGCGTTTACCAAATCAGCGCAGTTCCCGTTCCATTTTTGGCTTCCGAATGCTATGGAAGCCCCGACTCCCGTGAGTGCTTATTTGCATTCGGCCACTATGGTAAAAGCTGGTATCTACCTTATGGCAAGGATGAACCCAATTCTTGGCGGCACTGATCCCTGGCTTTATACGGTAACCATTATCGGTGCAGTGACGATGGTAGTCGGCGCATGGCTGGCCCTGTGTTACACGGATTTGAAACAGATACTTGCCCATTCCACCATTATGGCGCTGGGCACGCTTACCATGCTTATTGGCATGGGACATCCTTATGCCGTCGAAGCCGCAGGATTATTTATACTCGGCCACAGTTTCTACAAGGGTGCTTTGTTTATGGTAGCCGGAACCATTGATCATGAAACCGGTACACGGAATGCAACCTTATTGGGTGGCTTGGCTAAATTAATGCCTATAACAGCGTTTGGTGCGGCTTTAGCGGCGTTGTCAATGTCGGGAATTGTGCCCTTTGTTGGTTTTATAGCCAAAGAACTGGTTTATGAAGCAGCCCTTGGATTCGAGGCGATTGCCATTGTGATGATCGTATTTGCAGTTATGGCAAATATTGCTGTAGTGGCATCGGCTGGTATTGTAGCCATACGGCCATTTTACGGGGAATTTAAAGAAACACCCAAGAAAGCTCATGAGGCGCCCTGGACAATGTGGATCGGGCCGGCCACTCTCGGTGGACTCAGTTTACTGCTTGGACTTCTGCCCTGGCTGATCGATGAGTCCTTAATATCTGCTACAGCAAGCGCTATCGGGGGCGAAACGGCAGTGTTCGAACTGGCACTCTGGCATGGTTTTAATTTAGCACTTGGATTAAGTGTATTAACGCTACTCGCAGGTGTTCTTGTTTATCTATACTGGGACCCTATACGGGAAAGTCTTGCGATGCGCTCGTTTAATACTGTTTTAAGCAATATGCCTGAAAATGGCTATGACCATACGGTAGCCGGTATGCTGAAGTTTGCCGGCTGGCAAACCCGATTGTTCCAAAGCGGTTATTTACGCTATTACATCGGGACCATGGTTTCAATAATGGTGATAGCTGTAGGATATACCTTATTTTCCAAAGCTTCGGTACCGTGGCCTACCGGCTGGGCAGAAATAGCCTATTACGAATGGGTATTGGCTGGTCTGATCCTGTTTGCAGGTTTCGCATCAATAAAAGCAAAAACAGGCCTTGGTGCTATTATTTCATTGGGTGTACTTGGATTTAGTGTAGCATTGATCTTTATCCTCTACAGCGCACCGGATCTTGCCCTGACGCAAATACTTGTAGAAACGCTGACGGTTATATTATTTGCATTGGTACTGGTTCATTTACCGAACCTAAAGCCGGAACCGGCGGATGCAGGAACTTTCCGTGATGCGGTAATTGCCATTAGCGCCGGCGGGTTAATGACTATGCTGATGCTGGCAGCCCTGTCTTTCGAGCTGGATCCATTTATTAGCGAATATTATGCTGAGAACAGTTATACCCTGGCACACGGGAAAAACATAGTGAATGTGATATTGGTCGATTTCAGGGCTTTGGATACACTGGGCGAAGTAACAGTACTGGCAGTTGCCGGGATAGGTATTTTTTCACTGATTAAGCTTTTTAGGGCTAATCCAAAGAAGGAGAATATTAAATGAAAAGCCTGATACTTAAAACCATCTCCGGACTGCTGTTTGCCCTGTTACTGCTGATCTCCGTTTTCTTGTTTATTCGCGGACACAATGATCCGGGGGGTGGTTTTATCGGTGGTCTTGTAGGTGCCGGAGCATTTGTATTATTTATTATTGCATACGGCCCTGATGATGCCCGCCGGATATTACGGTTCGATCCCAAAACCCTCATTGGATGGGGATTACTTTTTGCAGCTGTAAGCGGGATTATATCCTTAATGTTTGGTAGTTCTTATCTGACTGGTTTATGGTTAACACCCGTAGTATTTGGAAACGAACTTCACCTGGGAACTCCGCTCATTTTCGATACGGGCGTCTACCTTGTTGTTATTGGATTCACGCTCACGGTTATTTACTCACTTGAAGAAGAATCTTAAATGGAAACTTTGCTAGCCTTTATTGTAGGCGGGCTTTTTGCCGGAAGCATCTTTTTGATGCTCAGGAAAAATCTGATCAGGATAGTTATAGGGTTGATTCTGCTTAGTAATGCAGTGAACCTGTTAATATTCACTCTGGGACGTATTACGTCCGCCAATCCTCCTCTCATTGGAGAAGGCGCATCCGTGGCCGATGCAGGTATCGCTAACCCCCTCCCCCAGGCCTTGATATTAACAGCCATTGTAATTGGTTTTGGATTGTTAGCTTTTGCGCTGGTATTAACCTACAGGAGTTATAAAGAATTACATACAGTTTATGTTGATGAAATGCGTATAGCAGAACCACCATTTCCCGGTGAGAAAATAGGTGGATCCAACTCAGTTGCAAAAAAGAAAGAGGTTGTTTCCTCAACAGGCGGTGAGTTTGTTACCCAGTCTGAAAATGCAGGAGGTAGTCAATGACAAATTTGCTTGTACTACCTATTGTAATACCACTGGTTACAGCCTGCATGGCTATAATTACCCGAAAGTCACATAAATTACAGCGATGGCTTGGCGTCTTGGGAATGATAGCCCAAATTATCGTATCAATTTTACTGCTTTCGCATGTGATGGGCCAGGGAATTCTGGCAGACCAAATGGGGGAATGGGCTGCACCTTTCGGCATTACGTTGGTTGCCGATTTGTTAAGTGCCATAATGATTGTTATTACGGCCGTGATGGGATTTGCTGTAGCGGTATATTCACTGGCCGATATAGATAAGACCAGGGAACAGTTTGGTTATTACCCACTTTTGCATCTTCTGCTAATGGGTGTAAACGGAACCTTTTTAACGGGTGATATATTTAACCTGTACGTATGGTTCGAAGTGATGCTGATATCCTCATTTGTATTGCTTGCTCTGGGCAATGAAAAGACCCAGATGGAAGGAGCCATCAAGTATGTGATCATCAACATCATATCATCATCGTTACTGCTGATCGGTATAGCCTTGATGTACGGAATGTTCGGAACGCTGAACATGGCCGATCTGGCTTCAAAAATACCTGATTTTGAATCTCCGGGAATGGTTACTACGGTTTCGATGCTGTTTATGGTCTCATTCAGTATAAAGGCTGCCATGTTTCCGCTGTTCTTTTGGCTGCCGGCTTCCTATCATACACCGCCTGTTGCCGTATCCGCAATTTTTGCAGGATTGCTTACCAAAGTCGGTGTTTATACTTTAATTCGTTTCTTTACTTTAATCTTTGTTCAGGATGTAGCCTACACGCATAACATCCTTTTGTGGGCGGCCGGACTCACAATGCTTACTGGTGTATTGGGCGCGGCATCACAAAATGAGATCAGAAAGATATTATCATTTCATATTATCAGCCAGATAGGTTATATGGTGATGGGGCTGGCACTGTTTACACCGCTTGCTATCGTGGGATCGGTATTTTATATCGTGCATCATATTATTGTGAAAACGAATCTGTTTCTCGTAGCTGGTGTTGCCAATAAACTTGTAGGATCTTATGAATTAAGTAAGATGGGCGGTATTTATCGTCATTACCCGTGGCTGGGCGCGCTGTTTCTAATCCCTGCTTTTTCTCTTGCAGGCTTTCCTCCCCTTTCGGGTTTCTGGGCTAAACTGACACTGATTTATGCCGGACTGGAAGTGGAGTCTTATGCTATTGTTGCTGTGGCACTTGTTGTTGGTGTCCTGACGTTGTTTTCGATGACCAAGATCTGGGCAGCCGCCTTCTGGTCACCGCAGTCAGGTGATGACATCGATATGACAGACTTCAGAAACAGAATAACACCCTGGAATCTAACCCTGCTCACCATACCTATGGTGATTTTGGCTATCCTTACGGTAACCATAGGTCTATATGCACAGCCCTTTTATGAAGTCTCTTTAGAGGCTGCTGAACAGCTTCTTGATCCATCTTTATACATCCAAGCGGTATTAGGTAAATGAACATATTTCTGATTAATATAATGCTGGCCATAGTATGGGCCACTGTAACCGGAGAATTTTCTACTGGTAATCTCATAATCGGATTTGCCTTAGGTTATTTCATATTGTTGATTATCCGTCCTGTTTTAAAAAACTCTGACTACGCTTCTAACTTTTGGCGTGCTATAGGTTTAATGATCTACTTCTTAAAAGAACTGGTGATGTCCAGCTTCAGGGTCGCTGTCGATGTAGTGAAGCCGGGACTAAATATGAAATCCGGCGTGGTTGCCATCCCCCTTGATGCTAAAACAGACATAGAAATAACGATGCTGGCGAATATGATATCCCTTACACCCGGCACCCTCAGTTTAGATATTTCCGATGATCGTACGAAGCTATTTATTCATGCTATGTATATCGATACAGATGTGGATGCTGTACGTAAAGATGTTAAGAACGGCATGGAAAGACGCTTGCTGAAAGTAGTACGGTAAGTTTTAAAAATATGGGCCGGCTATCTGCGTTGCTGTAAGGATGATCTGATTGCCAAATTAGTGCAGTCTCACCCCATATACTTAGAAACTTAATGGAAGTAAATAATATCAAGGAGAACAAAGTTTCAGCTCAGGATAAGCCAATAATCATTAAGGGGGCGCGGGTACATAACCTGAAAAATATTGATGTTGAAATCCCCCGCAACAAATTGACTGTGGTTACAGGAGTTTCGGGTTCGGGTAAATCCAGCCTGGCTTTCGATACCATTTATGCAGAAGGGCAACGGCGTTATGTGGAAAGCTTATCCAGCTATGCACGGCAGTTTTTGCAGCGCATGGACAAGCCCGATGTAGATCTGATGCAGGGGGTCTCTCCTGCTATGGCAATACAGCAGAAGAATACAACCACGAATCCCCGCTCTACAGTTGGCACTACTACCGAAATCTATGACTATGTACGGCTCATGTTCGCCCGAATAGGGCGAACCATCTCACCGGTTTCAGGTAAAGAAGTAAAACGTGATACCACTCAAACGGCCATAAACGAAATATTCTCGGAATACGATGAGAAAACACGTTTTTATGTATTGTTTCCGCTAAGTCAGAAAGAGAAGAAAAAAGTGGAGGGTGAATTTGAAATTCTTAAAGAAAAAGGGTTTACTCGTCTTCTCTTGCATGATGAATCGGTGATAGACCTAAACACTGATAAGGTAAACTTAAAAAAGAATCCGGCCAAAAAGATTCGTGTTCTTGTTGACCGGCTTGCGGTAAAAAAAGATGACGAAACCCAATCGCGTCTGGGCGATTCGTTAGAAACTGCTTTTCGTGAGGGGAAAGGCCGGTGTTCCATTCGGATAAAAGATGGCAAGGAACACAATTTCAGCGAACATTTCGAGCGGGACGGAATAGATTTTATGGAACCTTCCCCGCAAATGTTCTCATTTAACAATCCTTTTGGCGCTTGTCCTCATTGTGAGGGATTTGGCCGCGTGCAGGGTATTGATGAAGACAGGGTAATTCCAGACCCCTATCAAACGATCCGCGGCGGAGTTATCGCCCCCTTTAATTCGCCGAAATACAGCAAGCATCTGCATGACCTGATACGGGTATCTGCTAATCATAAACTTCCTATTGATGTACCCTATACTGAGCTGCCTAAAGAGGTACGCGATATCCTTTGGAACGGGAAAGACGAGTATATAGGCATCCGGAAGTTCTTTGAACAGGTTAAATCGGAGTTCTACAAAGTGCATATGCGCATATTCTATGCCCGGTATCGCGGATTCTCCCGGTGTCCGGAATGTGAAGGTTATCGCGTCCGCAAGGATGCACTTTATGTGAAGGTTGCCGGTTACAATATTGGCCAGATTATGGAAATGACCATTGGACATGCCAGGGACTTTTTCAAAGATCTGGAGCTAACGAATTTTGAAGAGGGTATAGCGGGACAGATTTTATATGAAATTCGAAAACGGTTGCGTTTTCTGGATGAAGTGGGTTTGCATTATCTTACCCTGGATCGGCAGACCCGAACGCTGAGTGGTGGTGAGGCCCAGAGAATAAATCTGGCAACAGCATTGGGAAGCTCACTCATTGGAAGTTTATATGTATTGGATGAACCCACTATTGGCCTCCATCCGCGCGATAATACCAGCCTTATTAATATCCTAAAGTCATTACGCGATATTGGAAATACGGTGCTGGTGGTTGAGCATGATCCTGAGATGATCCGATCTGCCGATCATGTAATCGATATTGGGCCATTTGCCGGAATATATGGGGGTGAACTTACCTTTTCCGGACCATATACTGACTTATTAACTTCTAATTCATTAACCGGCAAATATCTAAGTGGTAGAAAATCAATTGAAATACCTGAAAAAAGAAGAAAAGGTAACGGGAAAAGTGTCATGCTTGAGGGGGCATCGGAAAACAATCTCAAGAATATTGATGTCGAACTGCCACTGGGAAAAATGGTTTGTGTGACCGGAGTCAGCGGTTCTGGTAAATCTACAATGGTGCATAGTACGTTATATGGTGCTATAAAGAAAGAAATTGGGACATACAATAATTCCGTTGGCCGCTATAAGAAAATCAGTGGCTTGCGCAATGTGGGTAATGCCGAGATGGTTGACCAGTCTCCGATTGGCCGTTCGCCAAGATCGAATGCCGCTACATACACAAAAGCTTTTGACGGCATACGTGATATTTTTTCAAAGACTCGCCAGGCTAAAATTATGGGCTATCAGGCTGGCCACTTTTCATTCAATGTTCCTGGCGGCCGCTGCGAAACCTGCCAGGGCGAGGGCATTCAGAAGATAGAAATGCAGTTTCTGGCTGATATTGAACTACCCTGTGAAACTTGCGGTGGCACGCGGTATCGCAAAGATGTGCTGAGCATTAAATTTAAGGGAAAGAATATTCATGATGTACTGGAGATGTCTATCTCAGAAGCTCTCGGATTCTTCGAAGGCGAATATTCCATTACGTCCCGATTGCAGGTAATGGAGGATGTGGGGCTGGGCTATTTGAAACTGGGCCAAAGCGCCACTACTCTATCCGGAGGTGAGGCGCAGCGGGTGAAGCTGGCAAAATTTCTGGGTCAAAAAGAATTAGAACATACTCTCTATTTCTTTGATGAGCCTACAACAGGTCTGCATTTCGAGGATGTTGCCCGGCTGTTAAACTCCTTCAACCGCCTTATAGAACAAGGCAATTCAGTAATCATTATTGAGCACAATCTGGACATCATCAAAAGCGCAGACTGGGTAATTGACATAGGCCCCGAAGGCGGATTTAAAGGCGGCAATGTAGTCTTTGCAGGCACCCCAGAAGACTTAATAGAGTGCAAAGAAAGTCACACCGGAAGATATTTGAAGGAAGTGCTGGAATAGGGGTCTGCGTAAATAAACAGGCGCAATATATCGCTTCTGCAAACATATGTGAAAACCTATATCATGCAAATACAAGAAGCCCAATACAGCTGCGCCTGGTGTGGTGAGATCAACCATACCTTTGTTGACCCTTCCCAGGGGGATCAGCAAAGTTATGTGGAAGATTGCCAGGTTTGCTGCCATCCCAACATTCTCAGTATTTTTGAACGGGAAGATTATTTTGAGATAAGGGCTGAGCAGGAATAGTTATATTTTGTATATTATATATCAGTTATTATATGTAATTATTTGATTCAACTATTCCTGCATGCACATATTAAAAATTTTACTGATAATCGTATTATTATTTACCTGGCCTAATAAATTTGGAAATATTGACCAGCAACTGTTGAGAGAATTAGGTCCTGCCGATCGTATTCAAATTTATTCGGACAACAACTGGTACTGGCAGTATAAACAGCAACCAGTCCTATTAATAGGGGCTAGTAATGAGGATAATTTGTGGAACAGACCCGGTGATTCGGTAGAAGCGGAACTGGACGACTTGATTTCAATAAAGCAGGGGGAGTCGTCTCCGATAATGTTTTATGTTCGCAACACAATGTCATCGCGGGATTTTGGCAATGTATGGTGGTTTCGAAAAGACGATAATGGACTTTATGATCTAAACACTTTTGAGCAAGAATATTGGGCCAGATTCGAAAACTTTCTTAAAATGACTTCCCGGCGAAATATCATAGTCCAGATAGAAGTCTTCGACCGATTTGATTTTGCACGTGGTACCTGGGCGAATGAAAATCCTTTTAATCCCGCTAATAATAATACTTATACAGCAAGTGAATCCGGGCTGGAAGCCAGATATTCGCAACATCCCGGCGAGAATGAGAACCTTTTTTTTTATTCGGTCCCTGATCTGGAAAACAACCATGTAATCCTGCCTTACCAGCATGCCATTGTAGATAAGTTGATGGAGGTCAGCCTGCCGTATGGCAATGTACTATACTGCATAAGTAATGAGACTAACGGCGCCCCGGAGTGGGGCGAATACTGGGCATCGCGCATCCGGCAAAAAGCAGCCGAAGCGGGTAAAGAAGTCGAAGTTACCGAAATGTGGGATAGCAGAGAGGTTTATAATGACCAGCATTTGAGCACGATTAACCTACATGATTTGTATACGTATGTTGATATATCCCAAAATAACCATAAAAATGCTCAGGAGCATTGGGATAACATGATAGCATCCCGCAATATCATAAGTGTGAAGCCCAGGCCTATGAATAACGTCAAGATCTATGGCGCCGATGAAGGGGAATATCATGGAAAAAGTGCGGAGGAAGCAACCCGCAGATTGTGGCGCAACACATTTGCCGGAATGGCATCATCAAGATTTCACAGGCCACCCCACGGGATCGGGTTGAGCACCCTTGCCAAAACCCATCTTCGAAGTATGCACCTGTTTACCACCGAGTTTGATGTTTTTAATGCTATTGGGCATAATTACTATATAAACAATCGTTCCAGCGATGAAGCTTACGGTATGACTAACAGGTATAATCAATATGCCGTATATTTTCCGGACGATGGTTCCGTCAACCTGGATATTCAAGAGGGAAACTACTCGGTTCATTGGCTAAATATCCTGGAAAGCCGGTGGCAGAACTCAACAGATGTAACAACTGATGGATCAGAAATTACATTATCCACACCCGCCGAGGGGCAATGGGTTGTGTTGGTAAAAAGAGAGCCTGATTAAATGGCGATGAATGGGTGGTTGAAAAAATATTTGCTCCGATTTGCCCCGTGTTTAACTCGTAACAAGTCCTGACCAAGTCCATACCAACTCCTACTAAAGCCCGGCTGGTAGTAGGAGTTGTGTAGGAGTTGGTCGGTTGTAGTTATTAGGTAATTACGGCTGGTGAAGTAAAAAGCATATTGCAGTAAATAGGTGGGAAGATAACCCGGCGGTAAAAATTACAAGCAACCTAAACCTAACATTTTTTCCTTTTCCCGAATAACAGTAAATTAGAATAAAGAAAGTATGCATGTGCATGCGTGATAATATGAATAACTTAAAGTTCACCAATTGATAAATATTATTCGCTATTTATTAGGAAAGCCACGAAAAAAATCACTGCAAAAGATTATAAATCGGTTTTCCCGAAGCAAAGAAAATATATTTTTTATTCAAATAGGTTCGAACGACGGTGTGACACGAGATCCCTTAAACAGGCATATCAGAGATGGCCACTGGCGGGGCATTGTGGTTGAGCCGGTAAGGTATATTTATGAAAAGCTGGTTAGCAATTATAAAGACTTTCCCGGAATAATGTGTGAGAATCTGGCTATTGCCGATGAAAATACTACGAAAAAGTTTTATCGCTTAAAACAAACCAATGATGGTCTGCCGGAGTGGTACGACCAGCTCGGATCATTCTATTCTGATATTGTACAGGCTCACCGGCACAAAATTAACAATTTTGACAAGTATTATACCACTGATCTCGTTAGTTGTGTAACACTGGATACCCTTCTGGAAAAGCATACTATTAAAAATATTGATTTACTTCACGTGGATGCGGAAGGGTATGACTATGAGATTATTAAAATGATTAACTTCAATAAGTTCAAACCTGAAATTATTTTGTTTGAACACAAGCATTTATCCATTGCGGATTATAAAAAAGCGATGGCTTTAATGAAAAGGCATAATTACAGATTATACACAGAGAAAAACGATACACTGGCATTGCTGCGCAGATAATTCTTTTTAAAGAAAATTATAACCTACAGTGACCGGAATATACCTTCACATCCCTTTTTGCAAACAGGCATGTTCGTACTGCGATTTTTATTTTGTTACCCGCACGCGCAGGAAAACTGAATTTGTAGAAAAATTGATCAGTGAAATATCTTCTTCAAAAGAAGTAGACTCGTATGATAAAAAAATCAGTACTATTTATTTTGGAGGCGGTACCCCCTCCCTGCTCAGCATTGATGAAGTAGAGCGCATCCTATCATCTATTCGGGAAAATTATGATATTTCGGATTTACAGGAAGTTACTTTTGAGATGAATCCCGACGATGTAAATGCTGATTATCTGGCGGCATTGAACGCCGCGGGCATCACCCGGGTAAGTATGGGGGTGCAGACGTTTGATCCGGAACGGCTGGAGTTTATGAACAGGGCGCATTCCCGCAATGAAGCCTTGCATTGCCTTGAGCTGTTACAGTATTCAGCGCTTGATTCATTTAATGTTGATCTGATATACGGTAATCCAGGCCAAACAGTAGAGGATCTGGCAGAGGACACCGAAACACTATTGAAATACAACCCGCCCCATATATCCGCTTATGCCCTCACTATAGAGCCTCGCACGCGCCTTGGGGTATTGAATAAAAAAGGCATCCTTAAAGCGGCCGATGACGATATTGTTGCAGGACATATTGATTACCTGCTGGATAGACTGGACTCAGAAAATATACACCGTTACGAAGTAAGCAACTATGCCCGGCGAGGCCATGAAGCAGTACATAATTCCAATTATTGGGAGCATGTGAATTATATAGGATTTGGTCCGGCGGCGCATTCTTTTTTATGGATTGATGGCGAATCACACGCATATCGATGGAAAAACACAGCCGATCTTAGGTCTTATCTTTCCGATGTAAATAAAGTGGATCTAAATTCTGTGGAGAAGTTGTCTCTTGAAAATCTTGCCGAAGAACGATTAATGATAGGGCTGCGGACGCGGGAGGGAGTTTCAATAAATGAGTTGAATGAGAAGTATGAATACTTTTTTTCCAGTTTGCAAAACAAATATCTTCAAAGGATTACCGAAGAAGGATTTGTTGAATGGGATAAATCGTTAAAGATTACAAACCCAGGACTTAAAGTTGCTGATTCAATTATCTCTTCTTTATTGTAATTTGACTGAGACATATTAACCCTTAGTGGTTAATGTAACTTGATATCTTGCTTTTCAGTTGCAAATCATTCATTTTGATGCTTATGGTAATAACTTTTTTCATATAAACCTATGCCATCGGGGTTTAAAACGTTTCTCAGTAACATATCTGATTATGCCGGACTCTTCCCCCCTGCTAATTTATCTATGGATGAGGCCATACGAAATTATGCCGATTACAGGGAAGAAATTGATCACTGGATATTGTCGCGCTTCCTATGTCCTGGGAATAACGAAGTGGAAATGCTGTTACCGTTTCATATTGGAGATTACACTAATTTTTATTCATCCAAAGAACATGCCACAAATGCGGGTACCATGTTCCGCGGAGCTGATAATGCTTTGATGCCAAATGGGCTCTATGTTCCCGTAGGGTATCATGGCAGAAGCAGCCCCATTGTACCAAGCGGAACCAAAGTTCGAAGGCCTAACTGCCAAACCAAAGCAGATGATGCTGATAAACCCAGTTTTGGCCCCACCAGATTATTGGATTATGAACTGGAAATGGGATTTTTTACGGGTCCGGGGAATAAACTTGGTGAACCCATCCTAATTAAAGAGGCGCGTGATCACATATTTGGAATGGTTATCGTGAATGACTGGCTTAAATAGCATATAGGAAAAATAACATGATTAATTGCTGTAGATAAGGCAACAGATTTACCACAAAGAATGTATAAAGATAACAATTAGGAGAAGGGTATGATTAGAAGAGAATGGTTAAAATCAGTGGGGACATCGGGTCTGGCAATTGCTGCCGGAGGATCGGCAATCTTAGAATCAGAAACAAAAAGAATTGACAATAGAGTGCTGCGAATTGCACATATGACCGATCAGCACGTGGATGACCTAAATTCTGAAAGCTGGACTCAAACCTGTATTCAGCAAATCCACAACCTTGAAGATCAACCGGATTTAATTATCAATGGAGGGGATACCATTGGCGATGCTTTGGGGCAGCAGGAGGATTCGGTTACTAAACAGTGGAATATATGGAAAAGGTTGCAACAGGATATAACGCTGCCTATTGTTCATTGTATAGGAAACCATGACGTATGGGGTGTTAGGGAATATGAAAATGACCCTCGATATGCCAAACAATGGGCTGTAAAGGAACTAGGCCTTCAAAACCGGTATTACGATTTTGAAAGAAATGGCTGGCATTTTATAGTGCTGGATAGTACACATCTTAAAGCTGATGGAGGTTGGTATACGGCCAAACTTGATGAAGAGCAGTTTAACTGGTTGGAGCAACGACTAACTACGATCAGCAGTGATACTCCAATTTTTATTGTTTCGCATATACCCATAATGTGTGCGGCATCTTTCTTTGACGGTGATAACGAAAAAAGTGGTAACTGGCAAATACCGGGTGCCTGGGTTCATATCGATGCAAGGCGGATAGTTGAACTTTTCCATAAGCATCCCAATGTCAAAGTGGGTGTAAGCGGCCATATTCATTTATTGGATACCGTTGTTTATAATGATGTTACCTACTATTGTAATGGTGCTGTATCCGGGAACTGGTGGAATGGAAACTATCATCAAACGCATCCGGGATATGCAATTATAGATCTTTATTCGGATGGTTCATTTAACCATGAATATATGTCATATGGATGGATTAAATAAGGAACAATCTCTATTAGTTTTCAGAAAGATTGATTACAGAAATTTTAATTAAATCAGATCACATTTATCCGAACAATTCGAAATATAGTGCATTTCAAGTGGCTAAGTAGTTGATTATATGGCATCGAATGTTTAAAAGCGGGAATAAAAGTCCTGCTTTTCAAAAAAGTGTTCCCTTGCTTTGAAGCTCCAA
>JBBDMU010000028.1:0-220850 GCA_040878085.1 Balneolales bacterium
ACCCGCAATAACGGTCCGGCTGCCCAGAACCTGTCCGGCGGGAATGGTCGCGCTATCAGAGGATCGCTGGACCATTACCTTGTAATTACTCCCGTCGACGGAGGTCGCCGGCCCCTCAAGGGACAGGATGACCTTGTTCACAGCCGGTCCCCAGTCATAGCCTTCAATGACGACGCCGTACTCGCCGGACGGTTGAGCAAAAGCTCCATTCAGCGATGTGAACAGAGCAATGATGAATAATAAAAGTACGTATTTTTTCATAAGATGTTGGATTTTATGACATCGGTTTCGTTGGAAAGTTAACATGCAATAATAACAGCAAGAAACCAAGGGACAAACTATATTGTTTATGAATCCCCATTCAAATTAATAATAGTCCGGAAGGTAATGATCAAGGTTTCACACACGTGAACCAAATGACGTTTGAGGATGTATACATTGAAATCAGGTGGTTTTAGGATGATCCGTTCTGATTGGCGCCGAGATCTCTCACTTCCTGTAGATTTTTCTTCAGCTCTTCATCGGTGAAAGAATGATCGGATAAATTGCCGGCAGTATTTTCTGTGCTTGTTTGATAGGATGGCTGTAAAGAGCTCCAAAATGGTATTAAAATTCGCCTCGATCCAAATCAGAAGAAGCGGTATATTTTAGAAATCCCCTCTTAAAAGAAAACTTTCTTATCAGAATAGGATGTTTCATTGACTATTTCAAATTATTAGTATTGTAAAATTACATCATTTTCTCCACGTTTAAACTTGGAAAAAACCATATTTCAATTAATTATGGAAATAAAAGATATTAAAACACCATTGCTTGAACAAACCTGCAAAGAATTTAAGGTTAAAGAACTCTATGCTTTTGGATCTGTGGTTTCAGGCAGTATCTCTGAGGAAAGCGACCTGGATTTTCTGGTTGAATTTCATCGCAACGGTTATAAAGGAGCCTTTGACCAATACATTGAATTTAAGCAGCGACTTGAGCAGATTTATGGACGTCCAGTTGATTTATTAACTAATAAAAAGTTCAAAAATCCAGTCTTTCAGGAAGAGATTGACAAATCGAAAATTTTGATTTATGCCTCATAGTCCTCAAAAACTGCTTTTGGATGTAAGTAGTTTATTGTTTGAAAGGTTTATTATATTTTAGTTAGAATAAACCAATTTATATTAATCCATTAATCATAAACTTTTCATATAATGCAATTTACTGCGCACCTTGTTCTAATCTTATTGCTGTCAGCTGGCAACCTTTTCGCCAACACTACCTGGAATACTGGTAGTGTTCAGAATCAACCCATGGAGAACGATACTACTTACTGGTCTAAGGAGTTCAGTGCCGGTTTTAACTTTAATCAGTCCACGTTCAGCGGTAACTGGAGTGGAGGAGGGATGAATTCGCTGGCAGCGGGCTCCGTGTTGTTAGCAAGGTCCGATTATGAAAGGGAAAATATAAGTTTCGATAACCAACTGGAGCTTCATTATGGTCTGGTGCGTCAGGGGGATCGTGGGACACGAAAAGCCAATGACCGTATTTTTCTGGACTCTAAAATTGGATACAGGCTCAATGGAGACTGGAGATCGTATTTCTCGGCTAATTTCACCTCCCAGTTTACCGATGGGTTTGACTATGAAAACGATGAAAGGACATTGGTTTCCGGTTTTCTGTCTCCGGCTTATATTACCACTTCACTGGGTTTTGAATACAAGCCCAGCCAGGAGTTTAACCTGCGAATCGGTCCGCTTTCACCGCGAGTTACCATTATGAGGAATCACACAATTCAAGAGAATGTTCCGAAAAATTATGGCGTACCGGTGGGTGAAACTACCCGTACAGAATGGCTGGCTTTCCAGCTTTTTGCCGTTTGGGAACGTGACTTTACCGAAGATTTAAATATTCGCAGCCGTTATCAAATGTTTGCCAATTACGAAACTCTGAATTTTGAAAACATTGATCACAGGCTGGACGTAACCCTGACGGCAAACATTACCAGATTGATCAATGTTACTCTCTCCAGCATAAATATTTATGACATTGATCAGGATACCAAAATTCAGTTCAGCACCGGTCTGGCGTTAGGCATTTTGTATAAGGTGGGCAATTAAGAGGATTTATAAGTTAACATTATATTTCCGGTGGGCTTGCCGTCATTCAGCAGCATGCCCGACAATTAAGAAAATGCCCTGACTACATGACAAATAACAAGCAGAAAAACTTATGGTTGATAACCGGCTTTGTGGCTTTGTGGAACTCGGGATTTATTGGAGCTGAGTTTGGATTGCCTTATGCCGGACCATTTACCTTGTTGTTTTATCGCTACCTGGCTTTAACAGTACTCGTTTCCATATTCTTATATGGAACGAATCAACTTCATTGGTCCGGATGGGATTATGCCCGGCCACAGATGCTGATCGGTGTACTTGCCCATGGAGTCTGGCTTTCATGCGTACTCATTGCCCTTGATTATGGCGTACCTGCCGGCATTGTGGCACTTGTAGTTGCACTGCAGCCACTGGCAACGGGAGCCTTTTCTGGTGTGGTGGTTGGCGAGCAAACGCCATGGAACCAATGGCTGGGTTTGATTATAGGTTTTTTCGGCGTGGCTATTCCCGTGGTATACCGGGTAAATTTTAATGACCTCTCTGAGGTTTTTGCATGGTTTATCCCACTGGGTTCGGTCATTGCCATAATGGCTGCCAGTCTTTATCAGCGTAAAATAAGCCTGAAAAAAGACCATCAGAATAATTCGTTAGGTTTGTCACTTTTGTATCAAAGTCTGGCAACAACGATAGCCGTGGGCGGACCCGCTTTTTTTAGTGAGAATTTATATGTTGAATGGAACTTCGTCTTTGTTTCGTCACTAATTTGGCTTGTAGTAGGCGTTTCGCTTGGCGCTTATGGCCTGATGTGGATTTTAATTGACCGGATTGATGCCACAAAAGTCGCTTCCCTGTTTTACCTGGGGCCGCCGGTTACCATGTTGATGGCATGGGTGGCCTTTGGCGATAAAGTGCAGCTACTAGATTTAACAGGACTGGCCCTTGTGTCTGTAGGTGTTTTTCTGACCTACCTGAAATACCCCGCATCATAAAGTTATATGAAGTACGGAGTTTATTCTTCCGCTTTGTTGTACCCGGCGCAGGTGCAACTGCGTATTGTGCATGAACTTGTTAAATCATAAGAGTTTCGTTATCATTGTACATTACGCAAAAATATCATTAAAAAAAATAAAATGAATACCAAGCCTAAGGCCGGCCGAAGAACACCACGTCCAAAAATAGTTCACTTTTTATGCGCCAGCCTGTTTGCCGTATTTTTAATTACCGGCATAGGCTTATTAAAAGCCTATGCCCAGACTGACCCTTTTATAACCGTCTGGAAAACCGATAATGCGGGAGCCTCGAATGACAATCAAATCATTATTCCGGGAACGGGTGAATATAGCATTTCCTGGAAAGAGGTCGGAAACAAGACGAACACCGGCAGCGAAACGGGAACCGATGAGCATACTATCACTTTTCCGTCGCCGGGAAAATACATAGTGAGTATTAATGGTGGACTGACGCGGATTCAATTCGGTTCACTATTTGGTAGTTTTGATGGTGATCAGGAGAAAATTCTGGATGTTCAGCAGTGGGGTGGAATCGCCTGGCACAATATGCAGGGCGCTTTTACCGGAGCTTCAAACCTTAAAATTTCAGCCACAGATGCCCCAAATCTGGCGGGAGTGACGAGCATGAATGGGATGTTTAAGGATGCCAGTTCTCTCGAAGGGGATTTCAGCGGCTGGGAAACCGGAAATGTGACTGATATGTTCTCCATGTTTCAAAAGGCCCATTCCTTCAACGGAGATATTGATGGTTGGGACACGGGTAATGTGACATTGATGGGTTCCATGTTTAGTGGAGCCAGCTCTTTCAACCGGGATATCAGCAGCTGGGATACGGGTAAGGTAACAATTATGAGCCGAATGTTTTCCATGGCTAGTTCTTTCAACCAAAATATTGGGGATTGGAATACTACAGAAATTTCGTCTACGAGTTTTATGTTTTATAGAGCCACATCCTTTAACCAGGACCTAAACTACTGGGATACGGGAAATGTGACATCAATGAGCAATATGTTTGATGGAGCGACTTCGTTCAACGGAGATATCGGCGGGTGGAACACCGCCGAGGTGAAGTATATGGATGAGATGTTTCGGGGCGCATCATCCTTTAATCAGCATATCGGAAATTGGAACATTGGAAAAATGACCGATATGGACGAAATGTTTCGGGATGCCAGTTCATTTAACCAGCATATTGGCAACTGGGATACCGGTAATGTGATCATTATGGAGCATATGTTTCGAGGGGCATCGTCATTTGACCAGCATATTGGCAACTGGAATACCGGGAGTGTAGAAACAATGCGAAATATGTTCCATGGAGCCACTTCTTTTAATCAGGATTTAAGCAACTGGGATACCGGAAATGTGGAGTTGATGTCCAGCATCTTTCGTAATGCCGAATCATTTGATCAGGACCTGGGCGATTGGGATATCAGCAGCGTTACCACGATGATACTCATGCTTGAAAATTCAGGACTCTCCAACACCAGTTATGATCGAACCCTGATCGGATGGGCTGATGATGAGAATAGCAGCACACCATTTAATCTGGAGCTTGGCACCGGGGGATTGGCGTATTGCAGTGGTGCCGAGGCCCGGGATAAGTTGATTAGATATGGATGGGATATCACCGGAGATCGTGAAATGTGTGAACCGCTGGCATCTGAAGTTGCTATGCCGGCCGATGGAGATAACGATATAGAGATCACTCCGCTGCTGGAGTGGGCCTCCTCGGAAGGGGCGGAAAGTTATGATTTGCAACTGTCAGAATCCTCTGACTTCTCGGATCCAATATTGAACCTGAATGCGTTTGATGGGACGGAGTATCAAGTAAGCGAGGAGCTGGCCCCAGAGACCCGCTACTACTGGAGGGTCAGGGCCGTCAATACCAGCGGGGCCAGCGAATGGTCGGTTGCCTCAAGCTTCACGACAAAAACAACGACTTCCATTACCGGTAAGGATGCTCCGGTCACATACGAGCTCAAGCAGAACTACCCCAACCCGTTCAACCCTTCCACGCGAATCCGGTACTCAGTACCCGAACAGGCGCACGTTCGCCTCGAGGTGTATAACCTGCTGGGCCAGCGGATATCCCTTCTGGTCAATGAGGCTAAAGGTGCTGGTTGGCATGACGCTAATTTCGACGCGTCAGCGATACCCAGTGGCATGTATATCTACCGCATTCAAACCGATGCTCATGTGGAAACCCGCCAGATGATGCTTATCAAGTAAGGCGGAAAAAAGAATTGCTATGATACCAATGTTGGCAAAAGTTATTAGGATGTGGACACATTACGAATAACTCTTAAAATATTTCTAAGCATTTATCAGGTGATGCATATGTCTAATGATCATGCCCTCCTTCTCCTTTTTTCATTTCAGCCAAAAGGTAATAAGCACCTTTGGTAACAAATTGGCTATTTTCCGGCAGCGATTCAAAAAATTCCACCTCTGTGTAACCGGCGTCCGTGGTACCTGTGTTAATCTGCACCACAGAAAACTCCATTTCTACATCTTCACCTTCATGAGCGTGGCTGTGACCTTCGTCTGATTCACCATCTTTCAGAGCAAATACCAGGTATTCAGAACCATTCCGGACAATGGCTTCATCGGGCAGAACAGCCGTAGTTTCGGTACTGGTAATGATGCGCCCGTCTACAAACATACCCGGAAGAAGTCCATCCTGACGGTCTTCAATTTCGGCATGGACCCGCACCGCCCGCGGGTTATCTTCAAAAGCTTTGCCTACCGAAAAGATTCGTGCTCTATAAAATTGATCGTTCGGTTGATTGGTATATTTGAATAACACTTCCTGATCGTCTTTTACCTGATGAATGTCTTTTTCATATACCAGTAAATCAATGTGTATGTGTTCATTGTCCACAATTTCAAACAGATTAGAATTGGGATCGGCGTATCGCCCGGTGTTGGTTTCCACAACTCTTACAAAACCGCTGATTGGGGCTTTCAAGGGTACAGTTTCAAAAAATTCTCCGTCCAGAATACCTTCGGTATCCAGGCCCAACATGGCCAAAGTTGATTGCAAGGATTGTTTTTGGGCTACTGCTGATTCATACTCTGCTTTAGCTTTTTGAAGCTCACGCTGAGACCCTACTTCATTCTCCAGAAGACGTTCTTTTCGCTTGAAATCCTCTTCCAGGTACGCAATACCGCTAGCAGCTTCACGATATTTGGATTGCAATTCCGAGAACTTAGGATCTGCCAAATCGGCCAATACATCGCCTGCTGCTACCTGATCGCCTTCACGCACATAAATGGTTTCTACCAATCCTCCTAAAATAGCACTGACATTTGCCTTGTTTTGGGGAGGAAGTTCCAGATATCCATTCACTTTAATTGAATTGGAAAGAGGAAGTTGCTGAATAGCCCCGGTTTTAATGCCGGCGGTTTGCATTTGCCGGTCGGTAAGATGAACCGATTCGTTCTCTCCGTGATTATTTTCCTGGGTTTCGATCGTAGCAGCAGTTTCCTGGGTGTGATTGCTGTTCTCATCCTGGGAATAAACGCCGGAGCATCCACCGATGATCTGTGCACCGCCCAGAATCAGTATGAGTAATAATGTGATTGAATTATTCATGATTTTCATTCTTTAAATTAGTTGGTTTCAAAATAAAATTGGAGTGCAATAACAGCCTGGTTGTAGTTCAACAGGGAGTGGAGGTAATTTTCTTCGATATCCACAGCCTGTTCCACGTATCTGGTATAGGTGGGATAGTCGATATCGCCGCTTTCATAGCGTTTTGTGGCCGTATGCCGGAGTTCATCCCCTACCTGTTCGCGGCGGTCCCGGTTCATTTCATATTGGCGCTGCCACTTCTCTACATTTTGAATGGCTTCCGCAAACCGGCTGTTTATTTGTAGTTGAAGGCTTTCCAGATTAGCTTCAGCAATTTTTCGGTTAATATTTCCAGCCTTAACCCGGCGATCTTGAGGGGCAAACCATAAGGGAATCCGAATGCCCACTTCCCAGGCATGAAAGCCATCGTTAACGTTTACATTCTGCCATTTATAACCGCCATAAATATTCGGCCAAAATTTGGATCTTTCTACGGCTGCTTCTTTTTCCCTGATTTCCACCATACTGCGCTGCGATTGCAACAAGGGATGTGCCTTAAATATTGAATCCGCTGCCATTAATTCAGCTTGAAGCGGTTCAAAGGGTTCTTCACCCGGAGTGATGGGTCGGGATTCTGCCAGCAGATTTTGCAGACGTTTTTCAGCAATGGCGGCATCGCTTTTTGCAGCTTCCAGTTTTGCAATATATTCATCATAGAGAGATTCTGCGCTCAGGTGCTCTAATTGATCTGTTTCCCCCGTTTCATAACGCAGGCGGGCGGCCCTTTCAAAGGTTCGAAAGGTTTCGGTTATGCGCTGCCGAACCTTCACTACTTCAAGCCGATAACTCCATTGCTGCCAAGCAAGCCGAACTTCCCGTTTGAACTGGGTACGCGTGAGGTTACGTTTAGCCTCTGCGCGGTCTGTCCGGGCACGTCCCATTTGTGCTTTTCGGATGGATTTCAGGGGAAATTCAAACTCCTGTTGAATGCCAAAACTTTCTATTCCGGAGCTTCCGCCACCGACTTCTTCCTCCGAGATATATAGACGTGTAGGGGAAGGTTCAAAAGCGGTTTTGGACAAAGCTAATTCCCGGTCTACCGCTAAATCGGCTGCACGAATATCCGGATATCGTTCCAGTGCCCGCTGCACGGCTTCCTCCTGGCTTAGCCTTAGCGAATCGGAAGCCGTGTTTTGTGCAAATGCCGGAAGGCTGATGATACATAGTAGCATGACTATACCGGCCACTTTCGAGGGTTTCCATCTGGCCTGGTAATTTTCAACCAGACTGTATAAAACCGGCAGCACTACCAGCGTTAACAGCGTTGCGGTGATCAATCCGCCGATCACCACAGTTGCCAGCGGGCGCTGTACTTCGGCACCCGCTGCGGTAGATAAAGCCATTGGCATGAATCCAAACAAATCGGTTGCAGCGGTTAACAGAACCGGACGTAATCGCTGTTGAGTCCCCATCAAAATCTGTCGGTTCACATCATTGATTCCGGCATTTTTCAGCTCTTTAAAGAAGCTGATAAGAATAATTCCATTCAAAACGGCAATCCCGAACAACACAATGAAACCAACTCCCGCCGAAATACTAAATGGCAATCCCCTGATCCAGAGTGCAAACACCCCGCCAATAGTAGCCAAAGGAATGGCAGAAAAAACCAACAGGGAGTACTTCATTGATTTAAGTGAAAAATAGAGCAGTACAAAAATCAGAGCTAATGACAGTGGTACAGCAAACAATAGCCGTGATTGCGCTCGTTGAAGGTTTTCAAATTGTCCGCCGTAGGTGATGTTGTAGCCGGCAGGTAAATCCAGCTCTGACTCCAAATTCTCACGTATTTCTTCAACCAGCGTCTGTACATCCCGGTTTCCGGCATTCACCCCAATCACGATACGGCGACGGGTGTTATCGCGCGCGATCTGGGCAGGTCCGTCTTCATACCGGATGTCTGCCAGTTCTTCCAAAGGGATTTGATCCCCATCATAGGCAACAGCATACAGGTTTCGAACAGATTCCAAATCATTCACATAAGGTGTATCGAGGCGCACTACCAAGTCAAAACGGCGCTCACCTTCGTAAATAACGCCGGCTTTACCTCCTGCATAAGCACTTTGAATAAGGGTATTTACCGTTTCGATTTCCACCCCATAGCGTGCCATCTGAGCTCTGTTGTACTTGATTTTAAGTTGTGGAAGGCCTGTTATCTGCTCCAGGTTTATATCGGCGACACCGGAAATGCCTTCGATGATTTCGCGCGATTCCGCACCCAATTCCGCAAGAAGATCGAGATTATCCCCATAGATTTTGATCGCAATGTCTTCACGAATACCGGTCATAAGTTCATTAAACCGCATTTCGATAGGCTGAGAAAAAGCAAGGTCGATGCCCGGAAGAGTAGTCATGGTTGCCCGTATTTTTTCGATAAGTTCTTCCTTTGTATCTGCACTTTCCCATTCCTCTTTATCTTTCAGGATGATGAACATATCGGACATCTCCAGCGACATGGGGTCGGTTGGAATTTCTCCGGTTCCGGTTCGGGAAACTACCTGTACCACTTCCGGAAACTCTTCCAGGAGCATTTTTTCCATTTTCGTATTGTTCTCGATCACACGGCTAAGAGATGTTCCGGGTTTGGTAATGGGGTGAACAGCCAGATCTCCTTCATCCAGTTGGGGGATAAACTCTCCTCCCATCCGGCTGAAGATGTATAGGCTTGCAATCAGCAGGACCACTGCACTGCCAATAACGAGGCCTTTATTCCTCAATGCTGTACGAATAGTGGGCCGGTATATGCGATAGGTAAGGAAATCCATTACGTCTTGGGAAAACTTCAGTTCACCCCGTCCTTCCGGTTTCAGAAAATAAGCTGAAGCTGCCGGAACATAGGTGAGGCATAACAAAATGGCTCCGATCATGGCAAATCCGAATGTATAAGCCATCGGCTGAAACATTTTACCTTCAACACCTGTGAGCGTGAGTATTGGAACAAACACAATGAGTATGATAAGCTGACCAAAAAAGGCAGAACTCATCATTCGGCTACCCGATTCTTCCGCCAGTTCGTCAATCCGGTTGTTTAGTTGTCGTCCTTTCAGGGATTTAAGCTCGGTCTTTTTTGAGGAAATCAGATAGGCCGTAAATTCAACAATAATGACGGCACCGTCTATAATAATGCCAAAATCGAGAGCCCCAAGACTCATTAGATTAGCCGAAATTCCAAACAAGTTCATCATCCCGATAGCGAACAGCATGGCCAGCGGGATTACGGAAGCCACTATTAAACCAGAACGAATATTGCCGAGCAGAAGCACCAAAAAGAAAATGACAATGAGTGCGCCAAGTACCAGGTTTTCGGTTACCGTTGAGGTGGTTTTATTAATGAGTCGTGTGCGGTCGATGAACGGTTCAATACGTACTCCTTCGGGTAGAGAAGTCTGAACCGCTTCGATGCGTTCTTTCACATTTTCAATGACTTTATCGGAATTCTCACCTTTAAGCATCAAAACTTGTCCGCCTACAACTTCGCCTTCCCCATTACGGGTCATAGCTCCATAGCGGACGGCGTGACCATACTGAACATTGGCGACATCCCGTATCAATACAGGAATTTTATTTTGGGTATCTACAACTATATTTTCCAAATCGTTGAGACTTTGAGCCAGCCCTTCCCCGCGTATAAATAGGGCTTCGGGGCCTTTTTCCACATAGCTTCCGCCTGCGTTTCGATTATTTCTCTCCAGGGCCTGCATTACATCAGCAAGCGTTAGGTTCATAGCGCGTAATCGCTCTGGATTGATGCCTACTTCGTACTGTTTTACATATCCGCCCGTACTGTTAATTTCTACAACACCGGGAATTCCGGATAACTGACGGCGCACAATCCAGTCGTGGATAGTGCGCAGTTCTGACAGGTCGTACTGGCCTTTGAATTCATCATCAACCACAAGGCTGTACTGGTATATTTCTCCCAGGCCGGTGGTGATGGGTGCGATAGACGGAGAGCCAAAAACGGACGGAATATTATCCCGGGCGGTTTCGAGCTGTTCGCTAACCAACTGCCGGGGCTGATAGGTTCCCATTTCGTCCTCAAAGACAATGGTGACGATGGAAAGCCCCATTTTAGAAACCGAGCGCATCTCTTTAACCCCCGGAAGATTAGCCATAGCCAATTCAACGGGATATGTGACAAATTGCTCAACTTCCTGCGTAGCCAGCGTGGGCGTGGTGGTGATCACCCGTACCTGATTATCGGTAATATCCGGCACGGCATCAATAGATAGTTGAGTGAGTGACCATGCACCCCAACCGATCCAGGCCACCATCAAAAGGCCAATGATCAGCTTGTTGCGCACAGCATAGCGTATGATATTCTGAATCATAAATGGATAAATTTATAGTGGTAATAGTCAATATATCCGACCCGGTCAGAGCTTGCCGTTAAAGTCGGTTAAAAGAATGGGGAGACAGGTTTATTCCTGCCAGAGAAGAAAGGTATCAGATCAGAAGACGTGTAACACGGAGAACTTTATGTGCTACCAGAGGAGGAGTGAGATTTCGTTCTAAATTTAAGAAAAAAAGTCTTTTACTTACGAGGGATTTACTTTCGAAAACCGGTAAGACAACCGAATCAAAATCAAGCTCTTTGAATTGTTTTTGATTTTTTACCAAAACATTATCAAAACAGCAGGAGCTGTGAAAATAATGGACATCATGATCTTCAGCTTTCTTTAAATGATTGGTACCTCCATCTGCATGATGATCCATCACCAGCTCAAAACAACCTTCATCCACATTAAACTCCGAAAAAACATGGTGTGTTTTACTCATTGAGGATACCTGGAGGGGAATCATCAGGACCAGTGCTATCCAGGAAAACACAAATGAGCCGAGGGTCAGTTTGTTAATATGGTTGATATTTGATCGTATTATTTTCACGATTAAATATAAAGACTTTTCTGTAAAATTAATAAAGATGTAATAATTTCTCTCTCAGCATAGAGGTATGTTTGTCTCCATTGTGAATATCCATCTGGAATGGATGGATATTCACCCGTCTAAGCAGGTTCCTGCAATAATTCCATCTGTAAGGTCCCATAGGCAAACATATCACTCTCAGAAAGGGCTGACAACCCAATGTTTAGAGGTTTACTTAAAAATTAAGTGTCACAAGTTCAGTTTTGATCTCGTCATAGAAAGAAACACAACAGATTGAAAACTATTATAAAAGCCTTAAACAAGGGATACTATCATGCAAAAGGAAACCAGCCCCCGCCTTCAGCCTATTAACAAACCTAAATCTTTAAAGTTGAAAATTGCCTACTGGTTTACAAAGCGCATATTTGGCAAGGTATTTACTCCGCTTAAAGTCCATTATTCCCGTTTCCCCGAGGCCCTTGGCTTATCGGGAAAGCTTGTGCGGCTGGATAAAAAATTCACCATTGATACAAAGCTGAAACATATGATCAAGGCCTATGTAGCCACGATAAACGGATGCGCCTTCTGTGTGGATATTGCAAAAGCCTCAGCTCAGCGTCACAAAATAAAATCCAATAGCTTTGATGACCTGCTTCGTTTTGAAGAGAGCGAGCTGTTTTCCGAGGCTCATAAAGCAGCGCTTGCCTATGTTGATGAATCTACACGGAACAAGCGTGTCACGGATTCGACATTTGAAAGACTGCAAAGATATTATAATGAAAGAGAGATAGTTCAAATTACTCTCCTCAATGCTATTGAAAATTTCTATAACTTGACGAATACTCCGTTGAATATTAATTCTGATGAACTATGCAAGCTGATGCAAAAATGATATGGATAGATCTACTGAGATATTCGAACAACACCGCTCCGGCCTTTTTCGGCTGGCCTACGGAATGCTGGAACGTGTGGCTCTTGCGGAAGATGCCGTTCAGGAGGCTTATCTTCGTTGGAAACAAATAGACGATAAACAAATATTGAAAAAGAAATCCTATCTCTATACCATAGTAAGCAATTTATGTCTGGACGAATTGAAATCGGCCCGGAACCGCAAAGAACGGTACGTCGGACCCGACCTTCCTGAGCCATTGCTTATTTCAGACAGTAACACTCCCGAACAAAGTACCATTATAGCTGATTCACTCTCTATGGCATTGATGGTGACTTTAAAACAACTGACACCGGTTCAGCGCGCTGTATTTCTGCTCCGCGAGGTTTTCGATTATGAATATTCCTCCATTGCAAATATCCTCGGTAAGTCGGAATCCTACTGCAGAAAAATTGGACAAAGAGCACGTCAGCAAATAAAAGATAACAGACCTTCTTATGAACCCGTCGTACAAGAAAAGCATAGAATAGTTGAATCATTTATGAATGCCGTAAGAAATGGAAACATGAAAGATCTGGAATTCATGCTTGCCGATGATGCCATCCTGTATTCAGATGGTGGCGGCAAAGTGGGAACGGCACGTAAACCTATACAAGGTGGAACGAATGTAGCAAAATTTCTCAACGGAATCCGAAAGAAAACTACTGATGATCCCTATGTTGAATTTGAAGTTATCAACGGAGAGCCGGGGATCATTGCTTATCTGAAAGATCAACTACATAGTGTATGGTCGTTCAGTATTTATGAGGGCGTAATTCATAATATTTATGTGGTTCTGAACCCCGATAAACTTGAACACCTGAAGTCGGCGCTACTCAGGGGATAGCCGCCCAAAGTCCTGATCAACTCCGTACCAACTCCGTACCAACTCCAACAAAACACCGGCTGGTAGTAGGAGATGTATAGGAGTTGGATGGGTTCTGTTTACTTCAAGAATTCCGGTTTCCAAACCCAAACATCAAAAAAATAATTGTGACAACTATTGTATGGTTATCGATTTTATACTAACTTTGAAATAAAAAGTACTTTGTATGAAAGATGATCGGGACTACACTCAGGATATCGCAGAAATTCGCTCCATGATGGAGCGTTCATCCAAATTTTTGTCGCTCTCGGGCTGGGCGGGTATCATGGCAGGGCTGTATGCATTGGCCGGAGCCTGGGTGGCCAATAGCTGGTATAACTTTTATCCGGATGAGATTTCTTATGAGACGAGCAGCTTGACAGAAATTGTATGGCTGGCACTTCTGATACTGGTCATGGCGTTGGTTACGGCTATTTATTTCTCATGGAGAAAAGCTGCTGACAGGGGTGAGAAAATATGGAACGCTGTATCCCGGCAGCTTTTAGCCAGTATGGCTATCCCTTTGGCAGCAGGCGGAGGGATCATTTTAATTTTAGTTTCAAAAGGCCTGGTTGGACTGGCGGCCCCTCTAATGCTGCTGTTTTATGGACTCGCTTTATACAATGCCAGTAAATATACTATTGCCGAAGTGAAGTATATGGGCACTGTCCAGATGGGATTGGGGTTAGTAGGTGCCTGGTTTGTTGAATATGGCTTACTTTTCTGGGCACTAGGTTTTGGAGTGGTCCACATTATCTATGGAGTTTACATGTATTTCAGGTATGAGCGGTGATAAACGGGTGAAACTATCTATAGGTAATTTACATAAGGCATTTGAGAATCGCATACGACTGGGTATCATGTCAGCATTAGCCGTAAATGATAGGCTCGGCTTCACTTCGCTGAAAGAATTTCTGGATGTGACCGACGGCAATCTGGCAACGCATATCAAGAAGCTGGAGAACGAAGGATTTGTAGAGGTGGAAAAATCCTTTATCGACAACAAGCCTAACACCACCTATTCTATGACCGAAAAGGGAAAAAAGGCATTTGAGGAGCATCTTAACGTCCTGGAAGAGATCATTAAATCACAAAAATAGAGGTCATACCCATGTTGACTTTACGCGATACAATTCACAATACAAAAACGACACGCAATGAGGCTATACTGGCCTTTGGCCTTGCGTTAGCGGCGGCGGTGCTCATAAAGGTGCCCGGACTCTTTGGAATTCAGCTGGACCAACACGAGGTTTTCTACATGCGAAATATGAGCCTCTTCGTGATGCCGCTTCTGACGGTTTATTTTTCCTGGAAACGGAAGTTTGATATCCGTACGCTTCCCTGGTTAGCCCTTGCATTTGTCGGAGCGGGGATATTTGCCAACGTTTATCCTTTTAATCAGGGCAGTGACACCGAGGCTCTTATGGCGCTGCACCTGCCCATTGCGCTTTGGCTGATCGTGGGAATCGCATTTGCGGGCGGACGATGGAACCAGGTTGGCGGACGGATGGATTTCATACGATTCTCCGGCGAACTTTTCATTTACTACGTGCTGATCGCCCTCGGCGGCGGTGTGCTAACCGGCTTCATGGCGTTGATCTTCGGGTCCATAGCAATCGACATAGAACCGTTTTTTGAATCCTGGATACTGCCGTGTGGGTCGGTCGGTGCCGTTGTCATTGCCTCCTGGCTGGTGGAGACTCAAAAAGGTATTGCGGAAAATATGGCCCCTTTATTGGCGCGTCTCTTTACGCCATTATTTGCCATTGTTCTGATCACCTTTTTGGGAACCCTGCTTTGGACCGGGCGCGGCGTGTCGATCGAGCGAGAGGTGCTCATTTCATTTGACATGCTCTTGTTGGTAGTCCTGGGACTTCTGCTTTATTCTATCTCTGCCCGGGACCCTCAGTCTCCTCCCGGCATGTTTGATGTGGTGCAGGTCGTGCTGCTAATCAGTGCGCTGTTGGCCGATGCCGTAGCGCTGTGGGCGATTTCCGAGCGCATCACGGAACTCGGTTTCACTCCGAACAGGGTGGCTGCCCTGGGCCTTAATGTGATACTTCTGGTCAACCTGGGCTGGTCAGCTGTGCTTTATATCCGGTTTCTGCGTGGACGAGCTTCGTTCCCGGCTCTCGAACGGTGGCAGACGGATTATTTGCCGGTTTATGCCGTTTGGGCGGCGATAGTCGTGATTGTCTTCCCGCCGTTATTCGGATTTGGATAAGTGTTAATGGCCCGCCTTATTTAGACTTTGTGTTGGAGATTTCTCACGATGAAATAAAAAGATAGGCATGCAATGAGCCATTCCGATGGCACTTGGTTGAAAAGCTTGGGCAGACAAGGAAGGGGGGCGGGTGAATTCCAGATGCGAATGCATGTTAGTGCACCTAAACTCAGTAATACGAGCTTTCCTTGAGAATGCCTATTTTTAGGAATGGATAGATTGGAGTCAAAAAATAATCTTATTATTGTGGGAGGACCAAACGGGTCCGGAAAAACAACTATCGCCAGAGAAATATTGGCTGAACAAGATTATAATTACATAAGCGCTGATGATATCGCCTATGAACTTGCTCCAAATGACCCGGCATCAGTTAAAATTAAGGCCGGAAAAATCTTTTTCGATCGCTTACAACACGCTGTTGATCTAAAATACAATATTCTTATTGAATCGACCTTATCAGGTAAATCACTTATTCCCTTAATCAAAAAATTCAAAGAAGATTTAAATTACCATGTAACTGTTGTTTTTGTCTTCTTAACCAATCCCGAAATTTGTGTGCAGCGTGTAGCCATTCGTGTTAAAAAAGGTGGTCACCATGTACCCAGCGAAGATATATATCGAAGATTTGGCAGAAGTTTTATCAATTTCTGGGATGTATATAAAGAACTTGCTCATCACTGGTACTTGTACTATACCTCAGAAGACTTTTTTCAGGAAGTAGCTCGAAAAATTGGGAAAGACCAATATGTGCTAAATGAGAAATTATTCGTTACATTTGATAAACTAAAAAAACATTATGAGCAGAAATAAAAAACTGATCAAAGACTTTGCAGCTGAACTAACTAAGCTTGGAAATCGTGGGATGAAAAAAGCCCAGGAGGAAAATCACAAATTGGGTCTGCCTAATGTGTATTCTAAGAACGGTACGATTTACTATCAGCTGCCCAATGGTAAAATTACCACCAAAAAGCCTGCTTCACTGTCATAATTTTCAATTTGTGCACTAACAAACCAATTCAAGGAGACGCGACCACATCAGCCATGTTTTTTTCAGTACCCCGACCCTTGCAATAACGGAACGAGAAACCCATGAGAACATCAAAAAACTAAAAGCGGCTTAGAATGAATTAGGGCTTGTAAAAGCTAACAAAGAGGCCTTGTAAGTACAAATTGATCATGGATCAGTCCTGGTTAAAGCTTGATGAAGTGGAAAATTTATATGTCGCTGAGCAATGTCTTGAGAAACCCGAGAGAGTTCGCTGGAGTCTGGACCAGTTGGAAAAAGGCGATGACCTGGAAGGTTGTATTTGACTCCATGGTTTGCAATGAATGGCAATACCGGTTTCGGGATTATTTAACTCACGGATACAAGTAGCCGCTGGCCACTATTCAGATTTTGCACCGCATTAATGCGCTTTGCGATGACGGTGGTGATATCCTTACTTTTCATTGCCGCTCATTAAGTCACGTCACCAACCATAAAGTTCAACCATATGGTTGAACTTTATGGTTGGTGATGTTATACTGCTTGAAATGAAAAGGAACCAATTGTTATGTCATTAGAAAAAGAAACTGAAGAAATGATCTTTATTGCAGCCCAGCGGGTCTTTCAGGCCAAAGGGTTCGAAGGGGCAAGGATGCAGGAGATTGCCGATGAAGCGGGGATTAATAAATCCATGCTGCATTATTATTACCGGAACAAAGACAAGTTGTTCTTAGAAGTATTCCAGACCAGCATGAAGAAAATCATGCCGGGGCTGTTTAGTATCCTTAATTCGGAAGTTACACTGGAAGAAAAGGTAGTGCAGATTGTAGAATTCTATTATGAAATGTTTAAGAAGAATCTGCTTCTGCCCACTTTTGTCATTTATGAGATGAACCGGAACCCTGAACGGTTTAAAGAATTTATCGCCTCTATGGACATTCAGCTCCCCGGGCTTTTTGCGAAGCAGGTTAAGGAGGCGGCATCCTCCGGTAAGATGATGCCTATAGCACCGCATCATTTTTTGATCAATGTGGTGAGTTTGTGCATGATGCCCGTGGTGGCCAGAAATATGGTGCAAACCTTGTTCAGTCTGGATGATGAAGCCTATTTCACTTTTCTCGAAGAGAGAAAGCTGTTGATACCGAAAATTATCTTTAGCGGAGTGCAACCGTTATGAAATACAAAATAATCATCCTAACTGCAGTACTGATACCCGTTTTTACGGCGGCGCAGACGAGTCCACAAACTATCACCCTGGATGATGCTTACGAGCAGGTGTACGAAAACTACCCCACAGCCGGCAAGGCGGAGATCCGGGAGAAGATCACTGAACTGAACACCAGGATAGTCCAATCCGGCTGGTACCCTGATGTGCAGATCAGCGCCCGTTCCAGCTACCAGTCGGATGTAACCGCGATCCCATTCGAAGCAGCTGGTATGAAAGTCCCTGCGTTGAGCCGGGATTATTATAATATCTCCCTGGATGTGAGCCAGCCCCTGTTTGATGGCGGTCGGGTTGCTTCTTCCCGTGAACTTGAAGAGCATACCGGCCGAAGAGAACAAGCTGCCATAGAAACGGAACTGCGAGAGGTGAGAAATCAGGTGGACCAGGTTTATTTTGGGATCCTGATGATGAAAAAGCAGAAAGAATCACTGGACCTGATGCTTGATGATCTTCAGGAACAACTGGATATGGTCCATGTCCAGGTCATTAACGGGGTGCTGCTTCCGGGAAACGAACTTGTTTTGAAAGCAGAGCGGATTAAAGCCGAACAGCAGCTTACGCAAATCGAAGCTGATCTCCGCGCAGGTTATCAGGTACTGAGTGCGATCCTTGGCATGCCGGTCCCTCAGGAAACCACACTGGAAACGCCGGATATATCGAAGGCTCCGGTCAGGATATCACAGGAGACAAACCGGGCAGAGTATGATGTATTTGAGGCAAGCAGGCTCGGACTGGACGCGCAAAGGGATCTCACCCGGGCCGACAGGCTTCCCACTATTTCTGCCTTTGCCACTACGGCTTACGGACGTCCCGGCTTTAATGTGTTTGAGGATGATTTTCAATTTAATTGGGTCGTGGGTTTAATGGCGCGGTGGAGTTTCAGAAGCTGGAGTAATGCGCCCAGGCAAATGGAAGTCCTGGAGCTGGAGAAAAGAAACCTGGATGCCGATCAGGAAGCCTTTACCCGGCGGCTGAATGCTGAACTTCGACAGGCAGAAGAACAGATCGAAGCCCTGGAACAGCAGCTTGAACAGGATGAGGAGGTCCTTGAGCTTCGCCGGCAGATAGTGGCCGAAAAGAGAAGTCTGCTTGAACGGGGTACCATCACTTCAACAGAATATATTATTGAATTGAATGCAGAGAACCGGGCACGGATTGATCTTGAGATCCGGAAAGTACACCTGGTTCAAACCATTACAGAATTAGCAACGATAAGAGGGGAGTCATGGAACGAAATAAAGTAATAATATTTATGTTCATCGGTATGGTGGCATGGTCATGCGCAGACGATCAAACCTCAGACGCCTACGGACAGTTTGAAGCCGACGAGACGACCATATCGGCCGAGGTTTCCGGAAAGGTGCTGAATTTTGATATAAATGAGGGCGATTATCTGGAAGCCGGGGTTACCGTCGGCCTGATCGATACTACCCAGCTGGCCCTGAGAAAAAAAGAGCTGAAAGCTTCCATGGAATCCGTCCGTACCAATATCGCTCAGCTAAACGCACAGCAGGATGTGTATCGGTCTCAGCTTGAAACTGCGGAAAAGGAGCTGGACCGGCAGGAATCATTGCAGCGGGATAATGCGGCCACCCGGCAGCAGGTAGACAACAGCCAGGGGCAGGTGAACACCCTCAACAGGCAGATCTCGGCAGTGGAAATACAGAAACAGTCTGTTTATGCCGAGCTAAAAACCTTGCAAGCCCGTATCGACCAAGCGGAAGACCAGCTTCAGAGGGCGATCATCATCAATCCGGTAAGCGGGACCATTCTTGGCAAATACACAGAACCTTATGAACTGGTGTCTTCAGGCCGCCCCCTTTACCGGATAGCCGGCCTGGATGAAATGGTGCTTAGGGTGTATGTTTCGGGAGGGCAACTTCCCCGGGTAAGGCTTGGTGATGCCGTAGAAGTATTAATTGATGAAGATGCCCGCGAGAACCAGCGTCTGAATGGAACCGTGAGCTGGATTTCCTCCCGTGCTGAATTCACCCCGCAAATGATCCAGACGAAGGAAGAGCGCGTCACCCAGGTATACGCGGTAAAAGTAAGAGTTGAAAACCCGGACAGACGCATTAAGATTGGCATGCCCGGTGAGGTGAATTTTGGATCATAAAGCAATCCACCAGAGCCCTTTGAATAGTTTGGTACGGGCGAGAGGCTCGTCCCAGGCGGACTTTTCAGGTAAACGAAAAATATGCCGATTGTACAAATAAACCAATTATACAAAACCTTCGGGAACATCGAGGCTCTTACGGGGATCGATATACGTATCGAAGAAGGCGAGCTCTTCGGGTTCATCGGACCTGACGGGGCTGGCAAAACTACACTGTTTCGAACACTGACTTCCTTACTGGTTCCCGACTCCGGTTCGGTAAGTGTTTTGGGGCTTGATGTTGTGAGAGATTATAAAAAGATCCGTCCGTTGCTTGGCTATATGCCGGGGCGCTTTTCCCTGTATCAGGATTTGAGCGTTGAAGAGAATATGCGCTTTTTTGCCTCCGTATTTGGTACCACCATCGAAGAAAACTATGAACTGGTCAGGCCGATTTATCATCAGCTGGAACCTTTTAAAAAGCGTCTGGCAGGTAACCTTTCGGGAGGCATGAAGCAAAAGCTTGCACTGAGCTGTGCGCTCATTCACAAGCCTGAGCTTCTCTTGCTGGATGAACCAAGCACAGGGGTAGACGCCGTATCACGTAAAGAGCTCTGGGAAATGCTGGGTGTGCTAAAAGAAGGAGGGATGAGCATCATTGTATCCACTCCGTATATGGACGAAGCGAAACTATGTGACCGGATCGCCCTGATGCAGGACGGGCAGATTTTGCAGGTCGACACTCCGGCCAGGATTGTGTCCTCCTTTGGCAGACCGTTATTGGGTGTTAAATCCGCCAGCAAATATAAGCTCATCCGTTCGCTTAAACAATATCCGCATGTTTATTCCGTGCATCCGTTCGGGGAATATACGCATTACACCGACCGCCGCGATCATCCTGACCCCGAAAGTCTGAAGGCTTATCTGCGAAACTGCGGCCTGGACGATATTACTATAAAAGAGATACAACCGGATATCGAAGATAGTTTTGTGGAGCTGCTGACAAAGGAGAAAGCCTATGTCTGAAGCCATCATAAAGACAGAAAACCTCACCCGTACTTTTGGTAATTTTATTGCTGTAGACAACATCACTTTCGATGTGAAACCAGGAGAAATTTTTGGCTTTCTGGGGGCCAATGGGGCTGGTAAAACTACGGCCATGAAAATGCTTACCGGTTTACTTAAACCCTCATCAGGCAAGGCCCTGGTTTCCGGCAAGGATGTATATACCGAAACAGAAGGCATCAAAAAAAGCATTGGCTACATGAGCCAAAAATTCTCCCTGTATGATGATCTTACTGTTGATGAGAATATTCGTTTTTATGGTGGCATCTATGGAATACCGCATGCCGAACTTAGCCATAAGGTCAGCCGGGTGGTCGATTCTGTCGGGTTAAACGAGGTGAGGAAAAAGCTGGTGGCCTCTCTGCCCCTGGGCTGGAAACAGAAGCTTGCCTTTTCCATATCCATCCTGCATAACCCCGCCATCGTATTCCTGGATGAACCCACGGGTGGCGTAGACCCAATCACCCGCCGGCAGTTCTGGGAGAGCATCTATGAAGCATCCAATAACGGCATCACAGTATTTGTAACCACTCATTATATGGATGAAGCCGAATACTGCGACCGTGTTTCCATCATGGTAGACGGCAAAATAGAAGCCCTTGACACCCCGGATGGCCTCAGGCAAACATATTCTACACAGTCTATTGAAGAGGTATTTATCACGTTGGCACGATCGGCTAAACGAGGGGGCACATGAACGCATTCAGCGGGTTTGTAATTAAGGAGTTCAAGCAGATTTACCGCGACAGGCGGACACTGCTGGTACTGTTCGGAATGCCTGTCATTATGGTGCTGTTGTTTGGGTTTGCCATACGCAATGAGGTATCAAGCGCACGTATTGCCGTTCTTGACCATTCCAAAGACGAGGTAACAAGATCAATAATTCAACAGATTGCCGCTTCCGGATCATTTGAACTTGCAGGATACGTAACCAGCTATGATGAAATTGAACCGCTTTTCAGAAAGGGGGCAATCAAGGAGGTTGTAGTCTTTGAAGCTAATTTTGAGAGAAACCTTACACGTGACGGCACAGCAAACATCCAGATTATCACCGATGCCACCGACCCCAACCTGGCTAATCTGCTGCAAGCATATACTTCCCGTATTATTCAGGACTATACCACTTCCCTGAACCAGGAAGAACAGATACAACAAAAAGCCGGCATCCGGCCTGCCGTCAGGATGATGTATAATCCTGAACTTCGCAGTGTGGATTTATTTGTACCCGGGCTAATAGCCGTCATACTTATGCTTATTTCCACCCTCATGACTTCCATCTCCATCACTCGTGAGAAGGAAATGGGTAATATGGAGATCTTGCTGGTTTCTCCCCTGAAGCCGTATCATATTATCATCGGGAAGGTGTTGCCGTATCTGGTACTATCCGTGGTTAATGTGATCAGCATATTGATACTTGCCGACCTTGTATTCGGGGTGCCGTTTGAAGGATCATACATCCTGTTTTTTCTGCAGGCTATGTTATTTATTGTTACAGCTCTTTCCCTCGGTGTATTCATTTCAACCGTTGCCAACAACCAGCAGACAGCAATGATGATATCACTGGCCGGATTGCTGCTGCCCACGGTGCTTTTGTCTGGCTTCATCTTCCCCGTTGCCAGCATGCCGGAGGTATTGCAGTGGATAAGCCATGTCATCCCCGCCAAATGGTTTCTGATCATTGTGCGGGATATCATGCTCAAGGGAAGCGGTCTGGCTTTTCTCTGGGAAGAAACACTCATCCTGATGGGCATCACTTTGTTCTTTATCGGCTTGAGCCTGAAGAAATTTAACGTGAGGCTGCAATGAGAACCATTCGCTTTTTATTGCAAAAAGAATTCCTTCAAATCTTCCGCAACAAAGCCATGCTGCCTATTCTGTTTGTGATGCCGGTGGTTCAGCTGCTCGTACTTTCCTTCGCGGCCACCTACCAACTTAAAGAAGTGGATTTCGCCCTGATAGATATGGACCAATCCACCTATTCAAGGCAATTGATTGCAAAGTTTCAGGCTTCAGGATATTTCATTGCAGGATACGAAACTTTCAGCAAAGAGCAGGCTCTTGAGGAACTTGATAAAGGAAATGTGAAGATGGTTTTGCATATCCCAGCTGATTTACAGCGGGATATGATAGCGGGCAGGCCCGCCGAAGTTCAGCTCAGCATCGATGCTGTGGATGGCAGCACAGCCGGGCTGATACAGTCGTACAGTACCTCTATTATCCGCGATTTCGACCGGGAAAAGTCCGGCGAACTCCAATGGGTATCGGGTAGCCGCGAGGCTGAGCAGGCGAAGGTTATCAATATTATTCCGGTGAACTGGTATAATCCTGACCTTGATTATATTACGTATATGGTACCTGGGATTCTGGTTGTGCTGGTTTCGATGATCGGGCTGTTTTTGTCGGGTATGAATATAGTAAGGGAGCAGGAAATCGGCACCATTGAGCAGCTGAATGTTACGCCCATCAAAAAACACCAGTTAATTATCGGGAAACTGATACCCTTTTGGGTTATCGGTATGGTGGACCTGGTCATCGGACTCGCCCTTGCACGATACGGGTTCCACATTCCGTTTCTGGGAAGCCTGGTTACTATTCTTATCGTCGCAGGTATTTATCTTATCGTTGTGCAGGCGATTGGCCTGTTCATTTCTACCGTCACCCACACCCAGCAACAGGCCATGTTTATCGCCTGGTTCATCATGGTGGTGTTTATCCTGATGGGCGGTCTGTTTACTCCAGTAGAGAGCATGCCGGTCTGGGCCCAGAACCTTACCGCAGCTAACCCCGTCGCTTATTTTATCAGCATCATGCGCATGGTCCTGTTAAAAGGGGCGGGGTGGCCGGAGATTCAAACCATGGTCGCTGTTCTTACGGGCATGGGTATTATATTCCTGATAGTATCGATAAACCGCTACAGCAAAACCTCGGCGTGATGTAAGGACTATTGTTGTTCGGTGATTTCGGAGGTGTTGACCACTGCATTTGCCAGCCCTTCGCTCAGGTATTGAATCATCAGGGTGTTCAGTGAAACGCCTTCCTCCTGAGCTCGGGAGGATAATCGGGCATGCAGGGATTTGGGTAACCGTGCACGTATCTGGCCGCTGTAATCCTTAAGGGTTATGGGTTCGGGTAAGGTTTTGTTTTCCTGATGGTAGGTCTCTATGAACAACTCCAGGGCAACTCTTGCTTCCTGCACCGCCTCTTCAGGGGTGTCTCCAAAGGCAGATAAATTTGGAAACTCGGGACATTGGGCGAGGTAGCCCTCATCTTCGCGGCTGTACTTTAGGGTGAAGCTGTATTTTGATTCGAATTTCATGTCCGGATGGTTAAAGGTTAAAATCTTCAATAGTTTTCAGCAGTTGTTTTACCTGATAGGGCTTGGCCTGGCCTTTCCGGTCCTGAAAGTTCATGAGCACATCGTGTACGTCATGTTTCATCATTATATGCGACCCCCTCCGGCGAACTTCTACAAAACCATGGTGTTCTGCCAATTTTACCAGTTCCTTGAACATAAAGTTAGTGGCAGAACTATTTGCTTTCTCCAGTAATTTCTCTTTTTTACCCATATAACGGCTCTGGTAGGTACCATATTTGGAACCAATATATCAAAAAATGTTTAGGATTCTAGTGTCGCTTCACCTATAAAAGATATTTCCTTATATTGATACTATAGGGGCAACTTCCAAATCAAATAAAATCAAATGGCTGCAAATGCCATTCAACTTCTTTCCCATTTGTCTAATTTTGGCAAAAGACTTGATAACCGGGAAGAAAAGTTTTCGTGGGCTTGTTTAGTAAATTAACTAACGAAACTTATGTACTAAAAATGTATACGCCTGGGAGAGTCCATTGAAAAACGTCTGGATGAGCTGGCTAAGCTCACTAATCGTACAAAAACTTTTTATATTCGTCAGGCCCTGGAAGAAAAGCTTGATGAAGTGGAGGATCTATATGTCGCTGAGCAACGTCTAGAGAAACCCGAGGGAGTTCGCTGGAGTCTGGAACAGTTAGAAAAGGGCGATGACCTGGAAGATTGAGTTTGACGAACGAGCCCGCAAGGAACTACGGAAATTAGATCAGCAATCCCAGGATCGAATTCTTAAATGGATCAGAAATAACCTTGCCACCAATGAAGATCCACGGGAGAATCGGCCTTTCATTAAAAGGGCGATTGAAAGGGTTATGGCGCTATCGGATAGGAAATTATAGAATTATTGGTCAGATTCGGGATAACAATATGATCATCCTGATCATTAAAATTGGACATCGTAGAGATGTTTATGGAGATCAATGACTCCTAGCCTGCCCAAATGAATAAGAAGCCTTGGATTCAAACAGTGAAATCGAGAAAAATGCCTGGGTAGGAAGTTATTAGGAAATTGTTATATTGTTTAAATTACTTAAAATATATTATTTATAACAATATGTGCTTTCAGCCGCAAGATATAAGAATTTTCCTCACTATTTCATTAATCGCAATACTGGCACAAGTAACGCCCGCGCAGGCTATCCAGGACGGGACGCTGATGGGGATCGAAGTCGCCCCGCGTTCCTTTTTTGATGCCACTCCTACCGACTTTCACGATTTGAACGGGAAAGCCATTTTCACGGCCTCAAGTCAGGTAATTTGGGTAAGCGACGGCCACGAAGAGAATACCATAAAGATTGAATTCGAAGGATGGGATGAAGTAGACCTTTATGCTGACCGTGTGGCTGCTTTAGACAGCCTGTTTTATTTTCCGGTTCAGGATGCGGAGGGTAACTGGAATATTTGGGCAACCAATGGCACCCACGAAGGAACGCGGGAAATTGCAAACGGTGCCCAGGCTGGTTTTTTCAATATCAGATCCATGACCACCTATGGCAGGCGCGTAGCATTTATTTCCTATGTAGCCGAACAGCAAAAAGACCGCCTGTTTCTGATCAACGAAGATGGCAGTGGAGCAACCATGGTCGACGGGGTGAGCAGAGTCTATAACGGAGGCACACCCCCTCGTATGGTTGACCTAAACAACACCTTATACATCACCGAATCAGACGGGCAGGAACGGATCTTAAAACGCGTTAGCGAAGAGGGTACCGTAAGCGAAGCCTGGCGGATGCCCGATGCAAAAGGTACTCAAAACAAAAGCATTCATGGCCTGGCTGTTGCAGGAAGCAGGATCTTTTTTACAGGAAATGACGGAGATGGTCTTGCGCTTTGGGCTTATCATGACGGGTCGGGCTCCAGGATGTTTAGCCCTGACCCGGATGATGAAGAAAATTTCCGGGTGGCTAATTTAACTGCGGTGGGTGAGCTGGCTTATTTCTTTTCCCGGCCCTGGAACGAGGACGTCAATGACTTTTCCAACAATTATCAACTTTATGTGACAGACGGCACGCCCGGCGGCACCCACCGCATCTGGAAAGAAGAACTTGGAGACGGCCCCGATGCCCATAACGCCCTGAACACGCCCACCGTCGTGGCCGGAGACCGTTTCCTCTTTGTAGTAGACTACTCGTGGTATAGCGCCCAGGGGAATTCCGCCAGTATCCAGCCGGTTGAGGCAGGAGGCAAAGCCTTCGGCCATGCCAGCAGCTTAAGCGATCCGGTGAACGTTAAGAACGGGGTGTGGCTGGCTACTAATTCCGACCTGGCATTTATAGGCGCCACAAGCGAAGAGTCTTTTATCGTAGGCCCGGAAGACATGGTGTATATGAGGAGTCTCGGGGCTGTGGATGATATGCCCTGGTTTGCAGCCCGAATCAGTGGTCGTCTAAATAGCACGGTTTGGCGGGTGGGCATTGAAGCTGCAGCAGCTCCTGTTAAGGTAGCCTCCACCTCACCCGAGGCCGGGCAAACAGACGTGGACCTCCTGCCTGATTTTGCATGGACGGAAACGGACCCTGCCGACTTCTATCACCTGCAGGTGTCCACTGGGGATTCATTCTCCGAGCTGATCGTCGACACCGCCTCCATCGCCGGAACGACATTTACCCTTGAGGAGCCCCTGGAAGAAAACACCAAATACTGGTATAGGGTTCGTGCGGAAAACGAAACAGCATCCGGGGAGTGGAGTGATGCCCTAAGTTTCACCACCAAAACGCTGACCGGGCTGAACACCGATGATGCCCTGCCTGTGCGGGTCGCTCTGGATCAGAACTATCCCAATCCGTTTAACCCCGCCACGGTGATAGGCTATCAACTGCCCGAGCAAAGCCAGGTGCACCTGGCCGTCTACGACCTGCTGGGCCGCCGCGTGGCCGTGCTGGTGGCGGGTGAGGTTGCAGCGGGAAGGCATCAGGTGCGCTTTGAGGCCGGGGAGCTGGCTTCGGGTATTTATGTATACCGGCTGAGGGCGGGGGAGAAGGTCATTAACAGGAAGCTGATGTTTGTCAGGTGAGATGGGGAGTGGTTAAGTGAGCAGCATAAAGCGCAAAATGAATTCTGGCCTCATCACGGAAGTTTGTAAAAAAGGTGACAAATAACACTCAAAACGGGTTACGTGATGCAGTTTCGGGTTGCGGGTTTTGGTGCTTTTGGACCGTTAAGTTCCCAAAATAGCCGTTATTCTTCCTACTTTTGTGATTTGGCAAATTTTACGTGGCTTCCTTTCTGGCTGACCTCTTGAAATCCAGCTTTTCTTAATTTTCGGGCGACTTCCCGATAGGGTAATCCTTTAGGAGGCATTATGATCAATATCCAATTGACGGATCTCTGGGATGACGGTAGCATGTGGATCTTCGAAATGAAGCTCCAGTGCCTCACGCAGATTCTCCAATGCTTTTCCTTTGGTCCTTGCCTGACTGGCTACATCAACTTCTATACACCGTGCGACATACAGGTTGCCTTCTTTCGTTATACTTGCGCTAAAAGTTTTTTTCATAGTTGGTTATTTTAATACAGAAAATATCAGCGTAAAATCCTCAAGATGCAAGCTATGCCGTCTACCTGGAAGAAATTTATAAATCGGAAACGCTTATTTATCCCTGATAGTTCTCAAAATCTACTTTTGTGGCTTATGATGCATTATGCCAGGCCGGCTGCAGGAAACGAAGCCGAAATGTTCTTAAAACGCAGAGTTCAAATTACACACTCTTATGATTTCCGCGATGATTCCTCTGTAAGGGATATCATTCGATTAATAAACTCTCCTTCGGCTGTATGAAACCGTTTCATTTTTTCTTCTTTATTCAGATCCTCTGCATTGCAAAAAGAGAGGTCCACACCATCTATAGCAAATGACGTATGATTTATCCCCATACCAAATAAAGAGGCGCTTTTTGATTTCTCATATATTTTTGGAGAGGCATTTAAAGGATATAATAGCCCCCCACAAGTTACTTTGCCCTTCTGAAGGTAATAGGAGTGACTTTAGGTACAGCTCCCATATCTCGGCCATATCTATGAAAAAGGAATAGCCTTGATTCGCGGTATCTTTTTTTTCCCGGAACGGACGGCTCTTTATGATATCCCAGGAGAAGTCAATAATTGTTTTCCAATTCCGATAAATGGCCTTTAGCTTTATCGCCTTGTAATCGTGCCTTCATCGTCATAAACAAACGTTTCCGATCCGGGGATATACACATCTCTCATGTCATCCAACTTCGACTCCCAAAAATATCTGTCGACGAAGTCATGTGCCTGTACTGACGCATCAAGCCAGATGCTTAATACCTGATCCATATCAGTACTGGTAAATTCACGTATCATTTGATTCAGTCCGGTTTCAAGAGATATTTTGATCCTGGCATTCAGCTTTGTAAATATGTAACCCTGGTATTCCAATCCCAAATGAGTGTATAACATATGTTATGTCGGCACTGTTGAAATTACGGCTATAAAATATATTTTATTTTCAATACATAAAATAAAATGGAGAATGATTATGCAATTAGGAGCCCGATAAATTACCAGTATTATCTGGTAAAAAACTGTTTGGTAAACATTCCCAGTGCTAAGGACTCAAATTATTAGGTTAAGTTTAATCTAAATCCCCGGCATCAAGTCCAACATGCCATTAGAGTTTGCATGCCATTTTAAAAAGCAGTATTTAGGTATTACTATTAAACCCTGAATAATCACCCTATTTGCCATCGACCCATGAGCCAACAGCAAGTGGAGGAAATCCTACACGATAAATACCTGCCCTTCACGGAGGGGGAGCTCAAGGAGCATTTCGTCGAAAAGATGCAGGGCGATACATCCAACCTGAGCCGGCATACCGATTACTTCAAGAACAGCATCGGGCGGTACCGACAATTTGACGGCGTCAACGCACTAGCAACCGGGGATGTGAAGACGGTGCGGCAGATTGAGAAGGATGAGCGGTTCTGGACGGTGGCGGCTTTGATGACGATGTATCATAGCCACAGCGATATACGGGACACCGGTTTCATCCAGATGCTCGCCGGGGCCTTTGGCCCGACTCCTCCGCTGGCCAGCTTCAGCAGCTGGGAGGAGTGCCTGGCCGGGGATGTGCAGCTGTATTTCGAGCCCAACCTGCCCTCACCGCCTTGTTACCGGGAATGGCTGCAACAGAACCTGGACCATCCGATTCCCTACGTCAGGGAAGGCGCTCAAAACAAAAAGGGTGAGAACCGGGCCAACCTGGAAGGGGCCACCAACGTGGACGCCCTGCTGATCAACGCATCCAACGGTTTTGCCGTGCTGATCGAGGCCAAGGTGCTCTCGGACATCTCCTGCCAGGTATCCTACGATATCAAACGAAACCAGATCGCCCGCAACCTGGATGTGATGCTCCATAGCGATGATACGATGACGTCTCCGCTAAATAAGAGAAGTCCCGGGAACTCCCTGTTTATGCTGCTTACTCCGCAGACATTCAAAGACAACCCGCATGCGCGGTTTTACGGGTATAAGTTCCGGGAATATGCGACGGACCCGCGTGCTTTGGCCAATGATTTGCCTCATCGCGGGATAGAAGAGTTGGAAGGCCTGGGCAGGCGGATGGTGGGCGAGCTGGGAGGGCTTGAAAGGGATTAATGGGGATTGTTGTGGGTGGTTGGGAAAGGAAAATAGCAGATCATGATTGATGGTATCTGTTGATGCTAATTTTACATATTAAGGTTTATAACAATTGAGAATTAACAAGATATACATTGAAAATTATAAAAGGTATAAAGGTAAGTTTGAGCTTACATTAAACCCCGAAATCAATATTCTTGTTGGGAATAATGAAGCAGGGAAATCAACAATCCTAGAAGCTATACATCTTGTATTAACAGGATTATTAAATGGCAGATATCTTAGGACTGAGCTTACACAATACTTGTTTAATAATGAAATTGAAGCGGAATACATTAACAGCCTAAATGATCCTAACATTAGTACACTTCCGCCGCCACATATATTAATCGAGGCTTATTTCGAAACAGAACAATACCCATTACTAGAAGGAAATGGAAATAGTGATAGGAGAAAAGCATGTGGTGTATTGCTTAAGATCGAGTTTGACGACGAGTACCAAGCGGAATACGATGAGTTGATTCAGCAAAGTGTTCGATCCATTCCTATTGAATATTACAAAGTAACCTGGAAATCATTTGCCAGAGATAGTGTTACTGGGCGAAGTATACCTATGAAGTCTGTCATAATTGACTCTTCTGGAAACAAATATACTAATGGCTCAGATATATACATTTCCAGAATAATTCGGGGTGAGCTAGAAGATACAGATAAGGTTGCTGTTTCACAGGCTTATAGGAAAATGAAAGAGAGTTTTGCCGAAGATCAATCAATCATAACAGTTAATTCTAAAATTAATGATGTCATTACTCTTTCAGATAGTAAAACTGTCTCAGTTTCTGTTGACCTAGCTACAAAAGATGCTTGGGAAGCTGGATTGACAACCTACCTTGATAATGTTCCTTTTCAACATATTGGTAGAGGAGAACAATCTATCATAAAGACTAAACTCGCTCTGGGTAGTACTTCATCTATAAAGGCCGGAGCTATCTTGATAGAAGAACCTGAAAATCATCTTGGCCACAGCAAACTAAATGAGTTTATTAAAAGTATCCGTGATAATTGTGATGGGAAGCAGATAATAATTTCGACTCATAGTAGCTTCGTTGCTAATAAGTTGGGACTTAAATATTTGCTTTTACTTGATAATCAAAAAATCGCACGATTTAATGAACTTTCCCAAGAGACACAAGATTTTTTTGATAAGCTACCTGGCTATCAAACATTAAGACTTCTTCTTTGTCATAAGGCAATCTTAGTAGAGGGCGATTCTGATGAGTTAATCTTTCAAAAGGCATTTATGGATACCCATAATGATGTATTGCCGATTGAAAAATTAATTGATGTAATCTCTGTGAAGTTAACCTTTAAAAGATTTCTGCAAATTGCTAAACTAATAGAAAAACCAGTTGCTGTTGTTACAGATAACGATGGCAATTATGCTCAAACAATAGAAAAGAAGTATGAGGAATTTGATGGCATTGGCAAAATCAGAGTGTTCGCAGATGATAATAATGAACTAAATACATTAGAGCCACAATTTGTAGATGCTAACTCTGAACAGTTAGAGAAATTATGTGAAGTTATTGATATTAGTTATTCGGCATATAATACGAAAGAAAAGATAATTGAATATATGGAGAGTAATAAAACCAAGTGGGCTTTGGCTGTGTTTAAATCAATTGAAAAACTTAACTACCCAAGCTACATAAATAATGCAGTAAAATGGTGTGATGAATAAAAATAGACTCATTATAGCATCAGCTGGTTCTGGTAAGACTACAAAAATTGTCAACGAGGCATTAAGTCTTTTAGGAGAAAATGTGTTAATTACCACTTACACGGAGGCTAATGCAGCTGAGATTAGGCGCAAATTTATTGAAAAACGAAAAGCACTACCATCAAATATTACCATACAAACCTGGTTTTCGTTCTTAATTCAGCATGGCGTGAAACCTTACCAGGGAGCATTAAATGAAATGCTATATCAGTACAATATTAGAGGGTTGTCGCTAAGTGATGGAGAATCAGGTATAAAATATACTAGACGAATTAATGATAGAACAGTCAATGTAACATTCAAGGAAGATGGTGAGTTTATACAGCATTACTTCACAAATAGTCAAAGAATATATTCAGACAAGTTATCCAAGTTCGTTTTTAAAGCTAATTTAAAAACAGCAAATGAAGTGATTGAACGTATTAGTAGGATATACTCAAACGTCTTTATTGATGAAGTGCAAGATTTGGCTGGTTATGATCTTGAATTTATCAAACTATTATTTGAAAGTCAGTCACAAGTTCTGTTGGTTGGAGATCCGAGGCAAGTAACTTATGTAACTCATCATGCAAGGAAGAATGCAAAATATCGGGATGGAAATATTAAAGGATATTTACTTGAGAAGTGCCATTCATTAATTAAGGATGGAATTGATGAGGTATCATTAATTAAATCACACAGGAACAATCGTTCTATTTGCGAGTTTTCCTCAAAACTTTATCCTAACTATCCTTCTTCTGTGCCATGTTCATGCTGTGAAAATGCTGCTAAAGATGGGTTTAGCGGCGTTTACTTGGTAAAATCTGAAGATGTGAATTCATATTTAGCTTCTTTTAACCCTATGCAATTACGATGGAATCTATCCGTGCTAGTTAATCACAACCATAAAGTTCTAAACTATGGTGAATCAAAGGGTATGACGTTTGACAGAGTGCTCATATATCCAACTTTACCGATGCGAAACTGGATAATGAATAATGAATATAATCTAAAAAATGAAGCAAGAGCTAAATTTTATGTAGGGTTGACAAGGGCAAGATATAGCTCAGCTATTGTTTTTGATTATTGTGATCAAACTGAATATGATGGTATGATTAAATATCATGCTTAGTTTGCTAATAGCTATTAACACCTTAAATTACCCCTGCTCCACCTAACCCGCTAACACCCATTACAACCCGTACCACCCCATATGTCCGAAGAAGAAAAGAAACGCCTTGAGACCCAGCTGTGGGGCATTGCCAACCTGCTCCGGGGCAAGATCAGCGCCGATGATTACCGCGACTACATCCTCGGGTTCATTTTCTACAAGTACCTGTCGGAAAAGCAGTACCTGTACGCCAACGAGCTGCTGAAGGGGGAGAAGGTGACCGATTTCAAGAACGTTACGGACACCGAAACCCTGGACGCCATCAAGGAAGAATCTTTGCTCACCCTGGGGTATTATTTGGAGCCTTCCCAGCTGTTCTCGGTGCTGGCCGCCAAGGGCAATGCTGATACGGAAAGCGAGAGCAACTACATTCTGGAAGATTTGAAGGCGGTGCTGAACCACATCGAGCAAAGCACCATGGGCACGGAATCCGAAGAGGATTTTAACGCCCTGTTTGAGGACCTGGACCTGAACTCCACCAAGATTGGCCGGACGGTGGGGGCCCGCAACGAGATCATCGTAAAAATCCTGATCCACCTGGATCAGATCGACTTCAAGCTGAAGGAAATCGATTCGGATGTGCTGGGCGATGCCTATGAGTACCTGATTGCCAAGTTCGCGGCCGGGGCGGGTAAGTCAGCCGGGGAGTTCTACACCCCTCAGCAGGTGTCGAAGATCCTGGCGAAGATTGTGACGACGGGCAAGACCAAGATTCGCTCGGCGTACGATCCTACCTGCGGGTCCGGGTCGCTGCTGCTGCGCGTGGCCAAAGAGGCCGCCGTGAGCGAGTTCTACGGACAGGAGCAGAACCGAACCACGTATAACCTGGCCCGGATGAACATGATCCTGCACGATGTGCATTTCCGGAAGTTTCATATTGAGCAGGATGATACCCTGGAACAGCCGCGGCATCTGGAGAAGCGTTTTGAGGCGGTGGTGGCCAACCCGCCGTTCTCCGCCCACTGGAAAAGTGATGCCAACCCCCTGAACAGCGGGGATGAGCGGTTCAGCCAGTACGGCCGCCTGGCCCCGAAGACCAAGGCGGATTACGCCTTCCTGCAGCACATGCTCTACCAGCTGGCCGATAACGGCATCATGTCCAGTGTGTTCCCCCACGGGGTGCTGTTCCGGGGAGCCGCCGAAGGCATCATCCGGGAGTACCTGATCAAGGAAAAGAATGTGGTGGACGCGGTGATCGGATTGCCGGCCAATATCTTTTACGGCACCTCCATCCCTACCTGTATCCTGGTGCTTAAAAAGTGCCGTGAGGTGGATGATAATATCGTATTCATCGATGCCAGCGGGGAGGACCATTATATCAAAAGCGGCAATCAAAACGCCCTGCGCGATGAGGATGTTGAGCGCATCATCAGCGCCTACCGCAACCGCGAGACGATAGACAAGTACAGCTATGCAGCTCCATTGGAGGAAATATTGGAGAATGATTACAACCTGAATATCCCCCGCTATGTGGATACCTTTGAAGAGGAAGAGCCGGTTGATCTGGATGACGTGGTTGCGGAGCTAAAGGGGTTGGAAGCTGAATTGGATTCGACCAATGATGAGATAGTGGCTTTTTGCCGTGAACTGAATATTTCAACTCCGTTTTAAGCTATGATAGAAGTCAAAGAAGCAGTAATACCGGAGTTGAGGTTTCCTGAGTTTGAGGATGAATGGATTAAGAAAAAACTAGGAAAATTAGGTGACTTTTGTGGTGGTGGAACACCTAGTAGCTTAATAGATGAGTATTGGATTGGACCCATCCCTTGGATATCTAGTTCTGACATTAAGGAAGATACAGTTCAAGAGGTTGAAATATCACGTTTCATTTCGGCGAAAGCCATCAAAAACTCTGCCACTAAATTAATCCCAAAAAATAGTATTCTAATTGTGTCAAGAGTAGGAATTGGGAAATTTGCCGTTGCAAAACAAGACCTTTGCACGAGCCAAGATTTTACCAATTTGATACCTTATAAAGATAATTCATTATTTCTAGCTTACTATTTCAAAGCAAAATCGAATCGCTTCAAAAGTTTAAGTCAAGGAACATCAATCAAAGGTTTTACAGGTCGGGATATACGTGGTTTGAAATTTATTATTCCTCTTAATAATACCGAACAGCAAAAAATCGCCACCTTCCTCACCGCTGTAGACAAACGCATCCAACTGCTGCAACAAAAGAAAGAAAAGCTGGAGCGATACAAAAAAGGAATGATGCAGAAGCTGTTCAGTCAGGAAATACGGTTTAAGGATGAGAATGGTGGGGATAATCGGGATTGGGAGGAGAAGAAGTTGGGGGAAGTCTTATTTGAGCATAAAGAGAGGAATTCCACTAATATTGTGACAGAGGTATTTTCTGTTTCTAAAGGAAAGGGAGTTGTTAATCAAATTGAACATTTGGGGAGATCTTATGCCGCTGAGTCTATTAAACACTATAAGGTTGCAAACCCAGGTGATATCATTTATACAAAAAGCCCAACAAGTGACTTCCCATTTGGCATAATAAAGCAAAATTTAACTGAGAGGATAGGTGTCACTTCACCCCTTTATGGGGTATTTAGTCCTCGTAATTCTGCTTTAGGTTATATTATTCATAGTTATTTTTTGTCTTGGGTTAATACGTATAACTATTTAATACCTCTAGTGCATAGAGGTGCAAAAAACACCATGAACATTAATAATTATGAGTTTTTGAATGGTGCAAAGATACTGTTACCCAAATCAGAACAAGAACAACAAAAAATAGCTGCCTTCCTTTCATCCCTCGATAAAAAAATAAATCAGGTATCCCAACAAATCCAGCACACCCAAACCTGGAAAAAAGGCTTACTCCAAAAGATGTTCGTATAATATGACCTCCCAACCCGAAGCCATACTGGAAAGCAACCTCATCGCCCAGCTGGAGAAGCTGGGGTATGGGCGTGTGGTCATCCGGGATGAGAAAGATTTGCTGGCCAACCTGAAAGGGCAGCTCGAAAAGCATAATAAGATCAGCCTAAGCGATAACGACTTCAGGCAGATCCTCAATTACATCAACAAGGGGAATATTTTTCAGAAGGCCCGGATCCTGCGCGACCGGGTACCGTATGTAGACGGTCAGGGCGAGACCCGCACCGTACAGCTGATCAACCAGATCCACTGGTGCCAAAACGAGTTTCAGGTCACCAGTCAGGTCACCATGGAAGGCAGCTATAAGAACCGCTATGACGTGACCATACTGATCAACGGGCTGCCCCTGGTGCAGATCGAGCTCAAGCGGCGCGGGCTGGAGCTGAAGGAGGCGTTTAACCAGACCAACCGATACGAGCGCCATTCGTTCGGGGCCGGCCAGGGGCTGTTCCAGTTCATCCAGGTGTTTGTGATCAGCAACGGGGTCAATACCAAGTATTATGCCAACAACTCCGTCAAAGGGCGCACCTTTAAACAGACCTTCTATTGGGCGGGCGAGGATAACAAGATTATCACCCAGCTTTCCAAATTCACCGATATCTTCCTGGAGCCCTGCCATATTTCCAAGATGATTACCAAATACGTGGTGATCAACGAATCGGAGAAGATGCTGATGGTGCTCAGGCCGTACCAGTTCTACGCCACCGAGGCCATCATCGAAAGGGTGAGGACGCAGAAGGCGGCTACCGAACCCAAGTACGGCTATATCTGGCACACAACGGGTTCAGGCAAGACCCTGACCTCCTTCAAGACCGCGCAGATCCTTACCAACCTGCCTGAGGTCCATAAGGTGGTGTTTGTGGTAGACCGCAGGGATCTGGACAACCAGACCACCAAAGAGTTCAACAGCTTCAGCAAAGGCAGCATCGATGGCACCAATAACACCAGGGCTCTGGTGGATCAGTTGTCCGGAGACAACAAGATCATCGTCACCACCATACAGAAGCTCAATACGGCCGTCAGCAAGAAACGGTACCTGGGCAAGCTGGAAGGGCTTAAAGACAAGCGCATTGTGTTCATCTTCGATGAGTGCCACCGCAGCCAGTTTGGCAAGACCCACAAGGCGATTAAGGACTTCTTCGGGAACTGTCAGATGTTCGGCTTTACCGGCACCCCTATTTTTAAGAAGAACGCCGGGGGCAATGAGTTCGGCAAGCGCACCACGGGCATGCTCTTCGGCGACTGCCTGCACAAGTATGTGATCACCGACGCCATCCGCGACGAGAATGTGCTGAAATTCTCCATCGAATACATCAGCACCTTCCGCAAGAAGGAGGAAATTCAGGATATTGAGGTGGAGGCCATTGATGAGGCCGAGGTGATGAACGCTCCACAGCGCCTGAACCGCATCGCCGATTATATAATCTCTCACCACGACCGCAAGACCCACAACCGCAAGTTTACGTCTATTTTTTGTGTGTCCAGCATCCCCGCGCTGATTGAATACTACGACCTTTTCCTGAAGAAAAAGCAGGAGGGCCTGCACAATTTGAAGGTGGCCACCATCTTTTCCTATCAGGCCAATGAGGATGACAAGGACGCGGTGGGTTTCATCGAGGATGAGGAGTTTCTGACGGCCGCCGAGCCGCAGACCAGTTACGACACCCAGCATTCGCGGGATCATCTGGAGCGGTTTATCGGTCTGTATAACCAGCAGTACGGAACCAATTTCTCGACCCGGGACAGCGAGTCGTTTTACAACTACTACAAAGACATCGCCAAGCGGGTGAAGGCCCGGCAGATTGATGTGCTGCTGGTGGTGAACATGTTCCTCACCGGCTTCGACAGCAAGCCCCTGAACACCCTGTACGTAGACAAGAACCTGAAGTACCACGGCCTTCTTCAGGCCTACTCGCGCACCAACCGGGTTCTGGATGAGCTGAAGAGCCAGGGGCAGATTGTGAGTTTCCGGAATTTAAAGTCCGCCACTGACGAGGCTATCACCCTGTTCTCTACCCTGGATGCTAAAGATGAGATCATTCTAAAGCCCTACGCGGAATACGTGGTCCAGTTCAACCAGGCCTACATCGCCCTGCTTCAGATCGCCCCCACCGTGGACAGCGTGAACCTGCTGAAGAGCGAAGATGACGAGCTGGCCTTCATCAAAGCCTTCCGCGAGCTGATGCGCCTGAAGAATGTGCTGAGCACCTTCACCGATTTCACCTTCGATGACTTGTCGATGGATGAGCAGCGGTTTGAGGATTATAAGAGCAAGTATCTGGACCTGTACGACAAGACCAAAAAGGAAACGGCGAAGCAGAAGGTTTCTATCCTTCAGGATGTGGATTTTGAGCTGGAGCTGATTCACCGGGATGAGATCAATGTTAAGTATATCATGAATCTTCTGGAGGCCCTCAAGGATGCCGCCCCGGAGGACCAGGCCCGGCAGCGCAAGGCGATTGTGGAGCTTATGGCGGGGGATGCGGAGCTTCGCAGCAAGCGGGAGCTGATCGAGAAGTTTATCGCCGAGAATCTGCCGGCAATTGCCGACTCGGCTGATGTGGCCGATGAGTTTGACTCGTTCTGGAGCGAGCAGCGGAAGCTGGCCTTCGACGCGTTGAGCGCCGAGGAGGGGCTGGATGCGGCCCGCCTGGAGGAGGTGATCGGCGAGTATTTGTTTACCGAGAAGCCCCCATTGCGCGATGATGTGATCGGGATGATGAATGAGCGCCCCGCCCTGAAGCAGCGTGCACGGGCGGCCGAGCGGATAACAAGAAGGATGCGGGGATTTGTGGAGACGTTTGTGAGCGGGGTGGCGGGGTAATACAGAAAGCGGTTATAGCCCTTCTTTATACATATTTAGTAGACCTTCAGTTAAAGATGTGTTACATGTGCAATACAATAATTGAAACATTTGCTATGGATTCAACACTGACAATTCGAATTGACAAAGACCCATAAACTCCTGACCAAATCCTGAACAAGTCCGTACCAACTCCAACTAAAGCCCGGCTGGTAGTAGGAGTTGGTTAAGAGTTGGTTGGGGGGAGGCCAATATGGACCCATCAATGTCCTGAAATAGACAATGAAATACAGGCGTTATTTTATGAAAGCAATTTGGAATATTCAAGCTGGTCGCATAAAGGGAAGCAGGTTGGCTCATATTTGTCTTATAAAAATTATCAGCATAGGCAGGGGGGCGGCTGCGTTGTTATAAATCAGAGGCCCCCGAAGAAGTCTCTGGGGTAAAGGAAGGCTGTACCGGCTACTTATAGAATGATGAATATGAAGAATTATAACAGCCGGTTGATAGAGCGTGAAAACACGCTACCTGACAATACAGCTTATCAAACCATGCTTGACTGGTTCAGTAGTCGTGGCTGGAAACCATTCTCCTACCAGGAGCAAATGTGGCAGGCTTATCTCGATGGTTTTAGCGGTATCCTTAATGCCCCAACGGGCACAGGAAAAACACTTGCCGTAGTCATACCACCCCTCATGAAATGGATGCATGATCATGCGGATTACCGTAAGCGAAAACCAAACGGCCTGAAAATACTTTGGATCACCCCGTTGCGCGCACTTGCAAGAGATACTGAAAAAGTTATTTCTACCTTGTTAGATGAACTGGGAATACCCTGGGAAGTGCTGCGTCGTACCGGAGACGCGTCAGCCTCAGTGAAACAGAGAATCGGTAAGCGACCTCCTGAAGTTTTGATCACCACACCGGAAAGCCTGCATCTTATGCTGGCCCGCAAAGGGCACGAGATGACTTTTAATACATTAAAGGCAGTAATCGTTGATGAATGGCATGAACTATTGGGTAGTAAACGCGGCGTTCAGGTAGAGCTCGCGCTATCGCGTATCAGACAGATAAGAAGTGATTTGAAAACGTGGGGGCTGTCGGCCACAATTGGCAATTTTGAAACAGCTCTGGAGGTACTCGTGGGTTCAGCGGAAAAACAGATGATCATTCCGTCCGGTATGGAAAAAAAAATTGAAGTTAACTCAGTTATTCCTGATGAGATAGAAAAATTCCCCTGGGCGGGACATCTTGGAATACATTTGCTGGAAAAAGTTTATCCTGTAATAAAAAAGAGCGGGACAACTTTACTTTTTACCAATACCAGATCGCAGACTGAGATCTGGTATAACCGGATACTGGAAACCTATCCTGAATTAGCCGGCAGAATGGCTATTCACCATGGCTCTATAAGTTCTGATATCCGGGGCTGGGTTGAAGATGCTTTGCACGCGGGTAGCTTACAGCTTGTGATCTGCACATCCAGTCTTGATCTGGGTGTGGATTTTAGCCCCGTAGATACGGTGATACAGGTAGGAAGTCCCAAAGGGGTTGACCGTTTCCTTCAGCGGGCGGGACGCAGCGGCCATCAGCCCGGGGCGGTTAGTAGAATTTGGTTTGTACCCACACATGCTCTCGAACTATTGGAAGCGGCCGCTTTAAAAACCGCCATGGCTGAGGGTTTCATAGAAAGCCGCGAACCAGTTATCAACCCTCTGGATGTACTCGTTCAATATTTGCTTACACTGGCAACCGGCGATGGATTTGATCAAAAACGGATATATCATGAAATCCGCAGCACTTATGCCTTCAAGGGCTTAACAGAAGGTGAATGGGAATGGGTGCTTAAGTTTTTATTAACTGGAGGTAATGCTCTGAAGCGGTATGAGGATTATTCACGTGTATATGAAGAAAATGGGCTATACCAGATATCCGGGAGACGCATAGCAAAGCGTCATCGGATGTCTATTGGCACCATTGTTGGCGATCCCAGTTTGCAAGTGAAATATATAACGGGAGGGTATTTGGGCTCAATTGAGGAATCCTTTATTTCAAAAATGCGAAAGGGTGATGTTTTTCTTTTCGCCGGCAGATACCTGGAGTTTATCAGAATCAAGGATCTCACGGTTTATGTCCGCAAAACAAAAAAGAAGAAAGGAGCAACAAGCCGGTGGATGGGAGGGAGGATGGCCCTCAGCAGCCGTTTATCCGAAATGATAAGAACCACTATACGCAAAGCAAAAGATGGGATTGAGGATTCAATAGAAGTTAAAACAATACAGCCGATCCTGGATTTACAGGAAAAGCTCTCAGCTTTGCCTCGTGAGAATGAACTTTTGATTGAAAAAATACAATCTAAAGAAGGCTTTCATCTATTCTTTTATCCTTTTGAAGGTAGGCTGGTTCACGAAGGGTTGGCATCACTATTTGCCTGGAGAATATCACGAATTCAACCTATATCCTTCTCCCTGGCCATGAACGATTATGGTTTCGAACTGCTTTCCGACCGTGAAGCTCCCCTTGAAGAAGCCATCTGCAACCGGCTGTTTTCTGCAGATCAATTATCCGGAGATATACATTCCAGCATTAATTCAACTGAAATGGCCAGGAGACACTTCCGTGAAATAGCACGGATTTCAGGACTCGTTTTTCAGGGTTATCCTGGAAATAGTGTTTCGGGAAAGCATTTACAGGCTTCATCTCAAATGATTTTTGAGGTTTTCCAAAAGCATGACCCCGGCAACTTATTGGTGAAGCAAACATTTCGTGAAATAATGAACTTTCAGCTAAAAGAAACTCATCTGCGGCGTGCGCTAGAGCGTATTAATCATGGTAAACTCCTCGTTAAAGAGCCCGGTAAAGCAACCCCTTTTGCATTTCCGATTATGGTTGACAGACTGAGAGATGAATTAACTTCAGAAAAACTCTATGACCGGATTAGACGCATGCAACGTCAATTGCAGAAGTAAACGTTACCCCATTTGGTAAAACTTTCAGGCTGCGTGTATTAAACCTAAAAAACAATACGGATAAATTACCTTATTTGATTATGCCGAACAGTAAATATTTATATATAGCTGGAGAATGGCTTGAACTTCTTCCAGAGAAGGCTATCTATTGGTCAGATAAAAAGATTCTCATTATCGCGGATACACATTTCGGTAAAGTCGGTACATTTCGTCAGGCGGGGATACCCATACCCCATAAATTAGCCTGTTCAAATTTTGACAAACTGAATCATTTGCTCAATCAGAAGCTGGTTGAACGATGTATTGTGCTGGGCGATCTTTTCCACAGCAAGATGAATGGACAGTGGAACATTCTAAATGACTGGCTAAAGCAGTATCCTGATATCTCTTTTGAGCTTGTAATGGGAAATCATGACATCCTTGAAGTAAACTGGTATGAAGAAACAGGAATTCTTGTTCACAAAAAGTTCCTGATTGAACCACCTTTTTACCTGGTTCATGATCCAGAACATTATACCAATAGCCATGGATATTACGGTTTATGCGGCCACGTTCACCCCGGCGTAAAGCTTACAGGAAAAGCTCAGCGTAGCGTGAGGCTTCCCTGCTTCTATTTTGGATCGAAATATTCAATACTGCCGGCATTTGGTGCTTTTACCGGTTTTGTTAACATGCTAACCAAAAAAGATGACCGGGTATTTGTTATAGCCGAAAATCAGATTATAAAAGTGTAGCAAACCGTATATTGAACCTTATTTTAAGCCTGCCAAAAAGTTTCCCACATGAAGTCATCGTTAATATCCACGTTTTTTTTAATTATCAACATTGTCTTTTTTTCGGTTACAGTGGGCGAACTGTTTGCCCAATCAACCGGAACGCTATCGGGCTATGCTACCGATTCCCGAACGGGAGAGCCCCTGTCTGGCGCCAATGTGGGTATTGCGGGTACTACTCGCGGAGCCAGCACTGATTCTGACGGATTTTACGAAATTACAAATATTGAGCCTGGCAACTATAATATAAGCGCTACATTCATTGGCTATGAGCCCCAGCAACGGTCAAATATCAACCTTCGAAGTGCAGGCAACCGAAACATTAATTTTGAGCTTTCACCCGCTGCCGAACAGCTTGATGAAGTCACTGTAACCTTTAGCGAGCCGTTTATTGCGCCACCCGAAAACCCGGTGAGTTACAGGCGGCTTTCTCCCGAAGAGATTTCCACATATCCGGCAGGCAACAGCGATATTGCAAAAGTCGTGCAATCGCTGCCTGGTGTTTCAGGATCCGTAACCGGTTTCCGGAACGATGTGATCATACGCGGCGGTGCCCCTAACGAGAATGTCTACTACCTTGATGGAATTGAAATCCCCACGATCAATCACTTTTCTACACAGGGTAGTGCCGGCGGGCCCGTGGGTCTTTTGAATGTTGCTTTCTTTGATGGGGTAGAGCTTAGTACAAGTGCCTTTAACGCTTCGGCAGGAAATGCTCTTTCGGGGGTGTTGCAATTTAATCAGCGCACCGGAAACGATCGTGAATTCCGCACAAACTTCCGCTTGGGAGCCAGTGAAGCAGCTTTTACCACCGAAGGACCGTTGTTTAAGGGAGACGACACTTTCTCAAATACTACCTTCATTGCATCCGTCCGCCGTTCATACCTGCAGTTACTTTTTCAATTGATAGACCTCCCTTTTTTGCCCGATTACTGGGATTATCAATACAAGGTAAATCATGATTTTAACTCAAGAAACAGCGTATCGTTTACCGGTGTCGGGTCTGTCGACGATTTCCGGATCAACGTTCCGGAGGATATCGCACCCGATCAACAGGCCATTCTGGATCAGGTGCCGGTTATTCGTCAGCGTTCCAATACCACGGGTATCACATGGCAGCGCAGGATGAGCGGCGGAGCTGGAGTAGCTCGCACATCTCTAAGCCGAAGTTGGTTCTACAACGATTTTTTGAGATATCGGGATAACGAAAACCAGGATGGCCTTTTTTCGCGCAATCGTGCAAGAGAATGGAGAAAAACCCTACGTAGTGAATTAACTTTTTTCCGCGATCGCTCTACCATTACTACCGGTGCATTAGCAAGGATAAATACTTTCAGAAACGATTATTTTGATGATAATACTGACGTTACTTTTGATTCTGACCTCACCTTTTTGAGTTATGGTGGATTTGTTCAGTGGTCGTCTGAAGGGCTTTCCGACAGGCTTGATTTAACAGCAGGACTCCGTTTTGATGGAAACAGTTTCACAGAAACCGGCAATCAGATTTACCGAACCCTCTCGCCCAGGGCTGCCTTATCCTTCAAACTTGACGAAGCGGGACGCTGGAAAACAGTGGTATCCGCCGGGCGTTACTTTAAAAAACCACCTCTCAACCTTCTTGGATACCGGGAGAACAATGAGTTTGTAAACCGCAATACACGCTATATTCGGTCTGATCATATCACCGGTGGTATAAATTTTTTCCCCCGTCCCAGTACCAAGATGTCGGTTGAGGGGTTTCTGAAACTCTATGATCATTACCCTGTCTCCAACAGAGAGGAAGTTAGCCTTGCAAACCTGGGAGGCGGTTTTGAAGTGCTTGGAAACGCTGATGTTGAATCAGCAGGCAAAGGGCGAACCTATGGACTTGAATTTTTAACCCAGCAGACCTTCGAAACCAGTTATTACGCAATTCTGACGTATACTCTTTTTTGGAGCGAATTCACCGGTTTTGACAGGGACCTCTACCTGCCATCGGCGTGGGACAGCCGGCACCTTCTGACCTTTACTGGCGGGTACCGTATTGGAAACAGCTGGGAGTTCAGTCTCAGAACACGTTTAATTGGCAAGACCCCGTTTGCCCCCATCAACGAAGAGCGAAGTATCGAAACGTATCCTGCTTTTGTGTTCAATTACAACCGGTTGGGTGAGGAACGTTTGAGGCCGTTCAATGCAACCGATATACGAATCGACCGGAAATGGAATTTTTCTAATTTTTCTCTCGATATTTACTTTGAGGTTCAAAATCTGTTTGCCCAAAATACTCCTTCAGAGCCAAGTTATCTTCTCCAGGGCGAGGAGGATCCAGAGCTCATCAGAGTAGATCAGCTTAGCGAATCTTCTATACTCCCAACTATTGGGATAATCCTTGATTTATAGCCTGTTTTGTCCTTTATATTTTTAATGATGAAATCAACAATATAATCCGCCCATTTAGCTCTCATTCATTTTATCAGTATTTATTGCGGGCTTTTTTACCCGGGTATTACGGCATTGTGAAATCGAATCATATTCTCAGCCATACCGTTGAACACAAAATGGTGAAATGGCATCACCGAGTACCAATACAACCTGCCCAGCAATCCTTTAGGGCGAAATGTCGCGGTTTGCCGCAGCCAGGGCTTGCCGTTCTTATTAATGATTTTGAATTCCAGCCAGGCTTCTCCGGGCAATCTCATTTCTGCATAGAGCAGTAAGCGGCCATTCTTTTTATCCGCAACCAAAACACGCCAGAAATCCAGGGTGTCACCGGTATTAATGGTATGGGCATTGGTTCTGCCGCGACGTAAGCCTACGCCGCCAAATATCTTGTCTAAGAATCCACGTATACCCCAAAGCCGGTCGCCGTAGTACCATCCTCTATCACCACCAATGGCCCATATATTCTTTTGAACCTGTTCTTTATCAGTGGTAATGGATTTCTCCCTTTTGTCAATAAAGCATCCATCAACAGGCACATTGATATTTTCCAGCAGATCGCTTTCCGCATAACTTGAAATAAGTGAATCTTTCCAACTGGACACGACATTATTTTGATCAATCTTCTGAAAAGCAAGTCTCACTGCTTCCTGATAGGTAATCGGCTTAATTCCAAGTAGCTTTTCTAGCCTATTATCTTTTACCACCACTTCCACTTTCATGCTGTCTACAAGATGAACAGCAAGCGCATACGATGTGGATGTTACAAAGTACAGCCAGTAAGACGACAGCCTGGGAGTCATGACCGGTACCGTGAAGATGAATCTTTTCAGCCCCCTCACTTCAGCAAACTGAAGAAGCATTTCTTTATAAGTCAAAATCTCTGGTCCGCCCACATCATAAGATTGGTTAAACGTTTCCCGGGTAAGCAAGACCCCGGAGAGGAGTTCCAGAACATCCCGGATGGCAATAGGCTGATTCCTGGTGTTCACCCATTTCGGAGTAATCATTACGGGTAGTTTTTCAACCAGGTCGCGCATGATCTCGAAAGAGGCGCTGCCGGACCCGACGATAATGCCTGCTTTAATGGCTGTAAGAGGGATTTCGCTTTTGCCCAGGATTTCCTCCACTTTCTTTCGGGATGCCAGATGGCGGGAAAGCTGTTCTACATTCGTAATGCCACTGAGATAAATAATTTGCTGAACGGCCGTAGGTTTAACCAGGCTAACAAAGTTAGTTGCAGAAATCTTTTCCAGTCTTTCAAAATCTTTCACCTTCGAACTCATTGAGTGGATAAGATAATAGGCGGCGTCAATGTCTTTGATTTCATCCGAAGCAGGGGCCCCTTTAAGGAAATCAACCTCAAATAAAGAGATATTGGGGTGTTTGTAGATCCCTTCATTCGGAAACCGTTTTATATCCCTTACACAACAAACCACATTATGTCCTTTTTCAAGCAATACCGGAAGGAGTCTCTTACCAATATATCCGGTTGCGCCGGTTAATAGAATTCTCATAAGAAAGGCAATGTGACCATAAGCTATTTTTAGCTTTTGTTTCCATTAATATGCCTCACTTTCTTCATGATCATTCTATAGTTTCATGAATAATCTCTTCCAAAAGCAGATCATCCCAATCATCTAATGACTTTCGGGGAGTAATGATCAACTGGCCGTTGGCACCTTGTTCTTCATAAGACGCTTTGACCACTGAGAAGGTTTCGCTGGTGGTTTCCTGATTCAGGGCTTTGCCGCCGCCATCGGTAACTCCGGTCATCATCAGCCTCCTCGGCGCCAGACTGGCGGCGAGATCGGGCAAGTCATAAACCCCAACAGATCCGGCTACTGTACTGAGATGAAAGCCGGGATTGTAGTATTGATTTGACACAATAGAAAGGTAGGATGAATAAGGTTCCAAAAGGGCGATACGGGATATGGATGGATCAAATGCCGCCGCGTGTAATAAAGCAGGGGCCATGCTTCCCCGGGCTACCCCATAAACTTCATCCGCATGCTGTCTTTTCAATAATTGATTAAGTCTGACAATGTCACCGGCATGTATCCCTGCTATACTTCTGCCAATCAGTACAGATGCAGTCCATACATCAAAAGATGCCGCATCAAAGTCTTTAACATGTATCGGGTAGTTTTCGACATCGCCATCTCCGGTTTCACCCGTGCCAATCATATCCGGGGCCAATACCGTCATTCCTTCTTTGACCAGCGATTGTATTTCACCATCATCCGAAGCTTCGGCAGCCTTGCCTGAAGGATTTAAGTAGATCAACGCTTTGTCATTCGCTTCATCCGGTATCATTAACAGAAAAGGAATAACATAATCACCCTCTCCTTTAATAAAATATTTCTCGATCACGTAACCTTCTTTTGGGATGCGTCCGGTGAAAATGGGCTGATCTTCCTCAGCCGGTTCCCGGTATCCGGAAAGTTCTTTAGCCGCTCTTTTAACTTTGGGGATGTGGCTGTTTATATCGTCCCGTGAAGACAACAGTCCGGTAATTTGCTCTTCAGCCTCTGATCGATTCAACTCGAATATGGTTTTTCCTCTCAGCGAAGTTGAAACCTGGCCAGTACGGGTTACTTGGATCTCTTCATCACTTAAAGTGGCGACCTCTTCATCTTCAGCGATACCCGGGTTATCCAGATGTTTCTGAAAGAAAGCGTACATAGCCTCTCTATTCTTCTTCGTTGATCCATGGCCTCCGCCATCCTCAACCATATCAAAATTCTGGAATTTATCATACGCTATGTACACTGACATCACTTCATCCGCGGTCTCTCTGCCACCCTGTATGCTAAAGAAATCTTCCGTCGTATTGATCATCAATGCCGGTTTTGGGGCGCGTACGGTCAAAAAATCAGCATGATCAATTCCTTGCAGAATTCCGTGATATAAGTTCTGCTCGAGGTCCTGCGGACCAATAGACTTTAGCAGGTAATTAAAACTGGTAATGTAAGCTTCTGGGGCCGCGGCATGTATGCGCTCGTCCATAGCCGCGATATAGGCGGTTTGTGTGCCGCCTCCTGAGCGCCCTGTTATCCCCAGCCTGGCGTGATCCACTTCATCTCTGGTAAGAAGGTAATCGACGGCTCTGATGCCGTCCCAAATCATATAATTTGCCTGGGAACTGCCTGTAATAAATGTCTGGACCCCTGTATAAGAATGCTCCCTGGTTGAACTGCCTACCACCGATCCGCCAGTTTCTGCGTCATAATATTCCAGCCTCTCGCCTTGCCCTACCGGGTCAATGGCAAACACGATAAAGCCTTTTTTCACCAGATTCAATATCTTGTGCTGATACGTCTCCGATCGGTATCCGTTAGCAGTATGGCCGCTCAAATAAAGGATAGCAGGGGCCTGATCCTCCAATTCATTTGGAATAAACAGAGAGCTTGTGACATAAAACTCCGGCCGGGACTCATACACAATATGTTCTACGCTATAATAGTCTTTTTGAATCGTTCTTAAGATTTGAGCGTTCAAAGCATTTTTTTTCGGAAAGGGGCCAATGATATCCATCAACTTCCCCTTTATTTCATCCTGCTTATTCTTCCAATCAGAAAGTGTATTTATGCTGTTAATACTTTCGGTTCGATTATCAAGAAGATTATATGCTTGTCCGGCAAGGTGGTGATATAAAGAATTAGAGGCATCGCTAAAATGAAGCCAATTATTATTTGAGGATCCACCACGAATCACATTAAGATCATCTTGCGCATATAGAGGGCTAATTATCAGGAATTGAATTAGAACAAGCTTAGTGCCGTTTTGAGCATAGCAGAGTATTTTAACGGATGAAGTTGCTGCTTTTTATAGTGCATGAATTTTATTATTGATACCACTTAGTAGGTATAAAGAGACGCCATACCGGCGGGTTGTGAATTTATCAAATAACATCTAACCCAATCCCCAACATTTGGGAGGGGACAGGGGTTGTTTTGATTACTCACTCAAATGTACAAATATGAAATTATCCATGCAGTGAATTTCTTCACTTAATATCCAGTTGGCGGAAAATATCAGTACAGTTCTTAAAATTCAAGTATGCCTAATTGATCAACCTTTTTTAATCTCCGGTTAAAGGTGGTGGTACATCCGGCTGCTCAGGGAGGCGGTGGACCGGTGAGAAATCGGTTATCTGATTAATCCTTGAATAAAGGGTTTAATTCTGACAGTACTCAGTCAATCTTCTGGAACTTTCTGCGGTTTACGGTCTTTTCCTTAGTGATGTGCCTTGGCTTTAGAAAATGTTTTCGCAGAACTTTATAGGTACAGAAACCTAATTTTAATCCATCATTTCACAGATTAATGAAAGTAACCGTCTTCTCTACGCACAGTTTTGATAAAGAATATTTGATAGCCGCCAATAAGGATCGACACGAACTGAACTTCCTGGATGTCAGTCTCAACGAAAAAACGGCGGGGCTGGCCCAGGATTCTAATGCGGTGTCTTTGTTTGCCAATGATGAGGCTTCTGCAGGTGCTCTGGATATACTGGCTGAATTGAATGTAAAGTATATTGCCATGCGTACAGCCGGTTATAATAATATTGATCTGAAAAGGGCACAGGAGCTTAATTTAAAAGTGGCTAATGTGCCCGCATATTCCCCTTATGCTGTAGCTGAGCATGCTATAGCCTTAATGCTGGCTTTAAACCGTAAAATTACGCGTGCCCATAACCGGGTCCAGGATCTTAATTTTTCTCTGGAAGGACTCGTGGGATTTGACATGAATGGGAAAACTGCCGGTATTCTTGGTACAGGAAAAATTGGATCCGTTGTGGCGAGAATTCTGAATGGTTTCGGGTGTCGGATTCTGGCTTACGATATTCAGGAAAACAAGGAGCTAATTTCTGAATTTGGTGTAGAGTATACTGATCTTGATACGCTTTGCGGCCAATCTGATATTATTACTTTGCATGCTCCATTAAACAGTCAAACAAAGTATATCATTGACAAAGATCGTATAAAATCTATGAAAGAAGGAGTAATGCTGATCAATACCAGCCACGGGGGGCTGGTCAATACCCGCTCGGTGATTGACGGCTTGAAGAGCAGGCAGATCGGCTATCTGGGCCTGGATGTTTACGAAGAAGAACGGGGGCTGTTTTTTCACGATTACTCGGATGTCATTCTTGAGGATGATGTTATCGCACGGCTACTGACTTTCCCCAATGTTTTGATCACCAGTCATCAGGCCTTTCTAACCAAAACAGCTCTAGCCAACATTGCAGAAACTACCTTCTATAATATCAACTGCTGGGATGAGGGGGAGAAACCCGAAACCGAAATAATCAATTCATAATCGATTATGGCAACTCAGTATCACCCATAAGCCAGCGGTCACATTCGCGTGCTGCACCGCGGCCTTCATTGATCGCCCATACGATGAGGCTTTGTCCCCGGCGCATATCGCCGGATGCAAAAACTCCCTCCACATTGGTAAGATACTTGTCAAACTCGGCCCGGGCATTGCTCCGCTCATCACGCTCAACTTGAAGTTGTTCCAGCACTGGATTTTCAGGGCCGGTAAAGCCCATCGCCAGCAGTACCAAATCGGTTTCCCACACCTTTTCAGTACCCTCAATTTCCCTGGGGGCAAACTTGCCGTTACTGTCGGCTTCCCATTCAATCTGTACAGTATGCAGTGCTTTAACCTCTCCGTTGCCGTCACTGGAAATCTTTTTGGTCATCACCTGATAATGCCGCGGATCATCGCCAAATAATGTTTGTGCTTCTTCCTGGCCATAATCAACCATATAAACAATGGGCCACTGGGGCCAGGGGTTGCCTTCCGAGCGGTGCTCAGGCGGCTGTGGCATAATTTCAAATTGGGTCAGGCTTTTACATTTATGGCGTAAAGCTGTTCCTACACAATCTGTACCGGTGTCGCCACCTCCGATCACAATCACATTTTTACCCTCGGCAGAAATATAACGACCATCTTGATGGTCGGAATCAAGCATGCTTTTGGTATCGGCATGTAAATACTCCATGGCAAAATAAACACCTTTGAGCTCCCGCCCCTCGATGGGCAGGTCGCGCGGTTTTGTCGCACCGCCTGCCAGAATAAGGGCATCGTGCTTTTGTTTGAGCTCAGTTGCAGAAATATCAACTCCAATATTGGCATTGGTAACAAAATCTACCCCCTCGGCTGTTAACAAATCAACCCTTCGTTGCACAACAGACTTTTCAAGTTTCATATTGGGAATGCCATAGGTTAATAATCCTCCTATCCGGTCGGCACGTTCGTAGACGGTCACTTTATGACCGGCCTGGTTCAGTTGTGCCGCCGCCGCCAACCCGGCCGGACCCGATCCAATTACGCCCACAGTCTTACCCGTGCGTGTATCCGGGGGTGAGGGCTGCACCCAACCTTCTTCAAATCCCCTGTCAATGATAGCCTTCTCAATATTTTTAATCGTTACCGGATCATCAATAATGCCCAAAACACATGACCCTTCACATGGGGCCGGGCAAACACGGCCTGTAAATTCAGGAAAATTATTGGTCTTATGCAGGCGGTGGAGAGCCTCTTTCCATTTGCCACGGTAAACCAGGTCATTCCACTCGGGAATCAGATTGTAAACAGGGCACCCTAGCGCCTTGCCATTATAGACGGAGCCGGTTTGGCAAAAGGGGATACCGCAGTCCATACACCGGGCGCCCTGTTGCCTCAGATCCTTTTCGGGGAGCTGCTCATACATCTCTTGCCAATCTTTGGCCCTTTCTTCAGGTTTACGATATGGAGTCGATTTTCGGTCATACTCCATGAATCCGGTTATTTTACCCATAATTTTCTATATCATTTATGATCAAATCCCTTCCACGCGCGATTTGTCTTCTTTGTTTTTTATAAAAGCTTCCATTTCGGCATTCTTCCCATTCACCCCGCGTTCGTTTGCCATCTTGATCGACTCCAGCATGCGATGGAAATCCTTAGGCAATACTTTTACAAATTTGGGAACCATCTCTTCCCATTTCGCTAAAGTTTTCCAGGCAAGAGTGCTGTCTGTGTATTCTCCGTGTAGGCGAATCATTTTCTTAACTTCATTAATCTCATGTTCATCCTCCAGGCGATTCAGGTATACCATAGCCTGATTACAATGAGGTTCAAACGTTTGATCCTCATCCAGCACATAGGCAATCCCCCCGGACATCCCCGCTGCAAAATTGCGTCCGGTTGACCCGAGAACAACTACGCGGCCGCCGGTCATATATTCACAGCCATGATCACCCACAGCTTCCACTACGGCTTTCACCCCACTGTTTCTAACACAAAACCTTTCTCCGGCCATACCACGTATATAAACTTGCCCTCTGGTGGCGCCGTAAAGCGATACGTTGCCAAGAACGATATTCTTTTCCGGTTTAAACAAGGATCCTTTATTGGGATACAGAATCAGCTTTCCTCCGGAAAGACCTTTGCCAAAATAATCGTTAGCATCACCTTCCAGTTCCAGGGTCATGCCTCCGGGTAGGAATGCTCCGAAACTTTGACCCGCCGAACCATTGAATTTTAGATGGATAGTATCTTCAGGAAGCCCGTTCCTGCCGTATTTCCGAGTTACCTCGCTTCCGACAATGGTGCCGGTAACACGGTTGATATTCCTAATGGGCAGTACTGCTTTGACCGGCTCTCCCTTCTCAAAAGCTGGCTCACAAATATCAAGGAGCGACTGGATATCAAGTGAATTTTCCAATCCATGGTCCTGATCCCGTAAATTACGAACCCCAACATTGTCGATTGGTTCCGCACGATAAAGCACCGGGGAAAGATCAAGGTATCTGGCTTTCCAATGATCGGTCTTACGCTGCTTTAACTTGTCTGACCGGCCAATCATCTCATCAATACTACGGAATCCAAGGCGTGCCATGTGTTCACGCACATCCTGAGCCACGGCTTTCATATAATTTACAACATAACTGGGGTCACCATTATATTTATGGCGCAATTCCGGATTCTGTGTAGCAATACCCACCGGACAAGTATCCAGGTGGCAGACACGCATCATAATACAGCCCAAAGTGATAAGTGAACTTGTTCCAAAACCGTATTCCTCGGCCCCCAGCAGGGCAGCAATGACAATATCACGGCCTGTTTTAATTTGGCCGTCAGTTTCCAGAATGACACGGCTACGCAAGTCATTTAGCACCAAGGTCTGTTGTGTTTCCGCAAGACCAAGTTCCCATGGCAAGCCTGCATGTTTGATGCTGGTCTGTGGAGAGGCACCCGTTCCGCCGTCATGCCCGCTGATCAATATCCCATCGGCATATCCTTTCGCCACCCCGGCAGCGATCGTTCCCACGCCCGCTTCCGATACCAGTTTCACATTAATACGGGCTCTTCTATTGGCATTTTTTAAATCATGGATAAGCTGGGCCAAATCTTCAATAGAATAAATATCGTGATGCGGTGGCGGGGAAATTAATCCTACCCCCGGAGTGGACAAGCGCACATCGGCTATCCAGGGATAAACCTTGATCCCCGATAGCTCACCGCCTTCCCCGGGCTTGGCCCCCTGTGCCATTTTGATCTGAATTTCATCACCCTTATTGAGATATTCACTGGTCACGCCAAACCGGCCTGAAGCCACCTGCTTAATGGCACTGTTCCTGGAATCTCCGTTGGGATCAAACTTGTAACGTTTATGATGCTCGCCACCTTCGCCGGTATTGCTTTTCCCGCCAAGACGATTCATGGCGATGGCTAGTGCCTCGTGCGTTTCCTCGCTTATAGAACCATAAGACATAGCCCCGGTCTTAAAGCGGCGGCATATCGACTCCACGGGCTCAACTTCTTCCAGAGGAACCGACTGATCATTATCTTTAAACTCAATCAGATGCCTGATGGTCGGGGGCGGATCAAACTGATCATCCACAAGACTGGCAAATTCTTTATACAGCCCATAATCGCCGGTCCTGGCCGCGAGCTGCAAAGTATGCACAGTAGTGGGATTGTACATATGATACTCGCTGTTTTTGCGCCATTGGTACTGGCCGCCTTCCTCCAGCACCTGCTCGTTTACCCGCACTTTAGGATAAGCCCGCTTATGCCGCATCCGGGCCTCTTGAGCGATGATATCCAACCCGATTCCGCCAAGACGTGAGTTCGTCCAGGTAAAATGTTTATCGATCACATCCTTGCTGATGCCGACCGCTTCAAAAATCTGGGCGCCCCGGTACGATTTAATGGTTGATATACCCATTTTAGACATCACCTTAACAATACCCTTCACTACGGCCTTATTATATCCTTTGACGGCCTGTTCATAGGTCTGAATACCGAGCATGTCTTCCCTGATCAGGTCGTAAAGGCTTTCATAGGCCATATAAGGATTGACAGCATCCACTCCGTAACCGAGCAGGGTACAGAAGTGATGGGTTTCCCGCGGCTCGCCCGATTCAAGAACAATGCCAACTTCGGTACGTTTGCCCGTGCGGATCAAATGGTGATGCAAGCCCGCAACGGCCAGCAGGGCAGGTATAGGTGCAAATTCGTGATCAAAATCCCGGTCCGTGAGGATAAGAATATTGCTGCCTTGTTTTATAGCCGCATCGGCAGAGGCGAATAACTTATCAAGAGCTTTTTCCAGGCCATCACCTCCGCTTCGTACTTGAAACAGTATAGGCAGCGTTGAAAATGAAAACCCTGAAGGCTCAAAATCCTTCAACTGAGCCATTTCTTCATTATTCAGTATCGGGTTTTTTAATTCAATAAGGTGACAGCTCTCCGGCCCGGGATTGAGTATATTTCCCTGCGAGCCCAGCACCGTTTCCGTTGAGGTGATCAGCTCCTCGCGTATGGGATCGAGGGGAGGATTGGTTACCTGGGCAAACATTTGCTTGAAATAATTATACAGCAATTGCGGCTGGTTAGACAGAACGGCAATGGGGGCATCGTTACCCATAGCCCCAACCGGCTGTAGCATATTCTCAGCCATTGGCTTTAAGTTGAGGCGAAGATCTTCATAGGTGTACCCGAAGACTTTCTGGCGACGTACAATTGCCAGATGCCCGGCTTCAGGTGGAGGATATTCAAGCTTTTCCGTGGCCTTATGGAAATCTACAAGATTATCATCAAGCCATTGCCGGTAAGGATGTTCATTGGCTATCTGTTTCTTAATTTCGTCATCGCTGATGATGCGGCCCTCTTCAGTATCGATCAGCAGCATTCGGCCCGGTTGCAGGCGTTCTTTCTGAACTATTTCTTCCGGCGGGAAATCTAAAACCCCCACTTCTGATGCCAAAACAACAGTATCGTCACGCGTGACATAATACCTTGACGGACGCAATCCATTACGGTCAAGGGTAGCGCCTACTGTCTTGCCATCTGTAAAAGCAATGGAAGCCGGGCCATCCCAGGGTTCCATAAAACAGCTGTGATATTCGTAGAAAGCGCGTTTGTCTTCTTCCATGAATTCATGTTTTTCCCAGGGTTCGGGGATCATCATCATCATAACATGGGGGAGCGATCGTCCACTTAAATATAAAAATTCCAAGCTGTTATCAAATTTGGAAGAGTCGCTCCCTTCCTCTTGAATGATGGGGAAAACTTTATTCAAATCTTCTCCAAACAAATTTGATGAAAACTGGGCCTGGCGGGCATGCATCCAATTTTGATTGCCCTGCATGGTATTAATTTCCCCGTTATGGATCATATAACGGTAGGGGTGGGCCAGTCTCCAACTTGGAAAAGTATTCGTGCTGAAACGCGCGTGAACCAGAGCCAGTGACGATTCCATATCCGGTTCGTTTAAGTCCGGGTAAAAAGCTTTTAGCTGCTTATTGGTAAGCATGCCCTTATAGATCATGGTCCGGCTGGAGAGGCTGCAAATATAAAATAGCTCCTGTGCTTTACTGCCAAGATCCGAATCTTGTACAGCCCGTGTGGCCAGGCGGCGGATAACAAAAAGCTTTCGCTCAAAGTCCATTTCTGAGAGCAATTCTTTGCTGCGCTTAATAATAACCTGACGAATAACAGGTTCGGTAGCTTTGGCCGACTTACCAAGCTGAAAATTATCGGTAGGAACTTTCCTCCAGCCTATTACCTCCAGGCCTTCCTTCTTAGCAATCCTTTCGATAGCCTTCTCGCAAAACCTCCGTTCTTTCTTATCGTCAGGAAGAAAAATCATACCGACCCCATACCAGCCCGGCTCTGGCAACTCAATGCTGAGGCCCTGGCAGGAACGTTTGAGGAATTTATGCGGCGTCTGGATCAGGATACCCGCACCATCACCGGTATTCGGATCACTACCAGTTGCTCCCCGATGCTCAAGATTCTCCAAAACTGTCAATGCCTGCGTGACAATTTTACTGGACTGCCGGCCCTTTATATTAACAACAAACCCGATACCACAAGCATCATGCTCATACTTAGGGTCATACAACCCCTGCTTGCAAGGCGCATTCTTCTCCACCATGTGTAAATATTTCAACCGTTAAACTCTGTTGATACTAACCAAAACAATAAATAACGAATAAAATAATCTAGCGCAATTTAATAGGAAAATTTAACGGGGGGAATGCTTAGTGAAGAGAAATGAACCTTTATTCTCTACTATAAGCACACCCTATCACAAATTTATCATTTCACAAGCTATTATCCACTCATAGCTCATAATTCATAACTCCATCCCGAACCACTTTCATCCAGGTTCGGGTTCTAACATTCCACGTTTTTGTAACTTTTGCGGGGGTTCCGACGGCAATCGACCGGGGAGGCACATTTTTTGTGACAACGCTATTGGCCCCAATGATCGAATTCTCCCCAATACTCACCCCCGGCATTATCACCGCATTTTGGCCAATCCAGCATCCTTTTTGAATGTTAACCGGCTTGATGTTTCCAATTGGTTGATACCGATAGGGTTCATCGGCATTGGCGTAACCATGAGTCCCGTCACTGACAAAAACATTAGCTGCAAAGATCACATCATCCCCTATGTCGATTCTCTTCATCGCCACAATTTGCAACCCCGAACGGGAACGGACCCTGTTGCCAATATACACAGCTGAATCAAAGATTTGTGTCCTTTCACGTTGATGCTCTTTGGGTGCATCCGGCTCATGAAAACCCTTACTGGCATATAAAAAACAATTGGGCCCTAAAGAGACATCATCCCCTAAGAAGATTCTCACGGAACCCTTGATTCGGTACGGGGTGTCGATCTTCAGCCCAACCTGATCATTTGCGAAATCTGGCAACAACATTGCATCCACCTTGCGTGTATACCGCTTGGATATTCTGGAAAACTTTTTTATAACCTTTTTGAGTAGGTGCGGGTTTTTACGTTTTGCAGGCATGGGTGGTGGATTTGTTGTCTGTGGTCTTTGGTTTGTGGTTTTTAGATTCTAGTTTGACGTTTCTTGTTTGTGGTTGTGATTATAGACAATGTATATAATATAAAATATATAATACATTGTCTATAATCGTTATCACCCAACTCGAATATCTCAACGGTTGTCTGCCGCGGCCCTGTAGAGTAACATACCCACCCCTGTTCAACGCCACCACAACGCCTACGGCCCGCAAGGGTTCAGTAAAACTTGTGTAGGAGTTGGTCAGGGGTTGGTCGGGGGGCTTATACTGAAATAGGCAGGTTTAACCACGACGTATACAAGGGCGCAAAGGGAAACGGTTGAATAAAGCGGGCACAAGATTACAAAGGGAAAAAGAAATGCCAAGGGGGCAGGTTTTGCTTTTGTTGTTGGTGCCTGTGCGGTTAGTTTGCGAACGTTAGGCTGAATGTGGTGCCATTTTGGGTTTGTGAGGATAAGGTGCCTCCAATTTGGCGGGTAAGGCCGTGGGTGAGCATGAGTCCCATGGTGGAGCTCTTCTTTTTTTGGGGCAGGCCGATGCCGTTGTCGCTAATGATAAGTGTGGCGGTGCCGTTGGAATGATGCAGGGTTATTGAAATCCTGCCGCTATTGCGACCTTTGAAGGCGTGTTTATAGGCATTGGTAATCAGTTCATAAGCAATAAGCGCGCAAGGCACGGCCTTGTTGATCTCGAGGTTTACCGGATCGGCTTTTACCTGGACCTGTATAGTTTTATCCGGGGAGGCGTGATTGATTTTTATTTGCTGCATCAGCTTTTTTAGATAGATACCGAAATCGATACTGGAAAAATCCTCATGATGATACAACAACTCATGGATCATGGCCATAGCCTGAATCCTTCCTTCACTTTCTTTTAAAATGCCTTTGAAGTTTTCATCGCCGACCGAGCTCGCTTGTAGCCTGAGCAAGCTGGATATTATGGCAAGGTTGTTTTTAACCCGGTGATGGATTTCATTCAGCAGAACTTCTTTCTCCTGCAAAGATGCTTTGATCTGAGCCTCGGCTTTTAAACGTTCGGTGATGTCTAGTATGATGGCCACGAAAAGCTTATAATCGCCCTGCTCAATTCGCTGGAGGTAGACTTCTACATCATACAGGCTCCCGTCGGCCCGGCGATGTACGGTATTAAACACGGTCCTGTCCGTTACCCCGTCGATCAGTGGTTTGACGAACTGTTCAGCTAACATCTGCGAATTTTCTGCAATTACATCCAACGGTGACATTTCCTGAAGGTCCTCAAAGGAATAGCCCAGGTTTTCCCGGGCGCCTTCGTTGACATAAATAAAACGCATCGTATTTTCATCGGTAATATAGATCTCGTTTCTGGATTTTTCCAGCACCTGAGATAAGTACATCCTCTCGGTACGCTCCTTAACCAGTTCAGATATATCAGAACCCGTGCCTAAAATATAATCTTTGCCATCCAATTCTATCGCTATGCCCTCAAAAAAGAATGGTATTATTTTGCCGTCTTTTACAAGAAGGGCAGCCTCAACTTCGGCTTTGCCTCTGGCAAATGCTTTATCAATAGTTTTCTTAAAGGTCTCCAGGTATTCGTCGGGAATAAACTTCAGAGGGTGCATCTTTTCTACTTCATCGGCTGTATAGCCTGTCAACTCTTCCAAATTATTATTCCATCGGTAGAATTTGCCTTGTCTATCAAATAGAAAAAACATGCCCGGATGGTTGTTTATCAGAGACTCTGCAACTTCTTTCTCCTTTAAAAGCTGCCGCTCAGCACGTTCCCTGTTTAAAGTTTCATTTCGAAGCTCCTCGCGCGCCTTTTTTTTCTTCTGCTCTACCAGTACCTTTTCGGTCACATCAACCGGGGCGTGAATAATATATAGGATGTTGCCATCTTCATCCAACACGGGATAATTTTTTGGTGCCCAGTATCTTTGAGCCACTTTACGAGTGCCCCACACGGGAATGTTGTATTTCTGCACATCCAGTATTTGAGCTTTTTTCTGGGTTACCACACGTTTTAAGGCGGCCCTCATTACTTTTTCACCAGCCACATCACTGGGCTCGCCATCCGTGGTAAACGCCTCAAAAAACGGTTTGTCGATAAAATGACTTTCTACTGCCCCGGTAATCTGTAAATATGCTTCATTAACATCTACAACCGTAAAAAGGGGAGGGTCAGCCCCCAAAATTATCTGCGGATGGGGCGATGCTTTGAAAACAGACCGGGCGTTTTTTGCGTTTAACATGGTATGCTTTGCTGATGGTGATTGGTGGATTTGTGAATTTGTGAATTTGTGATTGGTGAATTTGTGATTGGTGATTGGTGATTGGTGAATTGGTGATTGGTGATTGGTGATTAATGAATTGTAAATTGGTACACTTTGCTGGTGGTGATTGGTAAATTGAGATTTGTTGTCTTCACAGTTTGGAGCTGGTGCCTGGAAAAGAAGCGGGAACTATAGATAGTATAGCGGATAGTAGATTATTTTAGTACTAAAAATCCAACCCCGGAGTTAAAACTATAGGTGAATCTATACGCTGGCGTTTTTGTTGGCGACACTATTTGTTTGGTAAAAACGCTGGTGGGAAACCAGATACCAGAAACTACAGACAGAAACCAGAAACTACAGACCAGAAACTACAGACCAGAAACTGCAGACTAGAAACCAGAAACCAGAAACTCATCCAATGAAAACTCAAGAAGTAGAACAAGCACGAGTCGCTTGGGATACCATAGCGACGGGTTTTGACAATTACGTAACTCCCTTTAGTATGGCTTGGGCTGAAAAAATTCTCCCTCGCGTCAACCTTCAGCCCGGAATGCGCTTTTTGGATGTGGCCACCGGAAGCGGGGCGTTGAGTATTCCTGCTGCGCGCCTTGGTGCAAAGGTCATCTCAGTCGACATCTCTCCGGCGATGATCGAGCGGCTGAACGATCGTGCAAGTAAAGAGGGAATATCTAACATGGAGGGTTATGTCATGGATGGGCAGGCTCTCGAGCTCTCAGACGATACTTTCGATATAGCCGCATCAATGAACGGCGTCTCTCTTTTTCCGGACCTGGAGCGGGGGCTGAGCGAGCTTGTTCGAGTTACCAAGCCTGAGGGGAAGGTTATAATCATTGCCTTTGGCCCGCCTCAGAATGCGGAATGGCTTGTACTTTTTATGGATGCCATGCAAGCTTCCGTGCCTGGCTTTATAAATCCTTTAGGGAGTGATCTCCCATTGCCATTCCAGGTTTCCGACCCCGACAAGCTCCGCACAAAAATGGAAGAGGCCGGACTGAAAGACATCCGCCTGGAAAATAAAACCTTCGGCATGGAGTGCCGGTCGGCTACCCAACTTTGGGATATAGTGACGAACAGCAACCCAATAGGCGCAAAACTAGTTGCCAATCTGGACCAGGAGCAGATAACTAAAGTCAAACAAGAACTCGAGAATACCCTCCACAAACATTCCGAGAGCCCCACTACTGTGTTGAAAACCGATATTAATATTGGTATTGGGACTAAATGAGTGGTTGGTATTTGTACGCTGGAGTTTTTGTAGGTTGTGGGTTGTACGCTAACGCTTTTGTAGGTGGTGGTAATTTCTCGCTGGTGCAGGATTAGTAAATAGCTGTGGAACTTTTATCCAGAAACGAGAAACCAGAAACCGGAGACCAGAGACCGGAAACCAGAGACCAGAATTGCTCACGGGAACAGCCCCGTGCCAACCTCTACCAATACCACAATAACCACTGCGTAAACTAGTATGCTGATAAACGCTCCCCACATGAATGTTTTTCTCGGCATATTCAGCATCTTTGCCATAGCGCCCATGGCCCAGACCCCGACCCAGGGGGTGATGACGAGCATGTACCACAGCCCGTATTTGTTGATGTTAGCTGCCGCCCGTTCAGAAGTATATCTGTTCAGCCAAAGGCGGATTTTCTGGTAGCGCATCAGCAAGGTGTATCCATATTCGATGAGTAGGACGGGAGTGAAGTTGCCGGCTACCGAGAAGATGATCACTGAGACCTGGTCCAGGCCCATGGCCAATCCGGCGGGCACGGCGATAATGATTTCTGCAAAGGGAACAAAGCCCAGGAACCAGAGTGAAAAGGCTTTAAGAAGGTAGTCGAGCATGACCTGTTGTAGGTTGTGGGTTGTACGCTTGCGCTGTTGTTGGTAGTGGCTGCAGCCAGGGGGGTAAACATACATTTTTTCCCGGACAGCTGGTACTATTACAATTACATCAAATCATCCCGAATGCTGTTCTTTTTGGAGGCTGTATCAAAAAAGTTTTAAAACTGCTCCGCGAGGCGTCCAAGCTTGCCTCAGCAGTCTTTTGAGACAGCCTCAAAATAAAAAAAGGCCCGGGCTTTTGGGCCCGGACCTTTTTACGGAGGAAAAATTATTATTGGGAGGATACGGTCAATTCAATATCATTCAGTTCATTGGTTTCGCCAATGGTAACGGGTACATCCTCGATGGTTTCAGTTTCATAGCCATCTTCTCTGGCATTTACTGACACGGTGTAGTTACCTTCTTCCAGGCTCACCAGGCGAAATTCACCGGTAAGAGTGTCTGCGTAAGTAGTTGACAGTGTGTCTTCACCACTGATTGCAAATACAGCAGGCCGTGCATCAACCGGAGAGATGGCACCTCCGATATTTCCCGTCACGGCTTCATTACTGGCCCGGATCACAGGTTTTAAGATATACCCTGGATCCGTTGGAGGGCCTGTTACAACAACCGAACGATCAGCATCAAAATCGAGAAGTAATACGTATTCCGTACCTTCATTAATTTCAGCATTGATATTAAGCTTGATTCCTGTCTGCGCGCCACTTGGGATGAACAAGTCTTTTTCTTCACCTGCAACTACTAAACTGTTTTGATCCTTGCTCAGGATCAAACGTATTTGAGGATAGGTTCCCGTTTCAAGTTCAGCATTACCCAGCACTTCATAGGCACCATTTGTCAATTCTAACAAATTATACTTCTGATTGGGCTCATTGATAACTTTCCAACCGCCCTCTTCATCGGCATTATTGATTTCCACTCGTTTCACAAATACATTTACCTCATCGTAATCCGCGGGGGCATCATGCAGCCGGATTTCCATGGATCCCATGCCTGTATCAGAATTAGTAGAAATACCATCGCAACCTGTAATGAATAGCAGGGCAGCTGTGGAAATTGTATATATAGTTTTGGTAAGTTTTGATTGTATCATAGAATATTAATTTTGGGGTTAATTGAGTGCTTTAATTGCAATACCATTAAGAAAAGGGTATACCCCTAGTCGGACTTTAATGCTGGAATGCAGGCTAGAGTACTATTCGGCATCTCGACTGTACTTACTATTCTTCTGCCTCCGATTGCGCGGTTTTTGATAATGAGAGAGAAACAATTAATATCCCAAAAAAAGAGCTCGGCATGACCTTAATACAAGGCCTGGCCAAACAGCCAAAGGGGGATCTAAATGTTCAAAAAGATGAAGGGACTTCGTTTATTGTTAAATTTTAGAGCTGAAATTGGAACGTATTGGGTGTAATAGCTTTCTGTTACCTTTATTCCAGCCTTTATTTTGTCTACTCTAATATCTAGACAAAAAAACCTGACGTTCTATTTCGAACGCCAGGTTTTATTGTACAGTTGTAAGAAACTGTCGGATTACTTAAAAGCCTTATGCTACAATGGCACGTACCATAACAACAATACTTGCAGCTGCACCGGCTTCCGCTTCAGCCATTCCTGATGCCTCAAAGGAAGTTTTGGCGTTTACTTGCGCATCGAGATAAAAGTCGGCGAATGCCTCTGCTGTAGCTTCCGCAACATTGTTGGTAAAGAGGGAGAGATTGATTAAGGCATTTTGAAGTGCATTTATTGATGAGTTGATCTCACCTTCCGCGGTAGTCCGCATTTCGCTGCTGATATTAAAGTGGGATTCGGTTTCGGCATCCACTGAGGCTTTATATTCAGCCTTGGCGTCAACAATGGCCTTTGCAGAGGTTGCTTGTCTTATATCAGCCACAACCTCTGTTCTTGCTTCTGCAAGGGCGTCTAGTGTGACTTCGGAGGCGCCTTCCGCTTCAAACTTTTCCTCAATCGCGAGTGCCGAAGTTGTGGATAGGATCAGCTCCGCTTGTTTCCGGAGGTTTAATTCTGCATTTCCGTCGGCTTCGCCACTGGCCTCAATAAGTATGGAAGTAAAAGTTTGATTGAATTGGGCCTGCGTTTCAAAATTAGCCCCGTTTTCTGAAAAGACATTGATATAAGACTCTTCAAGATTCGCATAGGCTTCGGTGCGGGCTTCAGCATCCGTAGCGGCGGCAAGATCAGATTGAAAACGTGCATAGGCATCAGATCTGGCATCTGCTATGGCATTCATATCGATACCGGCTTCAGCTTTTGTATTGTATTCAATCTGGGCATTTACAGCATTGGCAATGGCTATGCCCATATCTGCGGCACTTTCTGTGCGGGCATTAATATCAGCTGCCAAATCCGCATTGACAAAAATGGATACATCTGCCGCCGTTACACCTTCATAGTGGCTATTCGAATTATCCTCTGATTTAGCTTCGAGATAGATATCGGCATGTGCATGGGATTCGGCTGTTAACGGACGTGAATTAACCGTTTCCCGGCCATCAACCTGTACAATGGTACTGGCTTCAAATTCTCCATCACCCTGTGCAAATACTCGTATATATTCGGCAGCTCCTTCTCCTTCCGCCATTAATGTAAATTCACCATTAGCATCGGTTGTGGTTTCGCCTTCCAGTGTTGAAACGGAACCGTCGGCATGAACTGCCACAGCGGTTACTACAGCACCTTCAACAGAGTTAAGAACTTCTGAAGACTCAGCTGTTTTACCGGCACGTTGATTATTTTGAGTACTTCCATTTTCAGTTGCCTGGCCGGACACGGTTACAGATTCAGTATCACCTACGGCATCAACGCCGGAATCACATCCGGTACTGAAGAAGACCAAAAAACCAAGAATGGCAGGTATGAAATTATATCGTAATATTTTTGTTGTAATCATAATAATCGTATTGAAATTTATATTTACTGCTTCATCCGATGAAAATGTTATCGGATGAGTATTGTTTAGTGAATTAATAAAGCTCACTCTTAGTTGGTATACAAATGAGGAAGGTTCTACCACTAATCTTAATTATGATTTCTTAGAAATTTCTAGCCTTGTACTAAATATCTTCAATTATTGACTCAGTATTGACTCTATAGCGACGCGTACAAACATTTAGCAAATGAGATCTGATCGCATCGTTTGATCATATAAATGGGTCGTTATAGCAAAATGGCGTATGTAAAAACAAGCGAAATTAGATCTCAGCAGGAGAATTTGATCAAATCACTAATCAAAAGCTTGCCCGGTTTATGTGTATTGTGATCAGAAAGGCCGCATTCATGAATGGAATTCCATACCTTATTTTATGTTTATCTTAGATAAGGCACAATATCGTTATCCAGTGTTCTCATAAGGCGTCTGCTATAGTTTCGGGTAGCGCCGCTTTGATTGGCTGATGTAACGGCAATAACGGCATTGAGCTCTGGAAGTATTTGAATGAACTGTCCGCCATTGCCCCAGGCATAGATTACATGATTATCGCCGGCCATGCGCCTGAACCATAAATAGCCATAATCATCAATGGGGCCACGACCGGTTAATGGTTGAATGGATTGAAGTATCCAATCGGGTGATACAATACGTTTGTCATTATATACGCCCATATCCATCATCATCTGGCCAATTTTGATCATATCAGAGGGAAGTAATGCCATATTATTACCTCCCATATAATTGCCTTGTGGGTCGCGGTCCCAGCCATGAACCTTGATATCTAAGGGGTTAAATAGATATTGGTTGGCAAAGGCAAGGGTGCTCATATTTGTTGCCCTGGCCAGTACGACAGCAAGCAAATGGGTGGTGCCGGTACTGTAAATTCTGTCATTACCGGGTTCTCCTACAAGTGGTCGATCCAGTGCATAGCGGATCCAGTCGCTGCTTGTTACCCACCGGCCGTATCGGCGGCCACTTGTTGATTGCAGGCCTGCCCTCATCGTCAGTAAATCACCAATGGTGATGAATGCTTTTCCAGAGTTTCGATTCTCAGAAAAATATTCCGGGAAGAATTCTTCTATTGTCTGATCTATACCGTCCAGATAACCTTGATCAATGGCAATGCCTGTAAGGATTGAAAGAATGCTTTTGGATGCTGATTTGATGTTGTTTGCCTGTCCGGAGTGCATGCCTCTAAAATATTCTTCGGCAATAAGTTCGCCATTTTTACTTATTAAAATGCTATTTATGGGCCCCACAGTTTCTATCCGATGTAACACAGTATCAAGAGGAACTCTGGGAATATCAGGAGGACTAACTATTTCAGTCAATTTCTCACTTATGTTATATGCTATTTCATTTTCTGATGTATAAGTGTCGGAAGTAGATATCATTATTACAACCAATACGAATAAGGAAATGATTACTAAAACCGTTAACAAAGCTTTAGGAAGATGATTCATGTAATAAAAGGGTTGAGTTTTCTCCTGAATGAAAGGTTAGAATAGAAGTTAATGTGATAAGATGCTAATAACTCAAAGATAAGTTTGACCCAATATACGCTAATTATCTATTGGGTCAATTTGGAAAAAAGCATAAGCAGGAATACCATAAACAATTAGAATTTCCTCTTTTTAATTTCTCCATGGATTTGCGCTGCGGTTTAGATAACCATGATATAGTATGGCTGCCAATAGAATTAATGCGCCTATACCGGCTGTAACAGTTATTTCCAAATTGGTGGATCCATGCCTGACGCCTATAGCCACGAAAGCCCAAATACCCACCAATGCAGATTCCCTTAAATTTCTTGTAAATATTAAAAGTAAATAGATAGCTGTGGCTGCCAATATCAGTATAATAGTCCAGGTTTGAGGGGATAGGGGAGATCCATCCCAATTTAAGGTGGTAAGAAATGCCGCAATATTGGCTACTGTTGCAACAATTATCCATCCAAAATATATAGCAAAGGGCCACCAGACAAATATCAAAATGCGAACAGGGGCATCCCATATTTCCAACTTAAGCCTGGAAACTAATGCGATTAGCGAAAAAAGCAGGAAAAGTATGGCCAGTACGGATAATCCTATATATTCATTCAGCCATAAAAACAACCAACCGGCATTGGCAAGATTAGAAACGATAAAGATAGCGCCAGTTTGATTAATAATATCATGATCATCTTTTCTTGAAAGGGCGACCCATTGAAATATAACAAAGCCAGCTAACAACAAATAAATAAATCCCCATATTGAAAATGCGTAGCCTGCCGGTGTAAACATGGTATCATATTTTTGGCTTACATCTCCTACACTATTATCACCAATTTCACCGGTCCCGGCCAGGGCATTCAAAATAATAACAGCAGTTAATGTAAGGGTGTTTAGTAGCACCAAAGTTACCTTCGACATATATATAAATCAGTTATGAATAATAGAGATATTTCCCGTTAGATTAAGCACCTAAGAGCCATAAAAGAGAAACCTGTTGCGGTTTATATAAGTTCTTCACTATACTCTAATGGAATAAGATAATATATATAATATCAAATTCATTACTGCAAATTTGTATTTACCATTTCCGATATAGCATAAATCCTAAATAAAGATAAAATGGACATAAACCGCAGACAATTTATAAAAAAGACCTCACTTTCAACTGCCGGGCTTGGCATGTTTACTATTTTGCCATCATCTGTATGGGGAGCAAAAGTGGCCCCCAGCGATCAGATAAATGTAGCATTAATTGGATGCCGTGGCCATGGTTTCGGAATCCTGAAGCATCATCTCGACAATAATGATACAAATTGTGTTGCCTTATGCGATGTGGATAATACAGTACTTACTGAACGAGCCAATGATGTAAAGGAGACCTACGGCCAAAGTCCCACACTTTACAAAGACTTCAGAAAGTTGCTCGAGCAAACGGATATAGATGCCGTGATAATTGGTACTCCGGATCATTGGCATTGTCTTATGTTTGTTTATGCCAGTCAGGCGGGGAAGGATATTTATGTGGAAAAACCAATGGCCAACACCATTGGCGAATGTGATATCATGGTAAAAGCCGCTAATCGATACGGAAGGGTGGTGCAGGTTGGACAGCAACAACGAAGTAATATCGCATTTAAAGAGCCTATGGATATAATTAATGCGGGTGAAATCGGCAAGCTACGTCAGGTAAATATATGGGCTAATTTTAATTACGGATTGGGTACAGCACCTTCTGAAGACACATCCGTTCCCGAGGGTGTAGATTATGATTTTTGGTTAGGGCCTGCTCCCGCGCGTCCATTTAACACAGCACGATTTCATGGGAGCTGGAGACACTACTGGGACTATGGCGGTGGACTCTTCTCCGACTGGGGCGTACACCTATTAGATGTGGGATTATGGCCGGATAACATCCTTGAGGGCCCGAACAAAGTGATGACTTTTGCAGGTAATACTTCAGGACAAGCCGGGATGCGGGAAACTTTCGATTCGATGAATGTTACTTATCCCAAAGAAAATTATGTTATCAATTTTAATATGACAGCCGGGGTGCAGGAAGGCCCCTGGGGGAAATCATATGGATTATCCTATGTAGGCGACAAAGGAACCATTGTAGCAGATCGAAGTGGATACGATTTATATCCCGAATGGGACGGTGATGTAGACGAATATAAAACTGAAGCCCGATCATTGACAGATAGTGGCAGTGCACATAACTTACACGTCAGGAATTTTCTGGATTGTATTAAAACAAGAGAATCTCCCATTTGCACTCCTGAAAAAGGCTACGCCGCTGCTGTTCACGCACATATACCGAATATAGCTGGGCGGATCGGCGAGAACCTGCTTGAATGGGATGATGAAAACCTCCGGTTCACCAACAGCGAAAAAGCAAACCAATATATTACGCCGGAATACAGGGCACCCTGGACGCTTCCTAAAATCTAATCTTAAAAAGACGAAAACATGTTTACGCGAAGAAACTTTATAAAAACAGCAATGGCAAGTGGCGCAGGTTTAAATGCGGTAAGTCCAATAATGGCATTTTTGTCTGAAAGGAAGCTCAATAACATAGGGTTTATTTCAGGCATATTGGGTTCTGATATAAGAGGTGATAACTGGCAATCTGTCCTCAAACAGACGGTTGATTATGGTTATTCTGAAATAGAAATTGGCAGCCATTTAGGCGACTCAGCAAGTAGTTTTCTTGCTTATTGTAAAGACATTGGCCTGAAACCTGTTGCCGGAGGGTTAGGGAGCTTGACTGAGGATGTCGATACCATAAAGAAATCGCTGGATCGGCTTAACGCTTTAGAAAGTCAATACGCAGTAATTTACTGGCCATATTTTGTTGGTGCACCATTCACGCCAGATGATTGCAAAAGAAGTGTGGAGGTTATGAACAAAACAGGTGAAATATGCAAAAGTCGTGGCATTACCCTATGCTGGCACAATCATGCTGATGAGTTTGTTACCATGGATGATGGTAATCTTCCCTTTGACTACCTGATGGATAATACTGAGGAAGATCTTGTGCAATGTGAGCTTGATATTTACTGGGTAACAAAAGGGGGCGCTGATCCCGTGGAGGTACTGAAGAAATACCCGGGAAGGTATAAAGTTCTTCACGTGAAGGATATGGCCCCCGGTACAGAGCAGGATTTCGCTTATCCCGGTGAGGGAATTATTGATTGGAAAGGTGTTTTTGCCGAATCCACGAACCAGGGGATACAACATTTTAATGTAGAAAAAGACAATGCTGAAAATGGTCTTGCAGGCTTGCGGTCATCAGCGCCTTTTTTGAAAGGATTGACATTTTAACAGTATAGCTACTAATGAGCTTGATTAAACATTTTTCAATGTTTACCCGAAATGGGTAATTCCAATTTCAGCATTAAAACTATTCCTAATTTTATAGTCGTTATATGAGCTTATCATACAAGTGTTTATGAATGCATATTATTTATTCAACTATTGCTACTCTACACTAAGCCAAAAAAGCAGGTACCTTCTCTCCGATGAATCGGAGGGATTGATAATAAGCAAAAATGAGAAAGGTTAATCCAACCCTGAGTACTTATATGCTATAATAATAATACCCCAGCAATAGGAGTGCAAAGATGAGCCCGAAGAAGAATCCAATCATAATGCCTTTCCAGTGATTATCTACCTCGGGATTAGCCTTGGCTTCCTTCCTGCGCTCCGATACCCGGCGCAGAGTTTCTACTGCCCCGTCGAACGTACCAATGCCCTCATCCACAAACTTGAACAATAGGTATATACCTACAATGACTAATATTGATGCAAACACAACTTAAAAATTTTATGGGCAGAATCACCAATAAGATAAGATTCTCTGAATCATTATCTATCCGGTGTTTTCTTTTTTGTATTTATTTTAATACAAGTAGGGATAATACGAAAAATAACAACACTCAGTGTCCGCTTTAAGCAAAACAAGCAAAAAGTGGATCAACAAAGCAGGTAATACATAAGAAACCACTAACCCGGAAAAGGAGCCAAGCACGCCCGGGTCGTTTTTTATGACGATTCTGAAAATGTAAATTGAGACCAGAGAAATATTATTAATATTTTAGGTTGAATAAAAGCTTTCTGATTAATAATATAAAATATAGTATTGGTGGCAAGTCTAAATGTGGATACCTATGGTGAAAATGATCGGCAATACTTTTTTACTCATTCTGGAGTACTGCTTTAAATTATCCTCAGGTGTAGCGGGAGTGATCGTTCTTGGAACCACCGGTTCTTTTTATGATAAATTAAGTACCGGGTATCTGTCTTTGTTTCCGGTATTGGGCCAAATATCTGAATTCCCCAATAAAATTATCAATTCCACTACGGTTATCAATGATTATAATACACTTACAGCGGCTGCATTCAACCAGCGTTATGGCGGCCAGGCGGTGAACCATGTGATGGCATCAATGAATGAAGGGGTTGCTTACATTCAGGCCGTATATCAAAACCTTTCATTTCAGCCGGCGACAACGTTACTTGCGTTAACCCTTGCAGTATTATCCCTGTATATTCTGGGGCGCGCAGTATGTTTTTTCCGTCAAAGGGGACAAGGGTCCTTTTTCACCCGGATGGAGCGGCACATGGGTAACCGTTTGTTTTATGACAAACCGGCACCTCGCATTCAACCCTAAGGTTTCAACATTTGGTTTGCCAAATTGATGGTCTTTTTACTTGTGCCATGAAGGGCTTTAAAATGAGGCGCGGTAATATTGTGGTAGAGCAAGTAGTCTGTGGCTGCTTTGATAATTTGCTGTTTGGAGAAGTTATTTATTTTTTCTTTCTCAAAACTATAGGTTACCTGCGATAAATTATGATAACCATACCCACCAACACCCCAAACTTTATCCCAAACATTCATATGATTATGGCGGAAATGCGTGATCATATTGGCCAGCCACTTAGTTTTATTATGTTTAAAAGCTGTTGCCAGATATTCGGATTCCACATGGTGGGAATCACACAAGGGGCAGTAAAATTTATTTTGTGATGAAGTGGTTTTTTTAAAGATCTGCTGCATAACCACTTTATCTTTTGTTAATTCATCGTACCATACATACTGATCAATGTCGCAGTTATACCATGTGTCTTTGTCGATCCGGTATACTTCATGCTCATCCATGAATTTCCTGGACTTTACAAGAAATTCAGTAAATAAGTCTTCCATTTCTATAGCCTTTCTATCATTAGTGCCTGTGGTTCTCTCTATGAATTCGAATGGACCAAAAATACTGTTAGATTTGATTAACGTCAATTTGACTTAGGTTTTATTTCAGGATTATAACGTGCTAATGTGCAGGATAATGTTTTACGAAGGAAGAATCTTGTACAACAAGGGCTGACTATGAGAGGAGAGGGGCTTATATTTTTGCCATCACATGGTTTAATTTCCACCATATGCACTCAGAATTTTTAGCGAGCTTTCTCCGTGTTTTACTCGCACGAACCCCTGACCAGGTCCTGACCAAGTCCGTACCAACTCCAACTAAAGCCCGCCTGGTAGTAGGAGATGTATAGGAGTTGACGAGACGCAGTATAGACCCTTGCCGAATCCGGAGGAGCGGTAATGCAACGAATTTGCGTCCTTAAGGAACGCGTTTGATTACTATCATTTTCTAAAGCTAGGATAACAATTATGATTTAGCGAACAAGTAACAGGCACGTGTCATTTATGATTGTAAAAGCAGTAGAAATTTAGAAGTATACGTGTAAAAATGAATATGTTTTATTTTTGACATATCCATTGTAATTACTATTAACATTGGCCGAGTCAGATAAAATTACTATTCCGCAGTTACCGGTAAAAATATCTACTCACCGTTTAGATGAATATCAAAGAAAAACAGGCAACATCGCCAGCCGAACCTACTTCCAGAAACTGCCCCATACCAATGCCTTTTACATACGTACGGTGTTGTTAAATATCTAAGTAGCAGTTTATACTGAACAACGGGTTGGTTATAATCACGTTAAACATTACACAAGTATCAATACATTGATCGATAGAACCAAATACATAAGGACTATAATGAATATAGATGCCAATAAATTATTAACATGTATCACATTGGTATTTCTACCGCTGATGTTGGTTACCCAAAAAGGATATTCCCAATCCGATAGGTCTGGAGTTACCGGAATCATTTTAAATGAAGATGGAGAACCTGTGAATGGCGCATCCGTTGTTGTTTATGAAGACGATTCGGAAACCGAAATGGTTACCGGGAGATCCAGTGATGCAAACGGGGAATTTGATATGGAGGTGGAGCCTGGCAGCTATTTTCTTAAAATTTCATTCGTCTCATTTGAACCTTATCAAGCAGCGCTGGATATTGCCTCGGGCGAGGTGACGGATTTAGGCGAAATAACCATTGCATTTTCTACCAGTCAATTAGAAGAAATATCGGTTGATGCTGAACGCTCCCGGATGGAAATGAACTTTGACAGCCGTGTCTTTCATGTGGAAGAGGATATCACGAGTATGGGCGGTTCCGCATTGGATGTAATTGATAATGTTCCTTCATTATCTACTGATTTTGAGGGAAATATCAGCCTCCGTGGAAACCAGGGGGTTACGGTGTTGATCAATGGCCGGCCATCCAGCTTGGTTCGCAATGGTACCGATGCGCTGAGCAGCATCCCTGCAAATATGATTAAAGAAGTTGAGATTATCACCAATCCCTCTGCCCGCTATGCGGCGGAAGGTTCCGGAGGTATTATTAATATAGAATTGAGAGATGGAGCCACCCTGGGATTGAACGGAACGGTTTCCGCTAATACAGGATATCCGCATGATCACGAGATTTCCGGTAATTTTAATTATAATGTCAATAATATAAACTGGTTTTTGAACGGTAATATGGAATATGATTCACAGCCCCGTTCTGGCCAAATATTTCAGCGTTCTGAATCTTCTAATCCTCCCATATATGAGCAATTCAGTAGTTCTGATGATTCTGAACTGGAAGGGAGACTTCGTTTTGGTGCCGATATTTTTTTACCCACTGACCAATTATTAACCGCAACCGCCCATCTGAATATTGAAGACGGTGAAGGCATATCAGATGTACAGTATATTGATTATACGATGGACCGTGATGTGATTCGGGAAATCAACCGGGAAGATATTGAAGACCAGAGTGAAAATAATTATGATTTTCGTCTGGAGTATGAAAAAAGATTTGATGAGGAAGGAGATCATCGTTTAACCGCTGATGCTGATATTGAATTTGGCACGGAACACGAAAGTTCTTTTTTAAATCAAACACAGGAGCAGGGAGATGCGGTTTTGCCGAATCAGCGAACGGATAATAAAGAACGTTTTAATGATTATCGCCTTCAGGTAGATTATGAACGACCGGTATTGGATGGGGGGCGTTTTGAAGCGGGTTATCGTTCCACCATTGATTTGTTCAGCAATGAGTTTACTGTTGAAGAACAGGAAGGGGAGACTTGGGAGACGCTACCTGCCTATAATGATAATTTCACATTCAATGAATCTATTCACGCTGGTTACGCTATATTTTCGGGCCAGGCAGATCCTTTTACGTATCAGCTGGGATTGCGTCTGGAGCAAACAAACATTTACACCGAACTGGATTTATCCGGTGAGACGAGCGATCAAACGTATTTAAATCTGTTCCCCAGTGTTTTCCTTACCTACCGGATTGGTGAAGGGAGCTCATTGCAAACGAGTTACAGCAGGCGCTTGTCCCGCCCCCGGCATTGGTGGTTGCTTCCGTTTTCTGGCTATTCAGACTCCCGTAACATATCCATAGGAAACCCTGCTCTTGAGCCTGAGTTTAGTAATTCATTTGAATCAGGTTACCTGCGCCATTGGGAATCAGGTTCTGTGCTTAGCAGCGCATATTACCGGCACCGTACAGGCGTAGTTGAACATATTACTTCTCAGGATGAAAATGTTAATGGCGATCCAATTACCACCCGTTTCCCCATTAACCTTGCTACTGAAGAAGCCTGGGGGGTTGAATTTACGGCTGATCAGGAGTTGTTTGAGAACCTCCAACTGTCGGGAAGCCTGAACCTTTATCAATCCAAATCGGAAGGCACCCATGAAGGGGAAGAATTATCGAGTGAGTCTGAATCTTTTCAATCAAGAATGCGAATCCGCTGGCGATTCTTAGAGAACTGGAACTTTCAGTCATCCTTGCGGTACAGAGGGCCAAGGTCAACCACTCAGGGCCGGAGATCCGCCAGTTCATACGTTAGTATGGGATTAGCAAAAGAAATGTTTGATGAGGCTGTGACGGTTTCGTTGAATGTGCGGGATTTATTTAATTCCAGGCAACGGGATATGATCATTGATGAGCCGGGTTTTTACTCTGAGAGGACATATTCCTGGTCATCCCGCTCGGTACGGCTGAATGTAAGATATCGGTTCAGCCGGAATTGAAGCAAGATTTGAAGCACCGGATCCCTAGGATCGACCCGTTTGGTAGAAACCGCCATGCCAGATACCCGATCATCCACGGGAAAACTTATAGGTAAAGGAGATAAAGCTGCCTATGGAATATAGTTTAACATTGCCTCTGCCAACCTTCCTCAAAGGGGCTCTTATAAAAGGTTCGGCTCGAAGGCTCCAGTTTGGACGGATGTCGAGTTCGTATCCGATAGAAAGCCCTGTGTTACTCATCAAATGGCTGGTACCGGTATTGCCACTCCAGCTTTTTTCGTACTGGTTGCCATTATCTTTATATCTGAACCGGTAATCTTCATTGAGCATGATATAGGATGATAATCCGACAGTGGCAAATAATCTTGATCGGGAAAAATTCAGGAAATTGTATTTCAGGTTAATCGGTATATCAAAGAGCAGGCATTCACCAATGGTTTCCTCTGGAGTACTGGCCCCATATCCTTGTACTGAAGGATGATATTCGCCTCCGGTTGCCAGATACCGAACTTTAGATTGCATGATCCCTGTTGTAATGAATAAATTTGAGCTTAAGTGATATTCAAAAGTGGCTCCTATTTTGTAACCGGGATTGTAAAAGTTTGACAGGGAGCCGACGGTACTCAGGTCCGGAGTCATTACAAATCCTGCCGCTATACGAGGATGCGTTTGCCTGGCAGCCATTTTGAGGTTTTCATCTGGACGATGAAGTCCACGAGTATCACCTATAGTGGAATATTCAGTTGTCTTGCCAGGCATAGTGAAACGTGAGGGGGGAGGTGGTTCTCTTTTTGCGATTAATCTTGTTTCTTCTCTCTTAGATACTTCACCGGAAGAATGATTTTCAGTTTTGGTAAATTCTCGTTGGTTATTTCGTTTGATGGGAATGGGATTTACCGGCTGATCGTCAGAAGCATAAGTCTGTGATTCAATATGATCTGAATCGGTGGAAAGATCAACATCCAGAGCTTCATTAGATAATTTTTCTTCCTCAGGTCGGTCATCAATGTTGAGGAGCTCTTCTGTGCCTCGTAAGCCATATGGGGAAATCTCATCATTGAGTTGCTGACCCATCTGGTTGATCCTGTTATGGTTGTCAAAGGTATAATAGCCCAGAATGGAAAAGATCAGTATTGAGGCAGCGGCTATCCAGCGTACCCTGCTTCGGTAGGTTTTCTGCAAGTTCTGGTAATCCAGCTTGTTTTCCAGTTTTCTCCAATCGTCTTCTCTGAATTGAATATCATACTCCCCCGCTTTTTTTTGGAAAAACCTTTCAAGAGGGTCTTTTTTGTTATTTTTGTTAGCCATATTTTAGGTAGATAAATTTTTCTCTAACAAGGCGCGAAGATTTCTTTTAGCCTTGGCCAAATTTGATTTAGATGTGCCCACTGCTATTTCAAGCATTTCCGCAATTTCTTCATGCTTATATCCTTCAATTACATACAGGTTAAAAACAGTTCTGTATCCCAGTGTCAATTGCTGCACCATCTCAATGATTTCCTGATAAGAGATCCCGCTTGTAGTAGTTTCCTCTTCACTGATTTCACTTCCATTTAAATTCAGCTCTTCCCATTCCGGATGTTTTTTATTTTTATGATAATGATCGATGGCTGTATTGATGATAATCTTGCGTAGCCATGGTTTGAAAGGGCGTTGGGAGTCATATTTCCCGATATTATCAAATACTTTCAATAAAGCATCATTAAAAACCGCTGCCGCTTGTTCCCTGGAGTCGGCATAGCGAAGCGTAATGCTCATGCCATAGGCATAAAACAGTTCATAGAGTTCTTTCTGGCTTTTACGCTGGTGTTTCCTGCAACCTTTAATGATGTTTATAAGCATATATGTAACCACTAAGTCCACAAGAAAAACTAAGGGTTTATTTGAATATACCTGATATCAACAAAAAAGGTTGCCTTGGTTTTCTAGACTCTGGTTTCTAGTTATAGGATTTAGACCTAAAATTTAGAAACCAAAGACTCTGTTTATATTAAACCCGAACCGGACTTCTCCCTCCCAGAACCGGTCATGGTTGTTGGCCATGATAAACTGCTCGTTGTGCCACTGAGAGCTGCTAAAAAAGATTTGGAATACATGACCTCCCGTATTAATATTAAGCGCAATAGCCATCTCATCGGAGGTTCCCTGGTTACGGTTGCCTATTATCGGCAGATATTCGGCACTTAAAGCAAGCCGGTCGGATATCTCATAATTCGTTAGAATACCCATCCCAATCAAGCGGTTCTGCTTACCTTCGGTGACAAAATTATAATAAGCCATCATCGGAGAAAGCTGCACACTTAATCGATCAAACTTCCGGGCTAACATTAACATTGTAAAATAACTCAGACGATCTGTGAGCTCCATACCAATACCTGAAAGTGTGCTGATGCCTAAAGAACCTTTTACCCCCAATTCAATAGGTGTACTCCCGGTGGTTGTTTGACGCAGGATATTATATTTCCCGCGAATATCAACTACTTTATTGAAGGTCATGCGGCCGATTCCCATCGAAAACCTGTCGGTTAATCCGTAATCTAAACCGAGACGGGTATTTGCGCCATCATCCAAACCATAGAAGTGTTCAATGCCACCATTAATTAAACCAAAGATATGCGCTACTGAAGTGTTTAGATTCCGTGGTGATATATTATAAACTGTGCTGATGCCAATATTGGTTGTCGTCCAGAAAATCTCATCAACCGGTGGGTTGGTTACCGCACGCTCCCTTGGTAATTGCGCATCTGCTAATTGAGGCAGAAGAGAGAGAAAGACGATAAATGCGGTACTTAAAATTGATGATGTTTTCATAAGTGACAGTAATAAAAAACCTTATGATAATTATGATGTGCTGTAACTTTATGTCATTAATCTATCTTTCTGTTGGTTGAAGCATGGCTTCAATGATGACGTCCATTTCATCCCTGACGCGGTAAAAAAGGATACCGGGCGGTTCAATATTGTGATCAGTTATATCCTGAACCCATTCAGCCTCTAAACGAATACCATTCACATGTTTCTGCAGAGTCCCTTCCACTGTCTTATCACGGGTAATTCCATGAAGGGTAAATTCACCTTTTACCGTCACATTCTGTATTTCTGAGGAATTTTCATCAAAAGGAGATGCTAGCTCACCGGTAAATTCGGCAAAGGGATGTTCATCTGTATGCAAAGTGCGGTACATGTCTCTATCCCGGCGCTCATTGCCGGTTTTGAGGGAGTTCAGGTCCAAATAAAAATCTATAATGTTTTCCTCGAAATTTATCATACCAGTAAGATGATCAGACTTCCCCGTAAATTCATGCAAAGGGACTGTAGATATGAACTCAACAGATCCGTTGTCCGTATAATAAATCACCTCACCGTGATTATCCTGCAGATGATTGGTAAAAACCAGGGATAGAGGAATAAGAATTGCTTTATTCAGGATGTTTAAAGAATAATGCATTTTTATTTCTTTTTGCTTTAGGTAATAAGAGGAAAAAAACATCTGCCGCTGGAATTGCTATTGTTACATTAATCATTACTTTCTTCTACAGTAATAGTTCCGCTCATTCCGACGTGTGGTCTACAGTAATAATCGTAAGTGCCGGTTTCTTCGAATGTATATTCATAAAATTCATCGGGTGCGATATTACCGCTGTCAAACTGTCCGTCATGTTCTCTGTTTGACCCGCTGGTTACCGTGTGTACCAGGTTTGACGTGTTTGTCCAGGTAACTGTTGTTCCCGGTTCAACAGTTAGATTGGATGGATTAAAACTTTGCCCCTGCATAAAAACTTCAGTGCCGGCGGGTTCATCATTTCCATTATCGCCATTATTATCATGATTACCACCGGGTCCGGTGGTAGTATCATCACAGCCGATCATTCCAACGGTCAGTATTAGAACGAAAATGAAGGATGTGGAAAGTTTAAACGCTCGTGAATCCCTGGTTAAGATATTCATTACAGTATTTTGTTATGATCTCATCAGCTTTATTAGCCCGTACGGGGCATTCGGGACAATGGTTGCCCTGCTGATGTGATAACGAGTAATGGATAGGGGAGGTATGAGAATGATTACTAAATAAGGGCTGGAATAGCCTACGTATACAGGGAGTAAAATTTCCCACCTGGTGTTGTAATCACTTCATTTAAGAAGCGCTATATCAATCCCAGAGCCTCAATCGCCCGACTTACTTTCAGGAAACCGGCTATATTGGCGCCACTTACATAATTGCCAGGATTTCCATACTCTTCTGCTGTTTCATAGCAGCGATTATGTATCTGGACCATGATTTCAGTAAGGCGTTTATCGGTGTAGTTGAAATTCCATACATCCCGGCTGGCATTTTGCTGCATCTCCAGGGCAGAAGTGGCAACTCCGCCGGCATTGGCCGCTTTACCGGGTCCGAAGGCTACATTTGCTTCCTGAAATACAACTATCGCACCGGGAGTGGCCGGCATATTAGCACCTTCGGCAACTATTGTGCAGCCATTCTTGACCAGTATTTTCGCGGAATCTTCGTCCAGTTCATTTTGTGTTGCGCAGGGCAGAGCTACATCGCAAGGGACTTCCCAAATATTACCGCCTTCGAAATAACGTGCATTTTTGTGGTGTTCCTGGTATTCGCTGATACGTCCGCGGTTTACTTCTTTTATTTCCTTGACCACATCCAGGTCTATGCCATTTTCGTCGTATATATATCCTTGTGAATCCGAGCAAGCTATCACCTTGCCCCCCAATTTTTCTACCTTCTCCATAGCGTAAATTGCAACATTGCCTGACCCAGATACCACACAATTCTTACCTTCAAAGCTTTCATCCCGCATCTTAAGCATTTCCCTGACGAAGTAAGCCAGCCCATAACCTGTGGCCTCTTTACGTACCACCGTGCCGCCCCATTCAATACCTTTTCCCGTAAGAGTTGCGGATTCATACCGGTTGGTGATGCGGGTATACTGCCCGAACAAGTAACCCAGCTCGCGCTGTCCAACACCAATATCACCGGCGGGTATATCAGTATATTCACCCATGTGCCGTGACAGTTCGGTCATAAAACTTTGGCAGAAACGCATTACTTCGGTATCTGATTTGCCTTTCGGATCGAAATCAGAGCCTCCTTTTGCACCTCCGAGCGGAAGACCAGTAAGGCTATTTTTGATGATCTGTTCAAAGCCAAGGAATTTGATCACTCCGCGGTTTACCGTACTATGGAAACGTAATCCCCCTTTATAAGGACCCAGGGCACTATTAAATTCTATCCGAAATCCACGGTTAATCTGTACAGTTCCATCATCTTCCTGCCAGGGTACCCGAAATATAATTTGGCGCTCAGGTTCACATAGCCGCTCAAGAATCTTGTTTCTTAAAATATCCGGATTTCGTTCAACTACCGGTTTTAGAGATCCAAAAACCTCAAGGACAGCCTGGTGGAATTCTTCTTCACCTTGATTTCTTTTAACAACATGTTGATAAATTCTATTTAAAGCATCGTTATGGATCATGAAGTATTAGACCAAGGAGTATTGTTATTTATTGAAGGTAATAATATACCAAAACATATGGAAGATTAAAGTATTCGCGACAATTATTTGTAAAAGGAAAAATGCCAAAAGCTCCTCAACCCCAACCAACAATGGAAATGAATCCTAATATTATGTGGTTAAAATAATTATGCGCGTGTTGCTTAGTGACTGCATCACTTGGTGATATTTCATCACAGAGGTATTTATACTTTCGAAGGCAGTTACTTCTAAATATGGTTGAACGTAAATCAATGATTGATAAAGAAGGAAAACCGGTTTTAATCGCCATGACATTTGTGAGTGTTACGGTTGGAGTTAGACTGTGGATTGTAGGGGGGCTCTTTAGGGTTTGAATACTAAGTCGTTTCCGCAGTAATTAAACATTCTAAATAAACTTGCCGATGTATATATTTAATATTATCATAATTTTAAGGCGTTGACTTTGGGATCCAAAAATCGGGGAAAGGTCAAAAATCCCGAGGTGTCAGGACCAGGTAGTAAAATACCTGAATCTTGTAATCAAGAGCACCAATACATACTGAAGCAACGCCTTATTTATTTATCCTCCCTGATTTATATAAGTATAAAAAAAGATGACTGGGTAATGGGTAATGGGTATGAGCCTTAATTTCCGATGAGTATTTTTGTTATATCACCGTTTCATTTTCTGCTCTAATTGATATCCGAAATGCTATTTCTCAGCTTTATCCTCACCATTCAGGTATTCTATAACTATTTGGATTAATACTTTAAAAGTATGATATCAATTCCGATATTATATATTAGCTGAATTAAAAACAAATGGTAATTGAACTATAAAATTACTGTCAACTGCTTAAAAGATATTAAATATATGAAAAAATACTTATTAACCTTAGTCGTTCCTATTATTATAATTTCATGCGCTCAGGAACCGCAAACAGATAACTCTGTTGAACATGATCAATTAGTTGCTGTCATAACCCCTACCGAGGGAAATGATATTAGTGGCGAAGTCACTTTTACCCAGGAAAACAATGGCGTTAGTGTCAATGCAACCATATCAGGGCTAGATCCTGAAAGCAGACATGGATTTCATATACATCAATATGGTGATTGCACAGCCGATGATGGAACATCTGCCGGTGGGCATTTCAATCCGCAAAATATGCGACATAGTGATCCAGATGATACGGAGCGTCATATGGGTGATCTTGGCAACCTGGACAGCGACCAGAATGGCATTGCCACGCTTAACTTTACAGATTCAGTTATCCAATTAACGGGCGAGTCGGGCATTCTTGGCCGTGGTGTTATTGTGCATGCTGGTGAAGATGATCTTGAGACCCAACCAACAGGTGATGCCGGACCTCGTTTGGGCTGTGGTGTAATCGGAGTTGCTCAAGAGTCTTAATAATACGTACGTCACTAAGTTAGCTAAAAGGGGGGAAGTTGATGGATTCTATAAAATCTTTCAGTCTTCCCCTTTTTTTATTTCTATATCATCAATAGATAAACAAATAAAATAACTTCTAAGGTTATTTAATTTGTCATAAAGATTTTTGTATAAAAAGCGCTTTTTTAATCATAAAACATATTGTGGTAGAATGTCTAAATATTAATTTTATTTTTGTCACAATATATACATTTTAAGTTCCTTAATAATCCTTATATTGTTTAACTGTTATCAATAAAGATTAAAATTAAAATCCCGCCTTCGCGCCTATTATATGGAGTTTAAAGCTTTATCCACTCCCTCTTGATTATTTTATAAAAACTGATCCACTTTTGTATTTCCTGATATTCAGGAGCGGGGTTTACCTGTGCCCTCGAATCAAATTATCATTACATATAATTATTAAATGTTATTTAAATACTTAGAAAAGAAACAATCGGATATTAAAACAGAAGTATTATCTGGTCTTACAGTATCACTGGCATTAGTGCCGGAAGCGGTAGCTTTTTCATTGATTGCTGATGTAAGCCCCCTCGTGGGCCTGTATAGTGCCTTTATTGTCGGATTAATTACGGCCATCATGGGCGGAAGACCAGGCATGATATCCGGGGCAACCGGTGCTATTGCCGTTGTTATTGTAAGCCTGGTAGCCATGCACGGGGTGGAGTATCTGTTTGCCGCCGTAGTAGTGATGGGGCTGATTCAGCTAGCCATCGGTTTCCTTAAACTTGGAAAGCTGATCAGGCTGGTTCCACACCCGGTAGTGTTTGGATTTGTTAATGGTCTGGCTATTCTGATATTCCTATCCCAACTTAATGAATTTAAAACGTTTGATGCTTCCGGTGCAGGTAGCTGGATAACCGGTCCGACACTTTATTTAATGACCGCCCTTGTGGTTGCAACCATGGCCATTATATACTTTCTCCCAAAAATTACCAAGGCCATCCCCCCATCCCTTGCCGCTATTGTGGCGGTCTCGGGAGTGGCTATCTTCTTCGGATTGCCGACAAAAACAGTAGGGGATATCGCCTCGATTTCGGGTGGACTTCCTTCGTTCCATTTCCCAATGGTTCCGTTTACCTTAGAGACATTAATGATAGTATTTCCATATGCTTTTATAATGGCCATGATTGGATTGATAGAAAGCCTGCTTACCCTTACGGTAGTGGATGAAATGACCGAAACCCGCGGTAGCGGCAACAAAGAATGTGTGGCTCAGGGTACAGCCAACCTGGTAACGGGTTTCTTTGGCGGCATGGGCGGCTGCGCGATGATCGGGCAAAGCATCATCAATGTCAGTTCCGGTGGCAGAAGCAGGGTTTCTGGTGTTGTTGCGTCACTGGCCCTGATCACTTTCATTCTTTTTGGCGCCTCTCTTATAGAACAGGTTCCTATGGCGGCATTGGTTGGGCTTATGTTTATGGTGGCCATCGGTACTTTTGAGTGGGCAAGTCTAAAAATATTTCGTAAAGTACCACCCACTGATGTAGTAGTCATGTTAATGGTAATGGTTGTGACAGTGGTATTCCATAACCTAGCCGTGGCCGTATTAATTGGTGTAGTGATCTCGGCGCTTGCTTTTGCATGGGAAAACTCCAAAATGATTCGTGCCAGAAAACGAGTTGATGAGTTTGGTGACAAACACTACGAAATCTATGGACCGCTGTTCTTTGGATCCGCAACAACTTTTCAGGAGAAGTTCGATGTAATGAACGACCCTGAGCGCGTGATCATTGATTTTGAAGAATCTAGAATTGTCGATCATTCCGGCTTGGAAGTATTAAACAAAATAACAGAACGCTATGCTAAGGTGGGCAAAAAAGTAAGTCTTATAAATCTGACCAGTGATAGCAAACGGCTGTTGAATAATGCAGATAATCTTGTCGTGCTAAATTATGACCGGGAAACTATAGATGTTGAAGAAGAAAAAGAGGCTGTATTAAGTTGATCTCGTATATCTTTCAACAGTTTTTTTGATACCATCTGAATAAGGGATGGGTTTAAAATTGAAACGCTTCTCAAATTTACTGCTATCAAATACATAATCCCTGTCGTATTGGTACATCATTTCTACCAGTTCTTTCATCAGGGGTGAAAACAGGCCCATTGTCCTGACCATAAACTTTGAAACTTCACGATACCTCGGCTTGGCGCCCAGCTCTCCGGCTAATTGTTCAACCCACTCTTTGCCGGTGGGCGGGTTTGCTGCGGTGGGAAGGTGCCAGACTTGGTTGTATGCGTCTGTCGTGTTTCCAAGCAAAGCGGTGGCTTTACCGGCGTCAGGAGTGAAAGTGTAGGAATGCTTACAATCGGCCGATCCCACCCAGTTGGCTTTCTTTTCTTGTGCCAGGGGATTAATAACCGTTTCTGTAAGCACGCTGGTTTTTTTAATATCCGGCCCGTAATAATCAGCCGAACGTGCGATCAATGCGGATAGCCTGCCATTTCTTGATTCGCTCATAATCATATCGGCAATCTGTGCACGTACCTCACCTTTCTGGCTGGGCGGATTGACGGGGGTTGTTTCCGTCATGCCATTCAGGTGATCTTTATCATACATGTAAATATTGTCGAAGAATACCAACTTTGCATTATGCTCTTTACATGCGGCAATAACATGGGATATAATTTTAGGCCATTTGTCCTTCCATAGTTTGTGGTTGTATGGCAAACCCGCTGTCACGTATACTACGGAAGATCCCTCAACCGCTTTGCGCACTTCATCAGCATACAACAAATCGGCTGTCATAAGCTGATCGTTTGCATTAACCTTTCCGGGTGTACGGCTTACCAGCCTGATTTGATCAGTGTATTCAATAAGTGCCTTTGCAAGTTCCGTTCCAATTGCCCCGCCTGATCCTAATATCGTCTGCATGATAAGCTTATGTATTATTTTAAATTTAGGTCCATAACGCACCATAGCATCAGAACCGCTATAATTATATTTATAATGTTTATACAAGGGCCGTCCGGACCAGAGGCATAGACAAAAGACATCTGTTGCTCTTACGCTTTTACCAATAAAAGGATACAACAGTCATGCCTTTTTTCATAATAGTGGTCTGAATAGAATGCAATAGAACCATTTTAACTTCCCCTTCAGCGGTCAAAAAAGTGGGTTTTGCCTTCCACGGCATACATGCTTGAGGCCATCCTCACGCTTTCCAAACCGAAGCGATTGTTGATCATGTCGATGCCATGGTATAGTTTGCGGCCGTGTTCGTCTTCCTGAAAGAATAGCTCCTGCTGGAGGGCGTAACTCATCTTTACCGTATTCAGCCCTACGCCCCGAATGGCCATGCCTTCGCAGAGAAACTTGTTGACCAGGGGCATGGCCGCATCATAGCAGCAGGGCAGGATGTAGCTGTCCAGGTTGGTAAAGCCCGGGGTGGTGAACAGCACGTTGACGCCCTTCCAGCCGGCATCCTGAAAACGGATGTACATGCCGAAAGCATTAGCCCGGCAGCCGTATCCTCGCATCCGGTAGCACAACTGCCCGACCGCTTTGGAGATTTCACCCTTTACCCGCTGCGGATCTTTCGTCCAGTCGGAAAACGTGTGCATGTAGGTGATCTCGTCAGGCGTATGAACCGGCTCTATGACCTTCGCCTTGTCTTTGCCGGTGGCGGTCTCGAACAGCATCTTGCCGAAATAGGCACCGAAAAGTTTTTCGAAAGGAACAGGACCCCGTTTCATCGCATCCCGGATGGTTTTGATCCCGGCGTGCTGCAACTTGGCATACCTTCGGCTTCCTATTCCCCACACCTCGTCCAGGGGCAGGGGATGGATGATTTCTTCGGCTTGCTCTTCATTCATGACCAGTGTCAGCCCGTCGGGTTTTTGGATGTCGGAGGCCAGCTTGGAATAGGTTTTGCTATAGGATACTCCTGTCGAACAGATTAAGCCGACTTTGTTATAGATTTCATTTTTAAGCCTGGTGCACATTTTGATAATGTCCTGCTCGCTGCGGTTAAGCATGAAGGAAATATCCAAAAAGAACTCATCCATCGAGTAGCCTTCCACATCAGGAGAGTAGTTGTCTAAAATGGCCCTGATCTGGCGGCTGATGGCCTGGTATTTGGAATAATGGACCTGAAGGAATATGATATACGGGCATATATTCGCGGCCTCATAAGCGCTCATGGCCGTCTTGATGCCGAGCTTGCGGGCCTCATAGCTGGATGTGGCCACAATGCCGCGGGGGGTGCCGTTTTGCTTCCTCCATCCGCCCACGATCACCGGAAGGCCGTATAGCTTATAAGATACCTGCTCCACCTGGGCGTAGAAACAGTTCATGTCCAGGTGCAGGTACAGCCGCTTTTTCTTGCTGATGTGCTGCTGCTCGGCAGCCACCGTACTGTACAGGGTGATGCGGTGAACATTCCTGTCCACATCGTAGCTCCCCATATTATTTTTTTGAAAACTTCCATGCATTCTCAAATGTATTACATATATTGCACATATTACAGTGGCTAAACCAAACTTTGTTATGCAACAGAATAAATTTCAAAAAATAAATGTTACCGCCTTGTTCTCAAGCTTTAAGATGCAAGGAGTTGCCCGGAGAATCACTCCCATCACCTTCCGGCTGAAATCCGGTGATGAGTTTGAGGTATCTGAGATCAGGCGCAGTTATGTGGAGCACGTAGGCGACACCCAGCATGTGCATTTCGTGGTACACACGAAGCAAAATCGTTACTTCGATATTGTTTATGACAGCAAAAAGATGGGCTGGGCCCTGGTGCTGGAACTGGACGATGGGTTCATGGTGGAATAGAGAGAGGTAACCGCAAAGTACACAAAGAACGCAAAGTTGTTGGACTGATGATTTTCAGGTCGTCCACTACAATAAACGTTTCCATCATTTCAACCAATAACATGCGAGTTACAGCAATGCAATACTAATCTTTGTGCCCGTTGTGTAATTTGTGGTAAAAAAGTACCTAAAAAATTGGCAAATCAATGCCGGGTGGGCAAACATAAAAAAGAAAAATGAACAAGAGGATATTATTGCTTATTTTTATCATTTTAAATCCATAAACGAAAAAAGATTATGCAACGCTGGAAAGGATTAGACATAGAAGCTGAAGGGGAAGGCATTTCAAAACCGTTAAGCAGAGAAGTAAATCTTCTTGGCACCTTGTTGGGCCATTCAATAAGGGCATTGGCAGGAGACAAACATTACGACTTGGTTGAATCCTTTCGATCACGTTGTAAACTGGCTTATGAGCCTGGCAAGGAGCATTTGCGAAAAGAAGTTTCCAGTGAGGCAGAAACTTTAAACGAAAGTGAAATTGATTGGCTGCTTCGTTCTTTTACCTCATTCTTCCACTTGATCAATAAAGCCGAACAGGATGAGATCATCCGCATCAATCGGGATCGGGAAAAGATGGCCGATGATGATAACCCACGCGCCGAGTCTATTGCAGAGGCTGTTTATCAATTAAAAAAGCAAGGATTCTCTCTGGATGAAGTGTTACATCTTATTGGTGAGTTGGATATTCAACCCACACTAACGGCCCATCCTACCGAAGCCCGCAGGCGCAGTATTCTTCATATTCAGGAATACATCTCCAAACTACTGGCTAAAGTCAATGCAACAGATCTTACCCCTTCTGAAAGTGAAGAGGTTATTTCTAAAATGTACCATCAAATAGGAATCTTGCTTTCTACCGATGATGTTCGCCCATCCCGGTTATCGGTTGAGGATGAAGTACGAAACGGTCTGTATTTCCTGAAGTCTTCAATATGGAATACAATACCCCGCATGTACAAAGATCTGGGTGAAGCTGTAGAAAAGTATTACGGCGAGCGCCCCGATCTTCCGGTTTTTCTGAAATACCGCACATGGATAGGCGGTGATCGCGATGGTAATCCTTTTGTTACGCCTGATGTTACCAGAGAAACTTTAATCACACATAAAAAAGCGGCTTTTGATCTGTATGAGGCAGAACTTGACCTGTTGTGGAAAGAACTAAGCATATCTTCGAGACAAATTGCTACTCCGGTCAAACTAAAAGAATCTATTGAGTCAGATAAAGAAAATTATCTGCTGAAGGTATCAGAAGCCGAAAAATACGGTCATGAGCCCTACCGGGTGAAACTAAGTTTTATTCAGCAAAAGCTGGATATGGAGCTTGAAAGACTGATCAAAGAGCAGATGGGGGAAAATACCGGCTCACCCCGATATACTTCCGATGATCTTGCTGCCGAAATGGCTATGCTGCAGCAGTGTCTTGAGGAATCAGGATTCGCCGATCTGGCTTACCGGGGGAAACTCCAGGATCTTATCTACCAGATAAAGACGTTCGGTTATTCAATTGCGGCTATGGATATCCGCCAGCACAGCCTGGTTTTTGAGCAAACAGTGGATGATTTGATGAACAAAGCCGGAGTGGTTGAAGGATATACCAAACTGGACGAGGCTGCAAAACTTAAGTACTTAAAAGAGGAATTATATAATCCGCGTCCATTAGTGCATTCCAATGCAGAGCTCAGCGAAAAGTCTCTTGAAACCATGAAAACTTTTGCGGTAGTCCGCAAAGCCATGGATGAAGATAAAAGCTCCATCGGAAGCCTGATTGTTAGCATGACCCACGAGGTCAGTGATTTGCTGGAAGTCCTGCTGATAGCTAAGGAAGCCGGGCTCTGGCGAATGGAGCAAGGCCGGGTGCATTTCGACCTGGATGTTGTTCCTCTTTTTGAGACTATCGACGATCTTGAAAGAAGCGCCACCTTAATGGATGCTTTGTATAGTGATCCTCTTTACCAGCTTCAGCTTAAAGAACGTGGAAACTTTCAGGAAATCATGCTGGGTTACTCCGATAGCAATAAAGACGGCGGCTATTGGATGGCTAACTGGGCGCTTCATAAAGCCCAGGAGACCCTGGCCGATGTGCACCTGAAGCATAATGTAGAGTTTCGACTCTTTCACGGACGCGGAGGCACCGTAGGGCGGGGCGGTGGCCGATCCAGTCAGGCTGTTAAGGCGCTGCCGCCGGCATGCCACAACGGCAAGATTCGAATGACGGAGCAGGGTGAGGTGATATCTTTCCGGTACGCTTTGCCGGCCATTGCCAAAAGGCATCTCGAGCAGATTGTTCATGCAATGATCAGCTCCACGGCAGAAGCAGAAAAATATAAAAAAGAGCACCTATCCGACAAGGAAAAGCCTTATGCTATCATGGAGGCGATTTCTCAACGTTCTATGAAACGCTATACCGATTTCTCCGGTGATGCAGAACTATGGAAGTGGTATACACAGATCACCCCTATTGAACAAATTAGCCGGCTGCCGATAGCGTCACGTCCGGTTTCCAGGAAATCATCAAATGAAGTAGATTTTGGTTCTATTCGTGCGATTCCCTGGGTATTTGCCTGGACGCAGGTGCGTTATAACCTGCCCGGCTGGTTCGGCATAGGGAATGCATTGGATGGCATTATTCGGGATAATTCGGATGATCTAAAAGAGATGCAGCGCCTCTACAAAGAATGGGATTTCTTTAAAGCCGTGCTTGATAACGCTCAGCGGGAAATGGCCAGGGCTCATCTGGAAATTGCCAAGCATTACAGCAGTGAGGAAAACAATAAATTTCACTTGCTGATCGAAGAGGAATTTAATCTGGCCGAAAAAGCCATCCTCGATATCACCGGCCAGGAAAAATTGCTCGATGACAGTCCGGTAATCCAAAAATCCATTGCCCTGAGAAACCCTTATACCGATGTGCTTAACCTGCTTCAGATCGAGCTGCTGAAACGCACTAAAAAGGCCAGTCCTGAAGAAAAAGAAAAGCTACGGCACGCTCTGTTTTCCAGCATCAATGGAATAGCCGCCGCCATGCAAAGCACAGGATAGGTTAAGCATTGAGTTCATAATTACCCATTATTGGGCAGACGACTATTAATTTGTCTGCCCAATATTCTTCCCTTTGGCTCCTGTCAACTGCGCCGATAAGTTTTCACGCTTAGTGAGAAATACATTCATATAGCACGAGTGCGTGCGGAGCAAACATGAACATTTGCCCGGTGCGCAGCCTTTTGAGAGAGCTTCTCTTTTCCCGTTTTCCGTCCTTACACCAGCCGGCCGGGAAAAAACAATATAAAGCCCCGCCTCTACATACTACTTGGTGCCTTTTTTAAGCCCCCTCATTAGGCATCCATTCAGCAAATAACTTATAATATCTGCGTAACTGTAATTCTTCCTAACTCCTTATGGATATTTTTATTAGTTTCGTATCTGTAAAGTATTGCATTAAAGATGTAATATTCCGCTAAATAAAAATCTTTGCGAAAATAATATTATGCAAAAAAAGATTATCTACTACATTCTCCTTTTTACCGGAATTCTTATTGTACTGGTGGGCCTGCAAAATCTAGTTACTTATTGGGGACAAACTGATTTCGCTGGTTTTGTTGGTCAGGTAACAGGCATTGTATGCCTGATTGGCGGGGGCGTGAACATCTGGGTCGCCAGAAATGTAAAAAAAACTATGCCCGCCAAAGATGCTTAATAAACTAAAATGAAGGGATATACATTCCATACATAAAGATGATCCCAATAGGAGCTATACCGACATTCATTAAAAGCTAATCCAGAAGACATAATAGTGTTTAAAGCTTTCTCCGTTATTTCTCAAGCTATATTAAACTATGATAAGTCATTTACAAGCCTGCTCTATTTTGAAGGCTCTCCCCAATCCTTCACTCATTGTTACCCCTGAACCTGGATTTCCTATAAGACTGGTTAACCAGGCCTATTTGGAAATTGTAGGCATTGATGAGGCTAATCTTATAGGTAAAACTGTGGAGGAAGTTTTTGGAAGCCTTGAAAACAAAGAAGATACCCTAAGGCTGAAAGCTTTTAAATATTCACTAAACAAGGTGTTGGTCACAAAAGAGTCTCATAAAATGGAGCCCGTTAAGTATTGCAAACCTGATAGTTATACCGGAATGCAGCAAACAACGTATTGGATTCCATTAAACACCCCGGTATTTGATAAACAAGGAGAGATTGATTTCATCATCCATTCCAAAACAAATATCACCGATCAAAAGCTGATCGAAGAACAAAAAAGCAAAGCATTGCTGAATCTTAGAGAACGGGTAAAAGGACAATCCTGCCTATACCGGATATCCAATTTGAATGAAAAGGAGCTGTCGGTTGATGAGCTGCTAAAGGAAGCTGTCACGATACTCCCGGATGGCTGGCAATATCCCGATCTTACAGAAGCCTTTATAAAATATGACGATAAAAAGTACATTACTCCTCACTATACCGATACTATGTGGAAACTATCGGCTGAGGCTGTAGTCAGTAATGGAGCAACTCTTGCAATAAAGGTGGTTTGCTTGAAAAAGAATCCTTTTCCTCACGGTGAACAAACTTTTATCAATACCATTGCAAAGCACCTGGCTCTAAAGATTGATCAAATACTGGCCCAGGAAAATCTCGAAAGAAATCAGCAAATACTGGATAAAGCCTACAGGCTGGCTCGCATTGGCACCTGGGAATATGATATGTCTGCAGGTAATCTACAATGGTCCCAAGTAACAAAAAGAGTTTATGGACTTGATAATGACCATATCCCTGATCTTGAAACTACCATCAATTTATTCAAAAAAGGGATTGACAGGACTACTTATAGAAAAGTAATACACGATGCTATTGAATATAAAATACCCTTTGATGTTGAACTAAAAATCATAAGCGGACAAGGTGACGAACGATGGATACGGGCAACGGGGGTTCCTGAATATCGCAATGGGGTTTGCACACGGCTTTATGGTTTCAGTCAAAACATCAGCGAACGAAAAAAAGCGGTTGGAGAGTTACAATTTAGTGAACGACGATTTAAAGCCCTGGTGCAGGGAGGTTCAGATCTGATTGCCATATTTGACGAAGAGTTCAGGTACACCTACATGAGTCCCTCGTCTGAAACGGTTTTGGGTATACCGGCCGGGGATCTTATCGGCACATATGCACTGGAAAATGTCCATAAAGATGACAAACAGCGCGTAGTAAATGATCTCTCAAATTTATTCGCCACTAGAAAGCGCCTAAAAATTGAACCCTACCGGTTTGCCGACTCCAAAGGCAGCTGGAGATGGATAGAGACAACCATAATTAATATGATAAAAGATCCCACGATTGGTGGTTTGGTGACGAATTCGCGGGACGTAACAGAACAAAAGCTACAGCAGCAGCAGTTGCTGGATTCGTTAAAAGAAAAAGAAACGCTCCTTGCCGAAATACACCACCGGGTGAAAAATAATATGGCTGTGGTATCCAGTTTACTGCACCTGCAGGCATCCAGGGAAAAAAATCCTGCGGTAACCGAGAAATTATTTGATAGTGTGGTCCGCATTCAAACCATGGCGAACATTCACGAGCAACTATATCGATCCGAAAGCTTCTATAAGTTAAATTTTGTCAATAACATAAAAAAATTAGTATCCGCTATCATAGAATCTTTCCAAAAGCAAAACGAGATTGTTGTTCACTATAACTGCGAAGCTATTAAATTGAATATTACTCAGGCCATACCTTGCTCCCTCATTGTAAATGAAATTATAACCAATATACTCAAACATGCCTTTCCTGAAAACGGCAAAGGGATCATTACAATACATCTCAAACGTCCTGAGAAAAAATACGTACTTCTAACCATACAGGATAACGGAATAGGCTTACCCAAAGATTTTGCACTATCAGGCAGCAAAACATTAGGATGTAACCTGATTCGCGATCTGTCTCATCAGTTGAATGCCGATTATCAATATGGACCTTCGGCCGAGGGTACAGCTTTCAAGCTTTTGTTTAAAAAAGAGCGGCTAAAAGGAATTGATAAGAGTAATGCAAACCAATTCGCCCCCCCTACTTGGTAATAATTGGTATTTTTCAATCAGGAGGCTGTCTCAAAAGGTCTAAAACTGTTCCGTGAGGCGTCCACGCCTCGCGAGGATTGCGCTCAGGATGCACGATTGCACTCTCGGCAAGCCTGGACGCTTTGCCGTAACAGCCTTTTGAGACAGCCTCAAAATATTTTAAAGGCCCAATAATAAGTAAGGCTGAAGCAAATTCAACCACCTGATAAGCCTGACTCACCCCCTATACAACTCCTACTGCCAGCCGGGCTTTTGTAGGAGTTGGTATGGACTTGGTCAGGAGTTGATCAAGCCTTTACCTTTAATTTTCATTATCAATTACTACACTTCTCGTCTGGACGGTGTGGGCACTGAAATAACCTAATGCTCCTCCCGATATATTAGTGGTTGGATTGGCGGGAGATGCTGCTGAACGGTTAATGGTTTTAAGAAGGCTTGAAAAATATTCGTATATGTTCTTGTCGATAGATTGCATTTCAACAAGTATAGTATCGCCCGGATTCAGTCCATTCTCAAAATCGCCATAGGGTAACGTTCTTTCAACGTAGTTGCCGTCAAAAAGATCATCAGAACTTACAAATATCGAATTGCTCTTTTCTTTGTTAACGAACAAGATGTGGCGATAATAATTATCGATGCCCTCCGGATCCGGGAACAGGGCATTGGGAAACATGATGGTATTGCCTAGTATTGAAATAACTTCTACATTCAACTCCCTGAATTCTACGGGGTCAGGCATTTTGGAGGACGCGGTAAAAGTTTCATCTTCAATATCGACGGTAAGGGTATAGGTATTTCCAGGTACACCGGAAAAATCATTTCCATGATAAACCCCGGAATCGACATGTATAAAAGATTTTGAATTTCCTTTATCGTCTGAGATAAACACCTCAGCGTTATCAACACCTTTGAAATCATCTTTCTCATCAAAATCTTTGGTTTGCGTGATTTTGATTTGGTGGGGTTTATTGCTGTCGGTTATGGCTCCTTCTATCACGTATTTTGGCGCAGCGGAATTTAGATCGACATCAATAATCTGTTCGCATGATATTAAGGCAAAGCAGGCGACCAGGGTTAGTAAAGATAGCTTTTTACAGTCCATGGACTAAAACTTGAATTTATAGGTAATGGCGGGAACCAGCTTGAACAGGGCTATCTGGTAGGCTTCTGTTGCTGAGGGATTCTTTTCATTTTCCCTGAAATTGATGACGTATGGGTTCTCCCGGCCGTAAGCATTATAGATACTGAAGGATAAATCCGATGAGAATTTATCGCCTTGCCGTAATTTCCAGGTAGCCCCGATATCCAGGCGATGGTAATCGGGCATGCGATAGCCGTTGCGTTCGGTATAATAGAAAATTACCTGATCATCTACTGTATATTTGCCGCTGGGGAAGGTTACGGCATTGCCGGTGTTATAAACCCATGAAGCCGATAAAGACCATCGGTCACTCAGGTTATACATGCCTACTACAGTAATATCATGAGTACGGTCTTGCCGGGCAGGGTACCAGTTGTCGTTATTGATGCCTTCGATGAGGCTTTCGGTGCGGGCCAGGGTATATCCTACCCAGCCACTGAAGCGTCCGGCGGTCTTCTTAAACAGGAGCTCTACGCCGTAGGCTCGTCCCTGGCCGAAAAGCAGTTCGGTTTCTATCATGTCGCTGTTGGTTACATCGGCCCCGTCTTTATAATCCACCTGGTTTTGCATGTGCTTGTAGTAAATTTCAGTGCTGAGTTCATACCGGTTATCGGAGAAGTTTCTGAAATAGCCCATAGAGACCTGGTCGCCAGTTTGTGGTTTGATAATATTCGAACTGGGTATCCATCGGTCGGTGGGGTTGGTGGTCGTGGAGTTGGAGAGCAAATGCATATTTTGCGTAGAACGGGCATAAGAAGCCTTGACCGAGGAGGTACCACCGAACTGGTATGACGCCGATAAGCGGGGTTCAATATTAAAATGTGTATCCACAAACTCCCCGGACTGGTAGCTTGTAGTGTCAGTGACCTGGTGCTGTTCATCGAGCGTATAGAAATCACCTTCGCCCAGAATGCTGAATGAGGATAGCCGGACCCCATAGTTTACGTTTATGTTGGGCGTGGCGCTCCATTCATTGCTTACATAAAAGGCGTTTTCCCAGGAGTATCTGTCCTGAAGCGGCATAGGGTTAAATCCTGACGACTCTGATACGGTTATCTCGCCGGGTGTGATGGTATGGTAAATGGTGTTCACACCGAATTTAATGGTGTTTCGGGGATTCGGGAAGTACTCGAATTCCTGTTTCAGGTTCCAGTCCCTTATCCTTGACAGGATGCCAATTTCATCCCCATCAAAATCTATATTGATGTTGTAGCTGTAGTCGCTGAATATGAGGGATGTGTTGGAAAACATGCGGTCGTTGATCAAATGGTTCCATCGCAGGGTTCCGGTTCGGTTGCCCCAGTCGATGCCGAACATATCCTGAAATCCCAGCTTATCGCGGCCAAAGTATCCGGAGAGATAGATTCTGTTATTGCCCGACAGGATGAAGTTTGCTTTGGCGTTCAGGTCATAGAAGTAAAGAGAATTGCCGGATATTGCCTCATCGGCGCTTAACTTCAGAAACATATCGGCGTAGGTTCTCCGGCCGCTGATCAGGAAGGAAGATTTGCCTTGCTGTATGGGTCCTTCAACATTCAAATTGGTTGAGATTAGCCCAATCCCGCCGCTGCCGCCATAACTTTGATTGTTCCCTTCGTTCATTTGGATATCCAACACTGAGGCAATGCGGCCACCAAATTCGGCGGGCATGCTTCCTTTGTATAAAGTCGCATCTTTGATTGCATCCGAGTTGAACGTTGAGAAGAAACCCATTAAATGGGAAGCATTGTAAACGGGAGCACCGTCGAGTAGAATCAAGTTTTGGTCAACCGAGCCGCCGCGCACGAAGAACCCTGTGTTGCCTTCGCCGGCAGCTTGCACACCGGGAAGTAGCTGGATTGATTTAAGGACATCCCGCTCGCCCATGAAGACCGGAATCTGGTTGATCTCGTTCATATTGATCCGGTTAATGCCGGATTGGGTGCCGCTTACGTTTTCATCGGGGCGTCGTGCCGTAACTGTAAACTCCTCCAGTTGGGAAGCGGCATCATCGAGCTCGATGTTGATTCTTTTATTTTCATCCAGAGTTACGGATCTGGTTTGTTGCTGATAGCCTATATAACTGAATACCAGGGTATAATTCCTCTCCGGGAGGGTCATGGAGTAAAACCCGTAGGCATTGGTGGCCGCACCGGTGCCCTCTGCTTGTAAAACCCGCACGGTTACACCGATAAGGGATTCTCCTGTGTTTTTATCGGTGATGGTTCCGCTTATTGTATGCCTTTGATTCTGTATTTGTAAACTGCCAGGCTTATTTTCTAATAAAGGACCAGCGTCTGCTGTCCATGATATCCCGCTTAACGTAAAGAGAAGGAGTATGGGCAGACAATTTGTTCTGAGTATATTATACAATAGCTTAAAAAGTAATACTATGTTGCTGTGTGATTCAATTTAATTTGCATATAAGCTGAAGTCACAAGGTAGGTATTTAAACTTTCTCTTCCAGTTTAAAAGCGGCCGTCAGGAGATCGTATGAATGTAATCTGGCCTGGTGGTCGGTCATCATATCCTGTATGAGGATTTCATTCACCTGAAAATCGATTGCCAGGGCTTCCAGTTGTTCCCGGACACTATCGGGCGTAGGCGATGAACTTGGGAGGAATACCTAATCCTGGCCGGTACTTTTAAAGTGGTGGTAAAGTACCTAATTGTTTTACCGCTTCATCGGGAGTGGGCAGCCGGAAAACGCATCAAAGCTGAAAATACGGTTTTAGTAGAAGATATATTATTATGACCCACAAAGCCTCACTTAGTTGTGAGGTTCTATTCTTTAAGATCCGTATCAATGAAATGAAAAATGGAAAATTAAAAAATACTAAAACCCAATATTGCTAACGTTCGTGGCTTATCTGTAAGCAAATATCAAAACCTTCTGGTATACATCCGGCAGAATCACATGATAAATGAGGAATCTGTGGCCAGGGGAAAATGTATTCAGGATATTGATGCCCGGTTTGATTTGTGGACGGAACAATACTATACAGTAAAGCTTAGAATACCCGGTGAGGTTACTTTTACAAATAAAAACCGAACCCTTAAAAATATCTGTCATAGTAACTTATACGATGAAATTATGGATTATTTGCAAGGCAATTACACCCCTGATTATTCTTAATGTGCATACAGAACGCCTTTATTAGTTTATCTTTCCTGCTTGTGATAATTTCCTGCGGCACCGTACCGAATGAATCAACGATGCTACCTAATACGCAGCCCAATGAAGTTGATCGGTATATTGAAGCTGCTGATTTCAGGTTGACTACTATGAATGGAGCTGGTTTTAGGCTCTCCGATTATGAAGGGCAGGTTGTAGTGCTTAATATTTGGGCTACCTGGTGCATGCCCTGCCGAAAAGAGATACCTGCCTTTATGGAGTTGCAGGATGAGTTGCGCGATGACGGGGTGCAATTTTTGGGAGTATCTATAGACGAAGAGGGATGGCATGCCGTACGCCCTTTTGCCGAAGAATATAACATAAACTATCCGCTGGTGGTGGACGATGGCATCATTCAGCAGAAGTATGGACCTTTTCAAGGTATTCCTACCACTTTTATTATAAATAAAAAAAGGGAAATTGAATATGTTGCCCCAGGTGCAGTAGCTAAAGAAACGTTGCGGCCTATATTGCAAGAACTTGCGGATCGTTAACGTTTTCGCTTATTTTTATAAGCTGCATTTGCACATTCATTTATTAGGCAGCTTCAATCTGGAATAAATCCTCGCATACTTCCATAACAAGGGCAACTTATCGGTGTTTATAATATCACGGCGTGCTGAACGTTTTGCTGTTTCATGCATTAAATAATGTTAACCGTCGCACTTGTTCAGGTGAATTGAGACCATATAGAAAACATATAGGACTGCTCCTGCTGCTCGTTTTTACGAGTACGCTTGGCATAAGCTCTGCGACGGCTGCTCATAACCTGCACCAATTATTATCTTTTGGTGGCGGTCATGACATAACACAGGTAACAAACTGCGAGGCTGGTCATTTGGTGGATCATGATATCTCTATTAGAAAGAGCCAGTCATCTGAAATAGTTAGTACCGATATCGACGACGAGAAAGGATCGGTGATTGTGAACAATTGCGGTACCAGTCTGCAAATATTTACGACCGATTCAGTCACCTTAAACCGGCCAAGACTCAGAATTGGCACCAGTAATATAGTTCCCCTCCTTACTTCTCAACTATATGTTTGTAGCATTGCCGAACCACCACGGCTCACTTAGATAGGCTCCGCATTTCTGCCTGCAAGTGTTACTATCTGGTTAATAAAAGTATCTTGATAGTATTCTTTTTTATAATTAAGAAGTATCAGCGTTGCAAGGTCAATATCATTGCATACTTACCATTATTGATTTTATGAAATATCTCAAGAATCCATACATTCTATCTGTCATCGTCACGGGTTTTTTATTAACAGCCTTATTTTGCGCAATTGAAAGTGAAGGCGGTGTCTATTGTCCGTTTAATTCGGCATCCATAAATACTGCACCGGCATCTTCAGCAAATGACGGAACAGTCGCTTCCTCCTCAAACAAAGCATTTGGCGCTACCAATCGTGAGGCGCAAAATGATGATTCTCCATCCCAGTCTTTAACTGATGCACCTGATTTTACACTAACAAATATGGAAGGTGAACCCTTCACCATGTCCGAGCATAAAGGCAAGGTTATTGTGCTGAATATCTGGGCCACCTGGTGTCCGCCCTGTCGGGAAGAAATACCCGATTTCGTGGAATTGCAAGATGAAATGAGGGATGATGATGTGCTTTTTGTCGGGGTTTCTGTAGATGAATCAGGCTGGGATGTTGTTAAACCGTTTGCTGATGATTACCAGATCAACTACCCCATTGTAGTTGATGACGGTACAATTAACAATCTATATGGCCCTTTTCCGGGATTGCCTACCACCTTTTTTATCAATAAAGTAGGGCAGGTAGAGCATGTCGCCCCGGGAATGGTCAACAAAGCCATGATAGAGCCTCTTTTAAAAGAAATGGCTACCCGGTAAATAAGTGACAGGTCTGGCTGCAGCGGACAGGTGGAAATGAAACTAAAGAATAAAAATTGAAAGAGGTCACGATGAGTCAAAATAATAAAAAGGAAAAGGCAAAGAAATCAGAATTTAAAAAGAACACCCTACAATGGTTGGGGATCGGTGGGGTAATGGCCATACTCTATCTCACCGGTCTGCACACTAATGTTATTGTAGGTATGCAGCAGGCTTTGCTGTACACTGGGCTTTTAAATGCACAAACTACGGATATCAAAACATCTGAGGGTCCATACCTCAGGGATGAGGATTATAGTTTTTCAATGGTTACCGGAGAAGGGGATCATATCAGTCTGGATGACTTTGAAGGGAAAGTAACATTTGTGAACGTCTGGGCATCCTGGTGCCCTCCCTGTATTGCCGAGATGCCTACTATTGAAACACTGTATTCGGAAGTATTGGATAATGAAAACATCCAGTTTGTAATGCTTTCGGTTGATCAGGAGCGTGAAAATGCCAGGAATTTTATGACAGCTCGTAATTATACTATGCCATACCAGTTTCCGAATTCACCTTTACCGGGTGCCTTTACCAGTTCGGTTCTGCCTACAACTTATGTGGTTTCAAAAGAGGGGCAGATCGTTTATGAGAAGAAGGGGATAGCGGATTACAGTTCGCCGGCGTTTAAGGATTGGCTGATCGAATTAAGTGAAACGGGGCAAATTAAAGATTAAAGTGATTGGGGGGCAGAAAGAGATAGCGGATAATGTTCGCGATCTTCTTGAGGAGGTAATGACAAATGCTTTGGGTGAATGGAAACAATTAAAGCTGCGTTGATTATAGGCATGGGGGCTATTTAATAGTATATATAATGGGAAGGCTAAATTCGACAAAAAAAGCGAAGGTTGGTGCAATCCTGCTCGGAATTGGCTTAGGTGGATTTGCCGATGGAATCTTTTTGCACCAGATCCTGCAATGGCATCATATGCTTTCCTCAGTTATGCCACCAATGGATATGCCGGCAATGGAAATCAATATGCGATGGGATGGTTATTTTCATGCCTTCGATTGGATTGTGACAGTAGTGGGAATCTTCACATTATGGAATGCGGGGCGGCATACTGAACCTTTGCCGCAGTCATCCTGGTTTGCTGGTTGGCTGCTTTTCGGCTGGGGGATATTTAATTTTGTTGAGGGCCTGGTAAATCACCATCTTTTAGGGGTACATCACGTCAGATATCAGGGGGATGTTTATGGGGCTGACCCCGTCACAGCATGGGGACTTGGATTTGTTTTGATAGGTGGAGTGGGTTTTATGGTAGGCGGTTGGATTCTTGCCCACTATAGTAAGAAAAATTTTTGATGCAGTTGGATAAATAAGCCACCATGCCTAAATCTTTTTCGGACATCCATTAATCTAACATAGTTCTCTGTCGTGCTAATATGATTCCAGCTTTTGGTTGATAATAGTTTCAAGCTGTCGTGCTTGTTTTACTCCTGGTGATTGCCATAAAATTTTTCCTTTTTTAAATAAAATGAGTGTAGGTACCCCACGAACCTGATATTTAATGGCTACCGCCGGATTTTTATCGGTATCTACTTTGATGATGTTTATGGAGTCGCCCATCTTCTCCTTCAATTCGCTTAAAACAGGAGGCATCAATTTGCAGGGTGCACACCAGTCTGCGTAAAAATCGACTAGGACAGGCGTTTCACCTTTTATAATTTGTGAAAAGCTTTTTCGCTTGGATTCAGTTTTCATGACTTTTCGATTCAGTTACGTATTTCCTTCATAGTAAACATTCCCCGATGATTTTTCATTTCCTTGGGTACCACTATTCGAAATTAGGCTATGCTCATATACTAAATGTTTATTCACTAAAAATTAAGTGTGTTAAATAGAACGAAAGGCGACGTTAACTCCTTTTGGTTCATATATAGTTAATACGTATATCAATACACAAATTTAACTATAATAACAAGTTTTATGATTTTTAAAGTCATATTTCGTTTAACACAATATCTCCTCCTTATAACCAGTGAACTTTTTGTTAATGTGATATGATGAATAAACTTGATCGCATTGTGGTCCCAACAGATTTTTCCAAAGGTGCAAGAGCCGCCTGTCGATATGCCAATTTTTTATCAGGCACATTCGGTGGTACGGTTGATCTTTTGCACCGTATCCCGACCTTATCATATTTTCAGGATAGTTTAAAAAAAATGGGTGTACCCATATCCATGGAAAAAGATTATATACCTCAAATTGAGAAAGATACCAAGGCATATCTGAAAGAAGACATGGATAAATACATTCAGAAAGGGCATCAGGGTAAGTGTTTTTCTGTCATTGGTCCGAATGCGGCAAGATCTATTGTGGATTTTGTGCACCGTGGAAAGTATGACATCATCGTGTTAGGCTCACGAGGCGACAGTGCAGAACACTATATTAAAATGGGCAGTGTGACAACTCGTATTGTTAAATTATCACAAATACCTGTTATTACCGTACCTGATAAGCCTAAATTAAAGTCCATTCACAATATTGTAGTGCCCACTGATTTATCTGATGAATCATTGCAAGCTCTAAGCCCGGCGGCTTTTATTGCCAATAAAACAGGGGCAAAAATTACATTATTTCATGTATTGGAGCTATATGGAGCGTTGTCTGATACCCATGGTATTCCGTCAGGAACTAGTTCATTGAAAAAGATTAGCGATAGAATTCTTAAAAAGGTGCAGGATTTTCTTGAGCTCTATGAAAAAAACAAACTTAGATTAGAAGTCGACTCTTATGGCGATAATCATATAATTTTATATACTGACTCAAGCGGTGAGACCGGCTCTATTCCGGTAACAACTGAAATCGATAGAGGTTTTTCTGCACACTACCTAATAGTAAAATATGCTGACGAATATGCCGATCTTATAGTTATCAGCACACATGGCCGCAGTGCATTGCCGCATCTACTCTTGGGTTCAACTGCTGAAAAAGCTATTCGATGGGCAGAGGTGCCAGTAATAAGCCACAGGAGTACATTATAAAGATTATGAACTTTTATGGCAGATCTTCAATTTTCCATAACCCTAAGCTTTTGTCATTGTATTCTTGATTTGGAGAATAAAACCCTTCATTAATGATTTTTATTGGTTGCGGCCAGCTAAAAGGTGGTAGCGTAAGATTTAACGGTCTCCATTTGCCAATTTGGATATCTTTGTTTCTCCGAACTTTTGTGAATGTGGTTGTTAAAAAATAGGTTGCATCACTTTTTTTGATGTTTCTGATAGATTCTTCTATATCAGCAAAGGGCAAATGCACCAAACAATCCCGGCAAAGAATCAAATCTGAAGAAGGTAATTGGCTTTTTATAAGATCAAGAATAAGAAATTGCATGGTATCATTTGAATAGGCTTTCTTATTCATCTCAATAATATCCGGTACAATATCCGCTCCGGTATAGTGGACACTGCCCAGATCCATTTTCGTTATCCAGTTGAGATCTCCACAGGGTATATCAAGCAGTAGTTTAACTTCAAGTTCTTTTAATAAAACCGGGAGTTTAGTTCGAATTAGTTGGGTTTGATATAATGTAGAGGCATGACCGGATCGTGATTCAGGGTCACGCCATTTATTATTATGGAATATATGTTCAAACTCTTTTTTGTGAGAAACGAACCATGGCCTTAATTTTCGGATAAGCCTTTTCCTGATCGTTGCCATATATAATCCCTCTTAAAAAATTGATGTGCGGATATAATAGACTATTCAATATGATAAATCTATATTAAATAAAATCATAAAAAAGATGCATAAAAGTCTATTAGAATCTATCAACTATGGCAATCGCCGGGCAGTATATTTTTTGCGGAAATCTTCAACCCGGATCTACACTACCCCCAATGATTTCTCCTTGTACTTTGCAAAAGAATCCATCACCACACTTACATCATAGCCCTCTCGTTTTAGAAATGCTGCTGATGCGGCAGAGCGTGCACCTGCGGCGCAATGAACGATTACTGGCTTATCTCTGGGAATTTCTTTTAATTTTTCAGGCAACCGGGTATGGGCAACATTTTGTGCACTTTTAAGATGCCCTTCATTCTCATATTCAGATCGTTTCCTGACGTCCAGGATGTGATTCTTTTCATGACTACGTTTAACGGCTTCCTCAAAATCAATGGATTCAATGGAGTCTAGCTTTCCACCCTGGTCTACATATTGATTCAGGTCCTCGAAAGTAATGTAACCTTTAATATTGTCAAGCCCTACCCGGTACAGGTCGGTTACGGCTTCTTTCACTTTATGTTCATCCACAATCAAATAGATATTTTCATCTTCAGCCACAAAGGAGCCGGCAATTGTGTTAAACTGCTTGTTCATGGTTGTTAAAAGAGTACCTTTGAAGTGTCCCGCAATAAAGTCGGGTTCAAGACGCGTATCCAGAACGGCGTTTCTTTTTTTTTGCGCCAAATCAGCTAATTCTTGTGCCTTGATGTGTTTGGGTGAGGGAGGTCCACCAACAATTGCAGGGCCTTTTTTGTTATCCCGTTTCATGCGGGCGAAATAAAGGGGCGGTTCAGGCTGGCCTTCCAGGATAAACCTCACAAAATTATCTTCCGTAGTAGCCGCCTTTAATGAATTATTATATCGTTTCTCATAGCCAGCGGTTGTTTCCGGTATGGCACCCAATGTTTTTCCGCAGGCTGATCCGGCGCCGTGTCCCGGCCAAATCTGCACATAATCCGGTACTTTTTTGAATTCTTTGATGGTATTGTATAAAACTTTGGCGGCTGGTTTCATAACATCGATTATACCGGCCGCGGATTCCAATAAATCCGGACGACCGACATCACCAACAAATACAAAATCTCCGGTCACATATCCCAAAGGTTCTTCTGCCGTAGCCCCGTCGGTCACTTTAAAGGTAAGGTGCTCGGAGGTGTGGCCTGGGGTGTGCCAGGCCTGAATTTTTATGTTGCCCAAATGAATGGAACTGCCATCGTAGAGCAGTTCATAGTTATACTCATTTCGGTTGTTAGTAAGCCACTCATATTTCCAGTCGGAATCTCCTTCATCGGAGGCATATACCTTGATTCCCCGCTCGGCGAATTCCCGCAACCCGGAAATATAATCGGCATGGATATGGGTATCGGCTGCGGCTACAATGGTAAGTTTATTTTCGGTGGCTGCATCTATATATTGATCGATATCACGCATCGGATCAATAATAATAGCTTCTCTTTTGGATTGGCAGCCAATAAGGTATGCATACTGTGCCAACTTGGGGTCAAAAAATTGCTTAAAGTACATTGTGATGCTCCGGTATGGTTAGTGTAATTTAGGTAAGTTGTAAAAGGATTTAACGATCTTCAATTGAAAACAAAGTGAAGAATTCTATGCGTTTAATGCGGCATATACTTTTGAAAAACTCCATACGTATAGGTTCCCAATATCGCAGCCACAATGGGAACAATCATCACACTGATGCCCGTGCCCAAGAGGGCGAATAATGGAGCAGGGCAGGCCCCCAAAAGCGCCCATCCTAAACCGAACATGGAACCGCCAATTACATAACGTTTCCATTGCGAGGGATCTTTGGGAGGAATTGTAATGGGGGTGCCATTTTTATCGGTGGCATTAAGTTTTTTAACGATCTGGATTGATATCATTCCTACCAATATGGCGAGGCCAATGATACCATACATATGGATAGAATCGAATCGGAACATTTCCTGAATGCGGAACCAGGAGATGACTTCTGACTTCACAAGCACGAAGCCAAAGAAAATGCCGGACAGCAGGTAAAGAAAGTAGTCTGTATATTTCATGATATAAAAGTAAGTTTTATAAAATCAGGGGAAGTAAAAGGTAGGTCATAATCAAACCGCCTATAAAAAAACCAATTACGGCAATGAAAGAGGCAAGCTGAAGGTTTGATAGTCCGGTGATGGCATGTCCGGAGGTGCAGCCTCCGGCGTAACGAGTACCGAAACCAATCAGGAAGCCGCCAATGATCAGAATAGTTAAACCTTTGGCGCTGCCCAGAATCTCCCAGTTAAAAATGTCGGAAGGGACAAAGCCGGTAAAGTTTAGTATTCCAAGGGTTTGAAGATCCTGTGTTGTTTGGGCAGATATGGCAATAGGCTCAGGATTTGCGAAAACCGATCCCCCCAGGAATCCACCAATAGCTACACCAACAATAAGCACAAGATTCCAAATGCCGGTACGCCAGTCGTAATTAAAAAATTCAATACCGGCGGGGTCACAAGCCGCACATATATGTCTGAAGTTTGAAGATACCCCAAATGATTTATTACCAATATATAATAAAAGCGGAACCATTAATCCAATAACCGGGCCAGCAATAAACCAGGGCCAGGGTTGATAAAGTAAGTCTAGCATGTTAAAGTTTTTAAAGAAAATGATTAAGATAAGGGTAATTTACGAGAACCTATAATACATGTCAATACAAGTTGGTAGTGGAACGTGTTTTATAAATAAGTTATTGTTAAAAATGCTGAGGTTGATATTTTGGTGATGTTTGTCATGTAAATACAAGAATTGACAAAAACTCGTTTAATAAGTATTATGTATAAAAATCAGAGCACCTTTTAATAACAAATGACTTTGAGAGATAACCGCCCGAGACACGAACAAATTGCAGGTTGGATACGTGACAATATACAGTCGGGAAATTTTTTAGCAGACGATAAGCTTCCATCTGAAAGCAAATTTGCAGTACAATTCAAGGTAAGCAGAGTGACGGTGCGCCGGGCTTTGCAAACCCTTGAGGGTGAACATTTAATTTATAGAAGTCAGGGGTTGGGTTCTTTTGTAAAGGGGAGCAAAGCCATACCTAATCCTCTGCAGTTGCACGATTTTATAGAAGAAATGCGGCAAAACGGCTTGAAAGCCTCATCAGTTGTTTTAGATAATAAAGTAGTTGCGTCCACACGTGAAGTCGCTTCACGGCTAAACCTGAACTCCGGCACCAAAGTATTTTGTCTTGACCGGCTCCGCCTGGCTGACGGCAAACCTATTGCATTAGACTATACCTGGCTCCCTGCCTTTTATGGTCAACTGGTTGTGGATTATGATCTGGAAAACAAAACCATATTTCAGATCCTTGAAAAGGAATATGGCATCGAAATATCCTCAGGATGTTATTACCTGCAAGCCCAAAACGCAAACTCCTATTTGGCCAACCATCTGGGCGTTGAAGAAGGGGAGGCTCTTTTTAGAATGGACAGGATATCCTTCACCCTTGATGAAAAGCCGGTATACTACCAGCAGAGGTATTATCGCAACGACCGGATCATGTACCGGCTGAAAGTAGAACGCTCCAGGGAGCACCATGAAAGCGGAAAGATGCCATTGCGAGAGTTCCGGGCGGAATTCCCGAGAGAAGAGTGATATGGTTTCCGTTGGACAGAGTACCGAATTCATTAATTCGTTTGCTACCGCCAACAACAAAAGCACATGTTGTGTTAATCATAAAAAATTTAACATTAGTTTCTACGGATTTTGGATACAGTAAATCATCCGCATCCAGGAAAACAATATTATCACCTTTACTATGCATTAACCCTTTGTTTCGTGCTTTCGCAACTCCCTGGTTCTTTTGTTCATCAGAATCCAGAAACTGGATATATTCCCGTTTACATATTGCCAAGCCTGTATTACGTGCAGCACTAGCACCTTTGTTTGGTTGTGTCTTCACATATACGTTGTTATTGCACGATTGCAAGTGCCGTAGTATGGACAGAGTATCGTCGTCTGATCCATCATCTATACAAATAAACTCAATAGGTTGACAGGTTTGCCGTCTGGCGGTATAGCATGTGTAGGCTTTGATACATAACTGTAAAGAGTATATAAATAAAGATAATTTTTTATATAAATATAACTTGTAATATGTTTGATATGCCATATATTGGTATGCAATAATATGTGAGTTTGGAACTCCACCTGTTTCATCAAGCTTTTTCAACTCCATATCATACTTTTTCCCAATCCAATGTGAGTTACAGTGCGATAGCTGTATTCAAAATATAATACGAATGGCAAAAACAATACTCATTACGGGGGCAGCCGGTTTTATCGGCTTCCACTTAAGTAAAAGGCTTTTAGCGGAAGGCTGGGAGGTCGTAGGCTTAGATAATATAAATGACTATTATGAAGTTCAACTAAAGCTCGACCGCCTGACCTTTTTACAAGCGTATTCAAATTTCACCTTCCATAAGATGGATTTGCAAGACAAGAAGGGTGTGCTTGAACTATTCAGGGAATCGGAATTTGAATACGCTGTTAACCTAGCTGCGCAGGCTGGCGTTAGGTATTCTATTGAAAATCCTCATGCTTATATCGAAAGCAATATTACAGGGTTTCTAAACATATTGGAAGGCTGCCGTCATTACCCTGTAAAGCATCTGATCTATGCTTCTTCGAGTTCAGTATATGGTGCCAATACCCAAATGCCATTCTCGGTGAAACACAATGTGGACCATCCTGTTTCTCTTTATGCGGCCACAAAGAAAGCAAACGAGTTGATGGCCCATACCTATTCCAACCTGTATAAGGTACCTACCACCGGACTCCGGTTCTTTACAGTATATGGTCCCTGGGGGCGCCCGGATATGGCATTGTTTTTATTTACAAAAGCAATATTGGAGGGAAAGCCTATTGATGTTTATAACAACGGAAACATGAAACGGGACTTTACCTATATCGATGACATTGTGGAAGGTATAACACGTTTAATACTGTTCCCGCCAACACCTCTTTCTTCCTGGAACGGCCACCTACCCAATCCGTCCTCAAGTTTTGCTCCATATAGATTATTTAATATAGGTAACAACAATCCTGTGTTGTTGATGGATTTTATTGCAGCCATTGAAACCGCCTTAGGCAAGAAAGCCGAAAAGAACATGTTGCCGCTTCAGGAGGGGGATGTTCCTGGAAGTTGGGCTGATGTAGAGGATTTAAAACAGGCGGTTGCTTTTAATCCTGACACGCCCGTAGAGCAGGGAATTGACGAGTTTGTGAAATGGTATCAGAAGTATTATATGATGCAGGGGAAAAAGAAAGTATTAATTTATTCGTAGTTGGAGATTAGAGGAAATGGATATTCCGGTCTTACTTTTACAATCGGATGATCATGAAATAATGAAAACTATAAACCGAGTCTATGCCAGAATAATCATTATGGAAGTTTGAACAAATGACTCCTTTTATATCAGTTATTATACCCACTTTCAGAGACTGGTCCAGACTACAGTTGTGTGTTCAGGCACTTAAACAACAAACGCTGTCGAAGGATACGTACGAGGTGATTATTGTAAATAATGATCCTGAAAATCCCATACCATCTGCTTTGGAGCTTCCGGAAAATTGTACTTTAACGGAAGAATCAAAGGTTGGATCTTATGCCGCAAGAAATAAAGGTATTCAAATAGCGCGAGGAAATATTTATGCTTTTACCGACAGCGATTGTATACCCAATAGGGATTGGCTGGAACAAACGATGCTGAAGTTAAAAATGCTCAATGTGGATGGGGTAGCTGGTAAGGTTGAATTTGTGTATGTAAATGAATTTAACCTCTCATCGGCTGAATTGTATGAAAAGCTGTTTGGCTTTCCATTTCAAAGGAAAAAGCGTAATGGGGAGGAAACTAAAAATTTGGTAACAGCGAATTTTGTATGTAAAAGGCATTTGTTTCAGGGGTGTGGCTTATTTAACGGCGATTTGAAATCAGGGGGGGATAGTCTATTTGCAAAAAAGGTGATTAGTAAGGGCTATAGAATAATTTATTGTGAAGAGGCTATAGTTAAGCACCCTTCAAGGTATCGAATTGTGGAATTAGCTCGAAAAAGGCAACGGGTTTTGGGAGGAAAAATTGATGCGCAACAAAACCATGGCAACAAAGAAATTTATCCATTTTTATATAAGGTTCTGGAGGAGCAAGCCCGCCGTATGAGATTTGTGGTTATGAAAAACCAGGATGATTGGCCAACAAAACTAAAATTATTGTATGCTATGTCATTAATCTCAGTTTACTATGTAGGGGAAGCTGTAAGGATTAAAGTTGGTGGTCGCACAAGAAGATATTAAAATACGTATGGGTTATGTGGGTGCAAAAGGAACCTTGAATGGTTAAAGTCGGGAGCTGGCAAAATAATATCATTGAACAGAATTGGTAGAATGAAAATCGCCTATATTGCTACAGGTCAAATACCTTCGGAAGCAGCAAACCTAGTGAATAAGCTGCATATGGTTAATTCGTTTGCTTCAAAATACGACACATTATTTGTTTTCCTGCAAAACAATCTGAAGTATAAGGGGATTAGAAAGTATATCGAGCAGCAATATAATATTCGAAATCGATATAAATTATGGATTATTCCCTCTCATTTTGGTTTTATCACTTTTTTAATTGACTGGATATCACTAAGACTGATAAAGGCTTTCTTTAAACCGGATGTTATAGTCACCAGATCGTTAAACCTAGCCAGTTATGCCATTTCTATGGATATGAGAGTCATATTTGACATGCACAGACCGAAGGGTACCAGTAAACGTGACTCTCAACGAGCTCTCATTTTGGAAGAAAAAGTATTCAAAAGTTACCATACTGTTCGTATAGCTTGCACGACACAGAGCGGGGCTCGTCTTATTTTGAATAGGTATGGTGAAAAGATCAAAAATAAAGTTATTGTAGCCAGAAATGGAGCTGCAATGGGGAAGAACACAATAAATAAGGGATCCCCATCTGGGATTGGAATGATGAATGTTGGTTATTTTGGCCAATTATATCCCGGTAAAGGCATGGAAATTATTTCTCATTTAATAAAGAATCATCAGGATATACTTTTTCATGTGGCGGGGGGACCCAAAAAAAATGAGATGCAGTGGAGCCATCAGTTGAAAGAGGCAAAGAATGTGATATTTCATGGATATCTGGATCAAAATCAATTGCAGAAACTTAGAGAGCAATGCGATGTGTTGTTGGCTCCATATCAACAGGAAGTAGTTGTTGCCGGTGGCCATAGCCGGCCCAACACCTATTCCAGCCCTTTGAAGATTTTTGAATATATGGCCAGTAAAAGAGCAATTATAGCCTCAAATAATCCCGAGATCCGGGAGGTACTCACGCATGGAATTCATGCACTCTTAGCGAAATCGGATAGCCATCAGCAATGGTCGGAATGTTTGTTAAAATTGAAGCAAGACAAGTACTTGAGAGATCATCTTGCAGTAAACGCTTTCCAAACATTCCAAAGTTCCTATACCTGGGATAAAAGAGCTGACATGTTTTTGGATGGCCTAAATATAGCAACGATCAATAATTGACATGTCTGAAGTAGTTGAATTTTTGGGTTTGCCGGGAGCCGGTAAGACCACCATACAAGTTCTACTAACCAGCCACCTACAACAGCAGGAGATATCCATACTTACTAATCAGGATTATTATCAATGGCAGCAAAGTAAACCTTTTTTATCCAGAGCGTCGGCTCCCATACTAAACCCCTACAAAACTATCTATATGCTGGGCTTGGCTTTGAAGAGCTTCGATCGGAAATATTTTACACAACCTGATTTTTTGCTAAGGCTGAAGAAATTTAGTGTCAACTCCATTCAGATCAATAGGTATATTTTAAATATAGAGGCTGATTATTTGATATTATCCGAGGCGGGTATTCACAATCTCTGGTTAGCTTGTCTTTTAAAGAATAAGCCTCTCAAGCCGAATATCAACGATTTGTTAGGATGTTTGGCTTATCAGATACCCGTGAAATATGTTTTTCTTGAAGTTGATATAGAAAATGCGGCAAAAAGGATACAAAATCGCATAAGTGGAAAGAGTCGGTTTGATAAAATGGATTTTGAGACCATCGTCAACATGTTCAAATCTGATGCTGATTATTATATTCAAATTGCCAGGGCACTAAAAGAAAAGAAAAGCCCGGTCTTATTCGTAGATGGGAATTTAGAACCTCAGCAAATCGTCGGTCTGGTATCCGATTGGATACAGCATTAATCAAGAGGGTACTTTTCCGCTTGATTTTTGTCTGATAGCGGGATAAGACAAGCATGAAGATTAGTAATGTGAAATGATAAAACGAATTACATTTTACCTGGCAAAATTAAATGCCGGGGGCGCTCAGGGGGTAATGATTAATCTAGCTAATGAGTTCAGTAAACAGGGGTATGAAATAGATCTAGTAGTCGGATCAGCTAAAGGGGAGATGGCTTCCCGAGTTAATAAAGGAGTTCGTATAATTAATTATGGGTTCAGGAAAAATATGGCCAGTAAAAGCATACTTCCTTTTGTTTGGTATTTGCTGTCCAGAAAACCTGATGTTGTGGTTACTACACTGAGATCGACTAATATCGCAGTGACGATTGCCTGGACACTGGCTCATTTGGTCAAGAGGAAGAGTTCAGTTTTAATTTTGCGGGAATCTTGTGCCATTACTGATCATAACTACAAATCTAGTTTGAGCAAGAGGATGCTTTTTTTAACATCCCGATTTTGGTATGGTTTTGCAGATATGGTTGTTCACCCGTCGAATGCGTCAAAAAATAGTTATTTAACTTATTCCGGGACCAAAACCATTAAGAAGAAGGTAATTCCGAATCCTGTTGTTAATAAGGAGCTATACCAGATGTCCAATGAGTGTCCCCATCATCAATGGTATAAAGATAGAAATATTAAGGTTATTCTTGGGGCTGGGCGACTTACTTATCAGAAGAATTTTGAATTATTAATTCGATCCTTTTACCGGGTAGCTTGCGTAGATCCTTCAATCCGGTTGATCATTATTGGGGAGGGGCCTGACAGAGAGAAATTAACTTTGCAATGCGCGAAATTGGGAATTTTGAATAAAGTTTTTATGCCAGGTTTTCAGGAAAATCCCTATTCATTTATGAAGGCTTCATCACTTTTTGTTCTCTCATCACGGCATGAAGGTTTACCTAATGTATTGATACAGGCGATGGCTTGTGGAACACCAGTAATTGCAACTGATTGTCCCGGTGGTTCCTGTGAAATCATCACTGATGGGAAATCAGGTAGGTTGGTACCCATAGATGATGAAATTATAATGGCTGATGCTATTAAAGAAATGTTAACATGCCCTACTTCCAGAGAAATTCTATTGGAGTCATCCAGTCGATATAATCAAAATCAAGTAGCCGGGCAGTATTCAAATCTATTTCAGGAATTGATACATGAGAGAAATGGTAAAGGTTAACAAGAAAAAACTTGTAAAAAGAGCTTTGCTTAAAAACGTGAATTCGGTAGTCCTCGAAAAGTTCATCATGTTTTACTACCTCGGGTACTGGCCGAACATCAAGAACCCTCAATCTCTCAATGAGAAGGTTGCCTATAGAAAACATTACTTGAAAGACATTGAACCAAGGTTTGTAGATAAATATGAAGTGCGTTCTTATGTAGAAGAAGTGGTAGGAAAAAAGTTCCTGACAAAATTGTATGCCGTAACAAGGGATGTTCAAAGTTTGAATTACAGTGAATTGCCCGATGCCTTTGTCATAAAGGCAACTCATAACAGTGGTCCGGTTCAAATTATCCAAAAAAAGACTAAGAGGGCATTTAAACATGCTGTTCAGGAAATTGAAAGACAACTTCATTCTCCTTATGGTGATTGGACAATGGAATATTGGTATCGCGAACTCCAGCCTCGGCTGGTGGTGGAAGAGCTACTTCCAGGACCATTCGATGGAAGATTGAATGAATATAAAATCTTTGTTTTTCATGGTGTCGCCCGGTTTATTTCCATTTATAGAGATGGCCAGAAGGGAGAGACTGGCAAACTCGTCATACTTGATCTGAATTGGCATGTCATTAACGTGACCTTTCGCCAGGCATCCTTTACTCCGCCCCAAAAACCCCAAAACTTCAAATACATAATAGAAATAGCTGAACGTCTTGGAGCTCAATTTTCCTTCGTCCGGGTAGATTTGTATGAACTCGAAAACGGGAATGTAAAATTTGGTGAGCTTACTTTTGGCCCCAAAGGAGGTAGAGGAAATTTTAAACCCAGGGCATATGATTTTAAATTTGGTTCATATTGGAATATCAAGGAATAAAAGGAGGTAATGGAGGATTTGTTAAATACAGACATAACTTTTAGTTCAAAACGCCTGAAGATCTGTTATGTAATTAATCATATGGCTTTTGGAGGGGCCGAGACGCAGTTAATGAGATTATTGCTGGCCCTAAGCAATTATCAGCACGAAATCCACTTAATTACATTATATTCATCAAAGGAGTACATTAAGAATCTCCGGTCGGCAGGTGTTAAGGTCCATAATTTAAATTTATCAAGTCGTGTAAACCCAGTAAATATTCTTTATCTGTATAGGGTTATAAAGAGTATTAATCCCGATCTATTACATTCATTTTTGTTACAAGCCAATATTGCGACCCGGTTGGCAAAGGCATTATATCCCCAAGGGAAATTAATAACATCGATTCGGAATGAAAGGGAAGGGGGTGTGTGGGTTTTTCCTGTTTATAAAGCAACAGACCGTTTTTCTACGGTGACTACTCAGGTATGCCGATCTGGTGCTAAGAAATATATAGACAACAGGGCGGTTCCAGAAGGAAAAATGGTGGTACTGTCGAATGGGTTGGAGATGAAATTGATTAAAGTTCCTTATCGATCTAGAGATTTGATATGCAATGAACTGACTTTGGATACCAAATCGTTTATCTGGATTTCCGTGGGTTCCCAGCGCACCCAAAAAAATTATGTGCAGTTAATTAAGGCATTTACCAGAACAAAAAGCTATTCTAAGGCTTACCTGCTTATTGCTGGTGAATCATACCAACAAAAGGTGCTGATAAAAATTTTGCGTTTATACGATGTGGGAAATAGGGTGCGTCTGCTTGGTGGCCGATCTGATGTACCCAAGCTATTGAAGGCATCCGATGCGTATATACAGGCTTCAAAATGGGAGGGATTTCCTAATGCCGTACTGGAAGCTATGGCTTATGGAGTGCCTGTAGTGGCTACCAAAGTGGGTGCCATCCCTGATTTGATAGTAAATAACCGCACTGGTTATATTATAGATACACCGCTAGTTCCGGATATCATCAAATCCATGAATCGAGTAACGGAACTACCCAAAGAGACTTTATACGCTGTAGGTGAGGCTGCCTCAAATGAGGTAAAAACAAAATATGATATGAATCTTATAGTCCTTAGATGGTTTACCCTATATAACCAAGTATTGAACGAAGTGGGTTATGAAGTCAAATTGCCTTAAAATATTCATATGTGGGGTTTGAGTTTTGTTTTTTTGGGTCTGTTATTTTTTATTCTTTTTAGAGAAGGGAATAAACGAATTGGAGGGTTGTTGCTAACAGCTTTTTTAGCTAGGACATGTGCGGCATTAATACACAGTTATGTTTTTGTTCTTCCTTCAGGGTGTTGTGATGCCAAAAAGTTTGAACGTGTAGCTTGGGAATGGGCACAGATTGATTTGATGAGTAATTTTGACCCCACTTCCTCTTATTTAATCAGTTGGCTAGGAGCAATTCTGTATAGTATTTTCGATAGAGACATGCTTTTGCTTCAGATGTTCAATGTTTCATTAGGTACTCTCACCGTATATATCGTTTATTATACTGCCTCGCATATTACAGAAGAAAAATATGCCTTTACTATAGGCTGGTTTTTTGCTCTGCATCCTACAATCATTGAGAATTCAGCAGTTTTTTTGAGAGAAGTTCAAATAATATTTTTTTTATCACTCAGTATACTTTTTCTAATAAAATGGTTTATTTACGGCAGGCTCTATCAAATGGTAACAGCAATTATTTGTATTATTCTAAGCGCTTTATTTCATGGGGCAATGATCGCTGGGCTCCTGGTAATGATGCTTGTAATTGGTCTAGTCTTGTTAAGACGTTTAATCAGTCTTATAAATTCGCCTTGGCTAAAAAAAGGAACCATAGGCACGGTTTTCATATTTGTTATTGGAATTGGTTTGGTGGCAGCCATGGGTCTTCCAAGTCTCTCCTCAATTGGAAATTTGGAACGTTTAACGGATGCTGATGAGGTCGCCTCATCAGCGGGGGTTGAAGTAGAAAATCGAACTACAGGTAATGCGGTGTACCTGGCAGGAATGACTACTTCTAATCCCGTTGATATGTTGTGGCAAGCCCCTATACGTTCTATTTATTTTCTTTTTTCACCATTTCCTTGGGATATACGTGCCTTCCCGCATTTAAAAGGATTTATTGATTCGGGATTTTTATTTTATATCTCATTCCTGATGTGGTCGTATCGAAAAGAGTTGTGGGAAAATGACGTGTTTCGATATCTTTTTTACATCCTTGTTATTTTTATACTCGTATTTAGTTTTGGAGCCTCTAATTTTGGGACAGCCATACGGCATAAATCAAAATTTCTCCCCATCTTTATGTTGTTCTATGGATTGAAGAGTTTTGGTAATATGCAGCAAACTCCTAGTACTTATACGTATATAAAGTAAAAGAAAACAAAAAGCAGAAATGCTTCGAAAATCACTTAAGATAATCTTTATAAGGGAATGCCGTAATACTACGCCCCCTGTTTATCCTGAACAAAAAGTACTGTATATAAAGAAATGATAATTAATCAGAATTAACTAGGTTAATTAGATAATTTAAACAAATTTATACTCCCAAGAATAGAGTACTGTGAATTATTCTTGGGAGTATAAATTTGGAGAGACAAAAGATGCCGTACTGATTACCGGTAAGTTAAAATCAAGATGTAGATACAATTCAAGTGAGAGATCATTATAAAGCATTTTTAGGTAATAATTTTGGTAAGAAATCCGCAATTAACGGGTCAGCCAATGTATATGCCCGAGAGGATGCCTTTGCAAATTCGCAAAAAAATTTAGGATCATTTATAGATTTGCGAAAGGTGATCGTTGGCTTGCTTAGGTTTAAGTTGCTAATTCTTTTGGTCACTTTGGCGGCGGGGACGGCAGCCTGGTTTTATACCGAAGAGGAAACCCGGTTGTATAGTAGCTCGGGAACGCTACATGTGGGCAATTCTACACAATCATCTGATGGGGGAATGGCCGGTATTTTCTCCCGGAATTTTGGAATGGGAGCCGATAAATCCATACCTAATCAGTTGCAGTTTTTGCAGTCCAGGCATTTCTTTGAACAGGTGACAGATGAGGTTATAGCTCGTGAATTTATGAGTAACGGAGAGCGATTTCCCATTTTAATGACCGAAGATGACATTCCCGTGGAGCGATCCCGCCGGCAGATTGCTGCCCTACTTAATAAACGCACAGTGGCTGAGCGGGTGGGTAGTGAAGTAAATATCTTGCGCATTACGCATGTGTCTAATGATCCTTATGAGACTATGGAGCTCCCAAACCTGATTATGGATGAGTATGTCAAAATCTCCAATGAGCAGAGCCGTTCATCCATCCGTGCCACTCTTGATTTTCTCAAAAATATTATGATTGAAGAAGTAGAGGAACGTCTGAATAAATCAGAGGATGAGATAGAAAACTTTCTACGTGATGTAGAAGGGGGGATGAACCTTTCAGGGCATACCAGTCGGTTACTTGACCGCATGGTTTCAATAGAGGAGCAGATTGAGTATATGGAGATTGATAGAGAGCTTATATCCCAGCGAAGAGCAAATTTGAAATCTGAATTGGCTGAATTGGAACCTGGCCTCGCCGAGCAAATGAAATCTGCTACAAATGCCCGGGTGAAACGATTACAAGAGACCCTGGCTGAATTAAGTATTGAACGGATGCTGATCATTAATAAAAATCCTTCACTTCGCAATAACGAAGATCAAGAGCCCCGTCTTCAGCAGGTAAATAATGAAATTGAGATTTACAAGAAGGAAATTGATGAAATGGTGATCAACTCATTGAGCCAATCTACCGGTTATTTGGTAAGCGAAACCGGCGATGCCAATCGGCGTGTGTTGGAACTGAGACGGGAGCTTAACGAACAACAGATAGAATTGTACAGGTTGGGGAAAATGAATGAGCGTGCACGTAATATGCTTTTGGAGTACGAAGAAGAAATGTCAGAGTTGCCGAAGGAACATACAAGACTGGCGCGGTTGGAGCGCAGTCGCATGCTTAATGAAAAGATGTACACCGATCTATCTGCCAGACAAATGGAGTTGGCTTTAATGGAACAAAGTACTGATGGAATCGGACAAATATTTGATGATGCCCTAGAACCCAATAATCCTTTTTATCCCAATGTACCTTTGATATTAACTTTTGGACTGGTAAGTGGGTTTATCATCGCAGCAAGTGGAGTGACTTTCATTGTTCTTCGGAACACAAGAATTGAAAGCATTGATGTATTGAAGCAATTTAATATTCCGGTTATGTCGGTGGTTCCTGAAATGGACACGATCATCAAAGAACAGTTTATAGGGAAACCTTATGTAAAGGTAGAGGAAAGCATGATCTCCAGCACCTTGATTAGTTTACTTGACTCAATGTCGAACGTATCGGAAGCATATCGCCGCATGTACAATAATTTGAGGTATAGTAACCCGGATGGAAGCAACAAGATATTTATAGTTACTAGCCCTGGAAAAGGTGAGGGGAAATCTACATGTATTTCGAATCTTGCCATTACAATGGCTGCAAGTGGCAAACGGGTACTGCTAATGGATTGTGATTTTCGGAGGCCACATCAGCATCATCTTTTTGGAGGCTCCCGGAAAATGGGCATCACCAACTATTTATTTGATGATCATCCAATTTCCTCTATTATTTCAGCAACGCCAGTCATGGGCCTGGAAATAATTACGGCAGGTGCCGATGCGAGTAATCCGAGTTTGGTTACCAATAGCTTAAAAATGCAGGAGTTAATTAAGGCTTTGAATGATCAATATGATTATATACTCATCGATACCCCGCCATTTGGTATAATCACAGATGCAGCACCCTTAATTAAGTTGGCCGATGGTGTAATAACTGTGGTTAGGTTCAATAAAACGACAACACCTGAACTGAATCAACTTTTGGAGAACCTGCAGGGCATCAGCTCTGATGTTATTGGAATGGTATTGATGGATTATGATCCTTTAATCGGCTCTGGGTATTATTCTTATAATCGTATGTTCTCTAACAATTATGCTATTTACAAATCATATCATCAGTCCAGCACACTGGAAACCGATAATAAAAAATTTAAATTTATATAAGCATGAGACATTATATTATTTATACCTGTCCTTCATTTATAAATAATGATTATATAAAGTACCCTCTAATTATATTCTTTTTTTTGATCGGTCATGTTAGCATTAGTATGGCGCAGCAAGAAGGGCCTAGGTTTAATTCAGATATCACACGTTTAGCTCCTATCGGAATACTGACTGATACAGTTAATGTGTGGGGAGCAGTAAGTCAGCGGGGGCGGTTTATGGTGCCTAGAGGGACAACTGTTACCCAAATGCTTTCCTACACTGGCGGGCCTAGTGTTGGCGGCAGAGGTGGCGGTGGCTCTAGTGAATCTCGAAGTATTTATGCATACTATACCCGACCCCAGATAGAGGTTTATTTAAACCGTTTTGATGCTAATCTGGAAAAAGAAACGCTGGAAGTTTGGACTTACCGTCTTCGCGATCCCTTCCCTGAGGGCATGCGCGATTTTGAACTTAAGAACGGGGAGTATATTACAGTAAATATTCGTACCCGTCCTACACCTTTGCAGTATGTTATTTTCAGTATTTCTACAATTGGATCAATTGTAGGCGGCTACTTTCTAATTGAACGACTGCTGTAGATAATAATAACATCGGAGTACTGATCCCGAAGATGTTAGAGTACATAAAACATCTGTTGGGAAACTTGCACTTCCATTCGGATCCCGGCCACATAGCAAAGCTGAAGGATACTTTTACCGCCCAGAGTTTTCCGGGGCAAGCGGTTCAAATCACAAAAGGATTGATCAAGCATTCTATTTAAAGATAAATATATAATATATTTGATAGATATAGTAGTATTTGATATTGTAAATAAATAAAAATGTACCATCTACTTCATGGCAGTCTATGTTTAGAAAAGCCGGATAACAGGTAAACTTATGAAAAGGATAGAGATCATCGGGGCGCCCTATGTAGGCAAGTCAACTTTACTAAAAAGGATCGGCTGGTATAAAACTGCCGATAGCCCTTGGATAACCGAACTTGAAGAATTCAATTATGCCCCAAAGCAAAAAGGATATTTTCATCTTGCTCAAAAAAAAATCCTGAAACGCTATTTCCCTCACACTACCTTTAGCAAAAGGGTCAGATATTATGATGGACTAGATTACCATGATATCGACAGTTCTTATATAGATAATTTCAAAGTATTACTAGATCTATGTTTTCTGAAAACGACTGATTTCAAAGAGATCAAGTTAGCTTTGATAGTGTTCCATAAAATGATTCGTCGAATTGCCAAATTAAATTGTTACCAAATACATGATGATCGGATATTATTGGTCGAAGAATTTATTTTACATTGGCATTTAGTGCTCCTAGAATGCATGTATGAATCTAAATTAGAACCAGCTAAATGGATAAATGACGAGGGGTTGTCACCTGCAGGGTTAATTTTTTGCTGGGCTGATGAAGATGTGATTGTTGAGCGGATGGAATTTCGGAAGCAATCCAACCAAATCAATAAAATACATGTGTCTAAAACAAATCAAGATGTTATTCAGGATGTCTTAGCCAAGCAGGAGATTTTCAAGACATTAGCTTCTTATTTACAAAAAAATAAAGTGCCGGTTTTAACTGTAAATACTGGTGATCCATATGATTATCATTGCAAGTTAATTCTAAAATTTATCAATTCCGTTCGAGTAGCGGAATCTTTAAAAAGGAAAAATTTTGCTTCGGCCAAGTCTAACTTTGTTGAAACAAGTATTAAAAAAAATTAAACAGCTATGGAAAATCTTTATAAAAATTTGTTCGCGTGTTCTAATGCTATTTTAACATCTTTAAAGACTAATGAAGTCCCAGTAGAGATATTGCGGCCGAAACTGATTCGTAACGATCAGGAGGTTTTGTCTGGAGATTATGATTTTATCATGAGTGAAGAAGGCTTTAATGAGGTTTTATCCATCATATATAAGCATTGCAAAAAAAATGGGCTTCATTTTATATTAAACCAAAAAAAACCTTTCAAAAAGGTTTTTAGCCTTTTTGTTGATGAAAGCTCTAGTTGCATTACATATGAATTTTGGCCACATATTGAGTTTTCTTTGAGCAATTCTTCTTTCAAGACAGCATATATTTCATCTAAAGCTTTATTGAATTCGACAGCTTATCGTTACAATAAAGCGGTGGTAATGACTTGCATATTTATCACTCATCTTTATTACAAAAGCAAAGACATCGGTTCTGCTGAGAATCGTTACAGATATGCATGGTACCGAAGTAAGTTAACCCATAACAATCCAATAAATCAGCGAGCCAAAAAAATATTAGATGGATTGTTTTCCGGAACCCAATCAAAAAAACAGAGCAATGAAAAAGCATTACTATTGCTCGATGAACTTAAAATTACTTCCTCTTGGCCTGGAGGCTATAGGTTTAAAAAGCTTCGTTATCGTACCGCAAGGAGACTTAGGATCACAACTCATAAAGTTATTCCCATGATTGGACCCGATGGTGTAGGTAAAGGTTCTATACAGGATTATGCTTTTAAGCAAATCAAAGAAAGTCATAGCCCGTATAGGTTTAAAGATCTTTATAGGAAAAAAAGGGCATATCGATATATTCTTAAGTTCTATAAAAGGAGTAATCAGAATCCCAGAAACCGTATTGATGAAAAGGTTGTGCATTATATATTTTGGATGTCCCTGTTTGCCTTCTCCGGATTGGATACTAATACAAGAAAATATTTATTGATGGACCGGTACTTCACCGATTATTTGGCAACGCCATTAAGATTTGTAGAATCCGCTTGCCCCCCTGAAATTATTAAATTCTATTCACTATATTTATATTTAATACCTACTCCACAAATGCTGGTGTGGCTAGGTTGTAAAGATGAAAGTTTGATCGAACGAAAAAATGAATTGGCCTTGATCTCTGTCCGGAAACTAGAGCAAATCTATACCGATTTCATTTGTAAAAAAGTAATTCCGCTAACTTTGTTTCTATCTACTGAGCAACCTCAAGAGGTAACTTCTCAAATACTTGTAAAAAAACTTACACTACAAGGCACAAAAGTTCAGAAAAAAAGTACTTCATACAGTCCAAGGGATACAGAAACATTGTCCAACAAAGGTGCTTAAAGTTGAAGATTTCATCTTGTAGTAGTGAACGATGTGATATTTGGAAACCTAGTTCGAAAAATCTAGGGTAATAGAGAGTCTTTCATATATAACCTACACGCTTCAGCAACACATAATGCAGCATTATTTTTTTATGCATTCGATTTCGTTGTAAAGCCCCGGCCGTACCTGTATCTATACAAATTCAAAACAGATGGTTGAATTTGTACAACCTGCAAAAGTCAAATTCATTTCCCTAAAGATGAACCCATCAAATTGGCATAACCAAAAGGAGTTAATGTTCATTAAAACTTTGAAAAAGATACACAAAACGTTCGGATTGTCTGAGAAGAAGCATATCGCCTTTATCGGTAACGATTTGACGACTTTAATACGATTTCGTTTGGATTTAATCAGATCTCTTGTTAGTCCTGATAGAAAAATTTACGTATTTGTTCCCTATGATTCTGACAATCAGGTAGGAATTATCCGTTCAGTTGGTGCTGTACCGGTGAATTACCAACTGAACAGGACTAGCATGAATCCACTGCAGGAGGTTGGCCTAATCAAACAATACATACTCCTGTTCAGAAAGTATAATATTGAAGTAGTATTTTCCTATTCTGTTAAGCCGGTGATTTACGGATCTTTCGCGGCGAGATTAGCAGGCATCACCGAGATTTACAGTATGCTAAATGGCTTGGGATATCTATTTACGGATGATCCGAATGGCGGAAATTCATATAAACTCAGGGTGCTTCGGATACTTGCAGCGCCACTATATAAATTTTCTTTAGGGATAAATAAAAAAGTTTTCTTTCAAAATCCGGATGACCGGCTGGAGTTTATAAATAGGAAGCTGGTATCGGAAAGTAGATCAATTCGGCTGTTTGGATCAGGTGTAAACCTGCTCCAGTTTACGTGTTCAAAACCTGTGGAAAGCCCGATTATTTTTGTGGCTACCGGAAGGTTATTGATTACCAAAGGGTTTCGGGAATACTGCAAGGCGGCAGAGTATGTAAAGAAAATCTATCCGGATAGCCGGTTTATATGGTTAGGCGGGCATGATGAAAATCCGGCCAGCCTTTCCACTCGTGAGGTGTCGGGGTGGGTGGAAAAAGGGATTATCGAGTGCCCTGGAGCGGTAGATAATGTAGAAAGTTGGTTTAAAGGCTCCAGTGTCTTTGTCTTACCATCCTACCGGGAAGGTACCCCTCGAAGCAGTCTTGAGGCTATGGCAATTGGTAGAGCTATAATAACCACTAATGTACCAGGTTGTCGGGAAACGGTTGAGGATGGTGTGAATGGTTATTTGGTACCTGTAAGGGATGCCAGTGCCCTGGCGGAGAGGATGACAAGATTTATAAAGAACACCACGCTGATTGGTTCTATGGGAAAGGAGAGCCGTAAAATTGCTGAAAAGTATTTTGATGTCGAAAGGGTGAATGATGTGATGATGGGAGAGATGGGGCTAAGGGATAAAAAGATAGCAAAAATAGCTTGATATTCTTATTTGTATTTCTATTGTTGCTATTATCGGAGCTTATATATCTAAAGCTAGCTTACCGTTTCGGTATTTTTGACCTGCCCAATGAGCGAAGTTCACACGGAAATGCGACTTTGCGGGGCGGGGGAATTATTTTCTATCTGGGGATAATCTCTTATTTCCTGTATTCAGGCTTACAATACCCCTGGTTTTTTACAGGGCTGAGTTTAATTGTAGCCATAAGCTTTCTCGATGATGTACAGGGTGTAAGAAATTTATATCGTTTTGCCGTGCATACTATTTCTGTAGGAATGATGTTCCTTGATCTAAACTTATATCCCGAAACATGGTTATTTATCATATTTGCTGGCACATTGACCATAGGCACAATAAATGCTTTTAACTTTATGGATGGCATAAACGGGATTACAGGGGGATATAGCTTGGTCATTCTTGCAGGTTTAGCGTATGTAAATAACCAGCAAATAACATTTGTGGCTAATGATCTCATTCTATTTTCTATGATTTCGGTAGTTGTTTTTAATCTGTTCAATTTCCGCATAAAGGCCCATTGCTTTGCGGGTGACGTGGGAAGTATATCCATTGCCTTTATATTAACTTTTTTGCTCGCTTCCTTGATCATAGCTACTCAGAATCTAGTGTATATTCTGTTTTTATCGGTTTATGGTATTGATAGTGTATTTACAATACTTCACCGGTTGCATAATAAAGAAAATATATTTGGAGCTCACCGGTCGCACCTGTATCAGGTGCTAGCTAATGAAGGTCATTTAACCCATATCTTAATATCCATTGGTTACATGGTTGTTCAATTATTGATATGCTTACTGGTCATTTTAATATCCGCATTGGAGGTTATGTATCAACTGATTTTATCTATGTGTGTTTTGACAGCATTAGCAATAGCTTATGAAACTATTAAAGGTTTATATAAAGAACTAATTAAAGACCCCAAACCTGAGTACTAAATTCAACTAAGCCTTATTCAAATAAATAAGACTTAGTAATAACTCCGTAGAATCCTCTTCTTATGACCAATAACCAATATAAATTCATCACAGATTTTACTATATGGACTCTTGCCACACCCTTGGCTTATTTTTTGCGCCTGGAAGGCTTAATGCCGTATGGTAAAGATATCCTGCTTGTTACTCTTATGTTGCTGCCTCTCAAAGCATTAATTATATTTTTTATGGGATACCACTGCCGCTGCTGGCATAAAGTTGGTTTGAGGGATCTGTCTATGTTAATCTCGGGAGTTGGCGCGATTACCATTTCAAGCTTCATTTTAGTTTTAGGAACATCTTATTATCTCTTCATTCCATTGAGTGTGCCTTTTATAGAAGGATTGCTTGCATTATCGGCACTTGGTTTTATTCGTGTGACTTGCAGAGTCAGTCATGAACGAATAAATAGAATATCATATCGTAATAAAAAGGAGCCAAAAAGGATCCTTATTGCAGGAGCCGGGGAAGCAGGTACTTTGCTGGCCCGGGAGATGATGCGCCATCCCGAGTCAGGCCTGGTTCCGATTGGGTATTTGGATGATCGAAAGTCGGGATATTCCAAACTGTTGGTAGGTATACCTGTTCTAGGGAATCTAAAGGATTTGTCGCAAGTAGTAGATCAATATAGTATAGACGAAGTTTTAATTGCTATGCCATCAGAATCCGGAGGGGTTGTTCGAAATGTAGCCGAACGGGCACGTAATGCCAGGGTACGTCATCGTATTATGCCTCGAATTCATGAACTTATTAATGGTAAAATCATCATTTCACAGATTCGAAATGTAGATGTGGAAGATTTGCTGCGCCGTAAAACTGTGGAGCTAGATGTTGGTGCTATCTCCGGTTACCTTAAAGACCGCGTTATAATGGTCACGGGCGCGGGGGGGTCCATAGGTTCGGAAATTGTTAGACAGATTTCCGGTTTTAATCCTAAACATGTTATCTTGCTGGGCCGTGGAGAAAACAGCATCTACACCTTTCATCAGGAAATTCTGCAATCATTTCCCAATCTTCCCAACAGTACAATTATAAATGATATAAAAGATTACGAGAGTATACGCCGGACATTTGAAACCTATCGACCAGAGGTAATATTTCATGCCGCTGCCCATAAGCACGTTCCGTTAATGGAGGCCAATCCCGAGCAAGCTATTACCAACAATGTTGGCGGGACGAAAAACCTTACTGATCTTTCCCTGGAGTTCGAAGTCGACCATTTTGTAAATATTTCATCGGACAAAGCCGTGAATCCTACTTCGGTGATGGGAGCTTCCAAGCGTGCCTGTGAGCATGTTGTACGTTCTGCCGCAACGAATGCCCGGGGTAATCAAAAGTTCGTTTCTGTCCGTTTTGGTAATGTATTAGGGAGCCGCGGGAGCGTCATTCCTTTATTCAAGAGTCAAATTGAGCGGGGGGGGCCAATAACCATCACTCATCCCGATATGACCCGGTATTTTATGACTATCCCTGAAGCTTCCCGGCTAGTGTTGCAAGCAGGAGGTCAGGCAGAAAACGGTATGGTATATGTGCTTGATATGGGGCAACCAGTAAAAATCGTAGATTTGGCTAATGATCTCATCACTCTATCCGGGCTTAAACCTGATATCGACATAAAAATTGAATATAGTGGCACCCGACCCGGTGAAAAGCTGTACGAAGAACTTTTAACTCCGGCAGAAGGTATTTCGGCAACTCATCATAAGAAGATATTTAGTGCCCGAAAAAATGGCTTTAAAAATGAGCAATTTGATATCCTCCTTGAAAACCTTTTTAAATCGGCTGTAAGCAACAATAGGGAAGCAATTGATTTAGCATTCAAAGCTATGGTACCCTCGTATAGGATGAATACGAAAGTGAATCTTAAGAAGAAACTAAATATCAGCAAGAAGATGGAGAGTGTTATTAAGAGGAACTGAGTAAAGCTTCTTGAAGGCTATAAGATCTATTTATTATGAACTCCTCGCCTCCTTTACCTCCAAATACCGTGCAGGAAGCTCAAAAGGCATTTCCTCTGGTATCTCTTGTAGGCGCCTTTCAATTTGAGTTGGCGGGCGTATCGGGCGAATTTCAGGGTTCCATTCAAAGCCATTCAAACGACGTTCGGGCAAATCAGGCGATTCAGGGAAAAAAGTACCATTTATATTTTCATAAGACCTAACATCTTCAAGCTGTCCGTCCAGAAACTCCATTTTAATAAAAGTGGATGTCATATCAATTGCTCCGTCCGGATTCTGTTCTCCGTCTTTAGTGTGGTAGAGCAGGTGTGCCTGCTGGGTAACATCAATATAATTGATGCTGCCATTTAGAAAATCCACGTAAATAGTATCCCCAATAACCTGGTTGAGCCTTCCTGTGAGCGTGTCTTCCTGAACGGAAAAAGGGCGGGGATAAGATAGCAGAGAACGCACCGAATCCTCCTTCAATTGAATTTCTATTTGCGGACCCGTCAATTGTATATTTTCATACCAGGTCCTTGGATCACCGGCCAGCGTAAACAGATCCCGAGCCTCATCATAGGTCGCTGAATCTGATAGACTGGAATAGTTTTCTGTCCATATTTCAACATCATCATAACCGGTAAACGTATAGGTAGAATCGGTTCGCCACGATTCCAGCCTATGTGCGTTTATATGTGTGGTGTCTGTATTGGATTCATTAATTCTGCGCATTATGCTGTTGCCTTCGCTAAGACGATACCCCGTAGAATCCGATTCTACATAATCACCATACATTCTTACCCTGTTTTCATAATCATCCATAAAAACACGGCCAAACAATTCATAATACCCAGCCGTCCGGTTCGTGAATAGACTATCTGCTTCAACATATTGCGCCGAGTCGGCTATTTGTACATGACCGCGGAAGACGGCGCTATCCTGCTCATTAAAATAGAATCCACTATCTGAAACAAGTGTACCTTGCTCATCGTCAAGGCGAAGTCGATTGGGAAATTCCGCTATCTTTGTCAAAAAGCTATATTCTACATAATCACTGAATAAGGTGGCCTCCTGCCCCTCCATAACCACCCGGCCTTCGAATTCACTGATTTCCTGGCCAAGGTGATAATAAGCGTAATCAGACCAGATCGTTTCATTTTCCATATCAATTTGTATATTATTGAATGCCCTGAGTTCATTCAAATCTATATACTGATAAACGCTATCAGCCTTGATGGTGAACTCGTCTGTTTCCAGCTCTACATTCCCCAAAAGCTTTCTTATCGTTCCTTCTTCTTCGGTTTGGTCACCCTCTAATTGATCTGCCGATAAAATGCGTACACGATTGTTTTGAGCCTCAGCCATTTGAGGTGTGACTAAATACCCTATCAAAACGAAACCGAATATTAGGGTGAATACGTAAAAACTATTTTTTTTCATAAAATGGAAAATCAATCCAACTCAAACTCTCCGGTAACTTCCGATATGGTATAAACACTAAGATCATCTTGCCCACTCAATCCATAACCTGCAAGGCTGTCGGCGGATGTGGTTATAGTTACAAAATCGGTACTTGAGATTTTCCTATCCTGCTGCATCCAATCTAACTCCTGGGTTCGCAATATCCGCCCTTCTTCGGTTACAACTACCACATCACCCCGGAATTGAAATTTTGAATCCCGGCCTGTATAAATAGCCCGATTGGAATTGACTTGTGTAATTTGATTACCAAGGGTATCTCTTACAATAACTTCTACCGGGCCACGCATAGAGGTCTCGGAATCCTCTTCATGATAAGTGGCAGCATAAGGAGCGCGAATATTAACAATTCGAAAGCCATCCTCAATAATTTCCATTTGAATATCCCAGCTTTCGGTGACCGATAAAAGAGAATCTGTTAAAGCCTCATCAATTCGATCTTTGTCATATTCAGATAGATCGGTGCATGCTGCGGCCATCAGTAAAAAAAGAATAGGAAATAAAAATCTCATAATAGAATCAGGGTTACCTAAGACAGACGCAGTATTCAGGGAAATATTGGCTGAGTAAGGTTAATCAGTTCCAAATATACGATCACCGGCATCTCCAAGACCGGGTACAATGAAGGCGTCTTCATTTAAACGCTCATCAATTCCGGCTGTTATGATAGGAATATCAGGGTGTTCCTTTTGAACTCGTTTAATGCCTTCAGGCGCGGAAATCAGGCACATAAAGCGGATATGTTTTGCACCTTTGCTTTTTAAATAAGCAATAGAATCACAAGCACTGCCCCCGGTTGCCAGCATGGGATCAACAAGAAGCACACTATCGGTTTCTATCCCATTAGGGATCTTCGAGTAGTAATCGACAGGTTTATGAGTTTTCTCGTCGCGGTACATTCCCAGATGGCCAACTTTGGCTTCAGGTATGAAACCCAGAATGGCGTCGACAAGTCCCAGCCCGGCCCTTAAAATGGGCACGACGATAATATCAGTGTCCAGTTCAAATCCTGTTGTGGTTTGAATGGGCGTTGTTACGGGAATATCCTTTAAGGGAAGACCTTTTAAAGAATGATAAGCCAATATGATAGATATTCGCTCCAGTGCCGCTCTAAAATTGGCTGTGGTTGTATTTTTATCTCTTAGAGTGGTCAAATCCCGCGCTACCACGGGATGATCTACCAGGGTTACATTTTTTAATTCAGGCATTGTAGATTATTTCGTTTGTTTTTCTTCGTCTATATCAGCCATTTTTTTGAAATAAGTTCTGGTAAGTTGAACAACGACACCTGACAGACTGAACAGGGCCACAAGGTTGGGGATGGTCATTATACCTAACATAATGTCGCCGATAGTCCATATGAGAGTTAGACTAAGTATGGCACCAACTACATGCATCAAAACATAGGCCATACGATAATATATTATTGATTTATCGCCATATAAATATTGTATGGATCGGTCACCGTAATAACTCCAGCTTATGGATGTGGATACCCCGAATAATAAGACGCAAATGGTAACCAGGTATTGACCACCCGGGAAGAGTGGTGAGAGGCCTATTTCAAAAGCAGTCGCCGTAAGGGGAGCACCATTTTCCATTACCCCGCCATAAAGCTGGGAGTAGGTATTTTCATTCTGGTCATAGGCAACTATATCAGTTGTAGCCCCGTCAGCCTGCGTGATGTCAATAAAACCATTAAACGTCGCCTGAAAACGGTTATCAGTAAACAGTGTATCAATAGGAAATTGATAACGCATCATCTGACCGTTTTGCGGAATACCGTTCTCAACAAGTAGAAGCTCCTCAGAATCAGAGCTAATACTGGCAGGATCATCAATGACGTAGCTGATGTCAGGGTCATTTAAGCTAATGGCGGAATTGTGTTTGGTTTCCCAGGCTCCGGTGATTATAATAACCAGTCCGGTCATTGTACAAACCACCAGGGTATCGATAAATGGTTCCAGTAATGCAACCACCCCTTCGCGCACAGGTTCATCAGTTTTCGCGGCGGCGTGGGCAATGGGAGCGGAGCCTTGCCCGGCTTCATTGGAAAATAATCCCCGTTTGATGCCCCAAACAAAAGTAACCATGAAAGCCCCTGACCCTACGCCGAAAGCGCCGGCTTCCGGTGTAAATGCTGAACTGATAATCAAACCTAAGGTCGAGATCACCAGGGTGTGGTTCATCAGTAAAATGATAAGTGCTCCCAGAATATAGAATGCAGCCATAACGGGCACAAGACGGGCGGTTACAATCCCAATTCGTTTAATGCCTCCTAAAATTACAATTCCCACCAAACTTGCGGTAACCAAACCCGTTATTAATACCGGAATCCCAAATGCACTACTCATCGTATCGGCTACCGTATTTGCCTGAACTGCATTTCCTGTAAAGAACGAACAGATCACTGCACTTGAAGCGAATATAATGCTTAATATTTTCCAGTTAGAACCTAACCCTTTATCGATATAATACATTGGGCCCCCGGAAACGCTGCCGTCCTTATTTTTAATCCGGTAATGTACAGCAAGTGTACATTCGGTATATTTAATAGCCATACCGAAAATTGCTGTAATCCACATCCAGAATAAAGCTCCCGGCCCACCATAATGAATGGCAATGGCAACTCCGGCGATGTTGCCTATGCCGACAGTTGCGGCAAGCGCTGTACTAAGCGCCTGAAAATGGTTCACATCGCCGGTATCGTCCGGATCGCTTAATTGCCCGGTTACGACTTTTAGGCCATGGGTGAATTTCCTTATTTGAATCAAACCAAGCCTGAGAGTGATGAAAATTCCAAAACCCAACAGAAATATTACCATTAAAGGCATGTCTGCTGGTGTATTCCAAACCAGATCGTTTAGCGTATTGACTATATATTCAAGAACTTCCATACCCTGAGGTGAGTTAATATGAATCAGTTTTTTAAGAAGGTAAAGTATAAAGTATTTTTTGATGGAACGAAAGAATTTGATTAGAGCATAAGCAAATTAAGGTATGCTCAATACAGAAGCTGGCTGCAAATGAGTAACATTTTCCAACCTTTTTACGATATTGAAAAAGCACTTCTATATTTATTACTAAGAGAGAACTATTGTGAGCACAGGCATCAGGTGATATTTCGTAACCTAAAATCAAAAAGTAAACATGGTTTACCATAAATTCGCATAAAAAAACAGGGAAGGATGCATCATTATACATATGAGCACCACCCTTTCGATGTGGTTGGATGGGATGGGTACTATCCCGGCCCCATATAATCACTCTAATGTAGATTCCGACGAAGTTCTTTATTATGTTGAGGGAGATTTTATGAGCCGGAAAGGAGTTGAATATGCAAGTATAACCCATCATCCAGGAAACATTCCACACGGACCTCATCCTGGAACCGTTGAAAAGAGTATAGGCAACGAAGGCACCGAGGAATATGCCGTTATGATTGATACTTTCAAGCCATTGCACCTTACCAAGGCAGCTCAGGTGATGGATGATGGAATCTATCACTATTCCTGGATTCCACATGGTTAAATTTACACTGAATGTAAATTTTGCATAACAGGTTTTTCTTATTTAAACTATAATCTTTTAAGAAAGGATGTTTTCATGAAACCTATAATATCCGTTTTCGGATTACTCATACTAGTCGCTTGCGATCCTGGTAATCATGAAAAGGAAAATTACCCTAATGCGAATTTACTTACTGATGTGGAATGGATACAGGAAAACCTACACCGAAATGATCTACGCATAATAGATATGCGCTCAGAAGGGTTTGAAGGTGGACATATACCGGGTGCTGTAAATATAAAGGGAGCAAACGTATTGGTGGATAATGACCACGCTGTAACAAATTTTTTAGTTCCGCCTCTTCTATTTGAAAAAATGATGGGTGATTACGGAATCGGAAACGAACATACCGTAGTTATTTATGATGACGGAAATGGCCTGCACGCCTCACGTTTATTTTATGCATTGGAATTGTACGGGCATGATGATGTCAAAATTCTTAATGGTGGCTTTTCGGCCTGGAAAGAACAAGATGGCGAAATCAGTACATCAAGGCCCAATAATGAGCTTGCTATTTTCAGGGCTAATACCAAGAAAATCCTTGTCTGTGATATAGCATATATTCAGCAAAATATTGGCAATGACCATGTGATATTATATGACGCAAGATCCAGGGATGAATACGAGGGTAATGACAACCGCGCAGAACACGGCGGACATATACCCGGAGCCGTTCACCTTGAATGGAGCGAAAGTATTCAAAATGAAGATGTGCCTTATTTTAAAACGGCTGTGGAGCTTCAGGAACTACTAGGTGAAAAAGGAATTACCCCCGATAAAGAAATCATCCCTTACTGCCAGTCAAATGTGCGTGGTGCACATGTTTATTATACTCTAAGGCTAATGGGTTATGATAAAGTGCGGCCTTACGAAGGTTCCTGGTCTGAATATGGTAATACTGAAGGAGTACCCATTCAAAACTAAAAATGTTGATATACTATGAAAATTCCGGAAAAAGAATATCAGGAAATTAAACATGAAATAGAAAGCAATGCAAGCCCGGTGGGAATTGATGCTAAGCACACCCATATCCTGATCATCCACAAGCTACGGGAGATTGAAAGGCGTCTCGATCTGATTGAGGCTAATATTGAGACGCAGTAGCGTTTAAAGCACAATTAGCTTTCTTTAAGAGTTTCCTTAAAAAGCTCTTCCATTTTCTCAATTTTCGGTGCTATGACTATCTGACAATAACCCTGTTCCGGGTTCTTGGCATAATAATTCTGATGATACTCTTCAGCTCTGTAAAAAGCTTCAAAAGGAGTGATCTCAGTTACTATAGGGTCATTATATATTTTTTCCTCATCAAGGCGGGCCTTAAAATGCTCCGCGAGCTCTTTCTGTTTCTCATTTTGATAAAAAATCACCGACCTGTATTGAGTCCCCACATCGGCACCTTGCCGGTTTAGCGTGGTAGGATCATGAGTTCTCCAATATACATTTAGAAGCTGTTCATAGGTGATTTCTGAGGGGTCATAGGTTACCTGAACTACTTCGGCATGCCCGGTATTGCCTGAAGTTACCTGTTCATAGGTAGGGTTATTGACAGTTCCGCCGGAGTATCCAGAAATGACTTCTTTTACGCCTTTCAAACGAAGGAATATAGCTTCGACACACCAAAAACATCCGGCACCAAAAGTCGCTTTCATCATAGTGTTATTACTTTCCATTGCTTTTTTATTCGTATTAACGGTTTCATCTATATTCGGGGGGAAGACTGCTGTGATGGTAATCCCGGCGAACAGAAGTAATGGGATGAGCTGATATTTTTTCATAATATTTCAGCAAGTAGTTAAAGGTATGTTTTCAATATACCATTTTTATTGTTCCGGTATATTTAACACACAAATAAGTTAAAACATTCGATTTTCTTAAACCCTGCATTTTCTGAAATGGTAACGGAGGCTCTGTCGTTTTTATTTAGAACTTCTTGCACTGTTTGATCTTTATAAAAGATAAGAAGTTCTAGAAGTCGTTTCCGTTAACATTTGGTATGAGCCTAAGTTGAAAATAGATGATCTATATTTAGTGCGCGATATGAAACTATGGCTGGATCAGCCTCATGTGAAGTGGGTATTGATGCTTTCGGGCTGGCTGCTTCTACTTTTAATCTTTCCAGCTATTATTGGTTTTATTTTACTGGCCAATCTTGGTGCCGCCGCAATTGTTACGGGACTTCAGTTTTATTCGGCATTCCTTCCCGTAAAGGAAAGTGCAACAGTTAAGCCGGCAAATAAACCTTTTGTATCTATACATATCCCTACCCATAATGAACCCCCTGATCTGGTATGTAAAACTTTGGATGCATTGATGGATCTGGATTATGAAAATTATGAAGTTATTGTACTTGATAACAACACCAAAAATCCAACAATTTGGCTTCCTGTGCAGGATTATTGTAAAAAACTAGGTGCTAAGTTTCGGTTTCGTCATCTAGACGATCTTCAGGGATATAAGGCAGGTGCATTAAATGTTTGTTATGAGCTGAGTTCACCAAAGACAGAATACATACTGGTAATTGATGCCGACTATAAAGTTCATCCCGAATTACTGTCAACCTCACTGGCTTTTTTTTCAGAGGATCGTATAGCACTCGTACAGTTTCCGCAATCCTATTACAACGCCAATCACAACAACCTTGCTCTCAATGATGAATATGAGCATTTCTTCCAGGTTTACATGAACATGGCGAACTCACTGAATTGTGTACTGTCAACCGGTACTGTAAGTGTGATACGGAAAAAGGCCCTTTTTGAAGTAGGTCTTTGGTCAGATCGAACCATCACCGAAGATGTTGACCTTGGCCTGCGGTTGCATGAAGAGGGGTTTCATGGGGTATATGTTCCACGCTCATTGGGTAGAGGGCTAATGCCGACTGATTTGAAATCACTTCGGCAACAGCGCGAGCGTTGGGTATTTGGAAATACCCAAACCTTTTTCAACTTTCTGAAAATGCCAAAAAAGAATATATCCAAGCTTCAATTCGCAGGTATTGTCACGCAATTAACAGCCTGGGTGAATTTTCTGCTTATACCTGCAATAACTATGGTTTTGACAGGTATAGCTATGTTGATACAGTACCATCCCTTGCATATGCCCATTGCTATGGTTGGAATTGTGACTATATGGTTTTATCTGGTCGCCAAATTCGCATTTTTCGTATTTGCTTTCCATAAGAGGGGGAAATCCGTCAAACAAGCATTTTATGCTTATATGGTACATTTGGGGTTGGTTTGGGAAGGCAGCGGAAGTTGGTTGCGATATTTGATCCGCGAAGATATGGACTTCATCAGGACAAATAAATTTATGGTTGAAGGTGTTTTAAAAGACCTTATGCCCGGATTTATGTTTAGTGCAGCGATGTTAATGAGTGGCAGCTTATTCTTCTTCGCAAATGCACATATTCCCGCTATTCTATGTTTGCTGGCTTCTCCTTTTTTTCTCTCTGTAATATACACCTACCAACAGACCCATAATACATATGAACTTAGTTACAAAAATGCAATATGAAATTTAAAGTCAACATTACAATTCCTACTTACAATCGTGATTATTGTCTGGAGAAAGCAATACGTGGGGCATTAGATCAATCTTATCATGAAAAAACTATTACGGTTGTCGATGATGGTTCTGCCGACCGCAGTTATCATATTGCAAGAGAGTTTTTTGATGAACCCAACTTTTGTTACATAAAACTGGGGGTAAATACCGGCACGGCACAAGCGAAAAATATTTCCCTGTTATGCTCGGATTACGATGCTATAACCTTTCATGATTCAGATGATATCCCCTCAACCCATAAGACACTTATACAGGCGCGCGCGCTCAATATGCCCGGTCACATATCCGATCCAATCCTGAACTGGAATACAATGGGTCATGAAAATGGGCAGGTAATGCATATTGATGTAGTGGTGGGGGCTCATATAATGATCAAACTGGATGGCAGCTTTCATATTATGAATAAGAGAATTTCTCTGATCGATGATTTCTTCCCAACCCTGCAGTTTCCATCCAAAACAGAGGGTGACTGGATCCTGATCAATTCGGGGATGTTTAGAAAAAATATATTTGAAGAGGTCGGTGGTTTTCTAAATTCCGTCGAGGAAGACCGTGAATTGCGGAACCGCACCATCGGATGCGGGTACTTGTATTACTTTCTCGAAGAACCTCTGCTTACCAAAATTGAAATGGATGATTCCCTGACGGTTGCCACGACCACCAACTATATAGCAAAACGGCGAGTAAAAGACAGGGAAGAAGCCTGGCGCCGCAATAAACTCTTCATGCAAAGTATAGATAAAAAAACACTCAAACATAAAGCCGCAGTGAAAATGGATTTATCTGATGTAAAGATTGATATGATTAGTAATTCATCATTATTGACCTTCAACGATAACATTCCTTGCACAAAAGAAACCGCCGATATGTTTTACCCGTTTAAAGCGGTGGCTGGATAAAGAACATTTAAGGGAACCAATACGAAGACTTATGAGCTTAAGCAAAATACTTTTCATTGACCCGGTATCGCCCTTACCCTATTCGGCGGAATCTTTGCAACAAGAACCTATGGGGGGCACCGAGGCTACGGTAATCCGTATTATGAAAGCTTTATCCAAAAATCATGACATCACTATAGAACAATCAAGACGTGAAGCAAGTATGACGGATAATTACGGCATCAAATACAGACCCTACTCACACAGATCAGGGCAACGGTCCGGTAAAATCAACAGCGTGGTTGTTATTCGTTCAAATAAAATATTGCTTGATGTCCGCAGACAATATCCCGATGCAAATCTATTTTTGTGGATGCATTGCTTTCCCGGAAAACATCATAAAAGGCTCAATGATATTGCCTGTCAAACATCCGCAACCATTATTACGGTTTCCGATACCCATAAGAAAGATGTTTATGCCTTTTTGAATAAATACCGGAATCACCGGAGTATCAACGGACAAATAGCTAAAGTTATCCGCATCTATAATCCTGTCAATGAATTTCTAAGGCCTGATGGTAGTTCATACGACCCCAACAAACTGGTATATTTCAGCTCACCACACAAAGGTTTGCCCCAGGTATTAGAAACCTTTGGTTATATTCGAAAATCAACCCCTGACCTCCGCTTATATGTTGCAAACCCAGGCTATATGTGGATGAAAAATTTCCCGAATCTCTGTGGAGTGATTAATCTCGGATCATTGCCTCACTACAAGATTATACAGCATGTGCGAGAATCTCTGTGCGTATTTTACCCGCAATCCCATTTCCGGGAAACTTTCGGACTTGTATTTGCTGAAGCCAATGCAGTTGGAACACCTGTTTTGGCCCATGATCTTGGTTCCACACCTGAAATTTTAAAAGATCGCGGACAATTAGTGAATACAGAAGATAAAGAAGAGGTAAGATCAACAATTGATTGGTGGCGAAGGAATGGCAGGCCCAAAGTTGACCTGCGAAATGAACTTAGGTGTTCACAGGTTGTGAAACAATGGGAACAGTTTTTAACCGGAGTGAACAATGGCGAGAATAACTTGAAATATCAGGTATAAAATATAGGCCGAGGAACTATCCCTGTTCCAGCGGCCTTATTATCAACATGAGGTCAATCAGTTGAACATTGCTCTCTTAGATGCACAAACTATCTTTAAAGATAGTTACTCAAAACTTCTTTTTAGGTTACACAGACTCCATTATATTTTAATATCTTGGCTGAAAATAACTTCAGTAATAACTATTATTCATGAAATTTCTTTACATATTTCCTCATCCCGATGATGAGTCTTTCGGACCGGCATTAGCCATGACTCACCAGTTAAGAGCAGGCCATGAAGTATATCTACTTACGCTTACCAAAGGTGGAGCTACTAAAAAAAGGTTCAAATACAATCTTTCAATTCCGGAAATGGGGGAGGTTCGCCACAAGGAAATGCTTAATGTAGCCAAAGTGCTCGACTTGACGGGCATGACCGTCTTTGATCTGCCCGATAGCGGACTTAAAGAAATGAATCCAATTAAAATTGAGCAGGTCGTTGAGGATCATCTTAATAAAATACAACCGGATATCCTGGTCACCTATGCCGTACACGGCATCAGTGGTTTTCACGATCACCTGGTAACTCATGCCGTTGTTAAAAGGGTATACTGCGACATGTTGGCAAAAGGTAATGCCTTCCTAAAACGACTGGCCCTGTTTACATTGGCTGAGTCCGGTATGGCAGATACAAAATTCAAATTAAGCACATCCACTGCACAGGAAATCGACTGCGTGACTATAGTCGATGAATCCGATATAGAAAAAAGCCGGCAAGCGCTACTTTGCTACGAAACCTACCAGGATGTTATCGCAGAAGTAGGTGTACTCGAGCGAGTTGGAAACAAAGTTTACTTCGAGTTTTTCCAGGAAGATTATACACCACCTGCAACTGATATAAGTGAAGGGGTGTGAGTTTGTGATTGATAAATTTGTAATTAGTGAACTCACCTACAAACCCTAAACTACCTCCATGTTCCTGCTAAAAAAAACAATTGGTCAACTCATTATGCCGATGCCCGTCTGCATCATACTGCTCATTTTGGGCTTGGTGCTGATTTATTATACCACGCGCAAAAGAACGGGGTATTTTCTGGCAGGATTATCGATAATACTGTTTTTAGGATTCAGTACGCCTATTTTGTCGGGGCCACTGATGGGCTCATTAGAGTCACGCTATTTACCCGTAGCCGACGGGCAGAATCTGGAGGATGTGGATACCATACTTGTCCTGGGTAGCGGACACCGATCGGATGATCGCTTTTCTTCAGGCTTACAGAGCCTTAGCCCGACAGCAGTCCAACGATTGGCCGAGGGTATCCGCCTGTACCGGCTGGTGCCCGGCCGGCAACTGATCACTTCCGGGTACAGTCGTTATGATGATACCACCAACGCCGAAAGAATGGCCGAAGTGGCCGTTGAGCTTGGCATTCCGCCCCAGGACATCCGCATGCAATCCACACCGAAAGATACCAATGAAGAAGCCGCTGCTATGCACGATTACATAGGAACAGAGCCTTTTCTGCTCGTCACCAGTGCTTCTCATATGCCCCGGGCTATGACCCTATTCGAATCAAGGGGTATGCGTCCCATAGCCGCACCCGCCGATGTAATGATCAAGGGCAGGCAATTCCGCGGCTTCGAAGACTTCATGCCCGGTGGAGAGAATCTTCATAATTCAGAAAGGGCCATTCACGAATACGCTGGTATTTTATGGGCCTCCTTAAGATGGTGAGAAAAAATCTCCAATATCATTAGAAAGCTTAAATCCGATTGCAGGTTATGTGTTAATATATTTTATTGTTTATGACTAAGTAAATAACTAGATAAGATAAGGAATACGGAGTCACTGCCGTGATCCATCAGCTATAAAATTAATTCTATTGTTAATCACCTTAAAGAAACTTCTGGTGCTTCTGCCACCAGGCGATAAAATCAAACTGGTAATCCTTTTCTTCATGATGCTCACAGGCACTTTATTAGAAGTGGTCGGTTTAGGCATGATTCCGGTTTTTGTATCCATTATTGCATCCCCTGAAAACATCCTGCAAATAGAGTGGCTAAAACCAGTATGGGAAAGGTTAGGCATAGAGGATGGCGAAGATTTACTGGTATACGGGGCTTTTCTTCTGATTGGCGTTTTTATTATAAAGAATTCCTACAACGCTTTTTATAAATACATCCAGGCTCGGTTTATTTGGGGGAGGTTTGTCACGATCTCCACCAACCTGTTTAACCTGTATTTGACAGCCCCCTATGAATTTCATCTGAAACGAAATTCTTCTGAGCTGCTGCGAAACGTAACACAGGAAACAATTTACATGATTCAGATGGTGTTGACCCCACTTATGAAAGTGGTCATGGATGCGGTACTCATTCTGGGTATCTTCTGTATGTTGTTATGGGTGGAGCCTTTGATAACCCTTGGGGTCATCGTCCTGCTAGGAGGCGGCGGCGGACTTTTCCTAAAAGTTATAAAAGAAAAAACCCAAAGCTATGGAAAAACAGCACAGCAGGATCGGGAGCGGATGATTCGGTCGGTAAATGAAGGTCTTGGTGGCTTTAAAGATGCGCGGGTGCTTAACCGGGAGGGGTGGTTTGGTCAGCGGTTTGGCATTCATGTGAAAAGATATGCTATATCCCAAACCTTCAAAGCTGTAGCAGCAATCAGTGCCCAACCGGTTATAGAAACTATTGCCGTAACCGGAATGCTGTTGATCACACTTACACTTTATTGGCAGGGAAATGGATTGGAAGCGATTATACCTATTTTAACCCTTTTCGGGGCCGCTACAATGAAATTGATGCCGGCGATCCAGGAGTTGGCCAAGTCGTTCACCAATATGCGGTATTATAGCCATACCATCGAACCCATTTTTGATGACAGTATGGAATTAAAAAATCCAAGGAGGCGAGGAGGATTAATAAACCTTAGTGTACTATTAAGAAACCACCATAATCCGGAAGTTTTGGCCTTCAACCAATCTATCAACTTTAAAAATGTCAGCTATAATTATCCGGGTACTTATGTTCAGGCTGTACAAAATCTTACCCTGGATATACCGAAAGGGCATGTTGTAAGTTTTGTGGGAACTTCGGGAGCAGGGAAGACCACCCTGGTGGATCTGCTCCTGGGACTATTAACTCCCGAAAATGGTAAAATATCGGTAGACGGGAAGGATATTCAGGATGATCTGACCGGCTGGAAGCATAATATTGGATATATCCCCCAGTTTATTTTTCTGGCCGACGATTCCATCGCCCGCAACATTGCCTTCGGGTTGCCGGATGAACAAATAGAGGATAAAAGAATACATAATGCCGTAGAAATCGCTCAGCTTTCTGATCTGATAGAGACATTGCCCGATGGCCTGAACACTGTAATAGGAGAAAAAGGCACTCGATTATCCGGCGGACAAAGGCAGCGCATCGGCATCGCCAGAGCACTATACCACAACCCTCAGGTGCTCATTATGGATGAAGCAACCTCAGCCCTTGATAATGTGACTGAAAAATATGTGATAGAGGCCATCGAAAGGCTAAAAGGTGAACGAACAATCATTATGATTGCACATCGCCTCACCACTGTCATGAACAGCGATAAACTTTATCTCATGAAAAATGGAAAAATATACCAACAGGGAACTTATGATGAACTTGCCGAAACAAGTAATGATTTTCGGGTGATGGCTTTGATAAATGAGTGAGTTTTCTGAACCGTTCAGAAGTTATATTTTAAACTTTCTATAGTGGGGGAGGAGTGCTATATTTGACGTTTAACTTTTGGCATAATCAATATGATATATGATATGAGGGTTAAATATTATGGCGTAACGGAGCAAAGAGGGTGTTCCACGGCGCAGTAAAAAAATTGCAGTACAAATACTTTCTGGAAATATAACTCATTCAAATAAAAATTTTAGTATAAGAGCTTATATTAAGCTCTCAATCAAAAAATTAGGTAGCAATATGAAAATTGGAATTATCGGAACCGGCTATGTAGGACTTGTATCAGGAACCTGTTTTGCCGACAGTGGAAACGACGTTCTTTGTGTGGATATTGATAAAAACAAGGTAGAACGTATGCGCAACGGTGAGGTGCCTATCTATGAGCCTGGTCTAAACCGGGTATTCGACCGTTCCATCCGGGAAGGCCGCCTCAATTTCACCACAAATCTTGAAGAAGCTTTTAAAGATTCCGAAATCATATTTCTCTGCCTGCCCACCCCTCCGGGCGCCAACGGTCAGGCTGATCTTAGCTTTGTACTTAATGTGGCCGAAGAACTCGGTGATCTTTTTAACAAGTATCCCGAATACAAAGTTATCGTCAACAAAAGCACTGTCCCGGTAGGTACGGCTGATAAAGTAAGAGAAGCCATTTCTGCGCGAACTGATCAGGATTTTGATGTAGTATCCAATCCTGAATTTCTTCGTGAAGGCGCTGCTATGGATGATTTTATGAAACCAGAACGTGTAGTAGTGGGCACCAGCAGCCCAAAAGCCGCCGATTTGATGACATCCCTTTACGAACCTTTCGTCCGCAGCGGCAATCCTATTATTGTGATGGACGAACGCAGCTCAGAACTCACCAAATACGCCGCCAACGCAATGCTGGCCACTAAAATCTCCTTCATGAACGAAATCGCCAACGTCTGCGAACGAACCGGAGCTGATGTAGATAACGTCCGCCGCGGCATTGGGACCGATTCCCGCATTGGCAAGCGATTCCTCTTTGCCGGTATCGGTTATGGTGGAAGCTGCTTTCCTAAAGATGTTCAGGCCATTCATCATACTGCCGAACAACATGGGTACGACTTCCGAATCCTCGATGCTGTAATGAAAGTCAATGAGCTGCAAAAAGTATCTATTGTTGAGAAAATAAAAAATCACTACAATGGTGAACTAAAAGGAAAAACCATCGGCATATGGGGCCTGGCCTTTAAACCCGAAACTGATGATGTCCGCGAGGCTCCGGCTCTGTATATAACTGACGCACTGGCTAAACTGGGTGTCACGATGAAAGCCTACGACCCGGAAGCTGTTGGCACCTTCAAAAAAGCTGCCACCAAAGAAACACTGGCAAGCCTGGAATTTATCGAAGACCGCGATTCCGTACTGGAAGGCATCGATGCCCTCATCATCTGCACCGAGTGGAATGAATTTCGTCAGCCCGATCTAGACCGCTTCATCAAAACCATGAAAACCCCGGTTGTTTTCGATGGCCGCAACCTCTATGATCCAAAACAGGCTAAAGAAGCGGGACTGGTATACTACAGTGTAGGAAGACAAGGAGTTGGAGAAGAAGTAAGTAGTCTTTAGGTGAGGAGGCCCTGCTCTCTGAGTTCTGGTTTGCTTCCGGGTGTTTATTTATATCTCTACACAACTAGAGACCAGAAACTTGAGACTACTTACCCTGGCCACCTCGTTATAGATGCATAACGTTCAGCTATCTGGCTATGTTTATGCAAGAGAAAATCCTCCAGTACCTTTACTTCCGATATGCAATAAGAAACCAAAACTTCAACTGGCTCTATAGTTGTTTGCCTGCCACCCCACCGGTTAATCAATACACCCCATACGAGGCAGGAATACTGCTGGATCAAGTAATGGATGAGTTGCTCGATCAACACTTGGGCAATGGTTATTGTGTGGTGCCAATCAGCGGGGGATGGGACAGCCGGATTCTTTTGGGAGCGGCAATGGACCGGCTGGATACCGGCCAGATCAAAACAGTTAGTTTTGGGGTAAAAGGTCAGCTCGATTATGAAATCGGGGCTTTGATATCCCACAAAATGGGAGTGGAGCATCTTGAGGTAGATTTATCCAAAGTAGAACTGCGGTGGGATGAGCTGTTGCACTCCGTCCAACATGCACCTTGGACTTTCGTACCGGATGCTTTCTATAACGAATATAGCTACTCTCGTGTAGCTGGTCCTAATGATCTTCTACTAAGCGGGTATCTCGGTGGAGGACTTACGGGCGATCATTTTCCCAGGGCAGCTAAAAATGAAGCAGCCGTTAACCAGTACATTGGTGAACATCGTTACATAAAAAACATCCAACTTTACCAGGACGGATATAGCCCGGCAGACGTACTGCTCAAGTTGATGCCAACTCACACCCGCGACCCTGGCCGCACACTTTATTATATGGTACGCCAGGCCAATGGTATTGCTCCAATTGTTACGCCTCAAAACAAGTGGAGTTCCTGGGGCGGATACATGGGAAAATTGCCTTCAACAAATGCAGATGTGCTGGCTCCTTTCGCCCACCCTGACTGGGCCGCCTACTGGCTGAGCGCGCCTGCCAAAGCTCTAAAAGAAAAGAAGCTTTACAGGAAGATGATGATTCTTAAATACCCCCACCTGGCAAAACTGCCATTCAAAAACGGAGCCCGCCCCGGATCCATCCACTACAAAATCATCAAGACAAAAAAGAAAATAAAAAGCCGTATCAGCACTATTATCCAACACGGCCTCAATAATCATGATCAGCACCGGTTAATATACAATATTGAACGTCATATCAGCAAAAATAATCAACATCGCCTCGATAATATCATCCAACGCGCTATTATTAACCTAATGCCTCAAAAAAAGATACCTAACAGCGCCAAATACAACTACCTTGACCTCGCCCGCGCCTTCCGTGAGCGCGAAGATTACAAAACACTTCTCAACCAGGCCCTCGTTTACCTCCGCGAAAACAATACGACCCCATGGCTTGACACTAACCAACTGAAAATTCAACACACTACCCACCAGGCGAACCATGCCCGAAGCTTCACTGTTCTAATAGGACTGGCATTGAATATAGAAAATGATAGAAGGCGGAAGTGAGACGGGAGAAGAAAAAAACCAATCTGTCAACCATATTTAGGCACGAACAACCAATAAACCAAAAACTATAAACCACCAAATGTTCACCCTCGTTATTCGCGCTGCTGGAGAACGAACAGCAGAACGGTGCCGGCAAATGGTGCTGCGGGAAGTCCCGGAAGAAGACGTACATGTCGTTGAGCTGGTGCCATTCGAGGAGGCCCTGAGGGAATGCTACCGGATCGGCATGGAAAGCGGTAAAAAATGGATGATTACCATTGACGCCGACGTGCTGCCCCGGAGAAGTTTTTCCAAAAAGCTGATGAAACTCTCGGCCCGCGTCAATCCTAACATTTTGATGTACAATGGTTATGTACATGACAAACTTTTGATGAAACGAAGGAGGGCCGGCTTCAGGGTATACAACACTAGCCATTTGGCTGAAGCTTTCAGTCACATCCCCGAAAACGGCGCCACACTGCGACCCGAATCCCACATCATCAACTGCATGCTGGAACGCGGCTACGAAAAACAAAACTTCAACTATGTGATGGGCATCCACGACTACCACCAGTATTACCGGGATATCTACCGGAAATCATTCCTTCATGCCTCCAAACATGAAAAACAAATCACGTCCCTCACAAATGCCTGGGAAAAAGCATCCACGAAAGATCCCGACTTCAAAGTAGCCATTCGGGCAGCGGCAGATGGACTATCTCTGCCGGTACAGGCCAAAACAGATGCCACAATGTACGATGAATACGCCGCAAAAGCCCTGCAAGATCTGGGCCTGAGAGAAAAAGACGAGATGAAGAAGTTTGTACACTGGCGCTGGTTTTGAATTAGTAATTGGTGAATTTGTACGCTTCGCTTTGGTGAATTTGTATGCTCACGGAATTGTATTGTGGGTTGTACGCTGGCGTTGTGGTGGGTCGTAGGATGGGCACTATCCATCAATGTCATTTTCCAAATGCTATGCTACGTATCTTTCTATTTACCTGTAATTGCAAACAGACGAGAAACTTACACTGTATGTCGTGCGATGAGATTAGAAATTCTATGCTAGGGTAATATAATATAATTGTTATATTATCATGTAATTATAAAAGTAACTTCTATCAAAAAAAATTACCAATACAAAAGCGAAGCGTACCAATTACCAATAACAACAGCCCAGCGTGATAACCCACAACCAGCGAAGCTTACCACCAATGAACCTCCTTCTCACAATCGATCATTTTGGCTCCGGCGGCGCTCAGCGACAGATAGTGACCCTCGCCAAAGGTCTAGTCCGGCAGGGCCACCACGTCGATTTCTTTATTTACTATCCGGAATTCAAGCACTTCCGCGCCGAGGTAGAAAAGGCGGGTATCCCAATCTATGAAGCCCCCAAAAAGAAAAAAGGATTCTCTTCTAAGGTAATGCTCGCCCTGCGCAAAAAACTTAAAACCGGTAAATACCAGGCCGTGATTTCCTTTCTGGATACCCCCAACATCTACGCCGAGCTGGCCGGCATTGGTTTAAAGAATGTCAAAATCATTGTCTCCGAACGCAACAGCTACCTGAAAGAAACCTCTAAAATCACCTCACTGGCCAAAAGAATCACCCACAGCCTGGCCGATGTCATTATCGCCAACAGCACCTCCCAGGCCGAATGGTTAAAAAAGACATATCCCTGGTTAAAACACAAAACACTGACCATTTATAACGGATACGATTTAAATGAATTTACGATCCAGGCAATCCCCGAACTGCAACATAAAAACCTGAAACTGCTGGGCATCGGAAGGATAACTTACCAAAAAAACCAATACAACTTTATAAAAGCCCTGGACTTGTTTTATCAGGAAAACGGATGGTGCCCTGAAATAAACTGGGTAGGCGATTTACAAGCCTCTGCTGAAGGATTATACAAGAAAAAGATAGATACCCTGCTCGACACCCTTCCCCACGTCAAAACCAACTGGAAATGGCTCGGCGAACGCAACGACATTCCCCAACTCCTTGCGGAACACCACGCCCTTATATCACCCAGCTACTTCGAAGGATTCCCAAACGTAGTATGCGAGGCCCTACTCTCCGGCCGGCCCGTCCTGACAACCGATGTGTGTGATAACGGCTACCTCGTCAAAGATGGCGCCCGGGGATTCCTATTCCACCCCCACAACCCGGATCAAATCTCCCAAGCCCTAAAAAAACTGGCCACCCTCGATAAAACAAGCCTTACTACACTATCCGCCAACTCCAGGGAATTCGCAATGAACAATTTGGGGCAGGAGAGGTATGTGGGGATGTACGCCTCGCTTTTGTAGATGGCGATAGGTATGGCATTTGTAGGTTGTGGGTAGTATACACTATCGCTGTTGTTGGTTGGAGTACTACTAACCTACCGTAATTTTCCAGGATAATGAAGTAAAGGATGGCATTATAATGGTATTGGACTTTCAATTTTTATAACTCGATGCCGAACAAACATACAAGTACATTATAATATAATAATTAGTTTTTATTACCCTTTTGGTAGTGTTATATTAGCATTGTTTAGCATAGGCAATAGACACGAGCCCAAATAGTTGGGCTATTTAAGCACAAAATTTTATACCAACTCATCTTTTAGACAAACCCTTCGGGATTGACAAAGCGATAGCTGTATTTAATTCTAGAATTTTACAGAGCTAATGAAAATATTATTTCATTTAGGCCATCCGGCTCATTTCCATCTATTCAAAAATGTCATTATGAGACTTCAAGGTTCAGGCAATGAAACTCATGTTCTTATTAAAGGAAAAGATGTTCTGATTGATCTGCTTAACGATTCTGGAATTGCATATAAAAATATTTTGCCTGATGGAAAAGGTTATGGGAAACTCGGTCTCTTTAATGATTTATTAAAAAGAGGTTCCCGGATGATCACCTACTGTAAAAAGCACAACCCGGATTTGCTAATCGGAACATCAGCAGATATCTCATATGTTGGCAAGTTACTAGATATACCTGCAATTAATGTGAATGAAGATGATGCAGCCGTTATTCCATTTTATGCCTGGATATCATATCCCTGGGCGACGGCAATATTAAGTCCTGATTCCTGTAATAATGGCCGTTGGAATAATAAAACCATCAATTATAAGGGGTATCATGAATTGGCCTATCTCCATCCGGATCATTTTTTGCCGGATAAAAGCATAGTTTTTAAATATGTTCATTTATATAGCTCCTATATTATACTGAGGTTTTCTAGTCTAAATGCACATCATGATAAAGGCATTCGCGGAATTTCTTGCCAACTTGCGAAGGACCTAATACATAGAATAGAACCATATGGGAAAATCATAATTACATCTGAGTACAATTTGGATGCAGAACTTGAATCATACCGGATGCCTATAGATCCAGTAGATATGCACCACTTATTAGCACATGCTAAACTGGTGATTGGCGATAGTCAGACGATGACTGCCGAAGCAGGAGTTCTGGGGACACCTTTTATACGCTATAATGATTTTGTAGGGAAAATTGGATACCTAATGGAGCTGGAAGAAAGGTATGAGCTTGGATATGGTATAAAGCCGGATTTTCCGGAGCTAATAATTTCGAAAGCCGAAGAAATTATAACAAATAAAGAATCAGCGGAAATATTCCAGCAACGAAGGGAAAAAATGTTATCAGAAAAAATAAATGTAGTAGATTTTATCTATGAGTATATAATAAACATACTAGGAAAAACACAGATTAAAGGTACTAGTTTCAATGTATAATATACTCACTTAAGATCCGAATTCCGATTATAGCATGTCTTTAGTAACGGAAGCTTCAAAAGGAATTTTATGGGTGGCTGTAGAAAGATTTGGTCAACAAATTATTCAAGCAGTAATGTTTATTATACTCGCCCGTCTCCTAACGCCTGAAGATTTTGGACTGGTGGGCATGTTGATGCTTTTCTTTGCTATTTCACAAACATTCGTCGATAGTGGCTTAGGACATGCTTTAATTCGAGAAAGAAAAATTACTGACCAGGCTCGTGCAACGGTGTTTTGGTTTAATCTACTTTTGTCTGTAGTGTTTTATATACTACTATTCTTTGCCGCTCCAACAATTGCAGAATTTTACGAGCAGCCTGAGTTGGTTGATTTGACCAGAGTAATGGGTTTGTCAATTTTATTTTTTGGGCTTGCTATAATACAAAGATCCGAGATGAGCCAACAGCTTGAATTCAGAAAGCAAGCTTATGCACAGGTACCAGCGATGTTAATTGCGGGGACAACTTCAATAATTATGGCTTATATAGGGTTTGGTGTTTGGGCGCTGGTTGCGCAATATGTATTACTGGCATTTTACAGCTGTATCTTTTTGTGGTTGTTACATCCCGTTCGAATTTCTATGGAATGGAGCCGAAAATCATTTACGAAGCTGTTTGGGTTTGGATATAAACTGCTCCTATCTGGTTTATTACGTAGTACTTTTCAAAATATCTATTATTTAATAATTGGGAAATTTTTTTCGGTATCGATAGTAGGGTTCTATACACAAGCACAAAATATTCAGCGATTGGTTAGCCAAAATTTAGTAGGGATTATACAGAAAGTCACATACCCGTTATTGTCAAAAGTAAAGGAAAATCCTGAACGACTTAAACGGGGTTACAGAAAAGTTATTCAAACGAGCTCGTTCATCATTTTTCCAGGGATGATATTATTAATTTTACTAGCAGAACCAATTATCATCCTTCTGTTGGGAGAACAATGGTCTCCGGCTGTACCGATTCTACAAATTCTTTGTTTTAGTGGAATGTTTTTTCATATACATGCTATTAATTTAAATATTTTAAAAGTATTAGGTCGTTCTGATATTTTTTTAAAAATGATGATTTCCAAAAAGGTAATTATAACCTTTGCCATCATAGTGGGATTACAATTTGATATTTATGGTTTACTAATTGTGCAGGGTATTGCATCATTTGTGGCTCTGTTATTTACTATCTATTTCACTTCTAACTTGTTGAATTATTCATTTAAAGAGCAGGCGGAAGATGTATTTAAAGTATTATTACTTTCATTCCCCATGGTAATTGCATTGGGTTTGGTTTTGTATGTCTTTCCTGCTAATTCCTTGTTGCTGCTCGTTCTATATATTACAGGATCGGGGGTGTTTTATCTAGGTGGTAATTATCTTTATAGGTCAGATGCTGTGAATATAGTTATAAGGCTGTCTACTCCGTATATGCATGTTAAATTGAAAAACTTGTTGCATTTATAACAGGTTAACTATCAGTAATTATTTATTCTCTAAATAATTACTATCCACAAATATCAGGCGATATTGAAATACGAACATTACTACACTTGTTTTGTCGCAGTAATATTTATATTTGGAAGTACATTTGAATATGTGAAGCTACCAATAATCAGCTTCAAAGTAGGATTTGTTTTTATAGTGGGTAGTTTTTTGGTTACTTATGAAATAGTTATTAATAAATGCAGATACCTGTTATGTCATAATGTAGATCTCTATTACGCCTTATTTATTATATCATTTCTATTTCTCTCAAATATATCAAATGTCTATGATAAGTTAGATCATCAAGTATTCTTTGGCCATTCTGTATTATTATATGGTTATGTGTTATACAAAATAATGGACATATTGTATTGTCATATAACAAAAGCTTTCGGCAGTTATAAGAAATCCCGAAAGTATATTTATGATAAATTGATTTTAGTGCTGATAATTACAGCACTCATATCAATTACAAGATATATGAACTTGACATATATTACTGGTTTTGTTAATAGTGCATGGCCTATGTATTATTCTGGAGAAATAGTTAACCTATCTGAAAGAGGTGGAAGAATGGTTTCAACTTTCAGTAGTATTCCAGGAACAGGTATTGTTTATGGTATTTTTACAGCAGTAAACATACATTTGTACAACAGTATAGGGGGTAATAAATATATTATTTATGCTATTTTACTGGGCATGTCAACATTACTGACTGGATCAATAACATCATTTATAATTTTGTTCGCTTTAGTGGGTATAGAAATTAAGAACAATTTTTCGGTTAAGTTGATATTATATTTTGCAGTAATACTGTTAACCATTCTTGCATTTGCATGGCAGAATGATTTTATCAGAAACGAACTAATAGAAAACAGAATTGAAAGCCAAATGCAAACAATCAATTCAGGCGAATCTGTACTACCATCTACTTTAAATAGTAGGGTTGGTCATTGGTTAATTTATATCAAATTAATAACAGATTATCCTTTGTTTGGAACGGGAGCTATTAACATACAGCAGCTTATCGGATATACTACAAATCCTCATAACTACTATTTGTACGTATTAGCATATTCCGGAATAATTGGATTGATAGCATTTATTATACTTATAAATCAACTTTATAAAATAATATTTCTCTATAATTTAACTATTGAAAAATATATAATTACGGGATTATTAATTTCTTTTATAACATCATTGTCTTTTCAATATGGGGGGACACTGGAAATATTCTCAATTACCCTGGGTGTGATTGCTAATTATAAGAGAATATGAGACATATTATTATCACGCCAGTACATAATGAAGAGAATCATATTAAAAGGTATATATCTTCTATTATATCACAGGATATAGTCCCCAAAGCTCTAATATTAGTTGATGACAATTCAACAGATTCTACAATAAGTATAATTAATACATTCTGTCATAGGTATGATTGGATAAAATATTATTATCATTCATCTCATGATATGAAATCTCAGGGAGCAAAAGTTATTAGAGCATTTAACTATGGGCTTTCAAAGGTCTCGTTAAAAAAGGTGGATGTAGTTACAAAAATGGATGCTGATTTAGAGGTACCATCAAATTACTTCACGGAAATTAAGAAAACATTTACTGACCCTAAAATAGGGTTATCCGGGGGGTATATTTTAGAACAAAGAAAAAATAAATGGTCTAAAATAAATCAGGCAGACTACCATATTCGCGGCGCATTAAAATCATATCGTGTTAATTGTTTTGATCAAATTAATGGTTTTGAAGATACTTTAGGTTGGGATGGTCTGGATGAAATGAAAGCATTTTATTTTGGATGGAATTCTAAAATTATCAATGTTGGAGTAAAACATTATAGACCGGCATCAACTGATTATAATATACCTAAATTGTATTATGAATTAGGTAGCGCAAATTATAAAAATGGTGGAAATCTCTTTTTAGCAATTGTTCGTTTTTTCGTGAAATGCAAGACAAAACCTGTTATATATGCAGGATTTGCGTATTTAGCAGGCTATCTGTCCCTGTATTTAAGAAATAAAGAGAAGAATGTTGATGATAAATTAGCGGGATTTATTAATAAATTCCATATCAATAGGTTATTGTTGCGAAGATGAAACCAATCATTATAGTGCAATAAATACTGGAAGCATCCTAAATAACCCACCACATGAAAAACTTCGCTATCACCGGCGTAGCGGGATATATCGCCCCCCGTCATTTAGATGCCATTAAAAACACCGGAAACCGGTTGGTTGCCGCCATGGATCCCCACGACTCGGTAGGGATCCTGGATCGCTATTACCCGGAGGTGAGTTTCTTCACGGAGTTCGAGCGTTTTGACCGCCACCTAGAGAAGCTACACAGGGGGCCTCCGAAACAGCGGGTTGATTATGTATCGATATGCTCTCCCAACCACCTCCACGACGCGCACATCCGCCAGGCCATGCGTATTGGTGCGGAACCCATTTGCGAAAAACCCCTGGTCCTGAATCCATGGAACCTGGATGTTTTAGAGGCGCTGGAAGAGGAATATAATTCCCGGATCAACACCGTTCTCCAGCTCAGGGCTCACCCATCGCTGTTAGAACTGAAAGAAAAACTGGCCCGGGTATCCCGCAAGCAAACCAAACATGAAGTGCGGTTAAAATACATTACCGCCCGCGGGCTCTGGTACAAACATTCCTGGAAAGGGAACATGGAAAAATCCGGCGGCATCGCCACTAATATCGGCATCCACTTCTTCGACATGCTGATCTGGCTGTTCGGCGATGTGGAGAGAAGCGAGCTTCATGTCTCCGACGCCCGGCGTACCGGCGGATTCCTGGAACTGGAGAACGCCAATGTCCAGTGGTATCTCTCCCTGGATGGCAATGACCTGCCGGTCGAATCCATTTCAAGGAAAATCACCACCTATCGCTCCATTACCGTAGACGGACGGGAAATAGAATTCAGCGGGGGGTTTGCTGATTTGCACACCAAAGTATACGAAGTGACCTTGGAAGGTCATGGATTCGGCATCGCTGATGTGCGGCCCTCAATCAGGCTCGTTCATGAATTGAGAAATGCTAAGGTTTCCCGGAAGTTTGGTAAACTGCATCCGTTCCTGAGAAAAAGAAAAAGGGTGGGTTTATGAATTGGTGGGCTTTGTAATTTGTGAATTTGTAATTGTAAATTTGTAGAAAGAGGATATGACTTTTAGAAGGGAAAGTTCTTTTGTTGACCAAAACATATGGAAATATGGCATATAACTTAAAAGAGTTTACAAAATTTATATGGGATCAAGATTAAGAGAGATCACCGGGGTTCGGATTCATGAGAGCGCTTATGTGGATGCTCCGTGTCAGATCGGGGAGGGAAGCGCCATCTGGCATTATTGTCATGTGCAAAGCGGTGCCCAGATGGGGAGGGGCTGCGTTTTGGGCCAGAATGTCCATATAGCCGGTGGCGTGATTATAGGAGATAACGTGAAAATCCAAAACAATGTGTCCGTTTATACCGGCTGCGAAATTGAGGATGACGTTTTTCTCGGTCCCGGCTGCGTGCTGACCAATGTCACCAACCCCCGATCCGAGATAAACAGAAAAAGCCTCTATGAAAAAACCCTGTTCCGCAAAGGCTGTACGGTAGGGGCCAACGCCACCATCGTTTGCGGAATCACCCTGGGCCGGTATTCCTTCATCGCCGCAGGATCCGTAGTTACCAAAAATATCCCCGACTACGCACTCATGGCAGGCAATCCCGCCCGCCACACCGGCTGGATGAGCCGCCACGGGCACCCCCTGAACCAAACCGGCAAAGACGGTACCATGACCTGCCCCGAGTCCGGATACCGCTATAAGCTCCAGGATGACGGCACCCTGAAGTGCCTCTATGTAGCCGAGGAGGAACCCTTGCCTACAACCAACAACAGCACAGCGTACAACCAACAACCATCATGATCCCTATCTTGAATTTGAACCCTGAAATCCAGCAACTTCGCCCCGAAATTGACAAAGCCATTGCCCGCGTCATCGATTCCACCGAATTCATCATGGGACCCGAAGTAATAGCCTTCGAAAAAGAAGCCGCCGATTATCTGGGCGTCAAATACGCCCTCGGAGTCAATTCAGGAACCGATGCCCTGGTCATCGCTTTGCGTGCAGCCGGCATCAACCCTGGAGATGAAGTCATAACCACTCCCTTTTCCTTCTTCGCCACCGCAGAATCCATCGGGATGGCCGGGGCAAAACCCGTATTTGTTGATGTGGAGGAATCAACATATAATATAGATCCTGCACTAATTGAACAAGCCATCACCCCCCATACCAAAGCCATCATGCCTGTCCACCTCTACGGGCGGCCCTGCGAGATGGATGCCATCATTGATATTGCGGACCGATATAACCTAAAAATAATCGAAGATTGTGCGCAATCCATTGGCGCGCGCTACAAAGGAACCCAGACCGGAACGATAGGGCAGGTGGGAGCCTATTCCTTCTTCCCCTCCAAAAACCTCGGCGCCTTTGGGGATGGCGGACTCATCGCCACCAACGATGATGAAACAGCCTGCCAGGCCAACAAGCTCCGGAAACACGGGGCGGCCAAAAAATATCACAACGAAATCCTCGGCTACAACTCCCGCCTGGACAGCATCCAGGCGGCAATCCTGAGAGTAAAACTGCCCTATATAAACCAATGGAATGAAAGCCGACGCCGCGCCGCCACCCGCTACAACCACTTATTACGCAATGTTGAAGGCATCATCACCCCTCAAATCACCGATGGACATGTCATCCATCAATACAGCATTCGCCTGACCCGCGCCAACCACAACACCATACAGGCCGCCCTGAAAAAACAGGGGATAGCCACCATGATCTACTACCCCATCACCCAGGACCGGCTCCCCATCTACGAAGGCAAATACAAACAACTCCCCGTAAGCAAAAAACTCGGCCGGCAAGTCCTCAGCCTGCCCATCTCGCCATCCATATCCGAAAAAGACCAACAAACAGTAGCGCAGGCTCTTATAAAAAGTGTCGGTTGTGGGTCTTAGGCTTCGCCGTTGAAGGTTGAATGGCTTCGCCGTTACAGGGTGGAAATTACACGTAACCTGATCTGAATTACCCTTACATTTACCTGTAACGCGAAGGACTGCGAAGTAAACACAAATTCGATTTGACATGCTCTTAACCTGTAACCCTGCAGATAGTGAAATTGACGATTTGTGTAAAATACCAGGGAAGGCAAACTGCTATATAAATCTGTTCGTTATACAGCCAAATTTTTGATAAATTAGTTATGCCGACTGTGCTTCGGATCGGATCTTACCGATTTCATTTCTATTCGGATGAAGGCAATGAGCCATCTCATATTCATATAGAAACGACGGAAGGTGAATGTAAATTTGTTAGAACCGGTGCAGTTGGCACGAAATAAGGGCGTATCACCGTCAACGATTCAAAAGCTCGAAAAACTTGTAATTTCAAACCACACCTTGCTAAAGGATAGTTTTAATGAGTTCCACAAACGTTAAACAAAAACTTTCTACCGAACCGGCGGCCATTCGTGCCTGGGCTGAAGACAGGATTATTTTTGTGGAGCTGACCGATGGACGCATAGTTGGATTCCCTGCCGATCGTTTCAAGATTCTCAAAAATGCAACCCCGGAACAGCTAAAAAAGGTGAAACTCCGTCTCAACGGCTATGCCCTGAGATGGGAAGAGCTAGATGAAGACATTACCGTACCGGGCATTATAGCCGGAAACTTTCAAATATAAAGGGCGCCGTAAAGGTTTCTGATCTCTGGTTTCTGGTTTGTTGATGCCTAAATGCGGTTGACAGTACCGACAATTGTGAATTTATCGGTACCACCTAGGCAAGCCCTCCAAATTTTCTCGCAGGGAAGGGGCCAGGTGGTTGTGCCCACCTCCAGCATGAACAGATTTTAATTAACAACTTGCCATAACATTCCCTAATGTATGTATCAAGTTATTAACAACCAATCCTGTTTTTATGACTAATCAAGAGGCTTCCAAAACTTTCCACCTCATAACTCATACCTCAAAAACTCATATTTCCAATCATACCTCCAACAGCCTTGCTGATTCTCAAAATGTTTTCGGAGATGAATTCGCCCGTCATTTGGCCAAACATTTTCAACATCAAGGCCTTTCTGTACACACCATTCACGCTTCTGCCCATGGGGAGGTGGACACCGGCACGCACAAACCCGACTGCATTGCCAATACCAGCCGCATCAACAACATCGTCCGGATCAATAAATTCTTTGAACTGGCCAATCAAAAACTGCAGCTGGGGGGATACCTGATCGGCTATATCGAAAGCAACTCAACGCGCAAAAAACGAATACTATCCCGTTACCCGCCATACATTTCACGCCCCATTTACCTAAGCGACATTATCCTAAACCGCCTCGCCCCAAAGTGGAAAATCACCCAAAAAGCCCATTACAAAATCACCAAAGGCAAAAGCCGGCCCATCACCAAAACCGAAACCCTGGGAAGGCTGGTCTGCTGCGGATTTGATATTGTGGATCACTACGATACAATCGGAAACACCTACTTCATCGCTAAAAAAACCGGCGATCCCTCCTATAATCGGACACCCGCCTTCGGCATCATCGTCAAGCTGAACCGGTACGGGAGGAATAAAAAAATAATAAAAGTTTATAAACTCCGCACCATGCACCCCTACTCGGAATACCTTCAGGATTACATCCACAAAACCAACAGCCTGCAGGAAAGCGGCAAATTCAAGGATGACTTCCGCATCACCCGCTGGGGCAAAATTTGCCGCAAACTATGGATCGATGAAATCCCCATGCTCATCAACGTGATCAGAGGCGACATCAAACTCGTTGGCGTACGGCCGCTAAGCCGCCAATACTACAACCTGTACCCACCGGCCCTAAGGCAAAAACGCGTCCATCACAAACCCGGACTCATCCCCCCATTCTACGCCGACCTCCCCAAAAACTTCAAACAAATAACCCACTCAGAAGAAAAATACCTCAAAGCCTACGCCCAAAAGCCGGTTCGCACAGATTTGAAATACTTCTACCGGGCATTTAAGAATATTGTTTTCAGAGGCGCGAGGAGTGGGTAGGGAATTTTGGTAATTGGTGATTGGTGATTTGTAAATTTGTACGCTGGCGCTTTTGTAGGTGGTAGGTGGTTGGTTGTACGCTGTACAAATCACAAATCACCAATTACCAAAAGCGAAGCGCCAAATTCACCAAATGGTGTGTTAGTTAATCCAGTATTTAATACATTATAAAAAGCATCAAATATCAACCCAACTCCAACCATGCGACTAGCCGGCGAAGAACATAAAATCATCAAAGAAGCTATTTTGGAACGTGATCCTCTTGCAAAAATCTACCTGTACGGCTCCAGAACCAATGACTACGCCAGGGGCGGGGATATTGATATCCTCGTAATATCCGATAAAATCAAAATCCCTGACAAACTCCTTATCAAAAGAAAGCTATTCAAAGAACTGGAAGACCAGAAAATTGATATCACCGTCACCGAAGATACAAATCGACCGTTTGTAAAGTCAGTTTTGCAAAACGCCGAACCTTTATCATAGCTTAAAATGGCGTCACAAGAAAACTTAAAAGAAATCCTGGCTGATGAGCTCGCTTTACTCGATAGATCAATGATTATGCTTGAGCATTCATTCAGGAAATGTAAAAAGGTCGGTATAAAAAATGAATATGACCTGGATGAGTATGAGAAATTTGAAGCAATGAACAGCCGGTTTTCACGGTCGAGTGATATTCTTATCCAAAAGTTACTACGCCTTGTTGACGTATTGGATCTGGAAACTCCGGGGACAATCAAAGATCGAATCTATAGGGCGGCAAAAAAAGGTGCTATCCCCAATGCCGATATCATCATTGATATCCGAAATCTAAGAAACAGCATCACGCACGAATATTTACCGGAAGCTGTCAAAGAAATCTTCGCTACCGTGCTAACCTCTATACCCGATCTGTTCAATGCCTCTAAAACACTGAAGCACTATTGCTATGAGAAGTATGCTGTGGATTTGTGAATTTGTACGCTGGCGCTTTTGTGGGTTGTTGGTTGAACGCTCCGCTGTTGTGGGTTGTATGCTATCGCTTTTTGTCGGTTTCATGATTTCAACTAAAAACTAAAAACCAATCACCAATCACCAATTACAAATTACAAATTACCAATTCACAAAAGCGAAGCGTACCAATTCACAAAAAGCGAAGCGTACACAACAATTCGCAGCCTAAATTAAAATAAATTAATAACCTTCCATTACCCGGAAGTTGTGTTATATTAATGAGCTTTAACAAATGCAGCCTGGCAAACCCAAAACTCCGAAAAACAACATGGACTCCGACCTCGAAAAACTACTCCAAAGCATCAACGACATCCCCTATGTGCATGAAGAAAAAATAGAAACCTTCAGCGATTTAGATTTATGGAACTCCTTCTCAAAAGAAAAACAGCAGGAACTGCAGCATTTAAAACCCCTCCTGCACATAAACCAGGACTCTAAGAAATAAGGTTTTCGCCGCGCAGCGAACGAAAACCTCAATCTTTCCCCTATTAATGCGTTACATTATCCATATAACGCTCAACGAATATATAGCCATGGCTACCACGATTAAAAAAGGGACACCCCGAAAAAAAGTTTTGGAAATGATGCAGGAGCTCGCAAATACGAAAAACCGCAAAAAAAGTGGTATGAAGAACCTTTGTGGAGCAATCAAACTTCAAAAAGATCCTTTAACCCTGCAAAAAGAATGGCGAAATGAGTGGTAGCCTGTTAGTTGATACCAATATCATTCTTTATTTTTTAGATGGAGATGAAACACTGCTTCCTGTATTAGAAGAAAACGAGTTATTTGTTTCATTTATAACTGAACTTGAATTGCTTAGCTATACTAAGTTATCAAAAGCTGAAACCAAAAAAGTCGAACAATTTCTGATGTCATGTACAATCCTTGATATAACATCAAGGATAAAAGAACTGACAATAAATCTTAGAAAGAAAACAACCCTTAAGCTTCCCGACAGTATAATCATAGCAACCTCATTGTACCTGGATACCCCCTTCATTACAGCAGATACTGATTTTAAGCAGGTAGAAGAAGCGGATCTTATTTTATATGAAAAGTAGTTAAAGGCTATATAGAGGTTGAGGTTAAGCTTGAGAATAGGGGATACCAGGTTGGTTTACGGTTTCTTTCTTTAATTTTTGTACGACTGGAAATTGAATCTTCTCACCCCCGATCCGTAGGATTGACCGGTCGGCAGAAAAACAACGCCCATCACAAATGCACCCCGCCGGGTATCCCCCGATCCATAGGATCGCCCGGCCGGTAGAAACCACAACGCCCATCACAAAGCCCCCCCGATCCATCGGTAAAAACCACCGAGCCGGGACTAATTCACCAAATTACCAATCACAAATTCACAAAAGCGAAGCGTACAACCAACAACCTACAAAAGCGAAGCGTACCAATTCACCAATTCACAAATTCACCAATCACAAGCCTCCCTCTCCCCCTCCTATACTTAACAAACCCCTGCTGCCGTTTTCGTTTTATACGCCACTTTTATTCAAGGGCTTTAATCATGAAGGCTTGTCTTTTTTTTTTAATTGTTTCCGGGTTGTTAATGGCTGGGCCGGGTTATGCTCTGCCGGGGCAAAATGAACTTCTTAATGAGTTTGAGCAGGATTCGGTTCAAGCTTATGTGTACGACCGCACTACCGGTGAGTTTTGGTTTGTTCCGGAATCGGCGGGCGGCATCGATAGTTTGCTGGCGATTAGCGGGGAAGAAATGAACCGGGAACAGGAGAAAGCGGCTTACGCGGCTTTTCAAGCTATGGAGATGGCGGAAAGGCTGGATTATGATCAGGGGTTGGCCCGGGCTAATTTTCGGCTGGGTGAGATTTATGAAATGTTCATGGATTACCCTCAGGCCCTGGGCCAGTACCAGTCCGCTCTGGAGATGGAGAGGCGCCTGGAGAGGGAGGTGTATATAGGCCAGGTGTTGAACCGGATCGGCATGGTGTATATAAAGCAAGGTGAAAACCTGACGGCCCGGGATTATTTGGAGCGGTCGGCCGGGCTGATGGACGAGAGCAGCTATGTGCTCACCAAGGCGGAGGCCCTGTTGGCCCTGGGCAAGACGTATTACAATACGGGAGATTACCAGAGGGCACTGGAATATTTTAATCAGGTCCGGGAGCTGGAATCCGACAGTGAGGAGATGGAGAACGTAAAGGTTTCCGCCCGAATGATGGTGGGCAATACACTCATGGAATTAGAAGAATATGAAAGGGCAGAAAGACTGCTTAACCAAGCCGTTTCTTATTTCGGGGAACACGATAAGGTGTCCGAACAAAGCGAGGGGCACCTGGACCTGGCTATCCTGAACCGCCGCCAGGGTGACCTCGATGAAGCTTTAGACCATACACGCCTGGCCCTGATTTTGGCGGATTCCATAGAAGAAACCTCATTGGTCTTGGAGGGCCATAGGTCACTGTCCGAAATTTACCAGGCTCAGAATAATACCGGACAAGCCCTGGAAAATTACCAGCGTTACCATGAACTATATGCCCGGTTTCATGATAGAGAACGGGAGGCCAGGATTGCGCAAAGGCAGATCCAGCATGACGTGGCCCAACAGCGCAGGGAAATATGGGAATTACAGCAGCAGGCAGACCTGAGTGAGGCCGAGCTGGAAAACCAGGAACTATGGCGCATATTCCTGCTGACCGGCCTCGGATTCACCGTTATTCTAGCATTGCTGTTATATCGCAATCTCCGTATCCGCCGGGCGGCTTACTCACTGAGAACGAACCTGTCTGAATTACTGGAAAAAACCCAGAACGAAATTTATGTATTTGATGAAAACACCCTGCGTTTCATTGACGTCAATGTGGGAGCGAGGGAAAACCTGGGCTACAGCCTGGATGAACTTAAGAAAATGACCCCTCTGGCCATCAAGCCAGAGTATGATGAAGAAAGCTTTCACCACCTGGTCCAGCCCTTAAAAGACGGGACGAAAGGTAAAATCGTATTCATCACAGTACATCGCCGGGTCGACGGGAGCCTGTACGATGTAGAAGTACACCTGCAGCTTATTCGTCAGGATGAACTCGGCGTTTTTGTGGCCATCATCATCGACATCACCGAACGCGTGCGGCTTGAGCAACAGCTTAAATCGTCCCTGAAAGAAAAAGAAGTTTTGCTGAACGAAGTACATCACCGGGTCAAAAACAACCTCGCCATTATCAGCAGCCTGCTCACCCTGCAGGCGGATACAGTAAAGGATGACCGGTTGCGGGTCCTGCTCAAGGAAAGCGAAGGCCGGGTCAAGACCATGAGCGTGATCCATGAAATGCTCTACCAGCAGGAAGATTTTTCACGAATCGCTTTTGGGCCCTACTTCGCCAGGCTGTTCAAGCATATCTCGGACAACTTCAAGCCGCCCGACCAGGAAATCACCCTGGACCTGCATGCCGATGATATCTACCTGGACCTTAACCTGGCCATACCCTGCGCCCTGATCGTCAATGAACTGGTAACCAATTCGTTCAAACATGCCTTCAAAGGCCGGGAAAAAGGCAACGTCACCATTGAATTCCATGAAAAGGAAGGAGAATTCACCCTCTGTGTCAAAGATAATGGAACCGGCTTCACCAACGGCAAACAGCAAAAAGGCGCCTCCATGGGCACATCCCTCATCCACGGCCTCACCCGGCAGATCAGAGGCTCGGCCTCCATCAATACAGAGAACGGCACATCGACAACAATAACATTTGCCGCCCACCATGGAGAGACTGAGGGACTGAGAGACTGAGGGGAAGAGAGACGGAGAGACTGAGGGACCCAGATCCTCCGGATCGATTAGACGCCGACCAAAATGTACGACCGCTCGCAAATCCCCCGCACGGTCAAACACTATACGGCATTCGAACAAATCAGCAAAAAATGTCACATCGGATCCCAATACCCGTGGCTGGCCGGCGAAGAACATAAAATCATCAAAGAAGCTATTCTTCAACGTGATCCCCTTGCAAAAATCTACCTGTACGGCTTTAGAACCAATTACTATGCCAGGGGCGGGGATATTGATATCCTCGTAATATCCGATAAAGTCAGTTTTGCAAAACGAGTTACTACGCCTTGTAACCTTTAACCCGAGAAAGAGAAGAACCTCAACCTGTGAGCGCAGCGAACGCAAACCTCAACCATCTTGATTTGAAAATGGAACGTTATTATTCTGTATGTTACGTTCAGTAGTAGAAGAAGACCGTAACCATCCGTTAATATACACTATGGAAAAACATGTCAGAATTGAGATAAACCCCGAAATTATGTTCGGTAAGCCTGTTATTAAAGGAACACGTATAACCGTAGAACACATCCTCCACAAACTAGGTGGCGGCATGTCGATTGAGGAAATATTGGAAGACCATCCTCATCTAAAGCCGGATGATATATTTGCTGCCCAGGAATTTGCCGCGGACTACCTGGGGCAGGAGGAGATCATGTTTACTCAAAAATACAATGGATGAAATTTTTGGCTGATGAATGCTGTGATGTAAAACTTGTCGCCCAAATGCACAAAGCGGGATTTGATGTATTACACATACTAGAAAATCAGCCCGGTTTAGTTGACGATGATCTTTTAGATAAGGCATACACCGAGCAAAGAATTTTAATTACCGAAGATAAAGATTTTGGAGAACTTGTTTACAGATTGAACAAACCTGCTTATGGGATTATATTATTGCGTTTCGATAAAATATAGGCGCATGAAGTGGCATGGTGTAAAAAAACTAATAGAAAAATACGGGTCTGACCTAAAAGGAAAGTTTGTCGTAATTGATGCTGAAAAAATAAGAATCCGACCACTTTGCAGTACCTCACCTTTGTTTCACAAAGAATAATTGACAAGATCAAAAGAAATACTAAATTTCTTTATGGTGTGGTTATACTATCAGAGAAACATGCAAGCTCTTAAGTAAGGCATAAAATGGCAAATGAGCAATCATTTAAGGACTTCCTTCTTGACAAAAAAGACAAGCTGGAAGAAAATAAAATTGACTGGGAGAAAAGAAAAATAGATTGGCTTGCTGCTATTGACACGCTTTATTTTCAGGTGAAAAACTGGCTTAAACCCTTTGAAGACGAAGGGCTTATTAAAATAGAAGACGACAAGGTCATAACCTTGTATGAAGATTTCATAGGGTCGTATGATACTAAACGTTTGGATATTTACTTCGGTAGTGAATCCATAAAACTAGTGCCAAAAGGTACATTGATTATAGGTTCTTATGGAAGAGTTGACATGAAAGCGCCTAATGGGGAAATAATGCTGATGAGGGATGAAGCGAATCAATGGAAATTCGTTAGAAGGTTCACGCGAAGCTTAGAATCCTGGGATGTGACGGAGAAATCATTTAAAGCGATGATGCAGAAACTTTCATGAAAAAAGTTTCACTATCAGGAGAAGAAAAGAGCATAGAGGATGTGTGGAGTTGGTATGAAGATCAAAAAACAGCAACTCCATTACAGCCAGATCGTGCTTCTCAACCTAAACCTGATCGCCCAGCGATCGAAAACCTCAACCTGTGTCAGACTCATCCGTTGAATAATCTTTGTTCTCTTTTCTCTTAGTTTAGGAACAGCTACTTTACAACCAATACTTTCCCATGCCTTCACATTGCAACATTTCAATGCGTAATCACGTTTTTTAATTATAAAAGACACCTTAATTCAAAGAATTACACTGAACACTGAAGTATGTCACGGGAAACCGACTATTCGTAATAAGCGGTATACTGTGGAGCTGATTCTGGACCTTTTATCATCGGGAATGACGGAACAGGAAATACTAAATGATTATCCGGCATTGGAAAAAGATGATATCCTTGCTTGTTTAGCCTATGCATCAAAGATTACAAAAACAGATTGATGCCTATGAAAAAGGGGAAATCAAGGCTGTTCCATTGCAAGAGGTCATTAAAAATATGGGAGAAAGTGATGACAATAAAAATTAGTAAGGAGTCAGGCAAAAAAAAGCTCAATGAAGCTTTAAAAAAAATGAAACCATCTAAAGTATTGGATGCAAATCGTCATTCAGGTAAAGTAAAATGGGATGAGGATGCACTTGCATATCAAAAAAAAATAAGGGATGAATGGAATTAGTTTGTTATCGGATACCAATCCGCTTATTTACCTTCTCGATGGTAACGAATCTGCGGCAGAATACCTTGATGGAAAGCAAGTATGGCTTTCTGTTATTTCTGAATTAGAATTGTTTGGCAAAAAAGGCTTAATAAAATAGAAATACAGGAGATTGAACTTTTGCTTGCCAGTTGTATTGTTGTTGATATTAATCCAGAAATTAAGCGCATTACAAAAGATCTAATACAAAGAGTACAGGTAAAATTGCCGGACGCAATAATAGCAGCCACATCAATATACCTTGACTTACCACTACTCAGCTCAGACTCCGGCTTTAAAAGTGTTCCAAATTTAAATTTCCTCCAACTCGAATTCTAGATATCCTTTAGAGATAGGATCGATCCGTCTGTAGAAACCACAGTATATGAACCTGACCCTGAAACCTGGAAAAGTGATTTAAAAACCGGGAGGAAATCATGACATGTGTCATTTGTAAAATTGGAACGGCAGTTGACGGATATGTAACCGTAACCCTGGAGCGTGAAAATAGTTTGATTACTCATAAAAAATGTGCCCGCCCGGGTTTGCAATAATTGCGGGGATTACACCCTAAGCGAAAAAGTCACCCGGGAGATCATGCTCCAGGCTGAAAAAGCGGTGCTAAACCGTGCGGAAATCGAAGTTCTGCAATATGCGGCGTGATTTGAAGTTGAGGTTGTTATGAAGAGTGGTTGATTGAAGTCTTAGGTACAATCAATAAAATTAAATGACAAATTTTCTATATTAGTACCATGAGAGAATTGATACTAAATATACCCGATGCCGTAGATCTTGGTGATAAAGAAGCTTCTATGATACTGGCGGCAAAATTATATGACCAAGGCAGGCTCTCCCTTGGTCAGGCGGCGGCCTGTGCCGGATTGGATAAAGGTAAAATATGGCTGAAGAGTAAAGATTAGCGAGCAAATACTTTACCTAAAAAAGTACAGATAAAAAGGCAGATACGTTGTACATTACATGATCAGGAACCAACAACGACAGCCAGCGTACAACAAAATAAAGCTTTAATGAGATGGATATAAAAACTTCTAAAATAGAATTGGCAAAACTGATCCTGGAGATTGACAATCCGACTCTTATTCAGAAAATCCACGAGTTGGTAACACACCAGATAGATGATTTTTGGCAAACCCTTTCAGAGCAGGAAAAAGAGGAAATCCACCTTGGACTTTCTCAGCTTGACCGTGGAGAACGAATCTCCTTTGAAGAGTACATGAAAAATGTTTCATGAAAAGCCTTGCGGTTTATCTTTCACCGCTCGCTGAATTCAAACTTAATTTGATTTTGCAGTACCTCGAAAATGAATGGGGGATAAAATCAAAGACTTCTTTTTTGGATAAACTTGAAAAAACTATTAACCAGTTATCGAAACATCCTAATAGTTTTCAGGAATCAGAAAAATGGCAGGTATATATAAATGTATTGTTACTCCGCAAACCTCGATTTATTATCGCATTCAGTCAAAATCTATTGAAATAATTACCGTCGTTGATAACAGGCAAGATCCTCAAAAAATAGCTAAAGAAATTAACACATTTTTTAATAAAACCATTTGTTAAGGTTGAGAAGAGCGGATACCAGGTGATTGTGTGATTTCTTCTTTAATTTACTTTGCACGGCTGAAAATCAGACCTTCTCAAATCCAGACTATTACCCACTCTTCTCAACCTCAACCTGATCGCGCAGCGATCGCAAACCCTCAACCTGCGAGCCCAGCGAACAACCAGCGAAGCGTACCACCCACAAAAGCGAAGCGTACAAATTACAAATTCACCAATCACTAACTCTACTTTCAATCGGAAAAATTCCAAGAAAACCTTTCAATTCCTTTCCAGAAACCTTATATTAATAAGCTTTAATACAGGCTTTACCCCAACACCGATTTTGGGTTATAAAAACGCCTTCCTTTACTCATTTGTATCCTTTTTAGAGAACTTCCATGGGAGTCACAAAGCGATAGCTGTGGGAAGATTGAGGTTAAGGTTGAGAAGAGCGGATATCAGGTGATTTGTGATTTCTTCTTTGATTTATGTGCACGCTGGAAATGAAATTGATTCAAATCCAACTATAGCACACTCTTCTCAACCTCAACCTGCGAGCAAAGCGAGCGCAAACCTCAATCTCAATCTCCTCAACCTGTGAGCAAAGCGAACGAAAACCTCAACCTCAATCTCCTCAACCTGTGAGCACAGCGAACACAAACCTCAACCTCAATTCTCACAGAGTACTTATAACCGGCGGAGCGGGTTTTCTCGGTTCCCATTTATGTGACCGGTTTATCGCTGAAAACTGGCAGGTGGTCTGCATGGATAATTTATCTACCGGTTCAGTTAATAATATCGATCACCTCATTAGCAATAAAGATTTTGAGTTTGTTCCCTACGACGTCACCAATCATATTCATGTGGCCGGTGATCTGGACCTGGTCCTGCATTTTGCCTCACCGGCTTCGCCAATCGACTATTTAGAGATGCCGATACAGACCCTGAAAGTAGGCTCTCTGGGTACGCATAAAGCACTTGGTCTGGCAAAAGCCAAAGGAGCCCGTTTTTTATTGGCCTCCACCAGTGAGGTGTATGGTGATCCCCTGATTCATCCCCAAAAAGAAGAGTACTGGGGCAATGTAAATCCCATTGGTTTTCGCGGGGTCTATGATGAAGCTAAGCGTTTTGCCGAGGCCATTACCATGGCCTATCAGCGCTTTCACAAACTTGAAACACGTATTGTACGGATTTTCAATACCTATGGCACCCGGATGCGCCTCGATGACGGCCGCGCCCTTCCGAATTTTATGGGACAAGCCCTCAGAGGGGAAGATATCACCGTATACGGCGACGGCTCCCAGACCCGGTCCTTTACGTATGTGGATGATCTGGTTGACGGAATTTACCGGCTTTCACAAAGTGACGAGGATGAACCGGTCAATATCGGTAATCCCGAAGAAGTTACGATTCTCGAATTTGCCGAAGAGATTGTTGAAATAACAGGCAGCAAAAGTAAAATTGTTCATAAAGAACTCCCTGTGGATGACCCTCAGGTTCGCCAGCCCGATATCAGCAAAGCAAAGGCGGTGCTCAACTGGGAACCGAAAGTAAAAAGGGGGGAAGGCTTGGAACGAACCCTTGAATTTTTCAAGCGACAGGTTGAAGCTGAAACACTTAGCCATTAGAGGCAACATACCAGAAACCAATCTAAAAACTTCTAACCCCGATCCATGACATCCAGGAAAGACAACGGCTCCAACCTCGAGCATACCCCCCGGGAAACCGGCGCTGAATACCGCGACGTGCAGGTGAACAACGATTATTACCAGGACGATGATGAAATTGATCTCATAGAACTGGCCAAAACTCTGTGGGAAGGGCGCCGGACCATCATCATAACCGTGGTGGCCTTTATGGCATTGGGCCTGTTTATTGCTTTGGGCAGCAGTGAGGAGTTTACCTCCGAGGTGAAAATGATGCCCGAGTCCTCCCAGGGCGGAAGCCTCGGCGGACTGGGAGGATTGGCCAGCCAGTTCGGATTTGGCGGCATGGGCGGTGGCGATGTATCTGAAGGCATACCTGCCAGCCTATACCCGGACATCACCAAAAGCCTGCCCCTGATGCAAAAGCTGATGCAGGAGGAAATCAACATACCCGGGGAAAATACTACGGCCACCATAGAAACTTATCTAACGGAGATGCAAACTCCTTCGGCCGTATCAACAGCAACAAAATATACTATTGGCCTGCCGTTTACCATGATCGGCTGGATTCCCAGAGGGGATGATGAAAACCAGGCAGAAGTTCTGCTGACCGAAGAAAGCGAGCTAAGCCAGATCGTGCGCATGAGCACCGAACAATGGGAAGTTGTGGAGAACTTGAGAAACCGAATCACCGCTTCTATGGACGATCAAAGCGGTATTGTGACGGTAAGCGTAAAAATGCCCGATGCCGAAGTGGCCGCCGAAGTGACCCAAACAGTCATTGGTTTCCTTCGCGAGTATATAAAAGATTACAATACCGAAAAAGCCCGTGAGGATGTGGAATTCATCGAAAGCCGGCGCGATGAAGCCCTGATTCGTTTTGAAGCGGCCCAGGAAAATCTGGCCCGCTACCGCGACGAAAACCGCGGCACCCTCACCGAACTGGCCCGCACCCGCGATCAGCGCCTGCAAAGCGAATCCGACCTCACCTTCAATGTGTACAGCGCCATGTCCGAACGCCTTGAAGAAGCCCGCATCACCCTCCAGGAAGACACCCCAGTCGTGAAAATCCTCGAACCCGCCGCCGTACCTGATAAACGCAGCGAACCCAGGCGACCTCTTATCATGATCATCACTGTGATGCTGGGCGGCATGCTGGGAGTGGGAATTGTATTTGGCCGTAAAATGCTGCAATCGATTAAAGAAGAATGGTAAGACGAAGAGACTGAAGGGAAGAGGGACTGGAGAGACTGAGAGAAGGGGAGATTGAGGGAAAGAGGGCGACAGAAATTTATAGTATTCTATTCGAGGCATCAAATTTACAAAACGATCATGCCAAAGCGCCAGCATACTACATACCTACACCTCTTAAACCTGAAACCTTAAACTTTAAACTTTAAACAATCCCTAATGAAGCAAACCCTACTAACCCGCATCGAAAACCGAAACTACAAAGTAGGTATTATCGGCCTCGGCTACGTAGGCCTGCCCCTGTTATGGACCTTTTTCGAAAAAGGCTTCCCCGTTGTGGGTTTTGATATCGACCAGGGCAAGATAGACGCCATTAACAGCGGCAAGACCTATATCAAGCATTTTACGGATGAGAAAATCCAGCAGATGGCAGATTCGGACCGGGTTGAGCTTTCCGCTGATTTCAGTGATGTTTCTAAAGTGGACGCTGTGCTGATGGCCGTGCCCACTCCCCTGAGCAAGTACCGGGAGCCGGATATGTCGTATGTGGAGGCTACGGTAAAATCGATCGCGCCTCATATTCAAAAAGGGCAGCTCATTGTTCTGGAATCCACAACCTACCCCGGCACCACCGAAGAGCTGATCCGGCCGATCTGCGAGGAGATGAGCGGGCTAAAATCCGGAGTGGATTTTTATTTAGCATACAGTCCCGAGCGGGAAGATCCCGGCAACGCGAATTTCAATACGGCCACCATACCCAAAGTGGTGGGCGGGGATGGTGACGATGCCCTGGCCATAGCGGCCGCCTTGTACGGCAGTGTGATCAGCCAGGCCGTGCCGGTGAGCAACACCAAGACCGCCGAGGCCGTCAAGCTGCTGGAAAATATCTTCCGGTCGGTGAATATCGCCCTGGTCAACGAGCTGAAAGTGGTCTTCGAGCAGATGGACATTGACATCCACGAAGTCATTGACGCGGCCAAGACCAAGCCCTTTGGCTATATGCCCTTTTATCCCGGACCGGGCCTGGGCGGACACTGCATCCCCATCGACCCCTTTTACCTCACCTGGAAAGCCCGCGAATACGGCCTCAACACCCGCTTCATTGAACTGGCCGGGGAAGTCAACACGAAGATGCCTGATTATGTTTTGCAGCGCACCCAGGAGGCCCTGAACGCTCACGGCAAGGCCCTGAGCAAATCAAGGGTCCTGTGCATTGGCTTGGCCTACAAGCCGAACGTGGATGATATGCGGGAATCGCCTACGTATGTCATAATGGACTTGCTAAAGAAAAGCGGCGCTCATGTGGATTATCACGACGATTACTTTCCGGTGATCCCGAAAACTCGGGAACATTCACACTGGGCCGGGCAAAAATCTGTTACGTTCGATCAGGAAACGGTAAGCAGCTACGACGCGGTGGTCATTACCACCAATCATGCGTATCTGGATTATGAAAAGCTATATGAATGGAGCTCCTGCATTGTTGATACACGGAATGCATTGAATATGAATGGAACTACGGATAAACAGAAAGTTTGGAAAGCTTGATTTTGATGGTTCAGCCACCGTTTAAGAAATACTTTAAGTATTAAAATTTGGACCCCTCCGGAATAACCATACTTATAATTTTAGCGATAGCTTTTTTACTACTGATTGTAAAAAATGCACCGGCTGATTTTGTGTTTATGGGCGCCCTTACAGTAATTATTGTTTTAGGTATCGTACCTGTATCCGATGCACTGGTTGGATTTTCAAACGAGGGCATGCTTACGGTCGCGGCTCTATTTGTTGTAGCTCTTGGCATGAAGGAGACGGGGGGCATTCAGTTTGTGATTCAGCGATTGCTTGGAAGAACCACTTCCGTATTTACGGCTCAGGCACGCATTATTGCACCTGTCATGGGGCTTAGTGCCTTTTTAAATAATACCCCAATAGTGGCTTCCTTTATTCCGGCTCTGAAAGACTGGGGCAAAATGAACAGGATCGCTAATTCAAAGCTGCTGATCCCATTAAGTTACGCGGCGATTTTGGGCGGGACCTGCACATTAATCGGTACCAGTACAAACCTGATTGTGAACGGGCTTTTGATCGAGACCAAAGGGGTTTCGCTGAATATTTTTGAGCCGGCCTATGTAGGGTTGCCGATTGCACTAGTGGGAGTAGGTTATTTGCTCATTCTGGGCAGAAAACTTTTGCCGGATCGAACTTCCGGGTTTGCCCCTCTTGAAAATACGAGGGAATATACCATCGAAATGATGGTCCCGCATGGCAGCGGCATGATTGGCAAGAATATAGAGGAAGCGGGCCTGAGACATTTACCGGGTTTGTATCTGGTGGAGATTGTCAGAAAAGACCGAATTATAGCAGCCGTAGAGCCTAGTGAGATTCTTAGTGAAGAGGACCGGCTGATTTTTACGGGCGTGGTCGATTCCATGGCCGACCTGCAACAGTTATCAGGCCTCCAGCCGGCCACGGATCAGGTCTTTAAACTCAATGGCTCGCGCAATGAAAGGCATCTGGTGGAAGCTGTTTTAGCGCCGTCAAACCCTTTGAATGGTTATACGATTAAAGATGGAGAATTTAGAAACCGGTTTGGAGCGGCAGTACTTGCTGTAAGCAGGGAAGGAGAACGGATAAAAAGCAAAATAGGGGATATCCGCCTTAAGACCGGTGATATCTTGCTGCTGGAAACGGCGCGTGATTTCACTCAGCGCTACCGGTCATCTAACGATTTTATGCTGGTGAGCACGCTGTCCAAAAATGGGGCGCTTAACGCGGACCGGGCATGGATAGCATGGGTGATCTTACTTTTTATGGTGGGATTTGCCGCAACCGGCCAAATCAGCATGTTTAAAGCGTCTCTGTTAGGCGCCGGCGCCATGATAGCCTCCGGTTGCTGCAAGCTCTCCGATGCACGGAAAAATATTGATTGGCAGGTGCTGCTGGTCATTGCCGCGGCCCTCGGTATTGGCAACGCTTTGCAGGTTACCGGCGTGGCGGATACGCTGGCCGGTGGATTCCTGGGATGGGTGGGCGTTTATCCTTACCCGGCTTTGATCGCCACCTATTTGGCTACCTGGCTGCTCACAGAAATGATCACCAATAATGCCGCGGCGGCCTTGATTTTCCCCATTGCCATTACACTTGCAGATTCACTGACCGTTAGCTATCTGCCCTTTATTATGGCCATCATCTTCGCGGCCTCCGCCAGTTTTGCCACGCCGATAGGGTACCAGACCAATTTAATGGTTTATGGTCCCGGTGGGTATAAGTTTACCGATTACCTGAAAATAGGATTGCCATTGAATATACTGGTCGGAACGGTTGCTTTGCTTCTGATTCCTCTTATATGGCCTTTTTAAATAAAACCAAACCGATGATTAATAAGCTAGTCGAAATTTCAAAGGAAGCGGGCGAGGCTATCCTTGGCTATTATAATGATGACATTGAAGTTGATTATAAAAGCGATGATTCTCCATTAACCAAAGCCGACCTGGCTGCCCATCATCTTATTGTGGACGCACTGAATGAATTGGCACCCGAAATTCCCGTTATCTCTGAGGAGTCTGGTATTCCGGATTACAATACCCGGAAAGCATGGAAACAGTTTTTCCTGGTTGACCCCCTGGACGGTACCAAGGAGTTCATCAAGAAAAATGGCGAGTTTACGGTAAACATAGCTTTGATTGAAGGGGATACTCCTTTATGGGCGTGGTTCACGTACCGGCAAAAGGTATTACCTATTTCGGGGGTAAAGGAATGGGCTGTTTTAAAAGTACCAATGGTTCTCAGCCCGCACCGGTTAAACACGACCTTTTTGATAAAACGAATTCCGCTTCCATTGTGGTAAGCCGCTCCCACGGCTCGGACCGAACAACTGAGGTTTTTAAAGAAATGGGCGTAACCGTGAAAGAAGAAATACCTTCAGGCAGCTCCATCAAGCTCTGCCTGGTGGCCGACGGCACGGCTGACTTGTACCCACGCCTCGGCCCCACCATGGAATGGGACACGGCAGCCGGTGATTGCATTTATCGCTATTCCTGCAAATCGGGTACGGCACCCTCATCTTTAAAGTACAACAAAGAAGTAATGAAGAACCCGGAGTTTATTCTTGGATTATAATAGTTATATTAAGAAGTTTTAAAAAAGCACCCCAATTGCAGAGTTACTTATGAGTAAAACAACCAATTCCCACTTAAAAGAACTGGAAAACGAAGGCATCTACATCATGAGGGAAGTGGCTTCCCAGTTTGAACGGCCTGTACTGCTTTTCTCGGGTGGCAAAGATTCTATTGTGATGTTCCATCTAGCACGTAAGGCTTTTTATCCCGCTAAGATCCCGTTTCCGCTTATGCACGTGGATACCGGGCATAATTTTAAGGAAACTATTGAATTCAGGGACTACCTTGTTGAAAAACACGGCGCGCAATTGATTGTTGGGAGCGTTCAGGAGGCCATAGATAAAGGCAGGGTAAAAGAAGAGACCGGCCTCGATGCCAGTCGTAATGCCCTTCAAACCATAGCTCTGCTGGATGCCCTTAAAGAACATCAGGTGGATGCCGCTTTGGGTGGAGGACGCCGGGATGAAGAAAAAGCCCGCGCTAAAGAACGATTTTTTTCCCACCGGGATGCCTTTGGTCAATGGGACCCCAAAAAACAACGTCCGGAGCTTTGGAGACTGTACAATGGAAGAAAAAACACAGGCGAACATTTTCGGGTCTTCCCCATCAGTAACTGGACGGAGATGGACGTATGGCAGTATATTGCTGAGCAAGATATCGAAATCCCCAGTATTTATTTTGCACACGAGCGCAAAGTATTCAATCGAAGAAATGTCTGGTTGGCAGACACCGAATACGTGAATCGTGATCCGGATGAAGTATTGGAAACCAAAACCGTTCGGTTCCGAACCATCGGCGACGCCACCTGCACCGGCGCTGTACTCTCCACCGCCTCAACCATGGAAGAAATCATCCAGGAAGTAGCCTCCGCCCGCCAAACCGAACGAGGCAACCGCCACGACGACAAACGCAGCGAAACCTCCATGGAAGACCGCAAACGCCAGGGATATTTTTAATTGAAAGTCAAAAGTCTTGATCTCAACTTCAACCTTCAACCTTCAACTTTCAACTTTCAGAAATGAGCAAAAAAAACGGCCATACCCCAAAACCCAACAACAAATACCTCGACATGGACCTCCTCCATTTCACCACGGCAGGAAGCGTGGATGATGGTAAAAGCACCCTTATAGGTAGGTTATTATATGATTCCAAGTCCATCTTTGAAGATCAGATGGAAGCCATCGAGAAGACCAGCCGGAGCAGTGGTGAGGAAAATGTAAACCTGGCTTTACTAACTGATGGGTTGAAGGCCGAGCGGGAGCAAAAAATTACCATCGATGTCGCCTATCGTTACTTTGCAACGCCTAAACGTAAGTTTATTATCGCGGATACGCCGGGCCATATCCAGTACACCCGTAATATGGTAACCGGCGCATCCACTGCCGAGCTGGCCATTGTATTAATTGACGCGTCGAAAGGTGTGCTAACCCAATCCCGGAGGCACGCGTTTTTATCATCTCTGCTGCAAATACCACACCTGGTGGTAGCCATCAATAAAATGGACCTGGTGGATAATGATGAAAAGGTATACAATGAAATTGTAAATGATTTCAGCCTATTTGCCAAAAAATTGGATATTGATGATATCACGTATATTCCCATTTCTGCTCTTGCCGGTGACAATGTAGTTGAAAAAAGCAGTAATACAGACTGGTATAATGGCCCTACTCTCCTGCATCACCTGGAATCGGTAAAAGTAGATGCCTCACAAAACGTGGTTGATTTTCGCCTGCCGGTGCAGTATGTCATACGGCCCAACCAGGACTTCAGGGGGTTTTCGGGAGAGATCGCCTCAGGACGCATAAAGCCAGGTGATGAAGTAACCATTCTGCCCTCCAGGCTTTCCAGCCGGGTAAAAGAAATTGTAACTATGGATGGTAATCTGGAAGAGGCGTTTCCGGGAGATTCCGTGGTGCTGACGATGGAGGATGAAATAGATATTTCCCGCGGGGATATGATCGTACGAAAAAATAATATCCCCAAGATGACTTCTGGTTTTGAAGCCTATTTGTGCTGGATGAACGAGGAAGCCATGGAGACAGGTAAGCAATACGTTTTGATGCATACCACCCAAACCACGCCCGTATTCATTCAGGATGTCATTTATAGGATGAATGTGGACAGCCTCCACCAGGAAAAAGCCGATGGATTAGCATTAAACGAGATCGGGAGGGTGAAACTGACCACCGCTGCGCCTCTTTTTATTGATGCTTACCAGGTAAACCAAAAAACGGGAAGCTTCATTATTATAGACCCGGCCAGTAATGTGACGGTGGGGGCGGGAATGATTCGAAGTGGCTCTACGGAGAAGACAGAGGATGGAGGATTGGACGAAAAGGAGAATCATACAACTGTTCTCAGTTCCCGAACTTCGGTCTCCCCAAACGTAGTTTGGGAAGAATGGAATATACCACGCGAAGAAAGAGAAAAACGCCATGGCCACCAACCTATGATACTCTGGTTTACCGGAATATCTGGTGCAGGGAAAAGTACCATCGCAAAGGCATTGGAGAAAAAGCTTTGGGAAGAAGGTAAGCAAACGGTGCTGCTTGACGGAGATCAAGTGCGGCATGGCCTGAATGGTGATTTAGGTTTTAGTCCGGAAGACCGTACTGAAAATATACGGCGTGTGGGAGAAGTAGCCCATCTGTTTTATGAGCATGGTAATATTGTACTCTGCACTTTTGTTTCACCCTATGCAAAAGACCGCGAACGGGTTCGAAACTTATTGCCCAAGGGTAAGTTTATAGAAGTACATGTAATCTGTGACTTTGAGACCGCTCAAGCACGTGATCCCAAGGGTTTGTACAAAAATGCGAAAAAAGGAAAAATAAAAGGATTGACTGGTTTTGATGCTAATCATGAAGCTCCTGGTGATTCGGCACTTACAATTAATACAGATTTGATATCTGTTGATGAGGCGGTTGATTTAATTTTGGCTAAAGTTAAATTCAGTTAGTGATAATCATCGGGTGCTGAGTGCAGAATTAAATTAAATAAACAGATGTAACGAAACAGTAGTGCTGAAGATCTTTATACATGAATAAATCCAATAAAATATATTTAGCCGGCCATCGGGGGATGGTGGGCTCGACCATAGTTAAAAACCTAAAGGCGAACGGTTACACCAATTTGATCACTGCTACAAGCAGCGACCTGGATTTGAAAAACCAGAAGGCTACCAACGAGTTTATTAAGGCACAAAAACCAGATGTCGTTATTATTGCCGCGGCAAGGGTAGGGGGTATTCTGGCCAATAATGAGTATCCCTGGCAGTTTTTGTACGATAATTTGATGATTGAAGCCAACCTGATTAACGCTTCTCATCAAAATGATGTACAGAATCTCATTTTTCTTGGCAGTTCGTGTATTTATCCCAAAAGCGCCGCCCAGCCACTTAATGAGGAGTATTTGCTAACAGGTCCGCTTGAACCTACCAATGAATGGTATGCCATAGCAAAGATTGCCGGTATTAAGTTGTGCCAGGCATTGAATCATCAATATGGACGGAATTACATATCGCTCATGCCGACAAACCTGTATGGGCCAAGTGATAATTTTGACCTTAAAACATCTCATGTCTTACCAGCTATGATACGCAAGTTTCATGACGCCAAATTAAACAATCATGCTTCAGTGCACTTGTGGGGCTCCGGATCACCAATGCGTGAGTTTTTGCACGTGGAAGATTTGGCGGAGGCGGTACGGTTTACACTTGAAATAAAAAAGAAGGATTTGCCAGATCTGTTGAATGTCGGTACCGGAAAGGATATTACTATTAAAGAATTGGCTAACACGATAAAACATGTTACCGGCCACGAAGGGGATATCCATTGGGACGCCAGTAAACCGGATGGTACCCCAAGAAAGTTGATGGATGTGACTTTGATGAATAACCTGGGCTATAAATATAAGATAGAACTGGAAGACGGCATCCGGCAAACGTATGATTGGTTCTTACAGAATGTTGATAATATCAAAGAAGTTCAAATGAAAAATTAATAAATATGTCAAAAACAGCGCTTATAACAGGAATTACCGGTCAGGATGGAGCTTATTTAGCTGATTTGCTTCTTGAAAAAGGATATACCGTTCACGGCATAAAAAGACGTACCAGCTTGATCAATACGGATCGAATTGATCACTTATACCAGGATCCTCATGAAGATAACCCTAAGATGTTTCTTCATTACGGAGACATGACCGATGCCATGAACCTGACGCGTATTATCCAGGAAACCCAGCCGGATGAAATTTATAACCTGGCCGCCCAAAGTCATGTGCAGGTTAGCTTTGATACCCCGGAATATACGGCAAATGTGGATGGTCTGGGTACCTTGCGTATTTTGGAATCGGTACGCCTGTTAAGTTTAGAAAAGAAGACCCGAATATATCAGGCATCCACATCTGAGTTATATGGTTTAGTACAGGAAGTGCCGCAAACGGAAAAAACGCCTTTTTACCCTCGTTCGCCGTATGCGGTGGCTAAAATGTATGCGTACTGGATCACGATCAACTACCGTGAGGCTTATGGCATGCATGCCAGCAATGGTATCTTATTCAATCATGAATCACCTTTACGTGGTGAGACTTTTGTAACACGTAAGATTACCAGGGCAGCGGCTAAAATTGCCTTGGGATTGCAGGAGAAGATGTTCATTGGCAATATGGATGCTAAGCGCGACTGGGGCCATGCCAAGGATTATGTAGAGGCTATGTGGCGTGTATTGCAGCAGGATGAACCTGATGACTATGTCATAGCGACCGGCATTACCACCACTGTTAGGGATTTTATAAAGCTGGCTTTTGAAGAGGCTGGAATGATCCTAAGATTTGAGGGCGAGGGTGTGGATGAAAAAGCCTTTTTGGAGAGGATTGATTATTCTGTATTTTCGGGTGATGCTTCTAAGATGAGCATTGGAATTGAGCTGGTAAGTGTGGATCGACGATATTTCAGGCCAACAGAAGTTGAACTTTTAATAGGTGATTCGACGAAATCTAAAAACAAGTTAGGTTGGAAACCGAAGATAGATTTAACCTCATTGGTCAACGAAATGGTCAATTCAGATATATCTCTATTTAAAAGGGATATTGATTTGATAAATGCAGGGCATGCTGTTTTAAATCAAACAGAGTAATAATTGGCGGTCAAACAGTAATTATATTAGTATAATTACTGTTTGACTAAATATCAGGGCATTCTTGTACTAGTAATTTTATTCGCTAGCTTAATTCTATTAGTTTTTAAGAGTTTGCATGTGTCTTTGGTGGTGCCATTTCGATTATATAATTCCCCAATTAGTCCAATAAGGGTTTAACTCACATTCAATCTACAAAAACAACCCCTGTATTTAATGATTAGGATGAATGTGGATACCCTCCACCGGTAGGATGCGGATAATTGGACATGATGGTTTCTATCTTAACTCCACTTCGAAGGCAAAGCCGAGGAAGAAAAAGACATCATCAATTGATAGACAATTAATATACGTGGGATTTACTCGAAGATATGGAATGCAGATGTGAAGGTGTTTCGTAAAAATCTGGGTCTGAAGGAATCAGGCATATAATTATTTACACAGGCAGAAAAAAAGATGAATAAAAGATTAGTTTATAATAAGGATACTATTAATCCAAGAATTTTCATAGTTGGATCTTCTAGATCTGGAACAACATTGCTACAAACGTTAATTGCATCTCATCCAGATATTGTGACATTTCCTGAAACGGAATTTTTTTATAATACAGTAGGCGAAAATAAGTTCAAAAAAATTCTAACGAGTATTGGTATATCAACATTTGGTGAAGTGAAACTTTTAAGAAGAGATATATTAAATAGACTTGAAAGAAAGGAACTTGAATCGTTTTTACCACCACAACCATTAACATACGAGGAAAGTGTAAAAGTCTATATTTCCATACTAGATAAAATAGCTTCAGATAAAAGGAAAAACCACTGGTTAGAGAAAACTCCACGAAATATCTTTAATGTAGAACTTATCTCAAAGCATGTTCCTCATTCTAAGATTATTCATATTGTTAGAGATGGAAGAGAAGTTGTCGCTTCAATTCAAATGAGAGCAAAAAAATATCCTAAACAATTTGGGTGGCAAGATTTAGAATATGCAATTAATTTATGGAACAAGGCAATTTCAAAAACACAAAAATTTATTGAATACAAAGGACATTATGTTACTAAATATGAAGACTTAATTTCTGATACGGATTTAATTGTTAACGATATTTTTAGTTTTTTAGAACTAAATCTAGTTGGTGTTAAATTAAAAGATCGGAAGAATGTTTTTGATGAATCTGTTATAGAAAAAGAAGAATGGAAGCAAAATGTTACTGGTAATATAGAAAGTAAGAATAATAAATTTTCTAAAATATTTAACAATGAAGAGCAAAAATATGTTTGTAGTAAGTTAATCGAAAATTCATTTTATAATTATAAGAAGTAATTGAATTTCAAAAGAGTAAATTCAATTAACGAAGTATTTGGGAAAACGAATTCAATAGGGTTAGCCAATAAAACTGCTAAAAGTGGTTACCATTCTACCGTTACACAAATTGTAAAATTTTTTCTTAGTACATTATCTACAGTAATATTAGCTCGTCTATTAACACCAGATGATTTTGGTTTGATAGCCATGGTGGCAGTTTTTATAAATCTTGCATCGATGTTTAAAGATGCAGGCTTATCGATGGCTACCGTTCAAAAAAAAGCAATAACACAAGAAGAGATAAGTGCACTATTTTGGATAAATGTTATCATTTCATTTTCGCTTGCCTTGGTAATGGCGGCTGTTTCGCCATTAGTGATTTCCTTTTACGGAAGAAGTGAAGTCGGTATTATAATTATTATAATGGCAATTTCATTTTTTATCTCTGGGATATCTATTCAACACAATGCTCTTCTTCAAAGGCTACTGCGATTTGATTTGATAGGTATTATACAAGTTGTCTCACAATCGGCGGGATTGATAGCGGCAGTTATATTTGCAGTTTTAGGATTTGACTACATGGCATTAGTGCTCAATACATTGTTTGTAAGTACTATCATGACTTTATTGACCTTATTTTTTATTCAATGGATGCCCTCAATGTCATTAAAATTTTCAAAAATCAAAGATATGTTGATTTTTGGAGGTGATATAACCGCTTTTAATGTAATAAATTATTTCTCACGGAATGCAGATAATATTCTTATAGGTAAATTCTTAGGATCAGGAGAACTTGGAGTTTATTCTAAAGCATATCAAATATTTATGATGCCTGTGAAACAAGTACGTATACCAATTAATTCTGTAACTATACCTGTGCTCAGCAGGCTTCAAGATGAACCCAAACGATTTCGTAAATATTGTAGCTTAATAGTTGAATTACTGGCAATAATATCATTGCCTCTAACTCTTGTTTGTTTTCTGGAAGCAGAATTTATAATCAACTTGATGTTAGGGGATGGATGGGAAAAAGCTATACCTGTATTTAAGATTTTAGCTCTTTATGGTTCTTTGCAAGTAGTTTTAGGTATTAGAGGAAGCGTGATGGTTAGTATGGGATTAACAAGGCGTTATTTTTGGATGGGGGTTATTTATGCTTTTGCTAATGTAATTTCATTTATTATTGGAATTCAATACGGAATTATTGGGGTAGCGGCTGCTTATGTGGCTGTGCAATATATTCTCTTTGTACCATCTTTGTTTTATAGTTTTTATAAAACATCATTTAATGTAACTGCGTTTTTTAAATCGATTTTGCCCCAACTAGCAATTACAGGAGTTATTGTCTTACTACATGAAATATCAAGACATTATTACGAATGGAATATTTTTTTAAGCATATTTTCAATCCTATGCATAGGTTTGATCTTTATAATTATTAATTATCTAAGAGTAGATTTTAGAAATCAGGTATTTTCTATCATAAAACAAGTTAGAAGTTAGATGTCAGCAAAAATCAGTGTAATAATTCCAACATTCAATCGCGCACAAATTATTTCACGATCAATTAAAAGCGTGTTAAATCAAACATTTCAGGATTTTGAAATTTGGATTATAGATGATGCATCTACCGATGATACCAAGAAGGTTGTAACTTCATTTAAAGAACAAAAAATTAGATACCATCAACTAAAAGAGAATTCAGGAGGGGCAATTGCAAGAAATGTAGGTATAGAATTATCAGAGGGAGAATTTGTAGCTTTTCTTGACAGTGATGATGAGTGGCAACCTACAATGCTTGAATCTTGTTTGGACAGGTATGAAAGTTTGAATATTCAAGATTTGATTATTTTTTCAAAGTTATTAATGGACAATAAGGTTACAAAAAAGGTATTTCCAGAAAATATTTATCAAGGTGGAGATTTATCTGAATATATTTTTTGTCAGCAGGGCTTAGTTTCAACTATAACCTTGTTTATGCCTAAATATGTTGCAAAAAATTTGATGTTTAAAGAAGGTCTGATTAAACATCAAGATTATGACTTTGTTTTAAGAGCTTATAGAGAAAAAGTTAAGTTTACCATGATTGATAAAGTGTTAGCCGTTTGGTATTGCGAAAGGAGGCCAGATAGAATGGGGCAAAAAATTGAATATGAAATTTCATTTGAATGGATGATCAATAATCTAAATTTATTTACTCATAGATCTGCAAAAGCTTTTATTAATAGAGACGTAATACCTCAAATCAATAAAGATAAATATTCTTTAAAAGCCTTGTTATTTTTGTTTATGCTTTTAAATAAAAAGTATGTAACAATAAATGTTTTTGTTAAAGCTGTATTACGAACATTAACATTTAATCCTGTTATAGTTTTGAGGAAATAGCTAAGTGATGTTGCCCGTGCTACCTATAAATTACATCGGTCATTACTTGTTAGTCAGGAGATTAATAGTGCTTGAATAGACTACACTATTAATATCTGATATACATAATATTTTAATACTTATAATATCTAATACTACTTCTTTTATAAAAAATGAAAGTTCTTTTAATAAATACCTCGGATATTATTGGTGGTGCTGCGCGTGCTGCTTACAGGTTACACCAATCACTACTTAGTGCTGGTGTTGAAAGCAGGATGTTAGTTCAATCCAAAGCCAGTGATGATCATACAGTGATTGGACCTAATACCAAAACCAAAAAAGCCTTGGCAAAAGTTATGTCCGCAATAGATAGTATACCATTAAGAAAGTATAAGAATCGAACAGAAACTCTTTTCTCGCCTGCATGGGTATCTTCTTTTGGAATAGTTGATCAAATCAACCTTTTAAAACCAGACATTGTTCATTTACACTGGGTTAATGGGGGTATGCTTCGCCCAGAAGTTTTAAGCAAAATCAAAGCCCCTATTGTCTGGTCTTTGCATGATGATTGGGCTTTCACTGGCGGTTGTCATATAAAATGGGAGTGTAAAAAATATAAAGATGCTTGCGGATCATGTCCTAGACTTGGATCAAAAAAAGAAAATGATTTAAGTCGGAAGGTCCATCAAAGAAAACAAAAAGCCATTTCAAGTATAAAAAATCTTACAATTATAGGTCTAAGTAAATGGTTAACAAACTGTGCAGTTGAGAGTAGTCTTTTTAGAAACCGTTCTGTATATAATATACCTAACTCTATAGATACTAAAAAATATTCTCCTATTGAAAAGTATATTGCTAGAGATTTGTTAAATCTACCCCAGAATAAAAAACTAGTGATATTTAGTGCCATGAGTGCAACCACAAACATTAATAAAGGCTTTAGTGAGTTGTCAGCTGCTTTAAACAAAATAGATGCATTGAACACTGAGTTGATGGTTTTTGGAAGTGGAAGACCTAAAGATTCACAAGGTTTTAATCAGAAGGCACATTATTATGGACGTCTTCATGATGACATATCATTGCGTGTTTTATATAGTGCGGCAGATGTGATGGTTGTCCCAAGTTTGCAGGAGAATTTATCTAATGCGATTATGGAATCAATGGCTTGTGGTACTCCAGTTGTTGCTTTTAATGTAGGTGGTAATTCTGATTTAATTAAACATAAAAAAAATGGATATTTATCAGAACCATATAAAAGTAAAGACTTAGTTAAAGGAATTGCTTGGGTATTAAATAATGAAAATAATCATCTTGTTGGCAAAAATGCACGGAAAGAAATATTGATAAATTATTCTAATAAAAATGTAGCTATTAAATATATACAATTATACGATACAATATTAAAAGGTCATAAAATATAAAAATTGAAAGTTTATATACTAATATTTTTTTCGTTTATAACAATATCACCAATATTGAACTACATTGGTTTAAGTAAAATATTGTTGTTATTATTGGCTGTAGGCTATATTATATTCGAATATTTTAAACAAAAAAATATTCGTAAAGATCTGTTGTGTTTTATTTTCATTTACATAACATTGTGTATATTCACTGCTGCCTATTGGATAAATATTCATATATTTTATGTAATTTCGACTTTTATTGCCTCGTTATTAATTGTATACATACATAAAATTAATATATATTATAAGTATATAGATATTATATCAGTAATAGTGATAACATTGATCATTGGTGCATGGGTGGGTTTTGTATATGCTTATCTTGGCGGTGATAGTATATATTCAATTGTAAATCCAGATGGAAGGGAAAATAAATTATATTTAACTACCTTTACTAATTCAAAGTTTGCCAATGTGATTAGGCCAGCTGGTATATTTGATGAACCTGGAGCCTTTTCCTTTGTAATTTGTTTAATTGCTGCAATTAGAACTTTAATAAATAAAGATACAAAAGTCACTTGGTTTATGCTAATTACGGGTTTAATTACATTTAGCTTAGCTCATTTAGTATATATTATATTTCACTTTGCATCAGAGAAATTAACTATAAAAAAGGTGGCTTATCTGATACCATTATTAATAGTTATCATGACTGTTTATAAATTATCACCCTTAGAAGAAGTTGTGAATATAACATACGTTGAAAGGTTAACGGTAGTTGATGGTGAGTTGGTTGGCGATAATAGAAGTGAAAGGACTCTGACTCTTGCTGGTTATATGTCTCAAGATATCCCGTCAATAATGTGGGGCATAAATGATGTCTGCATAAATATAATGGAAATGTGTGTACAAAGGTATGGATATGTTGGGGCAACAGTTTTAACACCTATATTCAGATATGGTATATTGGTATCATTACCATATTATATGCTAATAGCATTTTTATTGTATAGAGGAATTGGGAATAGAAAAAAATATTTTTTAATTGGAATTGCTTTGTTATTAATGCAAAGGCCTTATCTATTTGCATCTGGATATGCTATGTTAATGTTAATACCCTTTTATATAGAATATAATAATGAAAATATCGATAATAACAGTCTGTTATAATTCTGCTAGTACAATTGAACGAACTTTTAAAAGTATTATCAATAGCAAACATAATGATATAGAATATATTGTCATAGATGGAGGCTCAACAGATGGAACAATTGAAATCATAGGAAAATATAAAGATTATATTTCTGTGTTTGTATCTGAAAATGACAATGGTTTATGGGATGCAATGAATAAAGGAATACTTTTATCATCAGGTGATGTAATTGGCATATTAAATTCAGATGATTATTACAATACTGAAACATTAAGTATTGTAAATAGACATTTTGAAGATTATGCTATTGACTATTTAATGGGTCCAGTAAAAAGGGGACTTAAAATTAGAAAAACGCATAACCCAAATAGAATTAAGTTTAATTTCAATGGAACATATACATCTCATAGTGTTGGATTCTTTTGCAGTAGTAATGTATACAACGAAATTGGATTATATAATATTAGATATCATAGTGCGGATTATGATTTTTTCTTGAAGATATATAATAAGGGTTATAAGGGTATGCTTTCTGATAATGATTATATATTTGGTGAGTTTGAAGATGGTGGGTACTCTGCAAAAGTTTCCAAATTTGGTAAAATATTAGAACAAGCTGAAATTAGAAGATTAAATGGTTTTAGTAAGGTGCGTACACTTTTTTTGCTATTACTTCAAATCGCTAAATCATATAAAAAGATATGATTACTTATAATTGCAATATTTTGATTTTATTGAAAATAAAATAGTATCATCCTATGGTTAGTATTAGACAGTGAGTTGCTCAATTGTGTGAGTACATATTGACCTTCTGTTTCCCAGAAAAATGCTAATAATAAAGATATTGGGAATTAAAACGGGTGTGCGCAAAACTATAGGGTAAAAAGCTATTAGTATAATATAAATGGAAAAAAATATAACAAAAAGAACTAAAAAGAAAATATTAGTAGTTGGGCATTTCGGTTACAAAATAGATCAAATAGGCGGTCAAACAATAAAAACAAGAAATGTATATAATATGCTCCAATCAAAGCAATATTTGATGGGTGCAAATTATTTTGATACTCAAGAATTAAGAGTGGGATATAAATCAATTGCTAAATTTGTGAGAAAGATTATTAGAACTGATTTAATAATAATTATTCCAGCAAATAATAACTTAAAATATTTATTTCCAATTATATACTTATACTCTAAAATTGCAAACAAAAAAATAATTATGATAGCTGTAGGTGGCTATTTAGATTTATTCTTGAAAGATAAGTATATTATAAAAAAAATGGTTAGTGATATTAAGATTGTGATGCCTCAAACTGAATCTTTATGCAAGAGATTAATTGATGAAACAGGTCTTAAAAATGTAGAAACCTTGCATAATTTTAAGTTACATAATCATAAACCAGTTGTAGATAATAAAACAACTATATTACGTGTTGTTTATTTAGCACGAATTAAAAGAAGTAAAGGTTACGAGGCTATATTTAGATTAGCAAAATATCTTCATGAGAGAAGGATGGAGGATATTGTAATCGATTTCTATGGACCTATTGAAAAGGAAGACTTTGAACACTTTCATGATCATTTAGAAAATCAGAACATTGTTAGGTATAAAGGTATTGTGGCTTCCGACCAAGTTCATAAAACCCTAAGCGAATATGATGTTATGATATTTCCCACGCAGTATCCAGGAGAGGGTTTCCCAGGTACAATACTAGACGCTTATATAGCAGGAATTCCCGTTATAACAACAAACTGGAAGGATTTGCCTGAATTTATTGAGGAAGGTAGAACGGGTTATGTATATAATATTGAAAAAGAGGATGAGATGTATGGTTTTGTTAGTTCCTTGCACAATAATAGGGAACTATTAAATACGATGAAATTAGCTGCACATGATAAAAGTCAAGAATACTCAGCTGAAAAGGCTTGGGAAATTATAAAAAAATATATTTAGGATGAAAATATTTGTTACCCTACCCGGTCAGGAGACCAATATAGGTGATGTTGCACATCGAAAAATACTATTGCAATGGTTGAAAGGTCTTGGTGAATTGAACTTATATATAGGATCACTTTCTCAATCATTTGTTGATGGTTTAGAGTTATCTGGAGACTATAAATTGTATAGAAGTCTAAATGCTTGGCTATTTCAGATCGTAAAATCAAAGAAAAATAATGTAACCTTTTTGTTTAACCCAGGAGAACTTAGACTTGGTTGGCAAAGAGTATTAGGTGAATTGTTACTTTTGCCATTTTTAGGAATGGTTAAACTCAAAAAAGGTAATATTATTAGAGTAGGTGTAGCACTTAATTCGCCAAATAAATATACTAGATACATTATGACAAAAGTTATTAAATTTTCAAATAAGGTTTATTGGCGTACAATTGAAAGTCAAAAGTATTTTGGTTTTGGTGAAGTAATTCCTGATTTAGCATTCTATAATTATTCAAACTCTGAAATACCTAAGGAAAAGAAATACTTGGTAATTTCAATGAGATTTAATAGAAATGAACCATCATTAAGTTGGTATGAAGCTATTGAAAAGTATGCTTTTGAAAAAAAACTTATCCCAATATGCGTCACTCAAGTTCGACTTGATGATGAACATAATAAAAAGATCGCCAAAAAATTAAATTGTAATCATCTATCTTGGGAAGAAAATGTCTCGCACTTGCAACAAGAAAAAAAATTAATTGAACTGTATAGAATGAGTGCAATGGTGATCAGCGATCGACTTCATGTACTTATACTTGGGTGTAATGAAGGTGCTAATCCAGTTGAGTTATTAACAGAGAATAGTTCTAAAGTTAAAGATCACTTCTCGGTGGTAGGTATTTACGATAACTCTTTACTTATCGCCAATAAATCAGAAACTGAAATAAATGAATTTCTGATTAAGCAAGATAAATTAGTTAGCAACAGAAAAAAAGCCTTTCTGGATGCTAAGGAATTGTTATCCTCAATAAAACTAGAAATTACCCCAAACTCTAAGTCAGCCTACCCCGTCGAAGTATATTGAATTAACAAAACCAGGAATAGCTCGGTTGAAACGGTCGGGACTATTCACGTGATCATCCTTTTATTGATGAACAAAATTCCTAAATCAGTTAAGCATAATCCTTAAAATAATTATAATGAATAATTATCCTTTAGTATCAATAATAACACCAACCTATAATTCTCATCAATTTATTGAGGAAACAATCAACTCACTTCTCAATCAAACGTATAGCAATTGGGAATTAATAATCACTGATGATTGCTCTAGTGATGATACTTGGAAAATTCTTAATAATTATGCAGAAAAAGACAACCGAATTAAAATATTCCGATTAGAACAAAATTCTGGTGCAGGAATTGCACGAAACAATTCTATAAAACAATCAAACGGACGCTTTATCGCTTTTTGTGATAGTGATGATCAATGGAAACCTCATAAGTTGATGAAACAAATATTATTTATGATTGAAAAAGATTCAGCACTTTCATATTCTGGTTATAATGTAATAAATGAAGATGGGGAAGATATCGGCTTAGTTAAAGTACCTGAAAATGTGAGTTATAAATCTATGCTAAGAAATGATTATATAGGTTGTTTAACAGCTATTTATGATACCGATATTGTTGGAAAAATGTATTTACCCGAAATTAGGAAACGACAAGACTGGGCACTTTGGTTGGCTATTCTAAAGATAACACCTCAAGCTTCGGGGTTACAGGAAAGTTTAGCCATTTATAGAAGTAGAAATCAGTCTATTTCTTCAAATAAGTTTAAAGTGATGAAGTATATTTGGATTGTTTATAGAAAAATAGAGAGGTTTTCCATTATTAAATCTACTTATTTCTTTTTAACATATATAATTCATTATTTCCACAAGAAATCAAAGCTACATCATAGTGTTAGGCCAAACTCACCACCCGAATGTTCTCGGTCGCACGAGGTGCAAAATCAGGGGCTAAGCGTTAATGACCCTGAACTTCAATCTCAGCCAATGGATAGTGTGGAAGAGCAATCCTAATATGGAATTATCCATAATTTATTCTTTAAAAGTGGTTTCAGAAGAAGTGGATCTTTGCATGACGTGATCAAGTTGATGCTTCCTGGGCATTGTTAGCTCTTATAACTGGGCTAGTAATCTGCTGGTCGTGATATTAACCGGGGCGGGCCAACATCCGCTTGGTTTCTTTTAACCGACTGTACTATTTTGTTGCAATATCAATTATAGGCTGCACCGATTTCGTGGGCAGATTATTTAATTTCAGAGGTGCGTTACGAAAAGGATGATAAATTTATTGAGAAGGTTAAAGTTCAAGAAGGTGTAGCTGGATTACCAAGAGTATGGCGTCGCGAGGAAGTAGTGAAGGGACTTAATACAAGCAAAACTTTTTGCACCATTCTAATAAAGAGTAACGGAAATATTGAAAAAGGGAAAAAGGTTGAGCTGTATGATGATCAATTTATACGTACCAAAGCCAATGACAACGATCAAGACAATCTTGAGAATTTACCAAGATTTTAATAGTTATAATTAACTGTATCTGGATAATGTGCTCAACATACTTTCATATCCGCATTACCGGCGGTTGATTCACAGAATTGGGGCTGGTGAAGGAAGAGTACACCAAACCGATCAGAGGTGCCGACGTGGATTGCTCGCAATTCGCGCCATCATCAAAAACCGGTGATGCCATTTCACCCATCGTTCTGCTGGCTTTAAGAATGATCCGGTACAAGGGAATTAATGAGTTTGTGGAAGCCGCTCAACAGGTGCGTTCCGAAAAGCCTAACGTTCGTTTTGTTCTGGCCGGTATGTCCGATGACGGCAACCCCAACGCGGTGCCTGTCGCCCAGCTGGAGCAATGGACTAAAGATGGGGTAGTCGAGTGGTGGGGACGTTGCGAGAATATGATCGAGGTTATACAGAACGCCTCTATCGTGACCTTGCCTACCTTTTATCCTGAGGGTGTGCACAAGGTGCTTATTGAAGCCGCGGAGGCCAGCAAGCCTCTGATCACCACCGACCGTCGAAGTTGTCGAGAGATTGTTCGCGACGGGGTGAATGGAACTCTCATTCGGCTAAAGACAGCGGGGCCCTGGCCAAGGCTGTTTTGAGTTTGCTGGATGATACTGAGCTTGGCCGGAGCTTCGGCGAAACCGGCAGGGAGATTGCGGTGAACGAGTTTTCGGAAGAGATCGTGATTCGGGAGACGTTGGCACTTTATAGGGAGCTGCTGGGGGAGAGGTGGCCGGAGGTGGTTGATGCCAGCTAATTTAAAAATTGGTATTTCGCTTACGTTGATTAACTCACCTAAACTTCCTAAGGTCGGCACAGATTGAAACACGTCTCTTTGCGGCACTCAAAATAACTGCAAAGAATGTTGAATAAATATTTTGTATAATTTATTCAATTACAGAAATGCTAACTAGTTATGATTCAATGTGGAATAAGTATTTAAATAATAGAAGATTAAGGGAAGAAGGTGATCCTGAAGTTGGTGATGAAGGAAACGAATTTTTATCTGATTATTATCGAGTAACTTTCTCTTCGTCTTTCAGACGATTACAAGATAAGACGCAAGTTTCACCGTTAGCTGCTACAGATTTCGTCAGACGTAGACTTACACATTCATTTGAAGTTGCTGTTGTAGGTGAAAGAATGGGAAGAGTATTAGCTAAAAAATTATCAGAAAGAGTTGGTGAAGATAATAGAGATAAAATTGGTAAAATTGTTGCAACTGCATGTTTATTACATGACATAGGAAATCCTCCGTTTGGTCATGAAGGTGAAGTAGCTATTAGAGAATGGGCAGATGAACAGAAGATTGATATGGCTGATTATCGAGCATTTGATGGAAATGCACAAGGATTTAGAATAGCTGTCCGATTGCAACACCACGGTAAAAATATGGGACTTAACTTAACACCTGCCACCCTATCGACTATGGTGAAATATCCAAACCAATCCAATTATGACATTACCACTCATATAGATTTGACAAAGCGTGGTAAATCTAGTGTTATGTCATCTGAGCAGCGATATTTTGAAGAAGTAACAAAACGAGTTGGCGTAAAAAAAGGAAATAGGCATCCCCTTGCTTATATAGTTGAAGCAGCTGATGATATAGTCAATAGATTGGTTGATATTGAAGATGCCTTTAAGCTTAAATTAATTAGTTTTGAGGAAATTAATGAGCGACTTTCTATAATAGATACACCAAGTGTTAAAAAATTACTCCAAAAAATGGTTCAGAGATCTAAACAAAAGTCAATTGGTTCAAAAAGCGAAAAGCAACTATGGGCTTATCAAAATTTTAGAGTACATGCAACAAGTCTATTGGCTGATTCATGTGAAAAAGAGTTTGAAAAGAATATAGATGATATTGAAGATGGGCAGTATGCGAATGACTTGGTTGGTAATTGTGAATTAAGCAACTTATATGAAGAAATAAAAAAATTAGAAGATGAAAAAATATTTAATGATCCATCAATAGTCAGAATTGAAGCAGGTGGAAAAAATGCGATAAAAGGATTACTAAACATTTTTTATAGTGAAATTAAACAAGAAACTAAATTATCTAAAACAGTACCATCATATTTTGTTTCAGATAAATATGATGTGAATTGCGATGAAGAGGAAGTCAATGTAAGGCGTGTGGTTGACTATATATCAGGCATGACAGATAGGTATGCTGTTTCTTTGTATCAAGAATTATCGGGTTTATCCCTATGACATATATCCGTGATAAGGGAATTGCTAAAGATAAACTACTTAATCAAATCAGTGATTCAAGAAATAAGTCATGTTATGTTGAATATCTGGTTAAAGATATTCTAAATAATTGCAGAAGCTGGGCTTTAGTAGGTGGTGCGCCTCGAACGTGGTTGACTGATTCTATTGAAAAACCAAACGATTTAGATATAGTTGTTAACACTCAACCTGATATACTAAATTTAATAATAACTTCTTGGGCTGAAAAGTTCTCTAATAAATATGGAATTACTGTAGAAAAAACAAAACTAGGTGGTTATAGATTGGTAAATCCAGACTTAGTAATAGATATTTGGATTGCCACTAAAACAATCAATATAGAAAGAGGCAAAATAAATGATTCAAATATATATAGGGCAGTTGCAAAATCTGCTGCTCTTTCATTGGATTCATTAGTATTTACATCAAAAGGTACTGTATATGACCATGGTTTCTTTAAAACATTAGAAACAGGAATACTTAGTTTAAATCATTGTCAAGTTATAAAACCCAAAAACATTGCTATAAAAGCTGCTGCATTATGTAAGAAATATAGATTAACTCCAGACCTTAGTCTTCAAGCATTGATGTCATCATATGCAATTGGTGATTACTTACAATGAACTAAAAACATATGTAGGTTGGACGACATCTTTGGATGGTGGCCCCTTAAAGATTTGCCCAGAAAATAGGCATAACCATTAAATTTGCTGAATCCGGAGTATGGGGTTTATCGCTTAAGGATAAATAAAAAAGAAGACCATAACGGTGAAGGCAAGATTAAATCCGTTAAAAGATTGCAGCCCCAATATTAGAGAGAAATATAATACTGGACTATCAATGTGATCAATGGGTTTTACCACATACAGAGAGCATTTATCTCCAAGCTTTCGAGAAATTGCTCCTTTCTTAAGCACTTTGGTTTCTTAGTCTCACTTTAGATTAAATTAAAAAAGCTTATGAATAAAAAGACCATCCTCCTAACCGGCGGCACCGGATACATCGGCAGCCATACTGCAGTGGAAATGATCGGTGCCGGATATGACGTGGTTTTGCTGGATAATCTGTCGAACAGTAAGGCTGAGGTTGCCGGGAGGGTTCAGGATATAACGGGCACTCGTCCGGCCCTGGTTGAGGGCGATATTAATGATCGGGATGTTTTGCGGCAATTGTTTGCAGAATACCCTATAGATGGGGTCATTCATTTTGCCGGCTTGAAGGCGGTGGGGGAGTCGAATGATATCCCCCTGCATTATTATCACAACAACATCAGCGGCACCGTCACCCTGCTTGAGGAGATGGACAGGGCAGGGGTGAAGCAGATCGTGTTCAGCTCATCGGCCACCGTGTACGGCGACCCCGATGCGGTGCCCATCACCGAGGATGCCCCGCTGACGGCTACCAATCCGTACGGGCGCACCAAGCTGTTCATCGAATATATCCTCAAAGACCTGGCGGCTTCCGATGAGCAGTGGAACATCGCCATCCTTCGGTACTTCAATCCCATCGGGGCCCACGCCAGCGGACTGATCGGCGAGAACCCCAACGGCATCCCCAACAACCTGCTGCCCTTCGTGGCCCAGGTGGCCGCCGGCCGCAGGGAGAAGCTCCAGGTCTTCGGCGACGATTACCCCACCCCCGACGGCACGGGCATCCGCGATTACATCCATGTGGTGGATCTGGCCCGGGCTCATGTGAACGCTTGCCGTGCCCTGGAGCCCAAACCCGGCCTGGTCATTACCAACGTAGGCACCGGCAAAGGCTATTCGGTGCTGGAGGTGGTCAAAGCCTTTGAAAAGGCCAGCGGCAAAAACATTCCTTATACCATAGCCCCAAGAAGGCCGGGCGATGTGGCCGAAGTCTATGCCGACCCGGCCCATGCCCAGGAGGTATTGGGCTGGCAGGCTGAGCTTGGCTTGGATAGGATGTGCGAGGATGCGTGGAGGCATATAAAGGCGGGAGTTTAACCACAAAGGGCGCTAAGGGCGCAAAGGGTTGGGATTGGTGAATTTGTAAATTTGTGAATTGGTTTTAAACCTGTCATAGTATGTTGTTTGCAGAACAAATAAGTAAAACACTGTCATTGCGAAGGTTGTTTTGAACGGAGTGATAATAATTAATATCTGTCATTGCGAAGGCTTTTTTAAGCGACAGCGATAAAAAAGCCTGAAGCAATCTGGTCGATTCCACCCGAATGCCCCACAACGGGTCCCATCCCTGCCGTTAAGTAGCATGCGGGTGAAATCGTGCAGATTGCTTCGGCGCGCCAGCGCCCGTGCTGGGTGATGGCTCTGCGGGCTGCGCCTCGCAACGACAGGCAAGCCGATCATCACCACCGAGGGGCCCAGCTGCCGGGAGATCGTGTTTAATGATTTCTCCCAGGAGAACGTGTCAAAGATACCCTGGCGGTATATGATGAGCTGCTGGGGTAAACGAAATGAGCCTGGTTGGTCTGCGTACGAGCCTTTCCATTGGATAAACTATTTATCCAAAGTGTTTATCCAACCGGGTTATACAACCCGGCGGGCGGGTGTCGATGGGCTAATGGTATGGCAGGGCGAGCGCTTGTGAGAAATGTGTTAGGTTTATCCGGTTGAGCTTGTTATTATAATTACATGTTAGGTTGCTCACATTAAATTCAAAGAAATGAATTCTGATTGGACTATTACTCGGCTCGAAAAAATGATTAATGACCAAGTCGAGGAAAATACACATCTAGATTACAAAAGTGCCGATGCTCTTCAAAAGACTGCAGGTAAGAAGAAAGAAGTTACTAAGGATGTGTCTGCTTTTGCTAATTCAGATGGCGGTGTCATTATTTATGGTTTAAAAGAGTTTGACGAACCAGAGAAAAATCATCTACCTGAAGCTTTTGACTTCGTTGATGGTGAAGAACTGACAAAAGAATGGTTAGAACACGTTATTGGAAATATTTCTCCAAGAATTAACTCTGTTCGAATAATACCACTTAGATTCAATGATGATATCAAGAAGTCAATCTATGTTGTAGAGATTCAGAAAAGTACTACAGCTCACCAAGCAATGGATTATCGTTATTACAAGCGTTACAATTTTGAAAGTATACCAATGGAGGATTTTGAAATTCGGGATGTTATGAACCGCATTACTTATCCTACTTTTGAAATCGAATATGAAATTATTAAAAAGACTGTCACTGAAAACTCTCCAATTCCATTACCGGACGGTCCAAAAGTATACGACGCATATTATTTGAATTGTGTATTAAGAAATACAGGAAATATATACGGCATGTATGTTAACTGTTTTGTGGATATTCCGCTTACAATAATGCATGAGAAAGAACTTCAGTACAAAGATTACAGCGAAAGTGATTTGTATTATCGATTTGCGATGGATAATACAACTCGAGACATGCTTGAATATAATGGTGGGTTTCCCAAGTATGGTCCTGCCAGATATGAACCTATTTTACCGAAAACAATTTATCGATTAGCATCTATCCGGCTTATTGATGACTTTGACCCAACGGTGCATAAAGGGGATGAATTAAATGCAGAGATCTATGTAGACAATTCACCTATGAAATCTATTTCAAACTCACTGACAGAAATACAGATATATGATCAAACAGATGAAAATAAATAGCAACCTAACAAGGCGTTTCATGCTGACCGGTTCAAGTTGGTTGCTGAACTTTAAGTTTATTACCCGGCAGCAGAAACGCCGGGTCGTTATGCAAGATACTTATAGATCTTAATTCTTTACATTATACAATTAGTTCTACATCAGCGATTTGCATACAGTGAAGACATAGGTAAACATTTTGCATAACAACGGTTTCAACACGGACTTGGCCGTTATTCGCCGAGTCAAAATTTGGTAATGAAAAAAAAGTCTTCAGTTTAATTACATTACTTACCAATAAGACCAGCCGTTAGTGTGCATTTTTTTAAAATTCAATAAATATGGCAAGAACAGGAAATTATTCAGCTTTTTACGTAACTAATATTGGTTCAGACAATAACCTTGCTGCACATGCAACAAAGGATTTTGTTTATTACAATATGTTGAGAGCATGGAAAGGCAAAGATTCTACTTTCCCCTTTACAGATTCTCATGCTAAAAATTATAATGTCAGAGATGGTAGTGATTGGGAAAAAACGTTAAAACCCAGGATTCGTGAACGGTTAGCCAAATCAAAAAACATCATTCTATTCTTAAGTTCAACCACAAAAAGTTCTCGAGCATTAAGGGAAGAGATAGATTATGGGATTATCACGAAGGGCCTACCCGTAATTGTAGTATACCCAGAGTTCAAAGAAAAAAGCGACATAATCAATTGTATATCTGAGACCTTTAGAAAGCAAATTACAGACCTTTGGGATAAGTTGCCAATATTCAGAAATTTGATGGGAAATGTGCCGACAATGCACATCCCTAATGATAAAACTCTAATAAATATGTCATTGAAAAATCCGGACTTGATGGTTTCTACAAAAGCTGATCCAACCAACTTTTATTACAAGTGCTAAATTAATGACATGAAATATTTTTTCAGCTCATTAACCAGCAGAGCCTATTGGCGGTATATTTTTTCGCAAGATGGCCTAAAGTCTATACTTGCAATTTTCGGACTCATTTGGCTCATTATCGAAGCTTTAGATTTTTTTAATGTCTATACAAGAGACCAATATGCTTCTTATGCATTTTTTATTTTCATAGGTGTTTCAACCTTGATTTCAATTCTGCTTAGAAGGCCGATAAAAACAATTTCAATCCCTTTTAAAGAGCATGACTTTTGTATAGAAGTTCGAATAGCCGATATATTCGACTTGAACGCTGCAACTATGATAAGCTCAAATACGATATTTGAAACAGATGTTGCAGGCGGAAAAATTGCAGTAGACAGTCTGCAAGGTCAATTTACAGCCAAATATTTTACAGGTAATCAAAGTGAGTTAGAAAAAGTTGTTAAAAAAGAATTGAAAAAAGTAAATACCTCTGAACCATACCCAATGGGTACTACTATTCCGATTCATACACATGGTAAAACATTTTATTTTACAGCCATGGCAGAACTTGGCGAGAATGGGAACGCGTCTTCAACTCTGACAGATATAAAAAATGCTCTTGACGGTTTATGGAATTACGTAAGAACAAGTGGTGAACTTCAAGAACTTGCTGTCCCGGTGCTTGGAACCGGTAGGGGTAGGTTGAACACACCCAGAAAAAAGATGATTGCCTTGATTGCCGAATCATTTTTCAAAGCATCAATTAACAATAAATTTACTGACAAATTAATCATTACTATTAGGCCAGAAGACGCTGATAATTTTGGAATAAACCTATATGACATCAAAGATCATCTAAAACACGTATTGAAATAAAAACAGCACCTAACAGCACCTAAGAAAACATGGGGCGATCAATGGTTTCCGTAAGGTTTCCGCTTCGTGGTTACCTTAGTAATGGGCAGACAGGAAGTTCCTGAAAGACCTACGATTGTAATACTTAACAAGCTAATTTCTCGTGGGTAGTACGCTGCGCTGGTGGTTGTGGTCGGTGCTTTGTACAACCAGCGAAGCGGAAAAATACAACAAGATAATTGCTTGTAAGTTGCAACGTTGTATTTTAAACACAACAAGTTAAATAACCAGGGGGTCGCGTTATGTCATCGACGGAAAAAAGTACGAAAACCATTTGGTTCGGCATGAAGCTGACGCCGGAGCAAAAGGAGAAAATTCGCATTCTGGCACGGGAACGTGGAGTGAGCCAGAAGAAGGCCGTTATGGATTTAGTGGAACAGGCAACGGAAGATAAGCCCATTAAGCCTAAGCCAGGTTCTTTTTTGGAAGCGGCAAGAGACCTCGCGGGTGTGGGGGAAGGCCCAGGGGACGCATCGACCAATCCTAAGTATATGAAAGATTTTGGCCGGTGAGTATACTTCTTGATACAGGTACTCTTTACGCATTTTTAGATCGCAATGATTATTGGCACTCTTGGGCTATTAGTCAATTTTCGGAATTCAGCCCACCTTTTACAAGCTGCGAAGCTGTGCTTACCGAAACGCTTTTTTTAATGCATAAAACCAATATAGACACCGATGTGCTGTTTGAGCTTTTAACTCGCAAACTTTTACATATCCAACCCATTACTCATACTGCGAATGGTCAAAAAGCAGTCCGGAACATCATGAACAAATATAATGATTTACCTGCTTCTTTTGCTGACTCATGTCTGGTATTGCTAGCAGAAAAGACCCATAGATCCCGCGTTATTACTCTTGATAAGCACTTTTCCATTTATCGCACAACCAAGGGCGAGGTAATTTCTACAATCAGCCCCCATTCTCAATATTAACCGCGAGGGCACAAAGGTCTCATCAAATACTTTTAAATACGATAGGTTCTATGCATCGGGCATTAATCCGCAATTTATTGAAGAGGATGTATTTAAGATTATTATTCCTTTAAAAACGGATGTTGACACTACCCAGAAAACTACCCAGAAAATTGCTCGTAAGGCTAACTCAATAAAGATTAGGGAACGGATTCTTGAGATGCTTGTTAAATATCCTTCAACAAGCAGAAAAGAACTTTCTGAAAGACTGGGAGATATTACATCCGACGGGGTAAAGTATCACCTTAACGTTTTAAAGAAAGAAAACAAGATAGAACGAATTGGTGGTGATCGCGGAGGTTACTGGAAGGTTAATTGATTCATCTTCCGCCGCGACGCCATGGGTATTGGTCAGAGATCATAAGAATAAATTATTGTATTCGGGTTGAGTTGGAGAATTATACAGTGGAATTGCAACATATATACGAGGAAATAGAGCACTCAAAATATCTCAAAGACTTACCAGAAGATTGGGATGAGCAAGGTGCTGCTGCAATTGATGAGGCTTTATACGAAGTATCTATAGGCTTTCTTTTGAAGTATGCTGAATATCTGTTAACTGAGAAACATATAATCATTGAATCACCCGAAATTAACCCTACACGAAATGGTTCCGTAGATTTGTCATGGAGCACCGATAATGCACGAATGCTTATAAATATCCGTCGCAAGGGTGGGGAAATGATTGCCTACTATTATGGTGATTTGCGGGATGATAAAGACGTAGTAAAGGGAAGTGTCTCAGCAAACAAAATAACCGATTCATTAGCTGTATGGATGGAGAACCTCAGAAAGTAGGGCCTTGTATGTGGCCCATTGAAGAAATACCCCACAGTGATCAAGTTTACAGGCAAGTTCCACCACCTGACCGAATAGGAAAAAAATCCAGGAGATACCCTAATGAAGGTCATTTCTCGTTAGCAGCCGAAGAAAAAGGTTTGTCAGTGAATTGGGATAAGTATGTTACCGTTAAATCTGTTTTTGAACTTATCTCTTTACGCCTAAATAAAAAAGGGAACTTTACGGACTATTCAGGGTTCAAAATCTATAAGTTTCCTGTCGGTTTAATTAAAACATTCGATAGAATAGCCGATGTTGAGCATGATCCCGTCTGTAAAGGGAATCCTGCCCCACCGGGCACTCCAAACAACCGTGCTCATTCTTTGGTTCTGCATGACGATGATTTGGAAATCCGGGTTAAGCTGAGCGAATATTGTAGAGATAATCACTCAGAATCTCATTGTGATTTTCCAATTTCAACTCTCGAGAATGAAATCAATGAAATGAGAGAAAACGTTACTTCTACAATTTATCATCAGTGCAAGTGGCCGGCAGTAGGTGATAAAGGCTGATTCAGTACAAACGGAAAGTATCCAAGCTATGATAAACTATTCTCTTTTGATTGAAAAATGGCGGTTAAGTTTGTATTATTAGTTTTTGGCAGCTTGTCTTATGCAAACCTATGGAATGAAAATGGCTAAACCAATTAAAATAACACCTGTACTAAAAGGGAAAGATGCCGTTAATTTCTTTAACAGGTTGGCGTCAGGTAGTTCCAAAGAAGTTAATACAAAACGCCGAAGGCTGATCCGTGAGGATGCTCATAAACTTCAGGCCCTCTTAAAAGATTAAATCTGTAAATGGATTTATCAGATTTTGCCTTGAGGAAGGTTGATAGCGAGTTGAAATTACCAAATTATAAAAAGGCAGTTAAAACAAATTCTACCAATCCATTACCCCCAAAAAGTGAGAAGTGAAAAGTGAGACGGATTATTTTGTTGCAATCCAAAGGGAAGGAAAATAAAATGTTGCTCCTTGTTGCAGAATAAGTTAAAATTCTCTCAGTCTCTCAGTCTCTCAGTCTCTCAGTCTCTCAGTCTCTCAGTCTCTCAGTCTCATCTTAATCCCCATTATGCACCATACCCTCATCACAGGCTGCACCGGTTTTGTCGGGAAGAACCTGATTGATTACCTGCAGCAGCAGAACCATTTTGATATCACGGGCATCACCCGTAATGTGGAGGCCCAGGCTTTGCCGGTGAATGTTTCCCTGAAAAGCTATCCGGCCCTGGAGCTGAGCAGGGAGACGTGGGATAGTTATATCCACCTGGCCGGGATGGCCCATGATGTGAAGGGCACGACAGAAGAGGAGGCGTATTTTGAGGTCAATTACGAGCTTACCCGGAAGGTATTTGACCGGTTTCTGAAGGATGACCGGGCGGATAAGTTTATTTTCCTGAGTTCGGTGAAGGCGGTGTCCGACAGCCCGGACGGCACGGTCGACGAGCATGTGAAGCCGGAGCCGATGACCGCTTACGGCAGGTCGAAGGCGAAGGCGGAGCAGTATCTGCTGGACCGCCAGGTCCGCGGCAAAGACGTGTATATTCTTCGCCCTTGCATGATCCACGGGCCGGGCAACAAGGGCAACCTCAACCTGCTGCATGGGCTGATCCGGCGGGGCATCCCCTGGCCGCTGGGCAGCTACGAGAACCAGCGTTCGTTCCTGTCCATTGACAACCTGAACTTCGTCATCCGCGAGATCCTCAGCGGCCACATTGCCCCAGACGTGTATCACATCTCCGACGATGAACCCCTATCAACCAACGAGCTGGTAGGCCTGATCGCCAAAGTATCCGGCAGAAAAGGCCGCATCCTGAAGGCGCCAAAGTGGCTGATCAACACGATAGCCAAAGCAGGCAATCTGATGGCCAGTCCCCTGAACGAAGAGCGCCTGCAGAAGCTGACCGAAAGCTATGTGGTGTCCAATGCAAAGTTGAAGAAGGCGATCGGGAAAGAACTGCCCGTAAAGGTCAGGGATGGCTTGGCGAGGACATTGGGGAGTTTGTGAATTGGTGAATTTGTGATTTGTAAATTTGTAATTGGTGATTTGTAATTGGTGAATTGGTGCGCTACGCTTTTGTAAATTGGTACAGCCCGATCCGGAGGATCGAACTGCCGGTAGAAAAACGGATGCGCCAATGCAAAAACGCCCCTGCGGGGCGCCCCCGATCCGTTAGGATCGATCTGTTTGTAGAAACCGTGAATTGGTAATCTTAGTCTTATGTATTTTATTTTAGTTGGTGGAGCGATGGTTATGGCTGGTGGTATAGGTGTAGCCCTAAAGGGCTTGCACGAAATTAACGATAAGCTGAGAGAGCTGGATTTTGAAGAGCAGTCCGATTATTTAGGCGAAGAAGAAGAGAGACGTGAAAAGTGAGATGGACTTGGGTTGAGGTTAAGAAGGGGGGGTTACCAGGTGATTGTGGTATTTTCTTTGATTTACTTTTTTCTCTTACTGGTTAAGTTTTTTATAATGAATTCGTATCTATCATTTTATTGTTGGTATCAGTATAATGCTTTATACGAGAAATGAATCAAAGGAGTTTTTATATGAAAACCCATGAAAAAAAGTTCTACACAGAACTAAAGAATCATCAGAAGTCTTGGCATTTGCATTCTCATATTACCCACCCTGAAAATAAAAAAGATATTGATGCAACAGATTTTTTTCTGAGAATGCTATCCAATAAGCAGAAGCATACATATGGGTCTTTGTCTGAGGAGTTAAGTTCCCTGAGTAAGGTTGTTAGCAAAATTGCTGATTCGATTGACGAGAATATTCTTGATGAGGAAGAAGCATCGGTGTTAATTAGACATATGTTTTCTGCTTTTCTTTCACGGCGTATGGATAATATGGTTGATCATTTATTTGCAAATCCCCAGTCCAATTGGTTTTTAGCAGCCAAAACACAGCATTATGAAAAAGAAAAACGGTAACGAGAGCAAATCTCGGGTGTCTGGGTCAGATGGTCACGATGATCATGTCGAAGTTGAAGAAGCTATGAAGAAGCTTTCGGATAAAAAGCCGGAAGTTGCTTCTGAATTTATGGCGATGATGGGTTTTGGAAATGCATTGTCAAATCCCCTTCACCACAAAATGGATTCCAGTCATATCTCACAACTGCTAAAACTCGCTGCCGATCACGATGAAAGAGAATATGAACTGCATAAAACCTCACAGGGTAATTCGTCAGTTGACCGGACATCCAATAGAAGGTATTTCTTTGCGACTTTTATCACCGTAGTGTTGTTGGTTTGCTTTATCCTGTTTTTGTTCCAAGATAGCCCAGAAATATTAATTCCGTCACTTACAGGATTAGGTGGTTTAGTTGGCGGCTTCCTGGGAGGCTGGGGGTTCGGAAAGAAGCAGAATGACTGAGTTAATTTAATCTTTTTTGATCAGTCTCTCAATCATCGGCGTAGCCGTTACTTAGTCACATAAACCCGGGCTAATCCTCCGTCTCCGGAGCAGACGTCTCTCGCCCCCTCAGTCACTTAGTCCCTCAGTCTTAAAATTACAAGAACATTGCTACTAACCTACCTCATCCTTTTCACCGCTTTACTGTTTGCGGAACTTGGGTATTTCAAGCTGGCCAACCATTTTAATATCATCGACAAACCCAACGAGCGCAGCTCCCACAGCCGGATTACCTTGCGAGGCGGCGGAGTGATCTTTTATTTCGGGGTGGCGGCTTTCTTTGTGTATTCCGGCTTTCAGTATCCCTGGTTCTTCGCGGGGCTGAGCATGATCACGGCGGTAAGTTTCATCGACGATGTGACAGGGGTGAGAAATCTGCACCGTATAGGGGTACATTTGCTCTCGGTGGCCCTGATGTTCGCCGGGCTGAACCTGTACCCGGAACCCTGGTGGCTGATCGCTCTGGCGGCCATTGTGACCATCGGCACCATCAACGCCTATAACTTCATGGATGGCATCAACGGGATCACCGGCGGCTACAGCCTTGTGGTGCTGGCGGCCCTGTCCTGGGTGAACCACTACGAGGTGGCCTTTGCCCCGGGCGAGTTGATAGGCTTTGCCATGGTTTCCCTGTTGGTCTTCAACATCTTCAACTTCCGCCGCGACGCCCGCTGCTTCGCCGGGGATGTAGGCAGCGTATCCATGGCCTTCATCATAATTTTCCTGCTAGGCTCGCTGCTTGTGGCCAGCCAGAACCTGGTCTATATCCTTTTTCTTGGCGTATATGGCGTCGATAGTGTGCTGACCATCGCGCACCGCCTGCTAAAAAAGGAAAACATCTTCGAGGCCCACCGCTCCCACCTCTACCAGCTAATGGCCAACGAAGCGGGCGTACCCCACGTGAAAGTATCATTGGCATATATGGCCGTGCAAGCTGCGGTCTGCATATTCATCATCGCCATAGCCGGGCAGGGTATGCTTTTGCAGCATTCGGCGGCGCTGGTCGTGCTGATGGGCCTGGCGGGGGTATATGTTTGGGGGAAGCGGAAAGTTATGGTTGAGAAGAGTTTAGGTGTTGAGGTTGTTTAGGGGCATTTCTGCTATTTGGGGGCTTCATCGACGATGTGGCAGGGGTGAGGAACCTGCACCGTATAGGGAAACGAGAAAACTAATTCCGCCGGTGGAGTGAAGCGTACAACCAACCAAAGCGAAGAGTCCCGCCGTTGCGATGCCTTACATGCGAAAGGATAGTCCGACCCAAAGAGAAGGTAAATATTCAGTCGTGGTCATTTCAATTTATAATTATTGCTCATTGAGAAATGAGTAGTTTTACTATAATATCATGTTTCATTTCGATTTTCACTTCTATGATCTTATGACATCATGGTTAATGCTTTTGTTACAAAGTGCAGCAATACTTATTGCAATATTTGTATATTCAAGTTGGAGGTATCAGGCTAAAGAAAGAGCAAAGCATGACAATATTGTTAGTTTGTTTGAGTCAGCCACTCTGCTGAAGAATGGTGTTTTGGAGTTTGATGACTCATCAGACAGAATAAGTAAAATCCAAAAATTGATGGAGAAACATACAAATATTAACCATACAAATAGGCAAAGTTATAATGAATATCAGCGGCTAAAATCTTTGTACGACAAACATTTATTGGAGCCTTCCGTAATTACTAAAACTAAGGCAGACACATTGCAAGACTTGTATCAGTTGGAGACATTACATGATAAAACGGTGGCTCTTCTTGAGGATGCCCGAAAAAGGAGCGCTGTATTCACAAGTCAGCAATATGATAAAAAAGAAATCACTAGTAGGTTTGTTCAGTTTAGAGATGAACTCAAAGAATCATCTAAATTTTTGAGAAGGTAAGATTTTGGAAAAAAATCATATTTTTCTGGTAAAAGTATTTTTGATCGTATCATTGAAGGTTTCTCTGCGTGCATTTTAATTAGACGACCATAGACTATATGCCGGAAAAAATAAAAGGAAGTTTTGAAGGCATAATAATCAGCGACCTTCCTCTTGAGCCCGGGTATTTAGTTATATGAAGTACCAGCCACCCACTGAACCTGTAGATATTCGAGTATGGCAAGGCGATGAGGAGAATCCTTTTTATCCGGAAGGTCAAAGGGAAAAACTACTGCTCATAAGTCCCGAAAAAGCATGTCCGGACTTTTGTGTGCCGCAACACCGCTATTTGTTCAAAGAGTCTTTTCACAGATATAAGGATCAATTTTGGGCCGAAGTATTGGCTTATAAGGTCGGTTGTTTAATGAATAAATCTGTTCCGCCTGCCTTTGTTGCATTCAATAGTGAGACTGAAGTCTGTGGCGCTCTGATTGAATGGTTTTACACCTCTAAAAGTAAGTATTTTAGTGGTGGTGAGGTAATGACCAGAATGATTCCAGGCTTTGACAGGGAGAAGGGTAGACAACATAATTTTGAAACTGTCGAAGTATATTCTTCAGCATTGAGCAAACAAGGGATTATTCAGACAGATTGGCTGCAATACTGGGCTAAGACCTTTGTATTCGATGCTTTAATAGGGAATACAGACCGGCATCAAGATAATTGGGGTTGGTTGACCCATAGAAGGAAGAATTTATTAAAATTGCTTGAAGGCAAAGAATGAGACCAATACACAAAATAATAGAGCCTGATACGTTAGCCTTGGTGTGGCAAGCTATCGATAGTGAAAGGCGCAAGAGGTTTGTTGTGGGAAAAATTACCCGCACACCGGATGGTGCAATATTAGAGTATCTGAGTAATTCAGATGTTGAAGAAGCCCGGAATCTTGGATTTCAGGGATATCCCGCATTTCCCCGGTTAACTAAGAAATATTCAGACAGCGTGATGAATTCTTTCGTTCGAAGACTGCCTCCACGCAGCAGGCGGGATTTTAGTAAATATTTGGGGTTTCATGGAATATCCACCGATGTTGAAATCTCTGATTTTGCCTTGCTGGGGTATACCGGTGCGAAACTTCCCCACGACGGGTTTTCATTTGTTCATCCTTTTGATACCGATGAAGATTTCGAGTTCGTAATAGAGGTTGCCGGCTTTCGGCATCGGGATAATATCCATCTTGATGATCTTGAAATTGGAATGCAGGCCTTTTTTCAGCCTGAGCCCGATAATCCTAAAGATCCCAATGCAATAAAGATTGTAGTTGAGAACAAGCATATTGGCTATGTGGATCGGGGGCGAAATTTGCAGGTTAAACAGTGGATGGCTCAGGATAGAAGCATAAAAGCTCAAATCTTCAGATTTAACGGCACCGAAAAAAGACCCCTGGTGTATCTGATACTCATTGTGAGCGCTGTGCTGGAAAAGGCTGGAGGATCGTGATGAATTGGTACGCTTTACTTCACGATCCGTAGGATCGACCTATTGGTAGAAACCACCAAATTATGCAAATAGCACCCCGTAGGGGCGCACCTTTTGCACCCCTACGCGAAATGACAAATTCGTTTTATTATGCACCCCATGGGAACGCCCCTCCGGGGCGCATTTATCCATCTATTCGGTTTTCTACCAACAGGCCGATCCTACGGATCAAACAACCAACCCCAATCGCTCTCCCAGCAATTCTTTATAGAGCGAAAGGTTTTTATGTATCACAACGTCTTGCGAAAATTCGTTAACAGCAATCTCCCTTCCCGCTTGTCCATAGCGCTCAGCCGTTTCAGGATCATTTACCAAATCCAAAACCGCTTTAGCCAGGACCTCACTATCAGAGGCGGGAATTAAGGTTCCATTGACACCATCTTTGATAGCCTCCCGCAAGCCCGGAAGGTCCGAGGCTATTACAGGTATACCGGCTGCTGCGGCTTTTAGTAGAGCCATAGGCGCCTTTCCCGGTTTGATAGCCGGCAGGGTGATGATTGTTGCCTCTTGAAAGGCTGATAATTCATTTTTATCCTGCCCCCACCATTCTATAATCCCTTCTTTCTGCCATTCTTTCAACTGGGAAACCGGAACCGCGTCAGCGACGGTATCAGCAGCAATTCCGGCGAGAACAAATCGTATTGCAGGATTATTGGATCGCACAATACGGGCCGCTTCAACAAATTCTTTGATCCCATTATCCCGGATCAAACTGCAATGGAGCAAGACTATTGACTGAGGATCCGGTTTTACTAAAACGGGTTTATAATAAGAGCAATCAACCCCCGAATCTCTGATTCGTTTTGTTTGTCCTGGTTTTACCCAACCCGATTCGATAAACTTTTGCTGATCTTCGCTGTTATGGAATATCGCCCGGCTCCGGGGGAGCTTTTTTAAAGTTCTGCCAATTTTCCTGCCGGATAAATCGGCATCCCGCCCGGATATTTCACAAACAACAGGGGTATTCCTGAACAAGGCCGCAACCATCGATCCCGACAATAAGGATTTTACCGAAATATGATGAACCAGGTCCGGCTTAACCGTATTGTAAAGATTGTACAGCCTGGGAATATTTACAATCTCGCCAACCCTATTGGTTTCTTTATAAGGCAAGTGAACAAAATCCAACCCATAACTTTGAAGGACCTCCCCAAGTTCCGCGTCATTTGAAGCCACCCAAACCTCAACCCCAGCCTCTTTCGCGGCATAAACCAGCGAAAGCCTCTTAAAAAGAAAATCCCACGGGCAGCTAACAACATAAAGGATCACAGGGCTTTCAGGTAACAACATAAACAAAATTCATCAGGGGGTAACAGTATCGATGGTCATAAATATTCCCCAGGCAGCAACAGGTAAACTTATCCATTACCTGTTCAGGGAATTTAAGGGTAAGAGAATTTAAGCAGATTTGGGGGAAGATGAAATTGGTGAATTTGTGAATTTGTAAATTGGTAAATTGGCTGCGCCTCGCAACGACAGGTGGTGGTGCAACGTACAACCCACAACAGCGTCAGCGTACCACCCACAACCAACAAAAGTGAACTTTATCTATTGGAAATGAACCCCGATTTGGTAGTGGATATCCGATAATCCATGAGGTGGAGCAAACCTGCCCAAGGCTATTATCCATTGGCTGAAGGGTGAAGAAGCTCCTGGGGAATGTTTTGAAGTGATGAAGAAAAAGCTTATTCTAAAAGTGATCGGCTTGTTAAGGTTGGTAAGCCGATAGTGCCGGGGTGGCCAGCGAAGAATCCTGGTAGTTAAGCGCTGTGCTGGTGAGAGGGAGCCCTGAGCGCGGCAGTAATGAAATTTTGGGTCCCATTACCATTCCAGGAAAACCTCTTTTTGATTGAACCCCAAAGCTATTTATCGGTAAGATAACGCACGATCTGCGCTGATAAGAAAGCATGTATGTAACCAGCCCTGTAGGGCACAAGCCGGGATAGATGTTTCAGATGACTGGCTTCTGTTAAAGCTAAACTCAAGTGCGCTGATAGTGGAGATAAGCACTTGCAGCAATGCCATCCCGTATTAAGCCATTTATTTGAAACAAATTAAATGAAGAAAAGCTATTTTAACCAGCAGCACAAATTACCTTTTTAAAAAAAATCAAGAGTTGAAGGTCACCTTTGAGCAATAATGAACACTAAGTTTAGATGATTCTACTTTATAGCAGGAGATTAAACTTTATTATTTTATTTGCAATCAGTTAATGTATAGGTTAACTTTATGGTTCAATTAGAATATAAAGGCGAAAAACATATATGGTTGTCATGCACTGAAGGATTAGGCAATAACACATCCTATAATGAGTTTGAAGAAAATCCCGCCTCACTAAAACCGGGAAGGATCGTTTTCAGTAAGATGAAGAGCTTATCTGATTATGGATATGAAAATGTACGCAAACTGAAATGTTTTAACGAAGCATCGGGGTTAGATGGGGTTTTTTATTACAAAGATAAAGGGCATAATATCAGGATACCTTTTTTTTTGCATGACGTGCAAGGTTTCAGTTTTGTGATTATGACCCATGTGTTCACCAAACCAACGACTAATCAGGAAAATAAAGAGTTTAAAAAAGCCGCTAAAATTAAAGAAGAGATAATAAATTATTTAAACAAATGCTCTTATGGAACACTTCAAAAGATTATTAAATAACACACCTGCCAGGAAGCACGAATGGTTACGATCTGCATTAAACAGTTCAGCGTTTCAATCGCAACTTTTTGTAGATGAATACCTGGCTCAAATAACGACCATTCTGGAAGAAAAAAAATTGTCCGACAAGGATTTTGCCGACCTTTTGGGCCTGTCAAAACCAGCTGTATCAAAATTATTTTGTGAGGCTCCAAACCTTTCGGTTAAAAGAATGATGAGTATCGCTAACAAATTAGGCTATACGATTGAACCACCTAAAGTAACTGAAAACAATATTGATGAACTGTTTGCTGAAGCAACTTCAAGCAACACGATCAAGATGACTGCCACTGATTTCAACGAACCCTCTGAATGCAATAGCGCGAATATCTATTATATAAGGCCTAAAAATTCATTTAAAAAAGATGTGGAAAACCCTGAAGAATTTATGTCTGATACAGGAACAGCATGAGTAATTCTATAGGTAAATTCAAGATTAATCGGTTAATTACCCTGGATTTTCTGATAAAGGAACACCCAATAGAAGACATTGAGAACAAAAAAGATGATATAAACCTAGCCATAAAGTCATCATTTCATCCTGAACCACAGGAAAACCTCTTATTTGTCGATATTTTTCTTGAAGCCGTATACAAGCGGGAGAAGAAGTCGTATAAATTATTCAACTTAAACAACAGGGTTGTATTTGAGTTGAAAGATATTAATCACGTACTCGATAAAAAGATAAATGAAAAAGGTCGCCAATTGTTAACTACTTTAGCCTCTATAGCTTTTTCCACTACAAGAGGAACGCTGAATGAAAAGCTAAGAGGTAGCCGATATGATAGCTTTATTTTACCCATCGTTAATCCAACGGAACTGGTACCCAAGTCCCTTATTAAAACCACCAAACAGGAAAAAGTAGAGAAAGAAAGTGTCAAAGACGACCGGCATTAACCACAAAGGGCACATTTGTGATTGGTGAATTTGTAAATTGGCACGGCGCTGTGGTGGAGCGCGGTGCTCCTTCTCAGTATTAACCACAAGGGCACTAAGGGGGAAATTTGGTAATTCCCTGCTGTGGCGGAGCACAATGCCACCTTCTCAGTTCTGACATCTCACTTTTCACATCTACCACAGTGCTGATCCCAAACGTGCAATTCTAAGCACAGCGCACTTCTGTTTTTATTATAATATCTTTACCTTACAAACCCATTTAGAAACCCTCATTTCAGCTATTTAATTTTAGTAATGCCCCAAAGCAAAACCTCCCCGCAGCAAAAAAGCCAGGAACAAAAACCGGCGAAGATCTGGCTGTCATCCCCCCATATGGGCGGCACCGAACTGGATTATGTGCACGACGCCTTTGAGAAGAACTGGATCGCCCCGCTGGGCTCGAATGTGAACGGGTTAGAGGAGGATCTGGGCCGCTATACGGGGCCGGCCACGCCGCGGTGCTGACGTCCGGAACGGCCGCCATTCACCTGGCCCTGGTGATGCTGGATGTGCAGGCAGGTGACACCGGTGATTAACAAATTCACCAAAAGCGAGCGTACCACCCAAAACCAACCACAGCGCCACTGTACAACCAGCGACCGTACAAATTCACCCTTTTAGACGAAATCATGGCCCGGATCGTTGCAATTTTGCTTTTAAAGTATGTTCTTGAAATATATTCTCATTAATTCAATATTTGATACGGTTATGTACCCTTCAAAAGAAAACAAATCGGATGGAAAAAAAACTAAGGGAAGGTTTACGTCAGGTGCTAACCTTTCTGAAAAAGAGTTTCATGATGGCATCAAAAAAGCTGAGGAAGGCGCTTTCTACACCGTAGAGGAATCCATAAATCATTTTGAAGCATGGGGGAAGCGGGCAAATATTTATAAAAAACCAAGCGTTTTAGTATCCAAACTATAATGAACTAATCCCTTTTGATTGAAAAATGGTGGTTAAATTTGTATTATTAATTATGGTAGCTTGTCTTATGCAAACTTATGGAGTGAAAATGGCTAAACCAATTAAAATAACACCTGTACTAAAAGGAAAAGATGCCGTTAATTTCTTTAACAAATTGGTGTCAGGTAGTTCCAAAGAAGTTAATAAAAAGCGCCGAAGGCTCATCCGTGAAGATGCTCATAAACTTCAGGCCCTTTTGAAAGATTAAATCTGTAAATGGATTTATCAGATTTTACCTTTGAGGAAGGTTGATAGCGGAACAACAATCAAGGCTTTCAATTGTGGAGACGATGATTTAAATGATTTTCTGCTTAACAAATCTAAGTTATATGCTCACGAGTTATTAGCTACCACATTTGTGCTGGAAAGCCCTGATAGGACAAAAGCATTCTTTAGTATATTAAACGATACCCTAAATGTTCAAGAGAATACTTTTGCTTCAAAGAGTGCATTTAAACGTTTTTTGAAAGAGCTGGTAACTCATCCAAAAAGGCATTTAATATCTTTTCCTGCCATTAAAATCGGACGTTTGGCTGTTGATGAGTCTGCAAAAAGACTAGGTTTGGGATCTGTTATTGTCAACTATATTATCAATTATGCGATCTCCCAAAATGATAAGTGTGCTTGTAAGTTAGTTATCGTTGATGCTTATTCTCAATCACTTGGATTTTATGAGAAGTTTGACTTTCTATATCTTTCAGATAATGACAGATATGATGATACAAGACAAATGTATATAAATTTATCTTCAATTTGATTTTGCAATCTTCGTGTTCCAAAGAAAAATTCCGTTTCATCTGGCTGAGGATAATGTAATATGCCAGAAAAAGCCGCAATAACGCCTGATTGACGACATTTATTCCTCCCGTCGGATCAATTTGTCAAAGAACGCCGTCAGGATAAACACACTGACTATGAAGTAAAAATATGGTCGAAGTTGACCTCAACCAAAACGTTACATATTAATTAAATCTGTCAACCTCATTTAGGCATCAACAACCCGCAACCCGCAACTCGCAACCCGCAACCCGCAACCCGCAACCCACCCCACCGTACAAAAATAGAATAATTAGATTACTAAAATAATTAATAGCCATTTAAATTAATTATTTTTAACTTCTATTTAAGAATTAGAGTGTTTTTCCATTATTCACCTTGAAAAGAGATTTATTTAAAAAACGTTACATATTAAAGCGCATGACGTTCTGAATCCCATTTATTGCTATTCCTTTTGTTTATGAACAAAAACCGATACAAATTCATCTCCGACCTGTGTCTTTGGTCGCTTGCAACACCCATTGCTTATTTACTGAGTCTGGAAGGTGTGGTTCAAAATGCCGGCGATATCCTGATTGTTACCCTCATCTTATTGCCTTTCAAGGCGGGCATCATCCAGTATATGGGCTACCACACCCGTTCCTGGCATAAAGTGGGTATTCGTGATTTGTTCATGCTTATTGCGGGAACCGGGTTGATTTCTTTGTTTAGCGTGATCTGGTCGATCGGGGCTTCGGGCATCCTGTTTCTTCCGTTAAATGTGCCGTTTATTGAGGGGTTGCTGGCTTTATCGACCCTGGGTTTCATACGCCTGGTGTGCAGGGTCAGCCATGAGCGAAAAGGGGAGAAGCTGCATCGGAGTAATGGAGATACCAAACGCATTCTTATAGCGGGAGCCGGCGAGGCCGGTACCATGCTGGCCCGGGAGATGCTGCGTCATCCCGAATCGGGACTTAACCCGGTGGGCTATCTGGATGATCATAAAGCGGGCAATTCCCGTCTGCTGGTCGGCATTCCTGTCCTGGGCGACCTGGAGGATCTGCCCCGTGTGGTCAGGAATTATAGTATTGATGAGGTGCTTATTGCCATGCCCTCGGAGTCCGGCGAGGTGATCCGAAATATGGCTACCCTGGCCCGTGACGCCAAGATCCGTCACCGTATTATGCCCCCGCTTCACGAGCTGATCAACGGAAAAATCGCCATCTCCCAAATCCGGGATGTGGATGTAGAGGATCTGCTGCGCCGGAAGCCCGTGCAGCTTGATATCAGCAGCATTTCCGAATATCTTAACGACCGGGTTGTTCTGGTTACCGGCGCCGGGGGATCGATTGGCTCGGAGATTATCCGCCAGATTGCCATCTTCCATCCCAAACATGTGGTCCTTCTGGGCCGGGGGGAGAACAGCATCTACACCTTTCAGCAGGAAATCCTGCAATCCTTTCCCGACCTGGCCCATAGCACGATCATCAACGACGTCAAGGATTACGACAGCCTGCGGCGCACGTTTGAAAAATATCGTCCTGATGTGGTCTTCCATTCCGCCGCCCACAAGCACGTGCCCCTGATGGAGGCCAACCCCGAGCAGGCCATTTACAACAACGTAGGAGGGACCCGCAATGTCTCCAACCTGTGCCTGGAGTTCGGGGTAGATCATTTTGTGAATATATCTTCCGATAAGGCGGTAAACCCCACGTCTATCATGGGCGCCTCCAAGCGCGCCTGCGAGCATGTGGTCCGCTCGGCGGCCTCAAAATGCACCGGCAACCAGCGGTTTGTATCCGTGCGTTTCGGCAACGTGCTGGGCAGCCGCGGCAGCGTCATCCCCCTGTTCAAAGACCAGATCAAGCGGGGCGGCCCCATCACCATCACCCATCCGGACATGACCCGCTACTTCATGACCATCCCCGAAGCCTCGCGTTTGGTGCTTCAAGCCGGCGGTCAGGCCGAGAACGGCATGGTGTACATCCTGGATATGGGCGAGCCGGTAAAAATCACCGACCTGGCCAAAGACCTCATTGTACTGTCCGGCCTGCAGCCTGACATTGACATCGAGATCAAATTCAAAGGCATCCGTCCCGGCGAGAAACTCTTCGAAGAGCTCCTCACCGCCGAAGAAGGCACCAACGCCACCCACCACGAGAAAATCTTTTCCGCCCGAAAAAACGGCTTCGAAAACGAACAATTCGACTACCTCCTGGAAAACCTGTTCACCGCCGCGGGCAGCAACAACCGCCAGGCCATCAATGAAGCCCTACAGGCCATCATCCCCAGCTATTTAAAAAAACAGGGAAAGAGGAAAGTGGGATAGGGGGAAGGAGAGAGGGGGAGAAGAGGGACTGGAGAGACGAGAGAGGGAGAGAAGGGTTCAATCCACTTTATACATCTTCTTTTAACTATAAATTCTGTTATAAATGGGCGAGATGTGGTTGTTTCATGCTGGAGGGGACAGCACTTTATTCAATCAAGTTGGTTCATTTCCCAATTTGAGTTCCATTGACAAGGTTTTTAACTGAAATAGTAGGTATGAAATGAATTCTTGGTTATTTTTACAAAGTTCGAAGCAGAAAATAAGTCCTTCAATTTGACAGTATATTTTAGCAAATTAATCCCATGGTGGCCCATGGCAGCGGGCTGATCGGCGAGAATCTTAACGGCATCCCCAATAACCTGCTGCCCTTCGTGGCCAAGGTGGCTGGGAGCGACTGTAGGGTCTGAAGAGAACGAAGAGACTGAAGCGAAAGATCTTTCACTCCAGTCTCTTCAGTCCCATCGTTCTCCCCGTCGCTTTCACTCCCGTCTCTTCAGTCCCTTCGTTCTCCCCGTCGCTTCAGTCTCTTCAGTTCCCACAGTCTCAATACTTCCACTTATCAGCCTGGTTGGCCATGACGACTAGCTCCATATACTCCGCAACCAGCTCGGCCGTTTTAACAAGTGACAGAGATTAACTATATTTGGTTATGTCAGAAAAAGAACTCATAAAACGATTAAAGAAGCTTCCATCCGAGGCGCGACAAGAAGCGGCAGATTTTGTCGAATTTCTGTCTGAAAAGTATATCCAACACCCCGTTGTATCGAGCTCATCTAAAAAGAAATCTATTCTTGAAAGTTCGTTCAGAGGCATGTGGAAGCACAGAGAAGACATGCAAGACAGCGCAACGTGGGACTAATACATCAAAGTTCTTCAAAAATCATTTGTCCATTTCAACACTTTTTGGGTAGAATACAGTAAATTAAAAAAACTCCAAAACAAATGGCTGACGCATTTAACGAAATAGAATCCTCCGCTCTGAAGCTTTCCATAAAGCAACGTGCCCGCCTTGCGTCCAAATTGATCAGTAGTCTTGATAAAGGTTCCGAAAAGCAAGTTGAAAAGCTCTGGCTTGAAGAAATAGATCGAAGAAACCAGCGTTTGGAAACGGGTGAAGCTGAGTTGGTTGCCGAGGACGATGTCATGAAAAAAGCTCGCTCTATACTGTCCTGATGCGGGTAATTTACCTCCGTGAAGAGGAAATTGAAATACTGGAAACGATTGCATTTTACGAGGACAATTCTGTAGGCTTAGGGGCCGACTTCCTGGATAGGCTGCTGAGAGGCTGTCTCAAAAAGCTGCTGAGGCAAGCGTCCTCGCTTGCCGGGAGTGCACTTGTGCATCCTGAGTGCATTCCTCGCGAGGCGTGGATGCCTCACGGAGCAGTTTTAGACCTTATGATACAGCCTCGAGCAGTTTTGAAGCTTTTGAGACAGCCGCCCCCCGATCCGTAGGATCGATCCATCGGTAGCAACCATGTGCCGGGAATAATTACAAATCACAAATCACCAATTCACAAATTACCAATTACAAAAAAAGCTTATGAATAAAAAGACCATCCTCCTGACCGGCGGCACCGGATATATCGGCAGCCACACGGCTGTGGAGATGATCGGTGCCGGGTATGACGTGGTTTTGCTGGATAATCTGTCGAACAGTAAGGCGGAGGTTGCCGGGAGGATTCAGGAAATAACGGGCACTCGTCCGGCCCTGGTAGAGGGCGATATCAACGACCGGGACGTTTTGCGGCGGTTGTTTGCAGAATACCCTATAGATGGGGTCATCCATTTTGCCGGCTTGAAGGCGGTGGGGGAATCCAACGACATCCCCATGCATTATTATAACAACAACATCAGCGGCACCGTCACCCTGCTTGAGGAGATGAACAGGGCAGGGGTGAAGCATATCGTGTTCAGCTCATCGGCCACCGTGTACGGTGACCCCGATACGGTGCCGATTACCGAGGATACCCCGCTGACGGCCACCAATCCGTACGGGCGCACCAAGCTGTTCATCGAATACATCCTCAAGGACCTTGCGGCTTCTGATGAGCAGTGGAACATCGCCATCCTCCGGTATTTCAACCCCATCGGGGCCCACGGCAGCGGACTGATCGGCGAGAACCCCAACGGCATCCCCAATAACCTGCTGCCTTTCGTGGCCCAGGTGGCTGGGAGCGACTGTAGGACTGAAGTGAACGAAGAGACGGGAGCGAAAGATCTTTCACTCCCGTCTCTTCAGTCCCTTCGTTCTCCCCGTCGCTTCAGTCTCTTCAGTTCCTACAGTTTCAATACTTCCACTTATCAGCCTGGTTGGCCATGACGACTAGCTCCCTATGCCATAGCCCCGAGAAGACCCGGAGATGTGACCGAAGTCTATGCCGATCCGTCCCACGCCCGTCAGGCACTGGGCTGGCAGGCCGAGCTTGGTTTGGACACGATGTGCGAGGATTCGTGGAGGTATATTTGTCGTGGGCAACGTACAACCAACAACAGCGTCAGCGTACAACCAACCAAAATATGATTTCGTTTATTTCGTTTATTTATTAGATTGTAGTTCAATAAATGAGGTTATCTATGATTAAAGAAATTGCTAAGAAACCGTCCCGCCGGGAGCAAGAGGTGGCCAGGGAGACTTCAGGGAAAATAAACGATATTGCCCACAAGCATAAGGCAAAAGGCAGCGTAATCATTCAGTTTCACGGGGATAGTACACCCGTTGAGATTCCTTTATCTGCTTTTGAGTCCTTGGGTGAGATTTTGAATCATCAGGCCAGGGGGGAAGCTGTATCTATTTTCCATTCCGAGGCGGAGGTCACTACTCAGCAGGCAGCGGATATGTTGAATGTATCGCGCCCTTATGTCGTTAAGTTGCTGGATCAGGGTGCTATACCTTTTCTGCGGGTCGGCAAACACCGCCGCATAAAACTGGGAGATCTGGAAAAATACAAGGAAAAGCTTGTCAATGAGCGCCGCAAGCATCTTGGGGAACTTGCCAGGCAAGCCCAGGAACTGGATATGGGGTATTAATAGTTGACCGTTGTGCTTGATGCCTGTGTTTTATATCCCGCACCTGTGCGTGATATTCTGTTATGGCTGGCTGATTCCGGCTTGTATCAGCCTAAATGGAGTAAGCAAATCCAGGAGGAATGGAGCCTTAATGTGCTGCATAATCGCCCTGATTTACAGAAACAGCAATTAGACAGGGCGGTTCAAAATATGAACGCGGCATTCCCTGATGCGGAAGTAAAACGTTTTTCATCAATGATCCCAAACCTCACGTTACCCGATAAAGATGATCGTCACGTCTTAGCCGCTGCAATCAAATGTAAAGCCGGGGGTATTGTAACTTATAACTTAAAAGATTTTCCCGATCATATCCTCAGTAAGTATAACATAACGGCACTTCATCCGGATGCCTTTATATTGGGTCTCATCGATCTGGATGAGACAAAAGCCGTCAAAGCTTTTAAGCAGCATGTCAACTCTTTAAAAAACCCACCCAAAACAGAAAAGGAGTTACTGGTTAATTTGGAAAAACTTAATCTCACCATATCGGTACATCGATTACGTGGTATATTAAAAAGCCAAGGAAGAAGTGATTAAGTGACGCCTCGCTGGCGTGAAGAGGCTATCGGTTGTCAGCCGGTGGCCGTGAGCAAAACAAGCAAGAAAAGAGGCTGTCAGCTATTTAATTAGAACCCCAACGGCATCCCCAATAACCTGCTGCCCTTCGTGGCCCAGGTGTCTGGGAGCGACTGTAGGACTGAAGTGAACGAAGAGACGAGAGCGAAAGATCTTTCACTCCCGTCTCTTCAGTCCCTTCGTTCTCCCCGTCGCTTCAGTCTCTTCAGTTCCCACAGTCTCAATACTTCCACTTATCAGCCTAGTTGGCCATGACGAATAGCTCCCTATACCATAGCCCCGAGAAGACCCGGAGATGTGGCCGAAGTCTACGCCGACCCGGCCCACGCCCGGCAGGCACTGGGCTGGCAGGCCTAGCTTGGTTTGGACACGATGTGCGAGGATGCGTGGAGGTATATTTGTCGTGGGTAGTACGCTCGTTGTTTGTACGCTTCGCTTTGGTAAATTGGTGAATTTGTAATTGGTAGAGGCGACTGAGCTTAGTATTTGTTGGTTTATACACTAATAAATAATTATATTTCTTTCATAGATATTAAAGAGCATTGGCCTTTTTTTGTATCCAGGCTTATAAATCCGAATTATTAATATTGACGAGATTAAGTTAGTAGGTGGCGACCCAGTAGAATACCAAGGTATACTGGCATTTAATAATGAGTGATGGTCCTTTATTTTTCTAATACAGTAATGATTAATGGAAATCTCTGAACTTCTGATAAGGTTTATACTTTATCTTATTCGGGTTGGGTTGGTGAATTTTCGGATAAAGTAGATGACTGTGAATTGTTTTTGAGAGATGTCCAAATTTTTGATGATATTTCAGGAAGACATATTCATAGTACACCGGCATATTATCTTGCTCGTCAAAGAAATGAAATTTCAATCGAGTTTCCTGCGTTGGAGTATATTCAGGATATAAAAATTCCAAGTGACCCAGGATAATGAAAAAGAAAACCATAACGGTGAAGGCAAGGATTAAATCCGTTAAAAGATTGCAGCCTCGGTTTATAGAAATGGTTAGGAAAAGCCAATCGAGCCTCAACAAGTTACAGGTAACACTGCGGAAGTACATGATGATGAGGAAAGCTATCCTGCAACCGATTACATTCATGAGCTGAAACCAGTAAGGAGATACACGCTGAAAGCTCGGTTAGCTAAACCAACCCAGGACAAACCAACAGGAATTGACCCGAAGTTTGCTGAAATTCTGTGATTGACTCTCCCTGATCTCTTAGCTAATACAATTACAGTGGAATTGCAACATATATACGAGGAAATAGAGCATTCAAAATATCTCAAAGACTTACCAGAAGACTGGGATGAGCAAGGTGCTGCTGCAATTGATGAGGCTTTATACGAAATATCCCGGGGCGGCCTGTCTGTAGAAAAAACAACGCAGCGCCCCTGCGGGCAATCCCGGCAAGCAAGGATGCGCCTCCCCCGATCCGTAGGATCGATCCATCGGTAAAAACCACGTGCCGGGATTAATCACAAATTCACCAATTACCAATTCACAAATTACAAGCATCTGGCGCGCCCCGCCGGGGCGCATTTATTCCCTTACCCCGTTTTCCACCAACAGACCGATCCTCCGGATCAAACAGCCAACCACCATCGCAGCAACAACCAACAACCAGCGTAGCATACCACCCACCACCAGTGTAGCGTACCACCAACAACCAGCGCCAGCGTACAACCCACAACCAGCGCAGCGTACAACCTACAACCCTTTTTTCGAGTAGATCTTCATGATATTCTCAAAATCCTGATTGTGGATATACCTCCTTGTAGGCGAGAGTTCGGAGACCTTGATTTCGTGTTTGATGAGGATGGCTTTGAAGGTGTTAAAGGTAACACCCACCCGGTCCATCAGCTCGTTGAACGGGATGTATTCGGCCATGATGTCATCCAGGCTGCGGCCGTTTGGCGGCTGGGCCGGCGAGCCGGTATAGCTCGAGCCGGGGTAGCTGCCGGTGCGCATCAGGGCCACGGTCTCCGGACGGGGCTGGTCCAGGATAGTGGCGTAGAGTTCGCGTTCGCCGTATCGGGTCACCCCTTCAAGCGATGGAAAGCGCAGGCTCAGGTCCAGGATAATGGCCATGAGATGGCCCTGGCAAAGCTCCAGCACATACCGCTGGTCGGGGTCATCGCCCGCGTCGTACGCCGCAGAAACCTGTTTGAGCAAGGTAATCAACCCCGACAGGATCACATTCATCTCATAGGTGCCTTCCGGACCGGAGGTGAGCCCGGAAATCCGCAAAACGGTGTGGCGCAGGTAGAGCCCGGATACCATAGGCACGAGCTGCTGAAAGAATTGTGCCTTTTGACTGTAGGCCGGCAACGGCTCCGGCAGGATGTACGGTTTGATGCCTACGGAGGTATCCGGATCGTAGTTTGGCAGACTTTCTTTCATTTTCGCAAGCAAAACGGGATAGTCGCTCAACAACCGGCTTGCACCGGCCATGGATTGCAAATCGTCGTTTCCGCTTGATGAGGCACCATTATGGTGCCTTTCTTTCCCCGAAAAATCGATCTTTTGCGGGTTTAATTCTCCTGACAGGATGCTTGTATACAAAGTAAATATCATAATTTTGAAATAATGAATTAAGGTTATGTAAAGCATAAGTATAGAAGAATATAATATAATTTAATTAGTATATCCTAATTATATTAATTTTTTCGTATGAATGAATAAAAATATACGCACCGCTTTTGGGGGTTGTTGGTTGTACGCACCGCTCGTGGTGGGCTGTAGGTCGTGCGCATTTCATCGTGAATAGTTTCTGGTTTTTAGTTTCTGGTTTGCAAATTTACAATCACAAAATTACCAATCACCAGGCAATCAAGCCCTGACCAAGTCCGTACCAACTCCTACAAAAGGCTTGCAAATCTATGGCGGGTGGTGGGAGTTTTGAAGGCGTTGGTTGGGGGCTTGGCTCTGAGTGAACTTAGGGAACTAAGTGAGTTGAGATTGGCTTGGGGTCCCAGTTTTTTTTATTTACCCAATCTCTCCGTTCTCTCCGTCTCCCAGTCTCTTCGTTCTCTCCGTCCCTTCGTTCTCTCCATCTCCCAGTCCCTTCCTTCTCTCCGCCGTTTGAGATCAAATTTGGAGTTATGGGGAATAATATCTAGTTTGTCATGCGTTACATAACAGGAAACGCAATGATACGTTCTTTTAAAGATAAAACTACTAAAAAAGTCTTTGATCGTGAACATGCCAGGGGATTTCCACCGGATATTCACCGAAGGGCAAAGCGTAAATTAAACCTGATTGATGCTGTCGATTCTCTGGAGGACCTGAAAGTTCCCCCGGGGAATCAATTGGAACAGCTATCCGGTAACCGCTACGGGCAATGGAGCATCCGGATTAACAGACAATGGCGTATTTGTTTTGAATGGCGGAATGGTGATGCATATAATGTAGAAATTGTTGATTATCACTATATGAGTTAATTAGGATTGATGAATAAACGAGCTTTTATACCTCCCATACATCCAGGCGAAATATTGGCTGAGGAATTTTTAAACCCTTTGGGCATTTCCCAGCGCGCTTTCGCCCGATCTATTGATGTGCCTGCCAACCGGATAAATGACATTATCCGAGGTAAAAGATCTGTTACGGGGGATACCGCTATTCGCTTTTCACTTGCCCTGGGTACCAGTGCCGAAATGTGGCTGCGGCTGCAAGCACGCTATGAGCTTGAAAAGGCCCGGGATGAATCGGCGCCGGATCTTGAGAGGAAGATTAAACCGTTGGTTTAGTTTGAACGGAGAGAACTAAAGAGAACGGAGGGAATTAAGAGAACTAAGGGAACGAAGGGAACTAAGGGAACTAAGTGAGATGAGATTGGCTTGGGATCGCAGTTTTTTTAATTTTACCCAATCTCTCAGTTCACTCCCTCACTAAGTTCACTCCGTCACTTCGTTCACCCCGTCACTTCGTTCACTCCGTCACTAAGTTCACTCCCTCACTTCGTTCACCCCGTCACTTCGTTCACTCCGTCACTAAGTTCACTCCCTCACTTCGTTCACCCCGTCACTTCGTTCACTCCGTCACTAGGTTCTCTCCCTCACTAAGTTCTCTCCCTCACTAAGTTCACTTCGTTCACTCCCCCTAAAACCGCCACTTCTCCGCCTGCATGGCCATATTTACCAGTTTTCCAAGAATGTGGTCGTAATTCTGGTTGAGTTCTTTGTAAACCTGCACGTTGATGTAGTTGCACTTCAGGGAGAAATCCAGCCAGGTTTGGGTTTCTGAGGCTTCGCCCTCGGAATCTGACAGTTTCGCGATGAACGATTTCGGGTACCGACGCTTTCGGAAAGCCTCCGCGATATTCGCACATACTGACCGGGAGGATCGTCGCATTTGATCCGTCAACGAATACCTCTCTTCAATGGGAAACCCTTTGCTCAATTCAAATATCCGCATCGCGGCCGTGAAGGATAGTTGGTATACTTGAAGTTCCCTGTGGGAGTGTATTTTCATGCCTGAGTGATTTGAGTGAACTGAGGGAACTGAGTGAACTGAGGGAACTGAGTGAACTGAGAGAACTGAGTGAACTGAGAGAACTGAGTGAACTGAGAGAACTGAGTGAACTGAAGGAACTGAGGGAACTGAGAGAACTGAGTGAACGAAGTGAACTGAATGCGTTTTGACGCCGGTGGTAGTTTACTCTATTTGGGTATAATGAGCAACTAATATTTGTATATAGATTTTTAAGGTCCAAGGAGCTCTTTGTCTCTTCGTTCTCTTAGTTCCCTTAGTTCACCGGCACAGCCGTCTCTTAGTTCCCTTCGTTCACCGGCACAGCCGTCTCTTAGTTCCCTTCGTTCACCGGCACAGCCGTCTCTTAGTTCCCTTCGTTCACCGGCACACCGTCTCTTAGTTCCCTTCGTTCACCGGCGCAGCCGTCTCTTAGTTCCCTTAGTTCACCGGCACAGCCGTCTCTTAGTTCTCTAAGTTCATCAATCCCCATCAATCCCCATGAATCTTTGCAAGTTATTGAACCCTAGGTTGTTATATATCTCCTTCTTGCTTAGTTTTTTCTCAACGCCGATATGCTGGCCGGTAGATTGCCGGTTGGCTCAGGCATAACTAAGACAAAAGGAAAGTCATATCATGGCTAAATATAAAAAAGGAATCCTTGGCGGATTCTATGGAACAGTAGGCAATGTAATCGGATCCACCTGGAAGGGCATCGAGTACATGAAGTCGAAACCCGCTCATGTTTTCAATCCGAAAACGATCGGGCAGCAAACCCAGCGGCAGAAGTTCGGGCTGATCATCAGTTTTCTAAAGCAGGTAAAAATGGTGATCAAGATCGGTTTTAGCCGGGGTTCGGCGCGAACGACGGAGATGAACCGGGCGGCTTCTTATAACCTGAAGAATGCCATCACCGGAAATTATCCCGACCAGGAGATCGACTACCCGTCCCTTTTGCTGTCGCGGGGTGACCTGACTGGCGGCGAGAACGCGGTGGTTTCGGCTGTTAATCCGGATGAGGTTCATTTCGAATGGGATGACAACAGCGGTGTGGGCAGCGCCACCGCCGAGGATCAGGCGATGGTGATCGCATACGACCCGGAAAGCGGGCACGTGGCTTTCCAAACGAACGCCACCGAGCGTCAGTTTGGTGAGTACGACTTGTTGCTGGATTCGGGTTTCCAGGGCCAGACCGTGGAGTGCTACCTTGCCTTCGTCTCACCGGACGGCAACGAAGCCTCCAACAGCGACTATCTCGGTTCGGTAGTCGTGGCCTAGGAGTGAAAAGACGCAATATCTGCAGGTCTTTTACCGAGCTGCAGATTGCGTAATAAGAGGCAATATGCGCAATATTGCTAAATGATGAAAGGGGCTGCTTCGGAAATTTCGGGGCAGCCTCTTTTTTGAGGGTTACGGGTTGCGAGTTTCGGGTTGCGGGTTACGGGTTTCGGGTTGCGGGTTGCGGGTTGCGAGTTTCGGGTTACACGTTTCGTGTTTCGGGTTGCGTGTTTGTTCACCAATCACCAATCACCAATTCACAAATCACCAATTCACCAACCACCAATTTACAAACCACCATGCCTTCTTATTTCCTGTTATTTTCCACAAACCCTTCCGCCTTTGCCGTAGCCATGCTTCCAAACAGGCCAATTCCGCCCTCGATGTTATATTTGATATTCCGCATCTCGCCGGGGGAGAGATGATCGTTTCCGGTCTGGCTGTCGAGGGTTAGGTAGAAGTCGTGCATGTTGTCGTCGATGGTGCGGACTATGAATTCATTGGGCCCGTAGTGGGCGATGTTTTCCCAGGGAAAAAGGATTTGAAGCCGGTTATTTTGGCTTTCAAAAGAGGCTTCGTTCATAATGGGCGTCCGGATGTGCAGCAAACCATTTCTATGCAATGTGCTTTCTTCATAGTAAGGGGTCAGACCATAATTATCTCTATCGAGGGCTTTCGTAGCAAGCATGTAATAGCTTTCCCGGCCGGGGTAAGCACTTTTGGTGACCTCAAACTCCAGGAGGTCATCCTGCAGGTATGTAACGGAGTCTCTTACCGCTTGTGCAACGCGAAACGTATCGGGAACCGTGGTGTGGGAGGTCATTTTTTCACCCGAGCCCGGCAGGGTAATCTCAAGTTCATAAGTCCGCATCGGCAGCACCGGTACGGGTTCATCGGATCGGTATCTGTGCCTCCCATCACTCAATTCCGTGTATTCATACGTTTCTTCCCGGTCGCCTTGTGCGTCCATCAGATGAATGGCAACTTTGCCGCCACCGGCCCGGCGTTCGTCGCGGATGAATTCGGTGTCAAAGGGGGTGGTGGTATAGAGTTCAACCCGGGGCAGCGGCTCAAGGGCGGTCAGTTGACTGTAGACAAAATATTGTTCCTCGTACTCATCCTGCTCATAAAAATCATAAAGCTCGCATCCAGTAAAAAGCATCATTAACCACAAAGCGCACAAAGGCCACAACGTTTTAAAATTAATGGTTTTAGTTTCACTGCCACCTTTCATAATTAAGCTCTTTTGACGTTTTTATACTTCCTATAAAAAACTTTGCACCCAATCTCCGCTCTCACCATCACCGCCTCACCACCTCCGCTCTCCCCATCACCGCTCTCTCCATCTCCGAGCTCCCCATCTCCGAGCTCCCCGTCTCAG
>JBBDMU010000029.1:0-551133 GCA_040878085.1 Balneolales bacterium
AATATTCATTCAAACTGCTATAGATGAAAATAGCTGTTGATGCCGCTGGCGGCGATCATTACCCTGTAAACCCCATATTAGGAGCAATAAAAGCTTTGGGGGAAAAAGACGACCTTGAAATTATTTTGGTCGGGCCTGAGAAGGTTATACAGTCAGAACTGGAAAAACATGATTATCCGGCTGATCGTCTGTTAGTTCACGATGCTCCGCAAATTATTGGTATGGAGGAATCTCCTGCTCAGGCTGTGAAAAACAAGCCTCAATCTTCCATTACGGTAGGATTGGGAATGCATGCCAAGGGGCATGCGGAAGCTTTTATCAGCGCTGGTAATACCGGAGCTCTACTTGCTGCTTCCACTTTGATCCTGGGGCGCTTAGAGGCCGTTTACCGGCCCACAATAGCCACTATTTACCCTACACTAAGCGGGTTTCGTTTGATGGTGGACGTCGGTGCGAATCTGGATGCCAAGCCTGAAATGCTTCACCAATTTGCTAAGATGGGATGTATATACGCACGTAATGTGATGGGGATAGCCAATCCGCGTGTAGGACTGCTTAATGTGGGAGAAGAGGAGGAAAAAGGTACTGAAGACCTAAAAAAAACCCACAAGCTCCTCAAGGATATTGATTCTTTTATTGGAAATGTAGAAGGCCGGGATATTTTGAATGGCAAGGCAGATGTTTTTGTATGTGACGGTTATGTTGGAAACGTACTATTGAAATTTGGAGAATCTATACCTGAAGTGCTGGAAAAGCTGGTATATAAAGTTATTAAAGAACAAAATATTTCTCAGGAACAGGCCGGCCTGGTTGGGAAAGTACTGAAACAGGCATTTGAACCTTTTGATTACCAGAAAGTCGGTGGAATTCCTTTTCTCGGCGTTAATGGAGTTAGCCTTGTCGGTCATGGAGGCAGTACCCCCACTGCAATGAGTAACATGATATTAAATGCTGTCAAAATAGTTGAAGCCAAGGTAAACGATAAAATAGTTGCCTCATTAAATAAACCTTTGAATGTCGAATAACAGTAGAGCTAAAGTTACCGCTGTTGGCCATTACCTCCCCGAATATGTAATGACAAACAAGGAATTAGAAAACCTTGTTGAAACCAACGATGAGTGGATTCGTTCCCGTACCGGAATACAGGAACGTAGAATTTTAAAAGATCCGGACAAGTCAACGGCTTATATGTTGACTCAAGCCGCAAATGAAATTCTGGATAAACGTGGCATAGACGCCAGCGAGATTGATGCTATTATAGTCGGTACCGTTACGGCCGACTATCTGTTTCCGGCTACGGCTTGTCTCGTCCAACGTGATATTGGAGCTGACAACGCTTTTGGTTTTGATATATCGGCAGCTTGTTCGGGGTTTCTATTTGCACTGACAACCGGATCCTCATTGATAGAGTCGGGTCGCTATAAAAAAGTGCTTGTTCTTGGTGGCGATAAAATGAGCGCAATTACAGATTTTACCGATCGGACAACCTGCATTATATTTGGTGATGGTGGCGGTGGTGTTTTACTGGAACCCTCTGATGATGGCACCGGAGTAATGGATTATGTTAACCACTCAAGTGGGCAGGGCTCAGAGGCTTTATTAATGGAGGCCGGAGGGAGTTTAAATCCTGCATCACCGGAAACCATTCGTGACCGCAAGCATTTTCTTAAACAAGATGGCCGGACTGTATTTAAGAAAGCTGTACAGGGAATGGCTGATGTATCGGTGGAAATTATGAAACGTAATGATTTATCTGCCGATGATATTGCTTGGCTGGTTCCTCATCAAGCCAATAAAAGAATTATTGAAGCCACGGCAAATCGTATGAATATCAGTATGGATAAAGTGATGGTTAATATCCAAAAGTATGGCAATACTACGGCCGCTACGATTCCTCTTTGTTTAAGCGATTGGGAAGATAAACTTAACCATGGAGACAATCTGATTCTATCAGCCTTTGGCGGAGGGTTTACCTGGGGTTCAGCCTGGTTGAAATGGGGGATAAAATAATGAAGAAAGGCTATGTTTTTCCCGGACAGGGTTCACAATTTGCAGGAATGGGTAAAACACATTACGAGCATAACCCATTATTTAAAAATCGTTGTGAGCAGGCAAAGGATATACTGGGATTTGATCTTACTGAAATCATGTTTGACGGACCGGAAGAGAAACTTCGGCAAACGGAGAACACTCAACCTGCAATATTCCTGCATTCCGTGGCTTTATTCGAAACTTTGAAGCAACAACCGGATATGGTTGCAGGGCATAGCTTGGGTGAATTTTCAGCACTAGTGGCCTGTAAAGCAGTTTCATTTGAACAAGCTTTGGCAACCGTTAGAAAAAGGGGCCAGCTTATGCAGCAAGCCGGTGTTGAACATCCCGGAACGATGGCAGCCGTAATTGGTATGGAAGATGATAAAGTAGAGGCTGTGTGTCATAAGGCATCACAAAAAACAAAATTGCCTGTTGTTGCTGCTAATTATAATTCCAAGGGGCAGCTGGTTATTTCCGGGCATGAAGAGGCTATAGATATTGCCATTGATTTTTTGAAAGAAGAAGGGTGTAAGCTAGCCAAAAAACTTCCGGTTAGCGGGGCTTTTCATTCTCCATTAATGCTGCCTGCTTTTGAAGGGCTGGAAGAAAGCCTGAACACATTAAAAATTAGTAAACCCATCTGCCCTATTTACAGTAACTATACGGGTGAAGCTACTATTGAACCCGATGAAATTCGTTCGAACCTTCTCAATCAACTTTTGAATCCTGTTCGGTGGACACAGACAATGATCAACATGAAACAAGACGGAGCTAACTTACTAGTAGAAGTTGGGCCGGGTAAAGTTCTACAGGGTCTGGCAAAAAGGACGGTGAAAGGATATGAAACCTATGGCTACGAATAAGTGGGTAATTTAAAAATTAATAGTATAATGAAAACTAGCTACTAATATGGAAGACAAGAATTGCCTGGTAACGGGTGGCGGACGTGGAATTGGAAAAACAATTGCATTGCATTTAGCCAAAAATGGTGCCAATGTTGCTATCACTTATTCACGGTCTGCTGATGCTGCCAATGAAGTTGTTCGGGAAATAGAAGCGCTGGGCCGCAAGGGTATGGCCTTTCAGGCCGATGCTGTAGATACAGCAAGATCAGCGGAAGTAGTCAAAGAAATCACTCAACAGTGGCCGACACTCGATGTTCTGGTAAATAATGCTGGTATTACCAAGGATAATCTTATCATGCGCATGAGTGAGGAGCAGTGGGACGATGTGATTCAAACTAACTTGAAAAGCGTATTTAACTACAGCAAAGCAGTCATTAAGCCTATGATGAAACAGCGCCAAGGTTCGATCATTAATATAGGATCGATTGTTGGCGTTTCCGGGAACGCCGGCCAAACTAATTATTCTGCATCCAAAGCAGGTATCATAGGTTTCTCTAAGTCTTTGGCTAAAGAAGTTGCGTCACGAAATATTCGCGTTAATGTCGTTGCTCCTGGTTATATTACGACCGAAATGACTAAGAAATTGGATGAGAAGGTGTTAGAAGGGATAAAGTCTGTAACTCCATTAGGCCGGGCAGGAAATGCTGAAGAAGTTGCTCACTCTGTAGCATTTCTGGCATCCGATGCATCAACATATATTACCGGAATTGTGTTGAATGTTGATGGTGGTATGGCGATGTAATTCGGTATATTGGCGTCAATAGTGTAAAAACTATAATCAATTTTATAATAATCACCCATTATCGTAAAGTTTCTCTTATATTTGCGGTAATAACTAACTCAAAAACAATAATACAAGGTATAACATGGCTAAAGACGTAGAAGCACAAGTAAAAGCAATAATTGCTGACAAGCTGGGCGTTGATGAATCAGAAGTAACCACCGATGCAAATTTCACCAATGATCTTGGTGCTGATTCCCTTGATACAGTTGAACTGATCATGGAATTTGAAAAAGAATTTGATATCAGCATCCCTGATGAAGATGCTGAAAACATTGCAACAGTAAAAAATGCTGTAGAATATCTCAAAGGGAAAGTTTCTTAATTTAACCTGTTCAAATGTCTAAAAAACGAGTTGTTATAACCGGTATTGGTGCTCTTACCCCTGTGGGTAAGACGGCACCAGAGTTTTGGAATGGTCTGATATCGGGAAAAAGTGGCGTGAAACCTATTACCCACTTTGACGTGTCTAATTTTGCCACCAAATTTGCCGGTCAAATAGATAATTATAAATCAGAAGATTACCTGGATAGAAAGGTTGCCAGGCGTATGGATAAATTTACCCAATACGCAATGGTCTCCGCCGACGAGGCTGTCAAAGATTCCGGAATAGATTTGGATGCAATTGATAAAAATCGTGTCTCTGTTATGATTGGTACCGGTATTGGCGGTTTTGAAGTCTTTTACCGGCAATCCATTGATTTATATAAAAAAGGGCCTCGTGGAGTTAACCCTTTCTTCATACCCATGTTAATTCCGGATATAGCATCCGGGCATGTTTCCATCGAGTATGGATTCCGCGGCCCCAACTTTTGCGCGGTGTCCGCATGTGCAACCGGTTCACATAATATTGGTTTGGCATACGATTCCATAACCAGCGGGCAAGCTGATTACGCTGTTTGTGGCGGTACGGAAGCCCCGGTATTTGAAATGGGGGTTGCAGGTTTCAACGCTATGCGTGCAATGTCTACTCGCAATGACGATATTGATACGGCCTCCCGACCATTTGATGCTACCCGTGATGGGTTTGTTCTTGGTGAAGGATCGGCTGTATTGATGCTTGAAAGCCTTGAATCTGCCCAAAAAAGGGGAGCACGGATTTATGCCGAGATTGGAGGCTATGGCTTTTCTGCCGATGCGTATCATATAACGGCGCCTGACCCTGAAGGACGTGGCGTGATACTGGCTATGGAAAATGCTTTAAAAGCATCAGGTGCCAAACCTGAAGAAGTGGGCCATATTAATATGCACGGCACTTCAACGCCATTGGGTGATGTTGCTGAAACCAATTCGATAAAGAAAGTTTTTGGTGATTACGCTTATAAAATCAATCTGAATTCGACCAAATCCATGACAGGACATATGCTTGGTGCAGCAGGGGCTGCTGAATCAGTAGCATCAATTCTGGCTATTTACCATGGCATGGTGCCCCCTACGATTAATTATAAAAATCCTGATCCAAAATGTGATTTGAACTATACTACAAATGAAGCTGAAGTTAGAGATATTAAATATGCTTTGAATAATGCATTTGGTTTCGGAGGGCATAATACCACTGTTGTATTTAAAAAATACCAGGAATAAAAAAAGTGCTGCGAAGAATACGAGCGTATTTTAATTTAAAAGGGGCGCTCGATTCGGAATCCGCTCAAAAAATTGCCTTTCTTGAAAAGGTAATTGGCTATCGTATACGTAAACCTTTATTTTTTCTAAAGGCATTAAGACATAGATCCAGTTTGATTGAAAAAAAACTGGACCCTACCGAATCCTATGAACAATTTGAGTTTTTAGGGGATGCCGTACTGGATCTTGTGGTTACTGATATCATTTTTGAGCGTTATCCAGCCGAAGATGAAGGCTTCATGACTCAACTTCGGGCAAAACTTGTAAATGGTGCTACTCTTGCAGGGCTTGCACGCAATTTAGGGTTGGCTTCTGTAATAGAGGTAGGGGCAAGGGTGAAAGATCAGGGAATTGAGCAATCCGAGGGAGTATTGGCTGATGCGTTTGAGGCTATAGTTGGAGCTTTGTACACAGAGAAAGGATATGCAACAACCTCTAAATTCGTTTCCCATATATATGAACGCTATATTGATTTGGATGAATTAATTCTTTCGGAAGATAACTATAAAAGCCGTTTATTAGAGTTGGCTCAGGCGAGAAAAAAATCCATACCGGTCTACGAAACTCTTTCAGAGACCGGCCCCCCTCATCAAAAGAAATTTGAGGTTCAGGTAGAAGTTGGCGGAGAAGTAAAGGGCAGAGGAACTGGAAAGAGCAAAAAAAAGGCGGAACAGAAAGCTGCAAAAGCAGCGTTAGAGAACTTAAATTAGTTTAAGTTTACCGGAGCCCAATATCTTAAAAGGTACTTGCGGGTGAGGGAAAGCACGTAGTAATACGAATTTATTTACAAATAAATAATATGGAAAGTCTCGACCGAGAATCACTGCTTAGTGAAAAAAGCAAATCGGGCCGCAAAGGATATAGCCTACCTGAACTTGATCTGCCATCTAAGCCAATTTCCGATATGATTCCGGATAACTATCTAAGGAAAAACCCTGTTGGGTTGCCGGAAATCTCGGAGAATGAAGTGCAGCGGCATTTTATCCGGATATCTACTAAAAATTATCACATTGATAAAGATATGTATCCGTTGGGAAGCTGTACGATGAAGTACAATCCCAAAATCAATGAGAAAGCGGCATCACTTCCAGGTAATTTTGATATACACCCGTTGGCGCCGGATACAGCTAGCCAGGGTGCGCTACAAATTCAATATGAACTGAAGGAAATGCTTCGGGAAATCTGTGGCATGCAAGATGTAAGCCTGCAACCAGCCGCGGGGTCACAGGGTGAATTAAGCGGAATCATGCTTTTTAAGAAATATCATGAGAAGCAGGGGAACCACCACAAAAAATATATTTTGGTTCCGGATTCTGCCCATGGTACCAATCCTGCTTCCGTAAATATTAGCGGTTATAAGGTCATCAACATAAAAAGCAATGCAGATGGCCTTACAGACATGGAACATTTGAAGAGCAAGATCAGTGATGAAGTTGCGGGGATGATGCTTACAAATCCCAGTACTTTGGGTTTATTTGAGAGCCAGATCAAAGAAATACAAAAGCTGGTTCATGATGTGGATGGGCTGATGTATATGGATGGAGCAAATTTAAATGCTCTGCTTGGCCTCGCCCGGCCCGGGGATATGGGCTTTGATGTAGTCCATTTTAATTTGCACAAAACGTTCTCCACTCCTCATGGAGGAGGAGGTCCGGGTAGCGGCCCCATTGGTGTATCCGACAAAGTTTCCTCTTATTTGCCAAAGCCTGAAGTCAAGTTCGATGGAGACAAATACTTTATGGATTACAGCAATACAGAGAGTATAGGTAAAATTCATAGTTTTTACGGTAGCTTCGGCATGTTGGTTCGTGCCTGGGTCTATATCCGTATGCATGGTGCCAGAGGTTTAAAGAGAATTAGTGAAAATGCTATACTAAACGCTAATTATATCTTGCACAGACTTAAAGGCCATTATGACCTTCCGTTCAAAGGCCCCGTTATGCATGAAGTTGTATTTTCTGGTAACCGACAGAAGAAATTGAATGGCGTAAAAACACTGGATCTGGCGAAAAGGATATTGGATTATGGTTACCATTCTCCCACAGTATATTTCCCATTGATTGTTCCAGAATGCCTGATGATAGAACCAACTGAATCTGAGGCAATAGAGAATATAGACGGTTTTTGCGATGCGATGATTGCTATAGCTGAGGAAGCTATAAAATCTCCGGAAATTGTTAAAACGGCCCCACATAATACGAGTACAAAACGTTTAAATGATGCCTATGCCGCTAAAAATATTAACGTTCGATGGAAAAATCGTAATATGAATAAAGAATCAGAACTAGCCTGATTGGCATGTAGGTAGTGTTAATTATTTGTAAGCAAATTTGCAAACAATCGGCTATTTTATAATAGAATTCCGTGCATTCTATTAATACTCGTTATAAAGCATTATAAAACAGAAAATTATGGCCCAGACTACCCTTGATTTAAAGGTTCAGAAGATTGCTAAATCCAAACTTCCTGATACTGACTTCACCAACCTTAAATTTGGTGAGACATTCAGTGACCATCAGCTTGAGATGCATTATCAAAACGGGCAATGGGAACAGCCTGAAATAAAACCATATGGTAAAATAGAGGTAATGCCATCGATGAATGTACTTCATTATGGACAGGGCGTATTTGAAGGTATGAAAGCCTTCAGGTACAAAGAAAATGATGTGAATATTTTCCGCCTGGAAAAGCATTGTGAACGTTTTGCGAATTCTAGTCGCAGAATGAATATTCCGGAACTAGACCCGGAGGTTTTTGCTCAACTAATTAAGACATTGGTAAATCTGGATCGAAAGTGGGTTCCCGGGGAAAAGTATAAAAGCCTGTACATTCGTCCTTTTGTTTTTGGAACCGATGAATCGCTTGGCGTAAAGACCTGCTCGAATTATCGTTTTATAACTATTTTATCACCGGTTGGTAATTATTATAGTGAGGGAATCAATCCTGTTGCATTGACGACCATGCCCGAATATGTACGTGCCGTTAATGGCGGGGCCGGTTTTGCTAAAGTACCTGGCAATTATGCCGCAACATTATATCCTGGTTCCATTGCACAGAAACAAGGATTCACACAGGTGATGTGGCTGGATGCGGTGGAGCATAAATATGTGGAAGAAGTGGGGACCATGAATATGTTCTTCCTCATCAATGATACGTTAATTACTCCACCTTTAGGCAAAAGTATTCTCGCTGGAGTAACCCGACGCAGTGTGATCGAGCTGGCCGAACAATGGGGTATCAGCCTTGAAGAGCGCCGTATATCCATTGATGAGCTTATAGAGGCTTCTAAATCCCGAGAATTGAAAGAAGCCTTTGGAACCGGTACAGCAGCAGTGATATCGCCTGTTGGCCTGATCCATCACGAAGGTACTAATATAGAACTGGACCGTGAAAAAATGGGACCCGTTGCCCAGAGGTTCTATGATGAAATCACTGGCATTCACCATGGCGATATAGAAGATGCACATGGCTGGTGTAATATTATTTAGCACCTACATATTATAGACCCCATAAGAATAGACGACTTTTATTATGAAAGAATACCTGGATTTAGTTCAAAATGTGTTGGATAACGGTGTCAGGAAAACCAATCGCACAGGCACCGATACGATTTCCTCTTTTGCTCAATTCTATAAAGTTGATTTAGCAAAAGGTTTTCCTCTGCTAACCACGAAAAAGGTGTTTTTTCGCTCGGTTATACTGGAGTTTCTCTGGTATTTACGCGGTGAAGATCATATCCGATGGTTACGGGATGAGAACGACTGCCACATTTGGGATGCATGGGCTGATGAAGATGGCCATGTTGGCCCTATTTACCCGGTGTTATGGCGCAGATTTCCAGGTAATATTGATGAGATAGGTAAAAATGAAGATAGCGGTTCAAACAAAACCGAATTTGACCAGCTAAAACAAGCCATACATACATTAAAAACCAACCCGAACAGCCGCCGGATTGTTGTGAGCGCCTGGCATCCTGGTTTGCTCTCCCAAATGGCTCTTCCGCCTTGCCACATCATGTATATATTCAATGTGTCTAACGGTAAACTCAATTGTCATCTCACTCAGCGATCCGGTGACATCGCACTGGGAATCCCGTTTAATCTTGCCTGTTATGCTGCCCTTACAATGGCCGTAGCCCGAGAGGTGAATCTGGAACCGGGGGAATTTGCCCACACCATTGTTGATGCCCATATTTATGAGAATCATGTGGAAGGATTAAAAGAACAGCTCAAACGAAAGCCCAAAGAACTGCCCCGGCTGGAAATCGCTTCCAAACCAATAGATGAACTGACGTTTGAAGACTTTAAGCTTTACAACTACAATCCTGATCCTCCAATAAAGTTTCAGGTTGCCGTATGAAACTTGCTATCATCGTTGCGCACGCAGAAAATCTGGTGATAGGCAAAGAAGGGAAGCTTCCCTGGTACATACCCGAAGACCTGAAGCATTTTAAGAACAGAACGATGGGTAAGCCTCTCCTGATGGGGCGTGGCGTGTTCGAGGAGTTCGGAGGCAAGCCGCTGCCTGGCAGAGAGAATATTGTGCTCACGCACAAGAAACTTGAGGGTGTAAAAACTTTCAACTCCATTCCTGCCGCATTGGATTACCTGAAAAATTACCCGAAAGTATATATAGCCGGCGGTGGACAAATATATCGACAGCTAATGCCTCAGGCAGACTCAATGGAAATAACAGAAATCCATGAAAATTATGATGGGGATGTTACTTTTCCCGAATACCGGCATCAGATAAGTAAAATCTGGAAAGAAGTGTACCGGGAAGATCATGAAGGTTATTCTTTTGTGGATTATGACAGGGTAGGAGAGAAGAAGTAGGAATATTGCCTATTCGCTTTATCTAATTTTGTATTTTGATGAGAGATAGTATGTGAACATGCTTTTAATTCCTAATTTACCAATCATACCATTATTATGCGATTTTGCACACTCGCAGTATTTCTAACACTTCTTGTTTCGGAGGTCTCGGCTCAGAACGATATACTTGACTCCGGAGGTGAGTTATTACCGGAGCTAGCCGCTTATAATGTCAGTTATTATGATTTGAATCTACTTATCGAACCGGCAGATAGCAGCATTCATGGCAGTGTTATTATACATGCTGATATCGTGCACCCGCTAAACCAGTTTGTACTGGACCTGGATAGTGTCTTCACTGTTAATAGAGTTACCTTTTTTGATAAAAGTCACAATATGCTTCCGCTGGATTATGCATTCGAAAACGGACGTATATGGGCAAGTTTTCCGGAAACCCGCCAACCAGGCGATAAAGTAATTATTAAAGTTGATTATGAAGGAAAACCCCGGGTAGCGCCAAATCCGCCGTGGGAAGGAGGTTTCACATGGTCAGAAACCGCCGATGGACAGCCCTGGATTGGCGTATCCTGTCAGTTAAATGGTGCTGATATATGGTGGCCGGTTAAAGATCATCCATCCGACAGGGCCGATTCAGTGTCTTTAAACGTGACGGTACCTGATCCATTAATAGCAGCAGGGCCCGGAAAACTGCGAAATGTTGATAACCACGATAACGGTTATTCCACTTACAAATGGTTTGTCTCTACACCGATTAATAATTATGCTCTATCTGTTAATATTGCCCCGTATGAGGTTATCGAAAGGGAGTATACAAGTATCACGGGGGAATCATTTCCTATGTATTTTTGGGTGCTACCAGAAAATTATGCGAAGGCGGAACAGCTTTTTGAACAAATAGAAGAGCAAATGGCTTTCTATGAAGAATACCTGGGGCCATATCCCTTCCGTGCCGATAAATATGGCGTGGTGGAAACGCCTTACCTGGGCATGGAACATCAAACGATAATCGCATATGGGGCGGGTTTTCAGAATGATGTGGTTTATAATACAAATTCTGGTTTTGATGACCTGCATCACCACGAATTAGGACATGAATGGTGGGGCAATATGGTTACCGCATATGATTGGCGGGACTTCTGGATTCATGAAGGCTTCTGCACGTACATGCAGCCTTTGTTTGCTGAGCAACTTCGGGGAAAAGAACAATACCATACCTTTATGGAAGCAATTCGCCTCCGCATCACTAATACAACGCCTGTCGCACCGCGAGAGTCTAAAAGTACAAAAGAGATGTACAGCGGTCAGGATGTTTACATGAAAGGGGCTTGGTTTTTGCACACTCTCAGATATTTGATTGGTGATGATAAATTTTTTGAGGCATTAAGGACAATGTCATATCCTGATCCCAAACTTGAAAAAGTTACCGACGGTAGCCAAACCCGGTTTGCTACCACAGATGACTTTCTTGCTGTTGCTGAAGATGTTTCCAACCGGGAACTGGACTGGCTGTTTGAAGTATATCTAAGGCAGGCCCAACTACCTGAGCTTAATCAGGAAAGAGAAGGGAAAGAGCTAAAATTAAGCTGGTCTGTTAAAGGTGATCTTAAGTTCCCGATGCCGGTAGAAATTATAATAAACGGATCAAAGAAACGAATTCAAATACCTGGTGGTGGTGTCAGAATTTCTATTGAGGAAGGGGATGATATAAAGATAGACCCCAATCACTGGATTCTACGAGAATTATAAATGTTTATAATTAATTAATAAAAGGCTAGTCTATCTCTTTCATATGCACTACATAATGTTTTACCACAGTTTCGGTTAAAGCCTTTATGTTTTGAGTATCGGATGCTTTTGAAAATTCGGTAGCTGTATCGTCATTCTCCAATATCCAGATGCTTTCGTTTTCGTATTTATAAGCTTCATTATGGCTGTAATCTTTGAAAAGGTAATAGGAAACAGCCTCATCATCATAGGGTAGCCCGAGCTTTTTCAACTGCTTCCTGGTTTTTCCTCGATAGTCTGCCATTTGATTAGTTGTAGCGGCAGTTTGAGTGAAAGTTGTTCGAAAGAAATTGCGGTTTAGAAACCGTTGGCTCAAATCAGAAAGAATTGGATCTTTATTTCTTTGCCAGTATTTAATACTGGTTATTACGTCATGGTCGTCAATTAATGCATATTCACGCATCATTTTCTGTGTTACACTCTTCTTGGCGGAAATGTTTGAATTCAGGAAATATCGCAGCCCCGGAGATGCAAAGAATACTTCAATTTCATTTTGAAGCAAAATCGAAACCCGCCTGAATATAGACCGAAGTATCTTATCGGCACTTAATGTTGTTTTATGCTGGTAGACTTGCATGTACATTAACCTTCTTGAGATAATGTAATTCTCGACGGCATATATGCCTTTTTTTTCAACAACAATGTTGCCCTGGTACACGCGCATAGTTTTAATGATACGCTCAATGCCCACAGATCCTTCAGAGACGCCAGTAAACATACTGTCACGTTTAAGATAGTCCAGCCTGTCCATGTCCAGTTGGGAGGACACCAATTGAGTTAGAAATTTCTTATGATAATTATTGGTAAAAATGGCAATGGCGGTATCCAGGGCTCCTTTAAACTCACGGTTTAGGTCCTGCATAAACGCGAGGGTCATCATTTCGTGGTTAAAATGGTGGATGAAGGTGTTTTCCAGAGTATGTGAAAAAGGGCCATGGCCAATGTCATGCAAAAGAATAGCGACCAGTGTTCCTTCGTATTCTTTGCGGGTGATGGTTGTTTTTTTTTCTCGAAGGTTTAATAGAGCCCGATTAGCCAGACCCAGAGAACCGATAGCGTGAGAAAACCGGGAATGTTCAGCACCCGGAAATACCAGGTAACCCAGTCCCAATTGACGAATTCTTCTCAACCGCTGCAAGTAGGGGTGATCAACCAGTCTTAAGATCAGTCCTTTTGGAACGTTGATAAAACCATGAACGGGGTCTGTAAATATTTTATACATGAAAGCTTGTAGAATAAGTCATTAAGATGTTAATGTACAGAAAAACCAGGAAGTGGGGAAGCTAAGAATTTTTGATGATTTGAAATGACTTCTTCATTAAATTCCGATTTAATCAACAATAAAAATCAAGCAGAGTTTTTATATTGTTGTAACCTCTAACGAACTAATCATCCTGATTTTACTAAATTTCAGGATGATCTTTAGGTATAGTTCATTAAAAGACCTTTCTCAATTAAATTCCAATAACCATATGTTCGATAAAAAAGCCACTACTTTTCTTGAAGAATTATTAATCACACCAAGTCCGACTGGATTTGAATCAAACGGTCAAAAAGTATGGACAACTTATGTTAATCAATCAGCAGATGATGTTGAAACGGATGCTTATGGTTCGGCTTTCGCAAGAATTAACGTCGCAGGCCCCACTAAAACTGTAATGCTTGAAGCACATTGTGATGAAATAGGTATGATCATTCAGCACATTGATGATTCCGGGTTCATAAGCGTGAACAGGCTGGGAGGGAGTGATCCGGCCATCGCCAGGGCGAAAAAAGTACATATACATTCCCGAAAAGGTGTTGTTGCCGGAATTGTCGGTAATACCGCCGTCCATCTTCAAGATAAAGATAATCAAAAACAGCCGGGCTGGAAGGATTTATTTATCGATATAGGGGCTCAAAGTAGGGAAGAGGCTCTGGAAATGGTTCAAATTGGTGATCCGATTACCTACGCTGATGATTTTGAATATCTTTCGGATGATCTTATTTCCGGTCGTGCGCTTGATAACCGCATTGGCGGGTTCGTAATAGCCGAAGTTATGAGAAGGCTTTCATCCCGGAAAAGCGACTTGAAGGTTAATGTGGTTGCCCTTAATGCTGTTCAGGAAGAGATTGGTGGCTTTGGTGCCCGCATGATGAGTTATCGCCTTATGCCTGATGCGGCTTTGGTTACCGACGTAACCCATGCCACCGACTCGCCGGGCATCAATCAGAAGGAGCATGGCCGGGTTAAATTAGGTGACGGACCAACAATAACGCATGGTGCAGCCAGCCATCCGAAACTGGTTGAACGTATTGAACAAGTAGCTGGTAAAAAAGAAATTCCTATACAGCATGAAGCCGCCGGAATACGAACCGGAACGGATACAGACAGCATTTACTACCAGCAAAGTGGGATTTCAAGTGCCTTGATTTCTTTACCGCTTCGGTATATGCACTCCCCCGTTGAGTTGGCATCACTAGAAGATGTTGAAAACCTCATTTCTTTAATGGAAGAAGCGGTAATCAGCATGGAGAAAACAGAAACGTTTCGGGCGTTTAATGAATAAATTTATTTGATCAAGAACACCCGTTTAATTCTTCACACTTATATTTGATCTGATCATTAATATGAAATACAAAGTTTTAGTATTTGCCGTTTGCAGCATTGTTATATTTATGGTGAATCCCGGCGCTGCTCAGGACTCCCCATCAAATTATGAGGTTTTTCAACCACTCACAATACCTGCTGCATCTTCTGTCAGAACTGCTTCGGGATTCCCCGGGCCCAATTACTGGCAAAATGATGTGAATTATCTTCTAGAGGTATCCCTGAATGACCAGGAACACGAAATATCCGGATCTGTTACCATTGACTACACCAACAACAGTCCGGATGATCTTCCGTATCTATGGCTGAAAATTGATCAAAACCTCTTTCATTCTGAATCTCGTGGGTCTAAGTCAACTCCATTAACCGGATCACGTTTTGGAAGCCATGGATTTGATGGTGGTATGGCGATTTCTAATGTAACTGTAGAGCACACAGGTTCCGCTTATGAACCCGAATATGTGATCACTGATACACGCATGCAGCTTCAGCTTGATGATGCGCTGGAGGCAAAAGGCGGAGACATCTCGGTATCTATGGATTTTGAATACACCATACCATTGAATGGTTCAGACAGAACCGGCCGACTGGAGACCCAAAATGGTTGGATTTACACGATAGCTCAATGGTATCCGAGAATGGCTGTTTACGATGATATGATAGGATGGAGCATATTGCCATATTTGGGTGCCGGCGAGTTCCATGCCGATCATGGCAATTTTGAAATGAAAATTACCGTGCCTCATGACCATATTATGACTGCCTCGGGTGAGTTACTAAATCCCGAAGAGGTCCTTACCCGTGAGCAGAGGAACAGGCTTCAAGAAGCAAGAGCAAGTGAAGAGACCAAATATATTATATCACCTGAAGAAATTGGAGAATCCGGCAACAGGCCGCAAGATTCGGGCAATTTAACCTGGCATTATAAAATGGAAAATGCTCGTGATGTTGCCTGGGCCTCTTCCAAAGGCTTTATATGGGATGCTGCGGGTGCAAATATGCCGAGTGGTGAAAATATTATGGCCATGTCGTTCTACCCCATAGAGAGCGACGGAGAGCATGCATGGTCACGATCCACAGAATATACCCGTGCCTCGATTATGCACTATTCAGAAAAGTGGTTCGAATATCCCTATCCTACAGCTGTTAATGTAGCCGGTATGGTTCAGGGAATGGAATATCCCGGCGTCTCTTTCTGTAGCTGGCAAGCTCAGGGCGAAGGGCTTTGGGGAGTAACCGACCATGAATTTGGCCACAATTGGTTTCCTATGATCGTGGGAAGTAATGAGCGCAGGTATATGTGGATGGATGAGGGTATGACTACGCTGATTAATCACTACAGCACTCAGGCTTTTAATAATGGAGAATATCCAACCAGGTTCAATTCTGCCAGAGATCTGGCGCCTTTCATGGCTAGTGTTGATTTTGAACCTATTATGACTCACCCTGACCAGATCAGTGAAAACAATCTGGGCATGATCTCTTACTTTAAACCTGCAGCGGGGCTAATCCTCCTAAGAGAAGAAATACTGAACCCTGAGCGCTTTGACTATGCCTTTCGAAGGTATATTGAAGAGTGGGCTTTTAAAAAACCAACGCCGATAGATTTCTTTCGGTTTATGAATAATGCGACCGGAGAGAATTTGGATTGGTTTTGGAGAGGCTGGTTTTATGAAAACTGGTTACTGGATCAATCAGTAGAAGATGTAGAGCATCTTACTGATAATCCGGAAGATGGGGCATTAATTACTATTGCTAATAATGATAATCTCGTCATGCCGGTAGTAGTTGAGGTGACAGAAGAAAACGGGGATGTGAAGAGGCATCATCTTCCGGTCGAGATCTGGCACAGGACCAGTGAATGGATATTTGAGCATGATTCAGCATCAGATATAATTAAAGTAGTTATAGATCCTGATCACCGCTTTCCTGATGTTAACCCCGATAACAATACCTGGGAACAATCTGAATGACGTTGCCCTTTTATTTTATTGTTGATTAATTATAAAAAAGGCCGCTGTATGTAAAATACATCGGCCTTTTTATCAAAACAAAGTAACCGCTTCTTAAGAAACTTTCTTCTTTTCCTGAATCTCAACCCGGATATCCTGGGCTAATTTTTTGAGATCTTGCAATGATTTTCTTGCTCTGGTACCAGCAGTTTTGTTGGCTTTATTGTAAAACTTGTCCATATCATCTTCGAGCGTATCAATGATCTCTTTAACTTCGTTGAATCTGTTCATTTAGTACTCCGTTATTTCATATTATATTTAGATTAAACAGGAGAATAGCTCACCGTTTGACGATGAATCTAAAGATTAGGAAGTCACCTGTCAAGCAATAATGTGCATTTTGTTAAAATAAACGCCCTTTATTAAAGATTTTACACTTTTTTTGAGATAAATGAGGAAGCTTTCTGTTTAACATTGGAAATTAATAATAAGTATATTATTGTGTTTTATGTAAGCCGGGTTAGCCAATTAGGAAGAGGAATTTTATCAAAAAAAAATTATTTAGGAACTATATTACTTTTATTCTCCTTTAGCCATCTCCTGATGGTTTAATGCGCGGAAGGTTGTGCAGAAGTAGTAATAGAACCCTATATTACCCATTATCCGTTTTACGCGGATGAAAATGACTGAGGGGAGGGGAATTTCCGTTAAAGTCATTTTTTATTGGATGAAACCAGACGTACAAAGTGATACATGTAACTCGAACAGAAAAATTTAATGCTGCCCATCGTTTGCACAACCCGCAGAAAAGTGATGAGTGGAACCTGGCCGTTTATGGAGTCTGCAATCATTCAAACTGGCATGGCCACAACTATACCATAGAAGTGACAGTTAGCGGCGAACCTGATCCGGAAACAGGTTACGTTATTGATCTGGGGAAGTTGAAACAGGTGATAAGGGATCGGATTACATCAAAATGCGATCATCGCAACCTGAATTTAGATGTTGAATTCCTACAGGATATTATCCCCTCAACGGAAAACCTCGTATACGCTTTTTATAAAGAACTAAAAGACGATATTGCTAAAGTTAGTACGAATGGGGGACAGCTTAGTTCTGTAAGACTCTATGAAACGGATAAAAATATGGCCGAATATAAAGCCCCCGGGTTTGGGTAACTGGATTTGTCAGCGTAAGTGTTAAATTCAAATACTATTATAAAATGATTACCACAGAATTGAAAAAGTTTTACGATCCTACATTCACTGTAAGTGATCTTTACAGGGCTAGTTTACCTGATCTCCAAAATGGAACTGCCGCTGCTATCGAAGGTGCAAAAGTTCCTATTCAGCAAGTTGGCATATCCAACTTCAGATTGCCATTAACATATCCAGGTAAAGATGGGAAAGGGTTAACACTTGAAACATCAGTTGATGGATTTGTCAGCCTTGGTGCCGATAAAAAAGGAATTAATATGAGCAGGATCATGAGATCCTTTTATAAGTATAAAGATGAACCGTTTACCAAAGAGGTACTTGAACAAATTTTAAAGGTTTACCGTAAAGATTTGGATAGCAAGGCAAGTTACCTGCGCATGGGGTTCAGTTGGCCCATGATTCAGGAAAGCCTGCGTTCCGGTCTCGAAGGTTACCAATATTATGATGCAGCTATCGAGGGGCAATTGAACGAGGAAGGGGAGCTGCGCCGTTTCATGCATCTTGACTTTATTTACAGCAGTGCATGTCCGTGTTCGTTCGAACTGTCAGAACATGCCAGGGAAAACCGGGATATCATGTGTATTCCTCATAGTCAAAGAAGTATTGCACATATTACGGTTGAAATGGATGACCTCCACATTGAAGACCTTATTGGCTTATGCAAAGATGCCCTGGTCACTGAAACCCAGGTTATGGTAAAACGTGAGGATGAACAGGCCTTTGCTGAAATGAATGGAGCCTATCAGAAGTTTGTGGAAGATGCAGGCAGGCTGCTGTATGATCGATTTAATGATGAACCAGGTATAAAAGATTTTGTAGTACGCTGCGTGCACATGGAAAGCCTGCACAGCCACGATGCGGTAAGCCGTATCAGCAAAGGTATAGCGGGTGGACTGCGATAATCCGGCTAGGTATTCCAGGGAAGAGATGCTTTGGGTATAAAATTATTCATTCCGGGCAAGAGCATCCTGCCACTGAACCAGATAATTGAAATAAACATTATGCCGACTCCCCAAACCCACCAGTAATCTAAAAGGGGGCGGGATACCAGCGGAGAATCATCACCGTAAATCACATATGAGCCCCATAGGTAGGGATCACTGCTGCTGGTGTTTATATAATTAATCTTTGCCTGGCGTAGCGCTTCATCTTTTGAATAGCCTTCATTTAGGTATTCATAAAAAGATACCGCCATGGCAGAGGCAGTTTGGTCGCGGACAGACCATAAATTCATAACAAGGCTCTGGGCCCCGGCATAAGTGAAAGCGCGGCTTAAACCCACAATTCCGCTTCCCTGAATGTAACTCCCCGACCCCGACTCGCAAGAGCTCAGCATGACCATTTCATTAGAAAGATCCATTTCAAAAAGCTCGTAAGCATAAACCAATCCATCATCTCTGTAATCTGATTTTCCATCTTCACTATGCATATAAATGACAGAATAGAGCGGATCAGGGTGGAAAACTTCGCTATGTGAGGCGATATGCATTATTCGGCTGTTACCGGCCTGGCCCCGAAAAGCTTTTTCAGTGCCCTGCCCGGCCGTATAGGTTTCTTTTGTAGAAAGCCGTGTCATCGTTTCATTTATATTTTTTACTTCCTGTTCGGCAAATGGCAAAGCTGCTAATGGACGATTATGATCCATATTGCTTTGGAAACCTTCAAAATCGGAAATGCCAAACCCCAGATAGTCGGTGTTGTGATCGAACTTATCATTACTATCTTCAAAATCTTTTAAAGAATTAACATAAGTTATGGCGTGATCTTCAATAAGATAATGGGCAGAACCGTAACTATGCTTTGTATCTTCCTTTTCTGTGGGAAGAACCTCCAGCGGGAGGCGGTAGAGAAAACCATCGGGAACCACAAACAACTTACTATAGCTTTTATCAAACTTGCCTTTTAAAAGTTTATTGTGAATCCAGTTGAGGTCATACAGATTTGTATTACCATTAGATAAATGATCTATTGTCTGTTCCACCCGCTGCATTTCAGTATCAGAAAAAGTTTCTGATGTAAATTCAATATCTGAAGAAGATATGGTGGCCAGATACATCTGTTGATTGAAAAAGGTGAAGTAAAGCATTACTTCATCTCGTTTCAGTTTATTTTGTACTTTCTGCAAGTCAAATGAAATGTCATCAACATTGCTCAGAACCCTGTCTTTAAGTATTTTTTTCTCGGTTATAAAATGCGAGATCTGGTTATTAATTCCCACTCTTTCAGACTTGGGTGCCTCATTAAGTTCATTCCTAAGCCGCTCAATCCGGTTACCCAGGGCTATATCATGGATTAACTCTTCCTCATTTAATATATTCGATTTAAGCGTCGGATTATTATAAAATGAAAAACGGCTGATGTTCTTGATTTCATCGAGCATGGCCAGTGTTTGGGTTGGCCGTTCAAGATGTAGCAGGAGATCTGTAACAAGCTGAAAATTTTCTATAAACTCCGAATCCATACGTAAATGACCGCTTTGATAATCGGCGCTGTTCTCTAACCTTTCCATGATTTCCTCAGAATAGGATTGGGCTATAGATAGAGCTTTATGGGGATTATCGGTCAGAAAATAATACCGTGAAAGCACATTTGCAGCTTTAACACTGGTTAAGAAATAAAAATCTTCTAAAGATCCTTTTTTAAGATGTTCTATATAAGGTTCAGCATCGGAAACATTACCTTGTTCCAGATGCATATCCGCAATCCATGCCTGTGTATTCAACCAAATATTTTGATCGCCTTTTTCTTTAGAAAGATCAGATAATTCGTTTAATATTATTAAGGCTTTTCCATGATTTGAAAGCATCAGATAAGTACGATAAAGTTCAGTTTTGGTAAAGATGAGTTGATTGTAATTATCAGTATCATTAATTAAAGATTCTGATGATTCTAATAGAGCTAAAGCCTTTTTAAAATTTTGATTTTTATCTCTCTCATATAGTGCTTGTGATCTCTTAATTTTGCTTAATTCAACATTTTCTTCAGATAATTCAGCAATATGAGCCGCTTCATTTAAATAACTTGTTGCCGAACTCCAACTTTCATTTTTCCTGTAATAAATATAGAGATTATTCAAATAAAGCAATTGACCACTAGTGTATTGTGATGTGATAGATTCATCAAGAGCATCTAATTGAAATTGCAGATATTTGTTAAAATCACCATTGTTTAAATATGCAACAGCTAGATTATTATGCATTGCTGAACGATGTCGATTACTTTGAATTCCTGTCGTATCGTTATAAACAAGTTCATATTCTTTTAATGCTTCTTGAATGTTGTCGATTCGGTATTGCATGCTCCCGTAGTCCAGCCTGATTATTAGCTGTTCTTCTTTATTATCGATAATTTCAGATAAGGGTATTAATTGATTGCGATAAAATTGAAGGGCATCACGATAATTGCCGGTATAATAGGTGGAGAACCCAATTCGTTTGTATAAGTTTAATTTAAAATGGGAATTAGGAAGTAGTAAACTTCTATCGAACATTCGAAGTAAATCATAGATCTTGTTGTCACGCGAAGACCTTTTGGAACTATGATGGCTTTCTCCATTTATAACTGATGCCAGCATAAGCTGATCAATTAATTCATTATTGCTTTGTCTGTAAAGCAGAGCGGTCCATTTATCAAGCAGGTCATTTATTGCAGGGGTTTGACCGGATTCAAAATTTAATTTATGGAACAAGTAAATGTCGGATAATTCAAATGTTCTTGAACTAAAGAGGTTATTAATATTATAAGGTTTCCCTACGGCTTTATTTATAAGAGCTTGTTGCGTTGAGTTTAAAGATATTCTTGTGCCAAATTTCAAATCATAATTTAAAGCTTCGGATTCGGGTAATTCATAAAGATAGGCTATATAAAGAAAAGGATCACCAAAACATTCAAACGATAAACGGAGCCTTTCTTGTTTTCGTTTGGTGGCAGTTCCTAAACTTTTAGTGCGGGTAAAGGAATTAAAATGACAAAAATCAGCTATATCGAGATTATATCTTTTTAATGCTTTATAAATATATTTTTCAACTTCGGGGTTTCCACTTGCTAACTCATTGAGAGACCAAAAATATTCAGTAGCTTCAGGGTTGTTTTCAAGGGATTCTATATAAAAATCGGCCTGGACAAAGGAATCATCTGACTGTTCTTTATCCAGGCCGAGTAGGAAGAAGTTAAAAAATAAAATAAGGACTGCTATCAGCATGAAGCTTTGCTAACATTAAAATTTTATTATACAAAAAGAATATAATAAATTTTTTGCAGCCTGTATAAAAATGAATCTAGATACTATTAATCATTGTCCGGACGAATAACATGAATATCTTCTCTGTCTTCGCCATTTAATATCGGATCAGAACCTTTTTCGTTATCACCGGCAGTATAATCTCTTTCTTCCAGGGCTGGAGTATTATCCGTATCTTCTGAAAAATTGGCGTCATTTATACCTGCACAGCCGACAGTTATAAATAAAGCAAGAATGATGGCAGAAAATTTAGAGATGGTATTAGTTGAAAATTTCATAAGTTACTCCGTGTTTAGTAAATTTGTAGTTTTTAATTCAATATCTTTAATTAGACTGCTTTGAAATATCAGGGTAAAACGTTGTAGTAATAGTATTAGAAAATTTAAAATATCCTGATAGTATTAACCCCATATTAATAGTGAGAAAATTATAAAAATTGACTGTTGTGATATTCTAGATGGCATGTACCTATTAATTACACCTACTAAATATGCCTATTAAAAAGTGGACAATGAGAAATTAAAAAGTAAATAACATGTTAGCTTTTATATATAGTACTGGAAACTCCACGCCAACATGAACCAAAGTGATCGAAACTCCCGCTTTTATGATGCTTTAAAAGAGAATAACAGTATTGTACTAAATGAGGAGTTTTCCGGCGTCCATAAAGCTCTTGTCGATTACTTGGTTTTTACTAAAGGCGCTGATAAGGCTGGCGCTGAAGATGCTGTATCTGTGGCTTTTATTAAACTCCTGGAAGCTATCAAAGAAGACAAAATCAAAGAAAAAGAAGCTCTGTTTAAATGGCTGATGATGACAAGCAATTCTGTATATCGTGATGAAAAAAATAAACATCTGAATAAACATACCAATACCGACGAGTTCAATGAAGATCTTTATATAGAACCGGCCGAACAAATAGACCTGATGGAGGACCCCAAGCGTAAACGCCTGCTTGAATTGTGCATGGAGCTATTAACGGAGGATATGAAAGCTACACTTGATTATCTTATCAAATTCCCTGACGTCACTCTTATGAAAGCAAGTAAAGCCCTTCGTGTCAGCTACATAACCCTCAGGAGAAGAAAATCACGTATTACGCACCAATTGCACGAATGCGTCCAGGAGAAACTTTAACCGATTAGTCTTTTATCTCATGGATTCCGTGAGAGGCTTCTCCGTAACTTGATGTTCCATCATTTCATGAACGAGATTTAACACCTCTTGAACTTCTGCACAAAATGCTGTTATAAATGCACCCGGCCTGGCGTTGTCTATCGCATATTTTACTGCTTCTGTTTCAGATGATATAATTTTCACAGGCTTATTCGGATCATACTGGGAAATACCTTTGATAAGCAGTGAATTTATTTCGTCACCTGTTCGGCCTCTGAGATCTTTGTCATGTTTAATAATAATTTCATCAAATATTTTACCAGCCGTTTTCCCCAAATTAATTATATCCTGATCTCTTCGATCGCCCACAGCTGTAATGACTCCAACTTTTACGGAAGCTTCTATGTGCGCTAAATATTCACCCAATGCTTTTGTAGAAGAGGGATTATGAGCATAATCCACCATAAATTTAAAATCCTGGAAATCAAAAAGGTTCATTCTGCCGGGAATGGTAGTGGAATTGTGTACAAAGGACTTTAATCCTTCTTTTATGGTTGAAATAGAAAAGTTGCTGATGTAAGCGGCCAAAACGGCAGCAAGTATGTTCTCAATATTAAATTCTGCCATGCCGCCAAAAGCCAAGGGTACATCAGCCGCTTTTATAACTATATATGCATGGTCATCATCTTTAATTATTATATTTCCATTCTCATAATAGGCCGCAAGACCTCCCATCATACAATGACGGGTAACTCTTGGGTTACGTGAATTCATGCTGAACAGCGCGATATTGCAATCCAGTCCCTCTCCCATAGCATAAACTTTGTCGTCATCGGCATTTAGAATGGAATAGCCATTTACGCTTACGCTTTCGGGTACAACTCTTTTAAGGCTTGCCAATTGATCCAGGGTGTTAATGTCTCCCAGACCAAGGTGATCTTCATTAACATTGGTAACAATTGCTATATCACAGTTCGAGAATCCTAATCCCGCCCGCAGTATGCCGCCCCGGGCACATTCCAAAATGGCATAATCGACTTCCGGTTCCCTAAGCACTAATTCGGAGCTGTCAGGCCCGGAGCAATCTCCTTGTTCTACGATTTTCCCGTTTATATATATCCCTTCCGTGGTGGTCATGCCGGTATAATAACCTGAAAGCGCGGCTAAGTGGCTCAATAACCGGGCAGTTGTTGTTTTTCCATTGGTTCCCGTAATGGCCGTTACAGGTATTCTCCCATTCTCGTTTTCTGGAAATAACTTTTCTATTATTGGCTTAGCAACGTTTCTGGAACGTCCTTTTGCAGGTGAAAGATGCATTCTCAGGCCAGGTTCTGCATTTACTTCTAATACCATTCCTCCATTATTATTGATTGGCATGGTCAGGCAGGGGGCGATAAGGTCAACTCCACATACATCAAGTCCTATGATTCTCGCTACCCGTTCTGCCATCGCCATATTATACGGATGCACGGTATCGGTAACATCAACGCTTGTGCCACCCGTACTGATATTTGCTGTAGATTTCAGATATACAACTTCACTATTACCAGGCACTGAGGCCAGTGTATACCCATTTCTTCTTAAAAGAGATCGGGTGGATTCGTCAACTGCAAGTTTGGTAAGCTCTTTTTCGTGTCCTTTCCCTCTGTTAGGTTCACAGTTCACGGCTTCAATTAATTGACGGATCGTTGAATAGCCATCACCAGTTACCAAAGCGGGAATTCTTTCGGCTGCGGCAACGAATTTGTAATCAACAACCAAGATGCGGTAATCATTGCCGATGACAAACTTTTCAACTATTACTTTGTTTGAATGCTTCTGTGCTTTATGAAAAGCCTGTATGAGTTCTTTCCAGGTCGTAATATTCATAGATGATCCCCGGCCATGATTCCCATTAATTGGCTTGGTAACGAGGGGATACCCAATTTCCCGTGCTGCATCAAATAACGTTTGCTCATCGAACACCAAGTCACCTTTAGCTACAGGGATCCGGGCATTATAGAGCATACGTTTTGTTTGATCTTTATTACAAGCTATATCCACTCCAATACAACTTGTTGAGTCTATAATAGAGGCTGAAATCAGTTTCTGTTTTTTTCCCTGTCCTAATAAGACCAGAGAGTCATTGTCTAGTCTTCGGTAGGGGATGCTCCTGTTAATTGCCTCATCAACCAATGATTGAGTGCTTGGCCCCAGCATATCACGGCTTCGAATATTTTGAAGATTAGTAATATCACGCTTAACATCATAATCTTTCCCTTCGGCCAAAGCTTCCGTTATATGAAAAGCCGCCTTTGCCGCATATATTCCGGCTTCTTTACAGGTGTAGTCAAAAATAATATTATACACCCCGAATTTATCAGTTCCGCGGGTTTTTCCAAACGAACAGGGCATATCAGCCAGTGTTTGAATCTCAATAGCAACGTGTTCTATAACATGGCCCAACCAGGTTCCGTCTTTAACTCTTTCAAAAAAACCCCCATCATGCTCTTCTGAACAAGCATGGCTGTGCAACGAAGGAAGCAGTTGTTTCAGGCGTTTATAAAAACCGTCAATTCTGTTCGTAGGCCGGTATTCGTATTCCTCCAGATCAAGGTTCATCACTATTAGCCGGTGCCTCTTTTGTGACCAATAATTAGGACCTCGTAAGGCTTTAAGTTCCCTAAGCTTCATAAAATAATTTTAATAATAATTCGAATCAGATTATGACTTTATTAATTAATTAGTCATAATCTAAATATTGATGAAAACTATGGTTTCTAATACAAAAATAAACATCACATTCAGCAGTTTATTTTATACAAAAAAATTGTGTAAATCGTTAAATATTAAACTTATATAACTCTAATGAAAAGAGTCACTCATGAATGGAAAAGAAATACCAAAAGGGATACTTATCGCAATTGGTGGAAGCGAAGACAAAGGCCTCATCAGTAAAGAAGGGAGCACTGAGAAATCTCCCATGTATGCCTCAGCTATTTTGAAGAAAATAACTTCTTTTTTAAGTTCGGAGAAATGTCGAATAGAAGTTATTACAACAGCTTCTGATAACCCGGAAATAATGCGAAAAACTTATCAAGAGGCATTTGCCAGCCTGGGATTTTCTAATCTTGGTTTCATTCATATGGAATCCAAAGAAGAAGCTGATTTTTTGGAATATCAAAAAAGATTAAGGGAAACAGAAGGTGTATTTTTTACGGGCGGGAGTCAGACCAAACTTTTGAACATTTATAAAGAATCCCGCTTTGTCAAAGAACTTATTAATATATATTACTCAAAAACAGTTGTAATTTCCGGAACCAGCGCCGGGGCCATGGTAATGCCAACATTGATGATTGATGTTGAAGCGCATTTTAAACTAAACACTTTTATAATCAAAGAAGGTTTTTCGCTGATAGAGAACGTTATAATCGATACCCATTTCTCTGAACGCGGGCGCTTTTGGAGACTGGCAGAGGCGGTAGCCCAGAATCAGAAGTATTTGGGTCTGGGGATGGATGAAAATACTGCAATTGTAGTGCGAAATGGCAACGATATGGAGGTTATCGGATCCGGTTTGATAGCTGTGATTGAAGGTCAGCACATCAGCTATTTCCAATCTTCTGGTAATGGGACGCGGGAGAGATTAACCATAGAAAATATAGTTTCTCATATACTGTCACAAGGCGACCGGTATAATATAGCCGAACGGAGAATTCTGAAGAAAGAACCAGACAGAAAGAAAAAAAGGATAAGCAGCAAAGCCTGACCAAGCCCTGACCAGGGCCGTACCAACTCCTACTAATGCCCGGCTGGTAGTAGGAGTTCTATAGGAGTTGGATGGGGAATGATACATGGGAAAGCAAGCCGGACGCTGAGCGGTTTATAATTTTATTTTGGGTAAGGTAACTTTAACCCTTACACCCCGTAAAACGTTACCTTATCCATAATGAAATACTCCTCAACAACTATTGCTTACGGTGCTTGTAACGAAATTAACAATTACAGTATTCACTCAGCTTCTTTTGATATCTATAGCCAATGGACAAGGCCGGATATGCGGCACCTTAACCGATGGGGAAACCGGAGAGTTCTTGGAGGCGGCTAATATCCATATAGAAGGAACCTACCGGGGCACAATTACCAATCGTGAGGGTGCTTTTGAGATAAGGTTAAACACTTTCCCTGCTAATTTGATATTCCGGTATATAGGATATGTAACCGAAACTGTGGTTATTGAATCGCTTCCAGATGAGCTGTTGCATGTGCAGTTAACTCCGGCTACGTTTGAGATGGAAGAACTAGTGGTGACTGATGAAGATCCGGCACTTCGAATTATGCGAGAGGTGATACGCAGGAAAATATTATGGCGGGCTAACCTGAATAACTATGCCGCGGACGCTTACAGCCGAAATACCCTTGAAAACGACACTTCTATTGTATCCATCACCGAAAGCATTTCGAATGTGTATTGGGATACCGAGAAAGGAAGCAGGGAGGTCATTACCTCGAATAGCCAAACATCCAATATGGATTTAGAGGGAAATTTTGCGGCAAGCAGCTATATGGCCAATTTTTATAATGATGATATCGATATTGCAGGGTTTGATATCGTGGGAGTCACTCATCCGGATGCCTTGAAGTTTTATAATTTTGAATTAGAAGGATACAACAGCCTGGATGACCAGCAAGTTTACCGTATTTCCGTTGAACCCGGCCGTGATTTGCAGCCCCTTTTTGAAGGCAATATTGCTGTTTTAGGTGGCGAATACGCTTTGCTGGAAGTAGACCTGAAGCCTAACGAGGTTGTGCGTTTTCCACCACCTATCCGTGATTTTGATGTTAGTTTTCAGCAGCAGTTTAGCAATTTTGGTGAGGAATTCTGGTTGCCGGTTGATATGAGGATGCAGGGATCTATTACTATATCTATGCCTGGTTTGCGTTTCCCGGCAATGAATATTCATCAGGTGACCCGGATATCGGATTATAAGGTAAACACCACCTTGCCCGATTCTGTTTACGAATCAAAAGAATGGCTTCAGGTCGATTCGCTGTCGGTTGCCGGCGGTACCATTGAAGTACAAGACAGGGTGCCATTATCCATGGAAGAGGAAGAGGCTTATGAGACCATTGACAGCACTATGACCCTTGAAAAAGCTTTTCAGCCGAAAGGGGCACTGGCACGGCAGTTCAACACGGACGAGTCTGAAGGTGGAGTGAACCTTGATTTTCTTCCTGCCGGCTTAGCGCCACAAATGTGGTACAACAGAGTAGATGCACTCCACGCAGGATTGCAATATAGCCGTATTGTGGGTGAATATTTTTCCGGCAAGATTACAGCGGGGTATAATACTGGTTATGAGGATTACAGCTATTCAGCCGTGGCCGAAGCCCGGGATCCCTCAGGCAGCGGTTTTTTTGCGGAAGGCGGTTACCGAAATCAGAATATTCCGCGGCAACACTCCTATCTGTATCCCAGAGTAATGACTACAACTCATATGCTAATTGCCGGAGGTGATGATTATTTTGATTATTACCAAACTAAGGGTTGGTTTGCCTACATCGGGAGGCGGATTTCCCAAATTAATACCCGATTCAAAATGGGTTGGAATCATGAGAGCCATTACTCATTAGAAAAAAAGACAAACTATTCATTTGTGGGCGGATATATCCAACGGGAAAACCCGCCAATTGGTGAAGGTTTGTTGCGCTCAATAACCCTCCAGGCCGCCTACGGAGATGACGTGCCCATCATTAGCGCAATGGGAAGCCAGGGGATGACAGTAGATATTGAACATGCCAATGATGGTTGGATGGATGGTGATTTTAGTTTTACCAAATACAGCGTAAATATCGACTGGCGGTTTCCCACATTTCTAAAACGGCGCATGTTTCCAAATGTGCTGGATGTACGGCTGAATGCCTCCACTTCAACCGGTGAATTGCCGGTGCAACGTTATGGCTCCATTGACGGGCGGCTGGGTTCTTACCTTCCGTTCGGTGGCTTTAAAGCCTCCGCTGGCATCCCGTATGAGGGTGAGCACCACGCCGTCTTATTCTGGGAACATAACTTCCGCACGGTCCCTTTTGAAATTCTTGGACTCAGAGGATTCGCAGACCGTGGGCTAAGCATGATCCTTCATGGAGCATCCGGGAAAACCTGGATAAGCGAAAAACATCTGTTGGAATTAGAACAGTACCTGAAACCGACCAAAAGTATTCATCACGAAGCCGGTATATCCGTCAACAATATTTTTAGTGTACTGCGGATCGATACCGGCCTTCGTCTCGATAAGCCGGGTTACTATATTGGCTTTGGGATTGCTCGCATTTTCTAAGCCCGCCTGTTACGGTAGCCAGGGAAACTTTTTAAAATCAGGCTTCCTTTTCTCCAGATAGGCGTTTTTGCCTTCTTGTCCCTCTTCGCTCATGTAGTAAAGCATTGTGGCGTTGCCGGCAAGCTCCTGCAAGCCAGCCTGGCCATCAATATCAGCGTTGAAGGCTGATTTCAGGCAGCGAATGGCAATAGGACTTTTATCCAGAATCTCATTGGCCCATTTGATGCCTTCTTCCTCGAGCTGATCAACGGGGACCACGGTATTAACAAGTCCCATGTCCAGGGCTTCCTGTGCATTATACTGGCGGCACAAGTACCAGATTTCCCGTGCTTTCTTTTGCCCGACGTGGCTGGCCAGGTAAGAGGCGCCGAACCCTCCGTCGAAGCTGCCCACTTTAGGGCCGGTCTGACCGAATACGGCATTATCGGCTGCAATAGTAAGATCACATACCACATGCAGTACATGTCCGCCGCCAATTGCATAACCTGCCACCAGGGCGATTACGGGTTTGGGCATGGAACGGATCAGCCGTTGAAGCTCCAGTACATTGAGGCGTGGTACTCCATCATCGCTCATGTAGCCTGCATTCCCACGTATTCGTTGATCACCGCCGGAACAAAAGGCATATTTACCATCTTTTGCCGGACCTTCCCCCGTTAACAGGACCACCCCAATTTCAATATCTTCCCGGGCATCTAAAAAAGCCTCATGCATTTCAGATATAGTTTTCGGTCTAAATGCATTTCTCACCTCAGGACGGTTAAAGGCTATGCGGGCAATACCATTAGCTTTGTGGTAGGTGATATCTTCGAATGTTTTCATTGTAAAGTTTCGGCTATTTTGTTTCTGTTAATCGTTAGAGTTTCTCATTTTTCCTGGATAATATCTTTTATTTTTTCCAGGTAAGCAATAGGATTGTCTAAATGTATGCGGTGAGCAGCATTTTCTATTTCGCTGTATTTGCTGTTTTGAATTAAGTCATTTAAAATACGGCCTTCTTGTTTAAATTTCTCATCGTTGGCCCCGGCTAATATTAGTGTGGGTATATCAATAGTGTTTAATTGATCATGCAGGGGGGACATACTGCCGGTACCGAAGCAGATCAGGCTGTTTTGCAGTCCTATAGAATTTTGTGCCTGCTGGATGGCTTCAAGCTGTTCTTCAACATCAGGCGAAATGCTTTCTTTATTTTGAAACAATGACGCATTATTCCATTCCTTGATAAATCGATCTTTATCTTCCAGTATTTGCATGGCACGAGTGCGGTCGGTTCTTTTCCGGATGTCCCTTTCGCTTTTATCAGTAATACCAGCTGTTGTACTTTCCAAAATCAGTTTGTCGAGGTGCCCGGGATGCCTGCAAGCGTATTGCAAAGCAAGTCTGCCGCCCATGCTGTATCCGTGCAATATAAGCGGCTTCCCGCCAAACTTTTGGAGAATTGCATGAAGATCGGCTACTTGTTGATCCGGTGCATAACGTTGAGAATTGGAAGGCGCGTTTGTTTCTCCATGTCCAAGTAAATCAATATAGACTAGGTTTGCGAATTCCCTGAGGGCGTCGGTTAAATGATAAAAAGACCCTGAGCTTCCCATAAAGCCATGAAGCATGACCAGTGTTGGCAGATCATCGTGGCTATGGTAGTGCTCAATCCAGTACGGTATGCCTCTGATGGTTGTTTTCATTTCCAGATGCTTTTGCGGATGATCATGGATTCGTCGGAATCGGTCACACATTCTAAAACACTGACACCGGATTTCGTAAGTAATTCTCTAAAGGCTGGCTTTAATTCTTTTCTGCTTTGCACCGATCTGAATTCAATGTTATGTGCTTTGGCAAGCGAAGCCATATGAACCTGCTGCGGAGTTTCAAACAGGCGGACAAAGCGTTCGTCCTGCGTCTCAAAAGGAAGCATTTTAAAGATAGCCCCGCCGCTGTTGTTAACCACTACAATCACCAGCGGTTGTTCGTTTCCGGGAGCTTGAAGCAGAGCATTCGAGTCGTGCAAAAAGGCCAGATCGCCTGTAAATAATACCCCTCCACGTTTGTTGCCTATACCGCAGCCCATGGCCGTTGATGTAACCCCGTCGATTCCTGCCGCACCACGGTTAGCGAAAACAGGCTGGCCCGAATTTTCAAACATTCCAAAGGCTTCAAAATCACGCACGGGAAAAGAGTTAGAAACCGTAATGTTTAAGTCATCGGGTATTAAGGAAACTAAATCAAAATATACATGAGGGTCGGTCAATGCAGAATGCTGATCCAAAAGCTTCACCAAACGCTCACTGTAACTTTTGGAACGATGCTGCCATTTCTTCAAATAGTTATCATCACGTGCCGGTAAATTGGGGATCACCAGTGATGAAAAATTTATTCGGCTTCTTAGGTTGGTTGTCAGCGACGCGTTTTGGGGCTGCCGGTTTTCGTACAGGTGGATGTGCTGGAGATCGCTGCATTCATTCAGTAGCAGCTCCAAACCCTTGCCTACGGGTTCGTTGCCAAAACGGATAATCAAATCGGGTTTCAGGTTTAACCGTGTTTCTTCAACCCGAAGAAATGCATCGTATCCTTCAATTAAAAAAGGAGGCGACCCATTTATTTGAGAAGATGATTCGGATAATACGGGGGCATTAATCTGCCGGGCGATATTAAGAACTGCTTCAGCTCCTTCATCATAAACTTGCCGGGGGCCGGCTATAATTAGAGGGCGCTGAGACTGTTTTATTAATGAAATAATTTCTGATGGCAGCGAGGTGTTTTGCTGAGCCTGTATAGTTTTGATAGAAGGGTGCGGGTTATTTTTAGTTTGTAACGCTGATTTCTCTTTGAATGTCTCCAGTAAATTCAGTCCAGGTTCCAGGGGTTTTCTGAAAGGAAAGTTGATATGAACCGGGCCGCCTTCATTAATACTGCTACTTGCTGCCTGACAGGCTAAATAACGCAGCCGGGAAAGGTCTTCCTCCTGCAATACAGGTTCACCGGCATCATGGAAGAAAAGAGGATAGTCACCATAGAGTTTAATTTGATCGATAGTTTGAGTAGATCCGGTAAACCTTTGTTTGGGCGGACGGTCGGCGGTCAGAACCAGAAGGGGTGTTTCCGATTGCCTTGCTTCAACGATGGCCGGGAAATAATTGGCCGCGGCTGTCCCCGAAGTGCAAACCAATGCTGCGGGCATACCCGTTGATTTAGCAATTCCCAGGCCTGTAAAGGCCGCTGATCGCTCATCAAGAATGACGGTTTTGGTAAAACCACGATGTGCATCAAAAGCAAAGGCGAGAGGGGTAGATCGTGAACCCGGAGAAATCACTACATGCCGTATGCCGTTTGCGTAGAGTTCTTCAACAAACTGGAAACACCAAAATGCAGGTGTATCTGCGTCGGCAATGTTTAACATGATGAAATCAGTGAACAGTTATCAGTTATCGGCGTTCAGTATTCCCTGTTTGAGGTTTTACTGTGTATTAGTTTAGCGGGAATTAAGCTGATATCACCGTTTAATTTCCGTTTTCAACAGCGTTAAGCATGGGAATAAGCTTAAGTTTGGTTTCTTCCCATTCGGTTTTCGGATCAGAATCTTCAACAATGCCACATCCGGCAAAGAATTGAATATTGTTTTTCCTGATGAGTCCACTTCGGATAGCTACAGCGAATTCGCAGCGGTCGTTGGTATTGAACCAACCGATGGGGCCTCCGTACCATCCGCGTTCGAACTGTTCGAGCTCCTGGATATGAGCAAGGGCATTTTCTTGCGGGAAACCGCCCACTGCCGGGGTAGGATGCAGCTTTTCGACGAGCTCCAAAGGATCCATCCGCTCTGTTAAAGACGCGTGAATAGGGGTAAATAAATGCTGGACATTAGTGATCTTTTTAACTTCGGGCAGTTCAGGATACTCAACTTCGCAGGTAAACTCTTTCAGCTTGTCTTGTATTGAATCGACAACATAACGGTGCTCTTCAAGATCTTTTTGGCTGTCCAGTAACTGTTTTTCCAGGCGCGCATCCTGTGATGCTGTTTTTCCCCGGGAGATACTACCTGCCAGTCCCTCGGTGCGAACATTATTAGATTCCATTGATACCAGCTTTTCCGGAGTACAGCCCATGAAGCAACTTTCGCTATTCAACTGATATATAAAAGAGATACAGTTTGTATAGCTTTTTCTAAGTTGATGCATTACCCTTGCCGGTATTACTTCTTTGGTCAGGCGAATGTGATGTTGCCTTGCAATGACTATTTTCTCGAAAGTTTGATCTTTAATCAGCTTTACCGCCTTTAGAACCTTCTTTTCCCAATTATGGTAATCGGTATTTTGAATAACCGGTAATTGAATTCGCTTCTTTTGTTTCCTCAATGTGCATCCATTCGATAGTTTGCCAGCCAGCTGATCTCTAAAGTTGATATACTGCTCGTGAAGGATGTCTTTGATCTGCAGGGGAGATGCAGAGCGATTGATAACACTGGTAATCGTTAATATTGAAAACTTTCCATCTTTGATCAGCGTCCAGCGCGGCATAACAAAAGAGGCGTTTCCGAATGCATCCCAGGCCCCACTAAGTTTTTGGTCAAAAAAGGAAAAGCCACCAAGAAAATGCGGACCACACAGGCTGTGATGTATTTCACTGTAGCTGAATATTTTCCTTTTCAAATCACTTAATTTACTTCGGATTGCCTGAAATCGATTCTCTCCGGAAGCTTTAACCATTTGAAGTTTCTCAGATGCGGCGATAGCAAATTCCCTTTCCGGATGCTCCCAATAGTACTGAAAATCATTCTTACGGCCCATCAACTCAAGCACAGCCAGGGGGTCGATATTATCAAACGGAATGCTCAGGGAGATGTAGTTTGTTACCGGACTTTTACAGGCTTTTACGGAACTATCTTCTAAAAAACTATAGAAATCAGAATTTTCATATAGTGTTTCAAAATAGTCTGTATCCGGGGAAGTAAGTTGATTCCGTGAATCAGGCATAGATGAATGAGGCTCCTTAGTCCGTATATTTAGATAACTTAGGCATCTTTCAATATAAATTGAAAATTAGAATATTGCAAAGTAAATCACTGTACAGCGGTATGGAAAGCATCATTTTACAGATATAAAAATATTATAACGCAACTCCTGCTTCTAAATTTATATCTTATTAACACTATTCAACAAGAGAGATGCTACTTATAACAGCGAGTTTAGGAATGCCAAAGGCTATTCTATTAATGGTGATGATAGTGTTCATCACTGCATGCAGTACACAACCTGAAATTGGCAAGGTTCTTAATGCAGTCGAATCCGGTGATACTGATTATGTCGTATCACTGATGGAAAACGGGTATGATGTGAATAAAGTAGATTCCACCGGCCTGAGCATTTTAATACTAGCATCTCATTTGGGTAACTATGAAGTTATCAACTATCTGCTGGACAACGGAGCAGATGTTAATCATCAAACCAATAGAGGCATTACCGCTATTATGGTGGCCGCCAAAGCTGGAGAATACAGAATTACAGAAAGGCTTTTAGCTGGTGGTGCCGATTTAAATCCCCAAACCAATCATGGCTGGTCAGCGTTGGTACTGGCCGCAAGGTACGGCGATCGAAAAATGCTCAGTCTGCTTGAGGATCATGAGATAAGCCTTAAATTGAGCGCATTGTAGGGATTTAATCCGCACTTTTGTGCAGATCAAATCCATTTTGAAACAACAACTAGTTTTGAGCGGCAAGCATACCTTGAATATGCAATGCCTGATCTGCTGCTCTGCTATCCCCGTATTCATCAAGGATCTCTTCCAGGTAATTCTGTGCAGCCTGAACATTATCGGCCTCAAGGGACGCTTGTGCAGCCATCAGCAGGTTATGAGGAGTTGTAGTAGAATTGCGGTCCCAATTAGCCGCACGTTCATATTGACGAGCCGCTTCCTGATACTCACCCAGGTTTTCGAGTATAGCCCCGTGAATAGAAATAGCGCCTACACCGAGAATACCGCTTGGCGGGTCAAAATCTTCAATATAGGTTAAAGCTTCTTGATGTTCGTCCAGTCTAAAGGCAGAAATGGCGGCGTAATAACGCGCCATATTGGCGGCATCGGTGCGTGAGTACTCTTGAATGATCTCAGCAAAACCCGCTTCAAAGGTTACGTCATCACCATATAATGCTGATTCATAATTTGAGTTTTCGAACATTTGCTCGGCAGTTACCAAAAGCTCCTGGGCTTGTCCCTCACGTTCCTGAAGCTGCAGATAATACCAAATGCCCCCCGCAATTAATAAAAGCACAACCACTGCGCCCATTATTACTGCGGCCATATTTTTTTGAATAAAGGCGACAAAACGCGCATAGCTAGTTACCAGAGCGTCTGTTTCAAGTTGTTCTTTGGAAAATCTTTTTGCCATTATATTGGATTAATTAGTGTAATAAAGCCTGTCAAGATACTACTGTTTTTGCAAAGTTGTTAACTTTCCGGATCAGGTTTATGAAGTTTTCCAGATGTTAGTTCATAAACATAGTCAGAGCGATCCGCAATTTTATAATCATGCGTTACCAGAACAAGTGACAAGTTTTCTTCTTCCTTAAGGTTAAATAGAATATCCAGCATAATTCCGGTATTCTTATCATCGAGATTCCCGGTGGGTTCATCGGCCATAATCACCTCGGGGTTGTTCATTAAAGCACGTGCAACAGCCACTCTTTGTTGTTCCCCTCCAGATAACTGGGAGGGGCGGTGTTCCACGCGAGCACCCAGACCTAACCTCTTCAGCAATCCGGAAGCTTTTTCATAAAGCTCATCTTTGGCCATACCGGATATAAGTCCGGGCATAAATACATTCTCAAGGGCCGTAAATTCGGGCAATAGATGGTGAAACTGAAATACAAAACCCACCTTTTTGTTTCTGAACGATGCCAGATGGTTTTCACTCATCTTATTTAAATCAGAGCCGTCAAATAGAACGGTTCCTTTGGTTGGGCGATCCAGCCCGCCCAGAATGTGCAGGAGGGTACTTTTCCCCGAGCCACTCGAACCGATGATAGTAGAAACGGCTGAGGCTTGAATCGAGATATCCACCCCGTTTAATACGGTAATAGAGCCGGCCCCATCATTTGAGGGATACTCTTTGTAAATACCTGTTGCTGCTAATATGCTTTCTCTGTTCACGATGAAGCTTTATTTTGAAAAGAGGGGTAAATAACGGGATTTATCTCAATACATTTTCCCGTTTCCGGATCAATTTTAGCACATACCCCGCATATGCGATTATCGCCATCGGCCACTTTGTAGCGGTGAGGTGTACCTAATAAGAAACGTTTGACAGCTGGGGTTTTATCCATTCCTATTACAGAATCAAACGAGCCCGTCATTCCCGCATCTGTCAAATAGCCCAGTCCTTCCGGGAATATCCTTGCGTCATTCGTAGGGATGTGGGTATGAGTACCTGCCATCACCGATGCTTTGCCGTCGGCATGCCAGGCGAAAGCAACTTTTTCAGCGGTAGCCTCGGCATGGAAATCGACCCATATGATGTTGGTTTGCTCCCTAATTTTTTCCAGCGCTTGCTCTCCAATCCGAAAGGGATCATCTATGGCCTGCATAAATGTTCGCCCTTGCAGGTTCAGCACGCCAATTTTATGACTGGTGTTGGGGATATCATAAATCCCATATCCAAATCCATGCGCTCCTTTAGGATAATTAAGAGGGCGAAGGAGGTTTTTATCTTTTTTCATGTACGGATAGATTTTCCATTTGGCGAAGATGTGATTTCCACTGGTAATCACATTTACGCCCATTCCGTACAGGCTTTGGATAATTTCTTCATTGATCCCCATTCCTTCGTGAGAATTTTCGCCATTTGCTATAACAAAATCAGGCTCATACTTTTTTTTGAGGGCGGGAAGAAAAGTTTCTAAGATTGAGAGTCCGGGGGTACCGACAATATCAGCTACGAAGAGAACAGTAACGTGTTTAGACATTAAGAAAAGAGTAAAAGAATATACGGTGAGTCAGTAAATTTCTATAACTTCTGATCACCAATCCAAAAAAAAGATCGCTAATGAAGCAGGAGTAAACAAGTAACCTTGTTAGACAATGCGGGAACGTACTCAATAGGTTCTGACTTCCACTATCCCTAAGGCATGAGGCCTGTCATTGCCAATCAAAATAAATTCCCTGGTTATTAAGTGTTGTTCTTGTTTAGTGAGCCTGCTTCAAAAGCGAATATGTTATAGTAACCATAAAGGACACGGAAAAAGTACCTAAAAATATTAAAAAATCTATAAAAATAAGGTGCCTGGTGATCTTTGAAGTTAATCTTTATCAAGATCGGTATTTTTACGCTTAATATCAGTCAATATTTCTGAAAGTGAAGTATTAACAGCTTTCAATACCTCTTCGCTGTTATCACTGGATTGAGTCTTCTTTTCTTTTTCAAGGAAAAATTCTTCGGCTATGCTAAGAGCGGCCATTGTCATGATTGTGGACTCGCTCTGATTGGCAAGCCTGTTCTTGAAATCCCGAAAGCGTTTGTCTACATAAGCTGATATTTCATGCATATCGGCTTCGCCACCATCATTTACCTTCAAAGGATACTGTTTGCCCAGAACGGTTACTTTAATGGATTTCATTGATCTTTGGAAATATGCTTGTCAATGCGGTTAATTAAGTCGCTAATTTCCCCACGCATGAGGTGTTTCTCATCATCAGAAAGTTGGCTAAACAAACCAGAGCTGCCATTTTGGAGCAGATTTACTTTTTCGCGAAGATTTTCGTTTTCCTGAAGGAGTCTTTGCTTTTCGTTTTTCAAACTACCCAGCTCTTTTTTAAGCTCTTTGAGCAGCGACTCAAACTTACGGTAGTATGGCTGATCTTTGAATAGCAAAATATTAGGGTCAGGATCGCAGGGTAGCGGAAAATTCGCGGTTTAGGGTTTTTATCACCTTTTGGATAATAGGGTCAATATCTTTTATTGTCAAAGTTTTACTTTCATCCAGAAAAATCAGGCGAAACGCTATACTTTTCTTGTTATCTTCCAACGATCCACCTTCAAATACATCAAAAATTCGGATACTTTGCAATTTTTTTCCGCTGACCTGACGGATCATGTTTTCCAGATCACCTGAAGCTACTGATTTGTCTGCAACCACGGCTATATCAAATTCAAAGGAAGGGAAACGTGGAATAGGCTTGAAGGTGTAGTCTTTTTGTTGATGGGCGATCTCTTCCAGAACAGTAAGTGATAATTCGGCCGCATAGGCCGGTTTATCAAAATCAGCTGATTTTAAAAGTTCTTTTCCAACTACTGAAATACTTCCTACCTGTTTTTTCCCCGCCGTGATTATCAGCTTATCGTTATTATCTTTCTGATATTGAATTTTATCGCCGAGGCCCAATGAGTCAAATAAACCGTTTACCAGACTTCTAAGATCAAATAAGGAATAAGGAGTTGGTTTCTCCAGCCAGTGCTCATCGTTTTTATTTCCGCCAAGACCGAAAAGTAAGTTCGTTTCTTCTTTCACACCTGGTATATAGGTACCGTTTTCGGATCGGGAGAAAACATTACCGATTTCGAAAAATCGTACACCGCTTACGTTACGTTTGAAGTTATAGTCAGCGGAATTTAGAAAACCATGGATCAATCCCGGACGTAAGATGGCCTGATCTTTTGTGATAGGGTTGAGTGTCGGGATTATATTTTCTTCACCCCAGTGCCGGGTTACATTTTCAGGTAGAAGACTGTTGGAGTAGATCTCTTTCAACCCGAGTGCCCTTGATGAGTTTCGCACCTTTTCCCTGAACCGTTCATGAAAAGGAAGAGGTTGAAGTTTACGTAACTTCAAATAATCGGGTGTAGGGATGTTGTTGTAGTCGTAAATACGTGCAACTTCTTCAATCAGGTCAACCTCACCATGAACGTCAGGACGGAAAGTGGGGATTTCACAATGAAGAATGTTTTCATTTTCTGTGACTTCAAATTCCAGTGCGCGCAAGATAGCGGCTGCTTCTTCTTTTGAAATATCAGAACCCAGGAACTTGTTCATTCGGTCAATACGAAGGGTTAATTGAGCCGGTTTAACAGGTGTAGGATAAACATCTGTCATTGCCTCAATTATTGTTCCACCGCTTACCTCTGCAAGTAAAGCGGCACATCGTTGAGCGGCCTTACTTGCCATATTCGGATCAACACCTCGTTCAAAGCGATACGATGCGTCTGTTTGAAGGCTAAGTTTCTTGGATGTTTTCCGGGTGCTGACGGGTTCAAAACAAGCACTTTCAATGAGTGCAGTTTTGGTATTGGAATTGATTTCCGAGTTTTTCCCACCCATTACCCCGGCTATGGCTATAGGTTTGTCCCCGTCACATATGAATAGTGACCCGGAAGGAACTTTTCGCTCTATCTCGTCAAGGGTGGTAAAGTTAGTTTCTTGATCAAAATCCTGTACTGCTATTTTTTTTCCCGAAAGCAGATCTAAATCGAATGCATGCAGGGGCTGCCCAGTTTCGTGCAATACAAAGTTGGTAACATCTACAATATTATTGATCGGGCGCAGACCAATAGATTGCAGATGATTTTTTAACCATTCAGGTGATTCTTTAACGGTAATATTTTCGACCATCATAGCTGAATAGCGAATACATTTGCTGGTGTTCTTAATTTCTATAGAAACCTGATCACTTAGATCATTTAAAAACCCCTGGTTTTTAAAATCATCTAGAGGATTTTTTAGGGGGAGTTTAAGAACAGCAGCAAGATCGCGGGCCACGCCAATATGAGAACTGGCATCGGGACGGTTCGGCGTGAGGCCAATTTCAAAGGTTGTATCTTTAGTTGACGGATAAAATTCTGTTAATGGAGTACCGGGTTTAGCCGATTCATCAAGTACAATAATGCCACTATGGTCTTTACCCATGCCCAATTCATCTTCAGCGCATACCATGCCCTGAGAAACCTCACCGCGTATTTTGGATTTGCGGATGACAAGGTTTTCGCCGTTATCCAGTTTAACTGGTAACTCAGTGCCAACAGTAGCTACAACAACTTTTTGTCCTGCTTCAATATTTGGAGCTCCGCAAACGATGTGAAGCTTTTCCGTTTTGATATCAACATCACAAACAGATAAACGGTCGGCGTTGGGATGTTTCTCGCAAGTAAGAACCTCACCAACTACAATGCCTTGATAATCAGTACCGGTTTCTTCTATGTCTTCAACTTCAAGACCAGTGAGCGTTAGTTTTTCCGCTACCTCATCTGCTGTGAGAGTAAAATCAAGATATAATTTGAGCCAGTTGTAGGATACTTTCATAAGTGCTAATGTTGATGATGAAATTAAGTTATAAAATGGCTCAGCAAGACCTTTAGATGCTCATCTTTGTTAGCCGATTTATATAATATCTTATGATGAAATCTGTAGTATTTATCACGGAAATTGCTGCAAAAAACGAATGTCATTATCATAAAACATTCTGATATCTTCGATTCCATAACGCAGCATGGTAATTCGCTCAACACCCATCCCAAAAGCGAATCCTGAATATACTTCGGGATCAAGGTCTACTGATTTCAATACATTCGGGTGCACCATTCCGGCACCTAGAATTTCCAGCCATTGCCCACCTTTTTGTGACTCCCACCAGATATCCATTTCAAGACTGGGTTCGGTGAAAGGAAAATAGGAGGGACGCATACGATATTTTCTGCCGGTTCCGAAAACCTGCTCGGCGAACAGCACTAACATCTCTTTTAATTCTGCAAAACTGACGTCACGATCGATATATAAACCTTCTACCTGATGAAAGAGGCAATATGATTTGGCAGTTATAGATTCATTACGATATACACGGCCGGGCATAATAGCCCTTATTGGTGGTTTTTGGCTTTTCATCAGCCTGATCTGCACAGGAGATGTATGAGTACGCAGAACTAAATCATGTTCAGGGTTCTCATCATCCTTACGAATGAAGAACGTATCCTGCATATCTCTTGCCGGATGTTCCGGAGGAAAATTTAAAGAAGTGAAGTTATGGAAATCATCTTCAAGTTCTGGCCCGTCGGCTATGGAAAACCCTAATCTGTAGAATACGCTCTTTATTTCTTCTAAAGTCTGTGTGAGCGGGTGATATGAACCAAGATGTGCGGGAAGGGGCTGAAGCGTGATATCATCGGTGGCTTTTTGTTTGTCGGACGCTTGTCCGTTCAAGCCTGATTTTGCTTCATCAAATTTCTGCTTAGCCAGCTTGTTCAGAGCATTAAGGGTCTGACCCAGTTCTGCTCTTTTTTCCGGGGGGGCTGATCCTATTGTAGAGAGTAACTTGGTTAATTCACCTTTTCTTGAAATAAACCTTAGGCGAAACTTCTCAAGATCCTCTTTTGAAGCAATGGTATACTTCTCGATCTCTTGCTTTAAACTGTCTAATTCTGGCTGAGACATTGTATGGGTATAAGGGTATAAAAGATAAAAAGGGTATAGGTGTAAGCAAACTGGTTTTAAAACCCAATTTCTTATACCCCTATACCCTATATCTGTTTGCTACTTAACGGCTTCTTCGACAATTGCCTTAAAAGCTTCCGGTTCCCGGACAGCCAAGTCTGCCAAAACCTTGCGATTAACTTCCATGTTTTTGTCACTCATAGCGCCCATTAGCTTAGAATAACTGATTCCATTAAGCCTGGCGGCAGCATTGATACGGGCAATCCAGAGTTTTCTGAATTCTCTTTTTCTGGCTTTCCTATCGCGGTATTGGTACTGGAGAGCTTTTTCTACCGCATTTTTGGCAACGGTATAAACTTTACTTCTCGAGCCCCTATAACCTTTCGCTTGCTTTAATATCTTCTTGCGACGGCGATGGGAAGCCACTTTATTTGAAGAACGTGGCATTTTATATTAGTTTTTTAAATGATAATTAACCGTAAGGAAGTAATTTCTTTATATTTTGCGCATCTGATTCGTGAACCAGAGTTGTTTTTCGCAGACTTCGCTTACGTTTTTGGGTCTTTTTCGTCAGAATATGACTAGTGAAGGCTTTTTTACGCTTAATTTTACCGCTTCCGGTAAGTTTAAAGCGTTTTTTAGCTCCACTTTTGGTTTTCATTTTTGGCATAATTGTCTTTTTCCTCTAATTTTTGAGAAGCCTTTAAGATAGCTGTAATATCATTTGGTATCAAGTAGTATTTGTGATCAAATCTGATGAGATCTAAGACTTCTATTACTTTTTAGAGGGAATTTTATGAGGTACCAAAATCAATGACATTCTTTTGCCTTCAAGTTTGGCCGGGGATTCCACTTTCGCCAAATCTTCCAAATCTTCAATGAATCGGTCCAGCAATTCTCTTCCTTTGTCGGAATAGATGATATCGCGGCCACGAAACTGTACGGTTGCTTTTACCTTGTCGCCTTCCTCTAGAAACTTTTTGGCGTGGCGAATTTTGAAATCATAATCATGATCGTCCGTCTGTGGCCTGAATCGAAGTTCTTTAATGGAAATAACATGCTGCTTCTTCTTGGCATCTTTTTCCTTCTTCTTTTTCTCGAATATATGCTTTCCGTAATTCATCACCTTACATACCGGAGGTGTAGCGTTACCGGCAACTTGTACCAAATCTTTATTGTTTGAATAGGCAAGTTCCAAAGCATCTTTAATAGGAAGTATATCATGCTCCCCATCAGGCTTAATGATGCGAACTTCAGTTGCTCTTATTTCTTCGTTTACTCGTTCTTTTTGAACTTTTGGGTATGTTTTAAATCGCTTTGCGATAGTTGTGACTCCTATAATTTTGTTTTATTTGATAATGATATAAAAGCGAAAATATTATCTTATTCAGGATTAATTTTTCGTTCTACTTCATCTTTTAAATTTGTCATAAATTCTGAAAATGGTACACTTCCCTGGTCTCCTTTTTTGTGCCTGCGCACTGAAACGGTTTTATTCTTCTCTTCTTTTTCACCTACAATGAGCATATAAGGTAATTTACGGTTTTCAGAATCCCTGATTTTAGAACCAATTTGTTCACTTCGCTTATCAATTTCAACCCGTATACCCAGTTTTTTTAAGTCGGCTACATATTTATCGGCAAATGAGTTGAAACGGTCGGAAACAGGAATGACCATTACTTGTACAGGAGCCAACCAAACCGGAAAATCTCCGGCAAAATGTTCTATCAAGATACTGACAAACCGTTCCATTGATCCAAACGGTGCACGATGGATTATGACAGGCCGATGTTTTTTATTATCCGCCCCTACATAAGTGAGATCAAAACGCTCAGGCATCACATAATCAACCTGTACGGTACCAAGCTGCCATTTCCGGCCAAGAGCATCACGAATGATGAAGTCTATTTTAGGGCCGTAGAAACTGGCCTCGCCCTCATCAATGCTGTACTCAAGCTCCATTTCATCGGCCACTTCTTTGATTTCACGCTGCGCGCGTTCCCAATACTCTGCTTCTCCGCCATATTTCTCATCATTTTCATCACGAAAGGAAAGGCGGATATCAACGGGCATACCAAAAGTTGAGAATACTGACTCCGTCAGATCGATACAGTGCTTGATTTCCTGCTTAAGCTGGTCTTGTGTACAGTATATATGAGCGTCATCCTGGGTGAACCCACGAACGCGTGATAATCCGGTTAATTCGCCCGACTGCTCATACCGGTATACAGTGCCAAACTCAGCAAGCCTTACAGGAAGATCGCGATAGCTTTTAGAGTCGTTATCGTAGATTCTGTGGTGATGCGGACAGTTCATAGGCTTCAGCAAATACTGCTCATCATCAAGGTCCATTGGAGCGAACTGAGAGCTTTTGTAATACGGATAATGACCCGAAGTTTTATACAGCTCAAGATTGCCTATATGCGGAGTGATCACTTCCTGATAGCCGCGTGATACCTGCTCTTCACGTAAAAAGTTCTCAAGTGTTCTGCGAAGGGCGGCACCGTTGGGAAGCCACATCGGCAGACCGCTTCCGACCATATTGTCGATCATGTAAATGCCAAGTTCCCTGCCCAGTTTTTTATGATCCCGCTTTTTAGCCTCTTCCAGCTGATATAAATATTCGTCGAGCATTGATTTTTTAGGGAAACTAATGCCGTATACCCGGGTAAGCTGCTTATTCTTCTCATCACCGCGCCAGTAGGAGCCCGCCAGTTTCAAAAGCTTTACAGCTTTAATAAAACCGGTCGAAGGGATATGAGGCCCGCGGCATAGATCAACAAAATCACCTTGTTGATAAAACGTGATGGTACCATCTTCCAATTCCTGAAGCAGGTCAAGCTTGTAAGGGTCATCCTTTTTCTTATAATAATCAACAGCTTCCTCTTTTGAAACCTCCGTTCTAACATAGGAAGATTTCCTGCGGGCTAGCTCAATCATCTTTTTCTCAATCGTCTCAAGATCTTCTGGATGAATGACAGTGTCGCCGAAATCTATGTCGTAATAGAAACCGTTCTCAATAGCCGGACCAATTCCAAATTTAGCTCCCGGGTATAAAAACTCCACAGCCTCAGCTAGCAGGTGGGCCGAAGAATGCCAGAATGTTTTCTTGCCGCCATCTGTTTCCCATGTATTAATTTTAATATTTCCGCTGTGGGGAAGGGGAAGATTTACATCAAGTATTTCGTCATCTAAAGCGACACTTAATGCGTTTCGGGCCAGTCCTGAAGAAATAGATTCTGCCACTTCTCGTCCGGTAACGCCTTTAGTAAATATTTTTTTGCTGCCGTCAGGCAGGGTAAGGGTAATTTCTTTTTCGCTCATTAATAGTTTAAAAAATTCAATCTATCCACATAAAAGCGCGGATTTCATTGTCCTGACGCTCTAAACGGCTTTTGCCGATATTTGTTATTATGGTTTTGAATATAGAGTTTAACGGGATAAAATGACAGTTTTAATCGCATAGGCATAAAGAACACAAAGTTATTTAAGTGATTTGTCCCCGGGTGTTCAATAGAATCATGTTTACTTCAATGCAATCAATAATATATGAGTGAACAATACCCGCTATAAAACAGGAGCAAAAGTTACACCATCGCCAGTAATCTCAGAGCATCTTTCGGAGCATAGCCTTTTTGGTCATTATCGAAATAACAGTAAACCTGCTTGCCTTGTCTGCTCCATTTATTGATATTCCTGACCCGTTCTTGTAGACCCTGCTTCTGATATTCACCCTGATACGGGTTTTCTGACGGCCCGTGCAGTCGAATGTATACCAGGTCAAAGGTTGTTTTTTTCATCCTCTTTGTAAAAAGGCCCCTTCCAATGCTGAAAGTGCCAGCCCGAAGTGCCGATATAAATATCTTTTTTGGCCATAAATAAAACTATAAACATAAGGTTTTACTTCGTTCCTACTGTAATATTGCATTTTAATGATTAGAATTTGCTTATGTAGAAGGAAATTCCTTAACTAATGCACAGTTACAAGAGCAATTAATCAAATCACTAAATGACAATAATTTTGATGGGCGTCTCCGGATGCGGAAAAACAAAGATCGGGGAGATGCTTTCAGCACAGTTGCACCTGCCATTCTTTGATGGCGATTCGTTTCATTCAGCACCTAACATTGATAAAATGCGGTCGGGTATTCCCCTAAATGACGAAGACCGTAAACCCTGGCTGAACACCCTGAGGGCTCATATCGCCGGACAGGAAAAAAAAGGTGGCAGCATTCTGGCTTGTTCAGCTTTAAAAAAGGCTTATAGGGTGATCCTCGATAACCAAGAGAATCATAATGTGATATTTGTACATCTGAAGGGCACCCGGGAGCTGATTGCCCGGAGGCTGGCTAATAGGGACAATCATTATATGCCTGCTGAATTACTTAACTCCCAGTTTGCGGCATTGGAGGAGCCTAAAGGCGGCATCACCATCTCCATTGATCAACCGCCTGAGGTGGTAGTAAAAGATATTTTAGGCAAAATCAATCGTCAAAAATGATTCCTGCCCATAACAATAAATGATTTGCCAGAGAGCAGGTAAAAAGTTAGTTTATTCTGCAATGAAAAATTAAAGTTTTCACATCTGTATTCACGCAGACAAAAACAGCATATGAGCAAAACCTGGTTGTACAATGAATAAATCACAAATTGGTGTACTGGGCCTGGGAGTCATGGGGAGCAACCTTGCTCTGAATCTGGAGGAAAAGGGCTTTCGGGTATCCGTCTATAACCGCAGTGGAGCAGGCGAAGAGCGAGTTTCCGAAGATTTTATCACAGGTCGGGCCCGTGATAAAAATGTAACCGGCACCTTTTCAATCGCTGAATTTGTAGCTTCCTTGCAGCGCCCCCACATTATTCTGATTATGGTTAAAGCCGGTGATGCTGTTGACTCGGTGATCAGCCAATTATTACCTCACCTCCAGCAGGGGGATATCCTTATCGATGGGGGGAACAGCCATTTCCCCGATACCGGACGCAGGGTTCATGAACTGTCTGAAAAAGGCGTACATTTTGTTGGTATGGGAGTATCCGGTGGGGAAGAAGGAGCGCGTTTTGGTCCATCTCTGATGCCGGGTGGCGATTCCCGGGCTTGGAAGTCAATTCAGCCAATTTTTACCAAAATAGCAGCCAAGGCCGAAGATGGTACGTCTTGCTGCGCCTGGGTAGGTGATGGCGGCGCCGGTCATTTTGTAAAAATGGTGCATAACGGCATCGAATATGCCGATATGCAGCTTATCGCCGAGACGTATCACCTTATGCGCTTTCTTCTGGATATGCAGCCATCAGAAATTGCTGAAACATTTAATGAGTGGAATCAGGGAGATCTAAGCAGTTACCTCCTGGAGATTACAGCGGAGATCCTCATGGTCACTGATGAGGATGGCCTTCCACTTGTAGACCGTATTCTTGATGCCGCCGGCCAAAAAGGCACCGGCAAATGGGTAGCCGTAACGGCCCTTGAACTGGGATTCCCCCTACCCGTAATTACCGAATCTGTCTTCAGCCGGATCATCTCTTTCGAAAAGGAATTTCGCAAAGAAACATCAGAATTTTATAATGAACCGGTAAAGAGCTTTAATACCGAAAAAGCTGTTGTACTTGATGAGCTCAAGCATGCTTTGCTGGCAGGCCGGGTGATATCATTAGCAGAAGGATTCAATCTTATCGGTAAAGCGGCCGGCCAACTGAGTTGGACTATTAACCTTCCTTCGGTAGCACAGATATGGCGGGAAGGCTGTATTATCCGGTCTTCCCTGCTGGAGCCCGTCATTTCTTCATTTGTTGCTCAACCCGAGCTTCGGCACTTACTGCATGCCCCGTTTTTCAAGGAAAAAATAACAAACTCCCAGCAGGGCTGGCGAAACACCATTTCCAGAGCTATTCAGGCAGGTGTGCCGGTACCTGCAATGAGTTCCGCGTTATCCCAGTTTGATGCTCTTCGCAGTGAAACCCTTCCGGCGAATCTGATTCAGGCCCAAAGGGATTATTTCGGCGCCCACCAATACGAACGAACCGATCAACCCCGCAATATCTTTTTTCACACCGAGTGGAAAAGTTATAAATCAGAGCATGAATAGTTGATTATCCTAAACAAAAACTAAATCTATTGCCCTATGTCTGCCAGTTTCTTGATTTTACTTACGGTTTCAAGTATTGCCTTGCTCTTGTTCCTGATCATGTATATGCGGCTTCAGGCGTTTATAGCCCTGCTTCTGGTGAGTTTAGTGGTAGCTATAATTGGTGGAATTCCTATAGGCGATGTCACCGGGGCTATTCAGGAGGGCATGGGGGGCACCCTTGGTTATATCGCTATTGTGGTGGGCGTGGGTACTATGCTGGGTGAAATTATACAGGTATCAGGCGGGGCCCGGCAGATTGCCAGTACCATTGTAAAAGCATTTGGTGAAAAGAGATCTCAATCCGCCCTGGCCCTTATTGGATTGATTGTCGCTATACCCGTGTTTTTTGAAGTGGCCTTAATTTTATTCATCCCGTTAGTGTATGATTTTACCCGGCGGACAGGAAAATCCATTCTTTATTATGGAATCCCTCTTGTGGCTGGCATCGCCGTGGCCCACGCGTTTATTCCGCCTACCCCCGGGCCGGTAGCCGTAGCTTCCCTTCTGGGTGCTGACCTGGGATGGGTCATTCTTATGGGACTTGTGGCCGGCATACCTTCAGCAGCCGTGGGAGGCGTATTTTTCGGCTCTTATATATCTAAGAAAATCCACCGGGGTGTTCCCGACTACATGATAGTTGACCTTCCTGACGATGAATCCAGCAATGGAAGAGCACAACCTACCTTTTTAATGGTCGTTTCTATTATCGCTCTTCCTCTGGTGCTGATTCTAATGAATACAGCTACGGATGTATTATTACCGGAAGGCAATGAAATTCGGGAATGGATGTCTTTTATCGGTCACCCTTTTACCGCACTCATTGCCGCTGCTCTGATGGCTTTTTACTTTTTGGGAACCCGCCTGGGATTTTCTGCTGAGGAAGTTCAGAAAGTGGCCACTAAATCTATGGAACCAGTAGGAATGATTATACTGGTAACCGGGGCAGGTGGCGTTTTTGGTCAGGTATTGATTGCTACCGGCGTCGGTGATGCCCTTGTTGAACTGCTTGCAGCTACCAACCTCCCCGTCATTCTGTTTGCCTTCCTGATCGCTACCGTTGTACGGGTATCTCAAGGATCCGCAACTGTTGCAATGGTCACGGCAGCAGGTCTAGTAGCCCCTCTTGTTCAGGCGGGAGATTACTCAGCTCCACTCCTGGCTTGCATAACCATCGCCATAGCCTGTGGCGGAACCGTACTCTCACACGTGAACGATTCCGGATTCTGGTTAGTCAGCCAATTTATGGGCCTGTCCGAAAAGGATACCCTGCGCTCCTGGACAGTCATGGAAACAATAATTGGGTTAACCGGTCTTACAATAGTTATGGTTATAGGGTTCTTTCTATAAATGCAGTGTTAACCGCAAAGGGCACAAAGAACACAACGTTTTATATGAACCAATGTTAAATAAAAACCTACTATTATAGATGAATGAGTAAGTGCTTAAGAATAACAAAATAGATTTCCGTTGCCTCTAATAATGGTATTTAGTGAATAGACGAACAATAATAGTCGTCATCATGTTATTCTTCGTGATCTTTGTGCCCGTTGTGGTTAAATCTCCCTATCCATATTCCATACCTACCCCTGACACGCGGGACAATAATATGATGTACGCCCCGCTACTTTCATGGTTGCAATTTTTCCATTATTTGAAGGGCAATTTTCGCCCTTTTTACGGTGGCTAAGCAGAAAGTAATCAGGTAAACCGTCATTGCCGGACTGATGTTTTATAGCGGTGGCCAGAATATCATGAGTCTTATTGTAAAGCTCCTCAAGGTGGGGTTCATCCAGATCTTCCACTTTCGCTTTGGGATTGATCTTCATTTGATACAGAATCTCGTCGGAATATACATTGCCAATACCGGAAACCAGTTCCTGCTCCATCAAAGCGGATTTAAGACTGCCGTGTTTTTCCTTAAACTTTTGAATGAAGGTGTCCCGGTCAACCTCAAGAGCATCGGGGCCTATATTTTTGTTTTTAATATATTCATCCGGATCGGATGTTAGACTAAGCCTGGCCAGCATTCTTTGGGTCACAAAGGCAAGATGGTATCCATTTTCAAAGTGAAAAATAATTCTGCCATAGTAGGGTTTTTCATCGGAATTCCTGAAATATTTTAATTTCCCAGTCATACCAAAATGCATAGCCAGCCAACCGTTACTCTGGATCTTTAAGAAAAGATATTTGCCATACCTGCGCGTGGAAACAAAAGATTTTCCCACCAGTTCATCTTCCAGGTCCTCTGCGGAGATATCTTTTAAAACCTTTCGGACACTCACGGAAACCGATTCTATCTTTTGGTTCAAGGAAGTGGTATCGGCATAATTTTTAAAAGCCTCAACATCGGGTATCTCAGGCATGATTTTTAAAGCTTATATTCCTGTAAGTTTATTTTATTAACGCATCCGGAAATGATAAATTTATCGGATAAAATTATAATAATATATAGTTGCTGGCAAGCAATATATTAGAAAGCCTTACATGCATTAACACCCGATTGCTAAAACATTATAACGACCCAAAACGGGTAGAGGATCGTTAGGATCAAATGAAAATTCGAAGCTCTTGCTTATTGCAAGAGCTATAATGTTTATACTTCAAACGGAGAATGTTTATGTTTTATCACGATAGCAAATTGCAATATAAGGTGGAGGTCGAAAAACCAAATCCACATTTTGCCCGAATGTTGCAGCAAGCCATAGGGGGAATTGAAGGCGAAATAAGGGTTTGCCTGCAGTATCTATTTCAATCCTGGGGCTGCCGGGGAGAAAAAAAGTACCGTGATCTTTTGTTAGAAACCGGCACAGAAGAAATCAGCCATATTGAAATGCTTTCCACGGCGGTTGCATTGAACCTGGAAGAGGCTCTTCACGAAACCAAACAAAATATGTCCGCTCATCCTGTAATGGGTGCAATGATGGCTGGTATGGATTCCCGACACATCCTGTCGAGCGGGCTTGCCGCGCTTGCCAGTGATAGTAATGGAGTGCCATTTAGCGGGTCATGGATAGTATCCACCGGTAATCTTGCTGCTGATATGTATGCAAATATCACTGCTGAATCATCAGGACGCCTTTTAGCGACCAGACTATATGAAATGACCGAAGATGCGGGGATGAAAGATATGCTATCCTTTTTAATTGCCCGTGATACAATGCATCAAAATCAATACGCAGCGGTTTTGGATGAGCTCAAGCAGCAGGGTGATGTGTTGCCGATACCCAACAGTTTCCCCCAAAGCATGGAAAATCAGGATTTTAATTATACTTTTGTATCCACTCAGGTAGACGGTGATCCCGAGCCACTGGCCCGATGGACAAGCGGGACTTCCATTGACGGTAAAGGCGAATTTAAATACAACAGAATGAAACCGTTGGGCGGCGAGCCTAATTTAAAACCTTTGCGGGCTGATTTACATGCCCAGAATGAAGAACAGCCGAAGGTGTAAACTACCGGATACCAGTAACTAAATAATCAATCCATTTACCAATAGGTAATTTATCTTCAGGGCTGCATATATCAACTAAAAATAAATGGTACGGGACATTCTGCCTGTACCATTTACTATACGGAATCTTATTTTAACCCCAAGTATTGGTGCTTGAATAGTACAGGCAATTAAAAGACAATTTGCATATTCAATGCAGAAATCCAGTTTGTTATCCACTCAATCGGGTACACGTTAAAAATATAAATTCAGAAGTTGTAGTGATCATCACCTAAAACATCTTTTCATGGCATAGATCTTGTATTGCCTGAATATCCTGTGATGTTAGTAGCCGGTTTTGCAAATCCTGATCATGAATATATGCATGCATTACAGATTTATCATTCGGGACATGATCCAAACCTAAAGCATGGCCGATTTCATGTGCCAGCACCATGACCAAATCATCTTGATCATCAAATTGATACACATGTATCCTCTCACCATAGAAATCACCTTTGTTTATTATCCGGTCATCGTTTAGAAGATCTTCATACCGGGCGATTAGGCTGTTATATTTATCAGTTTTTTCATTTAATCGTTCTGCACTCGCACCGATCTGGCGAAAGAGAGCATCTGCGGCGGCAAGTTCCTGGTGAACCCTAGATTCCAGGCTGTCAATTTTGCTACTGATTTTAGTCTCCTTCCGTTTTTCTTCAGGACCGGCACTGCTTGAGGACCATTTTTGTATATTGGCATTATATTCTCTTACAACCTTATTTCTTTGTGCCAGGAGTTCCTCGTGCGCATTTGCCCGATCCTCATGCTGCTTTAACAGCTGCTCATGAACTCGGTTATTTTCTGCTATCTGTTTCTCTTTAGCCGCAATGGTTTTAGAAAGTTCGGCCACTTTATTTGCCTCATTTGCAAAAGAAAGAGTAATCATTACATCACCGTCGCGACTGGACTTTATTAACTCTTTGTCTAGAGCAGTGTTCCATAACTGCTCTACCTGCTCCATTGCCATCGCCACATCCGACTGATGAATACCGAAGCGAATATCGATATCACCAATTTCATACAAAAGCGGAGTATCGCAGGGAGGGGTATCCGGGGCTTGAGCTTCTGATATACCCGATGTTTGTGAAGGGGATGAATCAGATAGAAACACATTAATCATGATAATGATTAGGACTACGATTAATCCTATGTATGAAAATTTCATATATAAACCACTGCGTTTATTATTCGAAAACGTGCTAGTTCCTTTCTATTCATGTTGACAAAATGAATTCAAAGTATCTCAAATATAGTTAAAACTATACCTTTACTCTTTGTAAAAAACTTTAATGGCGACTTGATAAGCTTTATACAACGGATGAATTTTCTGCTTGATCATTGCAGAAGTTTAACGTAGCGGGGGAAAGAATGCCAACTCGGGGCAAGTTAGTGGGTCGTGGCGGATTCGAACCGCCGACCTCTACGATGAGCACTTGAAATGCTAAATATGTGCTAAGAAAGTTTACGGCACATTAAAATAAAATCCCCTAAGTCCTTATCTTACAATAAGTGGGTCGTAGCAGATTCGAACTGCTGACCTCTACGATGTCAACGTAGCGCTCTAACCAACTGAGCTAACGACCCTTATATAAAATATGCAAGCGTTTATATGATTCGTAAATCCTACTTAAATTAAAACGCCTATGTATGTAGTATCACTCCTATATCACCCATCGTGCAGCGGGCATAAATATAACGCTAAATTCATGAACAACGCAATCAACCTTATTTATTTTACCCTCCTCTGCCACAGTATAGATGAGGATATATCTTTGCCTGGCAATTTGATGATCGTGCTCCTGGTTATTTTTCATTACATTACACAGATCACGTATACGGCGATTATATACAGGCTTATAAAACAGGGTACACAGTGACAACTTTAGATGGATAATCAACAGGATTTCTTTGGCACCGAGCCGCTCGGGAAATTGCTTCGCAACCAAGCTGTACCGGCTGCCATTGGTATTATGGTCATGTCTGTTTATGGTATTGTGGATACCATTTTTGTGGGATTGTGGGTGGGTTCTTTAGGAATTGCCGCTATAACCGTTGTTTTGCCGATAACCTTTTTGGTTGCCAGTATTGGTATGGGCATAGGCGTAGGTGGCGCCTCCATCATATCCCGCGCCTTTGGGGAAGGTGATGATAATAAAGCTTTCCGAACATTTGGAAATCAGGTACTGCTCAGCCTTCTGTTGAATATTATTTTTATATGTCTTGGCTTCATATTCATAGAAGAAATTTTATCTCTTTTTGGCGGAAGGGGTGATGTACAGGAACCGGCTGTAACTTATTTCTTTTTTGTGCTCCTGGGGGTTCCTTTTCTGGGGTGGGCCATGATGAGCAATAATGTGATCCGCGCAGAAGGATATCCCAGAACGGCCATGCTGATTTTAATTATTCCGGCTGTTGTTAACACAATTCTTGATCCGATATTTATTGTCTGGTTGGATATGGGGATTGCCGGTGCCGCCTGGGCGACATCTATATCCTATATGGTCAGTGCAACCTTTTCTGTCTGGTTTTTCCTGAAAGGAGGTTCCAAAATGAAATTGGGCAAAAAATATCTTACCCCCGACATGCCTCTGATCAAAGAGACGCTATCTTTAGGCTCGGTAACTTTTGCAAGGCAAGGCACCATCAGTTTACTTTCAGTTGTCCTGAATAACTCTTTGTTCTTTTATGGTGGTGAAATGGGTCTGTCAATATATGGCATAATTAGCCGGCTGCTGTTTTTTGTTAATTTTCCGGTACTTGGAATAACACAGGGCTTTGTGCCGATAGTCGGTTATAATTATGGAGCCAAAATGATGGACAGAGTAGCCAGGCTGATAAAAATAGCAATAACTTCAGCAACTTTGATTTCACTGGTGATCTTTTCCATCCTGATGATTTTCGCGCCCCATATCATTTCAATATTCACCAATAATGAATCTCTGATTGAGCAGACAACACCTGCACTTCGGCGAGTATTCCTTCTTACTCCGCTGCTGGCCATCAACCTGCTGGGCAGCGCCTATTTTCAGGCTATTGGGAAGGTTCGTCCGGCTTTGATTCTCTCCCTTTCTAAACAAGGATTCTTGCTGATCCCTCTGGTTTTCCTGCTTCCTACTCAATTTGGGCTGAATGGAATATGGATTTCTTTTCCTCTCGCGGATTTAGGCGCGGCTTTAATTACTATTTATTACCTGAAATATAGTAACAAACATACCTACAACCGGCTGGCAGATTCCGGAAATGCATAAGAAATACCCCCGGTTGTCGTCCCTCAAAAAAATATTTAATATGTGCCGGAGAGTAGAATTTGGATGTTCTATCTCCAGCCATATATAGCCACTGAGGTTATACTCGTTGGCCGGGGGCTATTTTTTGGAAAAGCATAATAATTAAAAGAGCCCCGACAAAAGCAATCACAAGTGATCCTATCCAGTTTGCCGTTTCCAGCCCAATTGCACTTGCCAACAAGCCACCGACCCAGCCGCCGAGAAGGCCAATGACAATAGCACCGACCCATTGCCACGGGTTATCTGGTGTTTTGCCAAAATATGTATATAATGCCAGCACACCTGCGGCAGCCCCTAATACGAGCAAAAGAATAATGTTCATCGTTGATCCCTCTTGTAATCTGTGGTGATTAATTTTATTCGCACAACTTGTAGAATACGATTTATGAGTTACCCATCAAATTATAATAGTCCAATATAATTAAGATAACCCGCTGTTTAATATAAACGTATATCAGCGGGTAAACATGCATTAATTGATTGTAAAATCCTTCGGAAAGAACGGTCATTGCCTGTAGTACTTGGGGAGAAATCGAATGTATTTAGCTGATACTAGCATACCAATTTTATATTCATTCACTCACCGAGGAATAAATATAATGCAGATTCATACACAACCCTCTCATAAATGCTCTTACTCCCAAGTGAACTTTTTCTCACTCCAAATCCATAGTTCCTCCGTGTCTCCTCCGTGTTTGCTCCGTGTCTCCTCCGTGTTCAACACGGAGCAATCTCGCAGCAAATACGGTGGAAGTACAATGGAAAACAGGGCCATTCTTGAGTTGGAGTTATGGATTGGTAAAGATGGGTTTCCGGTAGGTATCCGGTATAAATCATAAGCTAGATTGACTGGTTCAAACTTTTGAATGATCTCCAAGTTATTGGGCGTATACTACGGTTTAAAATGATTTTTGACAGTTATAATATTAAATTGTAGTATATCTACAATTCATTGAATCCGAATTAACAAAAATTTTATGGCTGATTATATTACCAGAAAAAACTTCCTCAAAATGAGTTCTGCTTTGGCTGTTTCTTCATTCGGTTTCCCAAGCCTCATTTTACCGAAGAAAAACGAAAAACTTGGAGTGGCCCTGGTGGGGTTGGGAGGTTACAGCAATGGCCGGTTGGCACCGGGGCTTCAGGAAACCCGGCATTGCGAACTTCGCGGTATTGTAACCGGATCACCTGAAAAGATTCCTGTCTGGCAGGAACGGTATCAGATCCCTGATGGCAATGTATATAATTATCAGACCATGCATGAAATTGCCAATAATGATGATATTGATGTGGTGTATATCGTGCTGCCTCCGGGCTTGCATGCCGAGTATGCTGTTATAGGCGCCGATGCGGGCAAGAACGTGTGGTGCGAGAAACCAATGGCCATGACGGTATCTGAATGTCAGTCTATTATTGATGCGGCCAATAAAAATAACGTGAAACTTTCTATTGGTCACCGGATGCAGCATGAGCCTAATACCCAAACCATCATCCGCTATGGGGAGGAGAAAACGTACGGAGCGGTTAGGGAAGTTCGGGCCGGGGCCGGTTATTCGGGTGGCCATCAGGCGGATAACTGGAGGGCTATAGCTAATTTAGGAGGGGGCGCTTTATACGATATGGGTGTGTATCCTATCAACGCCGCCCGGTATTCCACGGGAATGAATCCTATTGCCGTTACGGGTATCCAAAGTTCCGAAAGAAAGGAAATGTACAGCGAGGTTGATGAAACCACGGTATTTGAATTGGAATTTCCCGGGGGAGTTCGCGCTGAAGGAGAGACGAGTTTCGGCAAATCTATGAATTATTTGGAAGTGAAATGTACGGATGGCGGATATGGACTAAGCCCGTTTCAGTCGTACAGCGGAGTACAGGGCCAAACCAGCGACGGCAAACAATTGCCTGCTGATCCGGGGCATCAGCAGGCCCGGCAGATGGACAATGACGCTCTGGCCATCAAAGAAAATAGCAATCCAATTGTGCCCGGAGAAGACGGGCTGGAAGATATTCGCATTGTACAAGCCATTATGGAGTCGTCAAGGCAAGGCGGAGTAAGGATTCAACTTTAAGGTTAAGTACTAAGATAATTCAATTGATTAAATTCATATAAATACTTGATAAAATGAAAATAACGGTAACTGGAATGGTAATCGGTTTGGCAATAATGGCGTTAAATGCTCCTGATGTGAAAGCACAAGAGGCACTGGGAGGGGAGGCTGAAGTTATTTCCCCTGAAGTTAACGATGATAAAACGGTTACCTTCAGGTTAAAAGCTGATAATGCCAATGAAGTTAAACTGGCCGGTGATTGGATGCCGGGGGAAGGGTGGCAACCCGGTACCGCTGACTTGGTGCAGAATAGTGAGGGCATTTGGACTTACACCACCGATGTGATGCCCTCGGATCTGTATACCTATTTTTACCTGATAGATGGATTGCGAACAAATGATCCTCATAATGTGCATATGGTGAGAGATGTTGCTTCAATCTTTAATTTGTTTTTAGTAGAAGATGGTCAAGGAGATCTGTATAAGGTTAATGATGTTCCTCACGGTACGGTCAGCCGCCGCTGGTATGACTCTCCGGGCAATGACAAGCAACGCCGCATTACCATGTACACACCGCCCGGCTACGAGAGCGGGGATGAAGAATACCCGGTGTTGTACCTGATGCATGGTATGGGCGGGGATGAAGAGGCTTGGGTCGCATTGGGGCGAACCACTCAGATTCTCGATAATTTGATTGCCAGAGGTGAAACTAAGCCTATGATTGTTGTGATGGCTAATGGAAATGTAGCTCAGCAGGCAACCCCCGGGGAATCTGCCAAAGGATTCTACCAGCCAACCATGCAACTGCCCAATACCATGGACGGTAAAATGGAAGCCACTTTTCCCGATATTCTCAATTTTGTGGAAGATAATTACCGGGTGAAGAAAGAAAAAGCCGGTCGAGCCATTGCCGGGCTTTCCATGGGCGGATTTCACTCCCTGCATATTTCCCGCTATTATCCCGATACTTTTAATTACGTAGGCCTTTTTTCGCCGGCCATCATGCCCGGCGACGATGCGACTTCTAAGGTGTATGAAAACATGGACGAGACGCTTCAACGCCAGAAACAAAACGGCTACGAGTTATACTGGATTGCAATTGGCAAGACGGATTTCCTGTTTGACCAGGTTGTAGGATTCCGCAAAAAGCTTGATGAACTGGGCATGCCTTATGAGTACCGGGAAAGCGAGGGCGGACATACCTGGAGAAACTGGCGGAATTACCTCACCGAATTTACGCCCATGCTATTCAAGGAAAATTAAAAGGCTGCATGTCCATATCAGAATCAAAAAAACGATATCTCCAATTGCTGGCTGAAAAGTATCCTTCTATCAGGGAGGCCTCAACAGAAATCATCAACCTAAGTGCCATATTGGAGCTGCCGAAGGGAACCGAGCATTTTATATCGGACATCCATGGTGAGTCTGAATCATTTTTGCATGTGCTACGCAATGGATCAGGGTCGATAAAGCGAAGAATAGAAGAAATATTCCGTGACTCGCTTACCGAGCGTCAAAAGAGGAATTTGGCTACCCTGATCTACTATCCCACAAAGAAGATGCCCCTTATTCTTCAGGATATTGACAATCCGGAAGAATGGTACCGTACCACGCTTTCCCGCCTGATCAAGTTATGCCGGGTTTCATCTTCAAAGTATACCCGCAATAAAGTGCGCAAGGCTTTGCCCGTTGATTTCGCCTATATTATTGAAGAGCTGCTGCATGACCAGGAAAGCATCACCAACCGCCAGCAATACTACAACAGCATTATAGATGCTATTATTGAAACAGGCAGGGCACAGCCATTTATTATTGCCCTTGCCCGGCTGATCCAGCGCTTGTCTATCGACCAGCTGCATGTAATTGGTGATGTGTATGACCGGGGACCCGGGGCTCATATTATTATGGACAAGCTGCTCAGCTACCACTCAGTGGATTTTCAGTGGGGCAACCATGATGTAGTCTGGATGGGTGCAGCAGCCGGCAGTGAAGCGTGCATTACTAATGTAATCCGGGTTTCCTTGCGTTATGCCAACCTGGAGACCCTGGAGAACGGCTATGCGATATCTATGCTGCCCCTGGTTTCCCTGGCCGTAAATGTATATGGTGATGATCCCTGCGAGGTATTTAAGCCAAAGCAGGTGGGAGATGATATATCCCGTAATGAAGAATATCTAATGGCTCAGATGCATAAAGCGATCACCGTCATACAACTAAAGCTGGAAGGGCAAATCGTGCAAAGGCGTCCCCAGTTCCAGATGCAGGACCGGCGTCTTCTAGACGATATCGATTATGAAAAGGGGACGATAAAAATAGATGGAAAAATCTATTCATTAAAAGACTCCCATTTCCCTACCATTGACCCCAAAAATCCTTATGAGCTGACCAAACAGGAAAAGGTCGTTATGAATAAGCTTCGCCTTTCTTTTGTACACAGCGAAAGGCTGCAATCGCATGTGCGATTCTTGTTTTCAAATGGAAGCATTTATCTGGCATTTAATGGGAACCTTTTGTTTCACGGATGCATCCCCATGACCAGGAACGGAGAACTGCGTCATTTCACATATGACGGGGTGGACCATAGCCCCAAGGCTTTCATGGACAGAATGGAGCGACTTGCACGGCAGGGGTATTTTGCCACCGAAAATCCCCGAAAGAAGCAATACGGCGAGGATGTTATGTGGTATCTGTGGTGTGGTGCGCAGTCACCACTTTTTGGAAAATCTAAAATGGCTAACTTTGAACGTTATTTTATTGAAGATGAGGAGCCCCAGATAGAGGAAATGGACCCCTATTTTGACTTTCGCACACGAGTTGATGTTGTTGATAAGATTCTTGAAGAATTTGGCCTTGATCCGCAGAAAGGACATGTTGTTAATGGTCATGTGCCGGTTAAAGTTAGAAAAGGGGAAAATCCGATAAAAGCAGGTGGAAAACTACTGGTTATAGACGGAGGTTTTGCCAAAGCTTATCAGGCACAAACCGGAATAGCCGGTTATACTTTGATTTTTAACTCATACGGTTTACTACTGGCGTCTCATCAATCCTTTGAATCCACTCAAAAAGCAATTGAAAATGAGCTGGATATCCACTCCGAAACGCAGATTCTCGAGCAAAACGACCAGAGAATCCGCGTATACGATACTGATATCGGCCGGGAGATGGAACTGCGGATAGATGATTTAAAGCAACTTCTGGAGGCCTTTCGATCCGGGTTAATCAAGGAATCAGATAAGATTTAATTCTGGTTTATTCATATCAAGTGAAATGGGAGGGGTTGCTACCCACATCCAATACTTTGACTGTTTCATGTGTTGATAACAATAAGAGGCGCAAGATTACCCCCTGTAGACAAATATTAACAATAATTTTGCATACTGTTTTCAGCCCATCTTTCGTATCTTACCTGTTATGGAAATTATAAGAAACGGAGCTTCATGAAAAACCGCAGAGGGATACGCGAGACCGCCCTTCAGGCACTATACGCACACCAGGCAGGGAACGAAGATAAAGAACACGTTGTCAATACTGTCATAAAACCAAAAGTAGATGACGACAAGGAAGGATTACGATTTGCAGAAAAGCTTTTTTTAAATACGCTTCAAACTGCTGAATTTGCGGATGCTGAAATAGAAAAACATATTAAAAACTGGGAAATTCAGCGTTTGGCGGTTATTGATCGGTTGATTCTGCGGATGGCCATTTGCGAGTTTACCCATTTTGATGATATTCCCCCTAAAGTTACAATAAACGAAGCCATCGAAATTGCAAAGAAATTTTCAACGGCCAAATCCGGTCGTTTTGTTAATGGCATTCTGGATGCTGTTTTGGAATCATTAGCTTCAGATAACCGCATTACAAAATCAGGGCGCGGCTTATTAAATCAATCTCCGGATAATCATAAATTATAGTAATATTGGCTGACAGAAAATATGTAGCAATAGGCGATATTCATGGATGTGTGGAATCGTTACAAGCTTTAATAAAAAAGCTCGAGCCCTGGAATGATCGTACCTTTGTTTTTATCGGTGATTATATAGATCGTGGTCCCGCATCCCGGCAGGTAGTGGACTACCTGATCGAATTCCAGGAGAATCACGATTGTATTGTTCTACGGGGCAATCATGAGCAAATGCTTCTCGATGCATTTAACACCAATGACACAAAGCTTTGGCTCCATAACGGGGGAGATGCTACCCTTCAGTCTTATGGCAATGTTTTAACGGAGATTTCTTTTGAGCATTACCAGTTTTATAATGAAACTCAGATTCATTTTGATACCAGGGAATACTTCTTTGTACACGCCGGTTTGCCCACTAAAACAACCATACGGGATTTCTTGAAAAAGGGTGAATCTCAGCAGGCCTTTCTTTGGGAAAGATCTCATTTAAAAACTGATGAGAATGATTGGGAGAAAACAGTAGTCTTTGGGCACACGCCAGCCCCCGACCCAGTCGTTAAAAGAAATATGATAGGCATTGATACCGGCTGTGTCTACAATCAGATTCCCGGAATGGGAAATCTCACAGCCGTACTGTTACCCGAAAAGAAATTTATTAATCAACCATGCCTGGATCTGGTGGAATGATAGGTAACATGCACCTGCTTGCTCTATAGCATTGGCGCTTAATTTGTTACTAAAAATGGAGCACCCCATCAACAACTTTTTAAACATCAATAACAAACAACAACCATCCCCATGAGTCTTCAATGCGGTATCGTCGGCCTTCCTAATGTCGGCAAATCAAGTCTATTTAATGCTCTGAGCAATGCCGGAGCAGAATCAGCAAATTTCCCATTCTGTACCATTGACCCCAATATCGGGATCGTGCCTGTTCCGGATAAGCGTATTGAAAAGCTGGTTGAGCTGGTTAAACCACAGAAAACTCAGGCAGCCACTATTGAATTTGTTGATATAGCCGGTTTGGTAAAAGGGGCATCTGAAGGCAAAGGCAAGGGGAATGCATTTCTGTCAAACATACGGGAAGTAGATATTATCGTTCACGTTGTGCGCTGTTTCGAGGATGATGATGTCATTCATGTTGAGGGCAATATAGATCCGCTACGGGATATTCAGATCATCGATAGCGAACTGTTGTTTAAGGATCTTGAAAGCATTGAAAAGCGTGAAGATCGCGTGAAGAAAGCCTCGAAAGGAGACAAGTCGGTTATCGGCCAGATTAAAGTGATTGAAGATCTGCGTGCTCACGTTGAAACAGGCAAGCCTGTACGAAGCTTTGATGGCTGGGCTGATCAAAAAGAGGCCTTCAAAGATATGATGCTTCTCACAGACAAGCCCGTCATTTATCTTTGCAATGTTGATGAAACGGACCTGCCTGAGGGTGAAGATAATCCCTATGTTGCAAAAGTGAAGGAACTTGCTGCAGCCGAAAGCGCCGAAACCGTAGTCGTATGTGCTAAAATTGAAGCTGAAATTGCCGAGCTGGACGAAGAGGAAAAGCGCGAATTCTTGCAGGATATGAATCTGGAGAGCGCCGGCCTGGAGAGGCTGATACAGGCAGCATACAGCAAGCTGGGTCTTATAACATATTTTACCGCTGGTGAGAAGGAGGTACGGGCCTGGACTATTAATAAAGGTACCAAAGCGCCTCAGGCAGCCGGTGTTATCCATACTGATTTTGAAAGGGGATTTATTCGTGCCGAGACTATCAAGTATAAAGATTTTGCAGAACTTAAGTCAGAAGCGGCCGCTAAAGAGGCTGGTAAAATGAGATCAGAAGGCCGTGAATACGTAGTTGAGGACGGAGATGTGATGTTGTTCCGTTTTAACGTATAAACTGGTAGCAAAATAAAAATATGAGCAAATGATTCAGGTCATTTGCTCATTATAGGCTTTATATTTTCTAAAGAGCCTGCTTTTCTTATTCTTCATGATCTTGAAGTAGTTCCTTTTACAGGCTTTTAATTTTAAATCGTTATATGATCATTATAGGCAGCATGCCGTATGATCCTTTAATTTTTTAGATTAAGTTTAACCACAGTTTCTATATGGTAGGTATGGGGGAACATGTCCACTGGTTGAACTTCCATGATCTCATATTTTTCCCGCAGCATATCGAGATCACGCGAGAGGGTAGCACTATTACAGCTTACATACACGATGCGGGGGATCTCCAGTTCAAGAAGTTTTTCCAGAACCTTCGGGTGCATACCGGGGCGTGGTGGATCAGTAATAAGGACATCCGGCTTCCCATGTTTTTCGATTAGCTCATTACTAAAGGCATCTTTCATGTCACCTACTTCAAAGACGCAGTTATCCACCTCGTTCTTCAAAGCATTCTCACTGGCTTTTTGGACGCTTATTTTATTCAATTCTATACCTACAACTTTCTTTGCGCTTTTGCTTACGAATAGCGACAGAGATCCCAGGCCACAATAGAGGTCGTATACGACCGCATTCTCCTGAATGTCGGCGTAATCACGGGCGACCGAGTACAGGCGCTGGGCCTGCATAGTATTGGTCTGGAAGAAGGTATTCGCGTCGATATCATAGGTATAGTCGCCGATCCGATCGGTAATGAAGCCTGGTCCGTAGTAAACCTTTTCTATACGTCCTTCGGAAGTAGGGGAGGCTGTATCATTGATATTATTAACAATAGTTGTTATCTCGGGGAAATTATCCAGCAGGGCGTCGGCCAGATTTTTCATGATCCTTTTATCATCACGGTAAGTGACCAAATTCACCATCAGGTCGTTGGTGATGGGGGAATTTCTGATCATTACATTCCGGAAATATCCTTGTTTGTGATGGATATCAAATGGCTTAATATGATTATCTATAGCAAAATTACGAACGTAGTCCATAATTTCATACGATACCGGGTCTTGAAGGTGACATTCCTGTAAGTTCAGGATACGATCGTACCGCCCCGGAACGTGCAGGCCCACAGCAAAGTTCTTGTTTTCTATTTCACCTTCGCTTTTGATTTCTTCATCGCTGAGCCAGCGTCTGGACCCGAAGGTGTATTCCATTTTGTTCCGGTAGGCAAACTCACTTGGAGAACCCAGGGTTGGTTTGGGTTCAATTTCAGTGAACCCACCGATTCTGTGCAAATGATCCCTGACATGCTGCGTTTTAAACTCCAGCTGGCTCTCATAGCTAACGTGCTGCCAGGAGCAGCCGCCGCAGGTCAGGGCATGGCGGCACCGGGGTTCAACACGACTTGGCCCTTCTTCCAAAACCTCCAGAAGAACCGCCTCGCAAAATTTCTTTTTTTTCTTTAAAACGCGGACTCTAACCAGATCACCGGGGGCGGTATTCTTTACAAAAACCGCCATATTTTCAAATTTACCAATCCCTTTTCCTTCAAATGCTGCCGATTCAATGCGAAGATCTATTTCTGCTCCCTTTTTGATGCTCATGGAATAATTGTATTTATATTGTATAATGGGTGTTAATAAGTTACAGACATCTGAGACGGCAATGGGTGAATTAATATAATATTTTCTTCATGACATATTCTTCCAGATCTTTCTTCCTTTGTATTTGTTCAGTCGTGTTACTCAATACCGTACTGTTCGAATTGAAGGGAATAAGCTTCTCCCATATTAGTTACTTTTACAAGCCTGTCCAGACAAAGTTCAAGTTCTTTAGTTATAGTGAGGTTCAGCATTTCCAAAAATTTTATAGCTACACGCGGATGGCGATCCCGGAGAGTGTCGAAATCTGGTTTAAAGAATCCATATAAAGAACAATCTGAGACACATCGGGCCGAGGACTTTCGCCGGATATCGTAACCGACACTGAAGACTCCAAAGTTATCCGGTGCGTCTAATATGCAAGAAGGTTTTTTACCCTGTTCGTCTTCAAATTCAACAATCAGTTCAATTTGTCCACTCTCAAGGATGTACATGCCGGTTCCCGGATCACCCTGATGGTATAGATATTCTTTTTTCCGATAATGGCGATGGTGACATAACTGCAGGAATTCATAACGTTCTAAAGGAGATAGCTTCTTTAGAAAACTAGAATGGAATATGATATTCGACTGCGCTTTTAGCGAGCTTAGTTTTTTTGAGGTCAGCATATATAAAATAATGTAAGGCTATAGACGAACCATTAATGGCATTAGTATTAAGTATTCTAATAATGAGCAATGAAACTACCAGAATCAATATTTTTAAAAAGAATGACCGATGCCGAAGTGCAAATAGTTGCCGCTTACGTTGAACCAGCCTTCTTGTAAATCGTGGATACGATAGGCGGCATCTATTCTCAGAACGATATAATCCCAGTCTAACCGTAATCCGAATCCGGAACCAACAGCTATTTCATTATAAAACTCATTGAAACGAAAGATGCCATCTGGATGATCATCTTCAATTAAACCTTTGTGATTACTTCGGTGGCCGTACCAGATATTTCCGAAATCAGTAAAAAAGGCCAATCCCCAATCGGTAGATAAAACATTTTCCAAAAAGGTATGCCGATATTCCATGAAGCCTGCCAGCTTAATTTCACCTCCGTTAATAGAAACCTCAGTCTGCTCAATCTTTCCCGGCCCCAGACGCAGCGGAGGCCATCCCCGGATATCATTACTGCCTCCGGCGAAAAAGCGGCGATTCAAGGGTATATGAGGGTTTACCCCATATGGCTGTGAATAACCTGCAAAACCTCTATATGCAAAAACACCATTACTGAATACAGGCTTGTACCTTCGGAAATCCAGGTGAGTCTTAAAGAACTGACTGTATGTTAAACTTCTGGATGTTAAATTAAGTGAGGGTATATTGCCTTCAAGCGTATCTGAAGTAACGACAAACCGATCAATTAAATAAGGTATATTTCCCCCAATCTCAATTGCCGCTTCACTATAATAGCCAAAATTTCGTTTAATTAAATCGGTATCTGAAGTTCTGAAGGTATAACGAATTATGGAGCTGAACTGCGGGTTGAAATCTTCTAGAATCCGGTTAATCTGAAGCAAGTCAACATTGCCATTCTCGTCACTGAACCTGTCAAACAACATATCCCTAAAATTAGGTGTAGCAGATGCATCTAACCAATCCAGTTCAATCAGATCAAGAAAACTTGTTGATTTCTTGCTGTGTATAACTTCAAACTGCTGGCTAAAACGAAAATTAGCATCAATATTAAAATCCAGTTGACTGACCTCGGCAACGCTGAACCGGTATCGTGTTCTCGTATTCAAGAAATAACGCCTGTTATTCAACCAAGAAAAAGGTGAAGCGAGTCGTGGTACAGTATATTCAGAATTAGCCTCATAACTTCTAAGGAAACTGCTGTTTACGTATTCAAAACTGCCTTTAAAACCAATTTCGAAAGTCTCCGCATTCCCGAAAAGGTTATTATTGATATAGCTGATACCCGCTCCGGCTCCAAAACCAACACGCTGCATTCCAAAAACGTCTGTACGAAACCTGTGCCGGGGTAATGTTTGCATATCCAGGTAAACAGGTAAATGACTTTGATTAAAATCTGGCGGATTTCCATCAGTATTCAGGTCAAACTGACGTACGGTAAACATCCCTAAATTTTGATATTGATTAAGCGTGCGTTGATATAAATCATGGTTATATCGTTCTCCCGGCTTAAACATAAGGTGGTTTGTCAGTAAACTAAATTGGGTGTGGCTTTCCGGCGATTTACTCATATTAATTGAAAAAGAATCGATTGTATGAGGTTCACCACTTAAAGTATCAGTTTCGAAAGTTATATCATCATCCTGAGGGCCGGATACATTGATATGCATGTCTCCGAAATTATAAATATCTCCGGGGTACACCTTGTAGAGTAGATAAAGATTAAGCGGATTTATGGAATCCGGACGGACAAAAGTCTCAACTGAATCTCTTTGAACAGCCGCATACCCATTATTTCGCAAGAAAGATATGATTCTATTTCTTTCATTAATTGCTTTCTCATAAGTAAAATTTTCGTTGGCTTCAAATGTAGTATCATTTTCAGACAGTTGAGTTAACGGGCTGTCGAGCATAAATTCTTGCTTATTAAGCTCGTCTACTAACTCTGATAATCCACTGTAAGTTACTTGCTTCAATTTGGAACGTTCACCTTCGTCAATAAAAAAGGTTACTTCCACCCGGTTTCGCTTATATTCCAGTATCGACGTATCCACATGGGCATCAAAAAAGCCCTGATTCTCATAAAAAGATTCGAGGCGCTGTATATCCTGGGCTACTACACTATGATCCAATAAACTTGGGGCTTCGCCAAAACGGCCGCCACTAAGTTGATAGAATCCATACCAAAGGTTAGCCCCGGGGATACCAAGAACACGGCGATTTGGTTTTGTTCTGATGATAGTTCTTAGGTTGCCATTTCCAAAACTATGATTATCTACAAAACGGACTCTGCGAACAACTTTATCATCGTTTGAAGTGCTAGGCTGAGAATTTATTTCTGAAACTTCACCATACGCATAAAGATCATCTACTCCCGCAGGTAAGAGAATGGCCAATACTACTATGCAAAGGGAGTAAAGATTCAGCAATCAAGTGAGGGTTTGAAAAACAGTTATAAAAACACAAACGGTAGATTCAGTATCAACCGTTTGTGAAAAATAATATATAAAAGCTATTCGGAAAGAATGGCATAAAAGGATGTTACTGAAACTTAAATAAAGCTTTTGAGCTGGTCAAACGTCATCATAATCAAAGCCTTCGTCTCCATCACCATGGAAAAAATCCTCTTTCATAATATAATCCGGCCAGATCTCTTCAATACTTTCATAAGGCGTATCATCCTCTTCATCCAATTCATACAAATTGTCAATAACTTGTTGTGGGCAGCCATTACGCTCTCCCCATTCAATAAGTTCAGACCTGGTAGCCGGCCAGGGCGCTTCTTCGAGTGTAGCGGCTAATTCAACTGTCCAAATCATGCGGTTAGTTTTTTAATGATTAATATGTGATAAATCCACTGCGTGCTAATAAAATAATCCTGCTGTAAATTTCAAGCGTTAACGGCAGGAATATAAAATAATTTTGCTTACCATTACCCATCTCAATAATGTTTTGTATTTTACGTTCGTTGCGAATGATTAACAATTAATTTTAAAAAGTAAAGGGATTATCTTATGGGAGCTTTAGGTGGACTAGAATGGATGGTAATAATTTTAGTAGTGTTACTTCTTTTTGGTGCAAAAAAAATACCGGAACTTGCTAAAGGCATGGGCCAAGGTATCAACGAATTTCGAAAAGCATCTGCTGAAATACGCAGTGAAATTGATAAAGGCACAAAAGAAGAAGCTCAGGCAAAGAAAACTGAACCAAAAACTGAGAAGAAAGAACCAGAACCCGAAAAAACAGAACCGAAAACTGAGACAGAAAACAACTCCGCCTCAGATGCAAATAAAGAAAAATAATCTTTATTTTTCTTTATCTCGATTTTCTTTCAACCCGAATTCAATAAATTAAGATTTGACTTATAAAGATATTAAAAGTGCTCAGAAGGCACTTGATGGGGGTATTATAACTTTACCCGAACTTTTAAGCAGTTATTCCCAGACTATTAGCAAAAGAAATCCGGATATTAATGCTTTTACCCAGCTAAATCTCGAAGAGGCGGAGTTAAAAGCGGCAGATGTCCAAAAGAAGATTGATAATAAAACCGCAGGCAAGCTTGCGGGTACATTGATCGGCATAAAAGATTTAATTTGCCAAAAAGGGAAAAAAGCTACCTGTGCATCTAATATCCTTGAAGACTTTGAAAGTGTTTATAATGCTACGGTTGTTGAAAGACTCGAATCAGAAGACGCAATTTGTATAGGGCGTTTAAATATGGACGAGTTCGCTATGGGATCGTCCAATGAGAATACCATATATGGCCCAGCGAAAAACCCGCATGACACTACGAAAGTGTGCGGTGGGTCATCTGGCGGAAGCGCTGCCGCTGTAGCTGCAGAATTTTGCAATGCAGCACTGGGTTCCGATACCGGTGGCTCGATCCGCCAACCGGCTTCCTTCTGTGGTACAGTGGGTATTAAACCTTCTTACGGCCGGGTTTCCCGTTATGGTCTGATTGCTTTTGCATCTTCATTTGATTGCATCGGCCCATTGACTAATTCGGTATATGATGCTGCTTTGGTTCTAAATACTTTGGCCGGCGAGGATGTTAACGATGCCACGAGCTCAGATCGGGATGTACCGGATTATACACAGGCGGTTCTCAATCCTACCGCGAAGATTAAGGTTGGTATTCCTGAGGAGTATTTTGGTGAAGGTCTTAATGAGGAAATTAAAGTCCGGGTAATGGATGTGCTCGGTTCATTGGAAAAAGAAGGTGCTGAATTAGTGCCTATCAAACTTCCGCATACCGAATATGCCATCGCTGCTTATTATATTCTTGCAACAGCCGAAGCATCCAGCAACCTGGCCCGGTTTGACGGCATCCGTTACGGACACCGGGCTGACCAGAAAAGAGTAAGGGAAGAACTTCAGCTTGAAGAGAAAGAACTTGCCAAACAGATTAGTGCCGATAATGGGGATAATTTAGCCTCACTTGAAGCTCAGCTATTAGCCATTGATTCACCACTGAACCGGCTATACAAACAAAGCAGAACAGAGGGCTTTGGCACGGAAGTTAAACGACGCATCATGCTGGGTACTTATGTGCTTAGTGCGGGTTATTATGAAGCCTATTATGGCAAAGCCCAGAAGGTCCGCCGTTTGATCAAGCAAGATTTTGATGAAGCATTCAAATCATGTGATGTGATTGTTTCGCCAACATCTCCGGGTACTGCTTTTGATATTGGCTCAAAAGTAGATGATCCACTGCAAATGTACCTGAACGATATTTACACCATCTCTGCTAACTTGGCGGGAATTTGTGGCGCTAATGTCCCGGCTGGGTTCGACAGCAATGGATTGCCTGTTGGAATGCAGTTTATGGCCAATGCCTATGATGAAAACAATCTATTTAATGCGGCTCGGCTGGCTGAACGCCAGTGGGATAAAATATAAATGACGAATTGAGATGAGGCTGTCTCAAAAGGTCTACAAACTGCTCCGTGAGGCGTGCACTCAGGATGCCCGAGCGTGGACACTTGCCGTAGCTGCCTTTTTAGACAGCCTCGTCCGCAGGTACAAATAATGGCGGTATAAAATAATTAGGAGAATAATTGACAAGTTACATCAAACTGGAGATAAAAATTCCTGATGAACTTCAGGAGTTTCTTATTCTTGATCTTGATTCTATGGATTTCACTGGATTTGAACAGTTCGACGACCAGCTGGTTTGTTATGTTCCGCAAACTCGATTTAGCGACGTAGACCGTGAATACCTCGAAATGTGGCTTATGTCTCAGCGTGAAGAGTGCTATATCAGTGAAGAATCGATAATAGAGGAGACTAATTGGAATGAAACCTGGGAAAAAAGCATAACACCCCAGAACATTGGCAATTTCTTTGTAAAACCAACATGGTCTGAAGAGTATGCTCCCGAAGGTAAAATCCTCCTTGAGATTGATCCTAAAATGGCCTTCGGCACAGGATATCATGAAACCACTCAATTAGTTCTGCAACTCTTGCCACAATGCATTCAGAAAGGCAATAACGTTTTGGATGTAGGTACAGGTACGGGAATATTAGCCATAGCGGCTTTAAAACTCGGGGCAAGCCGTGCTTTAGGTGTCGATATTGATGAATGGAGCTATAGCAACGCCGTTGAAAATGGCTACATAAACCGGGTCAATAGAAATCTGGAGATCCGGCAAGGTTCCCTGGAGCTACTGTCCAATGATGATCAGTTTGATGTTGTACTGGCTAACATAAACAGAAATGCCCTTCTGGGATTGGCCGAAAAGCTTGTTCATCATACCACCGGTGTACTGGTACTTTCAGGCTTAATGGTAGATGATGAGAAATCTATTCTCGAAAATCCTGCTTTCGCCGAGCTGACCCTTATTGATAAAATAAAGAAAAACGAATGGATCGCATTGTATTTTATAAAAGAATAGAATAGGGGGGTGCACCGCTGATACCGGAACAACCCCTTTGATATTCTCTAACGGTAGTATTTTTTATTGGAACCGTTAAAACTGCGGCTTCCCGTGTTTTCTTTTTTGGGCCGGGCTTCGTTGACCACTAAAGCGCGTCCCCCAAATTCCAACTCGTTAAGGGCATCAATAGCATTGCCTGCCTCCGCATCATTATCCATCTCAACAAATCCAAAACCGCGGGAACGGTTGGTAGCTCTGTCAATAATTAATTTAACTGACTCAACATTTCCATATTCCGAAAAAAGACCCAATAAGGCTTCATCATCGGTACTAAACGGTAAGTTTCCTACATAAATATTCATCTCAATCCTCTTATAAACGGGTGCAACTCAATTATTGCCTCTCTTGTGGTTGATAAGTCTGTCTCAAAAAATTTAAAACTGCTCCGCGAGACGTCCATGCCTGCGAGGAATGCACCCATACAGCACGAGTGCACGCCCGGCGAGCGTGGACGCTTTGCCGTAGCAGCCTTTTGAGACAGACTCCATGCTGTGTGCACCTTTAACAACACAGTATAAAAATACAGCATTTTTTGTAAGGTAAAAGTTAAACCTTCTTCACAATGCAATTATTTTATTCCATTTGTCTGATTGTCAGATTATTCTGTAATCAATATTTAAACAAATGCTTATCACGTGGCAATCCAATGGAAGTTTTTTTCGGCAGATAAAATATTTATATTTTAAAGTTGCAGAAAAATAATTGAGAATCAATAAATCCCCCTTTTCAAGGCAATTTAGTATATGAGTTCTAGTTCTGGTTCAGCAAGCAGCAAGGAAGATCTGGTATGGGTTACGGCTGCTCAGAATGGTGATGATTACTCATACGGAAAACTTGTAGAAAAATACAATAAGCCACTTTATTTTCACATCATGAAGGTTGTCCACAACCAGGATGTAGTGGAAGATCTTGTTCAGGATATATTTATGAAGGCCTTTAAAAATATAGACTCCTTCAACCGTGAATATGCTTTTTCTACCTGGTTGTACCGCATTGCCACCAATCATAGCATAGATTTCCTGCGCAAGAAGAAGCTTAAAACATATTCTCTAGACCGTCCGATAAATGGAAAAGAAGGGGATGTGAATATGGAGATTCCGGATTTTGATAGCGAAACCGACAGGGAAATAATTCACAAAGAACGTAAATCGATTATCGAGGAAGCAATTGATAGCCTTCCCGAGCGGTACCGGGAGGTCATTCAACTGCGGCATATGGAGGAAAAAAGCTATCAGGAAATATCCGACCTTCTGGATCTGCCGCTAGGCACCATTAAAGCGCATTTATTCCGGGCCCGTGAATTGCTGAATAAGTACCTGAAGGACAAAAGAAGCTGGATGTAACCGTGAAGAGCAAAACTTCAGAGGCAATAGCGGAACATAGCAAAAGCAATTCATCAGAGGCCGGTCAAAGGAATGTCCTGTTTATCGTGTATTACTTCCCGCCCATGGGCTCAAGCGGTGTTCAGCGCCCGCTTAAATTTGTAAAGTACCTGCGGGAATTCGGCTGGAACCCCATCATAATCGCTCCTGAACCCGGGGCTTACCACACCTTCGACAAAAGCCTGCAGCAGGAGCTGGACCAGATGAACATCAAAATTCATCGCGTAGGGGCTAAAACGCCATTCCACCTACTGGGCAAAAATGCCCGCCAGATAAACTATATCCCCGACCGCGTTGCCGGATTGATCCGCAAGTTTCTTTCTTTTTTTTACCTGCCCGACAACAAAACCGGCTGGATAAAACCCGCCATCCGTAAAGCAGAGCAGGTAATGGCGGACAACGAAATAGATGTTATATTTTCTACAGCCCCCCCTTACAGCAACCATCTGATCACGGCAGAACTTAAAAAGACCACTGGTAAACCAGTAGTTATGGATTTCCGCGATGACTGGCTCGAGTGCCCGTTCATAAACTATCCAACAAAGTTTCACAAAGCCAAAATGGCCAAAATGGAACGTGAATGTGTGGGTACGGCTGATGCCGTGATTGCTAACAATACAGCAACCATGAGATCCATTGAATCACGATGCGCTAGTGCCAATACAGGGTTCCATTTACTAAAGCACGGTTTTGACCCGGAAGATTTCGCATCTACTCATACTGGCATAAAAAAGAAGAAGCTAAGCCTGTTGTACAGCGGCATCTTCTATGGCGAGCAGGCCCCCGATTTTTTTCTTAAAGCGGTATCTGAATTGCTGGAAGAAGAGCATATCACCCGGAATGAAATTGAAATTATTTTTCAGGGAGGCCTGGATAACAGGGTGCGAAATCATATAAGATCTCTCAAGTTAACCAGCATAAGCACCGACTACGGCTTTTTACCGCACAAGCAAGCAATCAAAAATTTAAAATCTGCCGATGTGCTGTGGATGGTTGTCGGTTACACCAAAAATGCAAACCTGACCACCCCAGGCAAGCTGTTTGAATATATGGCCACACGAAAACCTATTCTAGGACTGGTACCGGAAGGTGGATCTAAAGAAGATCTCTTAGCCTACAAAGCAAGCTATATCTGCGATCCCTATAATCTTGATGATATTAAAATTACGCTCCTTGAGGTTGTAGAAGCCTGGAGAAATAAAACTTTCCCCGCACCCGATGAGAAATTCATCGAAAAACATGACCGCAGGCAGATTACCGGCGAGCTGGCCGGCATCATGAACCAGCTGATTAAGAAACAGTAGCTGTCGATACTATAGACGCATAAATTTCTCCGAGGGCTATGCCTTGGCGGCGGGCATCAAAATTCTTCACAATATGCTCGCGGCCCAGGACCAGCATCTTTTCCCATTCCTCAGTATTGCGGATCATCCAGTTTAAATGATCAGTCAAACCATCGGTATCTCTTTCATCGGCTAACAATCCTGTCTCACCATGCAAAATGACACCGGGGATGTCGCAATGCGTGGTGCTGATTACCGGCATGCCGGAGGCCGCCATTTCAATCAGCGATACGGGTGCCCCGCCTTCAGTGTCACCGGAAGCGGCGGTGACGCTGGGGGAGATGAACAGATGATGCCGGTAGGCTTCCTGAAGAAAGCGCTGATGAGGTTGAAACCCCAGTAACGTAACCCGGTCAGCAAGGTTGTTTTCCTTGATCGCCTCTAAAATTTTCTTCTTCTCGACCTGGCTATGGTGTTCTTTGGACGCATCCCCAATAATGGTAATTTCCAGTTTCACTTTATCTTGTATGGCTGCCAAAGCCTTCAAAGCAAAGGGGATGCCTTTTTTTTCCCGGAAAGTGGCTGCAATGAGAACTTTGAAGGGTGTGCCGGATGACCAATTTCTGGGTTTGTATGGTATTTGATCCACCTCCACACCAAGGTGATGCACTGTTATCTTTTCCGGAGGACAGCCAAGGTCTGCAATGCACTTCTTCATATGTGGACCTTCGCATAAAACGGCATCAATATGGTCGAACAGGTCGGGATAACGTTTTGTTTTCCACACCGGCCTCTGGATGGGTAGGTAATTGACGTCCTGTCCATAAAAGGTTACTATATGGCGCATGCCGGCTTTTTTAGCGGTTCTCATATTCTCCCAGGCGGTATGGCCAAAGTGGGAGTGGAGAAGATCTGCTTCCGTATCAATTGCCGCATTTAATAAATGCCGGCTTGTCCTGCCGGTCTTGCGCATGATCAAATCATGGTAAAATGCCAGTTTACCTTTTTTTTCCAGGCTATAGACCTCCTGAATGCCAAACTGGTCTAGGTTTTCTGTGTGTGCACAGACTATGGAGCTCCTAAACTCCTCGGGCAAAAAACGAACCTGATTATAAAGCCAGGACATCGTAACCGGAAGCCATGTGTCGTAATTATGAATGATATTCATTGTGAAATAAATTATCTAAAACGCTTATTGTAGACCTGCTGAAACCAAATTTCCAATGTAATATACCGGCATAGTTCCTCATCCTTATTAAAACCTTTCATATGAGCTTCAAAACACTTTTTAACTTTATCCTGACTGAGAAATTCAGGATAAATAGCGCCATTATCAAAAAGAAGGGGAGCTGTGAATGTTCTAATTTTGTCGCTTCTTAGCCAGTTAGGATAATCCCCCAGGCCATTGGTGTTTTTCACAGAATACCCAGCCTTGCCCGCCATACTTAAAAGACGCCTCTTAACTTTCTCACGAATAAGATATAGCCCGTTAACTCGTGATGATCTACTTAAAGAAGCTTTCGTGCTGCTCCAGGGCAGATTCTCAAAATACTCCGGAAACTGTTCAAGCAGCATAGAAGCATACAGATTATGGTTTTTTAGGAGCCCGCCAGGAAGGCGTCGTGAAAAACGAAACAGCTCGGCATCCACAAAAGGGGTCCTTACAGCATGGAAAACCTCAGAAAGTTTTAAACCCATGTATATAAACCTTCTCCCCCGGTTTAGAATAGCATCATTTAATCCTGTTTTGCTGCGCAAATAAGCTTCGCCCAATACGGCGTCTCCCAAAAATCCGTTGAATTCCACATCCCCCAGATCTTTAATGGATTGCAAAAATTCAATGCCATGCATATGGAGAAGGCTTTTCTGACCTTCTGTCCACCAAATTCCGCGAATGCGGGGTTCGAACCAGTTGCTGTTGTGGATTTCATAAAACTTGTGGTCAAGGTTCTTCTCACGGGCAATCCGACAGGCAATGGATTGATCGTCAATGCCTTTTTGACCGAAAGTGAAGGTCTTGAGATCGTTGTTTCCTTGGGAGGCGGCTGCCAGTATGGCGCGCGAGTCAAGCCCGCCGCTCAAAGATACAGCAAGTCTCTCCTCGGGCAGTATGCGCCTACTCACGGCGCGTTTAAACAAGTATCCGACCTGGTGTACGGCTTCTTCTTTTTTAAGGCCGTGGTCGGGTTTTATGCTCTCCCAGTCGGAATACTTGTCAATACGGATCACCTTGCTTGTCAGATCATAGGTTACAACCGATCCGGGAGGGACCAGAGAAGCATCCTTAAACCAGCTTTTGTTTCCGGTGAGATGGCCGTTTTGTACAAAGTCCTGCAGGGAACCGGTGTCTATTTCTGCTTTGAAACCAGGATATGCCAGAAGAGCCTTGGATTCTGAAGCCCATACCAGATTCGCGTCTATGATGCTGTAAAAAAGCTGCTTAAACCCTATACTGTCTGTTATCAGATGGATTTTCTGCCTCACACTATCATAAACAGCAATGGAAAAAATTCCATCCACCCGATTCAAAAAGGAGTAGCTTCCGGTTAGCTCGTACATATCTGCTATATAGGTTAACCAGCCGCTGATACCACTTGTCAAAGTAACAGAAGAATCAGAACTTCCATAGATCTCCCCATCCATCCACAAGCTTAAACCATATTGCTTTACGGGTTGCTTGCTACTATGATTTATAAGCAGGGATGATGCCGAACAAACCTGATCGCTGTCAAATAATGCACTCCGATTGTAAAACGGCTGATGCGTTATCGTACTGAGCATATCCGCCAATAGCTGTGTGCTGCTGGCGGTGCGGCGTGATTTGGTAAATCCGACAAGACCGGGCAATATTTAGCTTTTATTAAAGATGATTCCGGCCAGTCCGGATAAGAATTTACGCTCCGAAAACCAGATCCCCGGAAGGTAGACCAGTAAGGATAATACGATTAATACAGCCAATGAAACAACCTCAAGCATTTGCGTGGAAGTAAAATATAAGTATCCTGAATAGATAATGACGCTCATCAGCATAGAGATTATCAGCGGATATAGAAATACTTTTAAATATTCGGGCCAGCTTAAATGAATCAGGCGGTTGATCAGCAGTTCCTGACCGGCTGCAAAATACAGCACGCTGATCAGCAAATAAGCCATAGCCAATGCATAAACTCCGTGCTGTACGGCAAACCAGAATACTACGGATGTGAAAATAGCTGTAAACAAATTCCAGTAAAAACTTAAATCGGCGCGTCCTAAGGCTAAAATGATAGAACCCGATGGATTGCCCATTGCTTTAATAAGCCCCGTTAGTGCCAATATTTGAATAAGCGGTATTGCCTGTTCCCAACCCGGACCGAAAACAATAGGAACAAAGAGTGGGGCCAGTACTCCCATGCAGGCCATAAACGGGAAAACCAGCACTCCCAGCAGTTTTGATAATTCGACATAGCCCGTCCGGAGGGCCGGGGAATTTTGTTGTTTCTGCGAAAATACCGGGAAGGCAACCCTGGTAAGAATGGGGTTGATCCGCTTCAGAGGAACCAGTACCAGTTCATAAGCCAGCATGTATAATCCTAAAACATCGGCTCCTAAAAACCGTCCGATCAGCAGGTAATCAACTTTTGACCCGAAATAATTTAAGGTGTGCTCGCCCATCTGATACATCCCAAAGCGGAAGTACCCTCGTAAATCTTGTACCTTAAACCTGAATGAGGGTCTCCAGTCTTTGAGTCCAATGACGAGCAAAATACTCGTTGCTAAAGATGATCCGGCTATTTGTCCCCCAATCAGGGCAAACACGCCATAACCTAGGAGCCCCATAAGTACGGCGACCACAAAAGAAAACGCTGCCGCAGAGACTTCTATCTTTGCAATGGCATCAAATTTAAGTTGTTTCCGGAGAAGCACTTGATGCAGGCTGCCCAGAGAAGTTATCAAGATCACCAGACCTGACCAGGCTAGTAACCCCGGCAGGCGGGCTTCATTATAGAAGGAAGCAATAAGGGGGGATGCGGATATGATAACCACATACAAACCGACTCCCGCCATGATGTTCAACCAAAAAAGACTTGATAGTTGATTTGAAGTGGTATCCTGACGATGAATGACGGCATTGCTGGTCCCGCCATCCGCATAAGCCCTGGCAAAACCCAGCACCACAATAATCATCGCCATCAAGCCAAAATCCCCGGGAACCAGCAGGTGCGCCAGCACAGAAAACCGCGCAAAATCAAACACTGAAGTGGCAATGCCGCCCGCGGTGGTCCATTTAAACCCTCTGTAGGCTTGTTCTCTAAGTGTCATGCCGTAAATTCAGGCATTGGATTTAAGCCGTAAATAGCAAAGGGCAGATGGCTGGAGAAAATCATTGCTGATAGTGATCAGGGGTAAAATATTTCGAATAGTTATCAACAGGTATGTTAGGGCAACCTAATGCTTTTTGCAAATAATAATTCGATGGGCGGGTCTATAAACTTGAACCAATTGACCAATTGCAGCTTTATTAGTTGCCAGAGTAGCATAAGATCAAACCATAACCACGTACCGCCGATTAAATCTCATAATCATAATTTATAACTTTTAATTCATGCCTCAGAACCCATTACTCAAAACTCTCCTCCCCACCATTTTACGCGGAATATGATGGGGCAGGCGGGTTAGCAGTTCGTAGTTCATGCTGTTGTTCATGTCGCTAAACGAGCTGATACTGATCTCCAGGTGGCCCTGTTTACCTACGAGCACCACCTCATCACCAACTCTTATATTGTCGATATCGGTAACATCCAGCACCATCATGTTCATATTAACGGCCCCGATCACCGGAATCCTTTTGCCGCCTACCAGTACGTGTCCGTTGTTGCTCAGGGTGCGGCTGAAGCCGTATCCGTAACCAACAGGCACGGTGGCGATTTTGCTGGGCCGGTTGGTCAAAAAGCTTTTCCCATAGCTTACATATTCGTTCTCCGGTACGTTATTCACGCTCAGAACTTCACTTTTCCAAGACAAAATCCGGTCTAAAGGGTCCCCTTGTATTTCATGCTTCATTTTAAAGCGCATCTTGGTCTCGTTGTTCGGCCAGTACCCGTAACTGGATATTCCTATGCGCACCATATTGCTAATGGTTTCCGGAAAATTAAACAAGCAGGCCGAACAGGCACTGTGCTTGTAGGTTGGCCGGAGCTGCTTGTTTTCAAACATGGTGCAGAGCCGGTTAAAGGTGGTAACCTGACGCTGGACCCGATCATAATTATTATAATCTTCAGCCCCTGCGTAATGGGTGCACAGACCTTCCAGTTTCAAATATCTGCTCTTGTTGAGCAGCAGCTCTGTTACTTCCGGTAACTGATCCTCATTAAAGCCGGTACGGAACATGCCGGTCTCTAGCTCCAAATGGATGCGGGCCTTCATATCCAGCTTTTTAGCCTGGCGAAGTGTGGCGCGAAGACGCTCGGGAGTAAACACAAAAAAGGAGATCTGGTTTTTGATAGCCCATTCCAAATAATCATCATCGATCCAGCCCATGATCATCACCTCGCTTTGTTCGCGTTTCGCTTTGTAGGCTCGCATGGCTTCAGCCGTACTGAATACCGAAAAATGCGTAATGCCACACTCTTCAATAGCGGGAATCATCTCCTCAATACCGTGACCATAAGCATTGGCCTTAATCACCATGGAGTAGCGGACATCAGGACCCAAACGCTCCTTGATGAATTCAATATTGTTACGTAAAGCCCCTTCGTCAAGTTCAATAAATGAAGTATGCAGCATAGTAGCACCAAGTTATAAAATAGCTTCTGTTTTAATCTTTTCTACCGTCTAAAAGGTAACCAAAATCAACGGTACATCAACGATCGATTGTTTTCTACAGAGCTATCGATCCAAGACGATCACGTAACGCGCCCCGTTAGGTGCGCACATCCATTTCTGTCCCAACAGCCAAATAAAGCAAAAAGGCCAATACGCCTAATATATTTAAGTGTATCCAAAACTAGCACAACCCCTTCACAAGGCCTACGGCCCGGCGGGCTTTTGTTGGACTTGTATTGGAGTTGTATGGGACTTGTCCCGACCAAGATAGCTAGTTGACCAACAGGTCAATTAGGCAAGGAAACAGCGTTTTTCGATTATTTGGGCTGAGAGTGGTGAAAAGATGAAATAATCAGTAGGGAAGGCAACAGGAGTGTATTGCCTAATTAAATTCAAACCAAGATCATCAAATAAATCATTCGGAGACTGAACCTTTGTCAGTTTTGACGTTATCAAATTTGTAAAATACCCATTTTATTATCGTTGCATCTAATTAAGTTTTAATATAAAATAACTAATAAAATTAAATTGTAATATAGAAAATTAGATTCAAATGATATTTCAATACATAAAGCCTGCTTTGATCTTTATAATGTGTCTGATCTTTGTTAGCGCATGTAATTCTATGCAGGGGGTTTCTGACGGATGGCAGGCGAGCCCGGATGTTGTCAGCCAACAGGTGGAGGAGCGGCCTGAAAATTTATGGGTGGAAGGTGATGTACCCTCTTATGAACTTCCGGGCCTGCTGGAAACCTCGAATGGTGGTACGGTGAGTACTGCTGAAGAATGGGAACCACGAAGAGCAGAAATTTTGGAACAGTTTCGCAGCAGTATGTATGGGCGAAGCCCCGGGGCTCCGGTTTATCTTTCTTTTGAACTCATTGAGGAAAATTCCTCGGCCATGGATGGGGCTGCTACCTTAAAAAGGATCATAGCTCACAGTATCCACGGAGGTCGCACCCATCAATTTGAATTTTCTCTATTCCTGCCAAATGCGGCCAATGGCCCCGTTCCGGTGTATACATTAATAAATAATCGAGACAGGAGTAATATTGATCCCACACGAGAGAACAAGTCTGATTTTTGGCCTGCGGAACAGGTTATTGAACGGGGGTACGGAATCGCCGCGTTTCAAAATAGTGATCTGGCACCCGATAATGCTGAGGATTACCGTAACGGTGTAATTCAACTTTTCGAGGGAGAGGAAGCCTATGGCGAACGTGCACCTGATGCCTGGGAGGCTTTGGCAGCCTGGGGATGGGGAGCCAGCCGGGTAATGGACTATTTAGAAACCGATCCGGGTGTTGATGCATCTAAAGTTGCCTTAGTGGGACATTCTCGTGGTGGAAAAGCTTCGTTATGGGCCGGGGCTGAAGATGAACGGTTTGCGGTGGTCATCGCGAATGATTCCGGTAGCGGCGGGGCGGCATTGAGCAGGCGGCAATTCGGGGAGACCGTTGAAGATGTAAATCGGTTTGCCCACTGGTTTGCCGGAAACTTTGATGAATACAACAATAATGAAGAAGCCTTGCCCTTTGACCAGCATATGCTTGTAGCTCTTATTGCTCCACGGGCCGTTTACATTGCCAGTGCGGATCGGGATCTATGGGCGGATCCGAAAGGAGAGTTTCTATCTTTAGCACATGCTTCACCGGTTTATTCTTTATGGGGGCATACGCCGATAGCTCCCGAAGAACTGCCGGAGCTAAACAGCCCTTTAGTTGCGGGTCCGAGGGGTTATCATGTGCGCGAGGGCGGGCATAATCTGACTACTGTTGATTGGCACTTTTATATGGACTTCACCGATACAATCTTTGTTGAGTAACCTTAAGCTAATCATAAGCTAATTAGAAGCTAATTAGAAGTTAACAAGAATGTGATTAGAAGGTAATTAGAAGCTGATCAGAGGGAAATCCGAAGCTGACCGAAAAATTTATTATTCTGCTAAATTTCATTGTTGCATCAGCCATTTTAAGAGTTGGCAGATTACTTTTGCAAAGCAGCTTCCGTAGCTTTTGCTGCATCGTTTAAGATATGATTTGAGCGTGATTATGGTTACATTTATCGGGTATTCAAAGAAATGGCTGGTATCGTTGAGGATTAAGTAATTGAAAAAAACTCCCACGTCTCTATTCCCCATATTCGATAAATTGTCGGATTACAGGCTCTCAGATTTTAAGGGTGATTTAAATGCCGGTGTGACGGTCGGTATAATCCTTATCCCACAGGGGATGGCCTATGCCGTACTAACGGGCCTGCCACCTGTGTATGGCTTGTATGCAGCGTTGGTTCCGCTGGTATTGTATGGAATATTCGGCACTTCCCGTGAACTTGGTTACGGACCGGTTGCCCTGGTATCGCTGCTGGTTTTTGCCGGGATAAGCGGATTTGCCGAGCCGGGTACGGAAAGATTTATTCGTATGGCTATACTCACTGCATTGGGCGTTGGCGTGGTGCAGCTGCTGATGGGAGTAATGCGAATGGGATTTCTGGTGAACTTCTTGTCGCATCCCGTGCTTAGCGGTTTTGTTTCGGCGGCAGCTATTATCATTGGGATCAGCCAGATCGATTATCTGCTTGGCATGGATTTACCAGCCACCCAACTGGTACATCAGATTCTGATGGAGTTGGTCCAAAATATCGGGAGCATTCATATACCAACGGCACTTATTGGGTTAGGGGCACTTGTGGCGTTAATAGTACTTGATAAATGGAGCAAAAAGATACCCGCGGCCGTGATGGTTGTGATTGCCGGTATTGTGGTTGTTAGAAGCATGGGTCTGGGTGAGCAGGGAGTTTCTATTGTGGGCGACATTCCGGAAGGGCTGCCTTCGTTTAATGTCGATTTCTTGAGCCTGGCTGATGCTCAACTTTTGCTGCCAACAATTTTAGTGGTCGCAATTGTTAGTTATATAGGAACTATTGCCGTATCCAAAGCTATTGCTAACCAGAAGGGGTATAAAATAGATGCCAATCAGGAGCTGATCGCATTGGGGGCGGCAAATATCGGGGGAGCATTCTTTCAGTCGTTCCCGACCAGTGGAAGTTTTTCCCGAACGGCGGTCAACAGTCAGGCAGGGAGCAAGAGCGGCATAAGCAATTTGGTCAGTGCCATAATCATTTCGCTGTTCCTGCTATTTTTGACCCCTTTGTTTTATTACCTGCCTTCCGCTGTGCTTGGTGCGATCATTATGATGGCTGTTGCCAGCCTGTTTGATCATAAAGAAATGATTTACCTCTGGAAGACCGACAAGAAAGACTTCTCCATGCTTGCCGTGACTTTTATTGCAACACTGGCCATGGGTATCGAGGCAGGAATAGGGGTTGGGGTGGTTACTTCCCTGGCTATGGTTATCTATAACAGCACCAAACCTCACAGCACCGAGATGGGCCGGTTAGGCAACTCCAGTACCTTTCGAAACGTCAAGCGTTTTCCCGATGCCCATGTTGATGAACGTATCCTGATCTACCGGTTCGATTCCCCGCTTTACTTCGCCAACGTGGAGAACTTCATCGACACCATAGAATACCTGATCGAAAAGCGTACTCAAAAGGGAGACCGAATCAGGTACTTCATTCTTGATGCCTCGGTGATTTCCTGGGTGGATACCGTTGGTATCCAGGCCATGAAAGAACTGTGCGAAGATTTGGGAAACAGAGGAATTGAACTTCGGTTATCTTCGGTAAGAGGGCCCGTGCGTGATAAATTTGAAATCAGCGGAGTTACCGATCAGATTGGCCGTGATCACTTTTATGATGATGTAGCCGATGCTGTGGATGCTTGTGGTGTTGAAAGTTAAAGGTTTGAATGTTGAATGTTTGAATGCTTTCGTGCCTAATTAAGGTTGACAATATTTTAGTTAACAGGTAACGGTGCTATGATTTCATAAGCAAGTCGAGTAATTTCCGGTCGAGTTTGTGGCCGTACCAATCTTCGTATTCCACGTCTTCACGCCCAGAATCAAGTACGCCGAAGCTTCCGCTGAATTCCCAAAGTCCGAAACCGATACCGTTTTCTTTGAATATATCTAGTGTATCGGTAAACCAAGCGAGAAATACATCATGAGGTGTTTTGTTATAACACCCGAGTTCTCCGCAATGAACTCCTATACCTTGTTTTACGATATCTATCCAGGGTGCGTAATGTTCTTCGAGCATTTCACGGCTGAAATACTGATCACCAACCTGGCCGGGCCATTTGGGTACAGGTAAATCATCAATATTCTCAAAAGCCCAGGGTGCTTTGTAATGAGAGATCAGACCGGGAAAATATCCCCGGTTACTCTTTGCAATGCCCAAATCCAGCAGTTCCGGAACTACCGAGGTGCCTACATCATTGCCGCCGGCAATTACCAAATGGTTGGGGTTTACGCTTTGAATGGCATTTCTGGCATTTAAGGCTACTTTCCGGTAAACGTCGCCCGGGATAGAGCTCTGGCTGGAGTGCTGATCGTTCATGTCTTCGCGCATGGCCGGTTCGTTTACCAGATCGAAACTAATTTTATCTGAGGATACATTTTTATATCGTTTGGCCCACATTTCCCAGTGAAAGTTAAAAGCCTTTTGAGCTTCATCATCAAGCCACAGGTTATAGGGTTCATGGAAACCGGCATTAATACAATAACCCGGGGCACGATGAAGGTTCAGGCTGACATGCATATTATATTTATGTGCCATTGCAACCAGCTCATCAATTTTGTCAACAGCCTGTTCTTTGATTTGATAGACCTCATCCGGCTTGATGTTTCTGCTGCGGTCAAAGTTCAAATAATAAGGGTAAGCCATTGGTATGCGTACAAAATCAAACCCCCAGTCAGCCATCCAGCGAAAGTAGTTTTCTTTTGTTGGCGGTCTTGTATTCTCTGGGTCGGGCGAAAAGAAATCGAGAAGATTAAAACCTTTCCATCGCGGAATGCTGTTCCCGGGCTGTTTTGTACCAGCTGTTAAAACAGAAGCTCCCGCGATGCCAACGCCAGCAGTTAAAAGCCCTGTATTTTTTAAAAAGTCTCTGCGGTTTTGATTTGCTTTATTATCCATTTATCTCATTTTTTAATTGCATTATGACATATATCAGTTAAGCTGATTTGGTGCCTCTGTTTGTTCAAATATCTTCATTATGGCTACACATATGAGCTAGGGTTAACAAGAATAGTAATATTTTGAGGCTCCACTAGTTTGATCCGTCGAAGTTGTTCTATCCGTTCGATAAAAAGAAAACCTTGCGGTTAATAAGATGTGTTAATTTTCTTAAAATGTAAAAAAACTTTTAGGAAGCATTGTAAAAAAACATGGGGATTTTATAACGGGATTCGGGGCTTGGGCTTGTGAATTGCATAGGTGGTGCTGCCTTTAAACCTTTTGGTTATATACTCGTGCCAAATTGACCATCCGAAAATAGCTGTATGAATATCTGGGTTGCGCTCAACTATCGGCATCCATCGAGTCCTGTATGAAACATTTCGATAAAATTTAATAGAATTATTATTGAATTATGACGTAATCAATGCATAGTAAATCATGTATCCATGCATAAACTAATATGAGAACAACATTAGACATTCCAAAAGAACTTATTGATGAAGCTATGGAGGCAACAGGGGCAAAAACAAAAAGTCAACTGATTAAAGAGGCTTTGCAGGCACAAATAGACCAGGCAAAGCGAAAGCGTTTAATTACCCGAAAAGGCACTATTGATCTGGAAATCGATCTTGATACACTCAGGAAACGTCGTTAATGTTCGGTTATAAAGTTCTCGCAGATAGTTCTGTTTGGATTGAATATTTTAAATCAGGAGGCATTCCTAAGCTAGATCGGCTGATTGAAGAAAATATGATCTGTACCAATGAAATAATATTGACTGAATTGGCTCCGGCTTTAATTAAACAAGGTGAACATGACGTTTTGAATGGCTTACAAGTTTTGGAAAGATTACCCTTACAAATTGATTGGGATCTGCTCAGGCATTATCAACTGATGAACCTAGAAAGAGGAATCAATCGTGTCGGTATTCCTGATTTGATCATTCTACAACAGGTAATAGCAGGTAAAATAACGCTATTCAGTTTTGATAAGCATTTTAAATTGATGAATACTTTCCTCACTTTTGATCTTTTTATGGATCGTTTATAAGCTAACAAGCTGCGATAACTTTTTCTTAATAATTGGGTATGGCAGAGGTCATGAACATGAAGATTAACATAAGGCAGGAAATTGAAAATGATCATCAGGCTGTTCATCGTGTTATTGAAGATGCATTTCGCGATGAAGAAATGAGTGACCATAAAGAGCAATTCCTTGTGGAGAGGTTGAGGAAATCACCGGCCTTTGTCCCCGAGATATCTTTAGTGGCCGAATATTATAAGCAAGTGGTTGGCCATATTTTGCTGACAAAAATAGGCATCAAATCCGAGCAGCAGATATTTCCTTCATTGGCGCTGGCGCCCGTGTCGGTTTTGCCTGAATTTCAGCACAAGGGAATTGGCGGCAAGTTGGTACAACATGCTCATGCGGTTGCAGCCTCTCTCAGCTTCAAATCAGTAATTCTATTAGGCCATCCCGGATACTATCCCAGGTTTGGATACAGGCGGGCCAGTGAGTTCGGCATCACCCTTCCTTTTGACGCCCCGGATGAATGTTGCATGGCTGTTGAACTTACCGAAAATGGACTAGTGGGGGTAAAGGGGATTGTGGAGTACCCGGAAGAACTTTCGTGAGGATACTCATTTGGGAGCGGAATAATGAAGTATAAGAAATCTGTGTAGTATTGTAGCTGATTTTTTTACTTATTCTAAACAAATTCGAATTATGACCATTAATGCATTTATACATAAAGAAGAAGAGGGTGGAAATTCGATCTGAATATCCAATTTTATGCATTTCAGGAACTGAGACTGGACTTAATATTTTGCAGCACCACCATGTATGCCGGGCGGGTATCCAAGACCGGGCAGGGGAATTCTGTGGTGGCAAATCCTTTTTTGAAATGTTCAAGGCCTTTGAGTCCTCCGCTGGGGTTGAAGTCAAACCAGGAGTACCCCTGGCCTTTGTAGTATGAAATCAGATTGTAATAAAAGAATTCGTAGGGTTTCTTGGGCAGGTATTCGGTTTTGGCCAGGGTGAGCCAGCATACGACATGAGCTTTGCTTCGGAAAACTGGTCCGGCGCAAATGAGCCGGGAATCATGAAAGACTCCCCAGAAATCACAGTATTCAGATTTAAAAAAGGATTCAAACAGGCTCATGTTATAGACTGCCCCCTGGGCACCTTTCTGGGCCCAGCGTTCTCGGGCCTCATCATAGATGCTTTGGTACTCGTCGAGGCTCTCCACTCCCAATTTCCTGAGTGTGAAGCCACTGTTGTCGGCCAATTTAACCTTTTTAACAATTTTTCTTTTTTTCATTCGCTTGTGAAGATCATCCCAGGATAACTTTAATGGCACAGTAAACGCCCGATCATCTTTAAAGGAAAAATTATTGTGTACGGAGGTATTCAGAGGATCAAACGGATTTATTCTCCATATTAAATTGGGGTAGTGATTAAACAGGTATAAGGAGAGCAACTCCGCATGATCAGGGGTAAGTTCGTCAAGGGAGATCCAGCCGCCGTAGGAGTGGCCTGGGGAGGATTCATGAATGCTGACCCATCCATTGAAACGGGTTTTGACCGAGACTACCAAAATTGCGGACTTGCCGTCAGAAAAGCTGATGTGTTGTGATCGCGGGGAAATTAATCCATCATAATAGTGATGCCAAATGTTCATCCATTCGGGGGAGTGAAAAAAAGTGGCATACTCACAATGTGCCCAAATATTCTCCCATTCCCGGAGATCAGCCGTTTTGCTATCAGTGATGCGGATCTTCATGATATCTTAATGGATGAATTTTTCTGATCCTGTATCACCTCAAACACCCTATAGGCCACTTGTTCCGCCTGTGCCGCAAGATCCGGATAGACCGGTAGCCGTATCAAGGTACTGCTGAGAACTTCGGTAAGCGGGAGGGACTGGTCACTATTCAGTACATTTTTTCCGTACGGTGACGAGTGAAGCGGTATGTAGTGGAAAGTGGCACCAATTCCGCGATCGTGCAAGCTTTTTAGAATAGCGTCACGGGTGGATGCCTTTCGGGTGTTAAAGAAAAAGGTATGGTAGTTTTGTTTGGCATAGGAGGGAAGCTTAGGTAGACTTATGAAGCTATTATCTTCAAAAGGCTGGAGTACTTTTCGGTAGGTTTCCCATACCTGTTTACGTTTTTGATGGATCTCATCTTTTTTGGTTATTTGAACCTCCAGGATGGCGGCTAAAATATCGGATGGTATATAACTGCTGCCTACGTTCATCCAGGTGTACTTGTCCACTTCTCCGCGGATAAAGGCCGATCGGTTGGTTCCTTTTTCCCGGAGCAGTTCCGCTTTGCGGGCAATGCTTTCAATATTCGTTACAAAAGCCCCTCCTTCGCCGCACATTATGTTCTTGGTGTCGTGAAAACTAAAAGAACCAATGTCGCCGATGGTTCCAAGGTAGCGGTCATTATAACGGGCACCGATGGCCTGGGCAGCATCTTCCACAATAAATATGTTATGGGCAGCGGCTAGGTGAAGAAGCTCATCCATAGCACAGGCGATTCCGGCATAATGAACAGGGATAATAGCCTTTGTTTTGTTAGTGATTTTCTTTTCTACATCAACGGGATCAATATTAAGTGTACCCGGCTGTATTTCAGCAAATACTGGTTTAGCCCCTCTCATCACAACCGCATTTGCAGTAGATACGAAAGTAAAGCTGGGCATAATCACCTCATCGCCCGGACTGATATCCAGTGCCATCATGGCCATTTCCAGGGCGTGAGTGCAGGAAGTAGTGAGAAATACATGATCGATTTCCAGCCATTGCTTAAGAAGGGAGTGAACGCGGTGGGTTACACTGCCATCACCACACAAAGAGTCTCCTGAAAGCACACGGGTAACAGCCTCAATTTCCCTTTCGTCTTTAAAGGGTTTGTTAAAGGGAATGAAATCATCCATAGATTGGGATACATGGGATACAAATTAAATAGATAATCCGCATAACGCGGCAAATAAACAAGGAAAAATGAAGTTATTCTAATTCAATAGGTGTGAAGTTAGGTTAAATCTATACACTATAAAAAAAATACGTTATATAGTCAGACTTTACGTTCCACCTTTCTGTTATTATCCGTAGATTTATTAAACTGTAATCTAAAATATTTACTGAATTATGTTAGAAGCCAACCCATTTGAACGTATCAGTAGAGATGGCTTAACCTACGATGACGTATTTCTCGTGCCTGCCCACTCTCAAATTCTTCCGCGTGATGTCGATACTTCTGTTCAGCTCACACCAAGTCTAAAGCTGAACCTGCCAATAATGAGCGCAGCAATGGACACCGTTTCTGAATACAGGCTTGCCATCGCTCTTGCCCGTGAAGGGGGCATCGCTGTTCTGCACAAGAATATGACGATAGCTGATCAGGCGGAACATGTCCGGCTGGTCAAACGAAGTGAAAGTGGGATGATCGTCGACCCGGTTACCCTGAATAAAGAAGCATCAATAAAAGATGCTCGCCGCCTAATGACAAAGCATAAAATTGGTGGCATCCCTATAGTGGATAAAAACCAGAAGCTTATAGGTATTGTAACCAACCGTGACTTGCGATTTGAATCCCAGCCCGAGAAAACGTTGGGAAGCATAATGACCAAGAATCATTTGGTTACTTCCAAAATCGGTACCACCCTTAAAGAAGCCGAAAGTAAACTTCAGGAATATAAAGTTGAAAAACTGCCTATTGTGGATGATAATGGGGTATTGATTGGCCTCATTACTTTTAAGGATATTGAGAAGAAGAAAAACTTTCCGAATGCCAGCAAAGATTCCATTGGCCGGTTATGCGTAGGGGCAGCTGTTGGAATCGCACCCGATACAATGGATAGAGTGGAGGCCCTTAATGATGCAGGCGTAGATATTATAGCCGTTGACACGGCTCATGGACACTCAGAGGGTGTTATAAAAATGGTTTCCGCAATAAAGGCAGAATTTCCGAAACTTGATCTTATTGCAGGAAATGTAGCGACGGCAAGCGCAGCCAAAGCTTTATACGAAGCCGGTGCAAATGTGATTAAAGTGGGGGTAGGCCCGGGCTCTATTTGTACTACACGTGTAGTGACCGGTGTAGGTGTACCTCAACTATCCGCTGTGATGGAAGTGGCAGCTTTCGCCCACAATGTTGGTATTACGGTAATTGGTGATGGCGGGATCAAACATACCGGAGATATTCCCAAAGCTCTTGCCGGCGGCTCAGACGCAGTAATGATGGGTTCCATGTTTGCAGGCGTGGACGAAAGCCCTGGAGAAACAATAATATATGAATCCAGGAAATTTAAATCCTATCGCGGAATGGGAAGTATCAGCGCAATGAGTGATGGTAGCAAAGACCGGTACTTTCAGGATACTGAAGATGATTTAAAAAAGCTGGTTCCTGAAGGAATTGAAGGACGAGTCCCCTTCAAAGGGTATTTATCTGAAGTTGTTTACCAAATGGCCGGCGGATTAAGGGCGGCCATGGGATATACCGGGGCACGAGATATTGCCGAGCTTCAGCAGGCACATTTTGTGAAAGTAACCTCTGCAAGCATCAGGGAAGGGCATCCTCATACCGTACAGATTACCAAAGAATCTCCAAATTATTCGGGCGTTTAAGAGCCAAAGAGAAAATTCAGGTTCCGTAAGACTCGAAGGTATGCTGTATTGCAATTATACAATATATTATTTTGAGTATAAAATATTATATTGTATATAAATAATGTGAATAATTTATGTTTCGCATATTGTGTAAAAGAAATTTTAAGTTAAAACATCCAAAACTTTGATTTTTATACTCTTTGTGCCGCTAAATAAATAGACTGGATTTTTATGTTAACGAAAGGTTAATATTTTCTAATATTTTAGTTATGTTTACTAAATGATCGACTTGATAAAAAAACTATATCAACGCCGGAAAGAAAATATTACCCTGATTCTTTTGGAAAAAGAAGAGCCGGGTAATCCAAAATCTTATTCGTTCAAACCATATTCTTTATTTGTCTTTCTGGTAGGGTTTAATCTGATGGTAATAATACTTAGTGCTGCTTTTTTATTTATTACACCAGTGGGTAATTTTGTTTTTGACAAAGATGATCGCGAAGTACGCCATTCTGTTGAAAACATAACCACCAGAATAATGTCTTTGCAAGATTCTCTCGCTATACGCGATCAACAGCTAATTGAAATGAAAAAAGTAATTGCCGAAGGGACTGATACTGTATTTTCTGTTCAACATTTAGAACAGCTTGAAGGATTCCATGAGGAGTCACCTCAATTTGCAGTGATGGAGCCGTCGGCTAATATTCAAGTGCTAGATGCCAATCAGATAATATATTCACGCAACCTAAAAATGGCTCCCGAATTCCCGGCAGAACCACCTATTTCCGGCACCGTATCCCGGTTATTTGATTCCGAAAGGTTGCACATGGGGGTTGATATTACTGCATCAGAAGGAGCGACAGCCAAAGTTGTTGCAGATGGAGTAGTTATTAATGCCGATTGGACAATGAACTATGGATATGTGGTTCATATACACCACGGAGAGGGATATACCAGTACCTATAAACATTTATCTAACATAAATAAAAGGAAAGGGGATATCATTTTCAGAGGTGATATTTTGGGCACCGTGGGCAAATCTGGTGTCTTGACATCCGGGCCACATATTCACTTTGAATTGTGGAGAGATGGCATAGCTCTAGATCCCTTAACATTCTTGACAAACTTATCAGAAGCTAATTAGTATGTTTAATAAAAAAAATACACCAAGCAATAACAATATGAAAACAGATAATAATACCGGACAACCTTCCTTAAATATGATTAGCGAGGGCACTACCATTAAAGGCGCCCTGGAGACCGAGAACGATATTCGTGTTTCAGGCACTGTAGATGGTGAAATTATATCCAAAGGGAAATGCATTATTTCCAAATCCGGCCTGATTAAAGGTAATGTTAATGCGCCTGAAGCTGACATAGCCGGAACAATTGACGGTGAAGTTACCGTTTCTAATCGTCTAATTCTTCGCCAAACAGCAGTTGTAAAAGGTGATATTCAAACAAAAGTATTCTTGGTTGAAGAAGGGGCAAGTTTTGACGGGGCTTGTAAAATGAACTCCGACGCGATATCAAATAATGGTGAGAATCATAAAAAGAATAATAAAACACCCTCAGTGAGCATTTAACAGGCTATCGTGAAAGGTCTACACACTGTTTCCAAATATATCGGGCTGGGTTTTCAAATTGCAGGAACCATCATTATACCCGTATTAATTGGAATATACATAGACAACCAATTAGACACGACTCCATTTGGTGTCATCATAGGTTCTTTACTTGGTTTTGTAGGGTTATTCGCTTTCATCTACAAACTTGCTATAGAACTTGAAAATTCAAATGATAAATCTGGAAAAAAGTAAACAGACCTTTAAATTTACACGATCCATTCTATTGATGGATGCCATCTTTTTTATTATAGCCGGTTACCCGATATATGTAAATTATGGTCAGGAGATGTTGTTGAGCGTACTTATAGGGTTTATTGTAACTTCGATTGGATTTATAGTGGCATTATACCTGATCGAAATAAAATATGATGATGCTTTTAATACATTTATGGCTCTTGTGATGGGCAGTATGCTTGCTAAAATGTTTTTCTTTAGTGGCGCTATTTTATTTGTATTTATTTTTTCATTATTACACCAAATAGGTTTTACAATTGCAGTGTTAATTTCCTATCTTTACAAATCTGTGACGGAAATTATTTTTATTAACAAGATTTCAAGCAAATCGCGTCTTCCCCGGTAAATGACTCAATTATTTAGAATCACCATTTTACTTATACTGTTCACAGCAGTAACATCACAATTATCATTTTCTGCCGAACAGAATGATGATAATACCGTAGATGTAGTTGGAAAAGTGCTCGACCATTATTATATAGATTTTAGCCCGGTAGGTACCCTTGAGCTGCCTAGATTTTTCTATGACGAAGAAGGGTTACATTTCTTTAGTTCAACAACGGCGGCTATAAATAGTGATGCATTTACCGATGAAGCTTATCTGGAAGAAGACGTACCTGCCAATGCGAATTTAAAACCGTTTACTTATCATATTGTACGTGTTGATCAACAGCCTATACTGTTTGATTTTTCAATTACCTCTCACCTGGTATTTTTCTGGTTAAGTGCATTTGTTACAATAGCTATATTTATTCCACTTACCAAAAGGTATAAAGCCGGTACCGGCAAGGAAACAGAGCCAAAGGGAGCATTTCACAATCTATTTGAAACCTTTGTGGTTTTTATCCGTGATGACATAGCCAAGCCGAATATTGGTCCTGATTACATTAAGTTTACACCGTATTTACTAACGGTATTTTTCCTCATTCTTTTCATGAACCTGTTCGGGTTGATGCCCTGGGGCGTCTCTTCTACAGCTGATATTACAGTTACAGCTGTGCTGGCCCTAATGACTTTTATGATTACGCAGCTATCCGCATCGAAAGAATACTGGAAGCATATTTTTTGGTTTCCCGGTGTTCCTTTCTATATCCGCATCATTCTTTTCCCGGTTGAATTTATCGGAATCTTTACCAAACCATTTTCCCTGGCCATTCGTTTATTTGCAAATATGGCCTCCGGTAAAATTCTCATTTTTTCGATACTTGGTATCATCTTTGTATTCAACAATTTATTTGGTTCTGGTATTGCGTACGCAACTGCACCAATTTGGATATTAATGACATTATTTGTCTTCCTGATAAAAGCATTTATTGCCTTTATACAGGCTTATGTATTTACTATCTTATCGGCCCTCTTTATTGGTATGGCATTGGTTGAGCATGAAGAGGTCCATGAGCCAGAACAAATTTGATACAGAACTTCTAATAACCTATACAAAACAAAAAATAACACAGGAGAAAAAATGGAATTAGCATATTTAGCAGCCGGACTTGGTGCAGGACTCGTATCTATCGGAGCCGGAATTGGAATCGGTATGATTGGTAAGGGTGCCATGGAAGGAACTGCACGCCAGCCGGAAGCTGCAAATGAAATCAGAACATCGATGTTGATTTCCGCGGCTTTTATTGAAGGTGTAGCTCTTTTCGGTCAGGTTGTATGTATTATCCTTGCATTTAGCTAAACTTTAACATATAAAACACCATGAGCTTTATATTAGCACAAGGTTTGCTCGATGTAAACTTCGGGCTCTTTTTCTGGGTATTAATTACCTTTTTGCTGTTTTTATTCATTCTGGGAAAATTTGCCTGGAAACCTATCCTCGGCGCTCTTGACGTCAGGGAAATGAATATTAAGGATTCTTTGGAAGCTGCGAAAAAAGCGATGGCGGAAGCTGAGCATATTTCACAGCAAAATAAAAATGCTGTGCGTGAAGTGGAAGTCATGGCTCAGAATATCCGGAAAGAAGCCCAGCAAAAAGCCGACTCTCTGCGCGATGAGCGATTGGATCAGGCAAAGCGGGAAGCTGCTAAACTTCTTGAACAAGCTCGTAATACTATTGAACAGGAAAAAAGAAAAGCTCTCGTAGAATTACGTTCTGAAGTAGCTGATTTGGCGATCAAAGCAACAACATTGATTTTGGAATCCGAAGTAGATGCCCCCAAAAACAAAAAGCTTGTTGATAAGGTAATTCAGGATTTATCGAAAACATCTAAAAACGAGGTGTTGCAAGATGTCAGCTAAAGCTGCACGCCGCTATTCATCGGCACTACTAAATTTAGCCAGAGAACAAAAAAAGACGAAAGCCGTCCTGAAGGATGTTGAATTTATTAACAGTACTATTCGAAGTTCAAAAGAACTCAGGCTGTTTCTGAAAAGCAAGATTATAAATCAGGAAAAGAAACAGGCAGTCACTAAGGAGATTTTCGGCAACAAAGTTAGTGATCTTACCCGGGAATTTTTGACATTTTTGGTCTCAAAAAACCGGGAAGGTTTATTATTTGAGGTTACCAATTCATTGCTAGCCGACTATAACAAATCAGCAGGAATCCTGGATGTACAGGTATTTTACCCTGATACCATGGGCAAAGATCAGGCTGATCATTTAAAAACGGTTCTTGAGAAAAAAACCGGAAAGAAAATTAATCTTATTTTAAAGAAAGACGCCTCCCTTAAAGGCGGGCTTACTGTAAAAATTGAAGATACCGTAATTGACGGTTCCCTAAAAAACAAGCTTAAGAAATTGGAATCCCTGTTGCTGGGATCCGCTGCATAAACCACAGAAATATTATTTACAGGATGTATTATGAGTCAAGTTCGACCTGAAGAAGTTTCGGCAATACTTCGCAAACAACTGGCCGGTTTTGATAACGAATCTGATGTCTATGATGTTGGTACAGTACTTGAAGTGGGTGATGGTATTGCCCGTGTTCACGGATTATCAAAAATTCAAGCAGGTGAATTGGTTGAATTGCCTGATTCTATTGATGACAGCGGTGATCCCGTTCGTGGAATGGTTCTTAACCTTGAAGAAGACAACGTAGGTATTGTTTTATTTGGTTCTGTTGAGGCTGTATCCGAAGGGCATCCAGTTCGGCGTACCAAAGATATTGCTTCTTTGCCGGTAGGCGAAGGCGTTCTAGGACGTGTTATTGACCCCCTCGGGCGGCCACTTGACGGTAAAGGCCCTATTTCAGGAAAAACTTATACCTCACCGCTTGAACGTAAAGCACCGGGGGTAATTTACAGAGATCCGGTCACCGAACCGCTTCAAACAGGAATAAAAGCCATTGATGCTTTGATCCCTATAGGACGCGGTCAACGTGAATTGCTTATTGGTGACCGCCAGACAGGTAAGACTGCCATTGCCGTTGATACCATATTGAATCAAAAGGAAACTCACAATACGGATAAGCCGGTTTTCTGTATCTATGTTGCCATTGGCCAAAAAGGATCCACTATTGCCCAGGTGAATCAGATACTTGAAGAAAAAGGAGCCAAGGAATATACTACTATCGTATCCGCACCGGCTTCTGCTGCAGCTCCTTTTCGTTATATCGCTCCTTATGCTGGAACGGCTATTGGTGAGTTTTTTCGGGATACCGGGCGCCATGCTTTAATTATTTTTGATGATTTATCTAAGCAGGCCGTTTCTTATAGAGAGGTTTCCCTGCTGCTTCGTCGGCCTCCAGGACGCGAAGCTTATCCGGGTGATGTCTTTTATCTGCACAGTCGCCTATTGGAACGTGCGGCAAAGATTAATAAAAATGATTCCATTGCCCAAAAGATGAATGACATACCGGAACCTATCCGGCCTTTGGTAAAGGGAGGCGGTTCGCTTACGGCAATCCCGATCATTGAAACTCAGGCGGGCGATGTATCTGCGTATATTCCGACCAACGTAATTTCTATTACTGATGGACAGATATTTCTTCAAACTCACCTGTTCAATGCTGGTGTAAGGCCTGCTATTGATGTTGGTATTTCAGTATCCAGGGTAGGAGGGAATGCGCAGGTAAAATCAATGAAAAAACTTTCCGGTACCATGAAACTTGACCTTGCTCAGTATCGGGAACTTGAAGCTTTTGCAAAATTCGGCTCCGATTTAGATCTCTCCACTCAGCAGCAATTGAATCGGGGTGCTAGGTCCGTTGAACTGCTCAAGCAAGGCTTATACCAGCCATTATCTGTAGATCAGCAAATTTCCTTGTTGCTTGTAAACAGTGCTGGTGTACTTGATAAACTCCCGGTTGACAAGATATCCGAATTTGAGTCCCGCTATCTGGAGACGATCAAATTGAAATACGAAGATGAATTGGCAGACCTTGCTGATAAAGGAGTTGCCAGCCCTGAATTTCAGGAAAAGCTGCTTAAAGAAGCAGAAACTGTATCCAATATAATTGCACCATCAGCCGATAAATAATGGCGAACTTAAGAGATATACGCGACCGAATTGGTTCGGTTAAAAATACACAGCAGATCACTCGTGCTATGAAAATGGTGGCTGCTGCCCGCCTGCGCAAAGCTCAGCAAAGTTTATTGGCAGCCAGGCCTTATTCTTCCAGATTAAAGGATATCATTGCCCGGTTAATGCGCAATTCAGAAACAAAGCATGAACTGTTGCAACCAAGGCCCGATACCAAACAGGTGATGTTTGTAGTGATTGGTTCAGACCGTGGGCTTTGCGGTGGATTCAATGCAAATTTGTTTCGGGCCGTGGAAAATAAGATTAAGGCTGACTTTCAGGACAAATTGGACAATGGCGAGTTTTCCATGATCTGTATTGGGAAGAAAGCCAATGATCACTTCAAAAAACGCGGATACAAAGTCCATGGTGATTACAGTGGTTTCTTTGAAAACTATAATTATGATGATACGGCTGCAATAATGGAAAATATAGTAGCCCGTTATAAAACAAAAGAAATAGATCTGGTCTATATTTGTTTTAATGAATTCATGTCGGCTATTAGCCAAAAACGAATTATTGAACCTCTTTTACCGATGCAGGAAGAGTTCAAAGATGAAATTACGGAAGAAACACCGGCAACCGGAAAACTTGAAATTGATTATATTTATGAACCTGATCCAGATCATATTGTAAAGGAATTGGTTCCTCTCCACCTGAACATTCAACTCTGGCGTTCTATACTGGAATCACATGGTTCGGAACAAGGTGCCAGGATGGCGGCAATGGATAATGCCACAGAGAATGCCGGAGATATTATAAAAGAATTACAGCTTTCGTACAATCAGGCCAGACAGGCGGCGATTACTACTGAGATTTCAGAAATTGTTTCGGGGGCCGAGGCTCTGTCAGGATAAAAGAGTTATTCACTGATCGTAGCTGATATTAGCGTTACATTTTCTTATATTTACATGACCGGAGAGATGGCAGAGCGGTCGAATGCGGCGGTCTTGAAAACCGTTGAACAGCAATGTTCCGGGGGTTCGAATCCCTCTCTCTCCGCTTAAAGGGTTTGGATGATTTAATCATTCAAACCCTTTCTTATTTTATGCTATGCAGCACATCAAACATAGCTATTCTTAGGCATCATAATAAAAAATACTGTAGTTGCTATCGTGTTTTGGGCTATTTGCCCTTAAATCCGGCAATTATAACAGGCAATACCATCCGATCCGAAAAAAAGTATTTTGAAATCCCATTTCCCTGTCGTATCATGGTCTCACATTAAATATGATGATCGGCTCTTTCGAAAGAAAGATTAAAAGGGAATCCCGTACAAATCGGGAGCTGTACCCGCAACTGTAAACAGAACGAATAGCGCATGCGGCCACTGTTTCGAGCCTAAAAGAAACGGGAAGGCACATGGTTAACGCCTGTGAGCCAGGAGACCTGCCTTCATTTAATGCTGGAAACTTTCGGGAGTTGAAGTTTCGGTAACAGGGAATGGAATGAAACATTTCAGGGCGCTTTGCATCCTGATTGCCGTATTATCGGTAATTACTACACAAGCTCATACTCAATCACTTACAGATACGCTACGCCTGGATGATATTCTTATTGAGGCTACGCGGGTACCTGAACCCCGAAAAAACCAGCCGGTTCAGGTACAGCTAATCGATTCGCTTCAAATATCATTGTCGGGCCCAGCCAGTCTTGCCAATATCCTGGAGAACCACACAGGTTTATTTATTCGAAACTACGGGCCTTCCGGCGCATCCACCATTTCACAGCGGGGTATGCTGGCTCATCAGACCCAGATCTACTGGAAAGGATTTAATCTAAATCACCCCATGCTGGGCTTGTTCGATTTAAATACTTTCCCGGCCGGTATGCTTTCAGGCATTGAAATAAACTCCGCAGGAAGCTCCGTGCACGGCAGTGGAAATATGGGGGGAAGTATTCAGCTAAGCACCGATGAAGGCTTTAGCGGAGCCGCAGTTTCTCAATCGGCAGGCTCCTATGGTAGATATAGCTCATCGGCAAGGGCAGGGGCGGCATCCGATAAATGGGAACTTAATGTTCAGGCTATGCTTGATCAATCTGAAAATGATTTTCATTACGGTGACCGCACCCGATTTCCTGTCGAAGACCGGAGGCGCAGCAATAATCAGGTGGAGACACAAAGTTTGCTGGTAAACGGGTTAAAAACCTTTAGCAACTCAGAATTCAGCTCCGGATTGTGGTATGGCCATACTGATCGTGGTGTCCCGGGGCCTATGCAAAGCCTGACGCAACAGGCTACCCAGGAAGATGAATTCGCCCGGTGGTACGGTAATTATCAAGTACAGATGGGCGGGGTTCAAACGGGAATCAAATCCTTTCTTAACCGCCAGGAGCTAAACTTTATTGATCCTCAAAATGGTATAAACAGCATTAGCACAAATATGACCGGTTTACTAGAAGTACCCGGACGTTATGTTATTTCTGATGACATACAAATTAATGGTCTTATTACAACATCCCAATCAAGTATAAACAGTACCGCATATAATGATGTAGACCAAAGCCGAAGCCATTTTAGTGCTCAACTGAATCCCTTGATTAGACCTATAAACAGATTAAGGTTATATCCCTCTGCCAGAATAGATCAATATAGCGATTTCGGAACGGCTATCAGCTATGCACTCGGAGCCAATTATGCACTGATACCTGAGAACTTACATTGGCGTTTCTATGCGGGCACTGATTTTAATGCCCCAACTTTTAACGACCTGTTCTGGCCGGAATCTGGTAATCCTGATCTAAAACCTGAAGAAGGATGGAAAGCAGAAACTGGGTTTTACAGCAGCATGCATTACAGCGGAATTGTACAGCAGACCGACGCCCAGGTTTTTATCAACCGCCTTAAAAATGGCATCCAATGGCTCGCTCTTGGCAGTAATTACCGTCCTCAAAATATAAGAGAGATTCAGTCACAGGGTTTCGAGATCCAATCCAACACTACATTATTGCATGATTTGTTTCGCCTGAAGGTCTCCCAGTTGGTTAGCGGTACATGGGCAACATACGGTAAGCCTCGTTTTCCGGGAGATCAGGCAACGGGTAACCAACTGGTTCATACCCCGCGATGGCAATACCGGCTTACATTTTCCCTGTTTTCCGGCCCGGTTAACTCAATGGTGGCATACCGCCGGGTAGGTGAGAGGTTCACCGATGAAAATAACATAAGCACCATAGATGCCTATTCGGCAGTGGACTTTTCGATCTCTTATAACCTGGAGATCCTCGGTATCAGGTCCGGGATTCGCTGGAACATCAATAACCTGCTGGACTCCAGCTACGAAGTAATTCCCTTTTACCCCATACCGGGAAGAAACCATTTAGTGACCCTGAAATTCAACATTTAACAGAAGATGCGAAAGCATTTCAACCTCAAATCCAAAAAACACTAACAATGAAATACATTAACTATATACTGCCCTTATTCTTATTATTCATAATCTCCTGCAGCGAAAACAATACAAGTGATGAAAACGGAGACGGTTCAGTCTTCATACTAAATCAAGGATCATTCCAAGCCGGAAATGCTTCCATTACTGCATATGACCCGTTTACAAACGAAGTTCAGCAAAACTACTTCTCCCAAAATAATAACGGCCGCCCTCTTGGAGACGTAGCTCAAAGCGCGAGCTTGATTAATGATAATTTGTTCATTGTTGTCAATAATAGCCATAAAATTGAAGTGGTTGATCCCGAAACCTTCGTGGCCAGTCATACTATAAATTTTGACAATGAACTTAGCCCGCGCTATATCGAAAGTGTAGGGAATAACAAAGCCTATATTACTTCCTATACCGACTCTGTTGCCATCCTGGATCTGGAGTCAATGGAAGTCACCGGATATATTGATGCAGGATCAAGAACAGAAGGCCTGGCAGTTTCGGGCTCACATGCCTTTGTTGCCAATACCTACTACAGGGACTTTAGCGCAGCCACTACGGTTACGATGATAAATACTACAGATGATGAGATAGTCAACACGATAGAACTCCGGGAAGGCCCCTCAGTGGTTAAGGCTGATTCACAAAACCGCATCTGGGTTGTTGCCACGGGGCCGTATGATGAGAGTTTCACCCATAATGATGCCGCGGTATATGTTCTTAATGCCTCAGATGGCTCTATTATTGAAACCATTGAACTCAATGGCGGTGGTGGCGATCTGGCTTTCCATGAAGATGATAATTCAGCATACATCTCTTCCGGTGGTATTCGCGTTATTGATATGGTTGATCTTACTCTATCCAATACCCCGCTATCTACCCAGAGTTTTTACTCCCTGGGTTTTGATCGTTCTGTGGAACCTGCCATTTATGCCGGTTCGGACAAAGGAGCGGAACAGTCTGGCATGGCATATATATATGATATAGAGGGTGCCGTTGTAGATAGTTTCGCCACTGGAATATTTCCGGGATTCTTTCAGTTTTCTAATTAAAAACTGAACATTTTTCCACATCTTTTCAACAAACCGTTCTTGGGCTGGCTAAATAGTCTAAGTTTAATAATATCATTTAGCTCTGTTTATAAGATGTGGAAAAGTAATAATTGTAAATGTTTATGGATTAATTAATTTTAAGACTACAAAAATACTCGTCATGAGCATAGCAAGAAATACAAAAGCAAAATAAATAGGCCTGTCCACGAAACAGGAATTTAAAACGTTAGAAGAAACATATCAGGAATTTACACACGGAGAGCAACACATGAAGTTTAAGCCGCATTTTACCAAAGCCAACGCAAAATCACCTTTCGGGTCCATTACTTTTGAGCCCAGAAAATCAGAGATCAAAAACCCCGACGGATCAACAGTATTCCATATGGAAGATGTCATGGTTCCGGAAACATGGTCGCAAGTGGCTACGGACATTATCGCGCAGAAATATTTCAGGAAAGCCGGGATACCGGTAGCCCTGAAAAAAATAAAGGAAAAGGGCGTGCCGGAATGGCTGCAACGATCTGAGGAAGATAAAAAAGCTCTCCAGAGCATATCCGAAGAAGATCGTTATACCCATGAAATCGATAGCCGCCAGGTATTCAGTCGCCTGGCCGGATGCTGGACGTACTGGGGCTGGAAGCATAACTACTTCAGCAAGGAAGAAGATGCCCGGGTTTTCTATAATGAATTATGTTACATGCTGGCCAGCCAGATGGCCGCACCAAATAGCCCTCAATGGTTTAATACCGGCTTGTTTTGGGCATATGGCATTAATGGACCCGCCCAGGGACACTATTATGTAGATGCAGAAACCGGAGACCTTAAAAAATCTGAGGACGCCTATACCCATCCACAACCGCATGCCTGTTTCATTCAAAGTGTGAACGATGATTTGGTTAACGAAGGCGGCATTATGGATCTATGGGTCCGCGAAGCCAGACTGTTTAAATATGGTTCAGGTACGGGCACCAACTTCTCCGACATAAGGGGGGCCAATGAACCTCTTAGCGGAGGCGGCAAATCATCCGGGTTGATGAGCTTCCTGAAGATTGGCGATCGTGCCGCAGGTGCTATCAAATCAGGCGGTACAACCCGCCGTGCGGCGAAAATGGTTACCCTGGATCTGGATCACCCGGATATCGAAGAATATATTAACTGGAAAGTTCAGGAAGAACAGAAAGTTGCGGCTATTGTATCCGGTTCCAAAACCTGCGAGAAGTATCTTAGCAAAGTGATGCAGCTTTGTCATCAACCCGTTGAAATTGAAGGTCATAAATATAACGGCAAAGTAAGCCGTGACCCCAAAAAGCATAAAGAACTAAGACAAACCATACGCGAGGCCAGAAAAGCCATGGTTCCGCTGAATTATATAGAACGGGTAATTCAGCTTGCTGCACAGGGATACACCGACATCAAGTTTGAGTCATACGATAACGACTGGAATTCTGAAGCCTATGTAACCGTAAGCGGACAAAATTCTAATAATTCCATTCGTATTCCCAACAAATTCATGGAAGCATTGGCAAAGGACGAAGACTGGCACCTGTACGGACGTACGGAGAAGCGTGTTGCCCGGGAAGAGAATAGAAAACCCAAGCCCATCCAGACACTAAAGGCCGGGGATCTGTGGAATGATATTTCCTACGCGGCCTGGTCATGCGCCGACCCCGGAACCCAATATCACGATACCATTAACGAATGGCACACCTGCCCCGAAGACGGTGATATTAAGGCCAGCAATCCCTGTTCAGAGTACATGTTCCTGGACAATACGGCCTGCAATCTGGCATCCCTGAACCTGATCAAGTTCTATGATGAGGAAACCGGCAATTTTGATGTTGAAGCCTACCGTGCGGCATCCCGAATGTGGACCGTAGTTTTGGAAATCTCTGTTCTGATGGCTCAGTTTCCATCCAAAGAGATCGCTGAATTATCTTACAAGTTTAGAACACTTGGCTTGGGTTACGCCAACATCGGCACTCTGCTTATGATTCAGGGTATCCCTTACGATAGTGAAGAGGCCGTTGCCATAACCGGCGCATTAACCTCTATATTACACATGACCTCTTATGCCACCAGCGCTGAGATGGCCGGCGAGCTCGGAGCATTCACCGGATACGAGAAAAACAAGGAGCATATGCTGCGGGTATTGCGCAACCACAAAAGAGCCGCTTACAGTGCGCCGGAAAATGAGTACGAAGGCCTGACCATAAAGCCAACGGGCATCGATGAAAACATCTGTCCTGATTATCTACTCAAGGCAGCACGCGAAGATTCCGATCGCGCCGTCAGCCTGGGCGAGAAATACGGCTACCGCAATGCACAGGTTACCGTAATTGCCCCGACCGGAACCATCGGTCTGGTGATGGATTGCGATACGACCGGCATTGAACCCGACTTCGCCCTGGTGAAATTCAAGAAACTTGCCGGCGGCGGATATTTCAAAATTATCAATCAAAGTGTACCGGCTGCCCTCAAAAGGCTGGGGTACAAACAGAACGAAATTGATACAATTATCAATTATGCAAAAGGCTACGGGACGCTTGAAGGATGCCCGACAGTAAACCATCAACGCTTGAAGGATGCCGGTTTCACGGATGATAAAATTGAAGCCATTGAGAAAGCACTCCCCAGCTCATTTGATATCAAATTTGCGTTCAACCAATGGACCCTGGGCGAAGATTTCTGCAAAGAGGTGCTCGGCATTACCGATGCCCAGCTAGCTGACATGAACTTTGACATGCTGAAATACCTGGGCTTCACCCGGCGTGAAATAGAGGAAGCCAACGATTATGTCTGTGGAACCATGACCGTTGAAGGTGCCCCATTCTTAAAAGAAGAACATCTGCCGGTATTTGATTGCGCCAACCGATGCGGCCGTATTGGAACCCGTTTCATTTCAAGCAAGGGTCACATCATGATGATGTCGGCCGCGCAGCCTTTTATTTCCGGAGCAATTTCTAAGACAATCAACCTACCGAACGAAGCCACTGTAGATGATTTCAAAGACTCCTACATGCTTTCCTGGGAAAAAATGCTCAAGGCAAACGCGCTTTATCGTGATGGTTCCAAGCTAAGCCAGCCGTTGAATTCCATGTCGGATATCATTGATGATATTGACGAGGAAGAAGGCCAGCCTCATGAGCCTGAAACCGTGAGTGCGCAAAATGAAGTGGTAAAAACTGCTGAGCGGATCATCCACAAATATGTAGCTGAGCGGCGCAAATTGCCACATCGCCGCACCGGATACACCCAGAAAGCTAAAATCGGCGGACAGTCCGTGTACCTGAGAACAGGCGAATACGATAACGGCCAGATAGGGGAGATCTTCATTGACATGCACAAAGAGGGCGCCGCTTTCCGGAGCCTGATGAACTGCTTTGCCATATCCATATCCCTTGGACTTCAGCACGGAGTACCACTGGAAGAATTCGTGGATGCTTTTGTTTTTACCAAGTTTGAACCCAGCGGCAACGTACACGGTAATCCTCATATTAAAATGAGTACCTCGGTAATCGATTATATCTTTCGGGAACTGGCTGTTTCTTATCTGGGCAGGGAAGACCTGGCGCATGTCGAGATTAACGAGATCAACAAGCGAACGCTTAAACCGGAAGGCAATGAGGGAGGTGCTGATAATGCAACACCATCTGAACCCCATAGCCGGGCAATAGATAATGAACCCGTAAATGAATCAGTTCAGGGACCGACCAAGCCGGAAAGCAAGCAAAGCAGTTTCGAAGCAAAATACAAGCAGGCCAAGCAAATGGGCTTTACCGGCGATGCCTGCCAGGAATGCGGAAGCATGACCATGGTACGCAATGGCACCTGCCTGAAATGCAATACCTGCGGTGCCACCAGCGGGTGCTCCTAAAATAAAATGGTAAAGCCGAAGACTTGGTTATTGCAGAATTATTAAGGTGAATTTGCAGTAAAATCCGATGCTCTGTTTTTTTATATTTTTCTCCTTTTGGCCAATTTTTTAGAGCGTCTGATTGGCCGGCTTAGAGGAGACCAAGTCCATACCAAGGCCTTACCAACTCCTACTAAACCCCGGCTGGCAGTAGGAGTTGATAGGGGCTTGGTTCGAGCATGCATAGGGAGTGTTTTATTTCAATTTTCACCTTCCGTTATTGAATAATATTATGAGGATGGTAAAAATTAATTCGTTTCCGTTTGTTCAGTAATGGTTAACTGACGCATATATAGCCGGCGCCTCCCCCAAGTAACTTCATATGATATTGTAGAGATGAACCCTGCTTATGACATCGACCATCAAACCGACAGGCTTGCCGCTAAAACCATCTGGATGATTATTAAAGGGCTGGCAGAGCGTTACCGTTAATGTGTGATCAGTTCTTTGAAAACACCTGTTCCTTGAGAACTTCCTCCACAGCTTTTGCTACATGTTTTGGATAATCGACGGGTACAAAATGTTTGCCTCCATCGATTCTGAATATAGGAGCTTTTAGATCCTTAGCCAGGCGTTCTCCATAATCGATAGTTTGGAATTTATCGGCCGCCCCCCAAACTACCCGTGTTGGCACATCTAAATCAGGCAACATATGTGCAATAGCCAGAGTATCTTTTACATCAAGAGATTTTATCTGCCGCAAGAATGCTTCAGCGGCATTGACCTGTTCGTAATGCCTCCAGTAGTAATTCATCGATTCTTCGGCATTTTTTTTAGAGGCATGGCCTTCCTGAAGGAACGTCTGCATGACCAGTCTTACGGCATTATTTGGAAGCCGCTCAGCCACCGGCCCCAGAGCTCGCAGAGCTTTTACCCTTGGAATAGGCCAGGAATCATAACAAATTGAGTTTACCAGTACAAGGCCTTTAACAATATTGGGCCTGAGAGCCGCAATGATCTGGGCAACACCGCCGCCGAGATCATGGCCCACAAGAGTAACATTCTGGAGGTTCATCGCATCGAGCCAGGAAGCCAGGTAAGCCGCCTGATGGCCAACCGATAGGTCACGATGCCGGCCTTCTTCAATTGAAGATCCATAACCAATCATTTCCCAGGCAATACGCCTTTTATTGGTAAGTTCCGGAACTACTTTTCGCCAAAGATCGGGTGAGGTAGGTATGCCATGAATAAACACAACTGGCTCACCGTTGCCTACCTCCATCCAACGCATGCTGACGCCGTTTACTTTAACATTTTTTTCGATCATGATTTCATTGGTTTTTTTAAGTTGCCTGTTAGCGTAACAAACAGTACTTCCAATAAGTTTATAATTGTAATAGTTAATTACAATTATAAACACCAGGGTAAATTATCAAGATCTACATTCCCGCCTGACAGTATTACGCCAATTCTTTTATTCTTTATTGCAATCTTTTTCGATAATAGTGCGGCAACCGGTACGGCTGAGGAAGGTTCGATGATTATTTTCATTCGTTCCCAAACATATCGCATGGCCTCAACAATTGATTCTTCACTGACAGTCACAATATCATGCACATTCTCGGAAATTGCGGCAAAGGTGAGGTCGCCAAGTGATGTTTTTAGACCGTCGGCAATGGTATTTGGGTTTTCAACCGGTATAATTTCCCCTTCCCGGTAGGATAAATAAGCATCATTTGCCATTTCAGGTTCGGTACCAATAATTTGAATCTTTGGATTTATTTCTTTTGCAGTGATGGAAGTGCCTCCAAGGAGACCGCCGCCGCCGACAGGAGTGAGTATGATATCCAAATCGGAATACTCTGAGAGAAACTCTAGTGCCGCTGTTCCTTGTCCGGCAATGATGCGGAGATCATTATAAGAAGGTATAAAAACGGCTCCTGTTTCTTGCATAACTTTATCGCAGGCAGCTTGCCGGGCCTGTGGAGTTGCCTCACAGAACCGGATGTCACCGCCATACCCTGCAACAGCATTCTTTTTCACTGCAGGCGCATTTTCGGGCATCACAATGGTGGCTTTAATCTTGCGACTATGTGCCGCATAGGCCAGTGCCTGGGCATGATTGCCTGATGAATGGGTACAAACACCTTTGGCCGCATCATCATCCGATAATGAATAAATGGCATTGCTAGCCCCCCGGATTTTAAATGACCCGGTCTTTTGAAAATTCTCGCATTTAAAGAAAATTTCAGTATCGAGAATTTTGTTAAGGCTGCTGCTGGTGAGAACCGGAGTATGATGAATGTAAGGGTTTATCCTTTTATGGGCCTTTTTCACATCTTTAAAGGCTGGGATTTTGGTTTTGACTGAACTCATTATGCTATTGTTTATTAGGGTGTTTTTCAAAGATAAAAGATATAAGATCAATAATAAGCTTTGCCTGTTTGAAATTTTATTAATCTTAAAGGCCGTCCGGTTAACTGACCACGAGCACTTGTCTAATGTTGCCAGTACAATCTATTGGATAAAATAGCTGTTATATTATTTAAATATTCTTCAAAAAACTCAAATTATAGGTAACTTTCGATAAGAAAAACAAGAGTCTAAAACTAGTTATCATGCCACAAACAATGACTATAACCACCACATGGTTCGAATATCACTCATACAATACGAGAGCACATGGCGGCAAGTGTGGATAATGCTGTAGCAGGTTTTAAAACAGCCCTCTGTTCCTTTCTCCAGAATCTTCTGTAACACGATATTTATGCCCCAATAAACTAAAGAACAATGAGTTATTAAAATAACTTTCGCCAATGCATCTGGATGCATATCTTTTATTCATGTGCCAATAATTTTAATAATCAAGCATAAGAAAAATGAATTTTTATACCCGCAAAATGGTAAAGCCGGAGGATCTTAACCCTAACCAGACATTATTCGGTGGCAGTTTACTGCGATGGGTGGATGAAGAAGCGGCTATTTTTGCTATGTGCCAGCTTGACAACCAACTGGTGGTCACCAAATTCATCTCTGAAATAAACTTTGTAAGCTCTGCCAAAATGGGAGATGTCCTGGAAATGGGCATGGAAGTAGTTAAATTCGGACGAACCTCTATAACATTTCGCTGTGTAGTTCGAAATAAATTTACCCACACAACTATTATAACCATAGACAGAGTTGTGTTTGTGAGTGTGGATAAAACCGGTAAACCGGAACCTCACAACAAGACAACAATTAAATTGGAAAATGAAGTTGCTGATTCTGCCATTTAATATTTGTGCTCTCTTTCAATAAGTTTATTTACGTGTAATGCAGAAAGCAATACCAGAGGAACTCCACCACCCGGGTGGGTACTGCCGCCAGTAAGATATAATTTATTAAACCAGCTGGATTTGTTTCCTGGACGGGCAAAAGCAGAGAGTTTCCGATTTGAAGAGGTTCCATATATACTGCCTTTATTGGATCGGTACAGTTTATGAAAATCTATTGGGTTGATCACCCTTTTATAGCGAATTGATTTTTTCAATCCATGCAGCCCACGGTTTTCCAGTTCTTTAATTACAAAATCGGAATAAAAACTGCTTTGATCCTCCCAATTGTATTTAGAACTGATATAGGGGGCATTTACCAAGACAAACAAATTTGAACCCCCAGCTATTGCATCTTCCGGGTTGGAGCAAGACGTATTGGCAATGTATATAGTTGGATCGGCAGGCATGATTAAACGATCGAATATGTCGGTGAACTCCCTGTGGTAGTCTTTCGAAAAAAAGATATTATGATGTTTGAGTTGTGTATACAATTTATCAATACCCAGAAGCATGACAAAACCCGAGCTGGAAGGTTCGATCCCGGCCATTTTGTTTCGATGCTTTGGATTCAGATTACCCGCTTCAATTAAATTGAGATAGGTATCACTGGCATCGCTATTTGAAACCACTAAATCTGATTTAACAAACGAGCCATTACTGATGATGCCGGTAACGCTTCCTTTAGATACTTTTATATTGCTCACACTGGTTTTGTAAAGGAACCGTACTCCAAGAGAAACAGCTAGCTCCTCTAATGCTTCGGCAATTCTGTACATTCCGCCATCGACATAATAGCCACCTTTATTAAGCTCAATGTGCGGAATAACATTTAATGTTGCCGGAGCTTTATAAGGCGATGAGCCGTTGTAAGTAGTAAATCGTTTAAAGAACTGCCGCATATACTGTGATCGAAATGATACATCTATACGATCGCTAACTGTTTTAAAAGCATCAATTTGTAAAGCATCGGAGAGTTTAATATTTCTGAGATCTGAGAGGCGCTGGAGCGGGTTATATAAAAAAGATGAGGCTGTTTTTTCAAACAGACCGGAGGCATAGCTTAAAAAATCTGTGTAAGCCTGTTCATCTTCAGGTGCAATGGAGCGAACGGCTTCTATTGATTTTTGGCGATCAAAATAAGAATCAAAGACTGTACCGTCTTCATAATTATACCGGCAGAGTGGATCAAGCGGCATTAATTTAATATGCTCCGAAAGTCTGGATCCGCATTGGTGAAATATTTCATCAAGAATTTCCGGCATGGTTAGCAGGCTGGGGCCAGTATCGAAACGAAAACCATTACTTGTGACCTGACTCATCTTGCCACCAGGTGTATCGTTTTTTTCAAATAAGGTAACATGATGTCCATTTCGAGCAAGAAGGCAAGATGTGGCAAGGCCTCCGAGTCCGGCACCTATAACTGAGATTTTCATAATAAAGTGATGCTTTTTAGATGGCGCCCATATAACACAAGAATATAAGAGTGATAAAGTATAAGAAATTCATTTTACTATTGTTTTATAACTACACATACCTTTATAAAAGCGCTTATTTATAACTATTTCATCAAATGGGGTTTTTAATTTAACATACTTATGGTTTCACAAAAGGGATTCAATAAAAGGCACATCACCCTTGAAGAGTTTATTATTCAGGGACAAAACTGTTTTCGGGGTACAACCGGAGAATTGTCTCAATTATTGCGTGACATTGGTTTGGCTACAAAAATCATATCAAGGGAAGTAAATAAAGCCGGGATTACCAATATCTTGGGGGTAAATGGGACAGAAAACATTCACGGAGAGCACGTTAAAAAGCTTGATGTATTTTCCAATGATCAAATGCTGCATGCATTGAGCCGGTCTGATATAGTGAGCCTCGTTATTTCTGAAAAAGATGAGGGGATAATCAGGTTTAAAAGCACCTCGGGCAATTATATAGTTTACATGGACCCTTTGGATGGATCATCCAATATTGATGTAAATGTTTCGATCGGAACCATATTTTCTATCTTCATGAGAAAATCTCACCGGTCCGACTACCCAACGGAAGGCGATGCTATGCAGCCCGGGGTCAATCAAGTAGCGGCCGGTTATGTGCTATATGGTTCAAGCACTATATTGGTATATACAACCGGTATGGGGGTCAGTGCATTTACATTGGATCCCAGTATTGGTGAGTTTTTTCTAAGTGATAGAAAGATAATGATACCCGGCCACGGACCTTATTACAGTATAAATGAAGGCAGCCATAACTCTTGGGCACCGGGTTTGCAGGAGTATATAAAATATTGTAAGGATGAAGATCCGTCATCATTAAGGCCCTATAACTCACGCTATATAGGCTCTATGGTTGCCGATGTGCATAGAACCTTATTAAAAGGCGGTATCTTCATTTATCCTGCAACCGAAAAATACCCTGAAGGGAAGTTACGGTTAATGTATGAATGCAATCCCTTGTCTTTTCTGATTGAGCAAGCCGGCGGAAAAGCAACAACCGGGGTGAAGAGAATTATGGAAATTCAGCCTCAGCAAATTCACGAGCGCACCCCCATCTATATGGGATCAAAAACAAATGTGAATATGGCAGAGAACTTTTTAAGGGAGTATGAATTAGCACATTAGCTATGATTCCGGAAATTCGGCTTCATATCCAATTCCTTGTAGTGCTTCTGAAATTTCACTTTTATTGGGATAAGAATCGCTGCGTGGGGTGATTATGGCTGTTTCATCATCAAGATCAACCTCGACCTCTTTTACTCCACTGAGTTGTTTCAGCACATTTATTGTAGATTTCACGCAGGATTCACAATGCATACCTTTCACAAGAACAGTTAGAGGTATATCTGAAATAGCCGGGGTTTCAGGTTTTGCTTCCGGTTTGCTGCAGGCAGCAATGAATAGGAGTAGAGCGAATAGTGGAAAGAATGTAAGTTTCATACAGATACTGAGGTCATTAAAAAACGATGTACATGCCTTCGCTGATGCCATGATTCATGGTATAGCTGCCGTTTACCTCTACCACATATTGTGCCGGGTGATCGGATGGAATCTGCCGCTCAGAATAAGGTGTTGTATTTTGGTGTATTCTAACGATCTCCCTGTCACTATTGATATAAATGATATCCAGTGGGAGAGGAGTGTTTGCCATCCAAAAGCTGCGGGGTTGCTCGTCATCAAATAGAAATATCATTCCGGCATCGGGTGGCAAATCGTAGACATCCATAAGACCCAGATTCCTTTCATTTTCGGTATCTGCAATTGCTGCGTCTATAGTGGAAATTGTATCTTTATCGGAATTCAGGAAATGAACCTGCGTAACATAATCGAGACTGCGCCCATGTGTGCCGCTTTCACTTGAATCCTCACCTCCACATGAGTATATTAAAAAAATAAAAACAAATGCAATAAAAATAGAGATATAAGAGTTCATAATAAGTTTAGATGTTTATATTTTACGTAAAGATATTTAAAAAAAGGATTAAGTGCGCATTAGATATCAGAATTGTAACACTAGCATTGGCAGCATAATGTGGTGCCCACTAATAAGTATGGCGTAATAAACTCTATATAACCTCTATTGTTATTCACAACTATTAAGATTATATTTGAGTCGAAAAAGTGGGTCCCAAAAAGACGCACTTTTTTTATTTTCACACATAATGTTCGAATTTGCAAGATCAATTGTTACAAAAACTTACAGACTTGGTTAAGGATGCCATTACAGATGCATCGCTTTTCCTTGTTGATATAGAACTAAAAGGCAGTAGCCAGAATACGGCTGTGTGGATATATATTGATTCTGAAAAAGGTGGTGTTACTTTGGAGCAATGTGCAGAGGTAAACAGGCAACTGGGGTTATTGATTGAAGCAAATGAGGTTTTTACGCACAAATATACAATTAACGTTTCTTCGCCCGGTTTAGGCCGTCCTTTAAAAGACATAAGGCAATATTTTAGTAATAAGGGACGTCAAGTATCTATAAGATACAGAGTTAACGATGAAGAAAAGAGAATGACCGGTGAACTTGCCAACGTCGAAAAGGAATACATATATATAAACGAGAAAGACGGCGGGCAACACGAGGTCAGGTTCGAAGATATTATAGAAACAAAAATTGAAGCGGTTATTTGACGCAAAAAGTTATCCCGGAGAATTATGCAAACAGATATTTCAAAACTTATTATTCAATCCTTTGCAGAAATAGCAAAAGATAAGGGCATTGAGCGAGATCTGCTTCTTTCAATACTGGAAGACGTATTCCGGTCTATGATCAAAAAGAAATACGAAAGCGATGAGGCTTTTGACGTAATTTTGAACCCTGACCGTGGTGAAATCCAGATGATGCATATCAGGGAAGTTGTTCCTGATAAAGAATTTACTGATGAGGTTAACGAAATCCCTATTAGCAAAGCACTCAAGTTTGATCCTGATCTTGAATTATATGACGAGTTTGCCCAGGAAGTCAAAATTGAAGATTTTGGGCGTCGCTCTGTAATGATGGCACGGCAAACGCTTGCACAGCGAATCCGTGAAATAGAAAAGGATCATATCTTTGATGAATACTCTGAACGAGTCGGCGAAATTGTGCTGGGCGATGTATATCAGGTGCGCAACAAGGATATTCTGGTAAATCATAATGGGGTGGAACTAATCCTCCCAAAGAGCCAGCAAATATACAAAGACCGGTACCGAAAAGGTGATACTATTCGGGCGGTGGTACTTGAAGTGAAACGAGAAAATGGCAATCCGGCGGTTATTATTTCACGGACGTCACCGTTGTTTCTGGAACGGTTATTTGAAAATGAAATACCGGAAGTATTTGATGGCATAATTGAAATCAAAAAGTCTATCCGTGAACCAGGAGATCGTTCAAAAGTTGCCGTAGTATCGCACGATGAACGCGTTGATGCCGTTGGAGCTTGTGTAGGGATGAAAGGTATCAGAATACATTCCATTGTGAGGGAACTTTGCAATGAGAATATTGATGTGATCAATCATACCGAAAATTCCCATGAGTTTATCAAAAGGGCATTGCAACCTGCCCAGGTACTTTCTGTAGAAATTGACGAAAAGTCAAAAGAAGTAAAAGTAGTGGTACCCGTAGATCAGGTATCGAAAGCAATAGGAAAAGGCGGCGTAAACATACGCCTGGCTTCTCAGCTTACCGGTTACGAGATTGATGTATATCGTGAAGTTGACGACGAAGAAGACATTGACATCTTCGAATTTGCCGATGATTTTGGTGATGAACTTGTGCAGAAATTGTTTGATATTGGCTGTGACACAGCCAGGGCTGTACTCGAATTAAATGATGACGAATTAGTTCGAAGAACAGAAGGCTCTATCGACAAGGCTACTGCAGGGAACATTATCAGTACTATACAGGATGAATTCGAAGAAGAAGAAGAAGATCAAGCCGGTTAAATAATAATATAGGCTTAAGAACAAAAGAGGTTATTTCTTTATGACAAAAGGTGTGAAACCTAAGAAGCTTTTTAAAGTAGCAAAAGAATTCAATGTGTCTACAGCATCAATTGTAGATAGTTTGGGACAAGAAGGCTTTGAAGCCGCAAATAAACCCAACTTCAGTATTACGCCCGAAATGTACGAGGCGCTGGAATCAGTATATCGTGAAGACAAAGAACGCAGCCAAGAACATGTTCTGGCAAAAGAGCAATACGAAGAACGCAGAAACAGCAATCGAACTTCCCGTGACTCCGTCAACATTGATAGCCTTCTTGACCCCATTGAGGACCTGAAGCCTCAGGATGACGCCGCCGATGATTTTCTGTTAGAACCCGAGGAAGATTCGGATGATGATCAGAAAGTTGAAGTTGAATCCTTAGAACCTGCTATAGAGCCCGAACCGGTTGAAGAAGAGGAAGAAATAGAAGAGGTTGAAACAGCAGAAACATCAGAAGAGAATAAAATCGGAGAAACGGTAGAACCTGTTGCTGATAAGGGGGACGAAGAAGTCCCGGTTCCTGATGAAGAGGAAGAAATAGAAACAGAAGAGGAGCCTGAACCGGCTCTGGCGGATCAGGAGAAGGATAATACTGATGCAGAGACCGAAGAAGACGTTGAAGAAAAAGAAGAAATAAAAATAGAAGAAGAACCTGAACAAGCTGTAGAAGCTAACGAAGCTATAGAATCTAAAGAAATTGAAGAAGCTCCGGAAAAGGAAGAGGTTCAAAAAGTAGGTCGGCGCAAAAAACTTACCGGAACCAGAGTACTTGGTACAATGAATGTAACCAAGGCTGAGAAAAAAAGTAAAAAGAAAAAGCCTAAAGCAGAAAAAACTACTGAAGATCCGGAAACAGCCACTCTGAAAAAAGGTACTGAGGAAGAGAAGCCTAAGAAGAAAAAAATTAAATCAAAGCGTGTCGCTGAAGATGATAAATCTGAAACTAGTGATGATAAAGCAACGGCTAAGAAAAAGAAAAAACGTATAAAAGGACGTGGCAAAGGTAAGGTTGATGAGGCTGATGTAGAAACAAAAATGAAGGAAACACTGGCGGAGATTCAAGGCGGGGGCGCTAAGAAACGTCAGAAACGCCGACGTCAGAAACGTGATGAAATGGCTGCCGAAAGAGATAAGCAGGCAGAAATAACAGAGCAGGATCAGACGATTTTGGAAGTATCCGAATTTATCACCGTTAGTGATTTCGCAGAACTCCTTGAAGTTAACCCAACCGAAATCATTACACACTGTATGAATCTCGGAATGGTCGTATCGATCAATCAACGTTTGGAAGCCGGCACCCTTGAACTGCTCGCAGAAGAATATGATCGTGAAATTCGCTTTGTTGAAGCTGAAGATCTAACCGTAGAAATTGAAGAAGAAGAAGATAATCCGGAAGATCTTGAAAACCGTGCTCCTGTTGTCACCGTTATGGGTCACGTTGATCATGGTAAAACATCACTGCTGGATTATATCAGAAAAACTCATGTTACGGCAGGTGAAGCCGGAGGAATTACCCAGCATATTGGCGCATATTCGGTTGTACTTGAAGATAAACGAAAGATCACATTTCTCGATACGCCGGGTCACGAAGCATTTACCGCCATGCGTGCCCGTGGTGCCTTGGTAACGGATCTTGTTATTCTGGTTGTTGCCGCGGATGATTCAGTAATGCCCCAGACCATTGAGGCTATTAATCATGCCCAGGCAGGTGGTGTTTCTATTGTAGTTGCCATTAACAAAATGGATAAAGAAGGCGCCAACCCTGAAAAGATTAAGAAACAGCTCTCCGACCATAATGTAATTGTAGAGGAATGGGGCGGGAAAGCACAATGTGCTGAACTATCGGCTGAGACCGGTGAAGGAATTGATCAGTTACTCGAGAAAGTTCTTATTGAAGCTGAACTGATGGAATTAAAAGCCAATCCAGACCGGAAAGCCACCGGAATTGTATTGGAAACCAAAGTTGATAAAGGAAAAGGTGTTGTAGCTAATATTCTGGTTCAAAAAGGTACCCTTAAAGTTGGTGATCCTTTTGTTGCCGGGCATTATTACGGACGTATACGGGCCATGGAAGATATTTTAGGCAAACGTCTTGATGAAGTAGGGCCTGCAACACCGGCGCAAATTACCGGTTTTGACGGAATGCCTCAGGCTGGTGATAAAATGGTAGTGACTGTTGATGAAAAATCAGCTAAAAACGTTGCCACCCAGCGTCAGCAAATTAGACGAGAGCAGAATCTCCGAAGAGTTAAGCATCCAACACTCGAAGATGTTTCTCGTCGTATGGCCATGGGCGCTATTGCCGAACTGAACCTGATTATCAAGGGAGATATGGATGGTTCTATTGAAGCTCTTTCCGGCTCATTACAAAAACTGAGCAATGAAGAAGTCAAAGTGAAGATTATACATACAGGAATCGGTGCTATATCTGAATCGGATGTTCTTCTTGCCTCGGCCTCAGAAGCTATAATAATTGGTTTCCAGGTAAGGCCTTCTGCTCAGGCACGAAAACTTGCCGAACGCGAAGAAATAGATATCCGCCTGTTCAGTGTAATTTATGATGCCGTTGATGCCGTTCATGATGCACTTGAAGGCTTGTTGAGCCCTGAGTTAAATGAGAAAATAACGTCAACTGTAGACGTCCGAGATACCTTCAAGGTTCCTGGAGTAGGGACAATAGCGGGTTGTTATGTAAGTGACGGCAAAATAACCCGAAATGATAAGGTGCGCCTGATTCGCGAGGGTATTGTTATCTATGACGGTGAGATTACCTCACTGAAGCGTTTTAAAGATGACATTAAGGAAGTAGCCACCGGCTATGAATGTGGTATAGGCATTAAAAACTATAACGACATCAAAGTTGGTGATCAGATTGAAAGTTATGTGGTAACCGAAACTAAGAGAAAACTTGTAAATGAGACAACGGCATGAGCATAAGGACAGAACGCCTGGCATCTCTTTTGAAAGAAGATCTGGGTAATATATTACAGAAGGATTATCAGAAAGGTAATATTATCACGATTACCTCAATACGCGTGACTCCTGATTTGTCTATAGCTAAAGTGTATTTAAGCATTTTGGCACCAGGTGGTGATGAGCAGGAAGTTTTTAATTGTTTGCAAGAACATAATACCGCAATACGAACTAAACTGGCGCACCTAATTCGCCATCAGGTTCGCAAAATTCCGGAACTTCATTTCTATCTCGATGATACTGCAGAGTATGTCAATAAAATAGAAAATCTTTTTAATAAAATTAAAAAGGATAAAGAAGATTAAAATTTGGGGGTATAACAGCAATTAGCTGTAAGCGTATCATTACAAAAACCTATGGCATCCCCAATACCGTTTAATCAATTACCCGTTTATAATCGTATTAACCCGCCTGATGAGAATAACGACTTCTCATCAGGTGGTGTTTTTTTAATCAATAAACCCAAAGGATGGTCCAGCTTCAGGGTCGTGGGGTTTTTGAGAAAAATGATCGGGATAAAAAAAATAGGCCATGCCGGTACTCTAGATCCCATGGCAACGGGTTTGCTTATTCTTTGTACTGGAAAGGCTACTAAATCCATTAATCAAATTCAGGATCAGAAAAAAACGTATAGGGCAGAAGTTACATTTGGAACCTCAACTCCTAGCTATGACGCTGAAACTGAGGCCGATCATGAAGCCTCTGCAGTCCATATTACCAGTACGTTGATAGAAGGCGAAATTAAGAAAAGTTTCACAGGTACAGTTGAACAAATCGCACCTATGTATTCTGCGGTAAAACATAAGGGGCAGAGATTGTATCACCTGGCTAGAAAGGGACTTGAGGTGGAACGCAAGCCACGTACTGTTACTATTTACAAAAATATTATTAAAGAATTTGAAACTCCAATACTGTCCCTTGATGTTATATGCAGTAAAGGAACTTATATCAGAACATTGGCACATGATCTGGGGCTGGCCCTGAGTTCAAGAGCCCATTTGAGTGGGCTGGTTAGAACAGGCATAGGCAATTTTAACCTTGAAACTGCTCTTGATGTGACCGATCTTATTCATATTTTTAATTTCGATGACACAATTGACTTATCTGCATGATGTAAAACATGATCCAGCCTCTGTGGTTACGGTTGGAACATTTGACGGCGTGCACGAAGGACATAAAAGTTTGATCTCAACTGTAGTTGAAAAAGCTCGTAAACGAAATGCCCGCAGTGTCGTAGTTAGTTTTGACCCTCATCCTCGTGAAATAATTGACCCCGGTTTCAACATAAAATTGTTAACCACCCTTGAGGAAAGGCGTGAGATACTTCATGATCTCGGCGTTGATTTGCTTGTCGTAATACCCTTTAACCGTGAATTTTCCTTGCTCAATTCAGAAGAATTTATCAAGGAAATAATTCATGGCAAGATTGGATTAATGGAATTTGTAATCGGCTATGATCATCAATTTGGAAGAAATCGAGAGGGAACTCTATCAACAGTGACAAAAATTGGCGAGGAACTGGGTTTTGATGTGCATATAGTTAAAGCACATGAAATAAAACATGTAACAGTCAGCAGTTCTACTGCCAGAAAAGCTCTTGAGGAAAAAGGAGACGTACAACTTGCCCGGCATTTTTTGGGAAGGCCGTATTCAATCAGAGGTACGGTAATACACGGCGAAAAACGAGGAAAACTATTGGGATATCCTACTGCCAATATTAAAGTTGATAATTCCCGAAAAATCATTCCTCACAATGGAGTATATGCTGTTGACCTTCTTATAGATAAAAAGAAATTTCGGGGAATGATGAATATTGGCGTCCGGCCAACGTTTAAAGAAGAAGAAAGAACACTGGAAGTAAATGTATTTGATTTCGATCAGGATATTTATGGAAAGTCAATTGATATTCAGTTTTTGACTCGTATCAGAGACGAAAAAAAATTCTCAGGTATGGAAGAGCTTATGGCTCAATTAGAAAATGATAAGATTTCTTGTTCAAAGGCTGAATAAAGCGTATATTTAACGCTGAAATAAAACATTAATCTACTTTAGCATAATAAAATCTAAAGCGGAGACTTATATTATGAATATTACCACTGAAGAAAAAAAAGATATATTTGGCAAATTTGGGAAAACTGATGCCGATACCGGATCACCGGAAGCACAGATTGCATTATTTACCGAACGTATTAATAGGTTAACCGACCACCTAAAATATCATAAGAAAGACCACTCAACCCGATTAGGCTTACTTAGGCTGGTAGGGAAGCGCCGTAAATTGCTCAACTATCTGATGAGCAAAGATATCGAAGTTTACAGAAAGCTCATCAAAGAACTCGGTATCCGTAAATAAATTAAAAAAAGGCACATAATCATTTTATGTGCCTTTTTTTTGCTACTAAAATGGAAGCGGCCCCAGTTGTTTCCATTTATATATATAACAAACACGTAAAGAAAGATAGAATATGAAAGCTGATTTTAAATCAATCGAATTTGCACCTGGAAAAGAAATTTCTTTGGAAGTGGGCCGTCTGGCCAAACAAGCCAACGGCAGCGCAGTTGTACGCTTTGGAGATACAATGGTATTAGCAACTGCTGTAGCCGCAAAAGAAGCCCGTGAGGGACAGGATTTCTTTCCACTTTCGGTTGAATATAAAGAAACTTATGCCGCCGGTGGTAAATTTCCGGGTGGCTTTATAAAAAGAGAAGGTAGACCTTCCGAAAAAGAAATACTGTCGTGCCGGTTAATTGACCGTACAATTCGTCCGTTGTTTCCGGCAGGTTTTATGAACGAAACCCAAATCATTTGTCAGGTTATCTCATCAGATGGGGAAAATGATGCTGACGTTCTTGCCGCTGTAGCAACATCAACTGCATTATCGTTATCCGATATTCCTTTTGGCGGACCAATGGCACAGGTTAGAATAGGTCGTATTAACGGAGAGTACGTAGTCAATCCAACAGTAAGTGAAACCAGAGATTCCGATCTTGATTTTACTATAGGAGGTACCCTCGAGAACATTCTTATGGTTGAAGGGGAGATGAATGAGATCTCCGAATCAGAAATGATCGAGGCAATTAAGGTTGCTCACGAGTCCATTAAGAAGCTTTGTGAATTCCAGATCAGTCTGCGCGAAAGCTTAGGTAAGGATAAATGGGAATTAACTGCAAAAGTACCTGATGCTCAATTGAGCTCCCGAGTTAAAGAACTAATTGGCGATCGATTCTATACTATCTCTAAAGCCGGATATTCTAAAAAAGAATATTCAGGTGCCATTAAAGAAGTAATGACAGAAGTTAAAAATACTTTAGCTGAAGAATTTCCGGATAAGGAAGACGACATTTCCGAAGTGACTCATGATCTTCAAAGGGAAGTACTGAGAAACATCATTCTTGATGAGCGTATTAGGATTGACGGACGTAAACCCGAAGAAATTCGTCCTATATGGACAGAAGCCGGTTATCTGCCCAGGGCTCACGGTTCGGCAATTTTTACCCGGGGTGAAACTCAGTCGCTGGTATCCGTAACCCTTGGTAACAAACGTGACGAACAGGCAGTTGATACGCTGTTTGATGTAGAGCCTCGCCGTTTTATGTTAAATTATAATTTCCCGCCTTTCTGTGTTGGTGAAGTTAAAAGATTTCTGGGAACCAGCCGTAGGGAAATTGGCCATGGTAATTTAGCTGAACGCGCTTTAAAAATAATGATGCCGTCGATAGACGAATTTGATTACACGGTACGTATAGTATCCGATGTTCTGGAGTCAAATGGTTCATCATCAATGGCTTCCGTTTGTGGTGGTTCAATGGCATTAATGGATGCCGGTGTTCCCCTCAAAAAACCAGTTGCAGGTATTGCAATGGGCATGATTGTAGGACCGGACAATGAAGTTGTACTAGCCGATATTCAGGGTGAAGAAGATCACATGGGAGACATGGATTTTAAAATTACCGGAACCCTAGACGGAATCACAGCATGCCAAATGGACATCAAAGTGGAAGGTATTAGCTTTGATGTGATGGAAGAAGCATTGCTGCAAGCTAAAGCCGGCCGTATTCATATCCTGGAGAAAATGGCTGAATCCATTTCCACTCCACGCACCGAGCTGTCAAAATTTGCACCTCAGTTTCTTAAGATTGAAGTTGACACCGATCAAATCGGTTCAATTATCGGACCCGGTGGTAAAGTCATTCAGGGACTGCAGAAGGAAACCGGTACCGAGATTATCATTGAAGAAAAAGATAATAAAGGTATTGTAACGATTATGGCAGATAGTGCTGAGAAAGCCGAGTTTGCTGCTTCAAAGATCAAATCCATTACAGGCGACCTGGAAGAAGGCGCAGTATTTACGGGAACTGTCAGGTCAATTAAAGACTATGGCGCATTTGTTGAAATAGCACCAGGAAGAGACGGTTTGCTTCATATTTCAGAAATAGCTCACGAACGCATCAATAAAGTTGAAGATGTAATGAGTGAAGGTGATCAGATTGAGGTCAAGCTGCTTAAGGTTGAACCCGGTGGAAAGCTTCGCCTTTCCAGAAAAGCTCTCCTCGAAAACGGAGAAGCATAAGCTAGTTTATAAGTGAGGAGTAAAACATACAGGTTTTACTCCTCTTTTTTATTTTTTCCCCTCCCAGTTTTTCATTGACTCTATTTCCATGAAGGAATCAAGCGAAATCGACAGCGTCCATAAAACAACTCTACCAAATGGATTACGTGTTGTAACCGAAGAAATTGATAGTGTACGTAGCCTATCTGTAGGAATTTGGATAAAAACCGGAAGTCGCCATGAAAGCGAAAAACAGGCCGGAATAACACATTTCCTTGAACATATGCTATTTAAGGGAACCGAAAAGCGTTCTGCGTATGACATCGCCCTTAGTATGGAGTCTGTTGGAGGCTATCTTAATGCATTTACATCCCCGGAATTTACATGTTATTATGCCAGGTGTCTTGATACAAAACTAGATACTGCCCTGGATGTACTTTCTGACATGGTTACCAATTCCAGTTTTCCGGAAGAAGAAATCGACAAAGAGATTAAGGTCGTCCTTGAAGAGATGAAGATGTACAACGATAGCCCCGATGATTACATCTTTGAAGTGTTCAATACCCAAATGTTTGAGAATCATCCCCTCGGGCGTCCAATCATTGGGTATGAAGAAACCGTAGCAAAGTTTAAAAAAGCAGATTTACAGCGTTATATTCTAAACAGGTACAGCCCTGAGAATATAATTGTCTCTGTTGCAGGCAACACACGCCATGAAAAGGTGACCGAACTCGTACAGCATTACTTTGATGAGAGTGCTCAAAATGCCTCAGGTTCGCCAGCTATTGATAATGGTTTAAGCCTATATCAACCCAGCAATAAAGTGTTGAAGAAGCAAATTGAACAAACTCACTATATCCTGGGCAAAAGAGCTCTTTCTTCCCAGGATCCAGACCGTTACAAACTGTTAATTACCAATACCATCCTAGGTGGTGGAATGAGTTCCCGGTTACATCAAAATGTAAGGGAGAAGTACGGATATTGCTATTCAATTCACTCATTCAACCAGTCTTATAAAGATAGTGGTATGTTTGGCATTTATACCGGTACAGATAAACAGTATGTAGATCATGTGAAAGAGCTGGTTCAAACTGAACTCAGAACTCTCCGGGAGGAAATCATACCGGAAAAAGAACTTGCCGAAGCCAAATCACATTTGAAAGGAAAAATGCTGTTGTCTCAGGAGAGTATGAGTAATCGAATGATGCGGCTTGCCAAAAGTGAAATCTATTACGATCGGTATGTCACTCTAGACGAACTGGTTGAAGAAATAGATAAAATCACTGTTGAAGATATTCAGAGCTTTAGTAAATACTTTCTGAAGGAAGAGGATTTTTCTGAAACATTGCTCTTGCCTGAAGAGAAGTAATTCTCAGATATAGCTCCTGCTTACATCTTCATAATTCGTATCTTTCAGGATAATCAGGGAGAGTATTATGTCCAATAAACAGTTTGCATGATCAATTAACCATTTCCTTTTTATGACCTACATTAATAATATTTCTCAATTTGCAGGCAATACCACAACTCTTCAAGGGTGGGTATATAATGTCCGATCAAGCAAATCGCTTATATTTTTAGTAGTTCGAGATGGAACAGGCCTTTGCCAATGTATTGTTAATCAGCAGGAAGTTAGCAATGAAGCCTGGACCAAAGCCTCCGATCTAACCCAGGAGACTTCTTTAAAGGTTACAGGTCTGGTAAAAAAAGATGAACGCAGTATTGGTGGATATGAACTTCATGTTGAAGATGTCGAAGTGCTCCAAATTGCCAAAGATTATCCTATCACTCCTAAAGAACATGGCATTGAATTTCTTATGGAAAATCGCCACCTCTGGTTGCGCAGTAAAAAGCAGTGGGCAATTATGCGAATCCGGAACCAGATTATCTTCAGTGTGCATAGCTTTTTTCAGGAACAGGGTTTCATACAAATGGATGCCCCCATCTTTACTGGTAATGCCGCCGAAGGAACATCAACATTATTTGAAACACAGTATTTTGATCAAAAAGCTTACTTGACCCAGTCCGGACAGTTATATGGTGAAGCCATGTCAATGGCACATGGTAAGATATACACGTTCGGCCCAACATTTCGTGCCGAGAAAAGCAAAACCCGCCGTCATCTTACTGAGTTTTGGATGATCGAGCCGGAAATGGCTTTTTATGATCTAAACATGAACATGGATTTAGCCGAATCATTTGTAACCTATGTCATTGATTCAGTCGTTGAAAAATGTAAAGACGAACTTGAACAAATAGGGCGAGACGTAAGTAAGCTCAAGTATGGCGGTAATTTCCCTCGTATCTCCTATACAGAGGCGGTTGACATGCTTCGATCCGACAAAACACGCAATTTGCTGGATCAAATGGAATTGGATCGCAATCAGGAAAAATTAGCTCTCGAAACCAAATTAGACGAACTCCGCAGCGAGTATGGTCAGGCAAAAAAGGGACGTAAATTCCGAATTGACGCAGAAACCAAGGAAGCCCGGGCCCGAATGGAAGAAATTGACGAAGACCTTCGAAATATCCCTGTCTGGAGAGAATCTGCGCTAAATAAAAAGTGGGGAGAAGATTTCGGAGGAAGCGATGAAACCGTGCTTATGCTTCAGTTTGATAAACCAATTATGGTTTATGGATACCCAGCCGAAATCAAAGCTTTTTACATGAAACGAGATCCCAAAGATGAAAAAATAGCACTTGGTGTAGACATGCTTGCTCCGGAAGGATACGGAGAAGTAATTGGTGGCGGACAACGGGAAGACGACCTTGATTTGCTGCTACAGCGAATCAAAGAACACAATCTTTCCGAGGAAACCTTCAGATGGTACCTTGATCTGCGAAGGTATGGCTCAGTGCCTCATTCAGGATTCGGTCTCGGCCTGGAACGAACGGTAGCTTGGATTTGCGGCATTAAACATGTTCGCGAAACCATACCCTTTGCCAGAACCCTGGGCAGACTCTATCCTTAGTTATTTACCACCTCGCCTGGTGACACAACAGGATTAATCTTATATTCAAGCCGATCTAATCTTCATCACTTTCATGCAAAATGGCTAAAACCTCAAGCCTGGACACATATAAAAACCTGATTCAAGATTTGAAGTCAGGCAAGATGCACCCGGTGTATTATCTGTCGGGTCAGGAGACTTTCTTCCTGGACAGGCTTCAGGAAAAATTCACTGATTTAGTACCTAAAGAGTCCAGAGATTTTAATCTGGATATCCTTTACGGACAGGATGCCACTATAGACCAGGTATTATCTATAGCTAAAAGTTACCCTATGATGGCCGACATAAGAATGGTTGTCGTACGTGATTTTTCTCGTCTTTTTGACATAAAAGATGATGATGATGAAGAAAATACCGCAAGGAATGCCGGCCCCGATGATCTATTAGCATATATCGATAATCCTAATCCGACAAATATGCTAGTTTTAATAGATGAGAAAGCCCCGTCAGGGAATACCCGCCTGGGCAAAGGTCTTAAAAAAGGAAAATCAGTAGGGTTTTATGAATTTCCTTTTGTACCCGAACATCAGCTGCCGGGGTGGATATCCGGCTGGGTGAAACATAATCATGAAGGAAATATAGAAACAGATGCTTCCCAACTTCTTGCCTCTCACCTGGGCAATAATCTCCTTCAGCTTACTGTAGAAATAGAAAAACTTGCAACCTACAAAAAGCAGGGCGAAGCGATAAGCCAGGAGGATGTGCGATCAGTGGTCGGGCTATCACGTGAATTTACTATATTTGAATTGCAGGATGCTATCTCGAGCCGTGACATGGATAAAGCTCTGTACATCGCCGAACAGATACTGAATAGGTCCGATTCAGTGGCGGGAGAAGTTATCAAAACGATTGGCTTCTTTTATTCCATGTTCAGCAATGTGTGGCAAATTCAGCGCTTGCGTGCTAAAAGCTGGCCAGACAAACAAATCATGAAAGAAATAGGGGTGGGCAGCCCATTTTATTTCAATAAATTGTCTAGTATTGCTAAATCTTACCGTTACCAGGAGTCCCTGAACATATTTGAAGCTTTGCTTGATGCCGATAAAGCTGTAAAAGGGTTCAGTAAACTAGATCACCAGGCTATCCTCCTTATGACGATCAAGAAAATTATCAGTGTAAACTGATTTCCTGATCGCATTACACCAAAGGGGAGGTAACTATGAGCAATTCGGCCAGGCAGGATTATTCTCATTTCACAGATGAAGAATTAATGAAACTCTTCCAGAATGGAATAAACGAGGCTTTTAATGAACTTGTAATCCGTTATCAAAAAGTGCTGTACTACAGGTTTATCTTAAACATTAAGATTAAACAAGACTGTGAAGATCTGATACAGGATACTTTCTTGTGTGTATCCCGGTCAAAAGATAATTACTTATCCAATTTAAAGTTTTCTCCCTGGTTGTATGCCATTGCAGGAAATCTTCTTATTAATCATTACCGGAAAAAGAACCAGCTTATAACAACCTGCCTGACAAATGAACCGGCTGATAAACAACTTCTGGCGGATATATCCCTTCATCAAGCTAATTTACTAATCACCACCCGGAAAGCTATAGCTAAATTAGCCCCGAAGTTCTCCCGCCTGCTTCAATTAAGGGTGATCGACGAGTACAGTTACAACGAGATCAGAGACATTACAGGCCTTCCAATTGGTACTATAAAGTCCCGGATAGGCAGAGGAAAAATACGGCTAAGGGAAAGTTTGAAGATGTATAAAAAGGAGTATTAAAAATTATATATAATTTGAAAGCTAAGTGGACTGAGGCTGTATCAAAAGGGCTAAACCTGCTTTTAAACTGCACCGAGGCTGTATCAAAAGGCTGCTACGGTCACACATTCCTCGCGAGGCGTGGACGCCTCACGGAGCAGTTTTGGAGCTTATGATACAGCCTCAGTTCACCGGATATCAACTGATAGAACTTAATAAGCCAACAATCTATTGAGATCCCTTTCAAGTCTGTTGGTAGCCAAGTAGCCATCCTCTAATGTCTTATTGGTCGGAACCGGGGTCATTAACGAAGAGCAGCGAATAACAGGGGCGTCAAGCATTTCAAAACAGGAATCCGCAATTTGTGATGATATTTCACTCATGGGGCCAAGTATCTCCGAAGCTTCCTGCAGGAGCAACACGCGTCCTGTTTTTCTGACAGAAGCCGAAACAGTTTGCATATCCAGCGGAGCTAAAGTTCTAAGATCTACAACCTCTATGCTTAGATTCCTTTCGCTTTCATATTTTTTTGCAATGTCCTTAGCCCAGTGAACACCCATACCATATGTTACTATAGTAGCATCTTCACCTATATTCCTGACCTTTGCCTGACCTAGCGGTTCAGCATCTATGGCCCCGGTAATTTTACCTGACAAGCTGCGGTACAATTTTTTATGTTCAAACAGTAAAACAGGATTAGGATCACGAAGTGCACTAATAGTTAAGCTAAATGCATCTTCTATAGTAGCCGGAACAACTACTTTTAATCCTGCATGCTGCATAAACCATCCTTCAGGACTTTGAGAATGAAAGGGCCCTGCGTTTACACCAGCTCCGTGGGGGGCACGGATTGTGATATTTACCGGCGGTGACCAACGGTAATGCTGCTTGGCAATATTATTAGCGATTTGATTGAAACCACAAGTGATAAAATCAGCAAATTGCATCTCGACAATGGGTTTGAAACCATCAAGGGCGAGGCCCAATGCAGCGCCGAGAACCCCTGATTCCATAATGGGCGTATTTCTGATTCTTTCTTTGCCGTATTTTTCAAGGAAACCTTCAGTAACCTTAAACACTCCTCCGTATTCGGCTACATCCTGGCCCATCATAATGTAAGATTCGTCTTGATCGAACTCATGGGTTAATGATGCCTTTAGAGCATCAATAAAACGATATTTCTGAGTGGCTGCAAATGGAGACTTAATATTAAATGTTTCGACAGCAGGGGCGAACATGCTATTCGATTCCTTTTCTTCATCAAACACAGGTAAGTTAGCCTTTAAGGCCTTATTTAGATCATCCTGGAATGAGTCTTTTACTTTTTGATCAATATTATCCAGCTCTTGTTTAGTAGCGAACTTGTTGTTCATAATTATTTTTCTCAGCCGCTTAACCGGATCTTTCTTTTCCCACTTCTCCATGAGTTCGTTGGGCACGTAGTCTGTGCCGGAGGCCTCTTCATGACCCCGCATCCTGAAAGTTTCCGCTTCAATAAGAATAGGTTTCTGTTTTTTTATAACTGATTTCCGGGCAGTGAATATGGTGTTGTAAACATCAATAACATTATTCCCATCAATTTTAACACCCTCCATGCCATAACCTGCTGCACGATCAACAAGATCTTTGCAGGCATATTGTTGTTTAGTAGGAGTTGACAAACCATATCCGTTATTTTCTATTAGAAAAATAACAGGCAATTCCCATACGGCTGCAAGATTCAGGGCTTCGTGGAAGTCGCCTTCGCTGGTTGCCCCTTCTCCGCAAAAAGCCAAAGCTAGATGCTTTTTATGGTTAAGTTTGGATGACATAGCAAGCCCGCATGCAACGGGGAGCATGGCCGCCAAGTGTGAGATCATGCCTACTATTTTATGATCAGGAAGACCAAAATGAAAAGACCGTTCACGCCCTTTTGTAAAGCCATCAGCTTTTCCTAAAATCTGACAAAAAAGCGGGTAAAGTGGTACATTCCTTCCGGTAAATACACCTAGATTTCTGTGCATAGGTAAAATATAATCTTCATCCGAAAGCGCTGTAGTGGCTCCAACAGCTATGGCTTCTTGTCCAATGCCGGAAAACCACTTACTAATTTTACCCTGACGCAATAACTTAAGCATTTTCTCTTCCATCTGCCGCGGTAGCATAAGGTTTTGATATAAACCTAAAGCTCTTTTTTTTGAAATATCTTTTTCTGATTTAGACATAAATATTAATGAAGAAAGTGTTTATTTTTAATGTTATTGGCATGGCTCTGAGGGTAATAAGAATATTAAACAAGTATAAAATATTGAAATAAAACAATTATTTTAACGTATTGAGCCCAGCAAAAATATGTATACTGACAACACTTGGATCAAATACCCTGTTATGTAAATTGAATTCATTTTGTACCAAAATAATCATCTCATTTTTGAATATTCTTCGTTCATATGCTGAGGCGAGATGTAGAATATCAATTATGCAGATTTAACAGTATTACTATCAAGGGAGGTATTCAAACCTTTTTTATTAAATTAATTTATTATAGTGCGATGAAAGCTTTAGGAAGACAAATTCTTGTTGAATATTATGAATGTGATTCTGAATACATAAATAATGCAGATAACATTGAAACATCACTTTTAGATGCTGTTGCAGCATCCGGGGCTACTATTATATCTCATGACTTCCATCGGTTTAGTCCGCATGGAGTAAGTGGTGTTGTTGTTATCGCGGAATCACATGTAGCCATTCATTCATGGCCGGAATATTCGTATGCGGCTGTTGACATTTTTACATGCGGCGAGACAATCGATCCCTGGATCATACAGGACATGCTAAAAACAGCTTTCAGATCGGGCAATACTTCCAGTATGGAGATTAAAAGAGGGCTGTTCAAAGTGGGTGAGGGGGAAGAGCTTTTGTTTAAGCCCAAAAGTACAACACCCTGATTTTCAGATTTTATTAACTACAAAAATACTAAGAGTATATATTGAAAACGTCAACTTCGGTAGGTTTTAATAGGGCCACGATGGCAGAAACACCCACAACATACTGTCTTGTAAAGGGGACAGGGGATTCGAATATGGAGCTGAATGCTTTTGACAAAGCACTACTGGATGCGGGAGTTGGAGATACCAACTTAATGCGTGTCAGTAGTATAGTGCCGCCCGGATGCAAAGAAATCTATGAGGTTACTCTTCCTAAGGGCGCCTTGATCCCCATTGCATATGCTGAAATCACATCATCTGTGCCCGGAGATGTTTTATCGGCTGCCGTTGCCGTAGGTATTCCCGAAGATGATGAGGAGCCTGGCGTTATTATGGAACATGAAGCTACTCAGCCGCTTGGTAAAACCAGAGATGTTGTTGAGCAAATGGTAGCCGATGCTTTCGAATACAGGAACCGCAAGCTTAAAGAGATTAAAACAGTCGGCATAGAACATATTGTTGAAGTCAATGGGGCAGCTTTTGCCGCTGCTGTTTTATGGTATGAGTAAGTGCATATAATTATTAACCAAACCTGAAAGCCTGTGTCGCTACAATTTAATGAGTATTATAACGAATATACCGGGCTGACCGTCGGAATTAAACAGCTCCTTTTCTCAGAACAATCCGATTTCCAGCTTGTTGAAGTTTATGAAACCGATACCTGGGGGAATTTAATGGTTATTGATGGCATGGTGATGCTGTCGGAAATGGATGAGTTCGTTTACCATGAAATGCTCACGCATGTGGGTTTGTTTAGCCACCCCAACCCGCAAAAAGTGCTTATAATTGGTGGTGGTGACGGCGGATCCGCAAGAGAGGTGCTCAAGCATAAATCGGTTAAATCTGTCGATATGGTTGAAATAGATGAAACTGTTGTCCGGGCTGCAAAACAATTTCTTCCTAATGTTGGCGATTTTGATAACCCTCGCCTGAATGTTATCTATGAAAACGGATTAACTTTCGTAGAACAATCCGAAAATAAGTATGACGTCATTATCATTGACGGATCAGATCCAGTAGGCCCGGCTGTTGATCTGTTTAAAAATGAATTTTACATGAACTGCCACCGTGCGCTTACCGAAAAAGGAGTACTCACAGCACAAACGGAAAGCCCCTGGATGTCAGGTTACCATAAAAGTATTAAAAATCTTTTTAGTGCACTTAATGAGCATTTTAAAGAATCTGAGATGTATTTGGGGTTTGTGCCTTTATATCCTACCGGCATGTGGTCATTTGCTTTTGCTAGTAAATATCTTCATGCACAAAGCCCCGAAGTGTTAGAAAAGGTAAAAACAACCCTGCCTCTGAAACCAGCGTTACGATATTATAACCAGGAAATTCACAGAGGCTCTTTTGCGCTGCCCGCATTTGTCCGTGATATATTATCTTCAAAGAATATAAAGAATTAATATATTCTTTATAATTTATCGGATGATATTAACTTTATGATTACTGTCATCCGATATTAATTAAAATCAATCTCTACATGAGGCTGTCAAAAAAAACTGCTGAGTGGCTCTTCCAAAAAGCTGCTAGGAAGTTGTCTTAAAGCTGCTACGGCAAAGCGTCCACGCTTGCCGGGATGTGCACTCGTGCTGTTTAAGTGCATTCCTCGCGAGGCGTGGACGCCTCGCGGAGCAGTTTTAGACCTTTTGAAAATTTAATATCTCTACATTACAGGCAAATTGCCTGTATCAAATATAATAAAGGATTCTATGAAATATATCGCGTTACTTTGTGTGGGTCTATTCCTACTACTTACCAGTTGTGCCCAATCTGAAGTTGAAACTGCTGAAGAAGAAAATACTAACGAATTTTATGAATTACGTGTTTATAAAGCCGAACCCGGCAAACTTGACGATCTTAATACACGTTTTCGTGATCATACAATGGAAATATTTGAGAAGCATGGCATGAAAAATATCGGATACTGGGTGCCCATTGAAAATACCGATAACCTTCTGTACTACGTGCTTTCTTACCCAAGCCGGGAAGCACGGGATGCATCCTGGCAAGCTTTCGGTTCTGATCCTGCATGGATTGAAGCGAAAAATGCATCCGAAGTAGATGGCTCATTAGTTGCGGGGGTGGAATCATTGTTTTTGAATACTACAGATTATTCTCCTGTTGTAACACCTTCTGTCGCTGATAATCCACGCACCTTTGAACTACGCACCTACACGTCTACCCCAGGAAACTTAAACAATCTTCATACCCGCTTCCGCGATCATACCATCGATCTGTTTAGCAAACACGGCATGGAGCATTTTGGGTACTGGAGCCCTGTAGAAGCTGACCAGGGTGCCGACAATACTTTAGTTTATTTTGTTTTCCATAAAGATGTGGAATCCAGAGATGCATCATTTGATGCGTTTCGAACAGATCCGGATTGGACTGCCGCTTTTGAAGCATCAGTAGAGAATGCCGGAGGTTCCCTGGCGGAAAATGTTGAATCCATCCTGATGAAACCTACAGATTATTCCCCTACAAAATAATAGTTGAGGAATTCCAGACACGGAAGAAATATCAACAGCACGTTTAGAAATACCCTGGTTGTTTAACAGGGTACTATGTTTCCTCATATCGGCGTTGAGATACTTTAAGGAATCTTAAAATACTTCTGCTGTAACTGATTTTCATTCCGTGTCCTTTTATTATTACTCATACAAGGGAAATAGCTTTACTTACCTACAAAAGTTCTCGGGCTTGGTTCTGCTGTTCCTGATTGGATTGAATGGGATCTCATTTTCACAGAGTTCACAAACTTCTGTGAAATGGTTAGACGATGTTACTTATAAAAGTCTACCCGACTCCCTGGGTATTATGCCTGATGAAGCAGACAGTGCCCATCACCTGAATCTGGTTAAACGTCATATTCTTGAAACGTTTTCTGAAGAGGGATACTTTTCGGGCAGGATCGATTCGCTCACAACAAAATCTAACGATTTACACATCTATACTACGCGCGGTTATCGCTTTATTTTATCTACTTTCGATATTAACTACGCCGGCTCACTTGAAACAACTGAAAAATACCCTCCACGGCTAAAATCGGGAGCATTTTATTCACAGAATGCTGTAGAGTTAGAAATTAACCGCATTATTAAACATTATGAGTCTTTGGGGTTTCCATTGATCTCTGTTGAGATTGAAAAATTTGTAACTGATCCATCCAATAACTCAGTACATATTGATTTGTGCGTCAATACGAATGGGAGGATGAGAGCAGCCGGAATAAAGACTTCAAAACTCGAGCGGAATACTCTTGTATATCTTGAGAAAGCTAGTGGGGTCAGAAATGAAGATATTATAACACCCGAGCTTATGCTTGTTGCACGGCGTAATCTTGAAAATACCGGATTGTTTGAATACGTGTCGGAACCGGATATTTTGGTCAGGGGAGATGAAAATTTCCTGTATTTTGACCTGAATGAACGCAGTACCAATGCTTTTGATGTGCTTATCGGATATGTTCCCCAGCAGGATGGAGACAACACAATTGTGGGAACGGGGAAGATCCGTGTCCGGAATGCATTATGGCAAGGAAGCACCTTAGATCTGGCTTTTGAGCGGCTTCGCCAGGATGTCACGAGCCTTGATATGGCTCTTAACCGCAACTGGATAATGGATATCCCTCTGGGTATGGGCGGCAGTTTCAATTTCCTGCAGCAAGACAGCAGTTATCAGGTACGTAATTTGAAGGTCAACAGTAGTTGGTATCTGTCCAGCGCTCTTGAGATTTCTGTAAGTCTTAGGCGTGAGTCAACATCAGCAAATGCTAATCCGGAACTTCCGGTAAGAGTGTTAAATGGCAATGCCACTCTCGCGGGCGTTGGATTGCATTATTCAAATGTAGACAACAGGGTAAGTCCCACTACAGGAATTGAGCTGCTTATGAACCTGGAAACAGGGGTTAAACGAACAACAGACTCAAGGTCCATTCAATATACGCCCAACAAGAACCTGGGCCAGCAGGAAGTAAATTTAAGGGTCAGGCCATATTTTAATCCGTTCTTTCGCCAGGTAGTAGCGCTGAGCCTTAATGGTTTTTATAAAGAATCACCGGAATTTACAGAAAGCGATTTATTCCGGTTCGGCGGAACAAAATCTATACGGGGATACCGCGAGGATCAGTTCTACGCGTCTCGATTTGCCTGGGGCGACTTGGAGTACCGCTATTTGCTGGATGAGGCTTCCTACGGCTTCCTATTCGGCGCATACGGCATGTATCACCGCCCACAGCTTATCACCGAACCGGATCTGCTTAATCAGACCAGCGGCAACCTCTATTCCTGGGGATTCGGCTTTTCATACAGCACCCCCATCGGATTCATGCAATTCACTTATGCACTTTCGCCGGAAGAATCATTTACCAATGGCAAGATTCATTTCGGAATCACTAAAGATTGGTAATTGGTAAATTTGTGAATTGGTGATTGGTAATTAGTAATTAGTATTTTATATATGGTATATTAATAAATTCAAAAATTAGACGAAACACAAATTCACAAATCACCAATTCACCAATTACAAATCACAATGCAGATATTTTCTGATTACAACAAAGATATACCTTCTGCCAAAACCGTACCGGGCAGCTATGAGTGGTGGTATTTTGACGGGGTGAGTTATGATGAACAATATCGCTTTGTGGTGATATTCTATGAAGGCAACCCATTCTCAACCAAATACATACGCAACCTGTCCCGGAAAAATTATAAGAAAAAGGCATTGGCGGAAAACTACCCTGCCATTAGCATTTCCGTTTATGAAAATGATGAACCTATTTATTGCTGCCTGAGCGAATATCCGCCTGAAGATTGCTCTTTTTCCAAAGACCGGATAGAAATTAAAGTTGGGGATAATACTCTAACGGCAATAAATGATGACGGAGACGTCACTTACCTCCTGAATCTATACGAAAATTTACCATCCGGAGACCGCTTAAATGCCGATTTATCTTTTAAGAGTGAGGATATTGAAAGAGGTTTACTGACAGATAGCGGCAAGAAAAATACTGATTCTGAAGGGCATATGTGGAACCTGGTGCAGCCCAGGGCAAATGTGAGCGGCAGAATTTATATTTATGAAAACAGTAATATCATTCATCGCATCAAACTGGCTGGAATTGGTTACCATGATCATAACCTTGGCACAGAACCTGCTAAAGAGGAGTTTGTAAATTGGTACTGGGGACGTTTTCATTTCGATAAGGGCACGTTGGTTTATTATGTAATGAACCGGAAGGGTAGCCGACAACAAAAAGCCTGGCTTATTGGGCCACAAAACCAAGAATGCCTGATGGAGTTTAGTAATATCATCTTGAATAAAAGTAAGATGAATCGGTTTTTACTAGCCTCTAACCGTAATTTGGAGTTCAAAAATGACCACGCCAGTGTTTTCATCCAACAAAACAAAGAGTTGGATTCCGGGCCGTTTTATATGCGTTTTGCCTCCGATGCTGTTCTTTATAACAACCAATCTGGCAAGGCCGATAAAAGTACTGGCGTCACGGAGTATCTGAAACCTGACAGGATTTATTCACGTATATTTTGGCCTCTTGTGAATATGAGGCAGCGTTATGTTCGCCAAAAGCCTCATTGGGTGCAAAAGTCATCCAAACTTTACCGCTGGACCTGGTGATTAAACAATCCGCTCATAATCGTGGTCTTGTTTAAATGATTCGTTTCGAATTTGGGTCAGCAAATCTATAAGAGTCTGCTCAAATAGCCTGTTCCTGGCAATTTTCGGCAGGGATAAATCAATTACCACAGGTTTTCCGGTTTTAATGAACAAGCTTGGTTTATCGGAGTAATAAGTATGCTGATGTAGTGCCACAGGTACAAAATCTACCCCTTCACAATGTTTTGAAAGCCAGCTTAGCCCGCTTTCAAAAATTACAGGTTCATTGCTATCCACCAGCTTGCCCTGGGGATAAATGAATACAGATTTTCCTTTTTGGTTAAGGAAATCAACTGTAAACTGAAGGCTTTTAACCGCTTTCCCGGGAGTACTTCGGTCAATCGGGTAAGCCCCGAGCTTTCTGAAAAAGGGATGCTTCCGAATTTGCTCTTCATCCATTATGGCTCCTGCATGTTGCCTGAAATGAAATTCATTCAGCAGAAGGGGAATAATACCGTCCCACCAGGAATTATGGTTCAGGAAGTATATGGTGGAGCGGTCTTTGCCAGGCAGGTAATTTTGATTTAGCCATACACGGTCGAACCGGCGGTAAAATAGCAGTTTTACGTAATAGCGAAACCAAAAAAGAAAAAGGGGAGATGGTTCCGATTTTATATCACCCAATGGGTCTTTTCTTTTTCGTGGAGTTGCTAAACTTCTTGTAGAATTCATTAGTTATAAAAAACTGGTTAAACACCAAAAGTTCTGCTGCCGGGGAAAAAAGATCAAAATTTAGTATTTTATTTAAGGAAAGCTTTATCCCTCAACTAATAACTAATTCATTCTACAACTATACATGGATATTATCAATCCGAAAATCAGCCAATATGTTTACGATCACACGAAACCTGAATCTGCGCTTTTAGAAGAGCTGATTAGTAAAACGAAGGCTGAATTGGAATATAGCACAATGCTCAGCGGACGTGTGGAAGGGCAATTTTTGTCTATGCTGGTGAAACTGACAGGGGCAAAAAATGTACTGGAACTGGGTATGTTTACAGGCTTTTCAGCCCTGACAATGGCTCAGTCTTTGCCGGATGATGGTATTATTATTACTTGTGATATGAATGAATATTATGCCCGGATCGCTCAAAGCTTTTTCGACCGAAGCTCTCATGGAAAGAAAATTAATGTTAGATTGGGAAAAGCCAAAGAAACCTTGCAATCGCTGTCCGGCCCTTTTGATCTTGTATTTATTGATGCTGATAAACAAAACTATCCGGAATATTATGAGCTTGTCCTGCCAATGATGCCGTCCGGCGGACTTATCGTTATCGATAATGCCTTATGGTCTGGAAGCGTATTGGAACCTGATGGCAATGAAGCTCTTGCGATTGATAATCTTAACAAAAAAATTTTAAGTGATGACAGAGTCGAAAATGTTATGCTTACCGTACGAGATGGAATTCATCTGGTGAGGAAAATATAGGCAGTCATCATCCCAAACCTAATAAAAGCGACACAGTTTCTTCAACTTCAGTCATCGTATCGGCAGGAAGAACCCCCGCGCACGATTCTATCCATTCAATAGGAATCTTCCGGATATCTTCACAATGTATATACCCTGTAGATCTTATATCCAAATTGTGAGGATTAACTGGAATATGTGAAGCTATACCCTGATTTTCGAACTCTATTGGGATTCCAATGATTATATTCGCCGCCCCTGAATTTATTTGGTTTACCGAAATGACCAGGCAGGGCCGGTTTATTACCGTTTGATGATTTCTTATAGGGTCAAGTTTTACCCACCATATCTCACCGCGTTGGGGACGGGCATTTTTTCTGCTGGAAATGGGTTCAACGCTCATTTTTTGATACCGAGCTTTTTAAGTTTTTCCTCCTCCAATCGTTCATTTTCTGCCTGAACTGCTATCCGATCTTCTTTTAGCTGTTGATTAGATTTATTAAACTCTTTATAAAATAATTCTTTACGCAACTCTTTGACGGCAAGCTCTAAAACTTGCATAATATTAATGCCCTGGTCTTTCGCTATTTTCTTAGCCAAAGTATGGGTTCTACGGGTAATTCGGGTGGTAACTGCGTCGCTCATCATGTATTTTATTTCTCTTATACTATTATGAGCTTTTAATTTGATGAAATAATCACTCGGTTGCAAGTTAACCGTTTAAAAACCCCGTATTTTCAAACAATGAATTATAAGAATTTTACCAAAGAATAAGTATCTTTAAGGCTGTTACCGGAATAAGGCCGGAGGTTAATTCGTTTAACAAGTTTCGATGTCAACCTGAAGAGATAATCCAGTTATCATGTTGAAAGTCCCCAAACATAAGAAATTCAATTACGAGTATCGGTATTTTAAGCCCTCACGTGATAATCCGGGTAGACCTATAAAAATTAAGCGTATATCAAGGCGCGGCCAGGCCGGGTCTGTCTTACTTTACGCTATATTATTAAGTTTAGTACTATGGCTGTTAGTATAGAAAACATCATCCCATTGCTATAACCAAGGAGTTTACCGTTAAGTCTACAATCATTAAAACCCTTCCCCCGGAAATTGCCAACAAGATTGCAGCCGGAGAGGTGGTGCAAAGACCTAGTTCGGTTGTGAAAGAACTGCTCGATAACGCCGTTGATTCCGGCGCCGATCAGATCAAGGTCATCATTCAAAATGCCGGAAGAACCCTCATTCAGGTTATCGATAACGGTAGCGGAATGACGAAAGATGATATTCCTTTATGCTTTCTCAGGCATGCTACGTCCAAAATACAAACGGCCGATGATCTGCATCGCATCAGGACACTCGGCTTCCGCGGGGAAGCTATGGCTTCCATTGCATCAGTATCACAAGTTACGCTCACCACAAAGCGCGTGGAGGATAGCAATGGCCACGAATATGAGGCCTGGGGCGGAGAAGAAAAACGGCTCGAACCCGCCGCCGCCGATAATGGAACTTCTGTTTCCATAAAAAACCTGTTCTATAATGTTCCGGCCCGGCGTGCCTTTTTGAAAACCGATGCCACTGAATTCAGGCATATCCTGATCACTTTTCAGCAGATTGCTTTGGCAAACCAGCATATCGGCTTTGAGTTGATTGATAACACCGATCAGGTTTACCGGCTTCCCCCACAACCGCTTTACAAACGCATTGTGGATATATTTGGAAAACAGTACAAAGCCAGCTTAATTCCCGTTGAAGAGAATACCAGTATCGTTTCTTTGAAAGGATATATAGCCGATCCGAAACTGACCAAAAAGAATAGGGGGGAGCAGTTTCTGTTTGTAAATGGCAGGCCATTCATGCACAGGCATTTAAACTATATCATCCAGAATATTTATAACAAGTGGATCCGCCCCGACGAGTATTCCTTTTATGCGCTGTTTTATGAAATTGACCCATCCTTTGTTGATGTAAATGTTCATCCGGCTAAACTTGAGATTAAATTTGAAGACGAACGGGGAGTTTCAACCCTGACAAAATCTATTATTAATAAAGCGCTAAATGATCGCATGCAGGTTCCATCTATGGAGAAATTATCCGGAGGCGATTATCAGGGTTTTCAGCAAAAAAATGATTTCGAGACTGGTTTTGACCGACCCCAAAGTTATTCAAGAGGAACCGGATTTTCATCACCGCCACCTTCGGGCGTTCCGAAACCCGGTCAGGATCTGACTTCATCGTTGTATGAAAATTCTATGCCCCAAAAAACATACACGCCGGATAAGAAAATTTTGCCAAAGGATAACCCGAAAAACAAAAGTGTGGGCGATGGTTTCTGGCAGATCCACAATCAATTTATCTTATCGCAGACCCTTTCGGGCATATGCATGGTAGACCAGCATACCGCCCATAAACGCATTATTTATGAAAAGGCTCTAAAAGCATCCGAAAGTGGTTTGCCAAGTACCCAGCAACTGCTTTTTCCACAATCTGTTGAATTTGCAGCATCCGATTTCGTGTTGCTCAAAGAACTTAAACCAGACATGGAGCGAATCGGATTCAACTTACAGCTCCTTAGCGGCAATACGGCAATGATCATTGGTTTACCGGCTGATATACAAGTAGGCAATGAAAAGCATCTGCTGGAATCTATTCTCCAGCAGTATCAAAGTTTGTCATCCGGGATGAAATTAAACGGGCGGGAAAAACTGGCTCTGGCCCTTGCAAACCGGTCAGCCATCCGAAAAGGTAAAAAACTGACGCAGATTGAGATGGAAGACCTCATGGATCAACTTTTCTCATGTGAGGAGCCTTATTTTGATCCCATGAAGAAACCTACGATACTGTACATTCCATTAGATGAATTTCGATCAAGGTTTAGCTAACTGAGCGGTTATGAATATATTAGTTCTCGAGCCGTTTCTTGGCGGATCACATAAGGCTTTTTTAGAAGGTTTAACCAAACATTCTCGGCATAATGTCATGTCTGTGTCAATGAGCGGGCGGCATTGGAAATGGCGTATGAGCGGCGGGTCGGTTACGCTCGCCGAGAAAACAAAAGCCATAGAAACGCCTATAGATCTGGTTCTGGCCAGCAGCATGACCAACCTGCCGGCTTTTATCGCCCTGACCAACCCCAGGTTTGCCAATACGCCGGTGGCCATGTATATGCATGAAAACCAGCTAACCCAACCATTGCCTGAAGGGGAAGAGCGCGATTTAACATTTTGCTATATCAATTATCTCAGCGTATTGGTGGCGGACAAGGTACTTTTCAATTCCCATTTCCATAAAAAGTCATTTCTGGACGCACTCCCTGATTTTCTTGTAGATTTCCCCGATTATCATCAAACAGAATCAATAAAGAATGTTGAACAGAAAAGTTCTGTGCTTCATCCGGGGCTGGACCTGCAAGTGCTTGATGATCATCCTGTGAAGCAAAAAGAAAATGAAAAACCGGTGATTGTGTGGAACCAGCGCTGGGCGTTCGACAAAGATCCCGATATGTTTTTCAGGATCATTAACCGTCTGGATGACAGCGACTGTGAATTTAATCTTATTCTGGCAGGCGATGACCAGCACGACAAATCTGAGCTCTTTCAAAAAGCTAAAGACAGATACTCGAAACGAATCCTGCACTACGGGTATGTAGATGATGTAGAAACTTATAGCAAACTGCTTCATCAAGGGGATATTGTAGTTTCAACAGCAAAATACGAGTTCTTTTGCGTTGCCATAATGGAAGCTTTGTACGGTGGCTGCCATCCAGTATTACCAAATGGGTTAACTTATCCCGAGCTTATCCCTGAAAACTTTAGAGAACCATTGCTTCATGGCCCCGTTTTCTATGAAGGCGAAGATGACCTGTATCACAAGCTTAAGGATTTACTGCAAGGCAAGGAAAAGCTACTGCCTAAATCCACGCTGCAGAGCATAAACCGACATATGGACTGGAAACATGCCGTCAACCCATTTGACGATTTATTTGAAGATATGGCGGAGTCCAATTGAGTCTGATTTGAGGGGTATAAAGTGGCTTGATCAACTCCTATACAACTCCTACTACCAGCCGGGCTTTAGTAGGAGTTGGTATGGACTTGGTCAGGAGTTGGTCAAGACTTTGTCCAGCGGAATTTTACTAGTTTAGGAGATTAAAATAGCAAAATTTTATCTTTTGAATATTTCTTATTTATCCATACGAACAGACGCCATAATACTTTCCTCATGAGTAAATTTGTTGATGACGCTCATGCTGCCATCAGTCTCCAGAATCACGGCATCCAGGTTAGGTAATCCGCCTGAGCCGCTTTCGCGGGCGGTAGCCATTATTTCTTCTTTAGTAATGCGCTCAGAGACCATGGCATCGGTCAGATAATCACCTTTATAAAATAAAAGGGTGGGCTCAGACTTCACAATATGTTTAACGGTTTTAGAACGTACTGAAAGCCAAGTAATTAGGTATTGGAGAAAAATTAACACTGCAAAAGCCAAAACACCTTCAGCAAGCGCCACATCTTTGCTCAACAATACGGTTGCCAATGTTGAACCCAGTGCTACTGTAATAATGAAATCAAAAGCATTCATTTTAGAAAGTGTACGCTTACCGGATATCCTTAGTAAGAAAACCAAACTGGCATAAGCGAGTATGCCAATTATCAGGGTCCGTATGATACTTGGCCAGTTTTCAAAAAAGATGTTTTCCATGAATGATTGGATGATGGTTAATAATTACCAATTTGAGATAAACACCAATAGTATGGTTAAACATTCAAGATTGCTTATTGTATTATAATTAATATTATGTAAACTAAAATTAATTAACACTGCCTACACTATGGCAAACCTCTTCCTTATTACAAGATTGAAACCCTTATAAAGTGTGTTCGGTAAAAAAGAAATGGAATTTAAAATATTCTGGTTATCCATAATAAATAGGAACTGAATATTAAGGTCAATCAATGCTTTCTTATCTTCATCGATTGTTTACGTATAATGCATGGGCTAATAAGTTAATCCTTGATAAAATATTAATTTTGGATGCGCCTGATAAAACTGTAATCAAGCTTTTCTCGCATATTTTGGCCTCGGAAAAGATTTGGTTTTCAAGAATTGAAGGTGTGAATACATCAGGTATAGAACTTTGGCCAAATGTTTCACCTGATATGCTGGAGAGCTTGTTTATTGATAATCGTAAATTGGAAAACGAACAAGTAACTCATTTAAAGGAATTTGATCTGGATACTGATATAACTTACACGAATTCCGCTGGTATTGAGTATCATACACCTTTGAAGGATATTCTAACGCACCTGGTCATCCATAATGGGTATCATCGTGGACAATTAGCCCTTGAAATGCGTAAATCAAGTGTTGAGCCTGTCAATACGGACTTTATTACTTTTGTCCGGCAAGGTGGCTAGGCGGTATTGGGTAAGGTTCCTTCGTTTTGATATTTAAACAAAGCAAACAGAACTGCCATATTCATTGGTGACAATAAAATTTCCGCCGAAGTCATTATCTTCGTAATCTACAACCGTCTCCCCTATATAGGGTTCTGAATTTTCGTCAACGAACACGGATATGCCATCGGCTTGAATTATCTTGTCATCTTCTTTGCGATCATCGTTGATGGTCAGCCCGACCGATAAGCCACCGCACCCGGCGCAGCCTGATATAAGCCGCACTTCCGCAGCGGATATTTCTTCTTCCTGAAGCAGGTCTTCAACTTTTAGTCTGGCCTTTTCTGTAAAGATTACATTCATAATGAGTGTGTAAACATATCTAATAACACAACTATAAGAAGGTCTTTTGAGGTTTTGCCTTTTCTTTCTCTATAAGTTTAGCTAATCCATGAGTACCTATCAGTATTGAACTGGCGATAAAAAACTTTATTATCCATAAAGGGATCACTGCCAGATTTGTTGGCAACCAAAATAATATAAAAGACAGCAAAAATAGCGTAATCCCCCCTGCCACCAGGAAATTGTCGGAATCATGCAATCCTTTTAAGGAATAAAGCATAAGCCCTATACCAATGGAGCTGGCCTGGAACATAGATAAAACCATTTCTTTCAGGGCTGATGATTCGATAATTAAAGGAAAAACAAAAATCAGCAGCAGTGGCAGTGAACAGAATACGAGGGGGAAACGGGCGAATGCAGGTTTTGACATCCACAGCAGCATAGCCAAGGCGCTCAATGTAAAGGAAATTGAGACGGCCCTGCTCCAGTCCATTATAAGCTCAGAGTTTATGTAAGGTAAAAAAGGCTCCAATTCGCTTCCACCGACACCAACAGCCACAGACAGTGCTGCAATGGCGAGGCTTATGTAATACATGTTTTTCGTTTCGCTGTAAAAGAAAATCATCCTGATGCCACTATAGATGGCCGTCAGGAGTAACAGGAAACCCATAAGAGTAATCATGATTGCGGAGGTTTTGGCGCAGATCGGCTATCGTCTATTAATAGAACTCTTTCGGCGATCTCTTTAAATTTTCTGCGTTCGAACTCAACCATCTCATTCACCAATTCGGCTATGGTCGTTTCCTCACCATTCCGTTGTGCCGTTCGGCCCCATTCTTTTTCCGGAAGTCGCTCAAGCAGCTCCAGCAGGGTTGATCGATTAGTGATAACGGCATCGATTACCTCATCCGGATCAGGTTCATCGGATTCTGACAGCGGCTTAAATGTTGCCTGGAAATCATCATCACCGTTTATTGCCGGATTGGCCTCAGAGAATATGCGATCTATCAAGGGCTTATAGTATGTGGTCTGGGCATGGTCTATCATCATGATCATTTCAATGATCGAATCCTGGCCCAAAGGTTTTTCACTGTGCGGAACTGAAGGAATAACCAGTTTCAGCGCGGTGAGTTCATCCTGTAAATAAGTCGCGTGATCGAGAAGTTGTTCCGGATCCCGGTCATTTTGCATTTTGTAAATCCTCGCGTGTAGGGTTGTTGCCTTGTGCACGTTCAGCTTCGAGCATTTCTACCAGTGAAAGGCTGGTCTCCCAGCGTTCGTCTTTGTTGCGAACAGAGTGAATATTATTTTCTTCGTCAAAATTATAAAATTTACCGAACTGGCGGTTTTTGTATTCACGAAGGAAATCCAGACGTTCTTTGAGCTCTTCTTTAGGTATAAGCAAGCGGGATTTATCATAAATAGCCTCTTCCCTGTTCTCAAATACGATATCGTAATCTTTGCTCATCACAATGGCTTCTTCAGGGCACACTTCTTCGCAAAGGCCACAGTAGATGCAGCGAAGCATGTTAATTTCAAAAAAGGACGGGTAACGTTCTTTAGGATTATCTCTGTTTTCTTCAGCTTGCATGCTGATGGCCAGCGGTGGGCAGGCTCGTGCACATAATCCACAGGCCACGCAGCGTTCCTGACCATTATCTTCAACCAATACAGGGCGTCCGCGAAAAATTGCAGGCGGATCCCATCTTTCTTCAGGATACTGCCGGGTAAACTTAGGCTTGAACATTTGTTTAAATGTGTAGCCCATACCTTTAAATATTTCCGGGAGGTATGCTTTTTCCAGCAAATTAAGCTTGCGCTCTTTATCCTGATTTTTGCTGGTTGAATTTAAAACGGGTTTTTCGAGATTTTGCGACACGAGTTACAGTTCGTTTAATTGGTAAATAATTGATTTCTTTAACAACAAAGGCGTAAGAGAGCAGTGGCTGATTTCATACGATGAAGTTTTTACCTGGTTATTCTCCTCTTCTTTATTGCAGAACATGTATAAAGACCTTAGTGATTCCTCCAAAAATACAAAAACTATATCATTTTTCCTTGAATATCAATGTAATGGGAACGCCGGTAAACTGAAATTCCTCACGCATCCTGTTTTCTATAAAACGGCGATAATTGGCCGGCAAGTCTTCGGGATTATTCAGAAAAAACATAAAAACAGGGGGATTGGATTTAACTTGTGTTACGTATTTGATTTTACGCTCTTTACCGCCGCTCCCCGGCAATGGACGGTCTGTAATGATACGTTCCATAAATTTATTCAACTCGCTAGTTGATATTTTCTTATGCCGTTGCTCAATTACTACATCCGCGGTTTCAATGATTTTAAATATCCTTTGTCGTGATACCGCCGATATTGTGATTATGGGGATATAACCCATATTAGGCATTTTGTCACGGATTCTCTTTTCGTACTCTTTGACCGAACCTGTATCTTTTTCTATTAAATCCCATTTATTAATGGCTACAATTACTCCTTTATTAAATTTTTCAGCTTCTCTAAGAATTCTAAGGTCTTGTGCTTCGAATCCCTGAACAGCATCAATTAACAATATAGCCACATTGCATTCCCGAATGCTTTTGGCCGTTCTTACGGCACTGTAGAATTCTATATTTTCGGCTACTTTACTTTTGCGGCGAAGTCCGGCTGTATCGACAAGGATGTAGGATTTATCATGAAAGGTTAGCCTGCTGTTGATCGAATCACGAGTGGTTCCGGCAATATCGGTGACAATGCTTCGCTCATCGTTCAGAAGAGCATTGACAAGGCTGCTCTTGCCCACATTCGGGCGTCCGATAATAGCTAGTTTAGGGGTTCCCTCTTCTTCCTGATCTTTCTTTTCTTCCGGCAACAGCGTTACCAGGTGATCAAGCAGTTCACCGGTCCCGGTGCCGGTGATGGATGATAAAGCGAAAATATTATCATAACCCAGCTTATAAAATTCCGCTGCCTGCCAGCTGCGTTCGGTATTGTCGGCCTTGTTGGCAACCACCAGAACCGGCTTGCCCTGTTTTCTTAATATGCCCGCTACAGCTTGGTCTAAATCTGTGATCCCCTGTTCCACATCCACCAGAAAAATGATTACATCGGCCTCGGTGATGGCAATATCGATTTGTTCGCGGATCCCGTTGATGATCACATTACCCCTTTCAGGTAAGTATCCGCCGGTATCAATAACCGTAAAATCTCTGTTGTTCCAGTAGCTTTCGCCATAATGGCGGTCTCTCGTGACCCCGGTCCGATCATGCACAATGGCTTGTCGTTCGCCAATCAGGCGATTAAAAAAAGTTGATTTGCCCACATTCGGGCGTCCAACAATGGCAACTACTGGTAGCATAAGGGTATTGAATTAAAAAGCTTCATAAGCTTGAAGATATTATTTTACTTCAGGCTGAGGATAATAGAGTGTAAAGATAACTACAATCAGCGACAATTCGATGGCTTAAGGAAAATGTTATAAATATTACTCATTGCCCTCTGGGAATATTCATGGTATTATAAAGGAAATAATCTAAACACCTAATGAAAATACTTTTATGCTTCAGTGGATGCACGGAGAGTTTGGTTTAATCGGTTCTCTGATACTTTCTTATATTCTTTTCATTCTCTTTATATTTTGGATTTCCGGACTTGCCGGGATTAATGAATCCAGGAATTCTGATGAAAAGAAGTTTTACATGCTGATAGTTGGCATATTGCTGCCCCCCTACCCTATACTGTGGCTTATTAGCGAAATATTTCGCCAACACAGGATTCTTAGAGAAGGTAAACATGGCATTCGCTAGGCATGTATTTGTTGGTTTTCCTGATCCCGTTATACTTTAGTTATTAATAAAGTATTTTATCTTAAACCCATTTGATAGTTATTCACTGCTGGTCCAAAGGGGTTTAAGTTATATCATTATTTACGTTAGCATTTCAACTCTTTCGCTCATCATTTGAATAATCCCGTTACAAAATTGGGGAAGATCCCCGGGGTTTCTGCTCGTGATGTGGTGGCGGTCTACTACGAGCGGTTCATCAACCCATTCAGCCCCGGCATTAACAAGATCATCCTTAATGGCCCTGGTGGATGTGACCCGAAATCCTTTTACGATTCCTGCTGAAATAGGAACCCAACCAGCATGACAAATATAGGCAATAGGTTTACCCATTTCATGAAAAGTTCTGGTTACATCAAGGACTTTTTTTTCTCTCCGGAGTTTATCTGGTGCAAACCCACCAGGAATAACCAGAGCGTCAAAATCTTTAGACCGTATATTTACAAAAGCTTCGTCCGCTTCACAGGGATGGCCGTGTTTTCCTTTGTAGGCATTTCCTTGCATTTCACCCGCCACAACAACGTGTGCACCCGCTTCTTTCAGCCTGATTTTTGGATACAAAAGCTCCATATCTTCGAACAAATCTGCGACAAACATTAATATACGCTTACCTTTTAATTCATTCATAGTCATAATATTTAAGGGTGGATATATATACCCTTAAAACGAAGTATTCAGATACAAATTCCTCTTTATCCGATGAACAAATCTTTAATTTTTGGCGTAGATTTCTAATTATTGCTGTAACGGGAGGTATGCTCACCTATATATAAGTTATCAAATAGAGGATATTTTATTACGTTCAAATATCCTCGTGTTTTCTCTCCCGTAAAATACGAGCACTTCTTTTATCATAAAGCACAAGACAAGAGGCTAACATATCATGCAATGCTTGTCTCTTTTGTGTAAATCCCGCCATAAAAAAACCTATCAGGAAAATAAACGACGATAAAATCTTGCCGAAGTGCCGCGCTGTAGCCCTTAGAAAACTGATGCGATTGCCATCAAGATCAGTAACAATAAGATTTATAGATCTTTTTCCGAGTGTCGCCTGAGCCTGAGAACTTTCCAGTGAAGCAAAATACAGCCATACAAAAATTGTATAAAAGATAGCATATTGCCGGCCAACTTCGCCAGGATACCAGCCCAGGATAAAATTAATAACAATATAAACCGAGAAAATTACTATATAATCAACGATCAGCGCTGCCAGGCGCTTCCAAAATCCGGCATAAGTTATATCTTGAGTCGGTTCCATTTTACCTCACAGGCTGATGAATAATTGAAATTACAGAAGCTAAATTGTTTTTTAATCTTTATAATTTTGGATTACTTTCTGATATAACAATTCCGTTTTCTCAACAAGTTTTTGTATGCTGTGGTTCTGGAGTACCCGTTCTCTGGCATTCGTGCTGATAGTGGCTACCAATTCGGGATTTTCCTTTAGTAATTGTATCGAGCGGGCCAGTTCCTCGGCGTTTCGTTCGTTAACAACCAGCCCCGTAACTTTGTTTTCAACGAGTTCAGGAATGCCGGCATGGGTTGAGCCAATGACGGGAATACCACTAGCCATTCCCTCTACAATAGTTTGCGGAATTCCTTCCCGGTCACCGTCGGCCGATTGCACACTTGGCACCAATAAACAATCGTGTTTGTAAAGTTCTTTAACAATGGTTTCGTTGTTCGTGGTGCCATGGAAAATTACCTCCGCTTCTACATCAAGATCCCGACACAATTGTTTAAGTGAATCGCTTAGTGGTCCATCACCATAAAGATCAAGCTGAAACGGGAGCCCTTGTTTTTTAAGGATAGAAGTTGCCTTTATGGCATATTCAAAACCTTTTTTTTCAACCATCCTTCCTATCATCATTAATTTGGATTCAACATTCGTACGGTGTTCAAATTTGACGGACTCGATATCCATACCCAATTTGATGATTTCGATACGGGATTCATCAAAACCCAGGGAAATAAGGTTTTTCTTCATGTCCATTGAGCCGGCTATGCAATGATCTGCCTTTTCAATTAGCTTTTTATACCTGGATTTCCACCCAAATTCATTAGGCAGGCGTGTCACGTCATATCCGTAAAAATTGACAATTAAGGGTATTTTGTTTTTCTGTGCAACTGAAATCAAGCGGTACGAATCCAGAGCGAAATGACCGTGAATGACTGCGGGTTTTTCTTTTTGAATAACAGTATCAAGGAAAGCCGGACTTGTATTCAACGAAAGCTGAGCCCGGTTTATAAGCCCCCACATACCCGTTTTAGGCATCGCGTATGTCTTCAGGCCCTCAGTATATTGTTTTTTATAAGCTGTGGTAATTATGGGGTCAAATCTGACGTGGTTTCGAACGAGTCTATCGATAAAGGTTTCAGACAGATTTAAATAACTGGTCTTAAAGTGGATGACTTTCAATATGATATGGCAATTTAATTATGAGTGTTGCAGCAATTTTAATATAAAAAATTATAGCTTATTAATTTGTATTTAAGCCTTGCTAATTGGCCTGCTACGATATTTTTCTGCTCGTTTAACTTTGACTTATACCTTTGTACATCTTTTTATCGGTCATGTAGGAAATGATGCCAATCAGTAGCCACAGAACGGCCATTATCCACCAATCAAATAAAATGAGGATGGTAATATTGACCCCATATAATTGATATATAACAGATGCAGGGATGATTTGATTTTTCTTCTTTAGCAGGCTTCGATAATTTTCATTAAAATAGACAACTATTTTAACAATAAGCATTAAGCAAGTATAGGCTGCCAGTGTGTATTGCATCCATACCGCTTCAAGTATTACCGTAAGCAGAATGAATACTGTCACCAGAATATCAACAATAATTTCTTTATACCAACTCATGGGAGTAATCTATTAATTATTTGGAGTAAAGTTAGTTTTTAGGAGTGAAGGAAGTAAATGCAAATCTGTTTTAAAGAAAATCTACAGCAATTGGTTTTAATAGGGGTAAATTAATCGATAATAATAAGCAGAATTTTGCAATATTATTGCTAAGATGGGAATAAAACAATCCGCACCTCCTAGGTGAATAACTATTCCACTGGTTTGTTTTCATTATAGGCAAAAACAAGTACACCCGCTCCTGCTAAAAGGAACATAATACCAAGAATTGGCTGGAGTTGCACTGTGGAGCCGTCATCGGGTTCGCCTATATCCGGGTCTACTTCGATTTCAACATCATTTTCATCATTTACGTATTCATCCACATACTCGTCCCTCTCACCTTCTGTGAGAATTAAACCAAGGCCAATAACAATAAGTAAAACTCCAACAAAATTCTTCATACGCTATAATAGAATTGTCTTTGCCCTTGAAGAACACGAATTAAAACAGCAGCTACAGCAATTAGCAGCAGCACATGGATAAAGCCGCCAAAGGTTTGTTGTGTTATTAAGCCTAAGGCCCAAAGAATGAGTAGTAATTAATATGAACTTTAACATAAACAACCTTCAAAAGACGCTTTTTTATTTTATCTTTCTATTGTAATAAGCTATCTAATTCATGCTAAACAGCAAGTGAATATGCATTATATAATTTAATTCCTTCAATAACACATTATATCTTTTAAAACCTAAATAACAAAGAGCTCTTAAAGTTTTACTGAAGAGCTATTAAAATGACTTCAACTTGTGGAAATATTATAACTTATGAAAATTGAACATTTTGCTGTAAATGTAGAAGCCCCCCAAGACATGTCGGATTGGTACGAAGAGTACTTGGGATTGGCGGTTATAAAGAAATCTGAACAAGCACCATATATGACATTTTTGGCCGATGACAGCGGACGTGTCATGATTGAGATTTACAAAAATACAGCCGCCCCTATTCCTGATTACAAAAATATGAATCCACTGATGATGCATTTGGCTTTTGTTTCTGATGATCCATCATCAGATAAAGATCGATTACTTAAAGCCGGTGCTACCCTGGTAAGCGAGGATCATCTTGAAGATAATTCTCATTTGGTCATGTTACGAGATCCCTGGGGATTGGCCCTTCAATTATGTAAAAGAAATACACCTATGCTGGCTGATTCTGAAAGGTAACGGGAGACGTTTAAAGCTTTTATTAATCAACTACCGTGCCCCACTCGGACTAATTAAACAGTTGGGCCTGAATCATTTAAATTTCCAGTTGGAACTGAAGAGTTGCATAAAATACTCTGGGTGGCGATGGAATGATACCCGGTCCGGGATAGCCTGTAGCTCTTTGGGTAAAATAAGCATTGTCTAGAAGATTATTAATTCCGGTTTCCAGATTAAACATTTTATGGGAATAAGAAAGTGATATATCCACTACGTCGTAAGCGGGGATCTCACCTTTTATACCACTTTGGTTATCTTTCCTATTTTGCTGGGCATTTGATGCATCCGTAAACTGTTCTGAAAGATAAGTGTATTGTAATGATCCTGTAACATTCTTATATCCAAAATTTAACCCGCTTTTCATATTGACCAGAGGAATAAATTCAACTTGATTTCCCTCGATGCCGGGAATATCAGATTCGAAGTAGTTAGAATTGGTTAAAGATGTATTCAAAAATAGATTAAGCTTAAGCTCTTTATCTTGATTAAATAGCTGAGATAGGTTCAGGTCTAAAAGGCTTTCAAAACCATAAGTGAATGCTTGACCAATATTACCACGGAATCTAACCACTCTTCCGGTTTCTGCCATTTCTCCTTTGGCATTTTGACGAAGTTCAGCACGAAGGACTTCGCCTAACCGGTCATCGTATAATAAACCAAAACCACCAATATCATATAATAATAGGTTATTAAAATTGCCACGGATACCAAAATCACTGGTAAACCCTCTTTCATCAGAAATATTCTGATCCACTTGAAATGAAGGATTGACTATGCGGATGTCATTAAAAGTTACGGAACGGTAGTTTTGAGAAAAATTACCATATAACTCCATATTACGTCTCGGGAAATAACTCAATCCCAAACCAAAAAGAACAAATTGCCTGTCAAAATTTCGAGTGTCTTCAAATGTATCATCCTGAATGGGATTGCCGGCCAGATCAAAATTTATGCGTTTATAGGTTCCTTCGCTTTGTGTTCTGATATGTTCAAAACGCAGACCCGGAGTAATGGATAAGTTTTCGGTCAGGTATAATATGTGCTCCCCAAAAACTGCTATGTTTTTGTTTGGAAAAACAAAATCTGATTGGTTTGGATAAAAGGGATATTTTTCAGATGCAAGATTAAAATTCGGCTTGCTGCCAGCGGTACCAGGGCCTTGTACGGAGGTATTTTGTGACTGATAATATTTAGAGCCTATTAGGAAAACTGAATTTTTACCGAAGAGGGTATAACGGCTTAATAATTTTCCTTCTGCACCCCAATTTTTAAAGTCTCCGAAGATAAGATCGCGTGGTTCATCCACATCATCCTGTTGGGAAACGCGATTAGTTCTGAACCCAACAGTTTTCCGGGAGGCATTCAGACCAAAAACATTAACTCCGAGCTCTATTTGGTCATTGAATGTATGTTTCAGCTTAAGGGCGGCCAGCTTCCAATCTACATCAAACCAATTACGGCTGCGATTGCTGAAGGACGGATCCTGGTAAAATTGTGCATCAGTAAGTCCTCCCGGTTGTTGAGCCAGATATTTAAGCCAGGTTAATTCCAGGGCCAGAGAAGTATTTTCCCCGAAATGATAGTCTAAATGGGTGTAAAGGTTTTTAGAATCGTACTCCGAATTTGGGCGAGATCCACTCCCCTGCTTATAATTAAAGTAGCCGTAGTAACCAATTTTACCTTCTGATCCACTTACGCTATTAAATGAGGTGAACAGATTATCGGTCCCTGTGGTTTGCCGGGATATCCATTCTAGTTTTTCAGCCCGGTTGGGTGATTTCATTTTAAAATTAACCAGCCCTCCGAATTGTGTGCCGTACTGCAAGGAAGCCGCTCCCCGTATTACCTGAATTTCATCCAAAGCTTCAGCCGGTGGGGTATAATAACTTTCAGGGTAACCCAGCACATCGGCACTGATGTCATAACCATTTTGACGGGTATTAAAATGAGAGGATCTGTTTGGATCCAAACCGCGCCCCCCGATATTCAACTGCAGCCCTGCATCATTGGATTCATAAATATTTAGCCCTGAAATATGGCTATATATTTGCCTTGCATTATTTGATGCCGTATTAATAACCATATTTTCCAAAAGAACAACTTCATTCTTCTTTCCGGCATAAATGGCCGTCCCCTCAACTTCACGAAGGCGTTTAATAGAAAAATTAATCTCCTGCTGTTCTGTTATCGTAAACTCAGAGAATTCACGGGATATTTCTTGTAAAGTGATATGAAATTCTGCATCCCCCCCACTGATATCTACCCGCCTGTTAACCACCTCGTAACCCAATAAAAAAAAGGTATAATTGTATGATCCGTTGGGAATATCATTAATTTCAAAATATCCCTCTTCGTCTGTTAGATGAGACATCCTCACATCGTCACTTAGATAAATCCGAACCCCTTCAAAAGGTTCGGAGGTCTCTTCATGAGAAATATGCCCCGATATTGTATGTTGCGCCGTTACCTGCTGAGCTACCAGTAAAAGTAGAAAGAACAGGCTATAATCCTTTAATCGAGTCATCAAAAGGTAATATCCAGGTTTTATGTTTAAAAGATTTATTAATAGTGGTAAGATCAACTTCAGGATTTATATAAGGGCTACTTCTGCGGCCATTTAGTGCCACATAGCTTTCCACATAAATTTTCGGCTTGCGAATGCCCAATTGTTTGTAATGATCCTTCAGGTGATGGGCAAATTCGAGTATAAAATCCGGTTGGGTAGCCATTTGTTTCTCCTGAAACCGGGTTAGAAATTCAGAATTATCAACATAAAATTGTCCTCCTGTATCCGAATCCTGAATTTTGAAGTTGGCATACCCCGCTTTTTCCATTAGCATGACCCGCCAGGAAAAGCGATAACCTTCTTCCGTCCAGAAAAGCTCGCCCGGATATAATGCATGCCGAAAAGGAAATACAAGTTGAATTACAAAAAAGAGGCCTACGATACCAAGGGATACTTTTTTGAGTAAAGAATTGGGGAACCGGTAGTCAAGAGCATTATCAAAATGATTCTTGCTCACTTTGACCAGTCGAGATATAATTCTCAGTATTTTATGGTGAAATGAAGCTTCAAAAAAAATCAGGGTGCAGGCAATCATAATATAGGGAAACATGCCGATGGGGAAAAGCACGCGGGTGAGCACATGGAAAATCACCACCAAGGAGAATGCAAAAAGCCTGGTTTTGCGAGCTAATAAAAGGAATGGTATAGTAAGATCGTAAAGAGCTCCTGACCAGCTAAAAAAATAATGCACCCATTCCTTTTGAAGAAGATCACCAAGAATGGGAAGTGCATAATTGGAAGGAAGCCAGAGTTTTAACGGCATTGCATGAAATAGCCAGTCGGAATTTAATTTGGCTAAACCGGCATAAAAATAGACAATGAAAAGCAGCAGTTTAACAGCATCGATCGCCCAGGTGGGAACCCGTTGAGCGCGCAATTGATCATATTTATACGCATCCACCGAATAATACGCATGAGCCGGCAGAAAAATCATCAAAAAGCTTACTATGCTGATGAAGTAATAATGGTTGAGGTAGGTGGTTTTATCCATCAGCTCGATATAAGTAAAGCTGAGGAAGAATACGAAAGCCGCCAACCGGTATTTATATCCTATTGATATCATGATCGCGGAAATTCCGCAAATGATGAAGATCAAATAAGTAAAATCACCAATAGGCTTTACCCATTCAAATCCGTAATAGGAAAAAAAGAATGTGGGCTCCAGGTACAGTTTTTCTATCCAGCCATTTGCCGCAAAACGAATCAGGCTGATTAGCATCAAAAGACCAAACAATATACGAAATACAGCCAGTGGGGCGGCATCTGATTGGTTGTTCAGATATTTGTGTAAAAAAGTACCGTTGTTGCCCACTTAATCACCGTCAGCGTCTACATAATCAACATTGATGTTCAAAGCCTGAAGCATATCGACCTTCATGTAAACCACGTTAAGCTGAAGCTCATCATAGGCCAATAGCATTTTGGAATTATCGCTTTCAACCTGATGCGCCAGGTTATCATCAAGCGTTTGAATCTCATTTCGCGCGGAATCAAATTGGTCGTTGATCAGGCTGCTCAGGTCGGCGCCGTTTTTGATGGTATTCAGATATTCCAAATAAGAATTTAAGCTCTCACCGGTTTCGTCAGAATTGAAGTGCTTCCCATTAAAGAAGTTTTGGGCAGCATCCAAAGCTGCAAGTAACAGTCGATTAGAAAGGTCTCCACGGTAATAAGCTTCTGCATGAGTACTCAAAGAATTACCAGAGAATACACCTGCGGGGATGCCTACTTTGCCAGCTCTAAGCGCCTTTTCATAGTAAAAGATGTAATCATTGACCATCATATCTACTGAAGCATTGGCCCCGTTGCCGGAGTTCTGCACAAAATCATCACGGTAGTCTTCTTGCCAATAGTCAATGATTTCGTTGGTGAGGAAATCTATTCGAGCTGTCAGATCAGTAAGGTAGGTACGGTAAGCTGCGGCATGATCTCCTTGGGTATAGTATTTTAGAATGGCTGCGTCTGATTCGGCAAGTCCGTACAGCAGGTAATCCAACGCTGGAAATCCCTGGCTGTCATTCAGCGCTGGGAGTTCCAGATTGGACGATCCTTCTTCTATATTATCGTGTATTTCGTCTGGATCAGTGGGATAAATGTTTAAATTGTCCCGGTACCGGATTTGTATTGCTATGCCCGTATCAAACATAGAAACCTGCTGAAAAGATATATAAGCGGTTTCCCAGTTTTCCCGGAGGCCCTCCAGGTTAGCGAGAGTTGGTTCGTCTGCAAAGCGTTCAGCGGCAGTATGTAACTCGCTGGTTTTTTCTGAAAAGGAGGAAAAAGCGGGAATAATGATATTGTCAGCCCAATTTACCAAAATGGCCTGTCGATCAAAGTCGGAACTGTCAGGCCCTGATGGACCGTCATCAGTACAGGAATACCCAATCAGGGTTAGTATAAAAACAAGAAAGAAGATGTAAGATTTTTTCATATTAGGATTTTTATCCAATAATCGGGGAATGAAATAAGGCCGGTTACTGGGAAAACAGCAACCGGCACAGGTATATTAATTAGAGGCCGCTTCTTCAACAGTGAAATCAAAATGAGCAGCAATTTCACCAGAAATAGTGTCTAGAGTTTCTGAAGTCACATCCCATAAGCCGTTTGGACCATCTCCTAATAAATTATCCAATAAATCATTAACTTCATTATGAGTCAGATACGGCTGATCTGTACCCGGAATACGGGTAAATTGCAGACTGTAAATAAATCCGATACCTTCGGAAAGCGAATGAAATGCAGATCCGTTATTATTATTACTTAATTGCTTCTTCCCTGCCTGCAAATAGTATACCCCTCGGACTGCAATTACTTTAGATATGCTTTCACGAATAATATTTGCCTGCTCATCCCGCACCTCATAATCACCGGCCACTATAGCAGCACGCCCTTTCTTAAAGGCATTAAATATATCTTCTGCGATATTAGAGAAATCATCATCTTCGCTTACTTGACCGGTATATTTATTTAAAAAGCGATCATCCTGTCCGATTGTAGCGTTCGGATTTTTTACATCCGCAGATGTTCCATATAGATACCCATAAGCCTCGTCCCACTTATGCTCCATATTGGTATAGCTGGCACCCTCTGCGGTATTTCCGGCATCATTATCTTCCTGGTTTGTACCTTCGTCCAATACACTCTCGCTGAGGTAATTGTTCAAAATTTGATCCGCCATTAAAGCTCCGATAAGACTTTTGTTAACCAATTGATCATACTCGAGGCCCTCACCACTTATATAACGTGCTTTTGAACCATCGGCAATCTGTCCGGCTTTTCCAGGCTCAGCTAATTCGTTTTGATTTGGAAAGACTTCATTGACCTGAGCTTTTAGCCAAACTTCAAACTGATTCTTTATTTCTGCACTTGTCGTGGCGTTACCAGAAAAATAATCTCTTGAGGCTGCTGTTTTGCTTTTAATGCTTTTAGTGGATTCATTTAATTCAGCACTTGAAAACGCATTGGCATCGCCACCATTTTCAGTTTGATTGCGGAACATCTGCAAGAGTAAACCTTCGGTGGTATTGTCAAAATCTAACATGCTGATAAAAAGCTCATCACCCATTTGAATACGGGTTGTTTGCCCGGAAAAAGCAACTGAGTTTTCACCGCCTCGAGTAAAAGTATAGGTTGCCGGTTCATCAATATTAATAGTATCGTCGCTGTTATTGACATCACAAGACATTATGATAAAGGCTGCAGTTATTGCAAGAAATAGTTTATTTTTCTTCATGTTCTATCCGTTCTGTTAATATTATAGGTTAATTTAGACTGAGTATAAACTAGGCATAGGGCCCCATAGTTGCAAACCTTATGTAGACTAATTCTAAACTAATGCTCACAATAGGATTTCTGCCTGGGTAAAATGTTTATAACTCATTGCTTTGCATAAAGAAAGTATATTACATAGCAATAATTTGGCAGGAATAATTGAATATTAGGAGAAATGTTATTCTTCAATATTTCACGGAAAATAAAGAGATATTACCTTCGGGTAAAACTGGCAGAACGCAAACTCTAATTTATTGTTGACGCACAGAGCCTCCAATAACCAGAGCTGCTGAAATGATCAATAGGTTCTTGATAATATACTGACCTTCTAAGGTAGGCGCATAGGGGGGTACTTGGAAAGTAACTTCAGGAAGAAGAACTAATGGGATAAAAGTACCAATCATTTGAAGGGCGAGAAGAGCAATAGCCAATCTGATAGTTAAGTAATGCAAAAATGATAAACCTATGGCAACTTCCCACCACCCAATAAGCGAGAGCCATTGGTCGGGGCTCAGAACAGGCATCCACCCTACTGTAGCTTTTACCAACTCGCTTGCCGGAGATAGCCCCAAAGGTTTGAGAATACCAAACCAGACAAAAATGATTGCTAATGATATTCGAAGAGCGGTTACCCCCCAATTGCTCATAAAATGAGCGATCCATGCATCAATTTTATTTAACTTGCGCGTGTAATCGTCTTTCATGAAAATAATCCATATCGATGTTGGGCGATCAATTAATTTTCTTTGTTCGATTGATAGAAATCTATGCTTTCTATTATTTCCCTCCTTATTGAACGCCTTTTGGTATACACCATATATTATGATGCAAAACTCAAAATATGTACTAAGTTCATCAGGAAAATAAACCGCCTGAAAATAAGTCAACGTAAAAGGTATAGACCCATATCAAAAGATATTAACTGATATGGCCAGTACATCCTTTAATGGCAGAATTGTTAGATATTTTCACGAGACCCATATACTTTTCATCTAATCCCGTATCAAACTTAATCTATTGGTTGTCAGGCTGAGAAGTTGACGGTGGATCGCTGGCAGGAAAAGACTCCTCCACGGCTTCATCCACTTTTTCCTCCTCATGTTTTTTCTTTTCCTCTTCTTCTTTTTTTATGTGTTTATCCTTCTTGTGTGACATGTCCACAGTTTTTACCTCTATGCTTAATTATTTTCTTAACTCTGGATGCTTTTTCCATCCACTGTTATTCTAAAACTCGTTATGCAATACTCTTATTGTTTGCACTTCTATAAAGAAAGCTTCATTAACTAAGTATTGAGAAGAAGTACTACCAAACTTAATGTTGGATCTCTTCAATCAGTCCTTTTTCCCGAAGGTGCGGCAAAAAATCCAGCACTTCCTGGCGGCATTGCTCCATTGAAATCTCGAATTCGGTGGTAAGAGATGCGCAAAGATCCTCAACGGACATCGCGCTGACGAGCTGGTTCCAAATGGTTGTCGCAACTTCGTTAAGACCGTAATATTTTCCGGCATCCTTATCGAACATAACAAGTTCATTGGCCACAGCCGAGGTAAACATGCGTTCGGATCTTTTTACGCGAGTTTTCATATTCATATGCAATATATTATCTGTTCCCAAAAATCAAGTATCATTATTATTTTATTATTGGATATATTAATTTTACAATTAATAAACAAAACATCAAAATCAGTTTCAGGATACTTTCTTGTTAAATAATTTTGCCTCTGATCGTTGCTATGTCTAAAAAAATAACATACAGTGACCCGCCACTCGCCGATATCCTGCTCTGTTGCCTGCATCAAGACCAATCTCTTTATCCATCTGAACGTCTTGCAAATCTTACTGCTGGTCAGTGGCAAGCCCTTGTTGAGCTTGCGGGCGAGCATCGGGTTGTGCCGTTATTGTATGAGAGACTCATGGCGCTCGGTATACCCGATGTATCCGAAGAACAAGCTCCTTTCACCCCCGCTCTCGAAAACCTGCAAGCCTACAGCCATCAGGTGGCCCGTAACAACCTGGGCCACTATGGAGAGATAAGCAAATTACTCAGAAGGGCGAACCAGAAGGGCATCCCAACTATTCTTCTCAAGGGAATCTATCTCGCCGAGGGTATTTATAAGAATCCCGGATTGCGTGAAATGAACGATATCGATGTGCTCTTCCAGTGTTCCGACCTAAAAAAAGCTTTTATGATGCTGACCGATATGGGATACTCAACCGAAAAGCCCATCCACTTTGGCAAAGGTTCCAATATCGACAAATTGATCAGCCAAAGTCATCACCTTCCGCCTATGGTCAAACCCCATACTGCAAAATTTGAAATCCATTGGAATATCTCTCATCCGGCAAAGGCATACAGTATAGAGCCGAAAGAATTATGGGAACGAGCCGAAACGGTCACTGTCGCTGGTGAAAAGGCGATGATGCTCACGCCGGAAGATAATTTGCTGCACCTCTGCATACATACTTCGTATCAGCACATGTTTTCGTTTGGAATTCGCCCGTTTTGCGACATTGCTGAAATGATGCGACATTTCGGATCCCAAATGAACTGGGACGCGTTCATTGAACGAGCATTTCGATACCGATGGGATCGCGGGGTGTTTCTTTCGCTGGTCATCGCACGGGATTTTACGGGCGCGGCAATTCCACTGGATGTGTTCGAACGCCTACAACCGGATGGTTATGATCCGTTAATGGCCGAAACGGCAAAAGCACAAATATTTACCGATAAAGCAACTTCTGGATGGGTATCTTCGCCAATAATCAATTTTGCCACTGGAAAGAATGTGGGCGAGATGGTAAAGGCGGTGCTGATCCAAATTTTTCTCCCCCAGACGCTAATGACCAAAAGATACCCGGTTCAGCCTGGCTCACTGATGCTCTATGCGTATTATGGCGTTCGTTGCTGGCAGGTGTTATTACGCCATACCGTAGGGGTTCTGCGTCTATCACGCGGTGATGCCTATTTATTGGGTATTGTGAGGCGCAAAAAGAAACTGAACCAGTGGATGAACGCAGAGCTTTAAAAGCTATAGGTTAAATCTGCCGAAAAGGGGTCAATGACGTTTATTCTCCAGAATTACACTTAAAAAGCCCTTCATACGGGCTGTATAAAGGGCTTCTGGGTCTGTACCGGCGGTCGGAGTCGAACCGACACTCCCGAAGGAACACGATTTTGAGTCGTGCGCGTCTACCAATTCCACCACGCCGGCATGTAATGTGTAGCAGACCCTAAATATAAAAAAATTGCCGGCAATAACGAAAGCTAAAAAATAAGAATCTCACAACTATTTATCCCCAAAGAACAGAACGATTATAAACAACTCATCCCTCATAACTACACCTCACAGCTTATCCTTCTTCTCCTTCAATACTCTTCCACGAAACCTCAGCTCACCGCCGTCTCCGCCATTTCCCGGCATACTTTCGCACATTGAAAGCAAGCCTCGGCGCAATCCCGGCAATGACCCATGCTGCTGTGCTTTTCACATTCTTTCCCGCAGGTCTCGCACACATCGGCGCACATAGCGCAGAATTTCCCGGAAAACTCAGATCCATTAGACATCAACTTTGATGCCAGCAAACATATGTCGGCACAATTATGATCCAATGCTATACATCGGGCAAGGTCACTCACGTTATCTTCCTGAAGGCATGATGAGGCGCAGTGCTCACACGTTACGGCGCATTGATTACAGGCATCAATACATTCCTGATACTTTTCATGTGGCATAATTCTATTCTGTTTAAGCGAAGTTTCATTTATAACTAGTTAACATCAGAAAAAGATATACCATGCTATCTATACGATTAGGATGAGCTAACTGATCCAGTCGCTCAATTATTTACTGTGCTTTCACAATAAAATTTTTTATTAATTTATAAATCGTTTAGTGTTAAATTCATACCTATTTGAATCTAAACCTTACATCTTTAGAACCTGATCACAAAGCTCTGATCAGGCTAAACTGATGTCTTCAGTGCATTATTTTAAATGAAGCAAAATATTACAAGTGTTGAGCAGCTAATCGATTGCATAGAAAAAGTTGGCCCTGATAAAGAACGGGTTTCAATACATGCCATAATTGATGCCGTGGGGCAGAAGTCTTTGGGGCCGTTGCTACTTATTGCCGGTCTTATTACCCTGGCCCCCCTTGTGGGAGATATACCGGGCGTACCTACTGTTTTAGGGATATTTGTTCTAATAACGGCCGGACAGTTACTAATTTTTCGCGAAGAACTGTGGCTGCCAAAATGGATATTGAACCGAACATTACCCCGGAGAAAACTTCATAGGGCTCTTGGGTGGATTCGCCGCCCTGCTCACTTTTTTGACCGTTTCTTCCGTCCCCGTTTTACCTTTATTCTTCAGGGCTTCGGGCTTTATCTTATTGCTATGTCATGTATTATCGTGGCCCTGGTGATGCCCATTATGGAATTCATACCATTTAGTGCCAATGCGGCAGGTATTGCCCTTTCCGCTTTCGGCCTGGCCTTGATCAATCGTGACGGTTTTCTGGCATCACTGGCTTTACTAATTACAGGCACCACCATTGGAATGATTATCTATTATTTACTTTAATTACACCCCATCAAAGACGCTTAAATAGCACACTTAAAAAAAACAGTCAATTACCTGAACGCAACCTGAAAAGGAATGAAGATCACATATAAACGTTTGCCTTAATGCAGAGAATTTTCTCAAATTATCCGTGTTCTAAGCCTGCTTATGGATCTCGATTTAGCCATTTCACTTTTCGTTGTTGCCACACTCGTCATTGCTTTTGCAGGCACTAGACTTGCACGGGCGGCCGATCAACTGGCCGATCTTACCAAGCTTGGGGAAGCGCTGGCGGGGGCTATATTCCTGGGCTTTACAACATCCTTGCCCGGAATCATCACCTCTGTGGTAGCCGCATATAATGGTCACCCTCAACTGGCTATTAGTAACGCCATAGGAGGCATAGCCGCCCAAACCGTTTTCCTTTCCATTGCCGATATCACCTATCCCAAAACAAACCTGGAGCATGCGGCCGCTTCGTTTGCAAACCTCATGCAAGGGGTATTGCTGATGGGTTTGTTATCTTTTGTATTGATAGGTATATCGGGCCCGGATCTTACCATTTTTAATGTGCATCCATTCTCTATACTGATCATTGTGCTGTACCTGGCCGGATCTAAGTTAATTGCATCAGCTAAAGAAAAACCCATGTGGAGCCCCCGCATAACCCGTGAGACTGTAGAGGATATACCTGATGAGGCATATCTGGAAAAATTAAGCCTAAGAAAGACCATTGTTAAATTCCTGTTCCTGGCGCTGTGTGTAGCGGTTGCAGGATATGGAGTAGCCCTTTCCGGAATTGCCATCTCCCAGCAAACAGGGCTTTCCGAAGGTTTTGTTGGAACATTATTCACCGCCGTTTCAACGTCCCTTCCCGAGCTTGTGGTTTCAATTGCCGCGGTACGGCAGGGGGCGTTAACCCTGGCGGTAGGAAATATCATCGGCGGAAACACCTTCGATATCCTTTTTGTAGCCTTTGCTGATATCGCCTACACAGAAGGTAGCATCCTTCATGCCATTACCGACAGCCAGACTTTCATTGTGGCGTTAACACTGTTCATGACCAGTGTCTTGATTTTAGGCCTCCTCCACCGCCAGCAGCAAGGCATAGGCAAAATAGGCTGGGAAAGTTTCCTGATCATCATCCTGTATCTGGCCGGAAATGCTTTTTTATTTATAAGATAGCACGAATAATTGGTATGGGGTGAGGTTGCCTAAAGTGGCCTATATATATTTTACCGGGTTGATTGAATACCTTTTTACTTTATTTAGAATTACTGATATAATTATTAGTGCCCTGCTCTTTGAGTTATTATCTTTCAGCCTCAATTGCGCAAGTAAAAAATATCTTAAAGTGCCGCATCTGCAATAGCTAATTGTTCTCTATGCTCGAGTTTGAAATCTACCTTTTCTTTGGATCGCTATTACTATTAATAAGCGTATTCGCAAGCAAAGCCTCCGATAATTATGGGATACCCGCTTTATTGATATTCTTAGGTATCGGAATAGTGATAGGGTCGGAAGTGCTGGATTTTATTTATTTCGACGACCCCGAAGTGGCCCAAACCCTCGGTATCATAGCCCTTATTTATATCCTGTTTTCCGGCGGAATGGATACCAACTGGAGAAAAATTAAGCGGGTACTTTATATGGGTATCGGCTTATCTACCGTAGGGGTGCTATTAAGCGCCTTTGTTGTTGGTTTATTTGCTTACCTGGTTTTGGATTTATCAATCCTCCAAGGGATGCTGCTTGGGGCTATAATTTCTTCAACGGATGCGGCGGCTGTGTTTTCAGTGCTCCGTTCCAAGAGCATTGGGTTTAAATATAACTTAAAGGAACTCATCGAGCTGGAATCCGGCACGAATGATCCCATGGCCATCTTCCTGTCCATCGGTCTGATCGGGCTTCTGCAAAATGAAGGCGCAAGTGTAGCAGGCATGATCCCTGACTTCTTTCAGCAAATGGTATTTGGCGCGCTTATTGGCCTTCTGCTAGGCAAGGTTTTTACCTGGACCACCAATCATATCAATTTGGGTTATGACGGATTGTATCCGGTACTTATGCTTGCATTTGCTCCATTCGGTTATGCATTGACTCAATTTGCCGGAGGCAATGGATTCCTGGCGGTGTATATAATCGGTTTAATAATGGGCAACTCCAGTCTGATCCACCAAAAAAGTTTGATGCAATTTAATGATGGGGTGGCTTGGCTCATGCAGATTTCCATGTTTCTGGCCCTTGGGTTACTCGTTTTCCCATCGGCCATTATAGGTGTTTGGTTGCCCGGCCTGATTCTGGCGGGGGTGCTGATATTTATTGCCAGGCCAATCAGCGTATACTTTACCCTTTTCTTCACACGACTTAATTTTCGTGCAAAAACAATGGTTGCATGGGTAGGGTTGCGCGGGGCTGTACCAATTATACTGGCAACATTTCCGCTGGTTGCTGGTTTGGAGGATGCCGACACCTTGTTTAGCATTGTGTTCTTTGTGGTAATCACCTCCATTATCATCCAGGGAACCACCATCCCCTGGATTGCGAAATTACTTCATGTTGATACCCCCGTCAGGAAAAAAAACCGATATCCCATTGAGCTCGAACCTTCCATTGACACCAAGAGTGTGCTTAAAGAAATTGAACTTAACGAAGATTCATCTGTACTCGGAAAACAAATAGTAGAATTAAACCTGCCGGATGATGTGCTGATTGTTCTCATCAACCGTGGCGGCAAGTTTTTGGTACCCCGTGGCGCCACAGTACTCGAAGCTCACGACAAAATCATGATCCTCTCCGACAGAGACAAAATGAATTTTGTCAGAGATATTATCAGATAGATTCACTAGTATTATTTTTTATGATTCCCCTCCTGACCAACTCCGTACCAAGTCCGTACCAACTCCTACAAAAGCCTTGCTGGGAGTAGGAGATCTATAGGCCTTGAACAGGGGTTGATCAGGCTATTTGATACCTGCAAAAGAGGAAGGTTGGCAGGCTGCTTATTTTCTTTTGCCCGTACTATTTACTTTTCAGCCTTCACCATCTTTTTGTCATACTGAAATATTTTTTCTTCGCCCTTTTTGAGCTGGTACCGATGTTCCTTTACGTATACGTCTATACTCTCATCAGACCACCCGGTATAGCAAGTGAGTTTGAGTTGGTTTTGGGTCAAATGAAATCTGATCCAGTGACCCCGGTAGTATAGGGGATATTCGATTTCGGTCAGATCATCGGGCAGCTGGGGATTGAACCAAAGAGCTCCTTCTCGCATCTCGAGGCCGGTGTAGCATCGCTGTATAAGGTCTACAGTGCCCGCCATAGCCCCTAAATGAATGCCTTCAGGGGTAGTGCCTCCTTGTATGTCTTCAAAGTCGCTGACGAGGGCGGTATTAAAATTGTGCCAGGACTTGTCGCGGTGGCAGCGGGCCATCACCCATGAGTTAACTACTTTGCTTAATGTAGACCCGTGAGAGGTGCGTTTTTCATAATATTCGATATTTAAAGGAATGTCTTTGGGATCGAATTTATAACCAGCGGTTTCGAATAATTGAACCAATTCGGTTGATGAAAACAAATAAAAGAGCATCAGCACATCGGCTTGTTTTGCCGCTTTAAAACGGTTAATGTCTACGCCCTCCTTTTCCATAATACCACCTAATCGCAGAATTTCGCCGTATTGCTGCTTGTAGTAATTCCAATCCAGTTCCTTTAAATCGTCATAGCCTTCGAACTGGGTGATGATTTTGCCCCCGCACGAAAAAGGGATAAACATATTTTGGCTAATATCATCCCATCGATACAGTTCTTCTTTTGTGATGCGAAGCCTGATGGTTAATTGTAAACGGCTTCTCTCATCAAGCACTTCAATTGCTCTGCGTGCATGCTTCAGCACCCAAATAGCCATTATGTTGGTGTAGGCATTGTTATTAATGCCTGGTTTATCGCTGCCGGGATAACGGGTATGGTATTCATCGGGGCCGATAATATGGTTTATTTCATATTTCCTTTTATGTTCGCTCCAGGTTGCTTTACTGGCCCAGAAAGTGGCTATTTCAAGCATGATTTCCGCACCATAAAAGGAAAGGAATTCATAATCGCCAGTTACCTGAAAATATTGCCACACATTATAACAGATCGCCGAGTTCACATGATGCTGGATCTGGAAATCATTCCTGATCCAGTTACCTGTAAGTACATTATAATGAAAGCCAAAGGTTTCCTCCCTTCCATTGCTTCCGCTTTGCCAGGGATACATGGCCCCTTTGTACCCATTAGCTAAAGCGTTATGCCTGGCCTCATGCAATCTCCGGTAACGGTACATGAGCAGAGACCGGGTGAGTTCGGGAAGGCTTAGATTCATGAGGGGGAATATGAAAACTTCATCCCATAACACATGGCCCCAATAAGCCTCGCCGGTCCAGCCCCTGGATGGAACCCCCACATCCAAATCAATGCTATTGGGAGAAAGGGTTTGAAACAGATGAAAAATATGCAGGCGCAGCAGCATCTGTTCATGAGAGGTTCCGCAGTTGATTTCCGTATCGCATCGGGACCATATCTCTTGCCAGGCTTCATTTTGCTCTTTGCTTAACTCTTCAAAAGACATTGCCCTGCTTATCGCTTTTTGAGCCTCAGAAACTGTATCGGATATGGCATGGTCTTTCGAAGTGGATAAAGCTATTATTTTTTCAATTATAACTTCACGGTTTTCCTTAACAGGAAATGTGAACTCCTGAGCTATATATTCTTCTGCTTCAATGGTTTCCTTTTTAATGGATGAAAAAGAATCACCCGGCAGTATAGCCGTGCCGGCAGCCTGACACATGCGGGTTTCCGACTGGCTGGTTTCCACCTTTAAATAGATTCCATTTTCCTTAAACTGCCCTGTTTGATGCTTCCTAAGATGTTTTCCCTCCAGTTTCCGGTACTTGTCTACCCCGCTGTTTCTAACGGTGCCATCTAAAGCGGAGTGGACCGTAATATTGCCTGACCAGTTTTGGGGTTTAAAATGCCATTGAATCGCGCCCAGGTGTGGATAGCGCATATGCACCAGCCGCCGGCTGATAATCCGGGTTTCCCGGCCTTTTTTGTCTGCTGTATGAATCTGCCTTTCAATGATGCCGCTACGTAAATCCAGGCTTTGGCTGTATTCGATGATGTTGGATGTTTCCAATTCCATCCAGTCACCATCTTCGTGTTTCCACTTTAGTAACAACCAGTTTGGCCAGTTTACCAAATCCTCATGTTCAATAACCTTGCCTCCGATATCCGAGTTTAGGCGGTTATATCCTCCTGCAAGGTAAGTTCCGGGATAGTGGATGTGGTTGGCTGTTGATTCTTCTGCGGCACCGCGGGAGGCAAAATACCCGTTTCCCAGTGTGAACAGCGCTTCACGTTGCCCCTCTTTGGCGGGATCATATCCGTTATAAGTTAACCTCCAGTGATCATCTGACATAGTATCTGTAAGAACCACTAGATTTCAGCAAATAGTTCAGCCTCCATAAGAGACGAGACTACCTCATCGGCGCCTGCTTTGACCATCATATGCCTCTGATTATCACTACCAATTCCGATTATGTGAAGAAAATTACCTTTTTTTGCAGCTTCAATACCAGCAAGGGCATCTTCGACAATTAAGGTTTCTTCCGGATTGACACCAAGCTCCCTGGCGGCTTCAAGAAATATATCCGGTTCCGGCTTCCCCTTTAATCCGCGTTCTTTGGATATTACCCCGTCTACTCTAACGGGGAATAAATACAGCAGCCCTGCCCTTTCCAGTACTTCCTTGCAGTTTTTACTCGATGATATTACAGCAGTTTTATAGCCCCGGTCTTTTAATTCGATGATTACTTCTACATTATCCTCGAGAATGACCACACCGGTTTCATCGAGGATTTCATGGAATAACTGATTTTTCCGGTTTCCCAGGCCGCATACGGTTTCTTTGGCGGGCTCATCTGAAGGGCTCCCAAAAGGAAGATCAATGCTCCTGGATTGAAGAAATGAGGCTACCCCCTGGTATCGGGGAACTCCATCAAGGTAAACAGGATAATCCTGCTTGATTGAGAATGGCTCGAAGGTTTCGCGTTTATTGGCGGCTAAAGATTTATTGTATTCATCAAACATAGCCTTCCATGCATGGGCATGCAGCCGGGCTGTATCGGTGATCACTCCATCCATATCGAAAATTGCAGCCTTTAGGTTCTTCTTCATAATAGATCAGGTGTGCATTACCCAGTTTTTGGCTTCTTCTTTTTCTTCGGGTTTGAAAACTTTAACGTAAGCCTTAGTAAATGGTTTTGCCATTTGGCTCATGTTTTGAATCCATTGCCCTTCTACCACTATGGCTACTTTTTCAAAACTATTAAAATGTTTTGCTCTTAACTTCAGGTCTTCCCAAATAGCTGACGGTTCCACTCCTTCTATGCTTTCGATCTCGCAGTACAAGTTCACTTTACCGTGTTTTTCGATTTTTCGTTCCAGCTCGGGAACAAAATCATAATCCTCTTTGCGTATTTTGCCGCTAATGTATATTTCAAAGACAAAATCACTTAGTTTCTCTACTTTAAACATATTCTCTTACTCTTAATGATTAATTATGCTTTTTCCAAAATGAGACGTTCGTAGATTAATCTGATAAGCTCATCTCTCAAAGTTAAGATGGTATACACATCACTAAAACGATCTTCCAGAAGGTATTCAATAACATTCAGCAGGTCTTCTACAGAAGTATTGGGATTGCCGATCTTATTAGCGATTAGATCCAGGTCTTCCAAATCGAAAGTGACTACTTCCTCATTTTGCAACTCTATTAATACGATGCAAATTTTGACCAAAAGTAAATACAGCATTTTCTTATAAGCAAGGCCTTTTTCATTATCGGTTTTAATTTTGAGTATGCTCTTGAGAATACTAATCCTGTTCTGTGATGATACATCTGTGCTATCAACATTTTCGCATTGCTCAATTTCTCTTTTAAGTTCTTTAAGAATGTTCATGAGCTTAAATATCTCAGATTTGTTTATGGTTCATTTACCTTTTATCGATTATGTTGGAATGCAGATAAATAAATGTTATTTCAAGTAAAAACAATAGTTTAGTAACGATATAATCGGTTGAGTGACTCACTGTTGTTGCTTAGATTTTATTTATGCTGTTGATACTTAATTAAAACTGAACCCATAGCTATCTATAGTAACAGGCGAATTAATTCAGTGCAGAGATCATTATATTAAAGTCATCCATTTTATTAAGTTATAGAATTTCTCAACAAAGCTATTTTTAATGAATTATGTGTGCCTCTCCCCTTTGTTACCGGGTCTTGCCGCAACTTTACTACTTCTTATTCTTGGCGGATGCCAAATAAGTGAGGAGCATGGTTACCGTTTACATCAGTTGGAGAGTCCGGCGGCACCTGGAAGTGGACAATCCAATCTGGCCGCTAAATCCTCCGGCGAGGTTTATCTCAGTTGGATTGAACCCGGCCTTGAGCATGAGCATGCTCTAAAACATGCTGTTCTGGAACCCGGGGCAATTAAATGGGGCAAAGCGGTAACTTTTGTCGAAGGTGACAACTGGTTTGTGAACTGGGCTGATTTCCCTTCCTTATTGCCCCTAAAGAATAATTTGCTGGCTGTCCACTGGCTGGAGCAGGTTCCGGGAGAGTGGTATGCGTATCATGTTAGTATAGCTTTCAAAAACGTGCAGCCTGATAGCACTTTATCAGAAGCCATCCGTCCTCACTTTGATGACTCCCCTACCGAACATGGCTTTGTCTCCATGGTTCCCCTTCAGGATGACCGTATTCTGGCCGTTTGGCTGGATGGGCGTAATATGACCGGAGCTCATGAATCCGGCGAGATGACGCTGCGATCAGCCGAGGTAAGCACCTCAGGAAAAATTCTCAACAGCCGTGTAATTGATGGCAGGGTATGTGAATGTTGCCAGACCTCGGCTGCCCAAATCGGCGCAAGTACTATCATTGCTTATCGTGACCGTTCGGATGGCGAGATACGTGATATTTCTCTTAGCCGCTATTATAATGGGCAGTGGTCTGAGCCTCAGGTTGCTCATGAAGATAACTGGCATTTTATGGGGTGCCCTGTTAACGGTCCGGTACTTACCTCATCAGGTGATCATGGTGGATTAGCCTGGTACACCGGAAGCGGAGAAGAAGCGGTTGCCAATTATGTTCACCTTAACGAGTCGCTTGATGATATAAGCAATCCTATACGCATAGACGATGGCAACCCGCTTGGCCGGGTAGATGCCGTGATGCAACAGGATGGCACAGCATGGGTAAGCTGGGTAGAAAAAACCGAAGATGGAGCAGAGAATCGTCTTCGCCGCATTGATAAAGACGGTAGCACCGGAGAATCAATTACACTGCACCCCCTTAGCCCTGAGCGTCAAAGTGGTTTCCCGCGCATGGCAATTTCCGATGACCGTATCATCATAACCTGGATAGAAACCGGCGAAGAGGATTTAGTGAAGACAGGATTTGTTGAGCTGTATTGATTGAAAACCCCTTATTGCCGCGGATTCAAACTCGCAGTAACGAGAATGAATCCTGAAGCCAGTGTCTATGCTTACCGGCATGAGCACTCGTGCTGTATGAGTAGTGAAGGAATTTATCCCTCCACTTTGGCTCTGACTTTATTACCCTTCACTTGATTGTTTTGCATGGCCCCGAGAACTGTAGGGACAAATTTGCCCGGGATATCGACAAGAGAATAGTCTCTTTCTATTTCAATATTGCCTATAGAATCTCCAGGGATACCGGCCTCCCCAGCTATAGCACCAACAAGGTCACCAGGATGTATCTTGTTTTTTTTACCGACATTAAAATGTATAGTAATCATATCCTTATCATTATACGTTTTTGAAGATCCAGCCGGTGCAGATTCATCCTGACTGGTGTCTTTTTCTTCTAAACGCATTTTGAGTAAAGCTCCCGCTACTTCTACCGATGTAAATCGATCATCAAGCACAGCTTCTATTTGCTCGATGTAAGGACGAAGTCCCCCTTGCTCCAGGGTCTCGTTCAGTTCGTTTATATGCCCTGCCATACGGGATTCTCTTACCTGTTCCATGCTTGGCATCGATAAGGGAGTAAGATTTTGCTTTATTTGCCTTTCAATAAACTTTAATCCGCGGTTTTTACGTCCGGCAACAAAAGTGATGGCGGTTCCGGATCTTCCTGCCCGTCCGGTGCGGCCTATTCGGTGAACATAGTACTCGGGATCCTGAGGCACGTCGTAATTAAACACGACATCTACCCCTTCTACATCAATTCCCCGTGCAGCCACATCGGTAGCTACCAGAATATCAATCTCACCCCTGCGGAACTGGCCCATGACCCGGTCTCGCTGTACCTGGCTCAGGTCGCCATTGATAACATCACAGGCAAATCCATGGGCCTGTAATTGCTGAGAAATCTTTTCGGTTTGGCGTTTGGTGTTGCAAAACACAAGGGCAAGCTGGTAATTATTTACATCCATAAGCCGTGAGATGGCTTCATCCCGTACGGAATCACGCACTTCCACTACATATTGTTTAATATCAGGGGCGGAAATGGCTTTGCGTTCGGTGGTAATGTTAACGGGATCTTTCATATACCGTTTCATGATATCCCGAATAGCCTTGGGAACGGTAGCTGAGAACATCACCATTTGAACAGGCCCTTTGGTATATTTTATTATGGTTTCCATATCCTCACGGAATCCCATATTCAGCATCTCATCTGCCTCGTCGAATACAATGGTTCTAACCTGATCAATTTTCAAAGTTTTTCTTTGCAGGTGATCAATGGTGCGCCCCGGGGTACCGACTACAATTTGGGCACCTCGCTTTAGTGCATTAGTCTGTCGGGATATAGGCTGTCCGCCATAAACGGGTACAATGTGCAGCCCTTTTATGTGCTGACCCAGTTTCATAAGCTCGCCTGTAACTTGAATCACAAGTTCACGGGTAGGACATTGAAGCAAAACCTGAACATCAGTATTTCTGGACTCAATTTTCTCGATAATGGGTATGCCGAAAGCGGCTGTCTTGCCGGTGCCGGTCTGGGCTTGCCCCACTACATCTTTTCCCTCCATTACCGGAGGAATACATTGTTGTTGGATGGGTGTGGGTTCTTCAAATCCCATCTCTGATAAAGCATTCAGTACGGGTTCGCTAAGGTTCAGGTCAGCAAAGGATAGTTCTTTCATAAATCTAAATATTCTTAAGTAAGTTGTATTTTGTCTCCGTATGTGTATTTCCTGATATAGTTATACACGATTACCACCCATAAAACGTGTGTTACTGGTACAGGCAATACCTTAAAAGGATGACAAGAACCGACAAAGCAAACGAAGGCTGGCTATAAAGAAAGAGAGGTAATATACGCAAATATTTTGTAATGAGTGTGTCACATCTTTGCATATAATCTGGCTTTAGGTAAGTTTTAAGAATTTACTGGCCAATTGCAGGAAAACCTTATGTTCAGTGCTGCATTTCCGAAATATTACTGATCATTCTTTTAGTGAACTAATCATTTACCAATTCTAATTACCCTTTCTATAGTTATGCACTATCTTTCTTTAAATAATGAACATAAGTAGTGTGATAGCGGAAATCTAATATGCTATACAAACTGCTGGTCTGTTAAATAGTTTTAGTTGATATTTTTTATACACAACATAAAAGAATTGTTAAAGTGAAATTTATTTAACCACAATCAATGAATCATTGGTAACATATAATGAACTCATCAGAGCGGAACCTGGAGGCCGAAACGTACGAATCTTGGATTGGCAAGGAAGAGATACGAACGGATTGTCTGGCCATAGAGACTATTCAACGTTATGAAGCCTTTATGGATCGTGATCCTTTATCTGTCAAACAAGACGATGCTCTGGATCCATGCTTGCATTGGCTGTATTTTACGCCAATCGACCAGCAGTATACCCTTGACAGTGATGGCCATGTGAAGAAGGGAGATTTTATCCCTCCCATCCCCTCACCAAGGAGAATGGCGGCCGGAGGAAAAATAGTTTTTCACGAAGTACTGATGTTGGGCGAGTTAACAGAGAAAACCTCTGCCATAAAATCCATTGAGGAAAAACAGGGGAGCAGCGGTAAATTAACCTTTCTTACCGTGAATCATAAGCTTCAGCAAAACGATGATGTAGCCATCGATGAAGATCAGCATATCGTTTATATGGAAACTTCCTACAGAAATCAGCACCTAACCCGTACAAAATACCTGGATATCCACCCGGAATGGAGGGATTCGTATCAAACAGACAGCGTGAAGTTATTTCGGTTTTCTGCCCTTACCTTCAACGCCCACCGGATTCATTACGATGAACCATATGCGCAGGATGTTGAAGGTTATCCGACTCTGGTGGTTCACGGGCCTTTGATAGTTATATTATTAGCCGAAAACTTTGCCAAACATCATCCAGAGCGAACCATAACGGAAATTGTGTACCGGGCGGTGGGGCCTATGTATAAAGGTGAGAATATATCTTTATCCGGACAGGATACAGCTTTGCAAAATACTTCATGCCGGGCATACGGCCCTGAAGGCAATATGGCCATGCAGGCTGAATTTAAGTGGGAATAAAAACCTTTATCAATCAGCGAAGCCATTCCATTCCTGAAAGAATTCATCCAGGAACCCGATCATATAGATGAAGCTGATAATTATAACAAATCCTGTTGTTCTTTTCGGGGTAATCCTGCTATTACAAGATCATATGAATCTTTGATTAACTGATACAACAGGGAATCCGGTATGGTATCATCCATTTCAATTGTATTCCAGTGCCTTTTGTTCATGTGGTAGCCTGGTGTGACGGCCGGCCACTTTTCTCTCAATTCTATAGCTCTTTCTGGATCACACTTAAGATTAATGCTTCGGAACCTATCCACATCAGTTGCGGAAAACATCTTTTCCTTCACTTTAAATACCAGAGTGTTTTCATCAAAAGGAAAGCTTTCGGTAACGCCTTTCAAAGAAAGGCAATAATTGCGATAGGTTTCAATATCCATGATCTCAATTGATGATATATAATACCGGCACCTGGATCCTGCACGGTTGTGGAAAAGATATTCCCCAAGATGCCGGTATGAAATAAAGATTTTATCTATCGTGGGTAAAGCCTTAAAACTTTACCGCCACTTTCATCAAGTATATACAAAAGACCATCCGGCCCCATTTCTATATCGCGGATTCTTCCAATTCCTTCTAATAAGCGTTCTTCGTGTATAATACGATCATTATGCACAACGCTACGGCTGACGAGCTGGAAGGAGAGTGCCCCTGAAAATAAGTTATCTTTCCATCCGGTGTAGCGGTCGCTTGAAATAAAGGCCATACCGGATGGTGCTATAGATGGTTTCCAGTAATAAGTTGGCTGCTCCATCCCTTCCATTTGGTTAAGTTCGGTTAGGATGGATCCATCGTAGTTGATGCCATAGGATATTTCCGGCCAGCCATAATTAAGCCCTTCCCGAATAATATTTATTTCATCACCGCCACGGGGCCCATGCTCATTTGTCCACAGCATACCGGTTTCAGAATGCATGACCATACCCTGAGGATTTCGATGACCATATGAATATATTTCAGGTTTAGAGTTTGATTCATTAACAAATGGGTTATCAGAAGGTATCCGCCCATCATCGTGAAGTCGGATTATATTGCCATTATAAGTTGATCTATCCTGCGCTTTTTCCTTATCACCACGATCTCCTACTGAAAGAAATAAATAGCCATTACCATCAAAAGCTATTCGCCCACCAAAATGTTGCCCGGCAGTAGTAAATGGATTAGCTTCAAAAAGAACCTCTTGGTCTGTCAGACTATTTCCACTCAATTTAGCTCGCATAAGAGCTGTATGCCCGCCTTCTTCACCGGGATTGGCATAAGTAATATAAATCCAGCCGTTCTCATCATAATCAGGATGTAATGCGATATCAAATAACCCGCCCTGGCCGCTGGCATAAACATCCGGTACACCATCAACAAGTTCTTCAGAGAGCTTACCATTTCGAACCAGTCTCAGATTACCGGGTCTTTCGGTGATCAAAACTGTATTATCCGGCAGAAATGCAATGCCCCATGGCGTTGTCAAATTGCTGACTACGGTATCCACTACAAATGATTGTTCTTCAGAATCAATTACTGCCAAACTGGTATCCGGTATAGGAAAGTAATAATCTTCAGAAATATTCTGGCTATATAATGATCCTGTATTAATTATGCAGAACAGTATGCTAATTATGGACAACCTTTTCATTCTACCCCTTATTGTTTATATATGTTTAATGTTTGTGCTACTAGATAAGAATTTCTACTAATTATTGAAAGTATATTATGATTTTATTAAATCCCCAGTTCTCTAGGAAAACCTTTGCTAAGCTTAAATAAATTTAAGCATGGTCAGATGAGGTGCCTCCATCATCCCCAAAAGATAAACTACCATCTATTTGTAAAATATAAACTATAGCTTTTGATGGTTTTCCATTATTCCTTATCCTATAAAACAAAAGATTATTTCCTCTTGCTTAATAATGGCTCAGAAAAATACCAAATCAACATCTCTCGATCGGGAAACCCATGCATTGGCCAGAAAAACAGCCGATGAATATAATCTTTCCTTAATCGAAGTATTCGAACAAGCCACTGAAAGACTGTATAAAAAAGCATTTTTTGAAACCCTGCAAGCTGATTTCTTAAGGCTGACCCGCATTAATGAGGCATGGAAGCAGGAAATAAGGCACCGGGAGGTAATTGGAATCAACCTGCCTGATGGAGAATACCTTTGACATTGCCTTCACGAGGGGAAATTTGGGATATTGCTTTTTATCATGCACAAAATACAATATCCCTCCCCTGCCTGATACTTTCTGACGAACTGTTAAAAAATACGTCAGCTAATCTGACTGTAGTATTGCCTGCAACAAATAGGGACCTGAACATCGCCTCGCACATTCAAGCTATAGGACTCGAGGCGGAACCGGAATTGTTCATTCGCTGCGAAGAAATGCTGACAGTTTCAACAAAACGTTGCCTGCAGAAAATTGGGAAAGTATCAGATAAGACAATGCTTGAGGTGGATGAAACAGTGAAACTTTTGTTAGGACTATAGTTATCTCTTCATGAACTTTTATTGATAACGTTCGGCTTCTTCAATCGTTCTCAATGCCATATTGATTGGAATATCTCCGGATAATATCTCAAAAACACGGTTTCCAGTATTTTCAATCATCAGACTTAAAACCATTACCTCGGCAACATCTTCCCGAGGGATGCTTCCATTACGATCTTCAAGCTTTTCGGCTATCCTAATTTTGCCGGTGCCTTTTTCGTATGTTAGTCTACCCGGCCGGACAATGGTGTATGTTAAATCACTTTGTTTCAGATGGCTGTCAGCTTCTGACTTTGCAATCATATAATGGCGGATGGTTTCCGGGCTGGTTTCAAATTCATCCACACCTGCGGCACTTAGCATTATAAAACGTCCGGCGCCGGCTTGTTCGGCTGCATCAATAAGTCTAATGGCCCCAAGGCGATCTACTAAATCGGTCTTATCTTTTCCGGTTCCCGAACCCGAACCGGCGGCAAATATAACAGCCTCCACACCCTTGACGGCCAAACTTATATCGCCTTCTAAATCGCCCACAACAATTTCATCAGCACCAATATCTTTTAACTCTAGGCCCTGCGCTTCATCCCTGACCATTGCTTTCGGGCTGTGATTGTTTTCTTTTAGTTTCTTTAAAAGTAACCTTCCTGTAGCACCGTTTGCACCAGCCACCAATACTTTCATAGCACCTTAATATTTTTTTTGTTTCTGTTATATTCCCAAGACTCGATAGAAGCCCTATTTCATATCAAAACACTCAATAACACAGTGAAATTCCTATTATTCAAAATTACATGCACCCAATCAAAAATCATTATTCATGACCAAATTTCAGCAATACTTATGCGAGATACGCTAATTATTGCTCTGTATCCTTTGGCTGAGCATTTAAATTACTTTACTGAAATACCCGTAATCCCATGAAATAGATAGAGTATTTTTGTACCTTACTTAGCTAATTAAAGGCATTAACAAAGCATAAACTTATACAACTTAAATTATTATTTCATCATGTCATATACAAAACTAACAAAACCAGAATCGGGTGCCGCTATTACTAAAAATTCCGATGGCGTTCTCAATGTACCGGATAACCCTATTATACCATTTATCGAAGGCGACGGTACAGGAGTCGATATAACTCCTCCTATGATGGATGTTATCGACAGTGCGGTTGAAAAAGCTTACTCAGGCAAAAGAAAAATTAACTGGTTTGAAATATATGCCGGTGAAAAAGCTGTGGATTTCTACGGCGATGATACCTGGCTGCCTGAAGATACTCTCAAAGCCATTAGGGAATATTTAGTAGCCATAAAAGGACCATTAACAACCCCTGTGGGTGGCGGAATTCGCAGTCTAAACGTGGCGCTTCGCCAAAAGCTTGATCTTTATGCTTGTGTACGTCCTGTTCGATACTTTAAGGGCACTCCTTCGCCTGTCAAGCAGCCCGAGCTTACCGATATGGTAATTTACAGAGAGAATACCGAAGACATTTATGCCGGTATTGAATATCAAGCCGGCACTGCTGAGGCTGATAAGTTTAAATCGTTTTTAATTAATGAAATGGGTACGGAAAATGTCCGCTTCCCAGAATCATCGTCTTTTGGTGTTAAGCCGGTTTCTGAAGAAGGATCAAAACGATTGATTCGCGCAGCTATTGACTATGCCATTGAGCAAAATCGCAAGAACGTGACGTTGGTACACAAAGGCAACATCATGAAGTTCACCGAAGGCAGCTTTAAAAGCTGGGGCTATGAGCTGGCTAAAGAAGAATATAATGCTAAAGAAATAGACGGCGGCCCCTGGTGTGAGCTTCCCAATGGTATTATTATCAAGGATGTGATCGCCGATGCTTTCCTGCAGCAGATTCTTACACGACCAGCAGAGTATGATGTAATCGCCACTCTTAACCTGAATGGTGATTATATTTCCGATGCTCTTGCAGCATGTGTTGGTGGCATTGGTATTGCACCAGGTGCCAACATTAATTATACCAATGGTTATGCGTTATTTGAAGCCACTCATGGCACGGCACCAAAATATGCCGGGCAAGATAAAGTGAATCCCGGTTCACTGATTTTATCTGCTGTAATGATGCTTCGATACATGAACTGGAATGAAGCTGCCGACCTCGTTGAAAAAGGCCTTGAAGAATCCATTCATAACAAAGAAGTTACTTATGATTTTGAGCGCCAAATGGAGGGTGCAAAACTTCTAAAAGCTTCTGAATTCGGGAAAAATATTATTTCCTATATGTAATCTTGCTTCAAAGCATTTCAAACCGTACGATGCCATGTGTGTCGTGCGGTTTTTTTATGGCTTTATTACAGATTAATTTCAACTTCATTTTCCGTACCCTCATTAGTGACAACTGTAAGAGTAAAGCTGTCACCTTCCCTCTGATCAATACCATTTAGAAGATCTGTCAGGTTCCCTACAGGATTGCCGTTTACCTTGATGATGACTTGATCTGTACGTAATCCTTGATTCCATGCTTCGCTGTTCTCCCTGACCCCGGTAATAATAAGGTCAAACTCGCTAAAGTCTTCGGATCGGGCCAGCTCGGTCACGGTGATGCCAAAATCAAAAGATTGCTCTTCAAAAAAATCATCGTAGTCTTCAAAGGAAAGATCATCAACTTCTCGCTCCCATTCATCAAGTTCTGAATTCAGCCCTTTTAGTTTCACATCAAGATCAATTTCTTTGCCACCTCTCCATAAAACAAGACTTGCTACGTCGCCAGGCTGCATCAGGGCAATTTGCACTTGAAGCTGATTGGGTTCGTTAACATCAATTCCGTTTACTTCCAGAATGATATCATCCACCAGGATGCCACCGATATCTGCGCTCCCATCTTTCACAAGATTGACTATTTCCACGCCTCTCACATCTTGTAATCCCAGGTTATCAGCCCGCTCGTAATCAACCGGGGATATTTGTACTCCAAGGTATGGTCTTCTCACTTCGCCGTACTCAATAAGGTCTCTGGCAATCTTGATGCCCATATTTATGGGAATGGCAAACCCATAGCCTTGATTTGAACCACTCTCGGTGGCAATAGCGGTGTTAATGCCAATAAGCTCACCATTTTCATTGATCAGTGCTCCTCCGCTGTTGCCTTTGTTTATTGCAGCATCGGTTTGGATAAAACTTTCAATGCGTAGCTCATCATTGATTATATTAACGTCGCGGGCTAGTGCGCTTACTATCCCGGCAGTTACCGTTGATTTAAGCCGGAAGGGATTGCCAACAGCCATCACCCAATCACCAACGGCAACGTGGTCCGAATTGCCAATGATCACAGCAGGCAAATCCACATCCCCTATTTTTAATACTGCGATATCGGTAGACGGATCACGCCCTATAATCTCGGCCGAATAGTTTCTTTTATCGCTAAGACCAACCCGGACTTCGCCATTTGATTGAGCGACAACATGGTTGTTAGTAATTATATATCCATCGGATGAGATCAAAACCCCTGAACCAACAGTTTCGGCCCTACGCCGGGGCATGAACCGATCCCAGAAACGTTCTTCCGTTTCAAAATCCTCATCATTATGCATGCCATCCGGACTTACGGGCACTGATGCTTCAATATCTACAACAGTGGGCGTCACATTTTTAGCAACGTCATTAAACAAAAACGATGGCGAATAGGAAGCCGACTGATTGGGTTCGGAACTTCTGGTGATCTCAGTTATGCGAACTTCAGAAGTAAGATTGCTCTGATTGTTCTGATAAATAATGACCAGTGCACCCACCATAATTCCGACGCAAAAGATCAGGAAACCTGTTAATAAGTTATGATGTGCTTTCATATTCACAATATTTGGTAAAATATTTTATCTGATTTCCTATCTCTCAAACCGTCAATGTGGTGCTTAAGATAAACGTCTAAATGAACAATTAAATTTTTTATTTCGTGGGTAGTAAGCTCGCTCTTCAAAACAAGCCCTTTTTTAGATCCTAACGCTGTTTTAATATATGCTCCCTGTCCGGGGGTCAATTTATAGCTCAAGCCGGATTCTTGTTCGGTATCAATATTTCCATTTTCAATATTTAAGTAAATGCTGCCTGAAAATGTTTCCTTAACTACATAACGTAATCCTATACCCATTAATTCAGCAAGCCGTAACTGAATATACGGAAACAAATTGCGCGGAGATGATTTAGTTTGGTGCAGCCATATGAGTAGTTGTTCGGTAAACTCATACAATTCTTCGCTGGCTTGATTTTCCATCACAAGCTGGTCGATCATTTCAAGGGCCGCAGTTGAAATGGCCATTTTCTCCATATCCAACCGTATATCGTATGTTTTTTTACGGTATGAAGCCTTAGTCAGATTTTGAACAGAACGGGTTTCTTTAAAATAAAAAACGATATCCAGAATGTTTCCTATTTCGAGCATGCCCAGAAAATTGCTTTTAGCCTTTTTTAACCCTTTAACGATTACGGCCGTTTTGCCATGTGATTGCGTGAACAGAGTGACAATCTTGCTGGATTCCCGGTAATCAATGGTCCGCATTACTATGGCAGGCGAATGGATAATCATGGTGTAATATTAATGGGCATGGTATTCTAACACGGCCAAAATACAAGGTAGTCATTTTGATGTTAATCCATAGCTATTACGGCCATCATTCGGCCGCTTCGGGTGCTTTCGCGACGAAAAGAATGCAAAATATCAGGTTCCGCAACAGTGCATAATGTATTAATCTCCAAATTATTCTCCTGCAGACCTGCTTTTAGAAGCACATGTTTTATAAAATTCTTCAGGTCAATATGGGGTTTGGCAAATGATGTGTAATCTACAAACTGTTCCGGAAACTTTTCAGCCACTTCAGTACCCACTTCAAAATTAGCTAAAGAAATACAAGGACTTACAAATGCTTCAATATAATTTGCATCAGCGCCGGCTATCTCCATTTTGGAAATAGCCTTTTCCAAAATACCTTGAATGGCTCCCCGCCAGCCTGCATGAACCGCTGCAATGACATTGTTTTCCCGGTCAGCCAGTAAAACGGCCGCGCAATCAGCAACGAGAATTCCCAGGGCCAGTTTTTTCTGTGTGGTAACCAAACCATCAGTATTGTCCTGAAAATCAGAATTGGTTATAATACGGACTTCGTTTCCATGAACCTGATTCCCCATAGCAATGGGGTAATTTTTCAGCCCCAGATATTTGAGCCATTGACGCCGGTTTTGCTCGACTACCACATCATCTCCGGTGCCCGAAAAGGATAAGGAAAAATCAAATGTGTTCTCTTTATCGGGAGCTATCTTTGTTGAAAAACCCGCTTTAATTTGAGGGGCATGTTCCCAAAGAGCAGGCTTTATTACTGAAATGTTTTTATCCACGATGAGAATACCCTGTCGAACCCTGTTGTTAGATTAGAGAATTACTTGTTTTGTGAGGCTATAAGTCGTTCTCTTATGATTTCATGTGGCATAATCTTGCCTGTCCACAGCTCAAAAGCCCTGGCTCCCTGATGGATAAACATATCTAAGCCGTCAATTATTATAGCATTCTGCCTGGAAGCCTGCTGTAAAAATGTTGTATTTAAAGGCTTGTATACAATATCATAGCAGATTTTATTTGCTAAAATTGGGTCAGAATCAGCGGGTACCGGAGAAGTAGCTGTATTGGGTTCCATGCCGACTGGCGTTGTATTTACAAATAACTCCGCGCCATCTCCAGCCGTGGAAAGATGCTGGTAGGAGTAGAACTTCATATCTACGCCCTCCCCCTTGTATTGAGCTAAGGCTTTTTCCGGATCTCTGGATATGATAGCTATTTTAGCAACACCCATATTCTTCAGACCGTAAACAACAGCTTTAGAGGCGCCGCCCGTACCAAATACAACGGCCTTTTTTCCAGTCAACCGGTCACGGTATGGCTCTAAAGGTTTTGTAAAACCAAATGCATCGGTATTATAACCGGTAAGTTGTTCCGAACTTTTTACTATAGTATTTACAGCCCCAATCTCACGGGCACTTTCATCCGTATTATCGAGAAACTTGCCTATTTTCGTTTTGTAGGGTAAAGTAACGTTTGCCCCAATAAAACCAGATTTACTGAACAAGTCGGGCAACAAACTCAGATCTTCCTGGCTTACATCTACCGCATAATACTTGAAATCCAGACTATGGTATTCAGCTGCCGTATTATGAATCAGCGGTGATAAAGTATGGCTTATGGGGCTGCCAATCACCAGGCAAAACGGCGATTGAAGATTCATCAATGTGGAAAGCGGTACAAGCATTGCACGAATCCCTCAATGGGTATATTATTAAAAGCTTAAAACAAAAAAAGGGACTCGAAGTCCCTTCTTTTACTTTAGATGGTGGTCAAGCCGTAATTTTTTCGTCTTTATCAGAAGATGGTGCTTCTTCTTCCTTAACTACAAAATTACCGCTTTCGGCCAATTGCTTGAATTTTGTGAGATCTGAACTAAGTTGCTCAGAAAGATTCTCCATGAATTTACCTAATCCTTCAGACGGTGCGCCGAAAAATGTTCTGTAATCCAGGCTAAAATCAACTCTTGTGCGTGCGCCATTATCTAACGGAGTAAAACGAATGGTACCGGTTTGATTGAGGTTACCGTTAATGGTAATCCATGCAAAACGCGTATTGCGAAGATCATCTATGATGTTGGTTGTCCATCGATATTCTTCACCATCAATTTCGGTCACATACTCAAATGTCTGAGAGTTCACTTTGTTTACTTCTTTGATACTGTCAATGTAGCGAGGAAAATCAAGTGGTGAGCTCATCAATTCGTACACTTTAGCAAGAGGTAAATCGATTTCTATGTTTTGATGCGCCATATTTAAATATTGTCTGCTTCGTAATGTTGATAGGTTTTCAAAATATGAAGATGTTTATGCCTAGCCAAGTCGATTCAAGCGTCGGATCATCCACAATAAATACAAGGTAAGCATAATCGGGCTTATTAACAAGAATTAATTAGCTATAACGCCAATTTTAAACCGGAGGTAAAGGGCGATTAACGGGCATAAACCCCAAGAAATTATTAATAGAAAGCAGATTTTCTTTTATTAACATAATATAATCAAGATCGCGTAATACGGCCGGTTTATCCGGTGTTATGTAGTTTTACAACCGAAATTTCATTTGAAATGAAGAGAATCCATACTCCGGACTACGAAGTAACTTTATTAGATGATATAACACGCGGTGTTCGCGGGCTTAGGGTTCTGATCGTCAATGTTTACATGATTTATAAACCCAACGGAAACTGGGTACTGGTAGATACAGGGCTTCCCCACTCCGCTAACCGGATTAAAAAATGGGCTGAGCAAAAAATGGGCCCTGGTTCGAAACCGGAATCGATTATACTTACTCATGGGCATTTCGATCATGTGGGCGCTGTTGAAGAACTCGTTAATGAGTGGGATGTTCCTGTCTACGCCCACCCTTTGGAAATTCCTTTTCTTACCGGACAGGCGGAGTATCCACATCCCGATCCTTCAGTTGGTGGCGGCCATATGTCAATACTGTCTACATTATACCCGCGCGGGCCGATTGATTTGGGGTATAATGTAGAAGAAATCCCTTATGATAATTCAGTTCCAGGACTACCAGCCTGGAACTGGATAAGCACCCCCGGGCACACGAAAGGCCACATATCGCTTTTCCGAAAAGACGGGCGTACATTGCTGGCAGGCGATGCCATAAGCACCGTTAAAGTGGAATCTTTTGTTAACGTGGCCCTTCAAAAACCTGAACTTCACGGTCCACCGGCCTATTTTACTACAGATTGGGGCTTGACCCGACGATCTGTAGAATGGCTGGCTAATTTAAAACCTCTCATCATTGCTCCCGGACACGGGCTGCCCATGATAGGTGCTGATGTTGCTAACGCACTGGATGAATTTGCAAGTAAGTTTGAAGAAATAACCAAATCCGAAAAAGGCCGGTACGTTGATTAAATATTGCTACAAACCAAATCGTATGGGCGGCGAAAAGTTCATTTATATCTCGTACCTCTTTCCTACCCTATTCATGCTCGAGTCAAAGCCTATACATCTCCTACTACCAACCGGGCTTTAGTAAGACTTGTATAGGAGTTGGTCAGGACTTGATCAAGACTTGATGCAGCCAAATTACCAGCATAAAATGCCAATTATTTAAGCTGATCTGCTACCAAATTCCATATATTCTTTTCTATTTCCTTTACCGAACGGGAAGCATCTATAGTAACAAAACGAGACTCCTGAATAGCTAATTTATCGAAGCCTTTTATTACCCTGCGATAGAATTCAACTCCGGAATTTTCCATACGATCCCTGGTAAAGTTAGATCGCCTTTTTTCAGATTGATCGATATCAATCTTCAGATAGAAAGTGATGTCGGGTACCAGGCCATGAGATGCTATTTTGCTCAATTCCTGAAGCTTTTCGATGGGCATGCTTCCCCTTCCATACCCTTGATAAGCGATGGTGGAATCATAGAAACGGTCGAGGATAACAATTTCCTGCCTCTCCAGCTTAGGCATTACTACCTCAGAGATGAGTTGTGACCGGGCCGATGAGAAAAGTAAAGCTTCAGTAACAGGATCAATAACGTGGTTCTGGTCTAAAAGAAGCTCCCGTACTTTCTCGGAGACCAGGGTCCCTCCCGGCTCACGGAAGACAGAAACTTTTTGGTTGTTTTTTTTCAGTTTGTCACGCAGTAACTCTATTTGCGTGGATTTACCGCTTCCGTCTATGCCTTCGAAGGTAATTAGCAATTCATGTGGGGTTTTAAAAATGAATTTATAAAGTGTCGGATACTATAGATCGTCTATAAGATTTTCTTTCGGCAGGGCTACGGCAAGAATAAAATAAATTAAGATACTGGAGCCATAACTTAGCGCAAGTATAACAAATATTACCCGAACTATGGTGGGGTCTATATTGAAATAATTAGCAATCCCCCCGCAAACCCCGGAAATTTTTTTGTCTCTCCTCGACCTGGTGAGTCTTTTCCTTTGCCTGATACCGTACGAATCTATGGGCTGATCGTTTATTTGATCCCAGCTTTTATGTTTTCGCTTACCCCGTTTTTTATTACGATTGCGGGTAAAAAAGCCTAAACCAGTAAATAAAACAAGGATGCCACCCAGTATAACCGATGTTTGAAGTAATCCCGACGTGTCTGGCATGCCAGGAATTAAATAAGTTTCCAGCATGTACAGCACCGCAATGATCAAGAGACCAAACCCTGCAATGCTGGCGGTATTAAGCTTTGAGGTTCTTGGCTTTTGCTGCTCGTCTGCCATGAAATGCTCAAGTGTCGCTTCAAGGTGAGCGTCTTCAACTTCAAAGTGATCTTCAATAGTCTTTTTACGTGTCTTTTCCATAATCAGGCATACGCGGTTAACTTAGAAAAGTTATTTCCTTTAAAGTTATATAATCTGTTGGGAATTAACTATGATTGATCTTTTTTTTAAAAATAGTATTCTCGGTAATAATCATATCCAGTTTAACATCATGAGGTTCAACAGGCAATTGGTCAACCAGGCAACATTCGGGCATCAATCCAATTTTAGGGCATTTCACTCCGGATAAAAATTGGTCATAAAATCCCTTCCCGTAACCCAGTCGGTTTCCTTTGGGGTCTCCCCCTACCATTGGAACCAACACCAGGTCTAATTGTTGGATGTCTACGTTTGTTCCGCCGTGTGGTTCGGCAATGCCCCAGGCATTTGGTTTTAGGTGGTCATGATCTTTCAGGGCAATATGCTCCATCCGGTTGGTACCGGTAATTACCCGGGGTACAACAAGGCGCTTGTTGTGCCGTAGCAGATTGTTGATTAAAGAGGTGGTAGAGATTTCCTTGTTTATAGACAGATAACAATGGACCGTCTCTGCGTTCTGGTACGTTTGCAGGCCGAGTACCGTGTCGGTGATCTTTTCGCTGATAAGAGTGATTTCAGCATCAGAGAGCCGGCTGCGGGTTTGGAGAAGTTTTTTTCTTAGGTCGACTTTCATCAGGCGATCAGCAGGCTTTGGGGGTTTGGGCTATAAATAAAGCAACTTGTGGCTCTTAAAGTAAGGACTGTCGAGGTTGTCAAGAATATCGCCCCATATGCCGGTGCCGTACTTGTTCATGAAGTGAAGCACTGAAATCTCTCGTTCCTGTAGCTGCCCGTTCGGAAACAAATGGTGCTGTATTTTTCTGATCCTCTTTAGCTGGATCTCTTCTTTTTGCTTGATCGAGCGGGTGAGCTTCTGGTGAAGCTTGTCGATAGATTTAAGATAGCTGGAAGTTTCCTTGCCGGCACTGCCTTTCAGACTGGCGTCATATTCGGCGATATACTCGGTGTATTCTTCAGAGATGCTTGTGATTTCTGCTTTCCAATCGGTAAAAAGCTCGTCCACTTCGCCATGGCCCAGCTTTTCGATATAAGTTTTTTCCAGATCTTCGACGCGGCTTTTGTATTCATGAGGCTCAAATGGTAGTTGTTTCAGTATACGTGCAACCGAGGATTCGATAAGTGTAGCGCTGAGGCGGGGGATGATTGCGGGCATTTTCATGCCAAATAAGGGGTAAACCGAGCGCATCTGACCGTAATAAGCCACCTCTGCGGGCCCTCCGATATAAGCAATATTGGGCAGCAGGTAATCCTGAAGAATTGGCCTTAAAAACACATTAGGAGAAAATTTTTGAGGGTGAGTATTTGCCAGTTCAAGCAGTTCTTGATTGGTCCATTGGCTGCCACATTCAGAACTCCAGGCTCCATTTGAATTATTCAGGCGGATTCTCCCTTTTTGCTCGTCATGTAAAAAGAGGGTCGTTCCCTGCACCTGCGCCTGCCGGTGAAACTCCTGCTCTAGCCGCGATGACTGTTGGTCCAGGGCATCATGAATGGCATCCGCTTTTTCAATAGCAACCTGAATCGGTGCTTTAAGAGAATTTTTGAAAGGCTCATAGTCGCTTCCTGCAAAGATTAGACCATAGCGGGAAAACAAGGCGGAAAGCAATCGGGCAAATCCATCTTTTAGCCCACCGTTAGAATAGGCATCATCTAATAGTTCCCAAAGTTCGGCGCTGAAATCGGTTTCCGGCAGGCTTTTTTTTACTTCGTCACGAAAACTGCGCAAGGAATCACTTACATCCACACGGCCTACACTGTGCTGGTTCTGTTTGGGGGGGAGCTTAATGCTTTCAATACTATCGATCTGAGGAATTTTTATGCATGAAACTTCCTCATAATCATGGTCTTCATCAGCCAGCCAAAAAACGGGGATTACCTTTTTGCCGGTGGTCTCGCTAAGTTTACGAGCCAGTAAAATAATGGTGATGGTTTTGTAGACGGTAAAAAGAGGGCCGCCATAAACCATCATTTGCTGACCGGTGGCTACGGTAAGCGTATCGGGATCACGTAGTGATTCGAGATTAGCCCGGGCTGTGGGTTGTAAATTAAATGGTTTATTGAAGCGGGTGAGGTTGTCTGCAAGTTCCTCACGATTCCCGTTAAATGTTTGACCTTGGGCAAGTTCTTTTAACTGCTCATCGCTAAATGGGTTTACTTCGTAATATTCCTGAAGTTTCTCAAAATCGGATGTAAAGTTGCTGTATAGGGTACTGAACGATAGGTCACTAAAACTAATATCCTGAATTTCCAAATATTTATTCCTTCATTTTCCTGATTTCATCGCGAATTTTTGCCGCGCTTTCGTAGTCTTCTTCAGCAATGGCTTTAGTCAGGCTTTTTTCAAGCCGCCTCAGTTGGGCATCCCCTGCGGATTCAGGCCGTGCCGATTTTTCTTCTTCCTTAATTACCGATGGCTCGTCTATATCTTCGGCTTTGGGTTCGGAAATGATTCCGGCTTCGTCCAGAATCATTTTTGACACATAAATGGGGGCACTAAAACGGATTGCCAGAGCAATGGCATCACTAGGCCGGGCATCCTGGTCGATACTTTGCCCGTCATGATCGTAAGAAACTTTAGCGTAAAAAGTGCCTTCCTTAAGTTCATGAATGGTTATTTGCTTCACAAAGGTGTTAAAGCTTTGAATGACATTGCGCAGTAAATCGTGCGTCATGGGCCGGGGTGGCTTAATGTGCTCGAGTTCTAAAGCAATTGCCTGGGCTTCGAAGGTTCCAATAATGATTGGCAGACGCCGATTGCCTTCGCTCTCATTTAGTATAAGAGCGTAAGCTCCGCCGCTGCTGGGGCTCGTAGAGAGACCCAGTATGTCCATGTGAATATTATCCAAGATGATACTTTTTTAAATTCGCGTTTTCCAATGCTTTTAATTTAAGCATTTTTGACAGGTTGATAAAGTTAAAACAGGATATCCTTTTTTCTTACCCTAGCTATGTTCCCAATCCTTTAACCTACAATATTCCCCTTCATTGTATTTAGATGAAGAAAAAAACAGATAACCATTATTTTGTTAATAAAGTTTCTTTAACAAGCATCTGAAATTACACAGATATGATAAGGATAACTAACTTGTTAATTTATAAAGATCACAACAAATCATAGAAATACTGCCTTTTTTCCGTTGACATTAGCAGTAATCAGAGGTAATTTTGCACCGATAAAATATTTTTGGATCATCGGGGTAACCCTGCGCTATTAAAAAAACAACCGAACAGTTAATTATTTTTAATCATCACCATCATTTTTCATGATTGAATCATACATTCCCATTTTTATTCTGATTGCAGTTGCCATTGTATTGGGTCTGCTTCTTGTGGGCCTTTCCCGGTTTTTAGGGCCTTACCGGCCAAATTCTCCTAAACTAGGCCCCTACGAAAGCGGTATGGATGCGTACGGGCAAGCAAGGGACAGATACTCGGTAAGTTTTTATATAATAGCGATGGAGTTCATCGTTTTTGATTTGGAGGTAGTATTTATTTATCCCTGGGCGGTTCAACTGCGGGAACTTGGGGCCACATCTTTTTGGGCGATGATGATATTCATCACTATTTTATTATTGGGCCTGATCTACACGCTGAAAAAAGGAACCCTCGACTGGGAATTAAAAGCTAAAGTTAAATAGAGATCGTATGGGATTAGAGAGTGCAATGGGTGAAGGTTACTTCACCACAACGATGGATTCGCTGACAAAATGGAGCCGTTCAAATGCTGTATGGCCTATGCCAATGGGCCTTGCCTGCTGTGCTATTGAGATGATGGCATTTGCTGGTCCGCGCTATGATGCTGCTCGATTTGGTTCAGAGGTTATGCGTTTTTCGCCGAGGCAAAGCGATGTAATGATTGTTGCGGGATGGTGCTCGTATAAGATGTCTCACGCCATCCGGCGTATATGGGATCAGATGCCTGATCCTAAATGGTGTATTGCTATGGGTGCCTGCGCATCTACCGGCGGTATGCACCGTTGTTACGGAGTGGTTCAGGGAGTGGATAATTTTTTGCCTGTAGATGTTTATATCTCGGGCTGCCCTCCTCGTCCTGATTCAGTCCTTAACGCACTGATGAAGATTCAGGAAAAAATTAGAAATGAACAATCTGTCTTACTGGACACAAACGAATGAGTAAAAAAAACGCGAAAGAGCAACTACTCGAGGATATACAGGCTTACCTGGGTGCTGATTTAATAGAAAGCAAAGATGGATATGCTTTCCCGAATATTCTTATCAATAAAGACCGTTTGCACGAGACCTGCCGGTGGCTTAAAAACGAGCAGCACTTCATTTATCTGGTGGATGTATTTGGAACCGATCGCTTTACCTCAGAAGATCGTTTTGAGGTAATCTATAATATGGTATGCCTTCGAACCCAAGAGCGCCTCTTCCTTAAAATCCGGATTGAAGAAGAGAATCCTGTGGTTCCAACAGTTACCGACATTTGGAAATCAGCAAACTGGAACGAGCGTGAAGTTTTCGATATGTTCGGTATTCAGTTTGAGGGCCATCCCGACATGCGGCGTATGTATATGCCCGAAGATTACCAATATTATCCGCTTCGCAAGGAATTCCCGCTCATCGGAGTTCCCGGATCCATTGAACTTCCAAGTACAACACCTGATAAAGCATAAGTATGGATTTAGACAAAACCACGTCCAAATACACTCCTACATTCTTTAGCGAGCATCAAACAGCTCTATATAAAAGTCTTGAGGATAAACACACCACCGTTGAAGTCGATACGGACGACCCGCTGGAGACCCAGATGATTCTGAATATGGGTCCTCAGCACCCTGCTACTCACGGTGTTCTGCGAATCGTTATGCAGCTTAAAGGCGAAAAGATTGTTCGTTCCAAACTGGACATCGGTTACCTTCACCGCGGTGTTGAGAAAATAGCCGAGAATAAGACCTACCAGGAATTCATGCCTTATACCGATCGCATGGACTACCTGGCCCCGTATAGCAATAACGTGGCGTTTTGTATGGCGGTTGAGAAAATAGCCCAAATTGAAGTTCCGGAACGAGCTCAGTACATTCGCATGATTGGCTCGGAATTAGCCCGAATTTCTTCTCACCTTCTCTGGCTCGGAACTATGGTTATGGATGCCGGCGCTATTTCTTTCTTTATCTGGACCTTCCGTGAGCGGGAAAGACTGTATGATATATTCGATGAGATAGCCGGTCATCGGTTCACTGTATCTCACTCCAGGATAGGCGGGGTAGCCAATGACTTTACAGAAGATGCCCTTAAAAGCATCAATGAATTTGTTGATACCTTCCCTCAGGAGTTAAAAGACTGGAACAAACTTCTGAACAGAAACAGAATTTTTATTGACAGGAATAAGGATGTTGGTGTTGTAGATCATGAAAAAGCAATTGAATTGGGTTTAACCGGTCCTACACTTAGGGCTACCGGGATTTCTTACGATATCCGGAAGTTTGAACCCTACATGATGTACAATCAAATAGACTTTGAAGTGCCCTCCCGGCTTGAGGGTGATAACCTGGCGCGCTACTTCTGCCGGATGGAAGAAATGGCCGAATCAATTAAGATTGTTAAACAGTGCCTGGCGAAGATGGAAAAAGGACCTATCCGTGTTGATGATGCCAAAAAAGCCTACCCTTCTAAGGATGAAGTTTATTATTCGATGGAAGGGCTGATACACGATTTTATGATGACCGATACGGGGGTATGCCCGCCTGAGGGAGCAGAAAGTTATCATTCAGTAGAAGGCCCTAAGGGTGAGCTTGGATATTATATTCAAAGCGATGGAACCGGCCATCCATGGCGTGTTAAAGTAAACTCACCTTCTTTCAGCAACCTTCAGGGACTTGAAAATATTTTAGACGGTGAAATGGTTGCCGACACTGTAGTTATAATTGGGGGCGTAGACCCTGTGATGGGAGAATCAGACAAATAATGGAAGACATAAAATTTGATAAAGACGATCTTAAAGAGATTGAGAAAATAAAAGCTAAATACCCGGATACGAAATCAGCTGTAATGCCTGTACTTTGGTATGCCCAGGATAAATTTGGTGATACCAATGTAGAAGTTCAAAAGCTGGTAGCTACTGCACTCGACCTCCCCCCTTCTCATGTATATGGGGTCGTTACCTTTTATACTCAGTATTATGATCAGCCGAAAGGCAAATATGTGCTGGATGTTTGCACCTGCCTGAGCTGCCAGCTTTGCGGGGGTTACGATATGCTGAATTATGCCGAAGAAAAGCTTGGCATCAAAGCCGGCGAAACCACGGAAGATGGCTTATTTTCCATTCAATCGGTTGAATGCCTTGGAGCCTGCGGGTATGCACCCATGATGCAAGTAACCAACGATAAGAATGTCAACCATCTGACGAAAGAAAAGATGGATAAAGTAATTGAAGCACTCAAAAGCGGTAAGGATATAGAATTAGAACACATTACTATACCGCAACATCAAAACGTGTCCAAATAATATGAGTAAAGACTGGAAATCATATAAACCACTACTGTTGCCCGATATTCAAAACCTGAGCAGCATCGGTGTTTACGAAAAAAACGATGGGTATAAAGCTTTAAAAGATGTACTCAAGAATAAAAAGAAATGGACACCTGAGAATGTTACCAACGAAGTAAAAAATGCAGGACTTCGCGGGAGGGGCGGCGCCGGTTTCAGCACTGGTATGAAATGGTCGTTTATGCCCAAACCAGATGGCGGCCCCCGTTATTTGGCTGCCAATGGTGATGAATCTGAGCCGGGTACATTTAAAGATCGTCAGATCTTTGAAGATAATCCGCATCTGTTTATTGAAGGTGCAATAATTGCCGCCTACGCCATGAGCATTGATGTCGTTTATGTTTACATTCGTGGTGAATATCGGCCCTACTTGAGAATGCTGCAGAAAGCTGTCGATGACGCTTACGATAAAGGTTATATAGGGAAGAATATACTGGGAAGCGGCATTGATGTGGAAATGCAATTACACATGGGGGCCGGCGCCTATATTTGCGGGGAGGAATCTTCGCTTATGGAATCTCTTGAAGGCAAACGCGGTTATCCTCGTGTGAAACCTCCATTTCCGGCTCAAAAGGGTTTATGGGGCAGACCAACAACGATAAATAATATTGAAACACTTGCTAATGTGCCGCTTATTATGAAGAACGGCGCAGACTGGTATAAAAAAATAGGGGCTGAAGGTCATGCCGGCCCTGTTCTATATGGAATATCCGGTCACGTGAACCGACCCGGTGTTTATGAATATCCATCCGGAATGCTCATTACGGATCTTATCGATGAGGTTGCCGGCGGTATACGAGGCGGCAAGAAATTAAAAGCAGTGATTCCCGGTGGTTCATCCACGCCTCCGTTAACGGCTGAGGCTGTGCAAGGCACCGCAATGGATGCAGATTCTTTACGGGAAGTGGGCACAATGATGGGCACTGCCGGACTTGTTGTAATGGATGAAGACACGGATATTGTAGATGTAGTAACCAGAATCTCTCATTTTTACCATCATGAATCCTGCGGGCAGTGTACTCCTTGCCGTGATGGCACCGGCTGGCTTGAGAATACTCTCCAGAAGATTAACCGTGGCGATGGGGAAATGCGTGATCTCGACCTGCTTTTGAATATATGCAATCAGATGGAAGGCCGCACAATTTGTGCTCTTGCCGATGCCGCTGCATGGCCTGTTCGTTTTAGTATTGACCGCTTTCGGGCAGACTTTGAGGCAAAATGCAAGAAAACTGTATATGCTTTGTCATAATCTCTTCAACCAATCACCCACCTGTTTGGTTAACTTTTTTGTAACAACTAATTCGTAATCTCTTTAAGATGCCTGAAATTTTCATTGACGATGTGCGCTATGAATACGAGAAACCACAAAAGGTTCTTCAATTCATGCTGGATAATGGGCTTGACCTCCCCTTTTTCTGTTATCACCCCTCGCTTTCCATTCCGGCTAATTGCCGTCAGTGCCTTGTGCAAGCTGGTACGCCTGTAAGGAGCCGCGAAACCGGCGAGTTGGAGCTTGATGAAGAAGGAAACCCGCAGATTCGTTTTTTCCCCAAGATGATGACATCCTGCAGTCTGGATATGGCAGACGGCATGGTTGTGAAGAGTCATAAAACGTCAGAACTCGTAAAACGGGCCCAGGCTGATAACCTTGAGTTTATACTGATTAACCACCCTCTTGACTGTCCTATTTGTGATCAGGCAGGTGAGTGTCCGCTTCAGATCCAAACGTACAAGTACGGACCCGAAGGCAGTCGTTTTGAACACAAGAAAGTACATAAGCCCAAAATGTATCAATTGGGCCCACGTGTAGTTCTTGATGCGGAACGTTGTATAAACTGTACCCGATGTGTCAGGTTCACTGAAGAGATTAGCAAGACCAATCAGCTCAGCATCATTTCACGAGGCGATAAAAATTATCCGATGACCTTCCCTGGTGAAACCTTTGACGATCCGTATTCAATGAATACAGTGGATATTTGTCCGGTAGGTGCCTTAACCTCTGCCGATTTCCGATTCAAGGCCAGAGTGTGGGAGATGAATCAAACTCCTAATTTAGATGTCACCAACGGAAAAGGGTGCAATGTGGACATCTGGACGCGAGACAATATTGTGATGAGAATCACTCCTCGCTATAATGAGCAGGTTAACGACTATTGGATGCCTGATGCGGGGCGTTTAGGATATACTTTTATCAATGAAAATCGGGTATCCAAACCACATATACGTTTGGATGGAAAGGAACAGGCTAAAACATCCTGGAATAACGCACTCCTTACCTTTGCCGAGAAAATTCAGGAGTTTAATCCGGACGAATTTCTGCTTCTTGGCAGTGCCTATGCACCGGTAGAAGATAATTATGCTTTTGCTAAATTCTTCAGTGACCTTGGTCAGGCGGACGTTCATTTTGCCCCTCATATTATTCCAGGCTCCGGAGATAATCTTTTATTGTCTGATGATCAGGCTCCTAATACCAATGGCTGCCGTTATCTCGATTTTAATGAAACCGATGAGAAGCAGCTGGCCACGGAATTGAAGAGTGATAAATATAAAGTAGTAGTTATATTAAGCGATGACCTTTTGGGTCGTTCTTATTTTGACGAGAAGCTTTTGGATGATAAATTTGTCATTACATTTGCTACCAATCATTCAGCCACCACCATGGCATCTGATTTAGTTATACCCATAACCTGCTCTGCAGAACATGCAGCCAGCTACGTCAATATTGACGGCCGTATACAACGTACTACACCGGCTAAAGAAACCCTATACACCAGCCGCCGCCTTAACCTGGAAATGTCTTTGGCGCGACTGGATCATTATGGTACCAAGTTCGACAATTGGGTGAAAGATGAGAACCGGGTAGACTGCATTCCGGCGTGGGAGTTTATAGTTCGCGTTGCCGGAGAATTAGGCCGGGATATAAAATATACTTCCTCACGAGAAATACTGACTGAGGTTTCCGATACCATCTCAACCTTCAATGGCGTCACTTATCAGCAAATGGATGATGAAGGCGGCATACTGCTGCAAAGCACCGCTAAAGTTACTCAATAATATCAATCAATCCTTTTTGAGCAAAAAGATACATTAGATCATAATACTATATGTCCCCGGAACTTACTACATCACTTATTGTAATGGGCGTGGCCGTTTTCGCTGTGCTGAACTCGGCAGCTGTTGCCGTGTTGGCCGAACGAAAGATCGCTGCATTTATCCAAAACCGTTATGGGCCGAACCGCGTTGGTCCATGGGGTGCTCTACAGCCTTTGGCTGATGTGGCGAAGTTGCTGTTTAAAGAAGATGTTACCCCATCACAGGGAAATCCGCTTCTTCACACACTTGCTCCCACTATTCCTTTATTTACGGCTATACTTATTATCGTTGTCATTCCTTTTGGAGAGGGTTTGGTTGGAGCTGATATTAACGTTGGTGTACTATATATTTTGGCAATAACGTCATTAAGTGTTTATGGTGTTACGCTGGCGGGCTGGGCATCCAACAGCAAGTATTCCCTTCTGGGGGGATTAAGATCAGCCGCACAAATGCTGAGCTACGAATTGCCCATGGGAATTGCCCTAGCATCAGTAATACTGTTTGCGGGATCGCTCAATTTGATGGATATAGTAAATGCACAAGCCGGTTGGTGGAATGTATTTGTGAATCCTGTAGCCTGTATCATATTTGTAGTTTGCGCCTTTGCCGAAGCCAACCGCGCTCCCTTTGATTTGGTGGAAGCCGAACAAGAGCTGGTAGGTGGATTTCATACCGAATACAGTTCCATGAAATTCGGAACGTTCTTTCTGGCTGAATATATGCACGTAGTAATAGGAAGTATGCTTATTACTACCTTTTTCTTTGGTGGTTTTCACCTCCCCTTTGCCGCTTATTGGTTGCCAGAAATGGGAACTACAGTTAAGGCGCTGCTTGATGTTGGGGTATTCGTCCTTAAAACCACAATTTGGGTATTTATCTTTATATGGGTTCGATGGACCCTCCCGAGGTTCCGTTTTGATCAGCTCATGAGACTTGGCTGGAGTAGACTACTACCTATCGGTATTGTGAACTTCATGATTATTGCCATTATCATATTTTATTTGAATTAAAAGAATAACATCATCAAATTTGGCATTAGTGTCTGATGATATTATTAATTTAAATTCATGCAACAGTATCCTGCTAAACGCCCTGATTTTAACAGGTTAATATCCCATTATGGCTGATGCTCAAAAAATAGTAGATAAAGCGATAAAATTTCTTAAAGCAGAACAGGAAGTTTATGGTAATTTTTCTGTGCATGAGATGCGGCAAGTTAATATACAATCTAAAAACAAACAGGCTGCCCGAGTGATTGCCACCGATACCAATCAGCAATTGGATAATATTAAAACTCTGGACGAATTAGCAGAACATTGCAAGAGCATTGATTTGCTTAAAACGGAGCTTAAAGAGGCCAATCTTGTTATGGGTAGCGGAAATCCGAATGCCGATTTGATCATTATTGGGGAAGCCCCGGGTAAACAAGAAGATTTACAAGGTGAACCCTTTGTTGGGCGTTCCGGCCAACTTCTCACCAAAATCCTCAAAGCCATCAACTTTGAGCGTGAAGATATCTACATTGCCAATATTCTTAAGTATCGTCCGCCGGAGAATCGTGACCCACGCCCTGAAGAACGTTTAAAAAGTCTTCCATACCTTCTCAAGCAAATTGATATCATCAATCCAAAGCTTATCCTATGTCTGGGTAGGATATCGGCGCAAACCTTGCTTGAGAACAATGGTCCTATGAAGAATATGAGAGGCAGTTTTCATCCATTTATGGGCAAGTATGAGCTTATGGTAACCTATCATCCCGCCGCCCTTCTACGCAATCCTAACTTTAAGAAAGATACGTGGGAAGATGTCCAGGAGTTACGAAAAAGATATGACGAATTAGGCTGCAAGCCCTGATCAAATAATTTTACGAATAGAATTCAGAAATCATGGAAGATTTTAATCTTTCACGATTATTACTGGTGATTCTAGACGCGGTTTTATTATCTTGACTATTCGGCATTTTCCTCTTCATTACCCCCCGCATAACTATGGCCAACGATACCAACGGTTATTCCGATAACAAAAAGAAGCAAGACCAGAATCAAATGCTGGAAAGCCAGGGCCGCATTCCGCCCCAGGCACTTGAAATCGAAGAATCCGTCCTTGGTGGAATGCTGATCGAGCAGGAAGCGGCCTCTATAGCCCTGGAGCTTCTCAAAGCCGATGACTTTTATAAGCCGTCTCACCGCCATATTTTTGAGGTAATATCCAGTTTGTATGAAGGTGAAAATGCTCTGGATCTTCTTACTGTAGAAAACGAACTTCGCGACCGTGATCTTCTGGATGTTATAGGTGGACGCGGCTACCTTACCCAGCTTACCCGATCGGTAAGTTCATCGGCCAATATTGAATACCATGCTCAAATCATTGCTGAAAAGGCTATTAAGCGTAATTTGATACTTACTTGTACCGAAGTAATAAAAGATTCCTATGACGGCACCAGTGACCCTTTTGATTTACTGGATCATGCAGAACAAAGAATTTTTGATCTTGCTAATTCGAAAAGCATACAAACGACCAATCCACTCAATGATGTTGTAAAGAAAACTCTTGCTTACCTTGAAGAAGTACGTGATCGCCCCGGTAGCATTACAGGTGTACCCACCGGACTCGATGTAGATAAGATTACTGCTGGCTGGCAAAATGGAGACCTGATCATTATTGCCGCCCGTCCTTCAATGGGAAAAACTGCTTTTATATTAAGTGTAGCGCGAAATACAGCCGTTTATCCTGACAAAAGCCTCAGGGTTCCGGTTGCGATATTTAGTCTTGAGATGTCTTCACAGTCACTGGTGCAACGTTTACTCACTATGGAAGGTCGCATCAACGCTCAGGACGCCCGGACGGGCCGCCTGAACGATGAACAATTTAAAAGCCTTATACAAGCCGCGGGCAGGCTGCATTCGGCTGAGATTTTTATAGACGACTCCCCTGTTCTCAGTATTATGGAAATGCGTTCCAAGTGTCGGCGATTGAAAAACGAACACGATATAGGACTAGTCGTAGTTGATTACTTACAGCTCCTTAGCGGGGGATCAGGCAACAACAGCTCCAGCCGTGAGCAGGAGATTGCAACGATTTCAAGAGGTCTTAAAGCATTAGCAAAAGAATTAAATATTCCGGTTATCGCCCTTTCACAGCTTAGCCGTGCTGTTGAGCAGCGTGGCGGTGATAAGCGTCCGCAGTTAAGCGATCTGCGTGAATCGGGCTCCATTGAGCAGGATGCTGACCTTGTATGTTTCCTCTACAGGCCTGAATATTATCAAATTACCACTGATGAACAGGGCAATTCAACAGCGGGTGTAGGCGAACTTATTGTAGGCAAGCAGCGTAATGGCCCTGTAGGCACCGTACGGCTTGCTTTCATACAGGAATATGCCCGGTTTGAGAATTTAACTTCAGCCCAGTCAGATTTTGATGATGACGGTGATATTGATCCCTTTTTAGACGGGGACACGGCGGATGAGCCTGCCAAAGGACCAGGTAAGACGGGATACTTCCCCGGGGATGATTCGCCCTTTTAAGCTGCAGGTATACAATAACCGGCATTAAAGGGGGCATTGAGGATGTTTTACCTGTAAATGAAGTGATAGATATTCTTTGAAAATAGAATCGTGATTTAGCTCTAAATTCGTTTTCTTATTTGTTAATCCGTATTCTAAAGTAATTTTTATTAAATTTATGGAACAAAACTACCGTTGAATTTCTGAAGTACATTAAAACTCATGATAAAAACCCTCTCCCGGTACTATTTGAAAGAGATAATTGTAGTACTCATTCTTCTAGGTTATCAAAATGCGGCAGCCCAACAAACGCCATACAGCCATGTTAAAACGGCGGCTGTTGATACCATCTTCTCCTCCTTTGAAGATGACATGCCAGGATGCGCAGTAGGCGTGACTGATCGTGGTAAGCTTATTTTCTCAAAAGGCTATGGCTCCGCTAATTTAGACTATGGAATTCCACTGCGCCCGGACTCCCGGTTTATGATCGCCTCCATTTCCAAACAGTTTGCGGCCGCCTCCCTGCTGATGCTGGAACAGGAAAATCAACTCGATCTGGATGAAGACGTAGGAAAATACATTCCGGAGCTACCCGATTACGGCTACCCGATCACCGCCCGTCAGATCATGCACCACACTTCAGGCATCCGTGATATGTTTAATTTGCTAACCATAGGAGATATTGGTCTTGATAACACCACCACTCCCGGTCAGGCCGTGACTATGATCAGCCGTCAGCTAAATTTAAACTTCCAACCGGGCAACAGGTATCTCTACAGTAACAGTGGTTACTTTCTCATATCAGTACTGGTTAAAAATATTAGCGGCATGAGCCTGCGTGAATATACGGAGAAACACTTCTTTGAGCCGCTTGGCATGTCCTCTACCCATTTTCATGATGATACGGGCATGATTGTCCCCAACCGCGTTATTAGCTACAGGCCCATGGAATATGGCGTTGGCCAGTTTTACAGAACAAATGCGGATAAAGTTGGTGCACGCGGGCTCTTTACCACCATTGAAGACATGGCACTTTGGGACCGTAACTTCATTGAGAATAAAACAAAACTTAAAAACTTCAATGAACGCATGACACAGGCAGGCTACACCCGCAGGGGCCATAAGATCAATTATGCATCCGGACTGCGTCTGGAATGGTACAGGACATTAAAAACCGTTGGACATGCGGGTAATTATATGGGCTTCAGGACCAGCTATATGAGGTTCCCCGATCATGAACTAAGCGTTATCACCTTCTGCAATATGAGCAGCATCAATCCTACATCCTATTCTCGGGAAGTTGCCGATCTTTATCTGGAGGAAGAGTTCACTAACATCTATCAAACCTATGCAGGTCAATATCGAAATGAACAATCAGGGACAAACCAAGAAGTTCTTTTCGAAGATGGTGATATCTACCTGAAAAAAGGATTTAACCACAAAGAACGATTGGTTTGGAAAAGCAATAATGACTTTAAAGCCGGGCATTGGGATGTTCAATTCAAACGAAATAGATTCGGTCAAATAAGAAGTCTTCATATTAAAACCCCGCAAACCGGAGCCATTACATTTAAAAAGGTTACAGAACTATGAATACTGCCAAATTGATATCCGTTATCACTGTAAGTTTTATCCTAACCGGATGTATGACTGTAAGCAGCAATGCGGCACCGAAACCTGAAACCGAAAAGGAAACAAAATCCCCGATTGTTAATCGATCTGAAATAGAGGATATTTTCAAAAATTATGATCAAGAAAATGCACCTGGATGCGCAACAGCCGTTTATCAAAACGGTGAAACTACTTTCAGCAAAGGTTATGGTATAGCCAACCTGGACTACAATATCCCCATCAGCGACTCCACCTCATTCTATATGGCTTCCATCTCCAAACAAATGACGGCTGCTGCTGCCGGGCTACTGGTGATTCGCGGTGAACTTGATGTTGAGGCAACTGTGAGCACATATATTGACGAATGGCCTGAATGGGCATCTGAAGTTAAGGTAAAACATCTTTTCAATCATACATCCGGACTTCCTGATATTTATGGGCTAATGTCTATTTATGGCATTTCAACCAGCAATGTAATGGATCTTGATGATTACATGGAAGTTGTCAAGATGGGGGAAGAACTGATGTTCAAGCCCGGTTCAGAATATGCCTACAGCAATAGTGGCTATACCACATTAGCCCATTTAGTGGAAAATATTACCCAGGACAAGTTCTCACAATTTGTTGACGAAGAACTATTAACGCCGCTGGGTATGAATTCCACCCATTTTCATGATGATCGCCATAGGGTAATTCCCAACCGGGCCATGAGTTACCAGAAGAATGGCGACAATTTTCGCCAGACGTACCTGGGCAATTTCCAGGGTGTGGGTCCCGGAGGACTTTATTCCACGTTAAAAGACTGGCAACGATGGGAATCATTCTGGAACGGTACTCTTCAATGGAATGGCGGCATTACAGCCGAAGAGGCTATAGAACTCAAACAAATGATGGTCACTCCTTCCATGGCCGGTGGAAAAAAATTAACCTATGGAATGGGTGTTCACATGGATACGGTTAAAGGGGCCTTAATGAACGGACACGGTGGATCCTTTATGGGCTTTAATACAGACTACCGGCGTTATCCTGAGTACGGTGTATCAATGGTTACCCTTTGCAACAGGGCTGATGCCAATCCACAGGAACTAAACCAGCAATTGGCCGACCTGTTTCTCAAAGAGTATTTTGAAGCGTATCTATCTCCATTTGAAGGTACATACCGCAGCGAAGAACTGTTAACCGAATTTACCTTGACCATTGAAGGAAGCAACCTGAAACTTAACCGCCGCCTATCACCCAATGGTTATGTAACTGAAAATGGGGATGGTGAATGGAGTGCCGGATCATTGGATATGGAGTTTAAGCGAAACGGGACCGGAGAAGTTATTGGTTTATATATATCTGCCAGCCGGGTACGGGATATAGAATTTCATCGTATTAGTGAATGAATAATCCTTCCACCACAGAGTTGAGTACACTACCATTCATCCGCCTGAATCTTCATTTACCTAAATTTTTATAGTAAATATGCATACGTCACGCTTGTCAATTCTTTCAGCAATTCCGGCTCTCTTATTCATTATAGTTTTTGCAGGATGCGGTGAGCCGAAACCATCTGCAGAGGTTGCTTATAATATTCCTGAACAACCTGAGATCTCAACAGGATATACCCCCAAGCCCGGGTGGGCTACATCTGAATTTGCTGTAGCAGCCGCCAATCCATTGGCAACTGATGCAGGGTATCAGATAATAAAAGCCGGTGGTTCTGCCGTTGATGCGGCTATAGCCGTACAGCTTGTGCTGAACCTGGTAGAGCCGCAGTCAAGCGGCATCGGCGGTGGTGCCTTTCTGCTGAATTGGGATGGATCAGAAATATACGCCTACAATGGTCGCGAAACGGCACCTTCTGCAGCCGACGAGAACCTGTTTATTGACGAAAATGGCGAAGTGTTATCTTTCTCGGAATCTGTAAACAGTGGCCTTTCAGTAGGCGTACCGGGTACTTTAGCTATGCTCGCAGAAGCACATCAGAAACATGGTACCCTCCCCTGGGCTGACCTTTTCAAACCGGCAATAACTCTTGCCGAGGAAGGCTTTTTATTAAGCCCCAGATTGCAGGGGCAGCTGGAAAAAGATCGTACGCTCCGCAAAGACGACATCGCACGGGCATATTATTATGATGAAGATGGAGATCCCCATCCGGTGGGGTATAAACTCCGGAACCCAGCACTGGCCGAAATTTTTAAAAGGGTGTCCGAAAATGGGATATCGGCTTTTTATACCGGTGAAGTACCAAAAAACATTGTCGAGAGGGTCCAAAACCATCCCAGGCCAGGTTTTATGAGCGAAGAGGATATTAATGACTACCCAACCCAGGATTTCCAAACTGAACCTATGTGCACAGACTGGCAAGACTGGCGCATCTGCGGGTTTCCTCCTCCGGCTTCCGGCCAAATAGCCATTATGCAAATGCTTGGGATAATGGATGCTTTAGAAGCACCCTCTGAAGCTCTTGCCGATTCCATCCCAACAGTGGAATGGATGCACCAATATCTGGAATCAGCCAAGCTGGCCTTTGCCGATCGCGCGCAATATGTAGCAGATCCCGATTTCGTAGACCCTCCGGCAGGTAACTGGCACAGTTTATTGGCTCCAGATTATCTCGCTGAACGCGCATCTCTCATAAGCGATCAGAGTATGGATGAAGCGGAACATGGCACTCCCGGTCCTTTAAGCACCTTATTTGGTATTCATCCCGATCAGCCGGAAAAAGGAACAAGCCATATCAGTATTGTAGATCGTGAGGGTAATGCTGTTGCCATGACCACCACTATTGAGCAAGGTTTTGGCAGCCGGATTATGTCGGATGGCGGCACCGGATTAAAAGGAGGGTTTCACCTGAACAATGAGCTTACTGATTTTTCCCGAACTCCTGTCAATTCCGAAGGGTTGCCGATTGCCAACCGTGTTGAGGCGGGTAAACGTCCTCGCTCAAGTATGAGCCCAACTTTAGTATTTGACAGGGAAACCGGAGAGTTGGAACTAAGTGTGGGATCTCCGGGTGGCGCGGCTATTATTCATTATACAGCCAAGGCCCTTGTGGGCATGCTAGATTGGAATTTAAACGCCCAGGAGGCCATTAACCTTCCCAATTTTGTAAATTATAATGGCCCTTCAGTGCTTGAGGCTGATCGATTTTCAGATGAATATATTGAATTTTTAGAAGCTATGGGTCATGAAGTTAATATTCAGGACCTTACCAGCGGGCTTCAAGCCATCCAACGCACTGAAGAAGGCTTGTATGGAGGTGCTGATCCCCGGCGCGAAGGCGTGGTAATGGGTGATTAATATGTGCATTTCATTAAGTAAGATGTATACTTAAGAATTAGAAATAATAGCTAGCACTTCTACTCAATTCATCTTGGTGCGGATAGGCCTTCACATTATGCAGCCAATAATTATACCTAACTCTTTTGCTTAGCCGGGCGGGTTAGAGTTCCCTGGCTGGGATCACCGTCGATCCGCTTTGGAAGAAAACCTTTGGGATAACGAGTTTCGTATGCATCACCAAACAACCTGTTGTGGACGATGGTGTTTGAATAGATTTCCCAGTCAAACTTACCAATTTTGCGGTAGTACAGGGTTACAACAGATGAGACAGCCACAATGAACGTAGAATATAATATGGCCAGCCACAGCATCTGGCTTTGAATCGGATCGGAAAAGCTTAGCAGAATAATAGCAAAGGCAACGGGAGTGTTCTGAATGCCCGTCTCAAGAGAAATGGCGCGTTGAAATATAGGGGGCAGCCGGAATAGGCGTGCCACCCAATAACCAAAGAGGATTCCGATTAAACCCACCAGTATGGTTGCTGCATAAAGCTCCCAGGGGGTGCTCAGAAACAGTTCATTATGGCGTATTAAAGCCGTTGCCAATAGATAAAGGATGACAATTATGGCAAGAAAGCCCGCAGTATCCTCCACAGTTTTTGCCCAGGGCGGAGACTTTTTGCGCAGGTAAATCCCCATTCCTACCGGCACTAAAACCAACACTAAAGAGCTAACTATATCACCTAACGGGATAACAAATTCACCCTGAGCACCTTCGGCCTGCATAGATGCACTGATTTGGTGCACGTAACCCGAAGCGTAAATCTCCAAGAGAAGCGGCATCATAACAATTGCCACCAGAGTGGATGCGGTGGTCATCGCAACACTCAAAGCTACAGAACCTCTGGAGAAATAAGCAAATATATTAGAGGTTGTGCCACCTGGAAGGCATCCGATCAGGATTAAAGCAATAGCCATCGATGGAGTAAGATGAAGCACGTAAGATAGCCCTAGGGCCAGTAACGGCATAAAGCCGAACTGGGATATGAATCCAATAAAAACACCCCGTGAGTGTCTGCCTATGGCGCGAAAATCATTATATGTAAGGCTGGCACCCATTCCAAACATGATAATGAAGATCATTATGGCCAGAACGATTTTATCGCTCATGTACAGCAACTGGGTTTCAATTTGCATGATACTATTTTGCGTTCACGGTTTCATCGGAATAAATCTCATGGATTACATCCTGATACTTGTCTGTAATTACATGGCGCTTCATCTTATGTAAATCGGTCAATTCTACGCCAATCTCAAACTGGTTAGCCAGAAGGCGGAAATCCCGGATGTGCTCATAGTTTCTGAATCCGTTGTTTGTGGATATCTTCTCACGGATATCATCATTAATGAGACGATGTGCCTCCTTATTCTTAACCAGCTCCGAGAGCGAATCAGATTTCACACCCTTTTCCCTGAGCCCATCAATATTGGGAACAATCAATGCCCCTATAAATTTCTTATCCTGGCCTATTATCATACAGTGATCAATAAGATGGCTTTGGCTCAACCTAAGCTCAAGAGGCTCCGGTTCCAGATTCTCACCATTGGAAAGTACAATAGTCGATTTGCTTCTGCCTAGAATTTTAAGGCAATTGTTAAAAGTCATCATTGCCAGATCACCTGTTCGCAGCCAACCGTCTTGCAATACCTTTTCGGTTAATTCAGGCTGCCGGTAATACCCTTTCATAACCTGTGGCCCCCGAACGAAAAGCTCACCTTTAAAGCCCCTCCCCTTGTCGGGATATTTTGAATTGGGATAAAGTACCTCATTTGTGTTCATATCCACAATGCGAACTTCTGTATTGGGTACAGTAGGGCCAATGGTTCCAATAATCAGCTGTTTCTCGGTGCGGACTGCAACTACAGGCGATGTTTCGGTCAGTCCGTAACCTTCAAGTACGGGTATTCCAATGGTATTGAAAAAACGGTCAATTTCCGGTGGCAGGGCACCACCGCCTGATACTGTTGCTTTAAGAGATCCTCCGGTACTTAACCTCACATTTTCAAGTACAACAGCATTAAAAAAACCGTACCATGGCATTACTATTAACCAGCGCAAAGCATGGGTGGGCATTAGCAAGAGGCGTGTCCAAAGAGGTTCTTTTTTTGTTTTTAATTTGTTGCCCCAAAGGTAATACATCGAATCGTTGTATTGATTGCCAAGAAAGTAGGCAATATGGAAAAGGGCGCGTCTTACCGGGTGAGCAATTTTTATTCCTTCCATAATTCGTTTGTGCATCCCCTCCCATAACCTCGGGGCAGATCCCATAAAAGTAGGTTGCACGTGCCTGATGTCCTCGGCTAAAGTCCGTACGCTGGAGTAATACGTACATGATCCGCTATAGATGGTATACATTTCAAATACGCGCTCAAATATATGCCAAACAGGCAGAATAGAAAGTACACGATCGGTACAGGAAATGGGAACAGGGATTGCTTCCATTTGGGAGATCATATTGGCATGAGTCAGCATCACCCCTTTTGGCGCTCCGGTGGTGCCAGAGGTGTAAATGAGAGTAAAAAGATCATCTTTTTTGATGCTCTCAATACGCTTTTCAGCACGTTTATCTCCATCTGTACGAAGTTGCTTTCCGAAAGACACTAAATCCAGAAGGGCCCGTACTCCAGATTGGCAACTTCCATTAGGGTCAAGCAGGATGATCTCACGCAGTTGCGGGAGTTTCTCACGCAGGCGACATATCTTATTCTGAAGCTTTTCATTTTCTACGAATGCAACCCGCACTTCAGCATGATTGATGATGTAGATTATCTCTTCATCTGTTATTTCACGGCCCCGTGGCACATCGGCCGCCCCGCAAAGTTGTACCCCGTAGTCGGCCAGTATCCATTCAAAACGATTATCGCTAAATAAAGCTATATGTTCGCGCGCTTCCACGCCCATGTCTATTAGCCCGGTAGCCAGATCCAGCCCTTGTTCGTAGAGATCACGAAATGATATCGGGTACCAGTTAAGAGTCTTGCGCCTAGTAGCGAATGCCGGCATGGCTTCAAAACGCTCTGCAGATATGCGGTACAGGTCGGCCACATTTTGAGCTGGATTAACTTTTTCCATGTTTCCGGGCGTTAAGTAAATTAGAGGGTTTTCGTAACCATGTTGGTTCGTAAGTATAATGCCAGGGCTATATCGGTATTAACTGCTGAAATGTTCGAGGTAAATATACCACAATATCACAAATTTGCTAAATCTATGTCAAGGAGTATATTTTTAGCAAGATCTTTATTAAATAGCTGAAGATTCTATGCATTATTAAAGCCTTTAAGGATTCTTTTGTCTTTTTTTTGCCTTTTCATAAACAACATGCATGACCACATGCCGGAGCCTTGGTAAACAGAAATTATATCACTAGCATAAGATTATGAAAACTAAAACGGTGTTAACTTTTACTTTGCTTTTACACCTGGCTGGCGCTATCATGATGACTCAGGGGTAAATTTGGAAGGATCAAATGATACTGGTATTTCGAGAGTCACTTCATTTGTAGCAATGAAGTTAGGTAGTTATTAGCACGTCCAAACTCTAAAAGAACATTTTTTAGAGGGCAGCATATTACAAAAATTAGTCAAACTGTATAACATCAGCCCTGATACTAATCTTAACCTTGGTATAGAAGAAAAGATTTAATATATCGGTATCATAACGCACATTGGTCAGTGCCAGCCTTTCCTGAAGTATAGTGCCATATTGTTGTGCGTAGGTAGCCCACAAATCCTCCAGGGCATCCGCATATAATGCTTCACTGCCTTCCACACGGGCAATAGCAAGAGTATTGGCCATAAAACCAGTGGAAAAGCTAAAGCCGAAGATATAGGCAGACTCTGACTCACCGCTTATATTGGTAGCCGATATTATATAGTTTCCTTCGTTTAAATTCACTATAGTCTGGTTAACAGACACAAATGCTCCGGAGTTGGTGCATCCTGTAATAAAAACAAAACCCAAAATAGCAAATAGTGCTAAATTTTTCATTATCACAATTATTAGATACCAAAATATCACAGTTTCATAATAACGATATCTGCATAAAAACAGAAGTTATTTTTTATTTACCTAAGTCATATTCAGAAGCTTATTATGTGTAAGATAGTTGTCATATTATCTACACTTTAGTCCATAAATGACCGGAGGATTCCTTTCATTTTTGTGGAACCCAGTATCCGTTTTCGAGCAAAAAGACCATCCGCCCGGCTTCGGTAAACTCTTTACTATTCCACCGCCTTACTTCTATATCAATTCTCTCATGCTCCAACCGGATAAAATTATAGCCATTCGGCTCATTACGCATCCGGTTTGAGATAGCGGTTCCGGCCTGGGCCACAATTATCGACCTTTTTGAAGAGGGGTAAAAAGTGCGGATATCGCCGGTGTAACCATGATGAAGGTGCCCGGCGAGTAACAGGTCTACATCACAGCGTTCAAATACCTCAAGCGCCCGTGCCGCACGCCCAACCAAATCCACCCCTGTTTCCTCCTGGCCCGGTGGTGGAATAAATGGGTGATGGGTAACCACTACCTTAAAATATGACGAGGGCAGTTTTAAAAGTAAGCGTTCCATTGCCTGTATCTGAGCAAATGAAATTCGCCCACTTTTCCAGGTCAGGGACCTGGCTGTGTTTAAACCAATTACCGTCAGCTCATCATTGACGTACCGGGGAAAAATATCATTTGTAATATATTGCTTAAAACGGTTAAGAGGCTTAAAAAAACGTCTGGCAATATCAAAAAGGGGGATATCATGATTGCCTGGTATGCTGATTTGTGGATGCGGAAGTCGCTTCATGTAGCCAGAAGCCGCCTTGAATTGCCCACGACGTGCCCGCTGGGTGAAGTCCCCGCTGTTAACCACCAGGCCGGGTGCTTGCCGGTAAAGATCTCTTATCAGGCCCTCTGCCACATCCGGGTCTTCCCTTCCGAAATGAAGATCGGAGATGTGGGCGATAGATTTCATGTCGTCACTACCCTCAGAATATTTTTACGGATACTGAACCGAAGCGGTGTTTCTAACTTCAGGTTTTCTCCGTCAATGGCAACCGTTTCTCTTCGCCGCATGGAATAAACTTTCACATCTGTAATCAGGTTAGTTTCAATATTTTTGATGCCCTCGATACCTTTAAGCCTGAGTTGCCATGCCATGCGAAGAAGCGACCAAACACCTGATGCATGGCCTGTACAGAGCCATAAGTACCCGCCGCTAAGGGTTGCCCGGTGAGAGTCGAACATTAGCCTTCCCTCGTATTCGTTATTGCCTATAAACAAAAAAGGTGATTTATACCCTATCCGGTCGCCGTTATACTCAACACTCAATCTTATCTTAGGAAACCTCCATACCACAATAAAAGCGGCGGCTATTTGGGCTTTCCATTTTCTCCATCCATGCTTTTTCCTTCTACTATCCCGCTCCTCGACGATTTTCGGATAAAGGCCCAGGGTGGCATTGTTAACAAATACATGACCATTTACATCCCCCACATCAATCTGATGCACATTCATTTCTTCAAGAAGCTTAATGGCTTCGCCCAGGTCTTTAGGGATGCCTAGATCTTGTGCAAAATGATTTTTAGTACCCAAGGCAAGAACAGCCAGTACGATTTCGGAATCAATCAATAAGCTGGCGGCTGTGCTGATGGTTCCGTCTCCCCCGCCTACGATAAGAACATCCACACCCATATTTATTAGCCGCTCGATCTTCTGCTTAACATCACCCCCAGAGGTAGTCAACAGATACCCTTCAGAGACGCGCCCTTTTAGATGCCGCTTTATTTCTTCTAAACGTTCCTTATTTCGTTGCGGTGATAAAGTTCCCGATTCAGGATTGATCACCGCGCCTATTTTTAGGTTAACATGTTCCAGAGTGCCCCCAAAATATTAATTGATATTTAAATACAGTATAACATTGTGAATGAGATTCCGGTTCATTCAGATTTTGTATTTTATCAAACAACTCCAGTCTTATCTCTTCTATGGTAGCGGGCTATCAGGCTATCAAAAGATTGTTTCAATCCCTCGCCGGTGTCATTATTGATATCATCTAAAGTGGCCTGAGGTATATTTCCAGTATAATCGAGCTCCGCGAGGGAAACCCTGGCCTTCCTGACTTTGTCTCTTAATGAGGTAAATGTTGTATTGATGCGGCTCTGGTTTCCCAGATTTTCAATCACAGTAGAAAGGGCAGATCCCAGTATTTTATAGCCTGTAATCAAGATAAGGTCGGTAGAGGCAAGTTTATTATCATTAACATCATGTAAGGATATGGTATCTATATGATCGGTATCATCCTTAGTAAACTTACTCAACAAGGTCTCATAGTTGGCATGAACCGAAACTTCGGAAACCTGATCGTGCAGTACCAGCAGGGGGCGTAAGTGAGAATATTTATCGGTAAAATAACAGTTCGGCACATTGTAGATATTGGTGAATTCTTTTTTGTTGGCTAGACTTTCAGACCGTTTAAACCACAACTCCGCACGCTCATTACTTTGACATGCCTTTGATAAATAACATACAAATTCAATGGCTCTTCTCAAGATCATCTTGCTGATATCGATCAAACCGGCTGATGAGTTGATATAAGCCATAACCCAGCTCTGGGATGCCCCGAATGTGAGCAGAACCGAAGCTTGCTGCCAAGGTTCGGGATCCTGATAAGCAAATTCTTCATAGATGATATCCCGGAACAGCCCATTAATCAGTTCCGCTGCCTGATAGGTCTCGCTAAGCTGATCATTAACACTGCTGAAATTCTTGCATATTAATTCCGCTTCTCTGAATAGCGTGGAGTGCTCGAATTTGGGCATATCGTAAAATTATATCTTTTAAAAAAGGTATAACGAGCCAGTTTATGAAAGATATATTTAATTAATATTTCTATACTTTCCTGATAATTCGATCCAATCTTCGCCATCGCCATCCTCATCTGTAATCTCCTCGATATTGGATGATTGGATTTAATTAAATACAATTCGGGCACGAGCCATATTGTTAATATATGTAAATATGATAAAGCAACCAGAGCTTTAAACATAGATTTAAGTTAAAACCTTCTTTATCTATTAACACTCAGACGGTAAATATCACTAGGGGAAGTAATATATAGTTCATTTTTGTTTTCACCTCCCCAGGCCATATTTGTGATTCTATTTTCGAATTCAATATGGTAGCTCTGTTCGCCGTTTTCGTTAAATATGAATAATCCACCTGGACCCGTAGTATAAACCCTGCCGGCGGAATCTGTTTTCATGCCATCGGCTGCTCCCGTCCCTCCTGATGCACCAACATTAGCAAATTCAACAGGATTTTCCACATCACCGTTTTCAAGTACATCAAAACGGATTATCTGGCCGGTTTGAGAATCGTTAGCGTAAAGCTGGCTCTCATCAGGGGAAAAAGCAATTCCATTGGGCATGGCCAACTCATCATATATTAAAGATAAAGAACCATCAAATTCGAGGCGATAAACACCATTAAACTCCAGTTCCTGATCTTCGGGTGACACTCCAAAACTGGGATCGGTAAAATAGATTAACCCATCAGACCGTACAGCCAGATCATTAGGGCTGTTTAGGCGACTACCGTTATATTCTTCTGCGATAGGGACTAGTTCAAGATTTTCCGTTACTGTAGAAATCCGTCCGGCATGCTGGGCCAGCACAAGTGAACCATCCGGCATAGCTGTAATTCCATTTGAATTCCCCGAGGGTTCAATATAAACCTCTGATTGATCACTTCCGGGTGTCCATCTGTAAATACTATTCGCGGGGATATCACTAAAAAGAAGAAAGCCATCCGGATGCCAGTACGGCCCTTCGGTAAATTGAAAACCGCTGGATATTACTTCGGGCTCGCCGAACTCAAGCTCCGTATAATCGGCGCATGCTGTTAAAAGTATTGTGGTTAATAAGCACGTGTACAAAATCGGCAAGTTTCTACTTGTTTTCATAATGGATTTATTAGAAGAAAGTTTAGTAATGAAGAAGATAAAAATTGCCGTCCGGACTATAATTTTGCACGGCCAATAAGTGATAAAATTTTCGTATTAATATATCATAGGATTAATAAGGAAACGTTGATTAATTTAAAGCTTTAAGCATCAAATAGAAAAGATTTATTATCATACTAAATTGCAGACAGCCAGACAGCATTATTAAGAACTTTTTTGGATGGACCGATACCCTCCGTGCAAATTGCAATGAAATCCTATTTTCTCTCTACGGTTGCCTTTCGTAACTTCACACAGAAAAAATTTCGAAAGTCACCTCCATAACCCCTACTGATCCCTAATGACAGAGCAACAGATCCTTACCCACATCGCCCAGGAAATGAGTGTGGGCTTCAAACAGGTAAAAGTAACCGCGTCTTTATTTGATGAAGGAGCGACGATTCCTTTTATAGCCCGCTACCGCCAGGAAGTAACGGGGGGGCTTGACGAAAAACAGCTCAGAAAACTAAAGGAAGACCTGGAATTTCACCGATCGCTGGAGCAGCGAAAGGAGTTCATCCTTGAAACTATTGAAGGTCAGGGCAAACTAACCGATGAGCTCAAAGAATCTATCGTTAACTGCAAGAACTTCACTACCCTTGAAGATATCTACCTTCCCTATAAACCAAAGCGCAAAACTCGTGCTTCGAAAGCCATTGAGAAAGGTCTTGAACCCCTTGCCGACCTGATTTGGGACCAGAATACAACGAAGGGGGAACCTGAAGAATTTGCCGCTAAATATATAGACGAAGAAAAAGGAGTAGTTACGGCGGAAGAAGCCATGGCAGGTGCACGAGATATTGTAGCCGAGCGGGTAAGCCAGCATTTGGAGGTACGCGAGATGCTTCGGAAACAACTTCGGCAATTCGGCACCCTGGAATGCAAAATAGGCAGCGATAAAGCTAAAGAGAGAGATGAAAAAGGTGTGTATGAAACCTATTATGAATTCTCAAACAAGATTAAATATGTAAAGCCTTACCAGATATTGGCAATTGATCGCGGCGAGCGCGAAGGAATTCTTATAGCAGACGTTAAAGTTTGGGAAGAACGGACCCTTGAGGAAATTGACAAACTTATTTTCACCAACGATGACAGCATTTTTGTGGAGGAGCTACAGGAAACAATAACCGACGCCTGGAACAGGTTGCTCTATCCGTCGCTTGAACGGGAGCTCCGTTCAGAACTTACCGAAGAGGCCGGTGAACATGCCATCGGGATGTTTGCCGAAAATGTACAGAACCTGCTTCTTCAGCCTCCTTTTAACTCAAAAGTTATACTTGGCATAGATCCTGCCTACCGTACCGGGTGCAAAATAGCTGTCGTAAGCGATTCGGGAGGATTTATAGAGGCTGATGTCATTTATCCAACCAAGCCACACAATAAAATAAAAGAATCTAAAATTAAATTGATGGATCTGGTTCATAAGTATTCCGTGGATCTGATCGCTATTGGTAATGGCACAGGCAGTCGTGAAACGGAACAGGTGGTGGCAGAACTTATTGGTGAGATGAAAGAGAAACAAAACGGCCTTGAATTGTCTTATCTGATAGTTAGTGAAGCAGGTGCTTCTGTATATTCGGCATCCGAGATGGCCGGTGAGGAATTTCCTGACCTGGACGCAGCTCAGCGCGGCACAATATCTATTGCGAGAAGAGTGCAGGATCCGTTGGCCGAGCTGGTAAAAATTGATCCTAAATCAATCGGCGTAGGACTTTACCAGCATGATGTCAACCAGGTAAAGCTCAACAGTAAACTAGACGATGTGGTGGAAAGCTGCGTAAACCATGTGGGTGTTAATTTAAAATCTGCCAGTGCCGCTTTACTAAACTACGTATCCGGGTTAAGCAAAACGACTGCACAATATATTGTCAAACATCGCGATACCATAGGTGGATTTACTAATCGTGAACAACTATTGGATGTAGCCGGAGTTGGCCCCTTTCGCTACGAACAAGCTGCAGGATTTCTGCGCATACCCGATGCCGCCAATCCTCTTGACAATACAGCCATTCACCCGGAAAGTTATGGGGCTGCTGAAAAATTATGTAACCATTTAGGAATTAAATTAAATGAATTAACAGGAAGAAATGGTGATGTAACAAGTAAGTTGCGTGGCGTGAAAGTAAAAGATCTTGCCCAAACTATCGGCATCGGTGAGCCCACTCTTGAGCTTATTATTGAGAATTTGCTGAAACCAGGACGTGACCCTCGCGAAGATATGCCGAAACCTATTTTGAGGCAGGATGTACTGAAACTTGAAGACCTGTCTGAAGGCACTCGACTTAAAGGCACAGTACGCAATGTAGTAGACTTTGGAGCTTTTGTAGATATCGGGGTAAAAGTGGACGGGCTGCTTCATGTCAGCCAGATGCGAACAGATAATAAACGGGTTGAAAACGTGATGAATGAAATGAGCGTCGGTGATGTTATTGATGTGGAAGTTATTAATGTTGATGAAAAGCGTCAGAGAATTGGATTGAAAAGGGCATAAATAGCACCTGCTCTTTTATATTCACTCCTCCACCTGGGCTTTTAGAATAAACAAGTGCTCAACACCTGGCCTATGTTCTGGTTGTTGAGCATTATATTATTCAGGTGCATCAATATTTATCTTTTTTCACGGACATTCAGAATTAACACAACCGGATCCTCAAGCACACCGCCTTGTTCCATTTTTGTACGCAATTCCGAATTTTGAAGAAAATTATGAAAATCATCCAAGGACACCCATTCATTTAATACGTAAGCAATGTTCGGCTCATCATAAAAGTTGCCAATTTCATAACTCAGCTCACCTGCATCCATGCGCATTTCATATACTTCATCATAAGCAGCCATCCATGTATTAAAATTCTCCACTTCATGATACATGAACGTTGTGACCTCACTGTTAAAGAGTGGGCTGCTTTCAAACTTATTTAATATAAAAGCATTAGGAGATTCAATAGCCCCCACATTATTATTCATTATTTTTGAAAGGTGTACTTTAAAATGTTCAATGGTGTACCATTCATTAATAATATAAGCTGTACCCGGATCATCGTATAAAGTGCCAACCTCATAACTCATCTCTCCAGCTTGAGTGCGTATATCGTAGGAATCGTCAAAGAGCTCTTTCCACTCGTCATAATCTTCAACCCCATGGTACATTAGAGTCTTTATATAACCTTCATCCTCAGTGGCTTGATTATCTTGGTTATCACTTATTTGCGCATTAATATTTCCGGGATTCATTAGTGATACCATCACAACAAGCATTGGTACAAGAATCTTTTTCATATTGGTAGGATTAGATGAACAGTTAGCTCTCAACAAAACCTACACATTGTCCTATTTAAAATGCTTAACCACGGTTAAGAAAAGAATCAAATTATATTTTTCTTAGCAATCCTTCTCCTGATCCGGCTCAGCGATGGGGGTTCGATGTTGAGGTAGGAGGCAATATGCCGCAATGCAATGCGCTGAAATATGGCGGGATGAGTGGCAAAAAGTTTAAGATAGCGATCTTCGGGAGGTGTGCATTTAATTTCTGTGAGTAATCTCATTATTTCTGCTGTCATCTTCTCCACCTTTTCGGTTTGCCATAGGGCCAGCCCCGGAATTTCATTTCTCAAGCTAAACCAATCGGATCGGTTTATTACCAGAAGTTCGGTGTCTTCCAGAGCTTGTATATTCTGCACGCCTGATTTACCAAATCGGAAACTTTCATGATCATAAAGCCACGAGTCTTCAAACCCGAAAAAAAGAATATGCTCTTTTCCTTCTTCGTCTATTATAAAACTGCGGGTACAGCCTTTTTTAATATATCCCTTTTTCTCGCTTACGGCCCCATCTTCTAAAAAATAGTTTTTAATCAAAAGTTCACTGAAGTAGCTGCAGAACATTTCAATTCCGCGGATAGACATACTGCTGTTCCGGGTCAGTGAGTTGATAAACAATTCCGGGAAATCTTTTGGTGCCATTAAAATTGATCCCATTGGATTACAAAGTGGCTATCCAGCCAATATATTTTATTTTTTAATATGATTTATATCTTTAACAATATATTATTGTAGTTTAACAAAAAGTTAATGACGAAACCTTTTCACTGCCTGTAGACTCGTCTTGTAATTGGTTATATATTTAATTAAGGTGAGTTCCGCCACGTAGACAGAGGTTTTTTTATTAGAAAGCATTACGCTCAAACATTACACTACTTAACACAACTCAATTTAATAGTATGAATCCTAATCAAACTTTTTCCATTCTTATCTTAATTATAGCTTTTGGGATTAAACCTGTGTTTTCACAAAATAGTGGCGTAGAAAGTATACTTGAGGTAATTGATATTCGCACCGGTGAGCGTACTGTAGTTCACAGAGATCAGGTCCGGTTTGAAGCCCCGAACTGGACCCTTGATGGAGAAGATTTAATTTACAATCAAGATGGGTTGCTTTATAGAATTCCAGTTGAAGGTGGCAATCCGGAGGTTATACCAACTGATTTTGCTACTTCCAATAATAACGACCATGGCATATCACCGGACGGCAAAACTTTGGCAATCAGCCATCATGACGAAACCAAACCGCCCGGGGCCAATTCCATTATTTATACCGTGCCCATTGAAGGAGGTATGCCCAGGCAGGTAACCCAAAAAGGACCCTCCTACTGGCACGGCTGGTCGCCCGATGGCAACCTGCTCACCTATACGGCCCAACGAGACGGGCAATATGATGTTTATACGATTCCGGCCGAAGGCGGAGAAGAGACGCAGCTTACCGATACTCCCGGCCTGGATGACGGCCCCGATTACTCACCAGACGGTCGATATATCTATATCAACTCCCAACGATCGGGAAGTATGGAACTCTGGCGAATAGATGCCGATGGCAATAATCCCATTCAACTAACCGACGACCAGTACAACAATTGGTTCCCCCACCCTTCTCCTGATGGGAAATATCTGGCATTTATTACTTATGTTGATTCTATTAATCCGGGCTCGCACCCCGCCGATAAAAATGTAATGCTGCGTCTGATGGAAATACAAACAGGCGAAATAACGGAACTAGCCCGCTTTACCGGCGGCCAGGGAACCATTAACGTTCCAAGCTGGTCGCCCGACAGCCATCGATTTGCATTTGTCTCTTATAGGGTTTTGGAGGACTGGTAATAAATGGTAAATTTGTTATTGGTGATCTTCTGGAGTTTGTAATGTGTAAACCTCGTGGGTTAATATGTGATTATGCGTAAAGTTCGATGAAACATATTTGACTTTGGCGCCCAATTATTTATATTTTCTAATGTGTTATTAACAAAATCATTAAGAAATACTTTATTATGAAATTATTCTATACTGTTCTAGCATTTATTGTTTTGATATCCTCAACGAGTATCCCGGCAAATGCACAATCAGAGGCTTCCTCACAAGACATCCAGCAAATCAAAGAAAACACCTTTCATAAAACCGGAGGCATGTACATGTCACGGGTCAATGAGGTAACGGCCAGTGTAAGTCATAAACTGGCTCAAAGAGTACATTACAAATGGAACGAAGAGGATTGGGAAACAACTTCCCAGACCGAAATCAACTATAATGAATAAAAAATTTCTCAAATATTAAGTTTAACAGCGGATTCAGGAGATTTAGTCCCCGATGACAAAATTACATTCATCCGTCATAACAATACCTTAACCAAGACCGAAGAAGTTTTTAATTCAGCTTTGGAAGATTATGTACAAACGAAGCGTAAGACATATACCTCCGAAGGTGATAATAATTTTTACTCAGTCTTGCTTGTCCAAACCTGGGACGGCCAGGAATGGCAAGATAGCGAACGGGAAACAATTTCCTTTAACAATGGCCTATTAGACAGTGTGCTTGTAGAAACAATGAATGAAGAATGGGAAAACTTGCATTCCTATTCTTTCAGTGAGGGTAACGAAGGTGTAATAGAAATAAGCCGGAACTGGAGTGATGGCAACTGGGTAAATGATAATCGTTATACCTTCCATGATGTAACCCTCACTAATTATATGCAAACGGTCAGTGAACTAATGGAGCAAGAGGATCTTGAAATCAAAGAATTCTCATTCTACTTAGAAGATTCACCATCAACCAGCATTGAAAACTGGGATGGTCAGGACTGGCAATTTGAGGAACGTCTTATGTGGGAAACCAATGGTGAAAGTAGTGATGAAAAAATACTTGTCTTTGAAGATTATATTAATGAGCATTGGGTGCCTGAATCCAGGATGGTATTTAAATATAATGATGCTGAACTTGCCAATAAGCTCGAAATGCAAGAGTATAGAGGTATAGAATGGGCTACTGTGTTTTTGGAAGAATATATTTATAATGATAGCGGGTTAAGGATTTCCCATATTCAACAGTTCAATATGAATGGGAGCTTTCAAAATATTGCCCGTTACGACAATACCTGGCAGCAGGTTTCAACCAGTACCAATCGGGAAAATGAACTGCCCGTAGCACATGAGCTGGGGAACGCCTATCCCAATCCTTTTAATCCCGCAACAGTGGTTCCGTATGAAATGGAATCTGCAAATCATGTAACAATCAAAGTATATGATGTGACAGGCAGGGTTATTTCCACACTCTATGACGGGATGCAAGCTGCAGGAACACATCAAGTTTCACTTGATGGTGCACAACTAGCAAGCGGCAAGTATATCATTCGGATGGAATCAACCGGTTTCACCCAAACCAAAGGGGTTACTTTGGTTAAGTGATTTGTGAATTGGTGGATTGGTGAATTTGTTGTTGGTAAATTGGTGGGTCTGTAGTCGTCGTATACGGTGATTCCATCGGCATCAAAAAGGTTTTCAAAATTATACACCACGAGTTTATACTCTTCCGGGTTCTGGGCCCAAAAGAAGGCGGGCAATAGCAAATAAACTAGGGTAATAGCTAATTTCTTCATAATACGTATCTGCTTTCTGATGCCATTTTGCCATCGGAGGAAACGAAACTGATCCAGCCATGCAGATTCTGCGGATCACCGGCCATCTCGGAAGTCAGATCCAGTTCACAGATTCCGGCACGTCTTTCGGCTGCTCTGAGGGAATAGACTACAGAACCAAGCTCGCAGTTATATGCCAGTACCATGGCAATGTCGTGATTGGCATGGGGCTTAATGGTTTGGGAGGCAGGATTCCAGGAAAATGAGAGCGTTTGTCCGCTAAGCTCCATAGACGCTTCACCGGCTGGCTCCAGGGGCCCGTCTGACACTTTAACCAACGGGTAATCGATCTCGATATCGGGGTACTCCCCTTTCAATACGCCGCGTCCATTGGTAGAATATGCCACATCACGTGCGGATTTCCCCATCGGGATGTTTGTAAAGCCCGCGCGTATAAAAGGTTTAAATGTGCTGAGCATTGGCGACAACAGCTTCATCAGCATACGCGATGCCTCCTGTTTCGGCGTCTGTGGATTGGCAACCCTTGCCGGACGTGACCGGACATAGGGCTTGCCGTTGCGGCTGGAAAAGATAACATTGGCCACCGATCCGGATGCCGGACCCAAAATACCGTTTTTTAAAGTTGCCATAATTTATGAATTAGTTAATATAAGGTTTATGCAAATATATAGGAAACTTATATCAATAGCGAATCAACCCCGTATCAACACTGTAAATATACAGTGTTGATACGGGGTTGATACAGACATGATATGCTGATGATTAAGCCCTGGGGTAGAGATGGCAGGATGAACCGAAGGCCCATCTAGATGACAAGCTTTTGAAGCGACAGCAATACATGTTTTTTACATGATTCATCCTTATACTGGCTGAGTTAATTATATACTAAAAATTCCTTTATATAAAGATGGATAAGAGTCAAAGCAGTTTCATTATACTAGGAGTCTCAATATTTCTTGGGCTGGCCGTGCTGGGCTATTTACTGGGTGATGCCGCTATTAGTTATAAGGAATATGAGCGAACGGTAACCGTCAAAGGATTATCTGAACAAGAGCATATGGCGGATATTGTGATATGGCCCATCCAGTTTACCGAGGCCAGCAATAATCTTGAAGAGATCTATGTCTCCCTGGAAAACAGTTCCAGTACTATAAAGGCTTTTTTGATAGAACAGGGTATTGATGAAGATGAAATATCTACTGACAGTCCGGTGGTTACGGATAAATCAGCTCAACGTTATGGCGGAGAAGCTGATCCTGAGTTCCGGTATGTTGCAACACAAATTGTAACGGTCTATTCCAGAGAGGTAGAACAGATACGCGCAATTATGAAAGAACTGGCCGAGCTGGGGAAACAGGGAATTGTGCTGGGCGGGGAGAATTACCAAACCCAAACAGAGTTTCTCTTTACGAGTCTTAATGAGATCAAGCCTCAAATGATCGAGGAGGCTACCAAAGAAGCTAGACAGGTTGCCAGCAAGTTTGCCGAGGATTCAAACAGCGAGCTTGGGAAAATTAAAACGGCCTATCAGGGGCAGTTCAGCATCAGCCCAAGAGATAATAATAATCCTCATATCAAGAAAGTACGAGTTGTTTCAACCGTTGTCTATTATCTATCCGATTAAGTGTCAACACGAACCACCTTCAAGTAAAATGGAGCGCTTATGACCAAGAACTTGATCAATATATCAGATGAATCCGTACAAAAAGCCACCGGAAAAATCTGGGATCAATGGGTTGCTTTTTTGGATGATCTCGACGGGCAAAATCTTACCCATAAGGAATTGGTTAACCTGCTGGAGAAGCATGGGGAAATTGAAAGCGAATGGTGGCGCCAATCAGTTACAGTGGGATACGAGAAACTCAAGGGAAAGCGGGTAGTCGGACAAACAAAAGATACCGGATTTCAGGTGGGTGCCCAAAAAACATTGCCTCTTTCTGGTGAACAGGCTTGGGATCTGCTTATTTCACCCAATGGCGTGCGTATCTGGCTGGGCGATGCTGATGGCCTAACTTTTGAAAAAGGTGAACGGTACCAATTATCTGACGGGTCAGGCGGAGAGATGCGTGTGGTACGGCCACAAAAACACGCCCGCCTTACTTATAAACCCGAACAGTGGGCTAAAGCCTCCACCATACAAGTGCGCGTGGAGACAAAAGCGGACAAAACGGTGATCGGTTTTCATGAAGAAAATCTGCCGGGAGTAAAGGAACGCGAAGAACGCCGGAAGCATTTCCGGGCGGCCCTGGGGAAACTGGATGAACTGTCGCGCACTATTTAATTTCATCGGTTATTTAATTCTTATACAATAACCTTCACCGTCATCCCCTGGCATCATTGTTTTTCGATAACGCCAAAACAGCGTGCTGAGAACTAAGGTCTGCTTGTTTAAAAATGAGAAAAAGCAATATTACGAATGATAAAGGATATTATAGTTGATCATAACCTTTTTTGCTTTAACTTTGGGTCGGTTAAAAGAATTAAATATTAAAGCATTACTTATTAGGCTATAAGCACTTTATGTGCTGTAGCGGAAACACAGATGCACTTTTGTATTATCAATAAAATAATGATCATGATAAATAAGGACGAATCGATTAGAGAACGGCTAATTATAAGGCTCCAAATGAAGCTTATAAGCTTCATTATAATATGCTCAATTAGTATAAGTGGATTTGTAAATGAATCTGCATTGGGGCAATTAATGGAAAAAGAAGTAGCCTCAAGCGCAACTGCTGATGCTGATAGGTTAACGCATGACAATGATGAACAGGATAATGTAAAAGGTTCAAAAAATGATAAAGTAGATGGTTATCGAGGTATCTGGTGGCGCCACGGGCCTATGCCGGAGCGCCCGCATGCCCCCAATTACGGGTCAACAGACTTTAAGTACTCCGGCCCTCTGTCCTTTGCATGGCCGCATACAGTGGCCCCTATGGCTGTACATGCCCCGGAAGTAAACAAAACCTTTTTTGTTTATGGCGGAGATACAGGCCCTCAAAATCGATACTTGTTAACAATGGCCTCCTACTACGACCATGAAAAACACCGTGTTCCTAAGCCCACGATTGTCCGCGACCAGCAGGGAGTAGATGACCCTCATGATAATCCCAGCATAACTATTGACGGTGAAGGATACATCTGGGTGTTCATAGCAGGGCGGGGACGCCGCCGCCCTGGCCAGATATTCCGTAGCCAGGAGCCCTATTCCGTTGAGTCTTTTGATCAGATTATAGAGCGAGAGCAGACCTATTCACAAATATGGCAGGTGCCTGATAAAGGATTTTTCCACCTGCTCACCCTGTATACCAGCGGGCGGGAGTTGTACTGGGAGACCAATAGCGATGGTAAAAACTGGAGCGCTGAACCTGCTGAAGAACTGGAAAAACTAGTCGGCTTCGGGGGGCATTACCAGGTTAGCGGAACCAACGAAAATACCGTTGGAACGGCCTTCAACTATCATCCTGATGGTAACGTTGACCGCCGCACGAATTTATATTACATCCAGACTTCCGACTTCGGGGAAACCTGGACTACCGTTGACGGTAAACCCGTGGATATCCCGCTGGATGACCGTGACAACCCCGCCCTGATAACTGATTATGAGGCTCAGGGAAAAAATGTTTATCCCAGTAAGTTGCTATATGATAAAAACGGCCATCCGGTGATATTATATACTACATCTTTTGGTGCGGCTCCTGTGCTTGAGAATGGGCCAATTGTTTGGAAAACCACTCGCTGGACAGGTGAAGAGTGGGTTACACGGCCAATCACGGTCTCTGACCACAGCTACGACATGGGTACATTTTTTATACACGATGACCGCTGGAGTCTTATCGCCCCGGCTTTGCCAGGCCCGCAGGCAGGGTTTACGGGTGGCGAAGTAGGTCTTTGGGAAACCACTGATCCTGATGCTGAGTGGTGGCAACTGAAACGGCGTATCACCCGTGATAGCCCATTCAATCACGGATACATGCGCAGGCCCCAAAATCCTGTAGATCCCTTTTTTGCCATATGGGCTGACAGCGATTCCAAAAAGAACTCCATCTCTCGCATATATTTTACCAACTCTACCGGTGACCGCTTGTATAAACTGCCCTATAAGATGGAGGGCGAGTATGCCGAGCCAATCCTGCTCGATCCGCCGATTCCCCCGTCTGGTGAGAATACATCTTATTATGACGAGTGAATCACCCTAAACAAGGCACTATGGGTTTATAAATCATCTGTTATAGTTGTTTTTTTATGCGGGTCGAATGATTTTAGTTTGAATTAGGTTTCTTATTACATGAGAATCAATTCTACTTTTTATTGCTGTACGTATCTAAGTAATCAGGTGATAATGAAACTGCTGAAAATATTTGTCCTGGCTATTTTTGTTGGGTTGCTGATTGGTTTCATTCCTAATTTTGCGAAAGCACAGGAAAGTGCTGTTATAAACCGGGATTTTGGGATTGGGTTAATGTTAGGGGAACCTTCGGGAGTTACCGTAAAATCCTGGAACAGCATCCGTTCAGCATTCGATATTGGAGCTGCCTGGTCATTATCCGGAAGAAATGAATCTGTTCATTTGCATTCCGACTATTTACTGCATAACTGGTTCCCTGATACCCAGGGGCTTGGTTTTTACTATGGCGTTGGCGGACGAGTTATCTTTTCAGGTGATGCTACCGCCGGTGTACGGGTTCCAATCGGCTTAACCTATATTTTTCAAAACGCGCCGCTTGATGCCTTTGTAGAAGCGGTGCCTATATTTGACGTTACTCCAAATACGGAATTTGCAGGCAATGGCGCTGTTGGAATTCGTTATTATTTTTAAAAAAGAACTTTCTTCACTTTTCATTCAGCTTTCTTATTCGCCGTCGTTAAGTTTGCCAGTTTTTTGTTGTAAGCCAGCAGCAGACAAAGCAGGATTCCCCACTGCACGAAACAAGTGGCTACCGAATATGGGTTAAACGGGTTATACCATGCTTCCGGGGCAAATTCATAGGCGCTTTGGAAAATCCACCATCCCAACAATAGGACTACTTCTACGGGTACTACATATTTGATAACAAAATCCCACCAGCGCCCAAGGTCGAAGTCCTGATCGGAGGTGTTGATCAGGTTTGTGCGGAATTTGTACACATCATACCTGACGCAGCTGTAAGCAATAAAAGCGCCGGAGATCATAAGGGCGAGCCCCCAGACGAAGTCCTGATTAGCAAAGAAATCAAGTGATAGGGCCGAGGGCAATCCGAACACAAAGCCAATGGAGCAGATGAAAAGAACGGCCTTTTTGCGGCTGACACCCATATCGATAAACAGCCTAGAAGCCAGCTCCACCATGGCAATTAGCGAACTAAAGGCCGCAAAATAAAGGCCTAGAAAGAACAGAGTAGCAAATACCGCCCCGCCGGGCATCTGCATAAAGAGTTGAGGCATCCATATGAAGGTCAATCCGGTTCCTGCGGGGCCGGAGGTCTGCATAACTTCTATAATTTCCGCATTAGTCATTGTGGAGCCTAATACAGCGAATACCGTAGAGAAAATAATTACAGCAGCCAGCAGGGATACCAGATTGTTGCCGACCCCGGTTTGTATTGCGCTGATGGTAATATTATCCCGGAACCGCATATAGGCGGCGTAGCTTAAAATAAGCCCCCAACCTGCCCCGGTATCCCATGCATTTTGGGTAAGTGCTTCCAGCCATATCCGGGGTTGGGCCAGTGTGGACCAATCGGGGGTGAAAAGGAATCTGACCCCTTCAAAGCTGCCCGGCAGAGTTAGAGCTCTTACTGCTGATAACAGCAGGATAAGTACCAAAGCAGGAATTAGTACCATATTCACCTTTTCTATGGATTTTATTCCCCTCAAAACAATGAAACCCGCCCCGAAAATTGCCAATGCATGAAAAAGCGCCGGCATGCCCGATATCTGAAAACCATCCCATATAATATTAGCAGCCTCCAGGCTCTCGGGAAGCGGCGATACTAATGATTGAAGGAGATAAAACATGGTCCACCCGGCAACTACACTGTAATAGAACATGATGGCCATGGCCACAAAACCCACAAAAGCACCCATCCATGCAAATTTTTGACCGATGAGTGTAATAAAAGAACCAACAGTTCCCTGGCGTCCATTGCGGCCGATAGCGTATTCAGCAATAATTAAGGGAATGGACCAAAGTATAAGCGAGATAACCCATGCAAAAAGGAAGGCCCCGGAGCCTTCTTCGGTACCTTGCATGGCGGCAATACGCGGGAAACGCCAGATGTTTCCCGTCCCAACGGCAATGCCTAATACACTAAGTATTAATCCAATCCGGGTAAAGCGATCGTTAGTGCTTTTATCCATGGGTGGTGTGGGTTATTTATTATTCCAGAAGAAGATAAGAATTCTGCGAAGATAATGAATATTTCCCAATACAGGAACCTTATGATACCTACCTAAAACTGCTTCGCTAAGCGTCCTCGCTTTTTAGCGGGAGTGCACTCAGGATGCAGGAGTGCACTCTCGGACCCATTTGCCGTAGCAGCCTTTAGAGGCAACCTCTTAGCAGTCTACGGAGGCAGCCTCTCAGCTGCTACTCCTCTTCCTGATTCAATGCATCAATCAATGCTGCTCGTATAACCTGCCGATAAGAATCCTGACCTTTGAAATGGCTTAGCACCCGGTGAGCATCTTCCGGGTATTTGGCACCATAAAGCCTGATAGCATCAGCAGCAACAAAATAACTAGTATCCGCAGTCATTGATTCTATGTGGTTTTTGATCCGCGGGGTATCCAAATCCTCCAAAATTTGGAGAGCATTTTGGCGTACCTGACCCTCGGGTTCATTTTGGTAGGTGCGCGATTGGGCAAATTCTGTTAATCCCTCGTGGCTGTTTTGAGCGAGCAATTTCATTGCTGAGGCGCGGATGCCTGCATGTGTATCATATTCGGCCAGGCGAAGCATAGCCGTTTCTATATTGCGGTTCCATTCGGTTTCGCTTAGTTGGCGGATGGAATATTCACGCACTGCAACCGAGGGATGAGTAAGCCTGGCCAAATGAGCTTCCCGGTCACCATACTGGTTTACTTCAGCGAGCTGTACACTGTTTGGGTCAAGTATTACATCTTTTAACGTCCCATTAAAAGCAAAGAGGTACGTTGAATCGGCTTTATCAATTACTATTTCTTTTCTTGATATTGAGTTAGAACTATTTACTTCAAGTACTGTCGGAAGTGTATACAGGGGCTGTTTTTCCATATCATGAACCTGCTGTATCCGAACCCGTAGCTCACCGCCTGAAGTATCTGCCGAAACTTCCAGTTCCGGATGTCCCGGCTGGTGAAACCACTGGTTGAAGAACCAGTGCAAGTTCTCCCCTGTTTCTCGTTCGAATATTTTTTGCAGATCGGATACATCCACCTCATCGAAAGCATATTCGGTCAGGTAGTTGTTCATCGCAGACCACCAGGTTCTGTCGCCTACATAATCATGGAGCATTCGCAGCACCTGGCCTGTCTTTGCGTAAGTATGAGCGTCATACATATCTTCGGGTATGGAGTAGCGATTGAAGATAATGGGTCTGCGCATGGTTCGGGATTCAGCGAAATACTGGTCACGGCTGTCCAGGCTTTCCCATATAGCTTTATCGGCACCTTGTTTAAATCCGGCATAAAGGATTTCAAAGTATGTAGCGAAACCTTCGTTCAGCGGAAGATTAGCCCAGTTCTTTGAAGTCACATAGTTGCCGAACCATTGATGGATGAGCTCGTGCATAATTAAGCCCTGATGGGAAACATCCTGACTTGCGCGTTTGTCGACTTGTATGCCATCGTAGTACATAGATGCCGTGGTGTTTTCCATACCGCTGGCGATGAAATCATGAACGGGAACCTGGGCATAAAACTCCCAGGGGTAATCAATACCGGTATGAGTTTCAATATAACCAACCATGTCCTCAGTATTTTCATAAATCAAATTTACATATTCGGTGTACTGAGGCTCGGTGTAATACTTAAACAAAACATCGTGGTTCCATGTTTTTGTGATGTCGTACTCACCTATGGCCAAAGCAAATAAATAAGGCGTGTGGGGCTTGTTCATCATCCAGTAATCAGTTCTCAGACTGTCGCCGGGCAGTACCCTGCTTTCCATTAAAGCACCGTTAGATAAAGTCTCATATTTTTCGGGGACGGATATCCAGGTTTCCTGGGTGGTGCGCTCGCTGGGTGAATCTATGGTGGGCAGCCAAAAGCTATTGTCTTCAGGTTGGCCGAGGGTCCATATTTGGGTGGGTTTTTCCGGGTTATTATCCTGTGGATCCACGAAGTAGAGCCCGCGTGCCGGTGGAGCAGCAATATAGCTGATGCCTACGAAGAGGCTGTCCTTCCGGCTGTAGTTATTCGGAAGATCAATGCTTACTGTGGCGGAATCCTGACGGAATTCAAGGTGCTCGCCGGAGTGTACCACATAAATGGAGTCGAACTCCATGGTTTTTGCATCAAGAATGAGCTCGTTATTATTGTTTTTGAGACTGGTGAGGAAAAGCTCAGTCTTGCCGGTTACCTGTTCCTGTTCAAAGTTGAACCTCACCCAGATTTTTTGATGCTGAAGGTCCCATATACGCGGCCTTAAAAACTGCGGATCGGCGTCAGGAATCGTCCACCCGGTTTCCTCCGCTATTTTTTCGCCTATGTCTTCGGCAGCTGGTTCGGGTTCGGATATATCAGCCAGATTTAACGCACCGCAACCTGCTAATAGTGATAAACTGAGTGAAATAATGAAAAGTTTAAAGACGTTCATTTATTATAAAAACATTAAGTGATAAAAGTTTTACCGTTATTCATCATTCCTGTATTTTAACCTTATTTTAATAAGCATTAAAACTTTACATAACTTTGCCCGTTACTTGCGGTCTCCCTTTGATTATAGGTTTTCCTATTGCTATTATTACGTACCTTAATTTTGGGAATAGGGTTAAAATAAGCCATTTCCGTACAAACCATTAACGCCAGATGCAAAAAGACCACAAAACGTTAAATAAAATATTCGCTGCCACAAGTTTTGTAACGGCTTTTATATTATACTTATTAACACTTCCCCCGACAACAAGCTTTTGGGATCCGGCTGAACGAATTGCCACCGCATGGGGGCTGCAAATTCCTCACCCACCCGGCCCGCCGCTGTATCTGCTGTTCGGACGCTTGTTTTCGATGTTCTCTGCTTCTGAGTCAGTGGCATATAGCATCAATATTATGAGTGCCCTGGCATCCTCTATCACAGTGATGCTGCTGTATTTAATTATCGTTCGATTGATACGCGAGTGGAAAGGCCATCCGGACTCTCTAAACCTGCTTGACAAAATTGGTCTCTACGGTGGCGGATTAGTGGGCGCTCTGGCATTTGCAGTTAGCGACAGCCATTGGTTTACCTCCATTGAGGCCGAAACCTATGCCCTCTCGCTTACGTTTACCGCTCTGGTGGTCTGGCTGGTCCTTAAATGGTCGGAGAACCATGATCAACCCCGAAACGAGAGATGGCTGCTACTGATCGTTTATATATTTGGTCTGGCCTTTGGCGTTCACCTGCTCAGCCTTTTGGTCATCTTTTTTGTTGGTCTTATTATTTATTTTAGAAAGTTTGAATTTGAACCCAAAAGTTTCCTGATTGCCGGAGCCTGTTCGGTTGCCGCATTTTTTATGGTATACCCAATTACCATGCTGTACCTGCCATCGGCCGCCGAAGCCTTTGAAAACTTTACAGGGGGCGTATTTGGCTTTTTCTCGTTTATCATTTTGATAGTGGGCATCTTAGGGTATGGCATCTATTATACGCATAAGAAAAAAATGCGATTGGCTAATATTGTCTTGCTCGGTTATATGCTTATCCTGGTAGGATATTCAAGTTTTTCCCTGATTTACATCCGTTCACAGGTAGATCCGGCCATTGATCAAAATAGTCCGGATACCATTGAAAGCTTCATCAGTTATCTCAAGCGCGAGCAGTACGGGCAACATCCCCTTATTACCGGGAATACCTATGATAATGAAGCAGGATCTATTAATCGAGATGAGGAAAAGCTTTTCCCCCGCCGCCATTCTTCAGATCCCCGACATATGCAGAAGTATGCTGAATATGACAGCGATTGGCACTTCTTCTGGAGTTATCAGGTAGGGCATATGTACACGCGCTATTTTAACTGGAATTTTATTGGAAGGGACAGCGATGAGCAGGATGCCACCTGGACGGCAGGGTTCACATCCAGCGATAATGAAGACAATCCGGCTCATAATACCTTCTTCTTTCTGCCATTCTTACTGGGTTTGCTGGGTATGCTCTATCACTTCCAAAAAGACTGGAAACGCGCCTTCAGTGTACTCATCCTGTTCGTTGCAACAGGACTGGCTATTGTATTTTACCTGAATCAAACCCCGTTCCAGCCCCGGGAAAGAGACTATTCTTATACAGGCTCCTTCTTTGCGTTCTCTATCTGGGTCGGTCTTGGTACGACAGGTTTGATAGAACTGGTGAAAGATTATTTGAAACAGAATAAATTTATCGCTTATGCGGCTCTGGCCTTTTGTTTGGCGGCTGGCCCCCTGCTAATTGGTTCACAAACCTACGACAATAATGACCGGAGTCTGCGTTATGTGGCAGCTGATTACGCCTATAACTTGTTGAATAGCGCAGCCCCTTATGCCATTATTTTCACCAATGGGGATAATGATACTTTTCCACTTTGGTATCTTCAGGAGGTTGAGGGTGTACGTACTGATGTCCGGGTGGTGAATTTAAGCCTGTTGAATACCCCCTGGTATATCAAGCAGATGAAGAATAAATGGAATCATGATTCACCACCGGTTCCTATCTCCCTGACTGATGGTGAGGTAGACCGTCTTGAAGGGAAGTTTCAATTTCAGCGTCCGGAGGATTTTCATACTCCGGGTGATATTGTAATCCCAGTGGATAAAGAACTGCTCAGGCAGCGACATGAAGAAGGCAGTGCCGAAAGTACCGGTGATCATTTGGAGCAGGTGAGCAGAAGCGATCAGATTATTAATACTCCGGAGATGGGCTTTAATATTCCATTGGATGAGTTGGATGATGAGGTCAGGTGGGAGGTGGAAGGTACCTTTTTGGGTGAAGACCGCCAGGGCAACGAGTTGTACTACACCCGAATACAGGATGATATTGTAATAGATATATTGGAAACCAACGAATGGGTAAGACCGGTTTATTTTGCCATCACCGTATCTCAGGATGCCCAGTTGAATCTGCAGAAATATTTTAGACTGGAAGGAAAAGCTTTTCGCGTAGTCCCCCGTGAGCATGGTGATAATTTTGGAATGGTTAATCCTGAAATACACGGCGAACGACTCAAGTCATTCCGCTTCCGCGAAACCGACAATGAAGATGCCTATTTTGACGAGAATATCCGTCGGATGCTTGATAATTACCGGACCATCTTCAACCGGCAGGCCTCAGCCTATAATAATCTGAACCAGCCCGACAGCGCCGCTTACTGGATGCGCTGGGGGGAGGACAAAATCCCGTTCAATGTGGTGGAAGGCAATATTGGTTCCATGCTCAATTATGCATACCAATATTCACAGCTCAATGAAACCGAACGAGCCTTAAACTTATCGAAAATTGCTGAACCAAAGCTTAAGAACTCACTGCGCAGTAACATGGGCAGAGTTGACGAGATCGAAGGGCAAATAGAATCCAGGCAGAGTGAGTTGGATGAAAGGGGCCGTGAACTTGGCGCTGATAGAAGGCGATCCATGCAGAACGAGATCAACAGGCTCACCAATAACCGTCAGGAACTGATCCGAGAAGTTTCTTACGATTCCAGCCGGCTTATGATCGTCCAGCGTATATACTTTCAAGCCGACATGAAGGACGAGGCAATGGCACTTGCCGAGCAAGTGGAATCCATCACCGGTGGAAGGCTCCCCTTCCCGGAATCTGAGGAAGAAAATCAAAATCAGGTTCGAAGGATGGGAATGGGCCTGTGACAGGGGTTTTTGTGAATTATTCGTAATTCCTGAGAAAAGCATTATATTGGATAACACACTTTAATCTGCAAACCATGATCCACGAGTTTACCTCAGAAAATATTAAATCAATTGGCGATGTGCTGGGCACGGAACCTAAGAAATCAGGTGAAGTATATCGATTCCAGTTAGCAGATGAGGAATCGGGCAGGAAACTAGCTTTGGAGATTCATATGGGTTTGTTAATTGATGAGGAAAGAACGAATATAGTATCGGTGTATGCCCAGAATACTTTTTTGCAGCTTCACAACTGCACAGGCTTTGTGGCCAGTTCTATGCTAAATCAGGTTACCTTTTTCGGTAAAACCGGTGAAAAGACTACCGGATTAATTGTAGAGAAAGAAGCAGGATGCAGTTTATACGCAAATGTAAGTGAATCCCTGTTAAAAGGAGATTTCACCAAACTTCCCCCGGAAGTAATGATGGGCAGTGTAGCACTTTCTTTGACCGAGAACATCGATATTGAGGGATTTGATTTTGATGAATAAGGGATAATGATTTCCTTTATTTATTAGGCAATATGGCTGAACAACAACACACAAATCTTAGTTTACTTAACGAAACAGATCTTGCAATTCCTTTATCGCAAGATCTTGCTGCTAAATCCGTTGAAGTTGTTAGCGAACTAGAAGATTGTGTTTTCTTTTTTATAGAAGTTGTTTACGTTGACGAAACTGAGATCCGGCAGATCAACAAAAAACATTTAAATCATGATTATGTCACGGACATTATCACGTTCAATTATAATGAACCTGATGATGCAGATGCGGTTGAGGCAACCCTTTTTTGTTGTGCCCCCCGAATTGAAGAACAAGCAGGAGAGTTCGGATCTGATATACCCGCTGAATTTTTACGTGTTTTTATCCATGGATTATTGCATCTTGCGGGTTATAACGACCAAACTACAGAGCAGAAAACGATCATGAGAGAAAAAGAAAGCTTTTATATAAATTATATCCGGAAATTATATGCAAAATAATGTAATCGACCTGATTATATTTCTGGTACGCAGAATGCGAATCGGTGACAAACTTAACGAAGTGAAACTGGAGACTTTGCCTGGATATGACAAAGCAGAAATTAGTGCAGCCTGGTCGTGGGTATTGCAAAAGCATCAGGCCGGAGAGCTTAACGAAATAAAGGATGAAGAACCTAAAGCAGAAAAGCCAAAATCTCACCGAATTCTTCATTTTGCCGAACGAATGATGATATCGAGAGAAGCATACGGTTATCTGCTGGAACTGTATGACATGGGGCTGATCGACTCAACCTCAATGGAAAAGATTATTGAGCAGGCTATGCTCCATTCCACTGAACAAATTACTCTTGATAAAGCCAAGGATATAGTCGTCAAAATGATCTTCACCAGCGACGAGAACTCTCAGGGTAAGACTTTATTTTTAAAAGGCAACGAATCTATAAATTAAGGCGGGCCTTTCACCATTTGATGCTGTACTGTGTGCCGGACACCACACATTAAAAAAGCCCCGATGTTTGCACATCAGGGCTTTTTAGGTTTTTCAACGATAAGCGTTGAGCGATTGGGTTCAATTTAGAATCCCATACCACCGCCCATTCCGCCCATGCCACCCATGCCGCCCATGCCACCCATATCGGGAGCACCGCCGCCGGCAGGTTCTTCTTTGGCTTCAGGATTATCTGAAACTACAGCTTCGGTTGTCAGCATTAAGCCAGATACCGATGCCGCATTTTGAAGGGCTGTGCGGGTAACTTTGGTAGGATCAATAACACCGGCTGCTACCAGATCTTCGTAGACCTCTGTACGGGCGTTATAACCAAAGCTATCTTTTCCATCTCTAACTTTTTGCACTACAATGGAACCTTCAACACCTGCGTTTGAAGCGATAATGCGAAGTGGTGCTTCAAGTGCACGTTTGATAATATTAAACCCGACTTTTTGATCTGCAATATCTGTTGTCAGATTTTCCAAAACATGGGCCGCTCTAAGCAGGGCTACCCCGCCTCCGGCAACAATACCTTCTTCAACAGCAGCACGTGTTGCATGCAGGGCATCTTCAACTCGGGCTTTTTTCTCTTTCATTTCAACTTCAGAAGCAGCTCCAATATACAGAACAGCTACGCCGCCGCTAAGCTTGGCAAGACGTTCCTGAAGTTTTTCCTGATCATAGTCAGATTCGGTGTTCTCAATTTGAGATTTGATCTGATTGATACGGGCTTTGATGTCAGAGTCTTTGCCTTTACCGTCAACAATAGTTGTGTTGTCTTTGTCGATAGTAATGCGTCCGCTACTGCCAAGAAAATCGAGTGTCGCATTTTCAAGCTTGTAACCGCGTTCTTCAGAGATAACAGTACCACCGGTAAGGATGGCGAGGTCTTCAAGCATAGCTTTACGGCGATCACCAAAACCGGGAGCTTTAACAGCTGCGATCTTAAGCGTACCGCGAAGTTTGTTAACAACGAGAGTTGCAAGAGCTTCACCTTCTATATCTTCAGCGATAATGATAAGAGGCTTCCCGGTCTGAATGGCTTTCTCCAAGACAGGGAGCAAGTCTTTCATGTTGGAGATCTTCTTGTCATAAATCAGGATCAGCGGATCGTCGAACTCAGTGGTCATGGTTTCTGAGTTGGTAACGAAATATGGAGAGAGGTATCCGCGGTCGAACTGCATACCTTCTACCGTATCCAGGTAAGTTTCGGTACCTTTGGCTTCTTCAACGGTGATAACACCATCTTTACCAACTTTTTCCATGGCATCTGCAATCAGGTTACCAATGGTTTCGTCATTGTTTGCGGAAATAGTTCCGATTTGAGCGATTTCACTTCGGTCGCTGATATCACGACTGATTTTTTTCAGCTCTTCAACAACAGCAGCTACGGCTGTATCAATTCCACGCTTAAGATCCATTGGGTTTGCGCCGGCTGTAACATTTTTCATGCCAGTAGTAATAATGGATTGAGCCAGTACCGTTGCAGTTGTGGTTCCGTCACCGGCAATATCGCTGGTTCTGGAAGCAACTTCACGGACCATCTGGGCGCCCATGTTTTCTACTTTATTTTCAAGTTCAACCTCTTTGGCTACGGTAACACCATCTTTAGTAACCGTAGGGGCGCCAAATGATTTTTCAATAACTACGTTACGTCCACGGGGGCCTAACGTTACTTTTACTGCGTTGGCTAATTTGTCTACGCCTCGTTTAAGAGCGTCACGTGCCTCAACATTATAATGAATTAATTTTGACATAGTAATACTTCTTTGATTTTAAAATTGTTAGTGATGATAGTTTAGACTACACCCAAAATGTCGCTTTCGCGCATGATCAAGTACTCTTCACCGTCGAGCACAAGCTCGGTTCCGGCATATTTTCCATAAAGTACCTGGTCACCGTCTTTAACTGACATATCGATTTTGGTTCCGTTTTCGACTTTACCGGGTCCGACAGCTACTACCTTGCCACGTTGGGGCTTTTCTTTGGCAGTATCAGGAATAATGATCCCTGAACTTGTTGTTTCCTCAGCTGTGTCAGGCAGAACCAAAACACGATCGCTTAAAGGTGTGAATTTAGCCATTTTACAACTCCTGTTATATTTTATAGTTAAGTTAATTTTTAGCACTAATCTTTATAGAGTGCTAATGCAAATAAGGTAATCAAAAGCCGATCAGCTGTCAATAATTATTTTACATTTTAGCACTATTTATAAAAGATTGCCAAACCTTTAGATTATTTTGAGAAACAATTATTCAAAATTACGAATAGATGTGAATTATAAACAGTTTGAAAACGTTAAAGATAAATATGATTCTTACCCTTATTTAATTGAACGATAATATCTTTTGTGAATATCCAGAGGCTACATAAGCCAATTTTAATTTTATCTTTCCTTTTGTCCCTGTTTGCTGGCGGAGCAGTTTTAGACCTTTTGATACAGTTATAATTATTTGTTGATCTGCATCATTGTCAGATGCTGATTTTGCCATTATTTCTTCTCGTTTTAAATACTTAACGATACAATGTGTGGCACCGGTGTTTTTAACTAACGGATGATAATCCGTTAACAAATTGACCTTAAAACCAAGTTCATGCCATATCCGTTTGTTGGCTTTGTCCGCTGTTAAAATTTATAACAGCTATTTAGCGAATGCAGAAATCGACCTCTTCCTGTTTTCAGGCTATCCCTTTTCTGCTTTCAAAATTAAATTGATTTGGGAAGAAACATCATTCAAATGATGGCGGGTGGCATTGTCGGAAGTTTGATCGGCTCTGTTATTAACCAATGTTTCCAACCCCTGCAGGTTTCCTCTTAGCAATGATCTTGTTTCTCCATTAACGGATTCGCTTCCCAGCCTATTCTTTATCACATCAAGATAACTGCGCTGAAGATTACGCCGGTAGAGATCGATTTCGACAGGGTTTCCCTTTAATTCGGCCCATACTGAATTGGTAATATCCGTCATCATCTCATCCACTGTGTACACAGCCTGATTTCCGTTGAAGCTTTCCAGTTCGGCCATTCGGGAAATACGAGACTCGCTGATGAGTGTGTTTAGAACTATCTGCTGGCTGTTCATAATTCGTTGCACGGAACCGGAAGGTTCAATGAGCGATAATAACTGGCTATTAAGAAGGTACCCAGGCGTTTCAAATGCTTCCCTGGAAAGGAAATTCATAGCTTCCACCTGGCGTTCACGAGAAACTGGCGTATAAACCGGACCATCCTGTCCGGCTACTTTGCGTTCGCCTTTTACACCCCCCACCCATGATGAGACGTGGCCAAGATAACGGTTCCGCTGAGTAACTACATTTTTGTATAACTCATCTAGCTGGCTGTAGTTCTCTCCTTCTGTGCCGGCTGCATCAACAATAAATTTCATTACACGCTTAAGATTGGCTATTCCATATTCCGATGATTTAACATGGTTATCACCCAAGGCTTCACGCTGTTGTGTAGGGTCAACATTAGATAAACCACCGAATAAAAGCATGGGGTTGTCCCTCTGCCGGGCGGCAATCTTATTTAGCTCGGAACGCTCCTGATCGGGGGTCATGGCAGAAGGTATTGGTTTATAACCCCATTCCAGGGCAAATCTGTCATAAACAGACACAATTGGAAACATTTCGGCTTCATCTCCGGGCTGGGCAACATAGTTCATTCGCGCATAATCCATTATGGATGGTGTGGTTCCATATTTCTTTGTAAAGGATTTGCTGCGGAGGCTATCGGTCGGCACGGTGGCACTGGCTTTCATATTATGCTGCAGCCCGAGGGTGTGGCCTACCTCATGAGCTACGACATAGCGAACAAGCCTCCCCATCAACTCGTTTGACATCGGCAAATCTCTTGCTTCTTCATCTACAGCGGAGCCTTGTACAAAATACCAGTTCCTAACAAGGTTCATCACATTATGATACATTTCAATAGACGAGGTTATAATTTCGCCGGTCCGTGGATCATTTACGTGGGGGCCAATAGCATTAGAGACAGGGCTGGGAACCCAGCGGATATTGGAATTCCGTGCGTCTTCCGGACTCCAATCGGGATCTTCTTCAGGTGTTGGAGCCATTTTACCAATAATTGCATTTTTAAATCCAGCCTCTTCTAATGCAGGTTGCCAGTCTTGAATTCCCTGGAGAATATACTCGTGCAAAAAACCTGGTGCAGAACGATCTACATGAAAAACAATAGGTTTAACGGGTTCGGATAGATCGGCATCGGGATCTTTCTTATCCAGCCTCCAGCGGGTGATAAAACGTCGCTGCTCTGCACGGTGTCCATCCCGGCCATAATCGACATGCTGAACAGAAAAGAAACCAATACGCTCATCAAAAACACGCGGCATCATAGGTTTATCGCTAAGCCTGACCATGCTGTGATTTAACATTGTGGAAATAGTGCTCGTCCCGTTGTTGTTGTTAGCCATCTCCATGGTAAGTACATTTTGGACCTCCACATTTTCGGGAAAAGAACGAGCACCTTCAACATAACTTCGGGTAGCGTCCACCCTTCTGGCATTGTAACGCTGGCGTGGCGACAATTCGGCTATATCTGTTGTAAATAGCCTTGTTACTTCAATTACTTGTGAGGTATTGTCAGAGCCGGTAGTTTTAATTTCAAAAGAGGCGATAATAGGTTCAAAATTAATAGTTTGAACCGCAGTGGATATAGAACTGCTCGTATCTGAAAAGGATTGGTAAATTACCCGGCGCAATAAGATTTTATTTCCGGATTTTTCCCAGCGTATTACCTGGTTATTCAGTTTTTGACCGCCATGGCCGGTTCCGGCCTGTGCCTTCATTATACGGGTAACTAAAAGTATTTCCTTACCAAGTTCTTTTTCGGGTATTTCAAAATAGAGTTTAGAATCCTTTCGGTGAATTGTAAACAAACCTTCTTCGGTATCGGCATTTTTTATTAATTTTTTATAATCGGAAGGTTGGCTCGAGATGTTTTTTGGGTTATCAGAATCAGCAGTTATTTTTGAGGTACTGCAAGCTGCCAAAAAACTAAGACACACTATCAGGCAGGGACAAATAATCTTCATTGAGGTAATCAGTATTTAAAAATAGATTCGAAGAATACTAAAATAATATAACTGATAAAAAGAAAACGCCCATTTTAAGAATTTTACAACCTTTCACGACTGCCAAATAATAACTGATTAGGCGTAGAATACTCTCTAGGGTTTGTATTCATCTTCATCTTCATCACTTTCTTGATCTCCGGAAGCATTCATTTTTTTAAATTCTGATACCGTAAACATGATACCGGTTAAAACTAAAACGGCTACAAATATCCCCATAATCAGCAAACCAGGAACTTCCATTTACATCTCTCCAATCTTGTTTTTGATGTAATTAGCGAACCCCAATATTGACGGAACCCAGATAGCTACAAAAATACCGGCTTGCTCTTCACCACTGAAAAATAAAATTACTGATAGTGCACATGATATAAATGCTGCAACAAAAATGAAATAGTCAGATTTATTAAAAAACCGAAGGTTTGTGCGTTCTTTATTGGTCATAATCTCCTCTTTAAGCTTTGTTTATGATCAAACAGCTCAAAGAGTAAATGGAGTTCCAAACATCCAATAAAAAAGAACGGGCAATTAAACTTTGCCCATTCATTTTCTGTATCGGATCCAAGAGTTATCTTCGAGCACCTGAATCAGAGCAGGCAGAAAGACCAGTGCTGTAAATAATGTCATTCCAATTCCAACTACTGCCAGTGAACCAATGGATATCAGCCCCGGATGATTGGTAAGCAGAAGCCCCGCAAATCCAAGCATAGTGGTAAGAGACCCAATAGTAATATGCTGCCCTGTAGATCGCAGAACATTCCATACACTATTGCTGCCCTCCTCGCGGTAACGCGCTACCAGATGCACCCCATTATCGTTACCTATCCCAAGAATAGCAGGTAATACCACCAGATTATAAAAATTAAAGGATAAACCAAGAAGCATCATTGCCCCAAAGGTAGATACAAGGCCGAGGGCCAGAGGGAGCATTGACATAATGGACCAGCGCAATGATCCGAATGCGATATTGACAAGAATGAAAATAATCACAAAAGTAGCCAATACCATATAAGGACTCTCCTCTTGCATAAGTTCAAGCATTTGAGCCGCTACAATAGAAGTGCTCGCCGCATGAAATTCTCGTCCGTCATCCAGTGTAATGGTACCAATTTCATTTTTAAATGCTATGGAATTTCTACCATCGGCTAATCTGAACCGCGGATATACCATTACAAATCGACCAATCTCCCCATCGCGCGTCATAAATCGCTCCCTGAGAAATTCAGGAATTTCATTGAAATCCAGCGGTTCTGTAACCTGAGCTGCACGACGCAGTATATCCAGGTTTTCATCTTCCTGATCGACTATAAAAGGATCCTGAAGAAGATCCCGAATCTCAACAATTTGGGTTAATTTCTTTTGCTCTTCCAGCTCATTGACCGGAAATCTTTCTTGTAAGGCTTCATAATCATCAATCATTGAAGATTCGCCGTTTTTTTCCTGTATCCGTCCGAGCTCATCTAAAATATCATAAACATCCTGATCACTCTCTGCCATTATATAAGCAGGATTACGCTGGTTCGATTGATCCACCGAAGAGCTCAAATCTCTAAAAGCTTCGTATTCAGGAAAATCAGGTTCAAGGGAACCGAAATCGTATTCAAATTCTAAAACCTGGTGGTTGTAGATAACAAGAGCAATTATTACTACCGCACCTGCAACAATCGTCTTTGCAAAAGGATATGGTTTATTTTTCCATCCCTTTTTAGACTTTTTCTTTACATCTTTGCTATTGATCAATATCCAATTATGCCGCTCAAAAATAACGAGCATTGCCGGCATAATGTACAGCATACTCAAAAAAGCCATAACAATGCCCAATCCTGAAATAAACCCGAATTCCGAGAATCCTTTAAAATCGGCAATTATCAAAATAAACAAGGCTACCGCTGTTGTAAGAGCACTTGCAAATATAGCTGTACCTGTACTATCATAAGTGGCAATCAAAGAATCAAGCACTGGCAGACCGGAAGCACGATTTTCAAGATAGCGTGCATAATAATGAATGCCATAGTCGATACCCAGGCCAAAAAGGATAACAAATAATACCGAAGTCATCGTATTAAGCATACCTATGGCTGCATATGCAATTGCAAAAGTATAGCTGAGGCTTATAAGCAGTGGAATACCAATAATTAATATGGGTACCGGAAAGCGAATAAGGTGATCCCATATATTGTGCTTTCTTGTTTTCTTACTACCCCTGCGGTAATGAATGTATTTCTTCAGAAAAAAGTACATTGCTACCAGGAAAATAACACTCCCAATTCCTGTTCCAAAACTTCTTTGTACATCATTGACAATAGAATCGAGTTCCTGCATATGCCGCTTTAGTCGTCCACCGGCCATCACCGTCATATCCGGATGATATGATTCCGGTTCCATTCTGTTAATGAGCTGGTCGTAGTGATTGAATAAATCACGAAGGAAAGTCATATCACTGCGTGAACCAGTAGGATAGAATTGCAACACCAAAGAGGTACTATCGGCATTTATCGGATATTCAGGTGGTATTAATTCGTTATAGGATTCCTGAAAATCATCAAGTTGTTCATCGGAATTACCATCAGATTCATCCTCATCTTCATACTCTTCATCATCAAAGTCGACAAAAAAGGGATTAGCTTCCAGTTTAGCCTCTTCAATACGATTATTCAGGTAATTGCGAACATCTTCAACTTCTGAATCGGTTGCCAGGTAAAGGGCGTAATCCTTCAGAACTTCCGTATTTTTTTTATATTCAACACGCTCAAAGAAGGGGCTGCTTGACCTTGGATCATAGAGTTCCAAGCTTCTGGGAATAATGTTTTCAGCAAATTGTTTATTTTTCTCAAAATCGGGGGAATTTATCACGACCTCCATAGCCGCCTCACCACCTACTGATTCCTGTAATTCATGCAATGCCTGAACATTAGGATACGATGAAGGCACAAGATTAGCGATATCAGTGTCAATTTCAAGTTTTAAAGCAAACCAAGTTGCAAACAGAGCAAGCAACAAAGTTGAAAAAAGGACAAGCCAGGGGTGGGAATAATTTAGGGAAACTAAAGGCCTAAAGAAGCCAAGAACTTTATTCATTACTTGATATTAGTTTATATATACTGAGTAGATAGATTAATAATTAAGTTTTCTCTCACGATAGTTAACTTTTCATAATAAACGTGACCAATATACAAATATTGGTACCATATATTTATTGAATGTATTAACTACGAAGATCAAACATTGTGGGCCTGATCTAACAATACAGTTCTTTTGCCGGGTACGGCTTATATTTTTGTTTACTATGCTAGGATCAGGTTAATAAACTGTTTAATTTAAGTATTTTTCCTGGAAATAATTGAAATTTAATTAGCATGACGATTCACAAGCGATCAATAAAAATAATTGGCACAACCTTGTTAATATATGCACTACTGGTAGCAAGCCATCTCGGAGAGTTTTGGCCTTTTAGCATATACCCCATGTTTTCACAGGCAGCTAAACCCTGGACACGCTCCCTGGTCACCGAGGTTTCCAGCACAGAAGATCAAAACATATGGGCTATCACAGATATCGATCAACTTAGCGGCAAGCCTTTTGCTTTAAATGTGCATCATATTGACCAAATTGACCTGTCCAACTATGTATCAAAAACGGATCATTGGGATTCAGCACGGCTACAGGGTTTGCGTACCATGTTTGGAGAAAGGTTAATTGCCCACAATGATCTAATGATCAACAAGGTTAATGGGCTAATTCATGACGATAACAGAATCACGATGGAAACTATCCCCTTCATTTTACTCACTGCAGATTCAACCTATTTAAATCCAGGATTGCCTCAAGATTTTTATTTTAAAGATCATTGATTATGAACCTAATTAGGAATCTTTTCGATTATGAAAGTCCGGAGAGCCGTGGAGAGCTGATCTTTTACCGGATATTTGAAATTTCGATACTCTTTTTCGCAATCAAATTTGTATGGGAATGGGGATTGTATATGGATCGCATCAGCGACATCGTACTGCCTCTTGGTATAGCTAACTACCTTGACCTGAGTTTTATGTTTGGCAATCAGGTGCCGGTAATAAACGCTATATTAATAAGCGGTTTATTGGCTTGTGCGTTTATTCGGATTGCTCCAAAATACACCTATCTCTTTGCATTGCTATTAATGCACCTGCAGTACGCTTCACGTTATACTCTTGGTGAGATCCCCCACAGTGCTAATCTAATTGGCATGACCCTGTTATGTTTTTCCCTGGCGCATATGTTCTTTACTGATCAAAAGATTATCCGCCGGTTTTCAATGGGGTCAGTATATTTCTTTTGCGGCCTGGGCTATACATTAGCAGGAATAAGTAAATTAATAGGCACCGGATTCCATTGGATAGACGGCAGGCATTTATGGTTATGGATGTCAGAAAAAAGCGTAGATATTCTTTCCCGTACCGGTACTTATGAAACCAACTTGCTTCAGGAAATAGCCTATGAACATCATCTTATAGCCACCTTTATTCTACTAAGCGGACTATTGCTAGAGCTGTCGGGCATAGCGATGTGGTGGAAAAAACTGCGACCCTACGTCCTTACTCTTATCATCGGAACTCATCTGGGCATTCAATTGACCATGAACATTGTGTTCATAGCATTTATGGTTCAGTTGCTGCTGATGGCTTATCCATGGTCTACACTGATTGATGCCTTTTACAATCACTATGCCGCAAGATATCCGAAATCAACAAACAAAGCGAATCTATAATTATCAGCTTATTAGAAAAGAAGTATTTCAACCCTATTAAACTTAAAGTAAGTAGATATACCTCTGATGAGTTACCAATTCGTGTATTAACTATATAAAAACTTCAGCCTCATCCACTCACCGAACTGTCTCCAATCCTCTTTTGAGATTGTCTTACTGAAGGTTCCAATTAAGGCAAATAATATCAAGAAAATCACTATAGTGGCCCCTAAACTGCCAATAGCAGACATATCCGGAAATATGAAATTACGGGCTAACCATGCCAGCCCCCCCCCTGCTACTGCAGAAGCAAGAACCTTGAGATAATAATAAAATGGTAGCACCTTTCGGGCGGGCAGCTCCATATGTTTACCAATCCTGTTTAGGACCACAACCCAATTATATACATTAGCCAATAAAGTGGAAAAAGCTGCCCCATTTATCCCCCACATCAAAGTAAATGGCACACTTAAAATGATATTAGCCACAAGCAGGTTCAGGCTAACGTATAAAACACCTTTGGTATCACCATAAGCTTGAAGAATACTTCCATAATAAGTAACCCTCATTAAAATAATAAGGCTGTATATTTGGAAAGGGATTACAGCGGCCTCATATTCTTGTCCAAATAAAACAGTTACAAAATCATAAGCAATTACAATAAACATGATGGTTAAAGGCAGCACGACTAAACTAACCTTTCGAATTCCCTTGTACCACAATTCAAGCAGCTCTTCTTTTTTATCTTGCAGTTGCAGGTTTACATAACGGCTAATCAGCACCGAACCTACTGCAAAAGGAATTACTCTAACAATCGGAATCTCCTGCGCCCCCACATTATATTCAGCCAATGCCGTTGCAGGCAGCAAGAGAGAGACCACAAATTTATCGATAAACTTATTAAAGCGGCTTACTAATGATGAAGCACCGATAGGGATCGCAAATTTTATCTGTTCTCTCAGAAGGGTTTTGCCCGAATACTCTACCAACGGGGGGAGGACAATTATTAACCATATAAATGAGATAATGAAGCGAAGCAATGAATAGGCCAATAAACAGTACAGAGAAACCATTAATGGAAAACCCAGAGCAAGAGGACCTATAATAGCTGCAAATGTCATACCGCTGGCAAGTAACTGGTACCAGGCAGCATCTTTCTGGCGGTCGGCTGCTAATAAAACATTTGAAACTGGCCAGGTAGGAATTTCCAGAAAGGCAACCAGTGCCATTATAGGCAGAAAGTCTTTGACAGCTGATTGGCTGGCTTCATCCCAATGTCCCAACAGGCTTGGCACGGCAAACGAAATACCAAATATAACAATTGCTGAAATAGTGGCTGTTACCATCATAATGGCACAAGTCTGCAGGGCAAAGGCTTTTTTGGCATTCCTGGTTATACGTTCGAAGAAATAAAAAATACTCTCCGGAAACCCCAAAGTTGCCAAATACCGTGCACTTTCATAAATGAGCAGCAGGTAACTTATTACTGCAAAATCTGTTTTCGCAAGCAGGTTAACCAAACTTATAGCCAAGGCAAGCTCAAGAATTGTAGTCAAAATTCGGGAGAAAACAACAACACCGGTTTTTTCAGCAAGAGAGGTATTTTGAGCTTTTTTATCGATTTGGCTAACCTTTTAGTTGATCAAAAAGTGTAGCCAGCTGCGCTGTTGTATTAACCGATGAATAGGCCTGTATTTTAACTCTATCCCTTTCTTTCGAGTAAGGCAGGGGTCTCCCCTCTTTTTTTGCTATAAAGCAGTCTATAAGGAAATCTGATGCTTTATCCATATCCTTAATGGCAAATTGGGCGCCCGTTTTGGTTTGTTTTAAAATCTCTGCGACTTCCGGATTTTGTGAAAAAGATACAATAGGTTTTCCGGCAGATAGATAATCCCATAGTTTTGCAGGTATAATTTCATTACGATTCTGTTCAGTGCTGAGAAGGAGCATATCTGCCTGATTCAGACGAATCAATGTATTCTCATAAGGTTCAGGATTAACCGATTCGAAGGCAGATAATACTCCAGTACCATGCGCTTTTTTTGCATCCTCATCGGGCAACTCACCGCAAGATTGAATGGAGATATGTTCAAGTACTTCAGGATTTGCTAACTTTACCGCCTCCAGTAACCTTATTGCCGACTCAGCAGGTGATAAACTCCGGAAGCGGCCATAAAACAGTATCTTAAATTTTCCTGCTGATGTTTGCTCCTCTTCTAGTTCAGGTGGCAAAAAGAATTCATCATCGAATGAATTATAAATTGTAGTCATGGGAGTTGAAACATCGGAATAGTGCTTCCTGTAATTATTAGCTGTATTCTCGGCTGTAAATACAGCCTGGTCGGCATATGTTAGCACTTTGCGTTCCACATTTTTGTCAATTGCCCGTGCCCACGGCATGCGCGGACCAGAGCGAATGGGGCATAATGTCCAGGGATCACGAAAATCCGCTACCCAGGGAATTTTAGATTTTTTTGCCAAAGCCATTGCTGTAGAATGGCTGCACCAGGGATCGGCCGTACTCCATAAAACATCAGGCTTAAATTTTTCTACCAATACTTGGAGATTATTTTGATGAAATTTTAAAACGGGCCACCAAGTATCAATGGGAAATGAATTATCGAACAGATCTCCAATTTTACTCCCCCAATTGGATAAAGGTTTCAACGATTTCGTATTATAGCGTTTAGCATAGGAACCTGACGAAGAGGAGGTGTGATCAAAAGGCGTCTTTAATTCCACACGCTTAATGGTATTTAGAAACAGTTCTTCTCGCGGACTAAGAGCATTATCCGGTGTTTTTAAATGTACTACCAAAGGTTCCCATCCAAAATTCCTAAGATGAATTGCAAACTTAAAAGCTCGGTAAGAGCCTACTCTCCTTCTAGGTGGGAAATAGGGAGCCAGCAAAAGGACACGTTTCACAATAGTTTCAAAGCTAGAATCTCACTGCACGTAGAAAAGTTACCAAGGTGCAGAGTTTGTACGACGCTATACCATAGAATCGGAATATGAATTGTTGTCGGTGCTCATGGAATTTTCATCAGCCTGCTGTGCTTTCTGCTTATAATGATTCCATACTTTATCGGAAAAAGCAAAAAAAGGTTGCTTCTGGTGATACCATCCAAAATGTAAGGCGTAAGGAACAACTTCCATATGATCTCCGTAACCGGGAATAAATGAGAACAAGCTAATCAGCGCGTTTCGCATTCCTGAAGATTTCAAGCCTCTGAAAGAATACACAAAATTATTGCTGTAATATTTGCATGCTACGTATTCAAAATCCCGATCATGAGTGGTCAGATCGGCTATATAATCCAATTGCGGACTGGTGTGACCTTGAAGCCATGGGTGAACAGGTATCTTTAACTTCGACATAGCCATAGCTAAACTCCATTCACAGGATTCCTCGGTTCTGCCTTCCTCTAAAGTCCTGCTAAGAAAATGCGTCTCATCTTTTCTGTTAAGCATTTCTTTAGCTGTTTCACATACTTTTTTGGTAAGTTCGTAGTCCTGTGCATACATCATTCCAGATTGTACTCTGCTTAAATATGACAGTCCAAAGTTGTTCAGTGTCCGTTGCCGGCGGGCAAGCAGGAAATCAGTAATAATGGCAAAACTTTTTGGTCCTCCAAAGAAATGATCAGCAGATTGATTTCCCGTAATGGTAAACGGATGAGGCGCCAGACTAGCCCATAATGGATTTGCGTCTTTACACCACACCATATCGCAATCCAAATAAAGGTTGCGATCGAAAAGCATGTATTCGTATACGTTATGCTTGAATCCAACAATTGAATTGTGATTATTTCCAAGCGGGTAAACAAAATCAAAAACATCAAGCATGTTGAGTCTCTTTAACTCATCATGATGCTTCTGCTCACAAATCAAGGCAATTGGGCGTTCTTCGTCGTGTCGGCGAAGAGTGGACGCAGAAGCAACAGCATGTTTTAAATATTTAAGGTTACCGTATATTGAATATATATAACCTTCTTTGGCAAGCGTTTTTCGAGGTAAAGCTCTGAACATGAAATGATATTTTAATTCACTAAATTATCCTATAATAAAGATTAATTTAATTTAATGAAAGTTATTGTTGCCTCTCCGCTCTTCTTTCAAGACTTGTCATTAGTGCATCAAAGCCTCTGCGCCTAATCTGATTCTGAAAAGACTGCCTATACGATTCGGCAGTCCAAACATTATCTATGGCCATGTCTGTGATAACCCATTCTTCGCCTTTCCGTTCCATTTCATAATAAACCGGTGTCCTGACGCTTTCAAGTATTGCCGTAGTATTCACCATGGCAGAATCGTTTTGCACCACTACGTCATCGTAAATTACTTCTGCACGATAAATATCCAGCTGACTCAACGAATTTTGACGTATAATTGTAGAGAACAAATCAACAAACTTCTCTCTTTCCTGCTGGCTTATAGTATCATAGGTTTCTTGTAATGCTTTTTGCGCCATTGCAGTATAATCTATAATATCATTGATGATATTGGTCAATTCCTGCCTTTGTACTTCCGTATATGTCGTTCCTTCGGGACCAAGAAGGCTTTTAATTTGATTATCCCGCTCTTCCAGAAGATTAATAATTTCTTGTTCTGCTTCAGAATTTTGAATAGCGGCTACAGTTTGAAGCGAAATTCCGCATATCAAAATAAAGGCAAATAATTTTTTCAATGATATCATAAATTGTATAATAATTTAGTTTAAATCTCTTAATGGTAATCCTGCGGCATGATATAACCTCGCAATACTAACATTTAAATCGTGTATGTTCTGCCTGTAAACAACCTCCAATTCGAGGTTAGTACTTACGGCATCAACAAGATTCTCTACATCCCCAAAACCCAAATCAAAATCGATTTGTTCAAGACGTAACCACTCATTACTCACGTTTAATGACTCACGTGTATTGTTCACCCGGGCTATAGCAGTTTGAACTTCCCTATATTGTTCACTTAATTCTAACGCAATACCATCAACGGCAGCTTCTTTGAAATATTTCGCCTGCCTTAACTGAGCTTCCGACCGTTGAATATCTCTTCTCATTCCACTAAAATCAAGATTTTGCCTGATGCCTACACCAAAAGACCCCGATGAATAGTTTGTATTGTTAACAATAAAGGGATTGGTTTGTCTGGGGCGGTTTGGAGTATAGGCAAATCGTCCCTGTAAGCCCAAAAATAACCCGGGACGCGTTTGCGCGCGGGTTGCATCCACTCCGTGCTCGGCAGCCACGGTCGCCGCATCAACTCCTTTCAGTTCAGGTCTGTTTGCCATTGCTTGTTCCTGATAATAACCTATTTCCTGAACATCATTTGATAAAGGATCGAGATATGCATCTTCAGGATAATAAACAACCTGCTCATTGCCTTTCAGGGCGAGGGCCCAGGCCCGTTCAACATAATTTAAACTCTGCCTTACTTCTTCGGCTTGGGAAGCGAACTCAAATCGAAACATATTAAATTTATAAACTTCGGCCTGGTCAAGATCCGGATCATTGTCCTCTGTCATATCCTCTAATATATTTTCCGCACGACGCAACTGCTCTGAAGCTTCGTCAAGCAACCTGTCCATTTCTATTGCCAGTACCCTGCCATAATACAATTCAAACATTTGCAATTCGTATTCGCTGCGTTCTACATCATATTCATGACGAGAAGCATCGGCTCCGGCCTGGGCAGCTTGAATAGCATTATTTATAGCTCCCCAGGTAAATATAGGTTGAACTGCTGACAACTCTGCCTGGGTAAAGATTCCCCAGTTTTCCCAATCGTTCTGGAGATTGGGGTCAAGATATAACGATCCTTCATCATACTGCTCCGGGTCATTGGTCATTACAGAGGGTACTAAACCATGTGCGGTGGTAAGATCAATTTCTGGCAATATCCGGGCACCTCGAGCACGGGCGAACTGGTTTTCCGCAAGAGCAACATTTTGTTGTTCTGCATCTAATAGAGACGAGACATCTATACTTTCGCTGATAAATTCCTGAAGTGAAACTCTGAGAGTATCCTGAGCATTTAAAATGGACGGAAGTAATATCAACAAAAAGCCAGCTGCACTAATATGGCGAAGAATGAAAGCAGTATAAATCATAATTATCTAAACATTTCGGAAATGATAAAAGCCTTAGATGGTGAATAAACTGGATAGAACCCAAAAAAGTGCCGCATCAAATCAGCTTTATATGAAAAAAGTTTGACCAATATAAAGTTTCCCCAACAAATTCTTACGGTAATTAATCAGTTACTAACTCTCAATCAAAATTCTGTATGTTAATTAACTATTTTAATATACCTATAACATAAATAACACACGTTACATACTAAATAAGTTTATAATTTATAAAATATACAATGTCTTCCTAAACATCATTAGATGTATGTGTGATATATCATATAATAAAATCATCAGCGCATGAGCAATCAACGTATAGTTAAAAGAATTGTATTAAGAGTAGCCAAATTGGCTCGTCAATCTCAAAAAAAGATGAACAAGGTTTTGCTGCCGATATTTGCAAATGAACAAAAAAATTTAACAATAGAGCCCCCGTATAAAATCATGACTCCAAGTAAAATCTATATCGGAGATGATGTCCAGATAGGACCAAATTGTTTTTTATATATAAAAGAAAATTTTCATGAACCAAATGCACCGGAAGCTTTCCAACGAGAGCGAAAACAAATTTTTAATCCCATTTTAACGATAGGCAACCGTGTTCGTTCGCGATCAGGGCTGCAGATTGCGGTCATGAATAAAGTAGATATAGGTGATGATGTTATCATCTCTGCCAATGTTTTTATAAGTGACGGAACGCATGGTTATGAAAATGCAATGGAACCATATCGTTACCAAACCATGACCAACATAAAACCTGTCCATATTAAAAATGGGTGTTGGATTGGCCAAAATGCTGTCATTATGCCAGGAGTCGTTATTGGTGAAAATTCAATAGTAGGGGCCAATAGCGTTGTAACCAAAAATGTGCCGCCACGATCTATTGTAGCAGGCGTCCCCGCTAAAATAATTAAAAGATGGGATGATAGTTCGGAAAAATGGAAAAAAGTAAATAATATAGCGGAAGATAAGTTCCAGAGTACCGGATAAATCTTTAGTTAACTTCTTCTGCCCTCGGCGTTCTCTCCCTTGCAGAATCTCTCATGTACTCATCAAGTGCAAATGAATCTACCTGCAACATATCATATCGAGCTTCTTCTGCCTGATTTAATAAACTGGCTTCTTCTTTAGTTATAATCTTTTTGTGAAGGGCATCATTTATAAGCATATTGGGCTTTGTTTTTGGTAAATGCCCTTTCTTGATGGCAGTCTTGATTTTTTCAAACACAGGTTCGCTTTTGCTTACAAGCAAGAATGCATTTTCCAGCCGCCCCAGGGCCTCTTCTTTATCTTTGGGGATATAGATGCCCTCGGTCATGGAATCTCGCAAAGCACCTGGTATTTGGATGACGCGCGCCACCTTTTGTCCCAGTTTGTCAGGCGGTAAGTTGGCGATGGGATTTAAACGCGACCAAAAAGCCACAGGCCCCCTGAATACGGCACCAATAACCGGCATATCCAGGTTTGTTAGAATACCATCAAAAGCAGTCTGGCATTGAAAGAAACAATACTGCATGCTCCAGTGCAGAAAAGGGAGATCCTCTTTGGGGCGTCCATCGGCTTCGAAGCGACGTAATACAGCAGATCCCAAATACATCCAGGATAATATATCGGCAAACCTCCCTGTTAGTTTCCCCTTTACTTTTAACCCTCCGCCGTAACCTGACATCACCAGATCCGCAAGAAAGGCAAATGATGCTGATGTCCATGCCATCTTACGATAATAACGCGCTGCCGGCCCCCCAATTCCCGGAAATGCAACATACCCTCTGGTGATACTTAATACGACAGATCGAAACATATTTCTCACAACATGGCCGGTATGTTTCCAGAATACCGAATCGAACTGCTCTAAATTACCTTTTGTTAAGGCATCAATTTCCTGATAGGCATAAGGATGACAGCGAATGGCTCCCTGCCCGAAAATCATAAGTGTTCTGGTTAAAATATTTGCACCTTCTACTGTGATGGCAATTGGGGTACTCATATAACTATGAGCTAGCAAATTACGGGGTCCGCGTGAAATACCCGCACCACCCATAATATCCATGCCATCATTTATAATCTTGCGGGCCAGTTCAGTGAAGTTATATTTAGCTATTGCAGTAACAACTGCAGGCTTAGCTCCGGCATCCAATGCGCCATTGGTATATTTTCTGGCGGATTCCATAATATAACTGTACCCCGCTATGCGGGAAAGCGGCTCTTCAATGCCTTCAAATTTCCCGATGGGTAAACCGAACTGTTGCCTGACCTTCGCATAGGCGCCGGTCACTCTGGTTACAAATTTGCCGCCACCCGCCGAGGTTGCCGGTAAAGATATGCCGCGACCTGCCGCAAGAGACTCCATCAACATTTTCCAACCATTGCCCGCACCGTCTATGCCTCCAATGATGCTGTCTACAGGTACGATTACATCTTTGCCGGTAGTCGGACAATTGAAAAAAGGAATACCAAGCGGATCATGCCTTCTGCTAATATCAACACCGGGTGTATTGGACGGAATCAACCCGCAGGTAATCCCCGGGTTGGTTCCCTTGCCTAATAAATTTTCGGGATCATTAAGCTTGAATGCTAACCCCAGAACTGTAGAAATAGCCGCAAGAGTTATGTAACGTTTTTTCCAGTTCAGCTTTATATAGAGCTTACCGTCATCACCTTTGAAAACAACCCCGCTAGAAGTAATCGCCCCGGCATCCGAACCAGCCTCCGGCTCTGTAAGGGCAAAGCAAGGTATTTCCTCTGCCCGTGCCAGGCGCGGCAGGTAATAATCCTTTTGCCCTTGTGTACCATAATGGATAAGCAGTTCTGCCGGTCCAAGGGAATTCGGCACCATTACAGTGGTTCCAAGAGGACCTGAACGCGTTGATATTTTTAAAACTACGGCACTGTTCGCGGAAGCGGAAAATTCAAGTCCCCCATATTTTTTAGGGATAATAAGGCCAAAGAACTTTTCCTTTTTTATATATTCCCAAATCTTTAGATCAAATTCTTTATTCCTGAAGATGTCCCAATCGTTTGCCATTGCGCACAACTCCTCCACAGGTCCATCCAAATAAGCTTGTTCTTCGGCCGTTAAGCCTGCATAATTCTCCTTCATCATCCTCTTAAAATCCGGCTTCCCCGAAAACAGCTCGCCTTCTACCCAGACTGTTCCCGCCTCGATGGCAGTACGTTCTGTTTGAGAAATTACAGGAAGAAAATCCAAAGCCTTCATGAGCTTCATTATTCCTGACGTCATAAGATTTCTACGAACAGGCGGTATTAGAAGTAAGACAGATGCAAGCCCCAGCACCGCCCAGAGCCAGATTGGTGATGAAAACCCTATCATCAGAATGGCGGCAAACAAAACCCACATCAAAAGCGGAGCTCCGTTGAAGCCTAATAGTACCACGGCAGCAATAATCCCCAGCGTTAACCATCCACTGCCAATCTCATTCAAAAATCCTTGAATTTCCATAATAATAAAATTAATTATTCGTCAAAGCATCAAGTTTTCAAAAATACCCGCGGCTCCCATTCCACCGCCAACACACATGGTACAAATGCCGTAGCGTATCCCGCTACGCTGCATTTCATGAAGCAAACTAGCCGTCAGTTTAGCTCCGGTACAGCCCAAAGGATGGCCCAGTGCAATTGCGCCGCCATTAACATTCACCCGATCTTCATCCAGACCCAGCTCTTGTATAATGGCTAGTGTTTGAGACGCAAAAGCTTCATTAAGTTCAATTAGGCCTATATCTTCGAGTTTCATCCCCGTTTGCTTAAGCACTTTTGGTATGGCATTAACAGGACCAATGCCCATAATTTCAGGGGGTACACCGGCAGTTGCAAATCCCAGCAGCCTGGCCATCGGATCAAGGCCTAATGTTTCCATCCAATGCTTGCTCATAACTACAGTAGCTGCGGCGCCATCCGACATTTGTGATGAATTACCGGCGGTCACGCTTCCTTTTACTTTGAAGGCAGGCTTTAATCCCGAAAGAGCTTCAGGATTGGTATCTGCGCGCGGGCCTTCATCAATCTTGAATAACGTTTTCTGCTTATTGGATTTTCCATTACCGGCCAATGATTCACCAACATTCAAGGGTATAATTTCCTCCTCATACTTTCCGCCTTTAATCGCCTCAGCCGCCCTGGTGTGAGAGCGGTAGGCATAAGCATCCTGATTTGCACGAGAGATTTTATACGAACCAGCTACGTTTTCAGCTGTAAGACCCATACTTAAATAAGCCTCCGGCCGGTTCTCTGCCATTTCCGGATGAGGACTAAAGAAGTACCCGCTCATCGGTACCAAACTCATCGACTCGGTTCCCCCAGCTATTACTATTTCGGAATGACCAGCCATAATCGCTTGTGTGGCCATGGCTATTGTCTGCAGTCCGGAAGAGCAAAATCTGTTTATTGTAGCTGCACTTACACTGTCGGGGAATCCGGCACGCAAAGCAATCAATCGGGCCATATTCATACCTTGCTCCCCCTCAGGCATTGCGCATCCCATCAGGATGTCATCAACCATCTCAGATTCCAGCCCTTTTACCTTACCCAGGGCTCCTTTAAGAATCTCTGCGCCCATATCTTCCGGGCGATAATTTCTTAAGGTTCCCCGTTTTGCTTTACCAACTGCAGTTCTGACACTGCTGACAATATATGCTCCGTTTTCCATTTTACCTTCCTTATGCTTCAACTACAGTTAATTTCGTAATGGTTTATTAGTGGTTAGAATGCTGTTTATCCTCTCCTGGGTCTTCTTATTGCCAAGCAACGAGAGGAAAACCTCCCGTTCCAGTTCCAGCAAGTAAATTTCATGTACCCTGGCCTGTCCTGTAATTTCTCCCCCGGTCATTACATGGGCAAGCCTTTCGGCCAAAAATTTATCGTATTCGCTGATGTATCCGGCTTCCAGCATATTATTGGCCAATACAACCAATGGACCTTTACCCGATTTACCCTGTACCGTTATGGCATTTCTTACCGGCGGTGGCAAATACCCCTGCTCGGCCAGGCAAATTACTTCTTGCTTCGCGGCATGTAAGCGGCGATCCATATTCATCACAATCTTAGCAGAACTTTGTAAATACCCCATACCCATGGCTTCATGGGCACTGCTACTTGCTTTTGCCATGGCAATAGCTTGAAATGCCTGTTCCAGAAACGGCTGAATATGGCTGGCATGGCCCGTAGCCGCCTTCTCTGAGGCACGGGCGGTCATGTGCATAGTACCTGTTCCTGCAGGAATTAACCCGACACCCAGCTCTACCAGTCCGATATAAGATTCTGCCGCGGCAACAACCTGAGACGATCCCATGGACATTTCGCATGCCCCGCCCAGAGCCATACCCTGTAGGGCAGTAATCACAGGTTTTCTGGAATAGCGAAGCCCCTGTATGGTCTTTTGAAACTGACTGATAGCCCGGTCAACTTCTATAAATTTGCCTTCTTTTGCCGCAACTCCAAATTCTCCAAGATTGGCACCTACCGAAAAGTTGGACCCTTCATTTCCGATAACCATTCCCTGAATATCACTGTTTTCCATTAATTGCGTAGCTTCCTGCAGCCCCTGCATTATTTTGAAGCCCAGAGAATTGGCTTTAGACCTGAACTCGAACAAAGCAACCTGATCACCTATGTCAAGCAGTGCAGCATCCTCATTGGACCACAAAGTTTTGTTCTTTTCCGTCCTGATGTGAAACAGATTTATCTCATCATAAGGTACCGGATCAGGCACATAACCTTGTTCTGGTATATATACATGGCGCTCCCCATCAATTGTTTTGTAAAAAGTAGAATTTCCATCCCTTTTCATCACGTAAAGCCATCCCGGTATCTCCTTGTTTGCACTATCGAGTTCAAAAATGATGGTCTCGATGCCGATGGCATCATGAATCTCAAAAGGACCCATTTTCCAGCCGAAGCCCCATTTTACGGCACGGTCAATGTCGGCGGGATTATCGGTGATCTCGTGGATACGGTGAATGGAGTAATTGATCAGGTCCCGCGTATGCTCCCGCAGGTAATCACCTCCGCGCCCCTTTAAATTATAAATGGCTTTCCAGCGATCCGCAAGATTTTTAATCTTTTTGATGGACTGGATATCTTTTAAATCAGTTTCTTTAGGATTTTCATATTCTTTAGTAATCGGGTTAAGCTCTTTTATCCCATCTTTCTCTTTCTTATAAAACCCTGCGCCTGTTTTAGCCCCCAAATTGCGCGTCCCCACCAATCTTTCCAGAACTTCCGGAATGATGAATATGTCTCTCTCTCTGTCATCATGTACGGCGTTATATAAATTTTCTGAGACGTGAAACAAAGTATCCAGGCCCACGATATCGGCCGTGCGGAACGTGGCAGACTTTGGCCTGCCGGTAAGCGGGCCCATAAGTGTATCTATCTCAGAGATGCTGTACCGCCCTGTATCATAGGCCTTTATATTATGCATCATGCTGTATATACCGATCCGGTTGGCGATAAAATTAGGCGTGTCATTTGATATAACAACCCCTTTGCCCAGATGGATTCGGGCGAACTGCTTAATTCGCTCAACTATAGCCGAATCGGTTTGCTCCGTGGGGATAAGCTCCAGTAATTTCAGGTAACGCGGGGGATTAAAAAAATGGGTCCCCAAAAAGTTCTTTTTAAAGGTATCTGAGCGCCCTTCGGTAATTCTATGAATGGGAATTCCACTGGTATTGCTGGAAATAATCGTATCGTTATTAACCAGTTTTTCTACCCTGTCCATAAGGGTCCTTTTCGCGTCAAGGTTCTCTACTATGGCTTCCAAAACCCAGTCTACTTTTTTGATCCCCTCAAAATGCTCCTCAAAATTGCCTAGTGTGATACGGTCAGCCACATCTTTGGTAAACAGAGGATTCGGCTTACGTTTCAGGTTAGCTTTAAATGCTGATTCAACAATTGCATTTTTATTGTCCCCCTTATCGGCCATATCCAGCAGCTGCACTTGAACGCCTGCATTAGCAAAATGGGATGCAATTTGCGAACCCATCACTCCCGCACCCAATACAGCTATTGTGCTTATTGGTTTCTTAACCGCTATGTTTTGTTTCTCTGCTGCCTTGGCTTCAGTTGATACATCCATGTAATTCTCCTGATTGTTTTGTTCTAAATTTTAATATCCGTTACCAGGGCTTCGGCGGTGATGGCCCTCATTGCATGATTAATTACCAAATCAATAAAAAGATTCTGATCAATTTTTACGTCCATTCTATTTGTTAAAATTGCTGTAACGGCTCCGTGCAGGGACGACCATATCACATGTGCCGTCAGTTCCGGGTCTTTAATGTTGAAATAACCAGATTCCCTTCCTTCGGTCAAAGTCTCAATCATCATAACCACAGGTCGGCGGGCTTTTCTGAATTTCTCTGCCGGTAACCTGCTGATATTCCCCGGATCAATTAAAAACATAATCTTGTAATACTCCGGATTATTTAATCCGAAATTGATAAACTCCCGGCAAATTTCCTGAAACTGATCGGCAGCCGAAGCATCTGTCTTTACCTTCACTCTAATTAGCGAATAGATCATTTCGAAACCCTCGTCGATTAAAGCATGAAGGAGCGCATCTTTATTGTCAAAATACAGATATATGCTCGTTGCACTGCAACCCACTTCCCCGGCAATTTTGCGCATCGATAACTGATTGAATCCATCGGTCACCAGCATTTGGCGGCTTGTATCCAAAATGGTGCGGCGCAGTCCGGCTTCCGTTAATGATTGAATGTTCATAGTCTTTAAAGTTTCTATGCATTACTTAACAGTGTTAAGCAGATTAATGTTCAAATCTTTGCCTACAGATTCAGTTTGGTAGGTTCCTTGTAAAACCTTTAATAGACGAGGTAAGCGTTTTCATTAATATAATTTTTGTCTGTTAAAATTACTTATAATTAAAGAACCAATTTAAAAGGTGGCTTATATTCAAATTTTGCAGATAGGTGAACCGAAAAATCAAATTATAACATAAGACCAGTTCCCATTTGACCATGAACTTATACAACAGCATCAAGATAAAAGACGTGACTTCCAAAAATCGATTCGTTCTTTCACCGATGTGCCAATATTCAAGTCATGACGGCTTTGCCAATGACTGGCACTTGGTTCATTTGGGAAGCCGGGCTGTAGGGGGCGCGGGCATAGTTTTCACCGAAGGTGCGGCCGTAAATCCTGAGGGACGAATCTCCCCTTCCGACCTCGGAATCTGGAAAGATGAACATATCGAAGCGCTCAAAAGAATTACATCTTTTGTCGAAAACCAAGGTTCCGTCCCTGCCATTCAGCTTGCCCATGCCGGACGCAAAGCCAGTACAGCGCCACCGTTTGAAAGAAGACGTTTTCTTACAGAACAAGAAGGCGGATGGGCCGATGTGCTGGCTCCCTCGCCTATTCCATTAAATCCCGATTCCCCGGTGCCTAAAGTACTCGACAAGAAAGGGATCAACTATATAGTCCATAGTTTCAGGAAGGCAGCCCAAAGATCGCTTCAAGCCGGATTCAGGATCATCGAATTGCACTTTGCACATGGTTACCTTATTCATGAATTCCTATCACCCATTACAAACAAAAGAACCGATGAATACGGCGGTTCTTTCACCAACCGGACTCGTCTGGCTATAGAATGCATAACCGCGGTACGTGAAGTATGGCCAGACAACCTACCTCTTTTCGTACGCTTCTCAATGACTGATTATGTTGATACAGAGGCCTCCTGGGCATTCGGAGAAGCCCTTGAACTCTGCGGGCAAATCAAAAATCTCGGTGTGGATCTGATCGATTGTTCATCAGGGGGATTGGTGCCCTACCAAAAAGTAACGCCGGCATCAGGGTATCAAACCCATTTTGCTGCTGAAGTACGCCGCAAAGCCGATATAGCCACCGGTGCTGTAGGACTTATAACATCTGCCCGACAGGCAGATCACATTTTAGTAACAGGCCAGGCAGATGTGGTCTATATGGCCCGGGAACTGCTAAGAGATCCCTACCTGCCGTTGCGGCAAGCCTCTTCAATAAATGCAGATACAATATGGCCGAAGCAATACGAGCGGAGCAAGATTTAAGCGAGCAAATAATTAGGCAACAAATTGACAGGCGGACCTGTACCAGCGCATTTTGACCACACTATGCTTTTAATTCTGTCTGCACCTTTAACAAAATTACGGCTTCAAGCCTTGCAATATATGTACATCTGCCTTTCGCAAAGCAGCTTAATTTGATATTGATTACCTTACCCACCACTACAGTTGTCAACTAATTGCAAATACACCTCTCATGAGCCGTCGTCATTTATTTCTCACAGCCCTTCTTTTTGTAATAAGTTTTAGTGCATCGGCACAGGATGGATATAAGTTTAATAGTCTTGAAGACGCATTATTATCAGGCGGGCAGCTTCGCGGGGCTTCGGGCCCGCAGAGCGTGAATTGGATTGATGACGGCGACCGGTATTCTTACCTGACACGCAATACGCAGACTGACCGCCAGGAGATCCGCTCTTTTGATCCTGAAACCCTCGATGATCAACTTATTTTTGATGGTCAGGGGATCACCTTTCCCGGCACTGATGATCCTTTTACCTACAACTCTTTCCAATGGGCAGATGATTCCAGGCATCTTCTGTTCCAATCCAACTTCCGGCCCATTTACCGGCACTCCGGAATCTCTGATTTTTATTTCTATTCATTGGAAGACCAGAGCCTTCAACCCATAGTAGTGAACGCCGGTTCGGCTGAGCTTTCCCCTGATGGTTCCAAAGTCGGATTTGAGCGAGGCGGCAATATTTTCACTTACAGTTTCGATACCGGCGAAGAAACCCAACTCACCAATGATGCCGAGGAACATATTTTTAACGGGCGCTTCGGGTGGGTATACGAAGAAGAATTTATGATTGCACAAGCCTGGAGCTGGTCACCGGACAGCCGCAAAATAGCATTCTGGCAGGAGGATGAACGTAAGGTCCCCATTTTTCAAATAACCGATTATTCAGGGCAGCACGCAGAATATGTAAAGATCCGCTATCCTAAAGTAGGCGATGTCAATCCCATAGTCCGTATTGGTGTGATTGATGTAGAATCCAAAGAACGCATATGGCTCGATCACGGCGAAACCGACGACAGTTATATTCCGCGGATATACTGGACATCCGAGACCGATCAGCTATCCATGGTGCATTTAAACCGCCATCAGAACCACATGAAACTATTCATCTTTGACGTGGAATCTGGTGATCGTCAGCTGGTGATGGAAGAACAAAGCGAGTATTGGGTCGATATCTACAACTTCTTTGAAGGCATTGACGACTTGTTCTTTTTTCCCGAAGACCGGCGCGAATTCTTCTGGATATCCGACCGTGACGGCTACAGGCATTTGTACCGCTATGATTATGATGGCAATATTGTAAATCAGGTTACCGAAGGTGACTGGAACGTAACCAATGTACAAACGGTAGATGACACCAATGAAACCATATATTTTACATCAACCGAAGTATCGCCCCTTGAAAGGCATTTGTATCAAACAAATTATTCTGGAAAAGATAAAAACCGCCTGAGCGACTCACATGGGCGTCACACGTTCAATATGTCTCCCAACGGCCGGTATTATATTGACTCCTACTCCAATCTTGATCAACCAACACAGGTTGAGCTTTGGAATACCAGGGGTGAAATGCTCACAGTCCTGGAGGATAATCAATCCGCTTCCTATTTTACAGAAAATATTGCCTACGCCCGTGGAGAATTGCGGCGTTTCACCACAAGCGATGGCCAACAGTTGGATTACCTGCTAATTCTGCCCGATGATTTTGATCAGAGCAAAAGTTACCCCCTTCTGCTTGATGTATACGGCGGTCCCGGCGGCCAATCTGTATATAACCAATTTGGAACCAATGCATGGCATCAATATTTGGCTCAGCAAGGCTTCATCATAGCTCAAGTCAACAACCGGGGCAGCGGGGGATACAGCAGGGAATTCGAGAAGATAGTGTACAAAGAACTGGGCCGGTGGGAAGCAATCGATTTTATGGAAACCGCAAATCACCTCTCAAAAGAAGATTTTATTGACAGCGGACGCATTGGCATTCGTGGCCACAGCTACGGCGGGTACATGGCTGCCTACACTATGCTGGCCTATCCGGATGCTTTCCAGGTAGGCATTGCCGCTGCCCCCATATCCGATTGGAGACTTTACGACACTATCTACACCGAACGCTACATGGGCTTGCTCAACGAGAATGAGGAAGGCTACACCCAAAGCGCCTCAACCCACATGGCCGGGAACCTGAAAGGAAAACTACTCCTCGCCCATTCCTCAATGGACGAAAACGTACACATGCAGCACACCATGCAACTGGTCAAATCACTCACCGACGCCGGCAAAGACGCCGACCTCAGAATCTACCCACCCGGCGCCCACGGAATTGCCTACAATATGCCCAGCTATATTTTGCTAACAACAGTATATACGGATTATTTGATGGATAATTTGTGAATTTGTACGCTACGCTTTGGTACGCTTCGTTTTTGTAAATTTGGTGGGCTATAAATACAATTCAAATTTACCAATTACCAATTCACAAATTCACAAAAGCGAAGCGTACCAATCGACCAATTACCAAAGCCTAAGCTTTCCTATTCGCATACCCAACCAGCGATAGCATAACCGGCACTTCTACAAGCACCCCCACCACGCAAACCAGAGCGGCCGGGCTTCCCAGGCCAAATAAGGAGATGGCTACGGCTACGGAGAGTTCAAAAAAGTTGCTGGCCCCTATCATGGCCGCGGGGGCGCAAACGGCGTGAGTGAGTTTTAGCTTTTTGCCGGCAAACCAGGTGACAAAAAAGATAAAATAGGTTTGAATAATCAGCGGGATGGCAATGAAGACTATAATAAAGGGGTTGCTGAGAATATTCTCACCCTGAAAGGCAAATAACAATACCAGAGTCAGAAGCAAAGCGATAATACTTACCGGTTTGAATTTCGGCAGGAATTCAGTGGTAAACCACTCTTTTCCTTTTGAGGCAATCATGGTTCTGCTGGTTATAAATCCTGCAATCAAAGGCACCACTACATAAATCACGATGCTCAGGAGAAGCGTGTCATAAGGCACCGTTATATCTGTTATCCCCAAAAGCAGCCCTACGATGGGCACAAATGCCACCAAAATAATCAAATCATTGACCGACACCTGCATCAGAGTATAAGAAGGATCACCATCACTAAGGTAAGACCACACAAAGACCATGGCCGTACAGGGGGCCGCACCTAATATGATCGCCCCGGCGATATACTCTCCGGCCATTTCCGGTGAAATGAATGCGGAGTATAGATTGGAGAAAAACAGCCAGGCGAAAAAGGCCATGGTGAATGGCTTCACCAGCCAATTCATAACAACTGTTAGAACTATGCCTTTTGGTTTCTTACCCACCTTTTTAAGGCTAGAAAAATCTATCTGAAGCATCATTGGGTAGATCATCATCCATATCAGGATTGCTATGGGAATATTAACCTGATACAACTCCATCCCGCTTAGGAATTCCATAGCATCTCCGGCTATATAACCAATAAAAATCCCACCAACTATGCATAAGGCGACCCAAAGGCTTAAATATCTTTCGAAAAATGCTATTTGTTTTTTTGGTGGTTCGGTAATTTGTGCCATTTTTTGTTTACAACTATTATTTTTTTTCTGAATTATTTTTAATCTGAACAATCATGGGGCAAAAGGAATCAAAAGGCTGCTTAGGCAAGCGTCCGCGCTTGCCTAAGATATGCACTCATGCTGTATGAGCGCATTCCTCGTGAGGCTGTCCCCAAAGGCTGCTACGGCAAAGCGTCCACGCTTGCTGAAAGTGCACTGTGCACTCCTCGCGAGGCGTAGACGCCTCACGGAGCAGTTTTGGAGCTTTTGATACAGCCTCAAGCAGTTTTAGATCTTTTGAGGCTGCCACTCGAAAACACATACAACATCTCCGAAGCGATCTGCTTACTTCTCTCGTCGTATTTCTTGGCCTCTTCCACTGTGCCGTCAAACTGCTTGGGGTCTTCATAGTTGAGTGGAATACGCGCTTCCGCTCCCGGTATAAAAGGGCATGTTTCATCGGCATGTGAACACGTCATGACGGCGGCAAATCCTGATTCAGGATTTGGAGGATCATCATACTTCTTAGAAAAAGCATTAATGGGGAAAGATTTGCTGCTGTATAAAACTTTGACCAAAGGATTATCACCGTCTTCTTTTATAACCGTATATCCTGCCTTTTCTATGGCAGCAATGGCATTATCATTAAATGCGGTAACCTCCACCCCACCGGAATAACTGGAAATATCCAGGTCCATTTTAGCGGCAATAGCCTGTGCCCATATCTGGGCGAACTGACTTCTCCTGGAATTGTGGGTGCAGATAAAATTTAATCGAACAGGCTCACCGGCATCTTTTTTCTTTTGAATATACCCGATCAAATCCCGGAGGATTTTCTGTCTATCCTCCGGAATAAGCAATTCTTTTGCCTCTTCTAGGGTGGCTTCTATTACTGGATTTAACAGCATCCGCCCCCCGGTGTACATCCGTTTGCAGAAACCTCAGCTACTGAAATACTTTTCTTAACAGGCGTGCTGCAACAAGCCGCCGCCGCTTCTTCAGGTGTACCTGCCCGGTCTTTTGCTTTACAGGTAGTCTGGTCTGGGATAAGTTGAATCTTTAAGATCGAATCATCAAGCACCACATCGCTGACGGGCAGAATGGCCGTGGAAAATGAAGCGTTTCCGTACTCAAACTTAATTTCCGTATCCCGGAATGTGGGCCGCGTTTTGTCCACCGCCTGAAATATTTTTAAGGCCTTTGTAGTATCTACTTCATGACCGGGCTCCGGTATTTCATTTTCCCAAAGCTGTACATGGGTTTCCTCCCATTGATTCTGCAATCCACCGCAATCTACAGTGTCAAAAGAGACATTTTTGATTTCAGTGATATGATAGTCCGGCCTGATGTATTTTCCGCTCTGGTATTCAAAATACAGAGGCAGGCCCGGGTTGTTTTCAAGCAACTTTATAAATTCTGATGTTTTCATGATTAATAATTATAGTGTTGATGGTTTTAATATAAATATCGTGCAGTAAAGCATTTCACCACAACGGACACAAAGGAAAAAGTATGAGTGGGCTGAATTTATCGTTCGTGCTGTTGATGATGTTGTAATTTGTAATTTGTAATTTGTGTTTTGTGTTTTGTGTTATTCTTACTCCACAAAACTTAGTGTTCTTTGTGCCCGTTGTGGTTAATCATATTCAGCAACAATCGCCGCCCTGCCCAATGGGCTGATCGAACATACCCTTGAACAAACCCCTAATCTCCTGCCACCTCTCCGGATTAATGCAGTAGCTCACAGACACGCCTTCAATCGTGCCTTGTATAATTCCTATTTCTTTTAATTCTCTGAGATGCTGGCTGATGGTGGCCTGCGCCAATCCTAGTTCATGAACCAGATGTCCATTAAAACAGGTGTTTGATTTGAGCAGGTACTCAATGATGGCAATTCTTGCAGGATGACCCAAGACTCTTGCAAACCGGGCCAGCTGGTTTTGCTCTTCAGTAAACAGATCAGCTTTGGTTACGCCCATTTTGTGATATTATAAGTGGTGCTATTCATTACATTGCAATAATACGATGAATAAAATTAAAAAGCAAGTAATTTGTAGTATATCAAATAAAAACTCACCACAAAGAGCGCAACGGGCACGAAGGTTTAAAAGTGATTTTGCCATCTGCCTATGCCAATATATAATACCCCCTGGCATATTATTGCTATAATCTTAGTCGTTATATATATTATACGTATATCACCTATAACTACACGTACAATGAAGACCAAGCTTACTCTTACTATTGATGAAACCATAAAGAAACGTGCCAAAAAAATGGCTAAACGAAGGGGTATGAGTGTTTCCGAGATGGTTGAACAGTATCTTGAAAATAATATAGACGAGGATTACGAGTGGCAGCCCCAGCCAGGCTCATGGGTTGATCAACTTTTAGGTAGTTCCCAATTGCCTGAAAAATATAAAGACCTTGATAACAAAAAGATCAAGGAAAAAGAAATCCTTAAGAAGTATGGCTCATAAAACTCTGCTTGATGTCAATATATGCCTGGACATCATGCTGGACAGGAAGCCACATGTCAAATATTCGGGAAGAATTTTTGAAGCTGCAGAAAACGCGGAAATCGATCTTTTTGTCAGCGCGATTTCATTTGATACTATGTTTTATGTTATGCGTCCGGGGACTGGTGCAAAAAAAGCTGTTGAGAATTTAAACCTGTTTCTCAAGCATATAAATGTTGCAGGTATTGATGAAAGCACTATTCAAAAGGCTTTGAATTCTGGTTGGAAAGATTTCGAAGATGCCCTGCAATATTTTTCTGCTTTGGATGCTGGATGCGATTCCGTGACAACACGTAATAGTGGAGATTTCCATTCGACAAGTATTCCTGTATTTACTCCTCAAGATTTCATTTCCCAATTTCTGCACGTGCGGAAAGGATGAGTTGAGTAAAGTATAAATACTGCCATTGTATTGCATGGCTGACATTGGAGATTGGCAACCGGGGGGACGGCCGGAGGCCGGAAGACAAAGATTGGAACAGGCGAGACGCCTGTCCCGGCGGAACTTCTGGGGCTTCGCTATGTTACTTCCTCCTCCATCTTGCCTCACCGCACAAATTCCGTTTCTTCTACCGCACAATTTCCGTTTCTTCTTTTGTTATCAGTTCCATCAATCTTTGGGTAAAGGCCTCGGGGTAACTTACGTTGGTTTCCTTGGTGTCGAAGAAGGGATTGATGAGCACCAGGCGGATCAGGACAAGGCGTTCGGTGTCCCAATTGGCATCCCATTGGGTGGTATAGTCGGCCAGCAGATCGCGGTAATCTTCCCGGTCGAGGGCTGTTTTGGAGACAAAGAACTCATGGTTCTCCCGGGGAGAAAAAGTATCGTAAATTTTCATGCTGCGGGCGTTGGTCTCGCTTACCGTCTCCCCTTTTTCGGCCACGCAAAAGCACAGAATGTTGGTTTCGTTCGATAAGACCACGTGGATGCGTGAATCGGCATGAGTAAGAAGCTTTTCTAGTTTAACACGGGCGGCAACAGAACGCTCAAGGATGCGTCCGTAACCTTCCCGGTCAAAACCTATCACGCGGGAGGTCAGCCAGGTGGACACGGCGCCGGCAGCCGTTCGTGATCCTTCCAGGGTTTGAGGCCCCCGGTCAGTCAGTTCATTAAATTCAATATACGGGGCGTGAATGGTTTTGTAGTGGTATTCCCGGCGGCTCCGGCACAAAAAAGCCCCTGAAGCATACGGCACATAACCAAGTTTATGCGGATCTATAGTCACTGAATTAGCCATTTTTATAGCTTTAAACGCATTTTTCAAAGGTTCCGGAAACAACCCTTTCTTTTCATCACTCAGGCAACAGAAAAATCCCCCGTAAGCGGCATCTACATGATGCCAGTAGTGCAGGCTTTTGTCCTTTTGCCGGCTGCTCAGCTGGTCGTTCACTTTATCTATGGGATCAAAATTTCCCAATTCCGTAGTGCCGCCAACTGAAATGATCATCATCACCGGACGCCCTATTGATTCATAATGATTTAGCTGCTTTTCCAGGTCGGCCGCATCCATTTTGCCCCTGCTGTCGGTGCGGAGTGGTTTAAACGCTTCGTCTCCCATTCCCAGCAGGTTTACGGCTTTATTCCAGGAGTAGTGCTTGTTGCTGGCCACCAGTACCACCGGACCATCAAAATGTTCACCGAATATCTCAAAGTATCTGCGGTTGACCTGAAATGGATTCTGTTTCAGATAGTTCAGGGAAATCAACAGTTCATCGCTCATGCCGGGCAGCGAACGAAGGCGGTCGAATTCCTCCCATCCCATATGAGCCGACTGAACCAGGTTCATACCGGTATGACCCAAAGACCGGGCGGCAGCTCCGGCAGCCAACCATTTCACCATCCTGGAACGCGCACGAACGGCGCCTTCAAAGTTAGCCAGAGTCCCGCCGGAGGTAAAATGCCCGGTACTTTCCTCATCCTCGCAGCCGATCATTTCCAGCAAAGCGGAAACAGCTTCATCTTCAATGGCAATCCCCACACGGGAAGCTTCCCCCGAAATATTATTGGGATTGTGAAGCAAGGTGATGATATGGCCAACCAGAGCCGGCAAAGATATCTCGGTGACCATATGGCCGATATACCGGGGCGAAAAACTGGGAACCTCGTTCTGAAAGCGCGTCATCAGTTCATCCACATGCTTCCGGAAACGGTTTTTCCTTTCGGTAAAAATATCGGAGAGCTGGTCCTTTTCGGAAATGGCACGTCCGTCGTCACTGTACAGCTCTTTTCGCCACTGATACCACTCGCGGAACACGTGCAATATGAGTTCGTGTGCCCATACGGCATTCTCGGATTGCGGACCCAGAAAGAAGCTTTTGATAGCCACCTCTTCGGGAGTGCAGGTATTGTTTTTATCCATAATGAATAAGTTGTATTCTTTATATACGAACAATTTGTGAAGTGATTATGGAGGAATTAACCGTAAACATTACCCCTGATTAAATCGGTCTTTCCATGTACTTCAGCTGCATAAAAATTGTTCATGTCGTTAAGAGAACAATAAAGTTGAGCATGCACATGAATGGCAGGTATAAATATTATTTATTAGAAGTGCCCCCGTAAAAGAAATGAGCTGAACCAACTTAAAGCCAAACATAAAGAACTGAAGTTTTAGACCTTTACGCGTTTTAGCGTGTTCTTTTTTTCGGGTGCCCAAACTATCCCGCCGGAATCAGGTGCTTTTAAATACTGCATAAATATATCCAATCCTTGTTCTTCTGATAAATAGCCTTCCCTTATCATGGGCCATTTCGGGCAATCCGACTGCTGTATCAGCCTTGGATAATGCTGCATAAATTGAACGGGTACGGATTTATAGCCTAAATGAGCCAGTGCCGCCATTCTGTGCATACCTTCTCTCAGTGCGAATGCCCATACCCCCTGAGAATTCGACAGGAAGTAACCACGGGGATAACCGTCAAAATAGGCAGGTTTAAATCCCACCTTTTTTATATTAATGTGACAAACCAAAAGTCATCGTTTTAGCTCAATAGACTATGGCCATGTCCGCAAAACTATAGTAACAGTATAATGGATAAAAGCCTGATCAACTCCTGACCAAGTCCATACCAACTCCTACTAAAGCCCGGCTGGTAGTAGGAGATGTATAGGAGTTGGATAGGGGTAAATGCGTTGAAGTACCACCTATAGTAGTTCTTCTTTAAATGCTAAATTTCCTGGAGTGAAGTTTTCCCGGTATTAATACTGGGTCTATTTCTTAACCATTTCCTTAATCCTCTGTATAAGATCCTCAATGGTTTGAACATCAATACCGCTTGATTCGGCTAATTTTTTAACATCAGGTTCTTTTCCGAAGTTGATATCAGGGATAATCATGCCAATTAAATCATTCATGGTCTCATCCTCTTTCGCTTCTTCGCTATCCGGGTCTGCTTCAAAATAAAGAATAGAATTGGTCTATGTACAATTCTCTCTTCAGAATGTTTTTGGCCGTTATAAACATAGATGGCTGCACACCGATATGAGGCATCTCAGAAAGATTATACCCGCACTTATTTAACTGCTTGGCAAGGGCATTGAAACCTGGAAGTGTCAAAGACGAAAGATACAGAGTCTCCTCGTATTCATCGTAGAATACCTCCGAATAATGCGGTGGTTTGCTCCAGCCTTTGGGGGAGAGCTTGTACACTTTTCCTGAATATTCAATTTTAAAATACTTTTCTAAGCCGGCCGTGTCAAAGGTTTCATCCAAATACTCGGCGATATGATGAACCATACTTCCCGAAGAGCTTGATTACGAAATGTTGCGCGTGGATCAGCCAAAGGTGATCGGCCGCAACCAAAAGATTGTGTGCAGGCATTAGCCGGCCGGTTCGACTGGAACGCCTGAAGATTTATCAATTACTCGAAGGCCGGCGCTGAAGAAGAGATTTACAACTAGTCTTTAATGTGATCATTCTCATGAACGATATACGTTTGCAGACGCCTTCTTGTCAAGATGGCAATTTTGTTAAACGTACCGGTGAACTCTTCTTCCATAAGCAGATAGCGGCGCTCTCCTAAAGTATCGTATAACTTCTTTAAAAAACGGTACCTATCTTCACCCGGCACATTATTAACTTCCAGTTCGTACATAACATCTGATAACACATCATCAGCCTCTTCGGCCCTTTTACAGGTGCTTAACCGGAACATGATTTGGCTTTTAAACTTATCCAGGTTCATTATATATCTCTCTTAACTTTTTATTGCCGCTTTCGTTGAAGACGCTCCCGTCATTATTATTTTTCCCGGAGCTAATTAAAGGCACAAAACGAACCTGCCCCAGGTTCTCCTGATCAAGGGTGCCGTCTTTTTTAATAAACCTTGCAAGCTTTTGCCAACGCGGTGTCGGCCCTACGGGAGTAACCAGCCTTCCCCCCTCTGCCAGTTGGTCTTTTATGGGCTGGGGAACCTCTTTTCCGGCAGCAGCCACACTAATAGCATCAAATGGAGCATGTTCAGGCCACCCTTTTGAGCCATCGCCATGCCGGACATGAATGTTATTATAACCCAGACTGTTAAAACGCTCCTGCGCGCTGTTGGCTAGTGCTTTAAGACGTTCAATGGTATATACTTCAGATACAATGCGGCTCATTACCGCTGCCGCATAGCCCGATCCGGTACCAATATCCAAAACCTTGTCGTCGGGTTTCAATTCCAAAGCTTCTGCCATGAGAGCCACAATAAAAGGTTGAGAGATTGTTTGTTCTTCTTCAATCGGCAGGGCGGTATCTTTGTAAGCATATTCAACCAGGTCTTTACTGACAAACTCCTCCCTGGGCACTTCATGCATAGCCGAAAGGACGGCTTCATCATGGATGCCACGGCCTTTAAGCTGTTGTTCAATCATTTGTTCTTTTAAAGAAAGCAGATCAAGGTGATGAAGGGGGCCAGACATGTTAAAAATATAATTAATACCTGATTACATTAGACTTATGATGTTCATGTCAACGAAAAACAGGCGAACATCTTTTGAATCTGAACGATAGAGATACTTAACATTTGGATGGAGAAAAAAGGCATATCGCTGGCTATAGCAGCCGAATTAAAATGCTTTTATAACTCTATTTATTAAAGACTTATACTCAATACCCAACTGTAGAGTCGCGTTTCAGGTGTGAGTATGTACAAATCAATAATTCACACTAAAATTTTAGGTAAATATTATGGCAATCACTCAAAATCGACCCGATGTAGATTACCCGGTCATCCCACGTCGCTTTAGCGAAATGATGGATGAGTTTTTCAACGAATCAATGAGTTTGGGAGAACGAACGGGTTTTGTACCGGGTATAGATATCACTGAGAATGATAAACAGTATTTTATTCAGGTTACCTTGCCCGGCATGAAAAAAGATGACATTAATATTGATTTGGATGACCGGACATTAACTGTTAGCGGCGAGCGAAAGCATGAAAAAGAAGAGAAAGATGTCAAATACCACCTTATAGAAAGCCGCTACGGCAGATTCGAAAGAAGTTTCACATTGCCTGCTAATGCTGATCCTGATTCACTTGATGCCAAATATGAAGATGGCATATTAAAAATGAATGTGAAGAAATCAGAGAAATCGATGAGCAAGCAAATTAAAGTGAAATAATGCATTAGCCTGAAAACAACCTATAGGTGTTTATAATGAGATCAGACGAAGAAATTAAAGTTGATGTGGTTAAGCAGTTGCAATGGGATTTGCGTATAGATGCCTCCGATGTATCTGTTCAAGTTGCTGATGGCATTGTAGAGCTCAACGGGTTTGTGCCGACCAGAAGTGCTAAAACAGCCGCAACCGACGATGCTTATGTGGTAGATGGTGTTTTAACGGTAGAAAATCACTTAAGTGTCCGTTATCCGGAACAGCGGGATTTGCCGACTGATGAGGCCATCAGAAATAATATTGAGAGCAATATAGGTTTCAACAGCAATTTAGAGACTTATAAAATTGATGTTGAGGCAGAAGAAAAGTGGGTAACTTTACACGGCACCGTTAGTTCTTATTGGGAAAAAGTGGAAGCCGAAGATGAAGCGCTGTATGTAGATGGCGTTCTCGGTATCACAAATGAACTCGCGGTAGTGCCTACCGGTAGTTTCAGAGATGAAGATATTGCAGAAGATGTAGTTAACGCACTTGACCGCAATATTTTCGTTAATCCCAATGATATTGACGTTAAAGTTGAAAATGGAGAAGTAACTTTGGATGGAATAGTGGGGAGTATCAGAGCTAAAAATGCCGCCTATAATTCCGCATTGTATACACCCGGAGTAACCCTGGTCGACAATCAAATCAGGGTATCCAGGGAAAGGGTTCCCATGTAAATGTTTAGCGAGGGTGTTAAAACTGCTCGAGGGTGTATCAAAAGGTTGATCCCCCTGATTTTTTGAATTATGATCATGCCGAGATCATGTTTATCGGTATTGATAAAGATGTGAAAAAAGAGCTGGGTATCGAGCTGAATGCGGAAAAAGAATCCGAAAACAAGGCCGATATCTTCAAAGATCTGCACATCGATAAGCGGAAACATCCGGTTGAACCGCTTTTTGAAGGAGAATGGACATAAATTGTGGTGCCTGTTTATCTATTAATCTCATATAAAGCCACCGACAGCGCCACTGAAGCATTTAAACTTTCAACGGCACCATTACCGTCGGCCCCTGGTATTTTGATCATTGTACGATGTGATTTAATGAGGGCCTGATCCAGCCCGGCGGCTTCATTACCTATTACCAGAATATTTTTGGGGCCGTAATCTATTTCTTTCAAATTAGCTGAGCGTTCCCCGGCATCCAATAAAAAGGTTTTCCACCCGCTGGTTTCCAGTTCCGTTAGCGCAGATTCCAGATTCCCCTGCCACCAGCCGAATGATCCCATAGCTCCTGCTGTACTGCGTACCACTTTGGGATGAAACAAATCTACAGTGCCCTCATCGCAAAGCAAGCCTTTGGCGCCGAACCAGGCTGCTGTCCTTAATATAGTTCCGGCATTTCCCGGGTCCTGAATCCGGTTTAAAGCTACCAGGCAACCTTGTTGGTGATTAAGTGATGCCAGATCGACGGGTTCCGGCATCCTGCATACCGCCAAAACGCCCTGAGGATTATCGGTATCAGAAAGCTCCAGGAACTCTTTACGGCTTACTTTATTAATATTTACAGCATCTTTAAACTCTAAAATCGCAGGGTCCTTCCCGGCTTCCCCATCCTCATCAAATATCAAATAATCAATGATTACCTGCTTATTTAGCATGATTTGCCGGACCGCACGCACCCCTTCCGCAACAAACTGCTTTTTTTCATGTCTGTGTTTTTTTCTGCTTAGCTTGCGCAAATTGGTGATGAAAGATTTTGACAAATTGACCTACTAATAATTTATGACTATTGGTTTTTAGGATAAAAATGTACAATGAAAATACAAAGAAGACGGCAAAGCTGATTCTTCTTTTTGTATTGATCATGTCAAACATCTTTCCCTCCTTAACTGTATTATAGGGTTGATTAATAAACGGCCTCAATGAAGCATATTTACAGATTTCTTTTATTATTAATTTTTATTGTTCTGTGTTCTCAGCAGAGCATGGGTCAGATATTTCCACTGGGGGTTGAGGGGGAATCGCGATTCGTGCGCCAGTTGAACGCCATGAGGTGGAATTTGGGGGGCGCTGTGTCGCAGTCGGGCGATGATTACCGTCTCAGTTTTTCTAATCGCTTTAACTCAAGATTGTATATGACCGGCGGCGTTGCCCGGAATGCACAGGATGAAAACGTAATTGCACTTGATGCCATCCGTTGGTTTTCAGATAACCTTGGCGCCGCTGCAGAAGCTAGATCATATACTTTTACCACAACAAGCGTCAGTCAAAATATTATGCTGGGCGGTCTAGCCATCAGGCCTATTGATAATATGGAGATCAGGGCTCTGTCAGGCTTCATGAGCGACCGGCGGAGCGATAAAGAAGATCAGGGTGCCGCCTTTGCACTTCGTGGTAAAATGGATCCTTTTAGCCTGGGAGAATTTAACATAAGTCCCGAATTTTCAGCCGAACGTGCTCTTATCACGCCTCGTTCCTACCAGAACCTAAGTTTTCAAACCGGGGCCTCTTTTCGTCAGGAGGATGTGGAACTGCAGGCGCATTTAGCAATAGGGCAGTCAACCCGGGAAAGTTATCAGCCCAGCAGTTTCTTTAACAGAAATATAACAGACATTGTGGAATCCGTTTCTTCTGATACTACGGAAGTTAACCTGGCCTTTTCTTTTCCCATTGCAGGAGCTATGACCGGACAGCTAGACGTGCGCGCCCTGAGCAACGACCGGCTTATCGAAAGTCGTTTGCTTCGCGACGACCTTAATACCACATTATATGATAGCAAGACTCAGAGGCAGCAGGTTAATATCCGGTATGTAACTGAATACCCCATTCGATCCCAACCCATTTCACTGGGATTTGAATATACCTACATAAACCGGGAGAACAGCCTGGTGAATACCGATGATATTGCCGGGGATCAGGTGAATCGCCAGAGAGAAATTCTTCAGAATTCCAACTATAACCAAAGCCGTTTCGAGTTGTTCAGCAATAATTCGGTTCGGCTGAGCGAGCACAACTACCTGCACGCCCAGGCCCGCGTGGGCATCATGAGATACGATACCCCAGAGCTTAACAGTGATGACCGCGACGAGTTGGCCTATAATCTACAGATTGGGAACCGCCACAGATTCTCAGATTATCTTGACGGACAAATTACCGCCACAGCCGAAGCTCTTCATTATGTATATTTACATGCCGAACGAAGTGTGGAGAACAACAGGAGGCGGTCCATTCGCCTGGTACCTGAACTGAACTGGAACCCGGGGCGCAGGTTGAGTATTCGGCAGCGGTTCCTAATCAGGGCAAATTATACTGTTGAAGATTATGAAATGGAAAACAGAGCCAAGAATGACCGGTCGTCAAGGGAATTTGAATTCCAAACGGAGATTAATTACAACATAAACAATGACTGGAGCTTTGAGTTTCAAGGATCACGCAGCGAGCTTCGCATCGGGCGGCTTTTTTGGGATACCTTCCAGGAAATCCCCATCGATACGCTCATAACTTATGATACCAGATTGATGCTTGTACGACATTACGACAATATACGAGTAGCTGCCGGTGGACGATATTTCCTGAGGCTTGATCAGCTCCTGCAAACCACGCTCAGCACGACCATCACCGGTGATGGCCGTATGCCCTTTACCGAAACCCGTACAGGTCCGGGCAGGCAACAGACCCATCAGTTCGGTCCTACTGTTGAAATATCAATACCGTTTGTCACAGGCAACCGGTTGTACATCAATGGATGGTTACAAAAGCAGAGTGTCCGGAAAAATCTATTTGTAGATTATCCGGAAGAAGTAGCATCGGCTTTTGCCCAGGAAGAAAACAGGCACAGCACGCGAATTATACCTAACCTGGAACTCAGGGCAAACTTTAGCTTTTGACGTAACGCAAGTTCTTCAAAATATAATTAGTTAATAGTTAACCGCGTACTAAGATTACCTGTTCTCATTTCACATCGCTGCAAGATTGATTAACTTAAATATTCAGCCTTCAATACTAACTTTAATACATCACCAGACATGGATTTCCTTGAATCACTTGGCATTTCAAAACTTAATAATGGTACCCGGACAGGCCTTAAAACCATTGGATCCGCTGAAAACAACCAACTTGCCAGTATTTCACCCGTTGATGGCAAAGAAATAGCTTCTGTTAGCCAAACGACCACAGAGGAACTCGATCAGGTTATACATACAGCCACCGAAGCTTTCAAGACGTGGCGAACGGTGCCGGCCCCCAAACGAGGAGAAGTTATTCGGGAAATTGGTCTGGAACTCAGGAAGCATAAAGAAGATTTGGGCAAGCTTGTCTCGTATGAATGCGGCAAATTATATCAGGAAGGCTTGGGTGAAGTTCAGGAAATGATAGACATTTGTGATTTTGCTGTTGGTTTATCCCGCCAGCTTTACGGGGTTACCATGCATTCCGAGCGACCGCAACACCGCATGTATGAACAATATCATCCACTGGGACCGGTGGGTGTTATTTCTGCTTTTAACTTCCCGGTTGCTGTATGGAGCTGGAATACCATGCTAGCCGTAATTTGCGGAGATTCGGTCATTTGGAAACCTTCCGAGAAAACACCGCTAACGGCTGTTGCCTGCCAGAACATTGTGGGGAATGTGCTTCGAAGAAATGACTTGCCCGAAGGCGTCTTCAACCTAATTACCGGCGGACGAGAAATCGGCGAAAAAATGGTTAATGACAAGCGAATACCTCTTATTTCAGCCACAGGATCAACCAAAATGGGTAAAATAGTAGGTGAACGGGTTGCCGCACGTTTGGGAAAATCACTGCTGGAGCTCGGCGGGAATAATGCTATGATTATTAGTGAAAAAGCTGATCTTGAAATGGCCATACGTGCTACCGTATTCGGCGCTGCAGGAACAGCCGGGCAAAGATGCACATCAACCCGCAGGCTTATTGTACAGGAAAGTATCATGGATGATGTTCAGGAAAGGCTGATCAAAATCTACAAAGGGATAAAAGTAGGTGATCCCCTTAAAGAAGGAACATTGGTTGGCCCTTTAATTGATAAAGGGGCAGTTGATTACATGCAAGACTCCTTAAAACGACTTAAAACCGAAGGCGGTGAAGTATTAACAGGTGGTGAAGTTATGGAAGTTGAAGGTTATGAAAATGGCAACTATGTTCGTCCGGCCGTTTGCAAGGCTAAGAATGAGTACCAGGTAGTGCAAGAAGAAACCTTTGCGCCAATATTATACCTCATCCCCTACAAAACATTGGACGAAGCCATAGAACTTCATAATGGAGTTGTTCAGGGGTTAAGCTCATCTATCTTCACCCTGGATATGCGTGAAGCAGAACGGTTTCTTAGTGCAGTAGGTTCTGATTGCGGAATTGCCAATGTTAATATTGGTACCAGTGGCGCAGAAATAGGCGGGGCATTCGGTGGTGAAAAAGAAACTGGCGGTGGACGTGAATCAGGCTCTGATGCCTGGAAAGTTTATATGCGCCGGCAGACGAATACCATCAACTGGGGTGACGAATTGCCTCTTGCCCAGGGCATCAGTTTTGATGTATAGAATCACAGCGTGATGATAAATTATATGAATCTGTAGCTTATGCCAAGCGAGAAAATCTGTTTAACTTGAATCTCTGAGCTTACATTATCATTATACTGAAGGGCAAATTCAAAATTAGCCGACATGTTGCTGTTAATTCGTCCACTCAGTTCATTAATAAGAGTTAGATCGGTACTATCCAATTTTTTTAAAACATTACTAAATGTTTCAAGATGGCCGGTATAATGTACATTATCCATTAATTCTTTCTCGTATTTGAAGGTTAATGAAAAACCGGCCTCATTCATAAGCCTGTTTCCCTCATCCAAACCGTAATTTGTTGATAAGGTTCTGTCACGGACCAAAGTTTGCTTCATGGCAATACCTGCATCCATTTCAAACTTAGATTCAACCGGAGAAAATGAAAAACCTATAGATTCCGTGAGCGTTGCCGGTGCCAGGAACCTTGATACTACCTTATCCCGGTCATCGTTAAAGCCTTTATCGAATTGCGATTGAAAATTCACATTGACTACCGTACCAAAACGTTTATCGTCAAACTGTCTGGTTATTTGGTTGCGGAAGCGAATGATGTCTTCACTCTTGCGAAATTCATTATCCTCTAAGCGTGACTGGCCATAACGCAAGGTTAAATTAAAGTTGTACCGATACTTTTCTTTCAGATATACCCCCGACAATACGGTATTGGCAACAGCAGTTACATTATTTACCCCACCTGAGCTCCAATTACGATAAGCTGCCTGAGAACCAGTGAGTCCGCTACGAAAGTCAAGATCCCAATTGGGTTTCTTGATCACTACTCTGGCAGTATCGGGGGCAGCGGTTTGATTAGCCGCTGCCATAGCGGGTAACGTGAATAATACCCACAGGATTAATAGCAAATACTTATGCATGGAGTTAGAATAACTGCCTTTACATTCATTCAAGACAAAAGGGTTAATTTTTTATAATATATTAAACTTAAGCTTCTGAAGATACGAATTGATAAATTATTTATCATGTATCAACTGATAACTACAAAATTAAAAGGATGCGTATTTTTTTAGGTATTGCCGTAACTGTACCTTTTTACGAGTATTCGAACTCGACATATATCGTACTTTTCCAAATATAGGACGTTCTGGCCAGGGACGGTCGAAACGACCAAAAATCCACATAATGCCGCAATAGCTGTTGGGATCGCGCCCGTCCATTGCATATTGATCATTTAGCTGGATAAGATAGGATAAAGCGGTACGAGGGTGAGATGTCCATTCAATAACTTTTTTACCCCATAACATTCTCAAGTAATTGTTAATGCGGCCCTCCCTTACCAACTCCCTTTGTGCTGCATTCCATAACGGATCTGCGGTTTGAGCTTTATTTAGCTCATCAAATGAATAATATTGCGGCCTCTCATCCACAGCATGTTTCTCCAAAGTTTGAAGCACCCAATCCGGTAATGACTCATACGCATCATAATTTGATACATGGTGTGAGAAATGGAAACCAACCTCACGCCAGGTAATAACCTGATCCAGAAATGATTCGACATATTTATACCCCTGAAAAAAACCTTCCCTTTTGCCATTGACTGGTTTTATGATTTGCAAGTCCCATCCCGGGGGCTGTTGATCCAGAGTTTTTTTTACTATTTCGAATTCGGAAATTTTGCCGAAATGCAACCAGGGACTGAGCCGACTTGTATGTTCTTTGTCAGGATGATTTGTTTCAATACCATAATGTAATAAGTCACTTTGCAGAAAAGAGTCAAGCCGTTTTAATCCAGATTGGCGCGTACCCTTTATTTCTACTGGCTTAACATTGTTATTGAAAGTTAACCGATCTGCAATTTCAGAATATTGATTAAGGGATACGCCGGCAGTGAGCAAATTTATGGATAAGATTTTGGACAACTGTAATTTGCTTATGTTTTTCAGGTTTTCTAAAGGATATTCTAAGGGTGGATTGAGATAAGCTTCAATGAAATTTTTTTGCATGATCTTTCGAAAAAGATATGCGGAATAAGGCGCCTTCTCTGTCACACCTAGAGGAATCATACCATTTGAATCCACAGTATGAAATGGAATATTTACTTCCTCTGCGAACTCAACATTGCGGTTCCTGATCTGGTGAACCGGATATTCATCAGAAACTATAAAGCAGGCTTTATCACATAAACCTTTTAGTACCCTCTTACCGGTCCCTGGGTGATCTTCAAGAAATCCATAATAATTACATTCAGCCTTGGTTAATATCTCATGATGTTCAGTCATCCCTTCCATCATAAATTTATGAAATCGCTGGGTTGCCCAGGGGTAGTCGCATTGCAGGTATTCATAAATCAATAATGGTTTACCCAGTTTGTTAGCCCAGTGTACTGCATATTCCAAAGCAAAATTATAGGAAAGCCTGCAATTGATTTGCATCCAATAGATAACATATTCTCCCGAAGAATCAGGTTTGTGATCTTTTTGTATGAATTTCCGGTATGAATTAATGTTATACATAACACCTTTTATTAATTAAAAAAATCAATAAATAGTTCCTAAAGTATTTTTTGATTTTAAGATATTTTTCGAGTAACATAATATTGCAAGCTTAAGACATTAGTATTTTATAACTCAGGACTGTATAAAAGAAATACTTGCGCTTTTATTATTTAACTAGTATAATATAAATAACATAAAAATAATATGAAAAAATCACTTTTTCCCTTAGGCGAAACTGAAATGGAAATTTTACATCACGTATGGAAACTTGAAAAAGCTACCGTCGGTGAAGTTCACGAGCTAATCCTTAAAAAAAGGAAAACCGCTTATACTACAATCATGACAATAATGAAGAATCTCAATGGCAAGGGGTATCTGAGTTATGAAAAACGAGGGGTAACCTATGTGTACTCACCGGCCATTAAACCTGAAGAGGTCAAACAAAACCTCGTTCAAAGTTTAGTGAATAAAGTATTTGAAGGTTCTCATACCAAATTGGTGCAAACATTAGCCACCAATGAGGAGTTTTCAAAAGATGACCGAAATGAGATTGAAAAGATGATCAAAAACATGAAATAAATCATGCACGAAATAGCCAATTTTCTTGTGAGATCCGCAGAAGCAAGCATTCAATTTTTTTGGAGGCCATTTCTGATTTGGACGCTAATCAGCATTTTCATCGTGTTGTCGTTCAGGTTAACCCGGATCTCACATCCGCTATTTTATTATCGTGCACTGTTAGCTCTTTTGTTGTCTTTACCTTTTATATTTGTATTTACTCATTTTATTTCGTTTAGTTTCTTTAATGACGCACAATCGACAGTTGCGACATCTTTGCTTGTTGGTGATTTAGTTACTTCAGGTTCTCAACCCGATAGTATAGCTAAAACAAAGATAAATTTGGTTACAGGGGTTGCTGTTTTTATTGCCCTTATCTCATTAATTCTCGCCTTCGTCGGACTGGTGCGGCTTTTGGTTAACTTTTTCTCCCAGGTAAGTTTCAGGCAAACTCTTTCTCCTGCCTTAAATATCAATCTTGTTCAAGCCTTGAATGACATCAAGAAAAAAGTGTCATTTCATGGATACGTTGAATTGTGTGAAAGTCAGAATGCCCAGGTCCCTTTGACGTTCGGCTGGTTCAAACCAGTTATTGTATTGCCGTTATGTCAATCTGACAAGGAAAACCTAAAAACAGTTTTGCTGCACGAGATGATTCACGTCAAGCGTGGTGATTATCTACTTAAATGGCACCAGGAGATTATTCGTGCTGTTTTTATAATAAATCCACTGGTTTCCTATCTATCGCGGGAGATTGACGATTACCGGGAAATGTCTTGCGATTCTGAGGTCTTGCATTATAATACAATTTCTCCCAAAAATTATGCATCCCTCCTGTTTAATACGGCATCTATGGCTAAACCTCATAACCCCCTTTACTCATCAATGGCACAAAACAAATCAATACTAATGAAAAGGATTATAGCTATGAGCAAATACACATCATCTCACATGCAAAATAAAACTATACAAACCGGAAGTCTCGCATTATCTATACTTTTAGGCTGTATGGTGGTTTTTCTGTCATCCTGTGAATTACAGAATGTGAATAATGACGAAGTCCAATTGGAGCAAAGTGAAACCAGCACAGAAAGCTCAGATATTTTTAAGGTTGTAGAAGAAATGCCTGAACCGGTGGGGGGAATACAAGGTATTTACCAGAACCTGACTTATCCTGAGGAGGCAAAAAGAGCTGGTATTGAAGGCAGAGTATCTGTACAATTCACTGTTGATGCAGATGGAACCGTCAGTGACGCCATGGTTTTACGTGGCATTGGTGGAGGTGCTGATCAGGAAGCAGTTGACGCCATTTTGAGTACCGATTGGTTGCCCGGAGTGCAAGAAGGCCAGAAAGTACCGGTTCGCTTTGTATACACCGTACAATTCCGTCTCAATTCTGATGCATAATTAAGACTTTCGCAATGATGATATCAGGGCTAAACCATCATCATTGCGAAACATTTTTTTTTATTTGCCGTATTCTTACAGTAGTTTCATACCCTAACTTAAAATGTAAGTACCATGGCAAGATTACGTAAATCCATTTCTGATAGCATGCTTTTCGGCGTATGTGGAGGCATTGCAGAGTATTTTGGCTGGAACTCAACCTTAGTTCGAGTTGTATTTTTAATAGCGGCTTTTGTTGGTATCGGGTCTCCCATTCTGGTGTACCTTATTCTGGCACTGGTTCTGCCAAAGTACTAGTTGAAAGTATCCTTTGAGTGCTATTTCTGTACTTTCAAACCTCCCCTGCCTGATATTACTGTTCTTTTTAATTCGGCACGATCTGCACCGGCTATGATTAAATAGTATAATTGTTCAGCATCTCTCACGTTGATTTGATATTATTGACGCATTGTTAAAAATATTTTAAACAACGATAACCTGTTACATCCAAAAATATGATGAATAAACCCATTTTGTTAGTGATTTTATCCGCAATCTTCCTTGTTTGGTCTTGCGGTAAAACAGATAATACTACTGTCACCGAAGAAGGTCTGGAAATTACAGACACAGAAGTAGGCGAAGGTGCTGAAGTTGAAGTTTCCGATTATCTGACCATTCACTTTACCGGCTATCTTGAAGACGGTGAAGAATTCGAATCTTCTTACGATAAAGAGCCAATTACAATACAAGCTGGTATGGGTCAATTACCTATTCAAGGATGGGACGAAGGGTTGATTGGAATGAAAACCGGAGGGAAAAGAACTTTAGTTATTCCCCCGAATTTAGCCTTTGGTGATGAAGGGATTCCCGGTTTAATTCCAGGCGGTGAAAACGTGCGCATGGAAATTGAACTTATCAATATTTCAAGCCCACCGGAACCCTGGGGGTATAACGACAGAAATCTTGAAAGCAAAGAAAGTGGCCTTCAATATGTTGTTCAGGAAGAAGGAAGCGGAGAACAACCAGAAGAAGGTGATATGATCACCGTTCATTATGCAGGATTTTTGGATGACGGAACTCTCTTTGACAGTTCGTATTTGCGGAGCCAATCTTTTGAATTCCAGGTAGGTACCGGACAGGTAATTCCAGGTTGGGATGAGGGCCTGCTGGATATGAAAGTAGGTGAAAAACGTACTTTAGTTATCCCTTCTGAGCTGGGTTATGGTGAGAGTGGTGCCGGGGAATCTATTCCACCTAATGCAACACTGGTTTTCGATGTTGAATTGCTAGAAATAGAATAGAAATTTAATCTTTACTGCGGTATCAGGTAGGCATAGATTTTGCTTGACCTGATACACGTGTTTTCATTATGAGTAATATTTTTAAAATAAAACAAGTAGATGCATTTACCCGCAAGCCTTATAATGGCAATCCCGCCGGGGTAGTGCTTGACGCCGACCATCTGAGTGCCACAGATATGCAGAAGGTGGCCAACGAGATGAACCTGGCAGAAACAGCATTTGTATTGAAACCAACTTCCGAAGAATGTGATTTACGCATTCGCTGGTTCTCCCCTACTCAGGAAATCAGTTTATGCGGGCATGCCACGATTGCGGCTTTTCATGTGCTTGCTGAAGAAGGTCAGTTTGGCCTTGAGATAGACGAACCTCAAAGCTTCATGCTTGAAACCAAGTCTGGTATACTTGCGGTAGACTTAGACTGGAAAGATATGCGTCCATTTATCCGGTTCTCGCTGCCTCTACCCCATTTTTTCCCGTTTCCTGATGATATTACCACTTTATGTGGAGCATTGGGTTTATCAGAAATTGAACTCAGCCAGAAGGTAAAACCTCAAATCACCGGTGATGGCTTTTGTTATATTGCTCTGAAAGATTACGACAGCCTGAAAACTCTGGAGCCGAATTTTCATTTGCTGCGAAAATTTTATGACCGTCATGAGATAAGTGGATTTGCAGTGGTCACTACCGATATCGGCAACAAGGATAATGACTGGCACATGCGCTTTTTTGCTCCTGCTCTGGGTATCAACGAGGATATTGTAACGGGATCAGCTAATGGTGCCCTTGCCGTATTCCTGCTGGAAAACGGATTTCTGGATGATAAAAAAGGATTTCATTCCTTCAAAGGAACCCAAGGAAGATTTGTTAACCGGACAGGCTATGTGACGGTAATTTTAACGGTGAAAGACGGAAAACCCGAAGATTTACAAATATGTGGCGAAGCCGTAACCGTGTTGGAAGGCAATATGAAGCTCAATGTGAATATCCCGGAGAAGTTTTAAAATTTTATAGTGGGCTAAGCTTAGATGGTTAACAAGCTCACTTGGTTCATAACTTCGTTATGCCTCTTTCTTTTCCTGTCCATAGGTTTCTTCTATCTGGGGTTGGTATTTATCAAAGACTATTTTTCTTTTCAATTTCATTGTCGGGGTGAGTTCACCAGATTCAATAGTCATGGGCTCATTAATGATGATAAACTTCTTTATCTGCTCCCACTTTGAAAGTTTTCTGTTAACGTTATCTACCTCTTTCTGAAGAAGATAACGAACCTCTGTATTGCTGTTTAATTCATCTCTGGTGATGCCTCCATTCTGTACCTTTTTGGCAATAAATTCAAAAGAAGGTACAATCAAGGCAATACAGTAGGGTTTTGAAGAACCGATAACTCCGGCTTGTTCTATTAACATACTGTCAATTAATCTGTTTTCTATATTTTGCGGGGCTACATATTTCCCTGTAGATAGCTTAAACAAGTCTTTTTTACGGTCTGTGATATATAAATGCCCATCTTCATCCAGCCGGCCAATATCGCCGGTCATAAACCAGCCATCGTCGGTAAATACCTCTGCTGTTTCCTCCGGCATTTTAAAGTACCCTTTCATTACATTAGGACCCTTTGTAAGAATCTCTTCATCATCGGCTATTTTAACTTTCACATTTTTTAGTGATGTGCCAACAGAACCTGCGCGAAGATCACCCGGTGTGGATGCCGTAATTACCGGCGAGGTTTCTGTAAGGCCATAACCCTGGCCGCAATACAAGCCAATGCCATTATAAAAGTTCATCATTTTAACCGATAATGCCGCCCCTCCGCTTATCATCCCAATTAAATTTCCACCAAGGGCTTCCCGAAGTTTTGAATACACAAATTTATTGGCCAGTTTAAATTTTATAGCTTTTAAACCGGAGGGTTTATTCTCTACGTCATAAGTATCCGCTAGATTTAAACCCCATATACCGATTGCTTTTTTTATCCCGCTGGCTTCTCTTGATTTTGCTTTGAACTTTGCATAAAGTTTTTCCAACAAGCGTGGTACGGTGCCAAAAAAGTGCGGTTTAATAGTTTTAATATCTTCTGCAATTTCATCTACCGATGCAATGTAATACACCGGATATCCCATTGACATAAACATGTAATCGAGCATGCGTTCAAAGATGTGCGATAGCGGAAGAAAGGATAAAATTCTTAAATTTTGATCCTTATCAGGGCTGAAAGGCGCTTTCTCATACGATGCCTGAATATTGGAGGCAATATTATTATGTGTCAGCATCACCCCCTTGGGTATTCCCGTTGTACCTGAGGTATATATAATCGAGGCTAGATCGTCGGGTTGAACTTCTGACTTTAAAGTATCAAACAAATTAGGATCGGACTCATATTTAGCACGGCCTTTCTGTAAAATGGAATCATACGTTTTCAGTTTTCTATGGGAAGTGCCGTAAATGCTGACAATAGCATTTAGCGGCTCTATTGTTTTTATTAACGGCTTTACATTTTGGAACATCTCATCATCAGAAACTATATACACTTTGGCATCTGAATTTTCCAGAATATATGTAATTTGTTCAGCGGGTTGCGTAGTATATATGGGAACATTAATGGCACCCAGCGAAAGGATAGCAAGATCACAAACCATCCATTCGGTAGAGTTCGGTGCATGCAAAGCTATACGATCGCCTTTGCGAATGCCTGTTTCATATAAACCCAGAGTACAGTATGTCACGCGATCATTAAAATCTTTTATAGTGGTACCTGTCCATTTTCCATTTCTTTTGGATGATAAGGCCACTCCCGATGTATTTCTCCTGAGCCCTTTGTCAACCAGGCTAAAGATGGTACTTGGTTCAAAATCCATCATAATAGTTTAAAATATATTAACCTTAAATGCTGTAATTATTGTACTTATAACAACCTTAACTAAAATTGGGGAAATTAACACGCTTTTTTTTTCGTATAATTGCAAATAAGATTGTGAATTTAAGTCAACCAAAATTTCATGCATATAGCCGAAGAATTAAAAGAGAAGGTGGAGCTTTATAAAAAACTTAATCGTGAAAGCATGGTTGATGTGCTTGAGATAGAGTTTTTATCCATTGAAAAGCATGTTATTAAAGGCGTCATGCCGGTTAAGTCAACGACCATGCAACCCTTTGGCATACTGCATGGTGGAGCCTCGGTGGCCTTTGCCGAAACCCTGGCATCGGTGGGCGGCTGGCTAGCTCTCGATGATATAGAAAATTATGCTGTCAGTGGACTTGAAATAAATGCCAACCACATAAGAAAAGTAAGCAAAGGTAACGTTTTTGGTACGGGAACAGCATTACACGTAGGGAGGTCAACTCAGGTATGGGATATTAAAATCCATGATGATAATAATCACCTGGTTTGCGTCAGTCGTTGTACGCTAGCCGTTGTTCCTATAAATTAACCATTATCCTATGTGTACAAGTACCTCATGAATTTTCGTTTAGCGATAGGAAATATCGTTTCATTAAAGGGAAAATCCAGTTCCGTATGGAACGAATAAGTAGCTGGATTGGGCAAATCTTTATGCCGGCGAATTAACTTGAGTTTAATTGAATTGGTCGATTGGTGAATGCTGTCAATGGGTATGGTTCGAATATATTTCGTTTTTAATGCCCGCTGAGAATCCTCTGACGATGCATATATAGAAACGTCGTACCGGTAAAGTTTCAATCCTTTTTTGCTGTTATCAGGAACAAATATATACCCCTCTTCAAGGTACGACGGCACAATACCGACTTTCTCAACCTCAAGATTCTCATCCACGAACTCATAGATAACGACACCTTCGTCGATTGTTTGTTTAAGCTGGGGCAGAGACCACTCAATAACCTCTACTATCCGGTCAACATTGGCTTCATCACGAAATATTCTTTCATAAATGATGTCCTTTTTTTCCCAATCAATTTCTTTAATCTTTTTAGGAAATTCATCCTGCAATGCTTTAATATTCTTTAAGATCTCGTTTAAATTCCTATATAAAAAGATCAGTTCACCAAGCTGGGGATACAGACGATTTTTGGTAAAATTGCCATAAGCTAAATTTAGGGCATGCAGGATTTTATATTGCTTAATTTCAAAATCCTCATTGACTTTGATGAATAAGTCAAGATTTAAAGAACTCATAGTTACCTCCGTTTTGGAATGAGTTTTTAGCTGTTGATACACTATAACAAATTAATCTCAAGTATGAAACAACTCGTTATCAAATCATGTCCGGATGCGTTTAAACAGAGATTACTGCAGTCTATTTAACCAAATTATCCCAATAAAGCCAAATATATTTTCACTTTTTGAACTGCTTATTTTTCCATTCCGAAAAAAGCCCGGCAATTTTAAGCCTTTGATATTTGCCTGTGGAGGTAACAGGGATATCATCTCCAAACACGACTACTTTCGGCTTCTTCATGAACGGCAGCTTCTCTGCACAAAATTTTATTATCCGCGCGGCATCCTGCATCTCTCCCGGTCTCATTTTCACATAAGCACCGACTTCCTCCCCATACCAGTCATTTTCGAAACCGACGGCGATTCCTGTTTCAACACCGGGCGCTTTGCCAATAATTTCATCAATTTCTAACGGCGACAGATTGATGCCCCCGCGAATTATCAGTTCTTTCAGGCGGCCTGTAATAAAGAAAAACGGCCGCCCTTTTTTATCCAACTTATAAAAACCTTCATCACCACTGCGAAACCATCCATATGTAAAAGCTTTCTCATTGGCATCTTCATTGCCAAAATACTCTTTCATGACGTTGACCCCTCTGATCACAATCTCACCACGTTCATTCTCCGATAGTAGATTCCCGTAAGCATCATGGATTTGCATTTCATTAACGGGAAGTGGAATCCCCATGCTTGGATACCCGTAATCGCGCATCCAGGTTTTATGCTCCCGGTCATCCAGGTCCAGGGGCAGATAGCAGGAATAGCAGGTCGTTTCCGAAAGGCCATATCCATGGATGATGCGGGTGCTAAAAGTATCTTCAAACTGTTGGGCTACATTAACGGTAAGAGGGCCGGCACCGCAAATGAAATGCGAGAACCCCGGGATTATCGGTGCTTTTTTTTCTTTGTATTCATTGTTTAAAAACTGCAGCAGTGTCGGCACCACACTTACAATATGAACACCTTCTTCCTGAATAATTCTGAAAAAGCTGCCCACCCTAAATTTTTGGGCAAGCACAACAGAACTCCCCGCGTAAAAAGGTGTCACCAGCGTAACAACCGTTCCGTTTACGTGGTGGATAGGTAAAACGCACATCATGCGGGATTCCGGGTCAATGCTATGCCATTCCGATATGCTTCGGGCATCTTCCATCAAATTGTTCTGGCTGAGAAGCACACCTTTGGGATTGCCCGTTGTCCCGGATGTATACACGATTAAAGCGTTCGCTTCTCCCGAAACAGAACCAGGCAGCTCATCCATTGTGCCCGACTTCAGGTATGGATCAAGTTTATCTCCTATAATGCAAACTTCAATATCTGCCAGATTCCTGTCAGAGTTGATGATGTTATGCATTCGCTCACGGTAATCCTCCCGAACAAAAGCCAGTTTCACCCCTGCATGTTGAATAATGTAAGATATCCGCTCGTCATCCTCACCCACATTAACCGGAACCACAACCACCCCCAGCAGCCAGGCTGCGAAATACTGCACAACAGTATGCCAATGGTTATGGGAAACCGTAGCAACTCGATCCCCACTACGAAGCCCTTTTTGATTCATGAAATGAGCAAGGCCAATGGTTTTGCCGCAAAACTCCCGGTAGCTCAACTCAACCCGGTTATTATTTGAATTAATGTAGGTTAGCCACGTCTTTTCCCAGTTTAGCCTGTCTATGAAAAGAGACCTGATTGAATCATAAGGCAATTCCGGCAACTGACGGTTTTCCAACCGCCGGGCACTTGCCATTTTGCTTTTTAGCTCTGATGAATACGCCATAATCATGGTATTTCGTAGTTACGAATATAATTACCTGCAACTAAAATACCTCAAGAAAATGAGTTTTCAATATAAATAATGGAGGCTGTCTCAAAAGTTTTAAGAACTGCTCCGAGGCTGTCTCATAAGTATAGTATCTACGACGGCTACCGCCGGTACAGGCGTCTCGCCTGTACCAAACCTGTTTTTCGGCCTCCGGCCGTCCCCCCGGTTGCCGCTCTTAAATGCAACCAATGCAATACAACAGTTAGCACCCTAAATCCTGAATCAAATGCTATCGGACCATCGACTACTAAATCTCCCTCAAAAAAAGCGACATTTTTCAAAAGGGTATTTAATAAGGCAGCACCTGAGCGGCAAAATAATAAATCTGGAAAGATTTTACCGTACGCCCAGAAACTTATGGGTCTGCAGGCTAATAGCCCACTTTGGATTCTTTTTCACATAATCAACAATCAGGCCAACTGATTCCGGCGTATCCCATTCCGGCTGAAGCAACAAGGTTGTGTTATCGGGGCATTTTTTGGCGTTCTCTTCTGCCCACTCGATATCTTTATTGGTTAATACAACCACTTTCAGCTCATCCACATAGGGAAATACCTCTTCCAAAGGCTTCTTGAATCGTTTCGGAGATAATGTAATCCAATCGAGGGCACCACTTAGCGGAGATGAACCACTGGTTTCGATATGCACTTTAAACCTTTTCCGGCGTAAAGAGATACAAAGGGGACGCAAATTGTGAAGTAAGGGTTCACCCCCGGTTATGACAACAAAGCGTGCCCTACTGGCCACGGCGCCATCAACAAGAGTTTTAACATCAACTTCAGGATGTTTGGAAGCATCCCAGCTGTCTTTTACGTCGCACCACCAGCACTTGACGTCACAACCTGCAAGACGGATAAAATATGACGGTTTCCCGGCATGGGCTCCCTCGCCCTGTATGGTATAAAAATGCTCCATCACCGGATACAGGGTTTCCAGCCTGGGGCGACTTGCTGTTTGAACTTCTTCGATTGACTTAGACATGCCCATAAATTAAGCAATTTTGAGGATAAATGAAGTAACCATTGAAATACAAAAATGTTGCAGATAAATCTCAATCAACTCCTGATCAAGTCCATACCAACTCCAACACAAGTCTTACTGGTGGTAGGAGTTTTATAGGAGTTGGTATCGGGTTGTACCGGGGCGGTGTAGGCTAAGAATTTATTAATTTTGCTCTGGTCTCGGTGCTTGTGCAAGTATTACTGTTTTGCCTTTTCCAGTATCTTCTGAATATTTTGAATTTTTTCATTGTCAAGGCCGTTGCGTCCGCCTATCTCAAGGGCAACTGATCCCAAATGAGCATAAAGATTGGTCAGTTTGGGAGATTTTTTTAATATCGAAAGATGTTCCTGAATCGTGCCTGCATCACCGCGACTAATAGGACCAGTTAAAGATTCATCAACTCCTTTTGCTCTAATATTGTTCCAGGTACTGGTAATCAGAGGTTGCATTACTTCGGTGACGTCAATGTCAGGTTCATCCAGGTTCAGGCTTTGGCGGGCTGCTTCCATTAGAGCTACAAGATAATTGCAGGCAAAAACCGCCGCAAGATGCAGACTGGCTTTCTGCTTTTCGTTAACAACCAGATATTTTGCTTTTAATAACTCGGTTACATCCTGTAGTATTTTTAGCAGGTTTTTATCACCTTGCAGGCTGATATAGATACCTTTGAAAGCATTTTTCAAATCAGGATTTCCAAAGGTTTGCAATGGATGGAAAGAGGCAATTTCTGAGCCTTTTTCCTGGAGTGGTTTAAGTACTGAGGCCGGTTTTGCCCCGGAAGTGTGGACAAAAGATACTTTCCGGAATATTCCCTTTAATTCTGAAAGTTTCAGAGCTACTTCCGGTATTTGGTCATCCGGAACGCATATAAAGCATAATTCACCCAGGTATTCTAATGAATCAGGAAATACGCCGGTTTTTTCTGCATCCACTTCATCCGCAAGTTCATCAGCAACTGACTTTGTCCGGTTGTACAACCCGCTTACAAAGGTTCCTTTTTTATGCAATGTCCTGATAAGGGAGCCGCCCACAGCGCCCGTTCCAATTATTGATACCTGGTGATTAAATGACATACCGTTTTTTATCATAAACTACAGCCGGCATAGAAACATTTCAGTAGTATTTAAATTAAGATTCTGAAATGTGAAAACCGGCATATCCTGTAATCAAACTATTACCTTCACGTTGGTGATAATCCCCGTTTAAAAATTCAATATCGAGCTCCCAATCTTTAGCGATATTTACCCCGGTCAGAAACACGCCCATGCCCTCTATTTTTGACTGGCCGCTATAAAGGAAGTTTTTTAGCCCGGAAGTGTCGTTGTTATCTATTACTTCTTTTATGCGCTTGAATTCATCAGAATGTTCTGTGCTAAGGTCGCAGGCGCAGATAATAAGAACATTTCTGGCTGCCAGTAATTCACGAAATACATAAGTGATTTCATCTACAATTTCCAGACGCTCATCGGCAAGTTGAACGCTTACGGCACTAAAATCTTCCTTCGCACACTGCATCAATGCAAGGTGATCGAACAGGCTCATTTGCCCATGGAGACCGCTATCATCAATAAAGAAATCATCTTCTTCGTCGCAGAATTCGTTACGCAGTTCTTCATTTACCGGCACAATACCAAACTGTGTTTTAAATTCAGAAGCCGATGGCATGGGAATTTTTTTAGCCAAATCCCCTTTCACGGGCTCGATAATAACAATGGTTTCATAGTTATTGCCAATGAGCTGCCCATATATTTCAGACACCAGCTCAAAATTTTTATCTGTAACCAGAAGTGGCACAAATAAAATACGAATGCCGTCATGTTGCTGTCTTGATTTTTTTTGTAATAAATTTTGGAGCTCTTTTTTTTTGAATGTTATTTTCATATTTGCCTTAAGGATTACAAATGAAAATTCTTATGATAAATAAGCTATTGAGAGCCAAAAAGTATCAATTTCAATGGATAATACCGCCATATCAACTCCGCAGGCGGTAACTTTAAAATAATTATTTTTGTTCTCACGAATCTCGACCTTTTTCATTGCCGTGCGAAGACCGGTTCCCGTAAGTTTTAAAACTGCTTCCTTGATGGTCCATATTCTTATGGTTTCGACATCGGCAACCAAAGATAATTCATTTTGGTGGGTGATCCTTTTTCTTAACCCAGTGGCGGCTTTACGTTCTCTGGATTCCATATCAATTCCAATTTCGCCATGAAGATATAATCCGCAGCATATAAATTGCCTTGTATGAGTAACAGATATACCAACTTTACGCCCATCTATCCTGCCATAAGGCTTGCCGCTCTCTTCTTTGAACACTTTTAAAATATGATCGTCTAATCCTGCCGCCCCTGACAAATTTGAAAGTAAGTATTCAGCCTGTTTAGGGTCATCATTTAAATCATCATAACACAGAAAAACTCCCTGTGGCAGCTGAAACTCAGAATATTGGACGATTTTCATGAAGAAATGATAGCAGTCTGACCGCTTTATTTTTTGGGAACAAAAGAATAAACAATGGATGTTAGATGACTGCTTACGCGCCGTAAGCTATTCATCATATCAATAAAATAGGAGCTTGATTCGAGACTTACAATGTCGCGGGCATTCAGTTTTGCATAATGCTCTTCCTGAACTTTCCGGCACCATTCGTTTAACTGTTCTTTGCCGGCGTGCATTTGGATTGCCAGATCTTTATCGCGTCCCGCCAATATGCTAATCGCCATTTCAAACCGTCTTAACACCTTATGGTATAATTCTTTCAGCTTTTGCTGGTCTCTATCTGTCAGTTCAAGGCCACCCTCAACTTCTTTGATTAACTGGTGGCACAAGTTCTTATCAATGATATCACCAATGGCCTCGAGTTCACTGGTAAAGTTTAGCAGGGTAAATTGCCATTTTGTGTCCTGTGGACTTAAAGCTTCTTCATTGAGCTTACTTAAATACTCGGTTATTGTGTTGTTCATATTATCAATACGATCATCATATCTCTGTACTTGTCTGGCTAGGGTAACATTATTTTCTTCATGAGCACGCCAAAAATTAGTTAACATCCTTTTAACTTCATCCGCCATAGATAACGTTTCCCGGGTTGCATTTATAAGACCGACGGAAGGACTTTCCAGGGCTTTTTCATCCAAATAGGTAGCCGGCGCTTTTAATGCGTCTTCAGGCGATTGAGGTTCGGGCTTAATCATAAAACGAGCCATATTGCTAATATATCCGACAAAAGGCAGTGCCAGTACCGCTATAAATAAATTAAACAAAGTGTGGAAATTTGCAGCCTGCCGTATTTCATTGCCCGGCGTCTGATTCATCAAGTCCGCAATTAAAGGAAGCGCCAGTAAAGTAAGCAAGGCTACTCCCCCCTTTAAAATTAAATTAGAGACCCCCAGGCGCTTCCCCTCGAGAGTAGAAAAACCCGCAATCAATGCTGTTCCGGCTATTCCAATATTGGATCCCACAACTATGGGAATAAGGAACTCTATAGAGCCGACCCCACCTTCTACAAGGGCGAGGCCAATACCAATAGTCGCTGTTGAACTTTGCATCACCATGGTCAGAATTGCTGAAATAATAATAAGTGCCAATGGATTAGCACACAGTATTTCAATAATTAAAGTAAGCTCTTCATCGTCAGGGATTGTTGATGCGGAAAGGCTTATCAGGTCCATGCCAAGAAATATAAAACCGAAAGCCAAAATACATTGACCGATACCCCTGAACAGATTACGTTCCAGAAATTGATATCCGATCAAACCGACTATCAGAAATAAAGGAAAGTAATTATAGATCCTAAAGGCTAGTAACTGAATCGTTACTGTAACGCCAACATTCGTTCCCAGAAAAACAGCAAGCATGCGTTCTGCCGTTAATTTTCCGGCGTGCAAAATTCGTAACGTTACCAAGGCCAGTGTGGTTGATGACGGTGCGACCATGGAAACGGCCACTCCGGCCCCGAATGCTTTCATTCTTTGCTGGGTCATCCGGTGCAGCCAGCGTATAAGATCTTGGCCAAAAAGGCGATCCAGCCCTTTACCCAAAAACCGTACACCAAATAAAATAAGTGCGACTCCACCAAAAATGTTTAGCAGAATCATATTACGAACCCAGATGTGTTGGTATCATATAAAAACAGAATTTTTAACCTTTACATTTAGTTCTTTTAAAAATATGCATCCTCTTTTCAGGATTCCAACCAGGATTGAAATATTATGAATATTCGTTTCAAAGATAAGTTGAAAGGGAAATATTATTATACTTTTCCTTCAAGGAATCATTTATCTTACGTTTAATATTACAATAATTGCATCGAGGGCCATAGTTATGAAAGTCTTAATTGCAGATAATTTTCCCGAATTATATATTTCCAAACTAAATAACCTGGGCCTGGATGTAGCGTATGAACCCGATTTAAAGAAAGGGGATCTTAAAGAAGCTGTCAGTGATGCCACCATACTGATCGTAAGATCTACTAAAGTTACTGGTGAGTGTATAAAAAGTAGTCCGGATTTATCTTTGATTATTCGGGCGGGCGCCGGAGTGAATAATATTGATGTTAAAGTGGCGAGCGAGCAGGGCATTTATGTCTCTAACTGCCCTGGCAAGAATACCTTTGCCGTTGCTGAACTGACAATGGGTTTGATACTTGCCCTTGACCGGCGCATCCCTGACAATGTGCAGGATTTCCATAATGGGAAATGGAATAAGGATCTTTATTCCAAAGCAGACGGCGTATACGACAAGAAACTTGGGATCATTGGGGTCGGCAGGATCGGTGAGGAGGTTATTAGACGGGCCCACAGCTTCGGTATGCACGTTACCGCATGGTCACGTTCCCTAACCGACGATCGTGCCTCAGAACTAAATATTGCCAGAGCTGATTCTATCCAAAAACTTGCCAGGCACTGTGATATTATTTCTGTACACCTGGCTTCCACTCCCCAAACGAAAGGCATCATTTCAACAACAGTCTTTTCAGACATGAAGCCGGGTACTTTATTCATTAATACGGCACGAAAGGAAGTGGTAGATGAAGACGCGCTCATTGAAGCTGTAGAGCAAGATAGAATTCGGGCAGGAATCGATGTATTCGACGAAGAGCCCGAACAAAAGACCGGGGATTTCTCAAGCAGACTTCAGAACAAAAAAAACCTTTATGTTACTCATCATATTGGTGCATCAACTGAGCAAGCCCAAAATGCTGTTGCCGAAGAGGCCGTTTCTGTGGTTCGCCAGTATATCCAAACGGGCAGGGCCCGCAATTGGGTCAATCGTTCTAAGGCTACGGCTGTGGAATGGCAGCTTGTGGTGAGGCATTATGATAAACCTGGTGTCATCGCCAACGTAATGAGTGAGCTTAAATCAGCCCAAATTAATGCCGAGGAATTTGAAAACGTGATATTTGAAGGCAAAGTTGCCGCAAGCTGCACCATTCAACTTAACGCCAGCCCGAATGAGGAAACCCTCAATAAAATACGCAGCCGGAAAGATGAAGTAATTAGCGCTACACTTATAAAATTATAATTAGCGGCTATAAATAAAAAAAGCACATCGGGTTAACATTAATATGTTTCCAATGTGCTTTATAAATATGAAATTCGTGTTACGTTACAAGACTGTTACATCTTGAGCTTGTAAACCTTTTTCACCTGTAGCAACGGTAAATTCTACCCGCTGACCTTCGTCTAAACTACGATATCCATCTTCGCGAATCTCGCTAAAGTGAACAAATAGGTCATCACCTCCGTCACGGGAAATGAAACCATATCCTTTGTCGCCGTTAAACCATTTAACGACGCCTTCTTCACGATCTGCCATGCTAATTACTCCTATACAATTGTTGTTGAAATCTAAATTCCGAAATTGTTAACGATGCATTTCTAAGAAAAGCATGTACAACAACTACGATGCACGATGATAAAGCATTTTTATTTAATAAGCAATTGTATTTTACTAGTGTGCAAAGAATAGCAGAAAACTAACTTACCAAGGACTATCATTATTTTTTTTTAATTTGCCGATTATGACGCCAATGCTTCTGTTTTTCCGGCAAAACTATGCTCCTTCAGCGAATACGTGTCTTCCCTAGCCAATACATGAATGGCCAGATCTTTAACTGACAAGGTAGTGCTAAGGGTTGATTTTACTTTATGTTTTAACGCATGACCATCAATAAAAATTACCTGTCCTGAGCCAATAATTTCACATTCAGACCCTGAACTTAAAATTAAACCTGTGTCTTCGGCCAGACCGATTCCAAGACTTCCGGGATTTGCTGCCACGGCTTGGGTAAGTCTGCCAAAACGGCCGCGTTTAACAAAGTGGGTATCAATAATGGTGTCGTTAATAAACGAAAGTCCGGTTGAAATATTCACACCGCCCTGCTCAAATGAAGTTGGTGCGCCCCCAGTGATCATTCTATAGCTCATTGCCATTGCACCGGCACTCGTGCCGGCAATTACAAAATCATCATTTATGTAGCGTTTGGTAAGAACCTCTAAGACGGGTGTTTCAGTAAAGAACATTCCAAGACGAGACTGGTTGCCACCCGTAAAAAAAACTCCATCAGAAAGTTCAATTCTCTCAACATATTCCGGGTTAAATGCATCCTGCTTGTTTTGGATCGGCAGAACTCCCACATTTTCACAACCGAGTTTTTTAAAAGCCGAGATATATCGTTGCGTGGTCAATTCAGGAACACCCGATGCCGTTGGGATTAATTCAATACGGGAATCGGCTCCCTTCATTTCACTTAACAGGCGCTTTAAAATCCCACTCTCATAAAAAGTTGTTTGACAATCTCCGGATTCCCGGCAATTCTTGTTTTCACTGCCGCCGATTGGAATCAATTTTCCTTGTGGGGTAACCATTTAAAAATACTGAAGTTGTTAAAAATTTTATTTACAGTATTCTAACGATTAATGCTTTTTAATAGTACCGAATAATTAAATGATTTTAATGCTTACAGGGCAGAACATAGCTGATCTGTCGTGTAATCTGTTATCTGCTTTAACTTAACTGTTTGCCGACACGGGATTCTTTATCAGCATTATTTTTCTTCTTCGGATCTTGTTTACCGTTAATAAAACTTGCAGCAATTGCTACACTTAAAATCGTAAAAAAAGCAATATAAACTGCTAAGCGTGCAGTGATTATTATAAATTCAGAAATCTCCATAATAGAGAAAATTAGGTGGGGTCAATTAACTGGAATTATGTATCAATATAAAATCTAATAGAATTATAAGGGGGAATAAGTTTTATTTTTTTTATAGAATAAAAGAGGCTGTCTCAAAAGGTCTAAAATTGCTCCGAGAGGCGTCCACGACTCGCGAGGAATTGCACTCAGGATACACGAGAGCACTCCCGGCAAGCGTGGACACTTTGCCGTAGCAGTCTTTTAAAACAGCCTCTTTTATTAACTTTTTAAATATCACTAAGCCACTTGGGCTTCAAGCTGCTTCTTTAATTCTGCTTTGGGAACAGCCCCTACAATTTGATCTACAACCTCACCATTTTTGAAGATAAGTAGTGCCGGTATACTTCTAATATTATATTTAGTTGATGTTTGTGGATTACTATCAACATCAACTTTGCCAACTTTAACTTTTCCATCATATTCACCGGCAAGTTCTTCCACTACCGGACCAATCATGCGGCATGGGCCACACCATTCTGCCCAAAAATCTACAAGTACGGGTTTATCGGATTTTAATACTTCATTGTCAAAACTGTCATCTGTAAGTGCTATAGGTTTAGCCATTATTTTCCTTTATTAGTTAATAATTTTGTAATGAAAGTTTAGTAACTATCATTCACTATTATCAAAGTTATTTAATATTCAGTTCTGTAACGCACAATTAGGATAAATAATTTCCAATCAATGCTATTATTCAATTTTCTCAAAGCAGACTCTATCTTTGCCTAATAATCTTTGCAGTTCTGCATAAAGCTCATCTGTTGGGTCAATGACGAATTTACGTACATGCATTTTCAGTTTTTCCGTGTGCGGACTGATAACATCAAAGGCTACATGCGTATTTCCCCTGTTCTGATCAAACAGTTCCGCCATACTCTGCAGATCTTCATGAGAAAGAAGCTCCGTTTCCAGACGAACCCGCAATCTTAGATTATTCTGGTTCTTTGATCGAAGATTTTCCACCCGGTCGAAAGTACGAGCAATAATTTTGGGTACGCCATCCCTTTTGCTGATTTCTCCTTCGACAACAACAATGGTATCTGTTTGCAGCAGGTTCATATATCGATCATACACATCTGAAAAGGCAATAGCTTCTGAGCTTCCTTTTTTGTCTTCCATTGTAAGGAATGCAAATGGACGCCCTTTACGATCCACCACCCTCTTTACCGAGGTTATTATGCCAGCAGCCGACACACTCACCTTATCTTCCAACTCATTTAGAGATTCATCCCCTAAAGGCGAACTGCAGAATAGGTTGATATCTTCTTTATATTTATCAAGTGGATGACCGCTTAGAAAAAAACCTATAAGATCATGTTCCTTCTTTAGCTTTTCAAAATCTCCCCAAGGATCAACCTCTGGTAATTTCGGTTCTTGCTGCTCATCATCACCGCTATCACCGCCAAACAAGTTGGTCTGATTCATTTTCTCATCGTGCTGTTTTTTTATTCCGTAACGGATAGCATCTTCCAGTACGGCATATAATTTCGCCCTATTGGGTTCAAGTGTATCAAAAGCCCCGGCGGTGACAAGGCTCTCCATCATTTTTCTGTTGCACGTCTTTAAATCGACTCTTGCTGTAAAATCAAACAGGCTTTTGTAGGGACCGTTGTTTTTTCGCTCTTCCACAAAATGATCTACAGCATTAGACCCAACACCTTTTATGCCATCAATACCGTATTGCACACGGCCGTTATTTACCACAAAGTCGCCTTCACCCGTATTTACATTAGGCCGGTCTACCACAAGACCAAGATGATAAACCTCTTCGATGAACTGAGATATCTTTTTGATGTCGCTCATATTGTGCGTAAGCACGGCCGCCATATATTCTGCGGGATAGTGCGCTTTAAAGTAGGCCGTCTGATAGGCCACCACAGAATATGCCGCCGAATGTGACTTGTTGAATCCATAACCGGCGAAGAAAGCCATCTTATCAAATACTTCGCCTGCTACTTTTTCATTAACCTCTTTTTCTTTTGCGCCTTTAAGGAAAAAGATCCGCTGCTTGTCCATCTCCTCTTTCTTTTTCTTACCCATGGCGCGCCTGAGTATATCCGCACCACCCAGCGTGTAGCCTCCCATTATCTGGGCTACTTTCATGATCTGTTCCTGATAGACCATAATTCCGAATGTAGGCTTCAGAACCTCTTCCAGCATAGGATGAGGATAGGTTACTTCCATTCTCCCATGTTTGCAGTCAATATATTCGGGGATGAACTGCATGGGACCGGGCCGGTACAGGGCGTTCATAGCAATCAGATCATCAATACTGGTTGGTTTCAGCTCCTTGAGGTATTTGCGCATTCCGTCAGATTCAAACTGAAATGTGCCTACGGTATCTCCTTCCTGATACAATCCAAAAGTTTTTTCATCATCCAGAGGGATCGTGTCGAGATCATATTCTACACCATGACCTTTTTTAACCATCTTCATGACTGTCTTCAGAATGGAAAGGGTTTTCAATCCGAGGAAATCCATCTTAAGCAGTCCGCAATCTTCGGCGCTAGGCCCATCATATTGGGTAACCACATCTTTCTCTTTGCTCAGAGCAACCGGCAGATAATTATGAACCATACCGGGTGCTATAATGACCCCGGCAGCATGTATTCCTGTGTGGCGCGGACAACCTTCCAGCGTCTTGGCAAAACGCATCATTTTCTGTACCTGAAGATCATCCGATAAAAACAGCTGGTCAATTTCTTTGGCCGTATCAGGATTGTTTTCAGGATCTGTAGCTTTTGCAAAGGTATCCAGGCCCGGTCGCTCAGGGAATAACTTTGCTATGCGATTCACTTCCCCCAAAGGAACTCCCAGAACGCGTCCCACATCACGTATGGCCGTTTTGGCTTTCATCGTACCGTAGGTGATAATCTGGGCCACATTATCACGCCCATACTTTTCTACTACGTAATCAATTAACTCTTGCCTGCCCACATCATCGAAGTCAATATCGATATCAGGTGGTGAAATACGTTCGGGATTCAGAAAACGCTCAAAGAGCAAATCATACCGCAACGGATCAATATTTATAATACCGATACAATAAGCTACTACGCTCCCGGCCGCCGACCCCCGCCCCGGCCCTACAAATATTCCACGGTTTCGGGCTTCTGAAGTAAACCCCTGAACAATCAGGAAATATCCTGAGAAGTTCATATCGTTAATGATTTTAAGCTCCTGCTCTATGCGTTCGCTTATTATTTGGGTAACCTCTCCATAGCGTTTCTTCGCTCCCTCGTATGTGAGGTGACGTAGATAATCTTCCATGCTTTTAAAGGCATTCGGAAATTGGAAGTCCGGCAACAAAAGTTCAGAACTTAGCTTAATGTCATCTACTTTGCCGACAATCTCATTGGTATTGTCTAATGATTCAGGAACATCCTTGAAAACTTCCGCCATTTCATCACGGGTTTTCAAATAAAACTCTTTGTTCAGGATTCCTTTGTCGTCTGTAAACCGAAACCTTTTGGGATCATTAATATCTGCGTTTGTTTGCAGGGCAAGAAGGATGTCGTGAGCCTCGGAATCTTCACGCTCCACATAGTGGGAATCGTTGGTGGCAATCAGTTTCACCTTATATTCTTTGCTCCAACGAATCAATACCTCGTTGCATATGTCCTGATCTTTTAACCCATGCCGCTGCAATTCGATGTAATAATCTTCCCCAAAAAGTTCCAGATACCATTCGAAGATTTTTTTGGCTTCCCGCTCTCCTTTTTTTATAATCGTCTGATTAACCTCACTTGCCAGACAGCAGGTTGTGCATATCAACCCCTCGGCATGCTTTTCAAGCAGCGCTTTATCTATTCTTGGCTTGTAATAAAGTCCGTCTACGTAACCTAATGAGGTCAGTTTGGAAAGGTTTTTGTAACCCGTCATATTTTTAGCCAGCAAAACCTGATGGTATCGGGTTCTGTCTGTGCGGTCATCCATCTGAGTGGGTGTTAAATAAAACTCACATCCGATGATGGGTTTCACACCCTGTTTATGGGCCTCATTTACAAAATTGGGAACCCCAAACATATTGCCATGATCGGTGATTGCAAGGGCTGGCATTTCCTGTTCAGATGCTTTGCTAATTAACTTCTGTATCCCCGCTGCGCCATCGAGTAAGCTGTACTGGGTATGGCAATGCAAGTGGGAAAATGAGCTCATAGATACTGCTTATTAGGTCTTGAATATAGTGAAGTGAACAGGCTATAATCTAAACATAATTTAAAAGAATTGCGTGTGCAAAAGGATGCCAACTGCTGATAGTTGGGCTTTTTTATAATACTTGTAATGGGGCAACTAGTTCATTTTTTATCATTTGATCAACATCATTTGCCTTGTCTCAACATGCATCTCCGTTTGTAGCCGATAGATATACAACCCACTGGTTAAACTTGTTGCATCAAAATTGACATCATAATACCCGGCAGCTTTATTTTCATCGACCAGAGTTGAAATTTTCCGGCCAAGCAGGCTATACACATCCAGGCGGACGTGTGCCTGTTCAGGTATCGAAAACCTGATTTGCGTTGTGGGATTGAACGGGTTGGGGTAATTCTGATTTAATTCATAAGCAACGGGTAATCCATCATGTTCATTAATGGAAGTGGTGAAACAACCTTCTGCAATGCCAGCGTCTTTAATCACCCAGCTGAAGTTATCGATAACCTTCTGCCGCGCTATCCCGGCCTCGCAGTAATACAAGTTTTCGGCCCCTAATGTCACACCGGATTGTAAATTCTGATTTGCCCAACCAGCTAGAGCCTTATCATAAGTATTTGCGGATAAGCCAGATTCAACTAGCATTGAATCCATGGAAGAAATGCTGCCAATATCCCAGTTTCCGATGTCATGGTTGAATGATCTGGCATTAAGAAACATCTCGCTCATATCTGTTACATTGCCGGTTTCCCAACCGCCGATATCTTGCCTGAAAGAACTACCATCACGAAACATCCCACTCAAATTTATAACATTTCCGGTATCCCAACTTCCTAAATCACTGTTGAAAGATCTGGCATTACTAAACATTCTACTCATATCCGTAACAATACCCGTATCCCAGCCGCCGATATCACTGTTAAAAGATCTGGCATTATTAAACATACTGCTCATGTTCGTTACGTTACCCGTATCCCAGTTCCCGATTTCACCTTCAAAGGAACCGGCATTATAAAACATTCCACTCATATCCTCTACATTGCCGGTATTCCAATCACTGATATTACCATTGAAGGATTGGGCGTTTGAGAACATTGAGTTCATATCTGTAATATTCTCAGTATTCCAGTCTCCGATATCCTGGTTGAAGGAAACGGCACCACGAAATGTCCCTCTCATATCTTTTACATTACCAATTTCCCAGCCACCTATATCTTGATTAAACGCGCTTGTACCATCAAACATCCAGCTCATATTTGTTACCTCTCCTGTATCCCAGGAACTGATATCACCATTGAAGGATTGGGCAGCAAAAAACATATATGACATATCGGTAACATGACCAGTATCCCAGTCGCCAATATCAGCATTGAAAGAAGTGACCCCACGAAACATCTCGCTCATATCCGTTACACCTGACAAATCAGGAGCATCTCCCGTGGATTTTATAAGAAAAGCAGCTCCTTTAAAAGCGCCTTGCAGCGATGACCAGGCGATATCTCCCCATTGTTCCACCTCCAATATTTTTCGCGCGTCCCCCTCATTATCTTCATCATGCATCCCAAAATGAATACGTTTCAGATCTCCGCGGATACTTACTCTGTAGACCCCAGACCATGGAAAGGTAATTGTATGAACATCCGATCCGGTATCACTTCCGGCATTGTCTGGGTTATCTACTTCTTGCCATTTTATCGTGTACTCTCCAACACCCGGAATTATGATTTGATTGTCATCCGAGACACCAGAGTGATTGGTTTGCCAGATGGTTATGAAGGGTGCATCCTGGGCATTGGTTGCTAGAACGTCTATACTTGCAAAAACAGTAACTGCTATTAGGCTTGCAATAAAATGCTGTGTTCGTAGCCGATTATTCATGAGAATGTATTTATGTGAAGCGAATCAATGATTCAGTAATTTTGCTTATTGCATATACCACTCCCTATAAGTACATCTATTTAGAATAAATGATTTCATTTATTTCTCATTTATTGCACTTCAAATACTTTCATGCTTATACGTTCAGCACATTTCATTCCATCTACTGCAGCAGAGACAATTCCACCAGCATAACCGGCTCCTTCACCACAGGGATAAAGTCCTGCAATTTTAATATGCTGCAAGGTTTCGCGGTCGCGCGGGATTTTCACAGGGCTTGATGTACGAGATTCAGGGGCATGTACCACTGCTTCATTTGTAAGATAACCCCGCATACTGCGGTCAAAATGGCGAAATCCTTCCTTCAGAGTATTATGAATAAAATCAGGTAACACGGATCTTAGATCTACAGAGGTGATACCGGGCGAATACGAAGTATTTGGCAGCTTCTGGGATAACTTTCCCTTCACGAAATCAAGTAGCCCCTGTGCAGGGGCTACTTGAGTCTTTCCGCCTTCCAGCCAGGCTTTTTGTTCAATAGACTTTTGATATTCCATAGCAGCAAGAGGGCCATATCGGGAGAATGGCTTAAAATCTTCAGGCTTCAACTCCACTACAATTCCCGAATTCGCCGTAGCCCGCGCCCTCCTGGAGGAAGACCAGCCATTAGTCACGATTTCACCCGGCTTTGTGGCGCAGGGGGCAATTACCCCGCCAGGACACATACAAAAAGAATACACTCCGCGTCCCCCTGCCTGTTTAACTATATTATACGCCGCCGGCGGCAGATATTCGCCACGTATTTTGCAATTATATTGTATGGAATCAATGAGTTTTTGAGGATGCTCAACACGCACACCAATAGCCAGCGGTTTCATTTCAATATTAATATTTTTGTGATAGAGCAACTCGAAAATATCACGCGCAGAGTGCCCTGTTGCCAGAATCACATTATTGGCATAAAATTTAGTGCCGTCTTGCGTTACTATTCCTTTGATTTGCCCGCAATCAGTCATCAGATCGGTCACACGGGTATTAAAATGGATTTCTCCTCCATTTTGCTGAATGCATTCCCTCATATTGGCAATAATACCCGGCAATTTGTTAGTCCCGATGTGAGGATGAGCCTCAACCAGGATCTCTCTCACAGCCCCAAATCCGACAAATAGTTCCAGCACTTTACGGGTGTTGCCCCTTTTTTTGGAACGGGTATATAGTTTACCGTCCGAATATGTACCCGCGCCCCCTTCACCAAAGCAGTAGTTGGAATCTTCGTTGACGATATGATTGACATTAATGCTTTTCAAATCGGCAATGCGCTCTTTTACATTTTTACCACGCTCGATAATTACCGGTTTCAGCCCGTTTTCCATCAATTCCAAAGCAGCAAACAGCCCTGCCGGACCCGCACCAATTACAATAACTTCTTCAGCATTACTTACATTCGGATAATCCGGAAGGATACATTTCTCAGGTAAAAACTCCTCATCGATATAAAGGCGTACTGCCAGGTTAACAAAGGTTTTTCTGCCTCGCGCGTCAATTGAACGTCTTAAGATTTCTACGTGCCGGATATCTTCCCGTTGCAGCTTTTCTTTTTGAATGATATAATTGCGCAGCAATGGAGGTTGCCCCGCTACCTCAGGCAACACGCGTATTTGAACATCTCTTTGCATGAGTGAAATAGATAAAGTTATTTTTAGTTACTGGCAATATGAAAGTTAACTACGTTTAAACTGAGCCGTTCTCAGTTTTTTTACTAATCCAGTTCAATTACCTTTAAATCTTTTATTTCACCATTATCCAAAGAAAATAATACTATTGTTCGCTTTGTTTGGAATCCTTGTCTTCCCGCTGCACCCGGATTAATGTGCAGCATTTTTTTATTATCTGGGTTACGGGCAATAATAAGGATATGTGAGTGGCCGGTAATGAATAGATCTGGTGGATTACTATCCATTTCCCGCTTGATGGGCAAAGCGTAGCGCCCGGGTTGGCCTCCTATATGAGTTATCCAAACGCGAACCCCTTCCCGGGTGAAACGCTGGTGGAGGGGGAATTGCTTTCGAATATCCTGACCATCAATATTTCCATAGACACCAATAACAGGGGCTGTTTTTCGTAATTCATCAGCTATAGCAATAGTACCGAAATCTCCGGCATGCCAGATTTCGTCACATTCTTTAAAATATTCCGCTACCTTAGGGTCAAGATAGTTATGGGTATCTGATATCAGTCCTATGTTTATCATAATTAACGATAAAATAATTTTTACTGCCCCCGAAACCAAGTTTCTTTAGAGAATTTTTCTATGTATTACTTCAGCATTGTTATCGTGACGTGGAATGCCCTGCATCATCTAAAACGTTTTCTGCCGTCCGTTTACGAAAACAGTTCGGAAGCCGAAATTATTATAGCCGATAATGCTTCCGGTGATGGCAGTGCAGAATGGGTTAATGAACATTATCCCGACATCAAAATTATAACCTGTGACAAGAACTATGGCTATTGCGGGGGCAATAACCGAGGTGCTGCATATGCAAGCGGAGAGGTGATCCTTTTTTTAAATAATGATGTGGAGGTCACCCCTGAATGGCTGGACCCGATAAAGACTATGTTTAACGAAGATAAACGGCTGGCGGCAGTTCAACCAAAGATTCGGTCGCTTGCAAATAAGGAGTATTTCGAACATGCCGGTGCCGCCGGCGGTTTTATGGATCGCTATGCGTATCCATTTTGCCAGGGTCGCATATTTGATCACGTCGAGAAGGATGAAGGTCAATACGATGAGGAAAAGGAAATATTTTGGGCTAGTGGAGCAGCTCTGGCCATCAGAAATAAAGTATTTGTTGAGAATGGAGGATTTGACGAGGATTTCGAATTTCATATGGAGGAGATAGATTTGTGCTGGCGGTTATGGAACCGTGGGTATAAAGTTAAATTGTGTCCCGGTTCAACAGTATTTCATTTGGGCGGTGGCTCGCTTTCTACCGGCTCGCCGCGCAAGATCTATTATAATTACCGGAACAATCTGGCGATGATCATCAAGAACAGCAGCCATTTTACTATATTAAAACGGGTACTAATGCGGTTCCTGCTGGATTACATAGCATCATTAAAAGCATTACTAAGCTTTAGGTTTGGTGAGTTTAGAGCTATTCTGAAGGCTCAGCTGCATTTTTTGAAAGATTTTGATTCTTTATCCAGGAAAAGGGATGAACTTCAGCAGGTACGTACCAATTTGCTTGATCCCGATACGATGATCGATATAGCGATTGTTAAAGAATATTTTTTAAAAGGCAAACGAACCTTTACAGAGCTATTGACTAGCAACAATACAAACAAAACTGCTCGATTATGAATATTTTGGCACTCTGATTTTCACCATTATACTATATCCTTATGGATTTAACCCATACATTACCCGAGTTTAGTCACACTGTTCCTATCGATCAGGTTGGTGTGGAAGAGCGGGTATTGCGTTTAAACAAGCGGAGAATAAACCATTACTTGCGACATCATTTGCCGAAATGCTTCATTTTTCAGATGTTCCGGGTGGCGTCATTAATATATTAACAGGGAAAGAAAATGAGTTGGCAGAGCATTTTTCTTCACATATGGATGTCAATGCTGTATATTATTCCAATAAAAATGAACTTTTTCAAAAAATAATCCAAGAAAACGCATCCTTGAACGTTAAGCGTGTGAAATTTAGCGACAACAAAAACTGGATAGATGAATCTCGTGAAAATCCATATATAATACTGGAGTTTCAGGAAATAAAAACCACTTGGCACCCCATTGGTTTATAACCACCGCACTCATGAAAAGGAAAGCTACCCCTCTGCAACGTATTCTAACTTTATTTCTATTCGGCTCCTTAGCCTTTACGGTTAGTTTTTGTGCTTCTTCAAGTGAACTTGAAAAAGATGAAATAGAAGAACTTTTGAATCGGGCTTCCGAACAAATACCAATGGCTGTTTACGTTGATATTGCCAGCCACACTAGCCAACTCAGCGATAATTATGCGATGTTGCATAATACAATTCCTGCAGCTTACAGAAATATGCAAGTTGTGGAAGATAACTTGAACCGGAACAGGGGCTTTCGAGTGCAGATCATTTCTACAAGAGATCTTGATGAAGCTGAGGCTGTGGAGTCTGAATTTATCAGTTGGATGAGAGAGCAGGAGATTTTTCCCCGGCATGAAACCTATATTCGTTTTCGCCAGCCATATTATCGCCTTCATCTGGGAAATTTTTTAAGTCGTGCCGAAGCTATTGAATTCTCACAAGTAGTTCGAGAGATTTACCCTAACGCCTGGGTCGTTCCGGACGAGGTTGATCCCGAAGCCATTGAAAGAGCAAAAAAAGAAGCCGAAGAACGAATTGAGGAATTAGAGGAATCTCCCGAAGTTGAATTTGAAGAAGATGTCAATTAAACCTTTTTTAAAAGCACATCATATAGGTCTTCTGCTTTTTTTTGTAAATCCTTCAGATCCCCGTTATTATCGATTATAAAATCAGCAAGGTGGGTTAGTTTAGAAAAATCTTGTTGTTTCCTGATTCTCTGTTCTACACTTTCCGGTTTCGTCTGATCTCTTAAAGCTACCCATTCTGTTCGTAGCCTTTTATCTGACAGTACCAGAACAATGTAATCAAGGTTATGAGGGCGACCGTTTAAAAGTAGTAAAGCGGCTTCCTTCACAAGTATTTCCGTACCTGCTTTTTCTGCCTGATTTATAATGCGTCCGGTTTCTTTATAAACTTCAGGATGTACAAGCTGATTCAGCAGATCTGATTTATCAAGTTCAAAAGCCTGCCGGACTAGGTACCCCTTATTCAACGATCCGTCATCAAAATAAGAATCCTCTCCAAATTTTTGAATAATAGCGCCTTTCAACTCTAAATCACTGACCATCAGTTCTTTTGCTATTGCATCTGAGTATATTACCTTTGCGCCTAGTTGTTCCCAATGCTTGCAGACGGTAGTTTTTCCGCTTCCTATTCCCCCGGTTATGCCAACTTTTATCATAGTTCCCCTTATTTTCAAAAGGCTAAACGGCTGAATTACTGATTATAATATTGTGTCTACCTTTTCAGATTCAACTGGCAAAGGATAATCTGTAGTATAATGAAGGCCACGGCTTTCCTTGCGTTTTATAGCTGATTGAATAACCAGGTAAGCTATGGCTATTAAATTACGCAATTCACAAAGGGGGACACTGACTCTGTTCCGTTCATAGAAATCCTCTACTTCTTTGTGCAGTAAACGGGTCCTGCGGAAAGCTCTCCTTAAGCGTTTGTTACTGCGAACAATACCTACATAATCCCACATGATTTGCTGTAGCTCGCGTTTATTATGGGAAATTAAAATCCATTCTTCCGTATTGGTTGTGCCGCTATCATCCCAGTTTGGGATGTTTTTATTTACCTCTACCTGTTTAATATATTCAATAGCCCGAAAGGCCGCTCTTTTCGCAAATACAAGTGCTTCAAGCAAACTATTTGATGCCAGCCGGTTTGCTCCATGAACGCCGGTGCATGCCACCTCTCCGCTTGCATAAAGACCGTTTATTGATGTCTGCCCATGCAGGTCTGTTACCACGCCACCACAAGTATAATGGGCCGCAGGCACTACCGGGATAAGATCTTCCGTAATATTCAGTCCGTGCTTTAGGCATGTTTTGTAAATATTCGGAAATTCCTCCCTGACGAGCTTACTATCAAGGTGGCGAACATCAAGATAAACGCAATCATCACCGGTCTTTTTCAACTGATCATCAATAGCCCTTGCAACGATATCTCTGGGCGCAAGATCGGCACGTCTATCGTACTGCTTCATAAAGGCAGTGCCATTTTGTGTACGCAGAATGCCACCTTTTCCCCTAACCGCCTCGGAAATTAAAAATGAATTTGCAGCAGGAATACATAATGAGGTAGGATGAAACTGAATGAATTCCATATTTGCTACAGCGGCTTTGGCACGATAAGCCATGGCTATGCCGTCTCCCGTTGCAATTTCCGGATTTGTAGTGTGCAAATAAGCCTGACCGGCCCCGCCCGTTGCCAACATGGTAGTTTTAGCCATAACACGCTCTACTTTATCCGATCGGGTATTTAAAACAAATACCCCGAAACAATGCTTATCAGGATTAGCCCTTGTTACTTTTTCACCTTGGTGGTGCTCCGTAATCAGTTCCATGGCAAAATGGTGTTCAAAAATATTGATGTTCGGATGAAGTGCTGCGGCATCCAGTAATGAACGCTCAATTTCCCGGCCTGTCATGTCGGCGGCATGGACAATCCTGTTATGAGTATGGCCACCTTCCCTGCCCAGATCAAAACTTCCATTTTTAGAAGTAAAACGGGCCCCCCAGTTAAGCAATTCTTTAATAACGACGGGCCCGTCTTCTACAATGGTTTTTACAGCTTCATAATTACATAAATCCGCACCGGCAGCCAGGGTATCTTTGATATGGCTGTCAAAGGAGTCTCCATCATCAAAAACTGATGCAATTCCCCCCTGGGCATAATTAGTGTTGGAGTCTGCTTTATTTTTTTTCGTTATGATTCCCACAGTGCCGTAATCAGCTACCGTAAGGGCATATGATAGCCCAGCGCTGCCACTTCCCAGTACCAAAAAATCAAATGTATGCATTATGCCATTAGAAATGCTTTAATAAATTCATCGATTTCGCCATCCATTACATTATCGACGCTTGAGGTTTCGTATGATGTCCGGTGATCCTTAACCATGTTGTAAGGATGAAAAACATACGATCGTATCTGTGAGCCCCACTCATTTTTCATCTTACTGTTCTCCACTTTATCTTTGGCGGCTTCCTGTATGCGTTTTTCCAAATCATACACTCTTGACTTCAACATCACCATGGCTTTCTCACGATTCTGAAGCTGAGACCGCTCTTGCTGACATTCTGCAACTACGCGCTCTTGGGTGCCGTCAGACAATTCGCCCGTCCAGATAAGCCGAACTCCTGTCTCTACTTTATTTACATTCTGACCACCTTTACCGCCGGCATGGAAACGCTGCAACTCAATATCATCGGCATTCAGGTCGATATCAATGGTGTTGTCAATAATTGGAGTTACAAATACCGAGCAAAAAGAAGTGTGACGCCGGGCATTACTATCAAAAGGGGAAATGCGAACCAGGCGGTGTACTCCATTTTCCGCTTTAAGATATCCATAAGCAAAATCACCTTTCACTTCAAGCGTGGCACTTTTGATTCCGGCTACATCACCCGGCTGGTATTCCAACGTTGATGTTTCAAATCCTCTTTTCTCGCAGTAGCGTGAGTGCATTCTATAGATCATTTGTGCCCAGTCCTGGCTTTCTGTACCACCGGCTCCAGGATTAATGGTAATGATAGCATCTCGCTGATCATCTTCATCACTGAGCATATTCTTAAACTCAAGATCTTCCACACCTTTTTGGAGAAGGTTGATTTCAATATTGATCTCTTCGTCAACATCATCCCCCCCTTCGCTCATTTCCTGGAACAAAAGGATGTTTTGGCGGTTACCATCTAGCCTGTCCCATGTTTCCACCCATGATTTCTCATGATTTAACTTCTTCATCATGACCTGCGCTTGGTCCGGATCATTCCAGAACTCCGGTTGCCCGGCCTGATGCTCCATTTCAGCTATTCGCCGCTTTCGGTTATCATAGTCAAAGATACCTCCTCAGCGCATCCAGGCGCTGGAATAATTCTTCAACAAATGCTGTACCATTTTTTACTTCCATTTATGTTAGCCTCTTTCTTTAAATTTATAATTACCCAATATACCAATTACCCGAGCAAGTAACTTAGGATCGCTTGAGAACTCTTTGATAGATTAACGTATTTTTCTTTATTACATTTTGCTAATATGACTAGCAAGTAAACTTAATGTAGGGCTTAAGTAAACAAACTTATATTTCGATTTCCTTAAAATATCACAAATCTAATATTTATTGTACAGAAATCTCGTTATGATAAGGTAAATCACATACACGGAAAAAAAGATGTCTGTCAAAACTAATAGATTTTATATAATAATTTTTTGTCTACTCCTATCTGTGGGTATTTATGCTTGTGTGGTCCAGGAAAATCCTATAAGCGGCAGTCAAAGGGCATTGGCTTATAGTTGGGAACAGGAAATCGAACTGGGCAGGGAAGCTGATGAAGATATTGTAATGCAGTATGGCCTTTATGGTGATGAACAAATGACCGAATATGTGTCGCGGATAGGACAAACTGTACTTGAGCACAGCCATATGCGCCGTGAAGATACCGATGAAAAGTTTCGGGAAACCGAATTCACCTTTAGGGTATTAGATAACCCGGCGATCAATGCATTTGCCCTCCCCGGTGGATTTGTATATGTGACCCGAGGACTCATGGCGCACCTCAACAATGAAGCACAATTGGCGGTGGTTTTAGGGCATGAAATCGGTCACGTTGCAGGCAGACATGCTTCACAACGCGCCTTCAATCAACAGATAGGGCAAATTGCACTTATTGGGGGTGCAGTGCTTGGCCAGGAAGTATTCGGCCTGCCGGGCCAGGAAATACTTGGTTTAGGCAGCCAGGCAGTTCAGCTCCTGTTTCTAAGTTATAGTCGCGAACATGAGCGGGAATCTGATGAAGTTGGAGTAGAATACGCGGCAAAAGCAGGATATCGTGCCAGTGAAGGTTCAGAATTTTTCCGGACATTACAGCGCATTGGTGAACGCTCCGGAGCATCGCTTCCCAATTTTCTTTCAACCCACCCGGATCCTGGTGATCGTGAAGATGCTATTATAGATATGGCACAAAATTGGGAAGAAGCTGGTGAGAATTTACAGATAATAGATAAAGAGGATTATTTTACTGTTATAGATGATATTATAGTGGGAGTTAACCCCAGGGAAGGATACATCGAAGGCAATACATTTTACCACCCCAATGGTCAATTTCAATTTTTAATTCCCGGTGATTGGGAGCCTAATCACGAAGGGAGTCAAGTTGCCGTTGTAGAACCCAATCAGAAAGCTGTGATGCTTTTCCAGGATGTTCAGGAAATTAATGACGCCGAAGAAGCCGTTGATCAATTCGGAATGCAGGAAGGAGTCGAGGTTACCCAAAAAGAACAAATACAAATAAATGGTCGACCGGCCTGGCATATACGTGCTCAGGCACAAACACAAGATGGGGAACTTGAGGTAATTGTGCTTGGCATAGAGTTTAATGGTGAGATTTATCGGTTTCTTAGTTATGCCACAGTTTCCGATTTTCCCCGTTTTGAAGATACTTTCTACTCAACTATCGAAAGTTTTGAAGAATTGACAGATCCTCAGCGTCTTAATGTTGATCCTGCTAGGTTATCCTCAACGGTGACTGACCGGAACGGTTCTTTCGAATCTTTCCTGCCACAAGAATTACCATTGGATATGGATGCCCAGGAATTCGCAATCATTAATCAGGTAGAATTAAATGATCAAATTTCTAGTGGAACTTGGTTGAAATTGCCACAAAACCGAAGTGAAGGCATAATTACCCCCTGAATTATTTTCTGAAAAAGCAGTAGTTTTTTAGTACTTTAAGCTTTTCCCTTCATATTTCAAAACCCCTTCAACAATGAAAACAAAAATTTCTACAGCACTTGCACTCGCACTAGGTTTCCTGTTTATCTTTTCAGGAGTAACAAAATTATTGGATGTGCAGTCTTTTGTTGAGATGGTAAGCTATTATCCACTGTTCTCATTTGCCTCACCTTTGGCAATGGTTATTCCACCACTGGAAATACTTTTGGGTGCCGCTTTAATATTATTGATGAATACACAGAGGCTGGCTCAAATTGCATCCGGAGTATTGGTATTTTTTTCTGCCGTTTATCTTTATGGTTATTATAGTGTGGGAATCTCTGATTGTGGATGTTTCGGCGCACTGGGCTTTCTAGATAGTTCTCCCACGGTTGTTGTATTAAGGAATCTCACATTAATCGCAGCCTCTCTGTTCGTCTGGAAAACCGGAACCTTAACCTTTTACAGTAAAAAAATGAAAGTTAAACAATACAGCCTTTACACAGGGGCGATCATTATTTTTATTCTAGCCTTTATTTCATCCAACAACCCTTTGGTAAAACAGGACCCGGTAACACAGGGGCTGGATATAGACATCTCCCCTATCGTTGAGTTTGCCAATCTGGAAGAAGATAAAACTTATGTGCTATTTGTTTATAGCATGACTTGCCCAGCCTGCTGGAACTCCGTGGAAGTTATTAATGAATACAAAGACTCGGATATGGTGGATGATGTAATAGGTATCACCTATGGTAGCAGAGCTCAAGTAACGGAATTTAACAACAATTATAATTCTAAATTTACAACATACCTGGTCAACAGAGGTCTTTTTCAACAACTGGCAACGGTAACGCCAACTACCTTTCTTATCGAGAACAATATAGCTGTTGACGAGCTTGGCTACCCTATACCAACTCCTGTTGAATACGCAAATAGCAGTGAAGAATAGCAGCCAAAATCCTACTTTTCAATAAATCCCTCAGAATAAACCTTTTTTCTGCTAAATGTGCTTTAGGTAATACCAGGCAAGTTCGTAATTAGTAAATCTTCGTGCACCCTATGAAAACATTCCTGTTTTTATTAATCACTTTTATTATATCAACTACGGCCTTATCCAGTCTTGCCCAGCCCCTGAAAGCACCTGAACGGACTGAAGGTGAAGGACCATTTGATCGTTTAATAATAAGAGGTGTTACATTAATTAACGGTAACGGGGCTCCGCCTACTGGTCCTGTAGATATCGTAGTGGAGCAAAACAAAATCGTCTCTATCCATATTGTTGGCTACCCTGGGGTTGAAATAAACAACGATAGAAGACCCACTGCCGCGAATAACGACCATGTATTGGATGCCGAAGGTATGTACCTCCTCCCGGGCTTTGTAGATATGCATGGCCATATCGGCGGAAGCAGCCAGGGCACCACAGCAGAATATGTTTTTAAACTTTGGATGGCGCATGGCATCACCACGATACGTGATCCGGGAAGTTATAACGGGCTTGAATGGACAATAGATCATAAACGGAAAAGTCTTGCCAATACAATTACAGCACCCCGTATACATACTTATATGGAATTCGGCAGCGGTACGAAAAATGGCATACATAATCCCGGCCAAGCCAAAGCATGGGTAAGGAACCTGGCTGATAAGGGGGGCGATGGAATTAAATTTTTTGGCCACAGACCTGATGTTATGGAAAGCGCGTTAAATGAAGCCAATCGAATAGGACTGGGTTCGGCTGCTCACCTTTCCCAGATGAACGTCTCCTGGATGAATGCGCTGGATTCATCGAACATGGGCTTAATGACATTGGAGCACTGGTATGGCATACCCGAGGCTCTCTTTGAAGATCAAACCGTTCAGGATTACCGGCTCGATTACAACTACCAAAACGAATCTCATCGCTTTAGTGAGGCCGGTAAATTATGGAAACAGGCTGCCGAACCTTTTAGTGACCATTGGAATCAAGTAATGGATGAAATGATTGATCTGGATTTAACCTTGGTTCCAACCTTTAATATTTATGATGCCAACCGTGATTTTATGAGAGCACGACGAGCCGAATGGCATGAAGAATATACCCTTCCTTCCCTCTGGGAGTTTTATTCCCCCGATCGACGGGCTCATGGCTCTTACTGGTTCAACTGGACGACACAGAATGAAGTACAGTGGAAGGAAAATTATCGGCTATGGATGACTTTTGTTAATGAATATAAAAATAGGGGCGGTCGTGTGGCTACCGGTTCCGATTCCGGGTATATCTATCAACTTTATGGCTTTGGATTTATACGTGAACTGGAACTTTTGCAGGAAACAGGTTTCCATCCTCTCGAAGTCGTGCGAGCGGCCACATTAAAAGGTGCGGAAGCTTTGGGGGTAAGTGATGAAATTGGCACAGTAGAAGTTGGTAAACTGGCAGACTTTGTAATTCTGGAGGAAAATCCGCTTGAAAACTTCAAGGTACTTTACGGCACCGGCGCTATTCGTGTGAATGAGAATAATGAGATTATTCGTACAGGAGGCATAAAGTATACGATCAAAGATGGAATCATATTTGATGCAAGCCAGCTTCTACAAGATGTGAATAAAATGGTAAAGGAAGCAAAGGATACCGAAAACTTTGAAATCCAACAACCTGGCCACTATTAATGAGGCTGTCTCAAAAGTTTTAAACTGCGCTTGGGGCGTTGACGCTTTGCCGTAGCAGCCTTTTGAGACAGCCTACCCGCCGAAGCAGTTTTTGCTTAGCTTCGGTGGGTATACATGTACAACAAGATCAAGGTATTAATCACCTTTCAGAATAAAACCTTTTTTACGAACAGTTTGTATGTAATTTTTGGAAGTAACCTCATTGATTTTCTTTCTTAAATAACTTATGTATACATTCAGAAAATTGGTTTGAGTATCAAAAGTAACTTCCCAAACATTTTTAGTAAGTTCATCCTTTCCAATAACTCTTTCCGGATTTTTCAGGAAATAAGCTAAAAGATTAAACTCATTATTTGTCAGCCATATTTTCTCACCGTTAACAGTGAACTCTCTCTTAATGAGGTCCATATTTAACTCACCAAATTGAAGACGCTCTTTCACACCATTTGACTGATCCCTGGTCCGCCGTGTTACAGCTTCTATTCGGGCCAGCAACTCCTCATTTTCAAATGGTTTAGTAAGATAATCGTCAGCCCCAGTATTTAAACCGGTAACCTTTGAATCGGTGGTTTTATGGGCAGATAAGATCAATACAGGAGTTTGTACCTCTTTCTCACGGATATTCCTACAAACCTCAATTCCGTTTTTATCAGGTAAAGCCAAATCCAATATGATGCAATCGTACCCATTTTGAATGGCTCTTGTCTCTCCTTCCTGCCCATGCTCTACGGATTCAACTTCATGTCCATGCTTGTCAAGCACACGTTCAATTAATGAACGAACAACGTAGTCATCCTCAATTACTAATATTTTCATGCTGGTTTTTTTTAATCAAAGAGTAAATCAAAGATTTTACACTCCGTTATGTGGTATTTTTAATGAATAGTTGATGTTACTCTAATTTATTGTTATCGAACAATTTTTTAAGATTCTACTACTTAACAGTAACAAATTATTTTAAACAAGTAAAGTATTGAAACAAAAATTTATTGGATTTAAAAAAATGATAAATATTCGTTTCAAATACTCTTATCTGTTGACTGATATAATAATAAATAGATTTATTATACCATATTCAACATTTTTATTATGTTATGAAGCTTTTATTTAAATAATTTAATGAATAAAATGATGTAAATAAACTGTTTATCACTAAAAGCTATTGTTTCATCTCCTTTTATTTAGGAATAGTATTAAATTAATCTTGGCGCATGCAGATTCTCTTGATGATTTTTATTGATATTGTTGCCAAATCGACCTTACATTAACTTGCATAATTCTTAATATTTAATTGCATTGTATATGGCTGTATTACGTAACGACTGGAACAAAGAGGAAATCATAGAAATTTATAACTCACCACTCATGGATTTGATGTATCGGGCTGCTTCCATACACCGTGAACATCATGATCCCGGAGAAGTTCAGGTTTGTACACTATTGTCAATTAAAACCGGGGGGTGTCCTGAGGATTGTTCATACTGCCCTCAATCGGCACGCTATAACACCGGTGTTGATGCAGAAAAACTACTGGATAATGACTTTGTTCTTGAAAAAGCACGAAGAGCTCAGGCAGCCGGCAGCACCCGGTTCTGTATGGGTGCCGCTTGGCGTGATGCCCGTAAAAACAAAGATTTCGATAATGTAGTAGAAATGGTTAGGGGCATAACCAAAATGGGTATGGAAGTATGCTGCACACTTGGAATGCTCACCGATGAACAAGCTGCAAAACTTAAGGAAGCAGGTTTGTATGCTTACAACCATAACCTGGATACTAGCGAACGGTATTATAAAGAAGTTATCACGACACGAACCTACGACGATCGTCTGAATACCTTGCAAACTGTACGTGATAATGATATTTCTGTTTGCTGCGGTGGCATAATCGGCATGGGCGAAACAGATGAGGATAGAATAGACCTTCTTCATACCCTGTCTACATTGCCCGAACACCCGGAATCGGTGCCCGTAAACGCGTTGCTGCCGGTAAAAGGAACTCCCATGGAAGATATGGAACGTGTTTCTGTCTGGGAAATGGTTAGGATGATTGCAACGGCTAGAATCATTATGCCAACGGCCATGGTTAGACTTTCGGCCGGAAGGGTCAATATGCCCGAGCAAGAACAGGCTCTTTGCTTTATGGCCGGTGCAAATTCCATATTTGCAGGAGAAAAACTTTTAATCACCGAGAATAACGATCACGATGAGGATGTGAAGATGTTCAAAACATTAGGCCTGAAACCAAGAGAATCTTTTAAAAATGCAAAAGCCAAGCATATCCCTGAAATTGAGGCATAGGAAAGAGTTCTTAGATGAAATGATGGTTCAAATAATTATCGGCAGGCGATTAAGAGGTCGTCTGCTCCGATAATTTTATTAGCCAGATAGTGTGGATTAAGCTATTTCTGCCAATATCTCTTCTATCCCCGTATATGCTTCGTGAAGCTCTTTGCCGGTTATGCAATATGGAGGCATAAGATATAAGGTGTTGCCCAACGGCCTGAGCAACATCTGTTTTTTTATTGCCAGTTCTTTCACCTTTCCGGCTACTTTGTTCAAATACCCTTCTTCATCGCCTGTAACAATATCCATGGCCATTATGGTGCCGCATACTCGTACGCGACTTACAGCAGGATTACTCAATAACCTACAAGCAAACGATTCATGTTGCTTGTACATTTCCTGAAATCCCCCGGAGTTATTTTCCATCAAAGTTAAAGAAGCCAATGCCGCTGCGCATCCCAGGGGATTGGCGGTGTATGAATGACCGTGGTACAGGGTTTTCATGGGATCATCGCTGTAGAATGACTGATATATTTCGTCACTGCATGCGGTGACAGATAAGGGCAGGAAACCACCTGTTAGTCCTTTAGAAAGGCACATGAGGTCTGGTTTGGTCTGTGACTTATTGGAAGCAAACCAATCTCCCGTTCGGCCGAATCCCGTCATAACTTCATCATAAATTAACAGGGTCTGATGTTCCCGGACCAATTTGCTTAGCTTTTGCAAAAATTCAGGGCGGCACATTCTCATTCCTCCCGAACCCTGTACGAGCGGTTCAATAATAAGTCCCGCATATCTAGCGGGATTATCATGCATTAACTTAGATATGGCCTGTAAACTCTCTGTTTCTTTCTGTTCAACATCTTCATCACCTGTAAATGTAGCCGGATATGGAACATATTGAACATCAAACATCAATTCGTTAAAGACCTCAGAAAAAATAGAGCGAGAACCCGCCGACATGGCGCCCATCGTATCTCCGTGATAGCTGCCTTCAAAAGCGATAAACCCTTTTCTCCCGTCTTCCCCCATGTTTTTCCAGTACTGCCAGGCCATTTTTAAAGCCACCTCTACGGCTGTAGATCCATTATCTGAATAAAAGATCTTATCTACCGAATCCGGCAAATGAGGTATCAGCCGCCTGGCGAGCTGTTCGGCAGGATCGTGTGTGAATCCGGCAAAAATTACATGTTCTAGGGTCTGCGCCTGATCATAAATGGCCTTAGCAATATCGGGATGGCTGTGCCCGTGAATATTAACCCACCAACTGGAGATAAGGTCCATAACCTCTCGCCCGTCCTCCAGTTCAAGCCAGAGTCCTTTTCCGGAACGAACTTTTAAAGGTTCAGGCGCGGTTTTCATTTGAGTAAAGGGGTGCCAAACGGGTGATGTCATTTCTGAAATTCGTTTTCAAATATTAGTTGAAGTGTTTTGGGTGCGGGATATGATAAATGATCGATTTCAGCAATTACTTTTGCATGACCAAAATGTTCAATAGCCTTTTTATTTTCGGAGTTAATTTCCCCGTTGAGTACCACACCAAAAACAGGAACCTTCAAACTATTCAACTTTTCAAGCGTAAGCAAGGTATGGTTTATAGTGCCGAGCCCGCTGCGGGCAACCAATAACACCGGGATGTTCAATTGCCGGATTAAATCTGCAATAAAATATTGGTCATTTATGGGGACCATGATCCCTCCTGCCCCTTCTATAATCAGATGATTTTGCTCATATTCCGGTAAATGAAAATCATTCAGGTTTATTTTTACTCCATCAAGGCGGGCAGAGAGGTGAGGCGATAAAGGCTTAGTGAGACGATAACGTTCAGGCAAAAAATGGGTTACCGGTAAACCGGTATTGCGATAGGCCCATTCAGTATCGGTTTCCCCGGCCAATCCTGATTGTATCGGCTTCCAATACGCCGCCTGAAGCCCTTTGACCAGTATTGCTGAAATCATTGTTTTCCCGATACCGGTATCTGTTCCGGTTATAAAAAGTTGGGGTGGGAATTTATATTTGTTTTGTTTCATTGCTAAACCGTAATTATGCTGTATACCAGATGATGACTTATCCTACAGCCTTTCCCGTTGTTATGAAATTGGTTTAACTTCCGCAGGGTGCCCAAAGATTTCCCATCTTTAGATGATCTCGTCGATGCTCCGATTTTCTTTAATTCGTAAAAGAAATGCATAAGCGACTCATATTCTTCACTTTTAAATTCACACTCCCATAAACACCGTAAGCGATTGTTTCTGGATAGCTTTCTTATCAAGTCACAATCAGGTAATGTGTTTCCGAAATAGGCGATCCCCATTTGTTGGCATGTATCTTTCCACTCGGGGAAACTTTTGTCTGATAAGTAAGAAAAAATAAAATTTGTTCCCGCTCTCAAAGTTGAAATACCCCGTTTCAGCCACTTCTCCAAATCACCAAACCATTGAACGGTGAGGCCGGAGACTATAAGCTCGTAAGGTTCAAATGAATCAATAGTCTCACCATCGAGCACCTGAAAATATACCGATTCCAACTCATATCCCTTATCAACAAGTTTGTCCCTGCACTTACCCAGCATTTTAGGTGAAATGTCACTGATGATAATAGGATTTTCCGGGAACATTTGAATCAGCTTTTCGCTCACAAAACCGGTTCCGCATCCAATTTCCAGAATTTTCCCACCGGGCTTTACCTCTATACGATTTAGATATCCGGATAGGCGTACGGCAGCATAGTTTTGCACTCGGGCGTATTGATCGTACTGATCAGCATTGATGGAGAAATTTCGGGTAATTTGCTGCTTATAGTTTTGCATGGAATTGTTTAACGCGTTCTTTGCCAATTAAGTTATAAATGGTTTAATACAATTCATGCACCATTCCCGGTGTGTGACCGGAACCATATGTCCTGCTTTTTCATAGGTCTGAACCTTACTTCCCTGTAAGCTGTACTGGAGCTGGTAAGCTTTGTTATAAGCAACAATCCCATCTTGCATCCCATGAAGAAGCACAACCTGGTCAGGTAATCTCAACGCTTCAATTTCTACCTTGTGGCTGTTTAGCATCTCAAGGTCCTTATGTAAAAGCTCCGTGTCGGGATTATCATAGCTCTCTAAGTTTGGTAAGGCCGGCAGGAAACTATTCACGTAAAACTTGTCCAGAACAGCATTTGTATCGTTTTTAATATTTTTAAGCATATGCCTGACAATCCGCTGTGAGAAAGTGCGCTCAATGGGGGTATTGGGGTGGTATTCCTGAAATCCGGAGATAATTACCAGGAGCTTAAGTTGCGGGAAAAGCTTTTCAGGCAATAGATGCAGCCCCAGGGAATGGGTGACGGCTATTTCCGTTTTTTGTAAATCAATTTTTTTCGCGTTGCCTGAGTATCCTCGATCAGGCAAAAGAAAGTTATATTCGGGATAGGATACTACCCAGTCATTCCACATACGGCTGTCAAAGCCCCATCCATGCTGTAGTAAAATGGGGATTTTAGCGTTCCTTCCAGGTCTTGAGAGCATTTAGTAAGTGATCAATGTTTTGTTGGGTGTGGTTCGCGCTTAAAGTAATTCTAATCCGTGAACTGTTTATTCCTACTGTAGGCGGACGGATAGCAATAGCTAAGATGCCTTTTTCTTCCAAATAGCCTGAAAGCGAAAGGGTATCATCCTCACCGCCAATCAGGATCGGGATGATCTGGGAATCTGATCCCATGGTTTGAAATCCCATGTCTTTTAATTCTCTGCGAAGGTACGCGCCATTGTGAATCAGCCTAAGGCGGTCATCATTCCTATCAAGAATCATGTCGAGCGATTTATCGACGGCCCCTATTACGCCCGGGGGCAATGCCGTGGTGTAGATAAAGCCCGCACAAAAATTGATAAGGTAATCACGCATTTCCTCAGAGCAGGCGGCAAAGGCGCCAAATGAACCGAATGATTTTCCAAATGTGCCAATAACAATATCAATCCCGCTTTTACCCGCTGAGAGCCCCATTCCTCGTTCACCAAGCACTCCTATAGCGTGGGCCTCATCAATCATCAGGAGGGCACCGTATGCCTGAGAAAGACTATTCAGAGCATCAATATCAGCACGATCCCCATCCATACTGAAAACAGATTCGGATACTATAAGTATCCGTTCATGATTTTTCGCGGCTTTTTTAAGCAACGACTCCAGATGCGAGGTATCATTATGACGGTACCGCTGAAGTTTACCCCTGCTCAGGATGGCCCCCTGAAGCAGGCTATTATGATTTAGCTTATCCGATAATATCAGGGTATTCTTGTCGGCAAGGGCAGGAATAATGGACGTGTTGGCTTGAAAGCCGTTATTAAAAATTAAAGCTGCCCCGGTCCCCATGGCACCGGCAAGTTTGGTCTCCAGGTGAAGATGATGACTTTGGGTTCCGGTAATCAATCGCGAAGCTGTAGAGCCCGTACCGTATTTTTCAGTAAATAATGCTGAAGCTTTTTTAACTTCCGGATGCGAAGCAAGGCCTAAATAGTCGTTTGAACTGAAGTTGATAAGTTTACGGCCATTCCGGCTAACGTAAGTACCTTCCGTTGCCGAACTGACCAGCCGCCGGAACTGATTGTTTCGTTTTCTTTCCTCGAGGGCTTCCCGCATAAACGGGTATGATGAAGACTTCAATTACCTGGCAATTTAATTGATCTTAGTTTACAATCGTACTGTCTGTATCAAAAGTATTTGCCATTGCTTCGAATTGGTAGACAAAACGCCGTTTAGAATGGCGGGGTGCGAACTGGGCAAATTCTAAAATATACAGGCGCTTCTGAACTTCATCATAAATTGTATAGTTCAAAAAAGGCCCGCCCATCAGATCATTTTCCATCTTCCAGGTTCCTCGTGTCTCAAATGCATCACGACCATTAAGTTTAGTTGCTTTGGTTTCTACCGGACGCCTGAATTCCGTTTGAACATATGATTCTTCTCGTGTGCCCCGGATATATTTTTCCTGCAAACTGTCTCTTTTGGCGTTAATCCAATCTGCGTCAACATGATCTATGCTTTCAACATCATCTTTCCACCAGGCCCATATCCAGCGGTCGTTATCTACCAGGGGTCTTCTCAGGCTTACAAAGTCCGTAGTATCAATATTCAGCGTGTAATCATGTTGGATACGTATATGAAAGCCATGGCTTTCCATGAGAGAGTCAGAGATCTCGGTTTGCTCCCCCCTTCGGTAAACCTCATATTTCCATCGCTCCATTTCCACCTCATCAAGATTTTCAACAAGTGACTCTCCGGAATTCCTTATTTGGGATGCCAGCTTTTCATCGTCCGTTGATGACAGGATAAGCGTCCATTGATTGGAGTACCAGCGATCTTTTAACGGAAAGGCAAAATTTTGTTCAGTCCGGACCCGCTCCTGGATGTCATCACTTAATGTAGCGCGAATGTACGAGCCCACATTGGTTTCTTCGTTAATTGACCCGACAAATATGGCATTTTTATGCCTTTTGGCAAATTCAAGATCATTATTCGTTCGGAGTGTCATAAACCGAAGATCATATCGCTCTTCGGGTCTCGGCAATGTCATAATTTCACTGCCAAAAGTTCCCCGTATAGCATCGGCTACTTCACTGTTCCATTTGGTTGAATCCATCACCACCAAAACCTCAGAAAATGTTCCTTGGGCCGGACGCCGAAAGTCGTTATCGCAGGCAACAAAGCTTCCAGTAAGAAGTAAAAGTAGGGTAACAGGTAATGTGTTTTTAATGTGTTTCATAACTTGTTATGGGAAACTAAGGTTTCAATTAGGAACAATTAATTACGTCAATACAACCCTTTAATTAAGGCTTTTATAACATAAAACCAAACTGTTTAGTATTTTTATTGTTTAACCGTTTTTAAGATGATAAGCAAAATCAAATAATTTCTGCATCCAATCCTGCTGCGGATAGTTTGCTCGCATATTATCAATCAAAGCACTGCCTACAATAAATCCTTCGCAATTACGGGAGATTTTCATGGCATCATCATGGTTTTTAATGCCAAAACCAACCAGCACAGGATTTTTAGTGATATTCGTATTAACCCGGCTCATAAAACGATCAACGGATTTGGAAACTTCCTCACCACTGCGGGCACCGGTAACGCCGGTTACCGAAACACAATAAACAAATCCGGTAGCCTGCCCATCAATTTTTTTCATTCGCTCATCACTGGTATTTGGAGCTACAAGATAAATCAGATCAATGTTGTGCTCTTTACTATAATCCACAACCAGGGCAGATTCTTCGACAGGCACATCCGGAAGGATTAATCCATCTACACCGGCATCCCTGGCTTCAGCAAAAAACCGCTCCAGCCCAAAATGCAATACGGGATTCAGATATCCCATCAGCACAAGCGGTATGTCAGACTTTTCCCGCACTTTTCTAACGGTATCAAAAACCGTATTTAAATTGCATCCATTATCAATAGCAATATTGCTGGAATACTGAATGGTGGGGCCGTCTGCCAGCGGATCGCTGAACGGCATCCCCAGTTCAATAAGATCAGCACCTGCTTTTTCCAGACCCAGTATTAAATCCACAGTTGATTCTATGTCTGGATAGCCTGTCGTAATAAACAGGCTCATGATTTTTTTATCGGCCGGTTTGTTTTCAAACAGGTCGGAAATACGGGATTTTGAGGTAATCATCAGGGTCTATTTTTCTTTATTAAGTTCTTTGGAAATCGTATTCATGTCTTTATCACCTCTTCCGGATAAGCATACAACCACAATTTCGTCACTGGATGTTTCCGGCATTAAATCATCAAGATACGACAGGGCATGGGCTGTTTCCAATGCGGGAATGATGCCTTCAAGCTCAGAGGTAAGCTTCACTCCTTCCATGGCCCGGTAATCATCGATGGGTACATATTGGGCCCTTTTTGTGTCAAATAAATGAGCGTGTTCGGGGCCGATGCCAGGGTAATCTAGTCCGGCACTGATTGAGTGGGCCAGCGTAACCTGACCGTGTTCGTTTTGAAGAAGATAGCTTAAAAAGCCATGCAAAATACCCGGTGTACCCCTGGTGAGGGTTGCTGCTGTTTTGCCGCTATCAATGCCGTATCCGGCAGCTTCAACGGCGATCAGTTTTACAGTTTCATCGTTTATAAACGGATAAAAAATTCCTGCAGCATTAGACCCGCCCCCGACACATGCCAGCACATAATCAGGAAGCCGTCTTTCTTTTGCCTGTATCTGCGCTTTTGTTTCTTCTCCAATTACGCTTTGAAAGTCTCTCACAAGCATAGGGTATGGATGCGGACCCACAGCAGAGCCGATAATGTAAAAGGTATCTTCTACATTGGTTACCCAATCACGGATAGCTTCATTAGTTGCATCTTTTAAGGTCATTGAGCCGCTTCTAACAGGTCTGACTTCAGCTCCAAGAAGTTTCATGCGATCAACGTTTAAGCTCTGCCGATCTATGTCTTCTGCACCCATGTAGATCACGCACTGCATTCCAAACTTGGCACATGCCGTAGCCGTGGCGACACCATGCTGCCCCGCTCCTGTTTCGGCAATTATACGAGTCTTGCCCATTGTGCGTGCCAGCAAGATCTGTCCGATAGCATTGTTTATTTTATGAGCGCCGGTGTGGCAGAGGTCTTCCCGTTTTAGATAGATTTTAGCTTTACCATAATGCTCCGTCAGGCGATTCGCAAAAGTAAGCGGAGTTTCCCGGCCCACATACTCTCTGAGCAGTTCCTTAAAATCATGCTTGAACTGAGGGTCGGACTTGGTTTTCTCATAAGCCAACTCCAGCTCTTCCAATGCCGGTATAAGTATTTCGGGAACAAATTTACCGCCGAACTTACCGTAATAGCCTTTGCTATTGGGAGCGTTATAAGGAGATTTCAAAACTGTGCTTTGCATGGGGTATTTGTGAATTGGTAATTAGTGAATTGGTACGCTTCGCTTTGGTAAATTGGTAATTGGTGAATTTGTATGCTTCTCTTTGTGAATGTGCAAATTTACAACCCACAAAAGTGAGCACAGCGAACGTACAAATCACAAATTCACCAAAGCGAAGGTACCAATTCACCATTCCTCATTAATATTGTTTATTTGCTCAAAAAACGCTGTCATTTTCTCAAAATCTTTGATGCCCGGCTCTAGTTCTACGCCGCTGGAAACATCGACAGCAAATGGTTTAACGGTTTCAATAGCATGAGCTATGTTTTGAGCATTTAGTCCGCCGGCAAGGATAACGGGCACCTGCTCTTTAAGTTTTTCAATCTGGGTCCAGTCAAAAGTTTTTCCTGATCCGCCCTGAACGTCTTTATCAAAAGAATCAAAAAGAATATAAGCTATATGATTTAAGTACGGATTGATCATATTTGCAATATCCACCTCGGTCATCGCCGGCTTCACCCGAAAGCTTTTGATTACAGGTTTGGTTACTTGCCGGCAATACTCAACAGATTCATCACCATGAAGCTGCACCAGGTCTACTCCTGTTTCTTCAGCCATACGGTTGACTTCCTCTAGCGGCTGATCTACAAATACACCTACACATTCCGGACCTTCGGTCCAGCCAATGATTTCCGCGGCCGCTTCTGCTGTTATAAAACGCGGACTGCCCGGCCAGAATATAAAACCCAGAAAATCAGCCAGGGCGCCCGATGCGAAGCGCCCGTCTTCCAGGGTAGTTATGCCACAGATTTTTACTCGGGTACGGCTGTCTTCAATGTACATCGGATTTAATTACGAATTAGGAATTATAGATTATGAATAGGAGGATCAAACGGGAATTTGAAAGCTTTTAAAATAGTGATAAGATTATTGATGGGAAAGCTCCTTGTGTATTTATGAGTGGCATCAGTTGATAATAATTATTTTCAGGTCGGCCCTTTACCCATCCAGGTCCATACCAACTCCTACTACCAGCCGGGCTTTAGTAGGAGTTGGTATGGACTTGGTCAGGGGTTGGTCAGGCTTGGTGCGGTGAAAACTAGGTCTTACTTTTTCTATTTGTAAAACCTGTATTTAAAAACAGCCTTAATAGGTATGTTGTTAAATTTTAAAGATTTTAGTAATTGTGTTATTGATTCATGCGTTATATGACTACTATTAATGACCATAACAATTTTTTAATGATAAGAAAATGAAAACTATAGGGGCGACAAAATTTAAAGCCATCTGCCTTTCTTTGCTCGATGAGGTAAATGATACAGGAGACGAATATATAATAACGAAACATGGCAAACCGGTCGCTAAAGTCACTCCTTATAAGAAGGAGAAACTAAAAGATTTTAAAAGTTTAAAAAACTCAGTAAAAATAAAAGGTGATATTATATCACCACTCGATGAAGAAGACTGGGGATCATTAATTTGACTATCCTGGATACACATTCGTGGATATATTGGGTTTCAAATCCTGAGCTATTATCGGCAAAGGCACTAAAATTTTTAAATGACTCTAGTTCTATTGGATTAAGCATCATTTCATGTCTAGAGGTAGCTTTACTTGTAGAAAAACAAAAAATAGAATTAGCCTATGATATCAAAGTATGGATGGAGAAAGCATTATCTCACGAAAACCTTGAGGTGATTAATCTTACCCCAACCCTACTAATAGCTTCTACTCAACTCCCAGGAAATTTTCATCAGGATCCGGCCGATCGAATAATTGCAGCCACTTGTCTGCTGTCTAATAACGTGTTAATAACAAAAGATAAAAAGATTAATAAATGGGGATATATTAGAACAATCTGGTGATTTTAAAACTTCTCCTCTTATCCAAGTATATCTTTCAACCCTTCTCCCGGATCTTGCTGCCTCATAAAATGCTCTCCTATTAACGCGGCATGAATTTCATTCTCTTTTAATAAAGCAAGGTCATCTCTGGATGTCAACCCGCTTTCAGATACCTTAATTACAGGTTCAGTCGCCATATTCAATAGTTCTATGCCCCGGTGCACATCAACTTTGAATGTGTTGAGATCCCTGTTATTCACCCCGAAAACCTTGATCTGACTAAAATTTACTTTTTTTATGTCTTCTTCGCTATAGCATTCCACAAGTGCTGCCAGCCCCGCTTCTTCGGCGGCATGGTGAAGTTCGGAGAGCTGACTGCCATTGGTGATCGTGGCAATGAGCAGTACAGCATCAGCGCCGAAGGCTCGGGCTTCCTGAATCTGATAGAAATCAACAATAAAATCCTTCCTGAGTACCGGAAGCGTAGTTTCCCGGGAAACAATCTTTAGGTATTCGAGGTCGCCCTGGAAGAAAGGTTTGTCCGTTAAAACGGATATGGCCGAGGCCCCGGCTTCCTCGTATTGGGCGGCGTGTTTTTGAGGGTTGAAATCGTTTCTGATAATCCCTTTGGAAGGTGATGCCTTTTTGATCTCAGCTATGACCGAAACCGAGCCTGGCTTGTTCAAGGCCTCTGCAAAATCTTTTCGCGGACGTTCATAGTCCTCAAATTCACCAAGTCCTTTATAGGAGATTTGCTTTTTGCGTTTGGAGATATCCTCGCGGGTCTGTTCTACTATTTTATCGAGTATGGAAATGATAACTTTATATTAGGTTCATTGATATTGTTTAACCACAAAGGGCACAACGGACACAAAGGGGAAATATGTAATAATCTGGCTGAGGAATTTCTAGTCGGTCTCAAAAGTACAACGAGCGTCCACGGCTCTCAAAAGACTGCTACGGCAAGCGTCCATGCTTGCCGGGAGTGTACTCGTGCTGTATGAGTGCATTCCCGCTAAGCGTGGACGCTTAGCGGAGCAGTTTTAAGCTTATGAGACAGCATCGAGCAGTTTTAAGCCTTTTGTGCATTTACTCTGCATCGTTGGTACAGGTTATAAAGTTTTCCAGGGCTTTTTTCGCTTTGCCGGATTCCAGGCTTTCCCGGGCCGCCAGATAAGATTCCTGAAGGTCTTCATAAATGCCGGAGGCATGGATGCCAAAGGTGGCATTAAGGGTTACTATTTCCGCCTGGGCTTCGGTGGCTTTGTTATCGAAAATAGATTCGATGATTTGGGTATTGGCCTTTGCATCGCCGCCCTCCAATGATTTTAGATCTGTCAGGGTAAATCCAAGGGTTCGGGAATCAAACCTTGAGGGGCCGGTAAATACACTGTTTTTCAACTCGTAGACATCGGTAGATGCCGTGGTGGAAAATTCATCGAGTCCATCGTGAGCATGAAGGCTATAAGCGAAATCGGTGCCCAGTTTAGACAAAATGCTGACGATGGTATGAGCAGCTTCTTTGCTATAAGCCCCGATAACCTGGCGCTTCACCCCTGCCGGATTAAGCAGCGGGCCCAGTAAATTGAAAAACGTTCGCATGCCGAGCTCCTTCCGGGCGGGCATTACGTGTTTCATCGCGGGATGAAAGTAAGGAGCAAACATAAAGGCCATCCCGGTTTGCCTGAAGCAATATTCAACGGCATCTTTGGATAAGGCCGGTTTAGCTCCCAACTCTTCGAGCACATCCGCACTTCCGCAGTTACTGGAAACGCTGCGGTTGCCATGTTTTAAAACAGGAACATCTGCTCCGGCTACCACAAACATGGCGGCTGTAGAAATATTAAAAGTGCCGGAATGATCGCCCCCGGTTCCGCAAAGATCAACGGCATACCCATCAGAGGCATCCACCGAAACGGAAGCCGCCCGCATCACCTTCACGAATGATGCCAACTCATCGATGGTCTCCCCTTTGCATCTCATCCCATACAAAAAAGCCGCCGTTCGTGATTGATTTACATTCCCCGACATAACCTCTTCCATAGCAAAACTTGCCTCTTGCTCCGTCAGGTTTTCCCGGTCACTGATTTTCTCTAGTATCTCTACAAAATTCATATTTGTGATTGATTTCGATTCAAAGATAAGATGTGAATATCTTATTACACTTACTGTTTTTGTTGGGTGGTTATATTTTGCTCGGTACGAGTCGTTATTTTGGGGTTACCTGATGTAATCCAATTTTCGATGATCTTTGGACCTTCGGTTGTTAAAATGCTTTCCGGATGGTATTGTATGCCCTCTACAGGGTGTTGTTTATGACGAATACCCATAACGGTGCCATCTGGTGATTTGGAGGTCACTGTGAGCTCGTCTGTGATCGTATCGGGATTTAATGTGAGGGAATGATACCGGGTAGCGGTGAAGTTCTGCGGAATTCCTTTATAAATAGACAGTGAATCATGGGACACCGTCGAGGTTTTACCATGCATCAGTACGGGTGCGTACGAGACTTCGCAGCCGTAAACATGTCCTATTGCCTGGTGGCCCAGACATACTCCCAGTATCGGCGTTTTATGCCCTAGTTCCCGGATTAGAGCTTCGGTAATGCCGGCGTTCTCAGGACGGCCGGGCCCGGGGGAGATAAGAATTTTGTCCGGGTTTAACATTTTTACCTCCCCGACGGTCAGGGCATCATTTCGCACGACACGATAGTTGACCTCATGTTCGGCGATTAGATGGACCAGATTGTAGGTGAAAGAATCGTAGTTGTCAATTATGAGAATCATATTTCAATAAGTTAATTGCTATCAAATGTTCTTAATATTCCGGCCACTTCTCTTACCGATTTCATAGTTACCCCGGCCTTTTCCCGTGCTTTTTTCCCACCTTCGCGAAGGATGTCAATTACATAATCTTCATTCTTCTCCAGCTCTTTCCGCTTATCTCTGGCTTCCGCAAAGTAATCTTCAATCAGGCCCAGCAGTCGTTTTTTGGCATGACCATATCCAAATCCACCCTCTCTATAGCTTTTCTCCGTTTCTTCTACTAATTCTTTGCTTCCAAATAACTTGATTAAAGCAAAAACATTACAGGTTTCCGGATCTTTAGGTTCATCCAGCTCTTTTGAATCTGTCTGTATGGACATTACCTTCTTTTTCAGTGTTTTGCCTTCATCAAATATGTCAATGGCATTATTATAGGACTTGCTCATTTTTCTACCGTCGACTCCCGGTACACTGGCCACGGATTCCACAATGTAAGCCTCGGGAATAGTAAGGACTTCCTGATTAAATATGTTGTTAAATTTGCCAGCCAAATCCCGGGCCATTTCGATATTCTGCTTTTGATCTGCTCCAACCGGAACCAGATCTGATCTGTAGATCAGAATATCGGCAGCCTGCAGAATCGGATATGTGAACAAACCAACATTAGCGGGCAAACCCTGGGCGACTTTATCTTTGTATGCGACCCCTTTTTCCATCAGGCTCACCGGGCTAAGGGTACCCAGAATCCAGGAGAGTTCGGTAACCTGGGGCACGTCGCTTTGGGCAAAGAATGTACACTTGTTCGGGTCCATGCCCAAAGCGAGGTAATCCAGGGTAACATCGAGAGTATACCGGCGCAGCTTTTCGCCATCGTTCAGAGAAGTGAGCGAATGGTAATTAGCTATGAAATACAAGGCATCGCCCTGATCCTGCATTTCGAGGTGCTGCCTGATGGCGCCAAAATAATTACCAAGGTGTAAACGCCCGGAGGGCTGGATGCCGGAAAGTATAGTTTTTTGCATGGGGGAGTGTAGCTGATTTATAAGTCTATAATATATAACTCTTTTATATTTTTGAAATCACCACGATCACCTGTAAAGATCGTATTGATACTATGGGCCATGCCAATGCTGGCAATTTCATAATCATGAACTTTTGATCCCCTGGGTTCATATTTATGTATCAGACTCATGAACAACGCAAATGACTCATCGGTTGGATAAAGGATAATCATTAAGTCTATTACTTCTTCTATAAATTGAAGGGCTTTATAGACAGGAAAATTAAACGCAGACTTTTTTGTTAATACTGCCAATAACTCACTTAAATTTTTTGAAGTAGTGAACAAATTTATCTCTTCATTAAGTAAATAATTTAGAGTTAGCTCATGAAATGAAGAACCTTTATCAATAGCATAGACTAGAATGTTTGTGTCAATAAGCACATCATTCATAGGCAAGTTTCCGAATATTTTTATTATCAAGTTTACCGCCAAGGTTCACGGTACTCAACTGCCTTCTTTGCGGTTTTGGTTTGTTAAGTCTCTTATAATAAGAGTTCACCATTTCGACATCTTCACTGGATAACTTATCAATTTCATTTTTCACATCATCTTTTTTAATCATTTTTGTGATACTTTACTTGAAAATTTATTTAGTTCTATAACTTTTGAGAGATTCTAAAATTACGTTAAACCTCCAATGCCACATCCAGTGCCTCAATCAGCGCTTTTGCTTTGTTCACTGTTTCCTCATATTCCTTCTCAGGCACACTGTCGGCCACGATGCCTGCACCGGCTTGAATATAGACTGTATTTTCGGTGGCTACCATAGTCCGGATGGCAATACATGTATCCATGTTTCCTGAAAAGTCGATGTAACCGACGGCGCCGGCATAAGGACCACGTTTTGTGGTTTCAAGTTCGTCGATGATTTCCATGGCCCTCACTTTTGGGGCCCCGCTTACCGTGCCCGCAGGAAAACAATGCTGCAGCGCATCAATCGGGTGCTTATCGGAACTCAGTTTACCGGAGACATCCGATACAATATGCATCACATGGGAATAGCGCTCAATGACCTGGTTGCGCCGCATTTTTACTGATTTGGGTTTGCAAATTCGAGACAGATCATTTCGGCCCAAATCAACCAGCATAATATGTTCGGCAACCTCCTTGGGGTCATTTTTAAGATCCTGCTCATAAGCCAGATCTTCCTTGGATGTTTCTCCCCTGGGCCGGGTACCGGCAATAGGCAGCACCTGAGCTTCACCATCCTGAACCCTGACAAGAACTTCCGGTGAAGAACCCACCAGTGAGAAATCATGGAATTCCAGGTAAAACAAGTAAGGTGATGGATTCACCATTCGAAGAGCCCGGTACAGCATAAATCGGTCGCCCCCGAAGCTGCTTTGGAACCGCTGAGAAAGCACGACCTGAAAAATATCGCCCTCGCGTATATATTCCTTTGCCTGCAGTACTTTTTTGCAAAATTCTTCCTTTTCGGTATTGCTTTCCAACTGGGTACTGGTGATGGCGAAAGGCAACACCGTTTCGGCCTGCTTCTGTGTATTCTTCTCCATTTTGAATAAGGCGTTCTGCGCTTCTGCAAATAACTTCTCAAGAGGCTTATCACCTTCTGGAAATACGGTTTTTATCAGGATGATGCGATGCTTCACGTGGTCGAAAGCATAAACTTCATCATAGAAGGCCCAGATAGCTTCAGGCAGGTTCAGATCATCCTTCGGTACGTTGGGAAGATGTTCAGTGAGCCGAACGGTATCGTAAGCAGAGTACCCAACAGCTCCCCCCGTAAGCCGGGGAATATTTGGCAGCATGGGTTCTTTATATTTGCCGGTCAGCTTTTTTAGAACATCATAATAATTTCCGGCGAGGGGCTGCTCCTCACCTACCCGGTTCAACGTAATTTTTTGATCCTTATACGTCAACACCTGATAAGGATTGCATCCCAGAAAAGAGTACCGGGCCAAATGTTCCCCGCCCTCAACCGATTCAAAAAGAAAGGGATAGCGCGTGCCCTCGCGCAGTTTCAAAAAAAGGGAAACCGGCGTGACGGTATCAGCCATAAGGGTTTTATAGACCGGGATAGCTGTGTAATTTTTAGCTAATAATTCAAATTGTTCAAAATCCATACATCAAGACATAAAAAAGCCCACATCCAGAAAAACTGAAGCGGGCTAAACGGTGAGGAAAATAAATACAACTCCAACACATAACGTCAATCCGCTCAGCGAATTGACCACCACCAGGAATTAGTAAGTAAGGCGTGTTGAAGTTTCATGATCGCAAAGTTAATTGGTGGGGGGATTAAAGTCAACAAAGTTGTTCTGTTTCGGCTAAATAACCGAAATAAAATTTAGGGGTGATTTTTGGAAAAATATTTCTACCTTTGTCTGGAACATCATATCTTAGCTAACGGAATTAAATCACCCAAAAAACCATTTGCTATCGGGATAAAGTTACAATCTAACATTTATACTTTAAAATTTTTCCGAAGCTATTTGATACGCTCAATACTTTTTACCAAGCTAATTCTCATTCTGGCTGTAGCCGCCTGTGATGATACTCCAGGTGTTGTTGATATCTCCAAACGACAGCCCGAACTTTCGCATCTTGAAATCACTCCCTCTACTATTGAATTTGATCGTGAAGATGGAATTAAAGATACTTTGGTCACTTTTGAGCTCTCCGCACAACTCGATGCCGATGAACCCCTGACAACACCCCCCACAGTAACCTTTGGGGAGCGAGGATCAAGTGACATTTTTATCAGCGAGTTCTTATCTGATTTCGATAAAGATGCCTTTCGCTACTCCGGACAAGTCCAGGTTACCTTCCAAACAACAACGTTTGGAGATTATGAATTTTTCGTTCTGGCCGAGTTGCCCGGTGGCGGCATCAGTGATCCGGCACGCGCTGCCATAGAAGTTCGTGGCTTTGCTACAGGTATGCCATCCATAGAATACACCGATCACCCGGATACTGTTCAGATACCTTCTTCAGGCGAAAAAGGTATCTTATTTGAAGCCAAGGCTATTCATCCCGACGGTCAAGGAAACATACAAAATGTTACTTTAGAACTTATTGACCAGGATGGTCGTGGTCTTGGTCAATACAATATGCTGGATGATGGCGCTAATGGAGATATGACGGCAAATGACAGCCTCTTTACTACGGGATTGGAAATAGGTCCTAGAAATCAGCCTGATGAATATATCATTAAAATCTATGCAATAGACCGGTTTGATGCTGTCAGCGATACTGTAACTTCCCATATGTCAATTGTCCAATGAGATTTTTTTTCCTTATATCCTGTTTGATGATGTACGCCAATACGGCGAACGCTCAATTAATCGGGCCCGTACCCTTTCCTGTAGAACCCATAAGTCAGAACTCCATTCAAAATATGGCCGCATTTGGCGATACGGTTTGGATTGGCCCTTCGATGGATTATAATGTGGGAAAAGCTCAAGAGTGGCAGGTACCCGTAGGTATAGATTCTGTTTCAGATGGCCGGGGACGTTTGTTTTCACTGTCACTTGCACAGGATACCATTTTTGCAGGACTAGGATATAACACGGATGACGGCTCTGGCGAATCAATACAGACAGGCATGGGTTTTTATACCTCTGTAAGTGGTGGAAACGACTGGAGGTTCATCGACTTTCCGTTAGATGATACTTCTGAAACTACTCTAACTTACGGTGGGCAGGAAATAGAGGCCTTGCCTATTGTGGTCCCTCAGCAATCTCCTCCTTTTAAAGTGGATTTCAAAGATGATGTAGTTTTCTTTGCCGCCTGGGCCTCCGGCATCCGGAGAAGTCCGGACTTTGGAGAAACCTGGGAGCGCATACTTTTGCCTCCGGCAAATCTAAGCACCCTTACCCCTGAAGATAGTTATAGTTTTTCGTTTAACCCCCGAAACGATAATAACTTCCTTGGTTTTAGCGTATTTATTGACCAAGATAATCGGGTATGGGCTGGTACCGCTGCGGGAGTAAATGTATCCCCCAATGCTTTGACGGCACCATCCGATAGTATCATTTGGCATCATCACCGTTACCAGGCGGGAAGTGACAGGCTTTTGGGCAACTGGATCACTAATATAACAGAGAACCCCGGAGATGGAAGCATCTGGATGACGAATTGGATAACAGAGGCCGGCGAAAAGCAAGGAATTGTTTCGACCTCAGACGGTGGGGAAACTTATGAACAGCACCTGATCGGGGAAAGAATAAATGCCATTGAATTCGACGGTGAACATATTTATGCCGCAGGTGACAACGGGCTTTTTATAAGCCGCAATGAAGGACGCACCTGGGAACATAAAACCAGGCTCCGCAGTGCCAACACTTTTATAAAAGATAATGCCTCATATTACAGTTTGGCTCTAGCCAATGATTATCTCTGGGTGGGTACCGGTGATGGCATTGCCGCAACTAATGATCAAGGTGTTACCTGGGAAATAACGCGAGTTGACTTTCCTTTACGCGGGGGGAACAAACACCAAAATGAAGCACCCGATGTTGATAGTTATGCGTATCCTAACCCCTTTTCCCCAAACAACCACGATTTCGTACGCTTAAAATTTGAAATGGAAGAAAGCGGACCAGTGACCATTCGGATTTTTGATTTCGGGATGAATCTCATTCGAATAGTTGAAGATAAGCTTTCGGTAGGTTCCGGAACCTATGAAGCTGTTTGGGACGGACTTGATGAGCAAGGCAGGAAGGTAGCAAACGGTCCTGTATTTTATCAGATTAAAACAGCTTCAGACGAGTATACGGGAAAAATTTTAGTGCTGGAATAAAAAAGGTAAAATGAAAGAAGTTAGTAGCGAGATGGAAGAAGTGCATGGTGAGATGAAAGAAGTGAGGAGTGTGGGGAGTAAACAGTCTCACATCTCAGTTCTCATTTCTTACCTCTCCCTTCTTCTTATAACATTAACATGTTTTGCAGATCTCGTACACGCTCAATCAGGAGGTTCCAGCGGGGCTTATACGCGAATGGGATTTGGTCCGCGTGGTATGGGTATGGGCAATGCCATAGCTTCTGTAACACAACAGGGTATATATGCACATTATAATCCCGCACTTGCCGCCAGTGCGACAGGCAACCAAATAGATATGGCATCTGCCGCTATGCGTTTTGATCGTAGCCTGCATACTTTAAATGCTACATTTAAATTGCCGCCCAGTGCCGGTTTGAATGTGGGCTTGCTCAATGCCAATGTCACCAATATCGACGGCAGGTCGCAAAGCGGATATCACACCGATTATTTATCTACCCATGAATTTCAGGCGTTCGCCGCGTTTGGCCTACAGGTAAGCCAACGGGTGCATTTAGGGGTAGGAGTCAAAGCATATATGGCGGATTTCCATGAAGACCTTTCAAACGCCACGGGCGCGGGCTTTGATATTGGCCTTTTAATCAAACCGGCAAACAACATTCAAATTGGTTTATCTGCCCAGGATATACTGGCCGCATATCGATGGGATACATCAGATCTTTATGGTACCCAAAGTGCCCGGAACAGAACCGACCACTTCCCAACCCGATTCAAGATAGCCGCTTCCTGGCTATCCGGAAATGAAAGGCTGGTTATTTCATCTGAATTTGAAATACGCAGGTTAAAATCTGAAACCATTCAGAGGTCAGCTTTTACTGATCTCAATCCACCCCAGAACCGCCGGTTAATAGAAAATATTATTACATCATCCAACATAGCAAGAGTTGGCGCTTCTTATCTGGCCCACGAACGCATTACTGTTAGGGGCGGGTGGCAAATGGGTGATTTAGATATAATTGCGGATTCACACAAACCAAGCGCCGGATTTTCTGTACATTTACCTTTCGATAAATTCCAACCCTCTGTGGACTATGCTTTTGTAAGAGAACCCACAGGAATTGCAAATATGCACGTATTTGCTTTGCGACTAAAGATTTAATACACTTATTTTTTATGAAAAGGTCAACCCTCGCATTTTCTCTAATTTTATTCCTGTCACTTTCAGGAACGTCCCTATTCGCTCAACAATCCTCTGGTTTCCAGTTTCTCAACATAGGGCCTACCGCAAAATCATTAGGGATGTCTGAGGCTCATACGGCTGTCAGTATGGGGGCATCTTCAATTTATACTAACCCGGCTTTTTTGGCACGGGATAACCAATCCAGCGGTACCCTTTCTTATTTTACCTGGCGTCCGGCCAACACCCAAACTAGTCATGCTGCTGCTAATTTAAAACGTGATGATGATGCATTCGGATTTGGGATCATTTCATCAGTAGTTGATGACATTGAACAGCGCAGCGGCCCTGGTGAATCATATGGAAACCTGTCTGTGCGTTATTTATCACTAGCTGGGGCTTATTCTAAAGACTTTGAGCATTTTTCAGTTGGTTTAACAGGGATGTACTTGTATGAACAGCTTTACCAATTTGATGCAAGTGGCTTTGCCTTTTCAGCCGGTGCCGCAACAGATTTTTTAGATGAGCGTGTTCATTTGGGTCTGTCCCTACTGAATTATGGAGAGATGCAGGAACTTGATTTAACTGCTACAACCCTGCCTTCATCATTCAGGGTTGGTTTGGATGTTCAGGCGCTGCAGTTTTCGGCCAATGGATCCACTGAAATCCCCCTTCTTTTTACTGTGAGTTCTGATTTTGTGAAACCGCTTAATGAAATAGGCTCTGGCCTGGCAAATGAGCAGAATCAGGATATTTTCCGCCAGGATGAAGCCTATTTTAATCTGGCACTACAAGTAGAAATCTCTGAAATCCTTGTTTTAAGAAGTGGATATAAAACCAATCATCCTAACAGGAATATGAGCTTTGGAGCGGGAATTAAGGTTGGCAATATAGATTTTGATTACGCATTTGCAGCCTTTGATACCGGTTTTGGTGCAACTCATGGCATAACTATAGCCTATCAATTTTGAATTTATATTCAATTTTGCATACTCATATTGCAGTCAGCTATATGAAATATTAGATGTATCATATATCTTCCTTTCCCTATGGTTATAACACCTATTTACAACCGAACAGTTTAATATCTTTTTAACATTATCAGGTTCTAAAGTAAATAAGAAGTTAAAAGATTTAAAACTCCCGCCTTTAACTGTTTTTTTCAATTCATTCTGATACATTATCTATTCAATATATATTTCACATTGTTTCTGGATTGAACCTAACGATTTACCTTTGATAACCACTCGATATAATATTATTTCGATATTTACTCTGTTGTTAGTCTTTGGATGTTTTCAAAGTAGCAGCGAGGATGATGTGTGGTATTCACTGGAAGATGCTCAGAAGAAAGTTGCCGACAATAATAAGAAGGTAATGCTGAATTTCTATATAGAAGGTAACGAAGAGAGCAAAAAATTTCATAACGAAGTCTTCCCTGATGAAACAGTCACCCAAAAGATGGAGAAGTATTTTTGTTCCGTTCAGATCGATGCAAATTCCACTGATAGTTTAACATTTAACGGTCTCCCCAGCACGGAAAAAGATATTGCTGAAATGCTTGGAGTTACATCCTATCCCACTACAATATTTTTAGACAATTCCGGTGAAAAAATCATTATCTCCAGCGGATATATGAAAGCTAAAATTTTCGCCATGGTTCTATCTTATATTGGAAGTGATGCCTATTTGACTACGGAATACGATCAGTATGTAAATCAGCAATAATTAATATTAATTAGCAGTATAATCTTGAATTAAATTAATTTGCTCATCGTCATCCGGATCAGTGCCCGTCACATCATTCCAAAAGTTTACTGCAGCCATTAATAATCCTTTAAGGATAAACACGCTGAATACGATCATCAATCCGTACTCCTGCATTGATATGATGAGTAAAAAATAAGTGGAAAATAAAAAGACACGCCCTTTATATCTTTTAATATAAGACCTGTTAAAACGAGGTATTTTATCGAAGGGCACAGTACTTACCATAAGAAATGAAAGTAAAACTATCAGGGGAACAAGAAAACTGCTCACGCCGTACTGCAATTCTGAAAAAAGCATTGGACTTTCGGCAAAGGTAAGAAAAAATGCTACAAACATTATAGCAACTGCAGGTATAGGCAATCCTTTAAAAAAAACAGGATTTTCTTTAACTTTAGCATCGACATTGAAACGCGCAAGGCGAACGGCACCACATAGTGGTAAAAAAGCGCAGACAATTACTCCCAGCATCATTAGGTCATTCAGCCCAAAGGTATATAAAAGAATTGCCGGGGCTGCTCCGAAAGATACCATATCACTAAGTGAATCCAACTCAATTCCAAATTCACTGTCGGCATTAGCCAAACGTGCCATCAGCCCGTCAAGCATGTCGAAGACACCTGCAAATACAATAAGCCAGGCGCCGATCACAGGTTTTCCCTCCAAAATCTGAATTATGGCAATAAAGCCACAAAACAGGTTCATGAGCGTAAAGAAACTAGGAACAACAATCCGTGATATTGGCCGCGGTTTTAATTTTTTTCTTAGTCGGCCATTATTTAGCCTTCGGTGCTTTTTCTTCTGAATTTTGTGTTTCATAAGTTTATTAACCACCAAAAAGACTCGTCATCTAATCAAGTCTTTGCAGTCACATTTGCGGTAACTTTCTCATCTATTGTACCAAGTACCGTTTCACCAGCAACTACTCTGTCATCAATTTCAACATTAAACTTAACATTACCCGGAACTATAATATCCATTCTTGAACCAAACTTCATCATACCAAATCTTTTTCCCGCCATAACACCGTCTCCTTCTTTAACATGGAACACAATTCTACGTGCAATAAACCCGGCAATCTGCTTATAAAATATTTTAGTTTTATTGTTGTGCAACACCCCAAACTCAGCCCGCTCGTTGAGTTCGGATGATTTTTCATGCCATGCAACCAGATATTTCCCGGGTATGTATTTAACATACTCTAAAATACCGTCTACAGGATTACGATTTACATGCACATCAAGAGGAGATAAAAATATACTGAGCTGTGTTGCCGGACCCTTAATGTAGGTATTCTCAATTACATCTTGTATCAGAATCACCTTGCCGTCAGCCGGAGAAATAAGCCTGTATTTGCTATCGGGTGTACTTCTTTCGGGATCCCGAAAAAAGTACAGGGTAAAGGCTATCATGGTAATTGCAACCAGATAAAACAATACAGAAACTGTGTTTCCAATCCATAAACCTATAAATACAACTATTAAAGCTACAAATAAGGTGAAAAGTATTACAAAAAAACCATCTCTGGCAAACATAAGGTAATATTTCGACTGCAAGCTAAATACCTACAGCGTTTAAATTGACTTGGTTTTATGTTGGGCGTTAACCAACATAGCGTAAAATATCATTGAATGTAACAAAAATCATCAAGCCAATAAGCAAGATAAAACCTATTTGCTGAAGTGCCATTTTGACACGCATTGAGGGTTCGCGGCGGGTTATACCTTCATATACGAGAAACATGAGGTGACCGCCATCCAGCATAGGAATTGGCAAGATATTCATAATAGCCAGTGTTATACTTAAAAAAGCTGTAATGTTCCAGAAACCAAGCATTCCGCCTCGTTCAGTAGCCTCGGCTGTTACCGAAGCAATAGCCACTGGCCCCCCCAAGTTTTCCCGAAATGATATAGCGCCCGTTAAAAGTTGTTTAAACCCGTTGATAATACCCATAAAAGTATCATTTGCCTGACCAATTCCTTTCGGAATGGAACCCAGCAAACTATAATGCTCTGTAACAGAATCGAAATATTCAAAGGCATTTACTGGTCCTATACCAATTAAATTATCTTCCGGGGTAACATTAAATTGTATTCGTTCGCCCCCCCTTTCAACCTCGATGAGTAAAGAATTTTCGGCGGATTGAATTTTCTCTACCATTTGAAGCCAATAATCAACGGGTTCATTATCAATGGCTACAATTTTATCTCCTTCTTCTAATCCGGCCTCTTCAGCAGGAGCATCTTCTACTGTGGCCCCTACACGACTCGGCAAAGCATTGGTGAGTAATTCAATGAACTCGGGCTCATCGTTTATTTCATCCATAAAACCCGGAGGAGCATATAGAACCTGTTCCTCTCCATCACGATTAACAGTAAAACTAAGATCACTGCTTGTAATGTCACTCATTGAGAACAAGCGTGTATTCTCAATATTATCCAGTTCCCGGTTATTTACCTTTACAATGCGATCTCCGGTTTCAAAGCCTACTTTATCAGCGAGAGAACTTTCAGGGATATACAGTCCACCAATATTTTCTGCAGGAATCTGATTCACTCCATAATTATAAACCACTCCGGTAAAAATTACATAGGCAAGAACCATATTCATTATTACACCCGCCGTGATGACAATTACACGTTGCCAGACAGGTTTACTCCGGTATTCCCAGGGTTTCGGTTCTTCGTTCTCAAAGCTGGCATCCATACTTTCATCCATCATGCCTGCAATTTTCACATAGCCACCCAACGGAGTACCTGAGATGCAGTAATCCGTCTCACCGACCTTTTTACCGAATAAACGGGGTGGAAATCCGATAGAAAATTGCTCTACCCGCATTCCAAAAGCTTTGGCAGCAATAAAATGTCCGAACTCGTGTACGAGTACGAGTATAAAAATGGCAGCGCCAAAAATTAATAGTGTTGTTGCAAGACTAAAAAGCCAATCCATTATGTCTGTAATGATTTAAAAGTAATATTTTTTGCGAAGTTACGCGTTTCAGAATCAATATTCTCCAGGGAAGAAATTGAAAGAGTCTCTCTGGATGTAATGTTCTCCAGACTTTTTTCAATGATTTTCGCAATCTGAATATACGTAATTTCATGATTCAGAAAACGGTTAACGGCTACTTCATTAGCAGCATTCAAAATAGCCGGTGCATGACCGCCTTCTTTTAATGTTTCGATAGCAAGTCGCATACAGGGAAACCGTGAATAATCAACGGATTCAAAGGTTAGTTGTTGTAATTTTGCCCAATCCTGGCGGGGGACATTAAGATCCCACCGGTCCGGCCATGATAAAGCATATTGTATAGGGATCATCATATCAGGTAATCCCATTTGCGCCTTGGTAGAGCCATCTGTGAATGTGACCATTGAATGTATTATGCTTTGTGGATGAACAACGGCCTCAATACGCTCCAGAGGGATATTAAAAAGCCAGTGAGCTTCTATGATCTCAAGACCTTTGTTCATCATGGTCGCTGAGTCAATGGTAATCTTGGAGCCCATATCCCAGTTGGGGTGATCCAATGCATCATCAACTGTAATATACTCCATATCCCGGATATCCCAGGAACGAAATGGCCCGCCGCTGGCGGTTATGATTAGCTTTTCAATTGATTTTTCTGATTCCCCGGCCAGGCATTGCAATATAGCGCTGTGTTCAGAGTCTATAGGAAGCAGATTTTGTGGCTTCCCATTTTCGTTATTGTATTCGGATAAAAGCTCCCCTCCCACTACCAATGATTCTTTATTAGCTAAGGCTACTTTTTTGCCAGCTTTTAGTGCAAAATAGGTTGGAAGAAACCCTGAGAATCCTACAAGGCTGTTAACAACAACATCCACTGCCTCATGTTCAACTATTCGGGTTAGCGAATCGTTATCCTCCAGTAGCTGTGTTTCGTTATGATTGATTAGTTCACGGAGATTGTTTACAGATACACCATCAGTCAATATTGCAAACTTTGGCTTATAAATGTTGATTTGACGGGCCAGTAGTTTCCAATTTTTGTGGGCCGTGAGACCATAGACCCGGAACCTGTTTGGATGCTGCTTAACAATTTCGAGAGTTTGTGTCCCAATTGACCCGGTTGATCCTAGTATTAATAAATTTTGTGGCTCCAATAAAAAGCAATTATGAGAAATGTAATTACTGTAAATATAACAAAGTAACATGTTAATAGTTTACTGAACCTGAAACGAAACAACTGCATTTAGATTTGAATTTCTTTTATCATTACTATGAACAGATTAATTACGATCGGGAATAATAACAAGGATTAGAGAATTATGGGTCTTTATTGTCAATATGTATTAATCGTTGAAATCTCCCTCGCCCAACTGCCCCTCCATACTTGCAACGGCTACGGAAACAGCCGCATCCCCTGTAATATTAATTGCTGTACGACACATATCCAAGATGCGGTCTACTCCCAGTATAAGAGCTATACCTTCTACCGGAACATCGACGGCGCGTAAAATTATAACCAGCATAATGATACCGGCACCAGGCACGCCAGCTGTTCCAATCGAGGCCATCACGGCAGTAATTACAATTGTCAGCTGCTGAAATATCGACAAATCCATTCCAACAGCCTGTGCAATAAAAACGGCGGCAACGGCTTGATATAAACTGGTGCCATCCATATTAATTGTTGCGCCCACCGGTAATACAAAGCTGGATACTTCTTCCTTTACGCCAAGGTTTTTCTCTACCCGCTCCATGGTTACCGGAAGAGTTGCCACGCTCGAACTTGTACTGAACCCGAGCAGCATTGCCGGACGTATTCCTCTGAAGAAGTCTATTAATCTCATATTGCTAAAATATTTGAACAATGATGTATAGACTATGGAAGAGTGGAGCAGCAAACCTGCAATTACGGCAACGCAATACCACCCAAGAGCACCAAGCAACTCCACCATCCGACCCATATCATCGCCACCAAGTTCAACTATTACTGATGCAATGAGGGCAAAAACACCATAGGGGGCTATTATCATTATAAGATCGACGATATGAATGATTAGATCATTAAGCGATTCAAAAAACTTAATAAGAGGGTCGGCTTTGTCTTTGGGAATTTGCATCAACCCGATACCAATAACTAAGGCGACGAACACTATTTGCAGCATATTTGAATTGTTAGCTGCAGCTGCAAAGAAATTTGCCGGTACTATGTCTACGATAAAATCAAGAGGCTGTCGGTCGAGTGCTTCTTCAGCTACTCCTTCGCTTGCCTGAGCGTCCTGCTGATAACTTTCCATTAACGCCTGGCGTGTTTCTATAGGCAACACTTTACCCGGGGCTAAAAGATTCACCACGGTTAAACCGATAGTAATAGCAAAAACAGTAGTCATTATATATAATGCTATTGTTTTGCTGCCCATGCGGGAAAGCTTGGTAATATCATTCAGACCAGTTATACCAACCACCAGGGAAGCCAACACCAGAGGGATAGCAATGAGTTGCAACATCCGTATAAATATGGTGCCGAACGGCTGGATGTAATCTAATGTAAAGGTGTCTAATCCGGCAAAGGTAGCAAATAAGCCCCAAATCAGGCCAAGCACTAATCCTATAATTATTTTCCAATGAAGCTTATGATACCAAACTTGCTCTGATGCGCCGGACTCATTACCTGTATTCTTTTCTTCTGTAAGCACTATTGATCTCGATTTAAAAAAATTGTCATTGGTGTACGGTTATAAATGGAAACTTAAAATATTGAATCCAATTGTTAAAAAACGGTGATATTAGCATTTCCCTTCCCGGATATGGATTTCTATGACATAATGTGTGCCTATACGAAACTATCTGAAGGCCATATCAAAACCGTATCAACACTGTATTTATACAGTGTTGATACGGTTTTGATATATAGTTGATATAGTGCTGAACTGGCCTTGATATAATTTTGCCAGGGCAGTAGCATCTAAATTATTATCATTTTTTTGAATTACTACAATTGGCAACACTGCTACACCAGTGGGAATATTTGATTAAACTAGCCAAAGCATGATCAAAGTAAAGAAAGCTCCAAACCCTGTGGCCACCGCATTAACACTGTTATTATCCAGTATAACTGGACGCGATAACGGTTTGGGTAATTTTAGCTGTTTCTTTTTAGTTTGAAATAAGGCCCCAAGATAGGAATCCAGCAGGCAACCTAAAAATCCTGCGAGTCCAATTATTACAAATACAGCAAGGGAGTTGCGGTTCATCAACACAAAGATAACAGATAGCAAAAAAGCACCCAATAACCCACCAAGGGTTCCTTTTAGACTCACCCCGCCATCTGTACCCGCTTTAACTTTTGTAAAGCTAAGCAGGAAATACGTTTTAACATTAAAAGCTCTGGTTCCCACTTCGGTAGCCCAGGTATCAGACATCGCAACGGCAAGTGAACCCGCCGCGGCAATATACATTAGATCATGACGAAAGTAGAAACCCAGGGTAATAAAAAAAACAAACCAAAATGCATTGGCCCAAACTTGGTAACCATCTCTTCTTTCTTTTCGGGCATATTCATCGGCATTTTGATTGCTCAAAATAAATCCAATTAAATAACTACTGGAGAAAAAAAGTACCAGAATAATAGCTGCCGGCAACCCCCCGAACCCAAATGTCATGATACCCACAAAGAAAGCTGCAAAGGCACCATCCAGACTCAACCAATTCATTAATAAGGCGATCAGAATAATAAATAATGCGAGTACAAACGCTAAAAAAATTCGCTCTTGTTCACCCGAATTCGCAAATAGTACATAAAATAGTATCAATGCAAACCCGGAGATATAGTTTAAGAGTCGGTCCAGCAAAATTTATTTGTCCGTATCAGAAGATTCTGCTCGAATCTGTTCTTTATCCGTTTTTAAAATTGCAGCTACAATTACAGAGAATCCTGCTATTATTACTATTGGTGAAATATAAAGAGAAATAAATCCTTTCTCTTGGTTCTCCAAATACATAGCAAAGAAACCAGCAATCACCATAAAGAGCCCGATCATCATATAGTAATAGTTAGTAGCAGAGAACAGCATAGGCTTTTCAGGCTCCTTTATACGCTTTCTTCTGTGTTGTTTTCGATCTTGTGTCTTTGTTTTACTCATTAAATAAATTATTTTTAGATTTTTTACCTAAACGATAATGCTGTTAATTCCTTATTAATTTAATTATAAAAGATGAATTTTTAAATTACCGGTTACAAAATTTGCTATATAAATGAGAAGTTCAATTTTCCATGATAAATTATAATACTTGTAATTCCTGTTTAGATGAAACTAATAATACTTGCTTCGGCAAGCCCCAGACGAAAAATCCTTCTGGAACAAATAAATTTAAAGTTTGAGACACATCCACAAAACATTTCGGAGACTATTGATAAAACTATTACCCCGGAAGATTTTGCCGTTTTAACAGCTAAAAAAAAAGCCACAAAAGCAGTATCACAATTCCCAAATGCTCTTATTATTGGCTGCGATACTATTGTTGTCCATCAAAATGAGGTACTGGGAAAACCGGCCGATAAAGCGGAAGCCTATAGAATGTTAACAAAATTGAGCGGTAATTCACATATCGTAATCACCGCAATAGTGCTCATAAAAAGCGGGCCAGATGGAAGTATTATTTCATCTAAAGAATTTTTTGAATTGACTGATGTCACTTTTTCACCTCTAGAGAAAGACGAAATACACGAATATATCCAAACCGGAAGTCCCTTCGATAAAGCCGGTGCATACGGGATACAGGATGATTGGGGGTCGGTATTTGTAAGTGGGATTAAAGGAGATTATTATAATGTTGTGGGGTTTCCACTAAACCGATTCTACCAGACCCTGAAAAAATATGCGCCCGAATACTTGCCCAGCGCTACCTCCAATAATTTGCAATAAAACAACTTATTTTATTGTTAAGTAGAAACGGTAAGAAGAAAAATTCCGGTACCGCAGAATTTCGATTAACAGTCTGATCTCTATATAGTCCAAATACCCTTTCATGTTTAAAATATTCAGCCTGACTTTATTTCTGATCTCATTTATCTTCTACAATGTGTCGGCTCAGCAGGGCAACGATTTTATGATTGCAAATGAGCTTCTCAGACAGGGCGAATATCAGGAAGCTTATGAAATTTTAGATCGATTGCATAAAGAAAATCCTGATTCCTACCCGGTATTCGATCGGTTGATTGCTACATTAATCAACCTTAAATCTTATGATGAAGCTATAAGATTGTCTGAGGATCAGTTTCGCAATGACTACAAAGATATTATTGCAGCTGCTCAACTGGGTGAACTTTATCATATGGCAGGAGATACAACAAGGGCCATAGAAGTTTGGAATACGACTTTGGATTCTAACTCAGGAAACCTGCAGGCTTATCGTCATATAGCCAATACGATGAACGGGCGCCGGCTTCATACAAAAGCCAACCGCATTTATCTGGAAGCCCGTGAGAAGCATAATCAACCTGATCTATTTGCCAGCGAACTGGCCAATAACCAGTTGATAATCGGAGATTATGAAGATGCTATGCAGGAGTATCTTAACCTGATAGCTTACAACAACGACTACTCATTTCAAGTGCAACGCCAATTAATGCAGTTTGATGAGCCATATTTATTTGATATTGCTATTTTAGAAACGGAAGAAAAGATTGATGATTACAGCAGTACCAGCCATGAAGCCGCAATATTTAGAGAGTTCCTGATCTGGTTGTACATGGAAAGGAACTTATACCGCAGAGCATTATTTACTGCCCGAAACCTCGAATCATCGAGCGTTGAAAACAGGTATGCAGTATTTGAACTGGGTGACCGACTACGGGTATTAAATGAATATGAACTTGCGGAATCAGCCTTTTCCTTTTATACCGAGCATGAACAGCATGAAATGAAGGCAAGAAGCATGGAAAAACTGGCTCAGGTTTATATGAGTTGGGCAAATTACCTGGAAACAAATAATTTGGATTACAACAATCAAAATGATTCTCTTTATAATAAAGCCAATCAAATACTTCATGGATTAATAGAAAACTATCCTCGATATGAAAACTTGAGTGAAATATATTTACTACAAGCTGAACTCGCACTAGATCATCTTAAAGATTCTGAACTGGCCAACCAGCATTACAAGAAGCTGCTAGCCTTACCCGAAGATGAAGACTTATTGCCTCGGATTGACTATGTAGATGGTCGAATTAAATTATTAAACAGCGATTATACTCAAGCTAGAATCGCCTTTACCCAAAGCAACCGTGCCGTACGAATTGGCAGCCTTGCTGATAAAACCCGTTACTATCTGGCTTTAACTGATTTCTTTAGTTCAGATTATGATTTTTCACAAATCCAAATGCGTGCTCTTGAGCGACAAAACACATCGTTCTTTGCTAATAATGCCCTGAGGCTACGCTTATGGATTCAAGAGGGAATCAATGCTGATTCCACTACAACGGAGTTAGATGCTTTTTCAAAAGCTCAATATCATTACCAGATAACAGGTCAAACAGACAAAGCGATTGAAATCCTGTCCCCCCTGCTTATTAATTCCAATAATCATCCTTTATTTGGTGAAGCTATGCTTTTGGCAACCTCAATTATTCGAGATGAAAATAGCAGTATTGCCTATAATCTTATAAATGATAATTTCGATAAAGGTTTGAATCCAGCTAGTATGGAACGTATAATCTGGGTTAAGGCACGCCTGGCCGATCATGTTTATTTTGAACAGGCGGATCATCCCACCGATCAGGAAATTATATCCGATTATTTAAAAACGTATGCTGATTCTCCGGCTATTGAATCAATCAGTGAGGTTATAAACGCATACGAAGATTTGCTCGTTGCGTATCCCCAGGGCTATTATGCCGAAAAAGCAAGGGAACGAATTAAAGAATTATCAAATATACCAAATTAAAAAGTTCAAGATCTCAAATGCACCTTATCCATTGATCATGAAATTTATATTACTTTTACTTGCCACATTTGTTTTTGCGGATTACGCTGAGGCACAATATGCCCTCATCCCTATGGGAGATTCCCAGACTAATCATTTGAAAGCTTATGGTGTTATTTTTAATCATTTAGAAGATGGTAATACTGCTCAATGGCTTTTAAATTATCGCGGTGGCAGTTTTCTCGCAGAAGAAAGTTCCAGTATTGTGCGAGCTTCACGTGTACGTGGAGTATATGTCGAAGCAATTAGCAGCGCCGAAGCCGGCAGGATTGTTAATGAAGTGGAACAGCCTGGGGTAAACATGGGTGTTGTAAATTTGGAAACAGCACCTCAAATTGCTGTTTATACCCCCGACCATGCCCTTCCTTGGGATGATGCCGTAACTCTTGCATTAACCTATGCCGAAGTTCCCTATACAACTATTTACAATAAGGAAGTCCTGGATGGTGACCTTAATGAATATGACTGGCTGCACTTGCACCATGAGGATTTTACTGGCCAGTATGGGAAATTTTGGCAGAGATACCGCCAATTCCCCTGGTATAATCGTCAGGTCAGGGATTTGGAAAACATGGCCGGTGAACTTGGATATTCCAAAGTTAGTGAAATGAATAGGGCTGTTGTGCTAACTATCACCGATTACATTTTCAGCGGTGGTTTTTTGTTCGCTATGTGTTCGGGCGCGGATACATTTGATATAGCCCTTGCAGCAAAAGATGTGGATATTGTACCAACCGAGTTTGACGGTGATCCAGCTGATCCAAACACCAATGAGTTGCTGAATTATTCTAACACCCTCGCCTTTACTGATTTTACAGTAAGCCTGGACCGTTCCGAATATAAACACGCCGACATAGACATAGCAGATGTTCAAAAACGTGATAGTGAGGTGGATGAGGCTATGGATTTCTTCACTTTATTTGACTTTTCAGCAAAATGGGACCCTGTGCCCACCATGCTTACACAAAATCATGTAAGCAGCGTCAAAGCATTTTACGGGCAAACTACGGCTTTCATGAAAGATAAAATTAAAAGTTCTGTTGTTATTTTGGCCGAAGCGTCCGGTCGTGATGAAGTCAAGTATTTGCACGGAAACCACGGTGAAGGGACCTATACCTTTTATGCCGGCCATGACCCTGAAGATTATCAGCACCATGTAGGTGACCCGCCAACCGATCTGAACCTGTTTCCCAGCAGCCCGGGTTATCGTCTTATTTTAAATAACATTTTATTCCCTGCTGCCCAAAAACAGGAAATGAAGACTATGCTGCATGACAAAGGAAATTCTGCTTTCAGTCATAATCAATCAGCCCTATTTGATATTATTTTTAATTCTAATCACACCCATTGAGTATGTCCCTACATAAGAATAGAAAGCCAACGAATAATTTTGATGATCTGGTAGAAATCATGAACATCCTGAGGCAGGAATGTCCTTGGGATAAAAAACAAACTCATGAGTCCATAAAAGACTTAATGATAGAAGAAATATATGAGGCCATAGATGCCATAGACAGAAAAGATTATGACGACCTGAGAAAAGAGCTGGGTGATCTAATGTTGCATATTGTTTTTCACAGTGAAATGGCGGCTGAAAAGCAACGCTTTAATATAAATGACGTTATATTTGGTATACAGGAGAAACTAATACGACGTCATCCTCATGTTTTTGACGGTATAGATGTTTCGGGAAGCGAACAGGTTACCCGAAATTGGGAATCTATTAAAATGGCCGAAGGTGGACGAAAATCTGTATTGGATGGAGTGCCTGAGACATTGCCGGGCCTTCTTCGTGCACAGCGAATGCAGGAGAAAGCCGGAGCTGTTGGATTTGATTGGAAATATTGGGAACATGCGTGGGAGAAGTTAGAAGAAGAGTTGGAAGAATTCAAAACTCGAGTTGATGAGCGAAATCAAGAAGAAGCTCGCAAAGAATTCGGTGATCTATTATTCTCAGTTGTCAATGTAGGACGGCTATTAAAAATAGATTCCGAAGATAGTATCAGGCTAACTAATCGAAAGTTTCAACAACGATTCCAATATATGGAAAAAAAGCTTTCTGAAGATAATCTTTCACCAGAAAATGTAACCCTGGAGGAAATGGATAAAATATGGGATGAGTCAAAGGTAAATGAAGAAGGTACATAGGAGTAAAAGGGCCGTTTATATATTTCAAACCCTGATATTTTTTTGTATCTTTTAAAGATGAAATTATCTTAAAAGATTAATTATTACGAAAGATTCATCATATAATTATTTAGCTAACGGAGCAAGTTATGAATAACACAAATGCAGACATTGACCTTGATAAGTACCCATATTTAGATAAAGGGCTTGAAGGCATTGTCGCTTTTTCTTCTGGAAAAAGTTTGGTAGATGGCAAAAACGGTGAGCTTATTTATGCAGGATATAATATTGATGACCTGGCTAAATATTCAACTTTTGAGGAAGTTTGTTTCTTACTCTGGAATGAAAGACTGCCGAAGGCCGAGGAACTTGAAGAACTTAAAAACGATTTATTGAATGATCGGGCACTACCGGAACCTGTACTTAATTATATTCGTTCTACAGATTCCAGTGCAGAGACCATGTCAGTGTTGCGTACAGCCACTTCTATGCTGGCCGATTTTGATGAGGAGGCAGTTGTAAATACACCTGAAGCAAACCGTCGAAAAGCTATTAGAATGACCGCTAAAATGCCGGCTGTTATAGCAGCTTTTAGCCGTAAAAGAGAAAACAAAGAAATTATGGCTCCTCTCGATGAAGGGAGTACGGCATATAATTTCTTATACATGCTGAATGGGGAACGACCGGGTGAAAATGCAGAAAAAGTAATGGACCTCTGCCTAATTTTACATGCTGAACATGGAATGAACGCCTCCACATTTACATGCCGAGCTATTGGATCTACCCTGTCAGATATTTATTCCGGAGTAACAGGAGCCATCGGGTCACTTAAAGGTCCTTTACATGGAGGTGCAAATACTGCTGTTATGAACATGCTCAAAGAGCTGGATAAGGATGTTGATATAAAAGAATTCGTACATGGCAAACTTGAGCGCAAAGAAAAGATTATGGGCTTTGGACATCGCGTGTATAAAACATTTGATCCACGTGCTCATCATTTAAGAAAAATGTCTAGAGATCTTGCCAAAGAAGTAAATATGGAATATCTGTATGAATGGTCTGAAACCATTTTGGAAGTCATGAAAGAGGAGAAAAATATAGACCCCAATGTAGATTTCTTTTCAGCAACAGTTTATTATTCCCTCGGTATCGAACCCGATTTATATACCTGCATATTTGCTATGAGCAGAGTTTCCGGCTGGACGGCTCATTATTTGGAGCAAATGGAAAGCAACAGGTTGATTCGTCCTCTGGCTTTATATACAGGAGAAAATAATCTTCCCTGGAAAACCATTGAAAGTAGATAGGCACTTTATTAAAAAGAGCAGGTTTCATTTTATGAAACCTGCTCTTTTATAATTTTATAAAACCCCATAGACAATTAAGAACATCATATTAAAGTATATGCGAAGTTTGGGACTGTCGAATTTATTTATGGTATACTAATAAAAAGTAAGCATATATGAGCACTGTTAAAGATGCCCAGGAAAAAGTTCTAAAGCACCTCATAAATAGAGGTAAGGGTACAGAATTTGGTGAGAAACACTCCTTTTCTGACATAAATAGCCTTTCAGATTTTAAAAAAAACGTTCCCATTTGTTTTTATAAGGATCTTGAGCTGTATATAAATAAAATGAAAGAGGGTGAAAGTAATATTCTTTGGCCGGGGATAATTACTAAATATGCTGTATCGGCAGGCACTTCAGGAAAGGGAAAACACATTCCGCTTAGTAAAGAGAGGTTTAAAAGTGATCAAAAGTTTATGCGGAGGGTCGCTTTAAATTACCTAAGTCATCCAAAAAATATATTCTCAGTATTGGGGAGCCATGTCAGTTTGCCTGGAAATATTGACTCACTTAAAAGTAATTCAAACGTACAATTGGGTGAAATAAGTGCCTTTTTAGCTAAAGAGTCACCATTATGGCTGTCAATGTTTCAAATCCGTTCGCCTGAGGAGATGATTCGGGAAAAATGGGCGGATAAATTTGAACGGTGTTTAGATAAAGCCATTGAAAGTAATATAAAACAAATAACAGCAGTTCCTTCATGGGCATTACGTTTTTTTCAACGCGCACTGGAGAAGACAGGAAAAGACTCCATTAAAGAAGTTTGGCCCAATTTAAAGCTTCTAATTTGTGGGGGCGAAGATATTAAAACTTATATGCCTCACTTCAAGTATCTCTGTAGGGGCTTAAATATGAACTACATTGAAAATTATGGTGCATCAGAAGGGTATTTCGCTTTCAGCGATGATCGTGAAAGAGATGATCTTCGCTTAATTGTAGATAATGGATTATTCTTCGAATGGATTCCTAATCCTAAATACTCCGAAGAGGAAATGGTTAAGCAGGAAACCATCCCTACATGGAAGGTAGAAAAAAGTGTCCCCTATGGACTTATAGTAACAAATAATTCAGGATTATGGCGGTACTGCGTGAATGATATCATTGAATTTACCGATACTGAAACTCCCCGCATAATGGTCCGGGGCCGTACCTCAGAAATGCTAGACAAATTTGGTGAATCTATAGAAGGTTATCAAGCAGAAGAAGCTATGGAAAAAACTGCAAAACAATTAAATGCAGAGTTTTCAGCCTTCATGATGGGCGGTATTTTAGATGATCACAGAGAAGTTCCTTTCCATATCTGGTTCATTCAATGGGTGAAAAAACCAGATAATATGGAAGAATTTTCCGTAAACCTGGATCGGAATCTTAGAGACATTAACCGGCGTTATGCAATTCGTCGGGAAGGCAATACGATAGACAACCTGAAACTTTATGATCTAAATCAGGATATTCTTCACCTGTGGAAAGAGAAGACTATGCAGACTGGTGCGCAAACCAAGGTTCCCAGAATTATCACTGATGATGATAAAATCAAATGCCTCAAAGCATTATGTGATGAAAACCCAAAGGTAATTTTAGATTAGTTTTGCATTAGTTGAACCAACAGCCGAATCAGAAAAAGTTGGCAGTCAGTTATTTAACCACTAAATTTACAATTTTCTTTGGCACAAATATCTCTTTCACCAAATTACCATTGCTTAGGTAACGTTGGATGTTTTCATCTTGTTTAACCATACCCAGTACGTATTCTTTATCGGTAGCTTTATCAGCGGGTACGTCAATATTAGATCTCACCTTCCCATTTACCTGAATAGCATATGTATGGGTATCGGCAACAAGATACTTTTCATCATAGGCTGGCCATCCTGTGTAAGCCAATGTATCTGATTCGCCCAATCCCTGCCATAATTCTTCAGCTATATGCGGGACAAAAGGCGACATTATTTTAACAAATTCCTTCAATAAGGAAACTGGCTTAACATCCCATTTCATCGCCTCATTATTGAATATCATTAAGGCGGAAATGGCCGTATTAAACCTGTTGTCGTCTATATCTTCAGTGACTTTTTTTATAGTTTCATGAAGAATTTTAAGTTGTTCACGGGTAGGTTCAACATCCTGTACATCTTTATTTAGATTTTCATTATTATCGTCGATAACCAATCTCCACACACGCTTCAGAAAACGATACACCCCTTCAACGCCACGCATACTCCAGGGTTTAACCTGCTCCAGAGGCCCCATAAACATCTCATATAACCGAAGTGCATCGGCACCATACCTTTTTATTACCTCATCGGGATTAATAACATTACCCCGGGATTTTGACATCTTATGCGATCGCGCATCTACTACGGTTTCGGTACCTTTTATTACAAATTGATCACCGTTTTTCTCAACTTCCTTCTCAGGAATACTTACCGGTTCATACTTAACCCGCTCTTCCGGTTTAACGCCAGCAGTTGATACAAAATGACCGTATTCGTCACGCAGAGCTGTAAATTCTAATTCACCCAGTATCATTCCCTGATTAATCAGGCGCTGAAAAGGTTCTTTCGTTGATACAACACCAATATCATACAACACCTTATGCCAGAAACGTGCGTATAGAAGGTGCAGAACGGCGTGCTCAGCTCCTCCAACATATAAGTCTACAGGCATCCAGTATTTTTCCTTTTCAGGGTTCACAGGGCCTTTCTCGTACTTAGGATCAATGTACCGCAGGTAATACCAGCACGATCCCGCCCACTGCGGCATGGTATTCGTTTCCCGGCGTGCCGGTAATCCTGTTTCCGGATCAGTAGTATTTACCCATTCATCCACATTATGTAATGGAGATTCTCCGGTATCGGCAGGTTGAAATTTATCTACTTCTGGGAGTTTAACCGGAAGCTTATCTTCTGGTAAGGCCTTGCTTTTGTTCCCGACGTGGATGATCGGAAAAGGTTCTCCCCAATAGCGTTGTCTGGAAAACAACCAATCCCGTAATTTGTAGGTTATGGTTTTTTTGCCACTTCCTTTCTGTTCAAGCCAGCTTACAATTTTTTCTTTAGCTTCATCGACCGGTAAGCCGTTAAGTGAGAGCTCATTGTTTTCTGAGTTGATGATTTTTCTGCCAGTAGTATCCGTATGGGCTTTTTCGGAAATATCCCCGCCTTCCACTACCGGTATGATGGGTAAGTCGTACTTTCTGGCAAACTCCCAGTCTCTTTGGTCATGCCCCGGAACGGCCATAATAGCTCCGGTTCCGTATGCCGCCAATACATAATCGGCAACCCAAATTGGGATCTCTTTACCAGTGGCAGGATTAATTGCATAAGCCCCGGTAAACACTCCGGTTTTGTTTTTGTTTAAATCAGTCCTGTCCAGATCAGACTTTAAGGAAGCTTTTTCCCGGTACGTATTCACTTCCGTTCTTTGTTCGGGAACTGTAATCTCATCAACCAAATCAAGTTCAGGCGCCAGAACCATATAGGTTGCTCCAAACAAAGTATCCGGACGAGTGGTAAAAGCTTTAATCTTATGATTGGATCCTATTACTTCAAATTCGATATCCGCGCCTTCTGATTTCCCAATCCAGTTTCGCTGCATATCTTTAATGGATTCCGGCCAGTCTAACTCATTAAGATCTTCCTGAAGGCGGTCAGCATATTCGGTGATCTTGAGCATCCACTGACGCATGGGCTTGCGAACTACAGGAAATCCGCCTACCTCACTCTTGCCTTCAATAACCTCTTCATTTGCCAGCACAGTCCCCAATTCCGGACACCAGTTTACCGGCACGTCGGCCTGGTAGGCCAAACCTTTCTTATATAGCTGAAGAAAGATCCATTGGGTCCATTTGTAATATTTAGGATCAGTGGTATTGACTTCACGATCCCAATCGTAACTAAAACCTATTGCCTGCAATTGTTTCCGAAAGCCCTTTATGTTTTCTTCCGTCGTTACCTTCGGGTGTTGCCCTGTTTTAACAGCATATTGTTCAGCAGGGAGTCCGAAAGCATCCCAGCCCATGGGGTGCAAAACATTAAAACCTTTCATCCGTTTATACCGGGCAATGATATCAGTGGCCGTATATCCTTCAGGATGACCTACATGCAACCCCGAACTGCTGGGATAGGGGAACATATCTAGCACATAATACTTAGGTTTTGATGTGTCACTATCGTCAGTTTTAAATGTTTTGCTTTTCTTCCAGAACTTTTGCCATTTTGGTTCAATGGCGGAGGGCTTATACTCGCTCATGTAATAACTTTATTTAACTTAATTTGTTTTAAGATACGGAAACCTGCTCTTAATGTTTTCTAAAAAAGATTGTTGATGTTTTTATGGCCAATGATATCTACCCAAAATCGTGTTTAGCCAGTTTCGTGATATTTATTTGTTTTCCAAGCATGTGTCAAGTGAGTGTAGAAGCCTATACCCCACTTCAAGTATAAAAAAAAATTATTTCACCTCTTTATTTTTTCTTATTTACTCTTACATTACAGGTACAGCTATTTCACAACGATCAAGATGTTCTAAATCTAACAGGGCGGGCGCTTGATGCCGAAAACATTATGCCCATCAGCGATGCCAGGCAGCTTGATTTAGGAACAACAGTAACGATAGCAGGAAGATAGCAACTATAAAGTGATTACAAAATCATTAAGCGACCAGGGGTACGCCTCTTATAGTTCAAGCCAAAACCACTCTATGCTTGATCACATTCTTATTCTATTTTGTCATGGATGGCGGGGCCTGACGTGGTTGGCTGCCCCATTCTTTAATGGGTGAGCCTCCCATTTCCAGTTTTAATTTGCCTCCCTTCACGAAGGTATCATGAAGCAACCATGGGCGGTCCAGTTCATTGTCATTAAGCATTGCTGATTGGATATAATAGTTTTCCGGACTGTTATTTTCTGTTTCTATCACAAATTCCTCGCCTGGATAGAAATCTTTATTGAGATGAAAGGTAATCTTATCAAAACCAGGACTCCCTATTTCATACACAGGTTCCATTGCGGTACCACCATTAACGGAAAATATCCCTGTTTTTAAAAGCACAGCCAGCGAACCCATTAACCCCTGATCCTCATCACCACTGTATCCAAATTCAGGAGAAAGACCCCTATAGACACTTTCTACCACCTGTCGGGTCCAATATTGAGTGAGCCATGGAGCCCCGGTGTAATTGAATAACCAGGAGGTTTGCATGTTGGGTTGATTGCCATAATTGATGTAAACACGCCTGTTTTCTTTCGTCGTTTCTGCTGCATGAGAGGTTCCGGAAGTAAAACCATGAACTTGTGCACGTTCAAAAGATTGATTCAGTCTGGAATTAAATGCTTCGTTGCCTCCAAATAGATTTGCCAATCCTTTTACATCCTGAGGAACCCACCAAGTGTATTGGGCGGCATTGCCCTCTACCCATCCGTTTCCATATTCAAGAATATCAAATGGATCTTTCCAGTTTCCATCATGATCCCGCACCCACATCCCACTGGAATCGGCATGCCAGATGTTTTTATAGTTAAACGCCCTTTCTGCAAACATTTCCCCGTCTTCTGAGTAACCCAGGCTTTCAGCCATTTGTGACAATGCCCAATCCTGATAAGCATATTCCAGTGTTTGCCCTGATCCCGCTTCATGAAAGCCAAAAGGTTCTTCATTTAAAGGATAAGGCACATAGCCTTTATCTATATATTGCTCAACTCCCCCTCCGTGAGCAGTTTTATGTTCATAACCTGATTTGCCCATCAGTCCGCCTGGCATATGGTTCTTACGCATTCCTTCGTAAGCTTTTTCAACATCAAATCCCCGGATACCTTTCATATAAGCGCTGACAATAAAAGGAGTTGATGAGGCACCGGTCATTACATAGGTATAATTACCGCCTGATGGTCCGCGAGGTATGAGTCCTCCGTCATCATACATCAGTAGCATAGAATTGATAAACGATTGAGTAACTTCCGGGTAAACCAGGTGCCAAAGGGTATTTAAAGACCATTGGGCTCCCCAGAAGGAATCGGAGTTATGATGATTGAATAAAGGTTGGCCATCATCGTCTAAGGGGATCTGTCCAATTCTCTTTTCATCTCCTGTCATATCCAAATACTTGCCATTTACATCACTCACGATTCTCCTGCCCTGCAAAGCCTTCCAGAGATCGGTATAAAAACGGCGCTGCTCCACATCGCTCCCTCCTTCAATCTCAATCCTGCTTAGCCATGTATTCCATTCATCCTGTGAGTCAGTTACGATTTGATCGAAATTCCAGTGAGGCAGTTCCGTCTTAAGATTAAGCCTGGCCTGTTCAATATTCGTATAGGAGATTCCAACCTTCATTAACCGTTCCTCATTGGCGCTGGTACCGAATTGGACAAAAGCACCGGTACGTTCTCCTTCTATCTCGTTTTCTATTTCAATAAGCTCACCGTCTTTCCATCCACCAAAAGATTCAAAAGGTTTATCAAAGGATGCTACAAAGTATATATAAACCGGTTTAGGTCTTCTGATGGTGGATTCCATTAATGCATAACCTTCTATCTCGGTATCACTTATTTTTTTTACCATACCCATCTTCGTATCCGATGGTCCGAGCATAGTGGAGAAATCGAAGTGTATATAGCTATTCTGAGATTCCGGATAGGTATATCTGTGAAAACCGGCTCTTTTTGTTGAGGTTAGTTCAGCCGTTACATCATAATCATCCAGTACAATTTTATGGTATCCCGCCTCAACTACTTCACTTTCATGACTATATGTAGAGCCATAGTGATCAGAGCCAAGATGGCCTTTGAACGTACCGGTTGTCGGAAGGACGGGAATGCCCGAAAGCTGCCAGGCATGAACATGGCTAAAGGTTTTAATGGAATCTTCATTAAAGCGGTAACCGGCGCCCCAGGCGCCATCTAAAATCATATCAGGACTCAAATTTACCATGCCAAATGGCCTTGAGGCTGAACTGAAATAAAACCACCTGGAGTTTGCGGAATCGACCAGTGGTTGGACCAGGTCAACGGGCCTTATATTTTTTGTATTTGTTGTATTATCTTCCGTTGGATTTTCTTCGGGTGCACAACTTATATTATTTACAAAAGCAGCAACGAGGATAGCATAAATGACCAGCTTAGTTCTTACCATAATAAAATAATCTCTTTTCTGTAGGGGCTTAAGCAGTAAAAATTTCATCAATTAGTAGAATTCTTAAGGTGCGAAACAAAATCGCCTGTAATAATATATTTAATTCCAGTAACATTTCCAGTCATTTGAAAATTAAACGAGCCATTTAAAATTCGTGAGTTTATTTCTTCAATCACTAATTCACCGTTATCTGAAGAAATACGCTCTTTGGTTCCGCTATCCTCACGCACACAAACAGCGCGAGTCTGAGGATTATTTTCAGCACCCACCGAATAGACACTGGTTTTTAAAGAATCTGTCAGATAGGTGATGTGTATTCCGCAATTGCCGCTTTCAGTTTCCAAATATATAGATGACATAGACGGATATACAACATAGGTTGATGTACCCGTTATACTTAATACTTCTTCACCAATTGTATAACTGGCTGTAAACACATTACCCTTATCCTGAGCAAAAGATTTACCTGTAACACAGATAAATAAAATGAGCAGTGAAAGCGATAAAAAATTACGTGACCTGGTAGCAACTTTATTCATATTTCTCCCTTTTTATTAATGAGTAACTTAATGTATCTGATTTTACTTATTCCCTATTTAAATCCGGGCTCACCATCTTGCAAAGGTACAGTAACCAGTACCGGATCTTCCCCCTCAACAGTCACTCTGACTAACCCGGTTTGCTCATCCACCAGCTCTGCCTGAACCTCCGGGACCTGCCCGTCGGCAGGAACAAGAACCCAGGCAAAGGTGGCATCACCTTCAATATTCGTTGTATAAATGGCGGTTGGATTGGGCTCTTTCTCACCATAGGTTATACTGTACCATCCCTGAATGAACGGTTCGGTCTGCCCTTCCACCATCTCCAAATCCCATTGGATGTCGCCTGCCGGTACAATACGTAAATTACCCTTACCACTATCGTTGGATACTACCTGCCCGGCCTCAATTCCTGCGTTGACGTCCGGGGCATAATGCCATAGGGTTTCCAGAGTGCGAGGCCTGTCGGTGGCAATATGATCGACCACGACCCAGTATTTATCTTTGACATACAACACCGCCCGGGTATGGTCGGCCTGCCCGTCAACCCCCTCATAACCGCTTGAAAAAGTATCCACCGCATAATCAAAGGTAGATGTATTCACAAAGTTTTTCCCCTCTTCCAGAGGTCGATCTGCAATTCTTGGTCCCGCGTTTTGACCGGCCCCATCCACTAATATTAAATTATGAGAAAAGGAACTTCTGAAATACCCCCTCCAGATTGTTGGATCAAAACTAAAATAATCTTCATGGGTAAATCTTCCCCCATCCACCAGAAGATCCCTGCCGTAAGCGTGAACGGACAGATGTGATTTGTCTCTGTGCTGATGCCCGGTACCGTAGGGGCCGGTGTGGTAAAACCCCCAATGGCTCATAGCATCCCAGCCACTGCGCATCACATGAATGCCCGACCAGGGAAAGACCACGGAAGCTAATCCTTCCGGTTCTTCACCCCTTTCTCCGTTTGTAGCAATATAGGTCCAGTCGGGGCGATCGTAGATATCAGCGGCTTTGAGAATCCTCGGGCGTAAATCTTCCCGGTCAGAATCATTGTTTAGGGGTTGGTGCCCGTCGGGACGCATGCTATAAGCTAAATGATCGTACATTGCCTCGATTCGCTCCAGGTAAGCGTCGGAAACTGAGCGCCCGGCATTCCGGTAATTTTCCACCAGTAACTCAAATCGGTTCAAGGCAACCCATTGTGTTTTAGCTGATAATTCATGTTGAACACCATCAGGATATACCTGGCCATTGATTTCATTTTCCATAACTTCCAATGCGTAACCGGCCCATTCATCGGCACGTTTATATTCGGGAAAGGTCAACCCAACCAACCCCAAACCATTCATTTCCATCGTGGTCCAGTTGTGACTGTCTTTATGATAATCCTTTAAATAAGCGGCATGTATAGGAATACTGTACAACATTAATAAACGACTGGCAGGTGAGAAAGCTTCTGCCTGCTGAAATCCATAAAAAGAATGGACCCATGATTCTCCAAGTCGAATACCCGCATCAAGATCACGCCAGACTACCTCTCCGATATCACGCCAATCCAACTCATCTGAAGTACGATGTACTTCCCAAAAGTATTCACTTTGGTCCGGTAAAGGATTGTGAATGATCCAGTCCCGCACAAGTTCGTCAAATTTCTCCGCATATGCAGCATTTCCGGTTTCATGCCAGGTTTTCAGTAAATGATTAAAAGATCCATGCCGGTTCAAGGTATAGCCGAATTCATCATCCTTTTCAGGCCCCGTAAAAGTCCAGTCCCATGCTCCGTTATCCAATTTGGGCACCTCGGCTGAAACTTCCGCCCGGGTAAAGATATCCTCCAAAAGCTGATCGGACAGCTCCCGATCACTTTGACTTGCAGTTAAATAAGATGGTGACAACAGCCACCCGGCATTGTCAGTTTGCTTATAATACTGTATAAGCGCCTTTCCCGCGGCTACCGTATCAGCAGATTGTAATGCGGTATTTACTTGTTCCAGACCCGGATGCTGCAAATCAAGGGAGGCAAAAATACGTCGAACCTTTTCGGGGTATAGTTCCCACAGATCCTCGACAGTGGTTATTTCCTGCCAATTGTCTATTGCTTTTTGATAGCTTAAAAGCCCATTAGTTCCTCCAGCTTTGGCAGCCGTGTTAGAAACTGATTGTGATACCATACAGAACATAAAAAGGGCCAGTATTTTAATAGCATTAAACATAAAAAGCATCCTTCTTAAATATTGTTTTATTTTGTACTATAAAAATCAGAATCATTCAAGCATGCATGTAATAGAGTTATTGAAAAATATGGTTTCATCATTATTAGTTAAAACTGAATCCCTAAATTAGCCATTAACCCCCTGTGGTTGATAGTATTATCATAAAACTCAAGAGTATTGGTCAATCCAAATGAATAATGGGCTTCAATAAAATATCTCTGCAGAAAGTTTATGCCCAAACCCAAATCGGTACCCAAATTAAATTTACTGACATGTTGATTTACGTTTTCATCAAGCTCAGTTTGAGTATAGCTGTTATTGTCGGGTGTATTTAGGGTAAATGTATAATCCATATCCAGCATCATAGAAACAGTGGGTCCAGCAAGGATGTAAGGCTCCGTTCTTCCGAGGGGAAATGAATAGATTAAATGAAAAGGCGACTCTATAAAACGATAAGAAAATGTGGAATAAATGTCTTCTTCAAAAATTTCATCCGCTGTAAAAGGTCCGCTATTTTGCCGTTCAAATTCATAACCATGTAATTCCTCACTTTCGAATAGCTCTACTCCATAAAATATAACGCTATTTAAGTTATTATCTGTTATACGGGTTCCCATATTTAAGTAGTTAACTTCCACACGTAATTGAAGATTTTGTATGTTAAACCAGTCATCCAATATGTTTGAACTCAGGAATAGGCCAAACTGATATCCTGATCGGGTTTCAAGACTTTCATTATTATAGCCTTTAAGCGAACTTTGGTTCAACCCGCCTTTTAAACCAAATTTATAAGGACGTTCATCATCAGAACCGTTCTGTGACATCGCAGGGTCGGTCATTACCATTGCGGATAATAATATTATTATAGTTATAATATTTATTTTCATAATACCTGTAATTTTTCCTTCTATACCCGTTTACATGATCAAACAAATCTTATTTTATGGTAAAATGGTGTTATCCCAGTTAGGACAACCGTTGGTAGTTCCATTTTAGGGAGTGTTCCTCTTAGATCTGCATTTGTATGCAAAAATCTACCTGAGCCAAATGTTATTGTATCACCATTCAAATTATATTTGCCATAACCTTCTTTCAAAAAATAAGTATTTGCTAAATTACCATGATTTTCAACTCCAGATAAACTTCCTCCGGGCCTGAATATCAATTCAACCGTTGTCGGCACATTATCGGTACCATCAATGCATATTTCAATTTCAAATCCACCTTTTATTTCCCAAATTTTAGCGTTCTGACGGAGTGTGTGTACCCTGGTAGCTTCCCTGTTGTTCGTATGCCACATCAGGCCATATCTACCATAATATTCCGGATCAAATTGCCAGTCTCTGCCAATGGGAGTCTTCTCTTGAGGCAAGGGTTGAAAATACAAGCCATTGACTTCTCTGTTTAATACCCAGCCACCATTTACTTTTTGTATGGTATCGGACTCAAATTGTCCCATACCGGAAAAGGAGTTTCCGATCCTCATGCCATGCAACATGGCCTCTCCTTTGTGAAAGGCAAAGAAGATTCCTTGTTTCGTATATCGTGATATGATGGAGGCATCATAATTTCCTCGCCTTATACGTACAACACCTGATTCACTAAATTCCCTTACATAGTTGGTTGGCAATTCTCCAGGGACAGGCAATGGCCGCCATAAAACCGGATCCACAAGTAAATAATGCAGATAAGATGACAAGCGGCTAAATGCGGTTTCCTCAATATGCCGGCACAAAGCTGCAAATTCTTTATTATTATCTAAAAGAGCTAAGTAACGACAAGGGACATAGTGGGCATGGATGGTGCCAATTCTTCGGCCTTCCCTTTCCACACGCGCCGATACTTCCTCAACAGCCTCACCATTGGGAAGCAGATAATACATAAGCATTTCAAGATTTTGACGCACGGATTCCAGAAGTTCAGGTATATCGAAGATTTTTGCAGTTATAGTCAGTGCCCTGTTACTAACCGCCGAATAGACCAAAGTATCACGTTCGCGGTATTGCCCTTCATTATCAATATCGACTCCTTCGGCAAGCCATGATTCTGCTCTGTCTCTATATCTTTCATCCGGCCATAGTTCATATAATCTGGCAAGTGCCGCACAAAAAACCCACCGATGGTTGGGTGTATGTATTCCCCCGTTTACAATGGCATTACTTGCTTTTTCAATAAAAGCTTGTAAGGTCGCAACAGATTCTTCCGATCCTGATATATTCTCCCGTTGAAATAGGTTAAACAGAGGCACCATTCGGTTGATAATAAAAGCAGTATCAGGGGGGGAATAAAAATTATGGGATAGAAGGTCTACAGTTCCATCCTCATGCTGTACACGTACAAGGAAAGCGGCAGCCTCATTCAACGCTTGCAATAATAGTTCGGATCCAAACAGAGATGATTCCGGTGTTGATAAAGCACATAACGCGTTTCCAATAAAACTTTGCGTAGATTGAGCATTAGGTAAACCATAACTATCAATAAAACCTCCAAAAGCCGTACTCGATTTGTCTGTTACTCTACTCACCTGCAAATAGCTAGACAGATTTTCAAAACGGCTTTCATTTTGTCTCAAAAGTTCAATTAGCCAATCGGGCTTATCATTTTGCAAATATAGATTATTTAAACCGGATGTACCTAAACCAATGATACCGGCAGCCGTAGCTGAAGTGCTAATTTTAATAAACTGTTTTCTGGATACTTTCATTATACAGTTGTAAAAAAGCAGAAAGAGGTTGTCTCAAAAAGGTCTGTGATAAAACTGCTCAGCGAGGCGTCCTCACCTCGCGAGAATTGCACTCATTAAGCACGAGTGCAATCCCCGGTGAGCGTGGACGCTCGCCTCAGCAATTTTTTTGATAGGTTACTTAATTAAGGTCATTCTTATGTTTTGCACATTCCCCTCAACTTGCATCCTCACTATGTAGACACCACTTGAAAGTCCGCTGGCATCATAGCTTGTGGTATGAAAGCCGGCAGATTGCATTCCCAGATTTATACTTCCAACATTCTCTCCCAAAACATTATAAACCTGCATATTCACTTCTGAAGGCGAGGCCAGTTCATAAGCAATATTGGTTACCGGATTAAACGGATTAGGATAGTTTCCGAGAAGCTTGAATTCACTTGCAATTACATCAGGTTTCTCAACGCTTACAGGGTCACCCTCTTCCCAGGCTTGTTTTTGTTCCGGGAACCAATTCAGATCCCCCAAAGGAAACCCATCTTGAGCTGCCGTATAAGATTCAGCATCCGTGTTGTAGCTAAAATTACGCCACTCGTCCACACCAACGTCTAAATTGTCTCTTCTGTCCCAGGGAGCAGGCAAATCCTGCGACGGATCTGTTAAAAATGCATCTACATATTCAACAACGGAATCAACATCGGGGCGATCTTCAAATTGAAGTCCTTCTTCTTCGGGTTCCTGTATGTTATTCTCCATGACAAGGACACCGATATCCATAAGATGATCACCAACCGAGTCGATTAATTGTTCGTGAAGAAACGGCGTGTCAACTGGATCTTCCCAAAGCGAATCACCTTCAACAAAATGCGATTCCAGAACATCCTTGTACTCCTGACGCAGTGTGCCCATATTATTATTACTGATCAAAATATCTCGCTCATCATCATTATAGGCCTCAATAGAATCAGCTCTCATAAAAGTTAACAGGCTATGGTCGGAATAACCTACTCCTTCGCGTCCCGAATTACCTCTGAAGCCTAAATTCATGAGCAGGTTATTGGTAAATACGACCTCTCTGGTCAATCCAATATCTAAATGATACCCCCAGTCAACTACCGTATTATGATCAAATTCCAGATAATTGACAGTACCACCGTGAGGGCGAATGACAAAATGCGTACCCAGATACATGGTGTTATTCACAAATACCAGACTATCGGTGTCATTACCCCTGCTATCATAAACCCGGCCGCAATTAGGGTCTGTTTCCTGCCCCATGTGGCGAAACTGGGAATCAGTTACAAACCAGCTCGTGTTATCGGCATCACTGCGTAAAATGAAGCACGTATGATAATCAAAATACATATTGTCTAATACAGCTCTTGTATCTTCGCTTCGCAGACGGGTATTGCCCATCCAGTTTCCCACATCATCAAGTCCAGCATAGTAGATTCCCCGAAGCGTCAAATCACCTTCGGCATGAATGGGATGATCTGATGTACCATCAACAAGATCAACGGCCGGCCGTATCATGGGCGGTGGGCCATCGCCTTCTTCAGCTTCTATGTGAAGGTGATAATCAGCGGTAATATTGGCATCCGTCCAATATACTCCGCCTCGTTGCAGACGGAAAATCACTCCATCTTCCCCATTATCTTCAACGGCCCGGTTAAGACTGCCTACTTCGTCCCCTTCATCAGGCTCTACATCAATATAGGTTTGAGCCAAAACGGAATGTGAAATTCCGAGGGTCAAACATATCAATAAAGGTACTGTTGCCATTACCCATTTCCGGGTTAAGGTTTTTAACTTGTTTATAATACTGGTATCGCTAGCCATATGAGTTCTCCTGATTGTGGTTTGGTTTTTGTTTTTTCTCTCAATGATTCAAAGTGTAAGGCTTAAAATGTCAGCCTTACACCCAGGTCAAAAGCTCTACCAAAATATTCTCTTTTGGTAGGAAAAGCGTTGTTAAACATGTTTGCCCCATCAGGTTCATTGGTAATATTGTGGAGGTTTACATAAACACTCATGTTATCGCTATATATTCGCTGTCTGATTATGGCGTCCCAACGAAGTATACTTTGGGTATATCCGTCTTGTTCAGGCCGCGCGCTGATATTAAATAACTGTTTCCCCTGATGCAGCATCGTCACCCTGGCTGAAAACCCCTGATAATCATATCCTACCGAAGCATTGGCTATGTAATCGGGCTGCTGGGGCATAGGACCTACCCGAAAGGTATCCACTCTAATAAGCTCTCCCCCCGACCGTACCAAGGTCGATAGCGGGTATTGGGTCTCACTGTTCATAAATGTTAGGTTAGCATTAACTACTATTCCGCTTAGGGGAGACGGCAGCCAGGTGAAATTGCTTTGCCATTCTATTTCAGCTCCCCTCACGGTAGTGGGCAAAGGATTATTCAAAGGTTCGGTTAAGTCATAATTATTTTCGGAGCTTCTCAATCCCAGTTCTTCATAATCACCCAAAACCCTTCGTGTTCTTGTGAAAATTAAATCTTCAACATCTTTATAAAAACCACCAACTGTAAATAGGCCAATTCGGTTTGAATTAAATGTGAAGAACAAATCATAATTGGTAGATCTGGAAGGTCGCAGGGTGGGATTCCCCCTGTTAACAAATTGACTCTGTGGATTGATACGTGAACGCGGCACTAACTCTGTATAATTAGGTCGTGAACTGCTTTTGGTATAAGCCGCGCGAATGTTAAACCAGTCGGTCATTGAATACCGAACCTGAAACATGGGGAACCATTGGTCAAAGTCTCTTGTAGCTGTTGTATCGCTATACCAGCCTATATTATCACTTGTCCCTGATGCGGCACCATGCACGGCATCGTATTCGCCATCGGTATATTCATATCTAACACCCGGCATAAACATTAAGTTCGGCCCTATATCCAGTTCGGTCATCATATATGCTGCCGATATGGCTTCTGTACCATGTTGATTATTCATGGGAGATGTTAACACCTCGTCATAGCGATGCATATGATTCTCGGGGATCTCATTGAGCAGGTTCCCAGAAAACCCTATAGGAAACCCAAAGTTACCCAGAAACAGATTTTCCCTTTGAAAATCATTATCCGTATAATTTACCATGGCAATGTTGCCTGCATCCGTAGTAATCAACTGCCTTCCCGCTTCTTCAATTAACTGACTGGGAGTATGATTAATGGCAAAGAAAGCAGCTTCCTCGTTGGTCCGGTCTCGGTATTTAAGCAGATGTTTGCCTCCGAATTTAAGGTTTCCAATGATCTGGTCAGAAAACTTGTAGGGAACGGTGAAATCAAGTTGACCGGTAAAGTCTCTTTCTCTCGAATGAATATCAACTACATTACTTCTCCATAATTGGGTATTTTCAAATTCATTTTTTGCATAATTTGCTACATTTTCTACATCCCCCCTTCTATCCATACCTTCATTAAAAGCACTTAACTCCTGAAACTCTACCAAGTGATCATAAGGGTGTTTTCGGGTGGAAACACTGTGGGATACCCGCCATTCAACAAAAGTATTGAATAGATCCGCAAAGCGATGTTCCCCTGAAAGGCGATTAGACAGGACGTCTACCTCTATATCCTGCTCTCTGTAAAACCAATTCTGACTGTTCCCTTCTAAATTCAACCTGCGGTTAATCTCTCCCATATCCCGGTTCAACCGGCTTGCAAACGTGGTAAAAAAGATAGTGCCGTTTGTGAGGTTTAGGTCTGCCATAATACTTCCGCCCATACGGTCCCGAGTTTCCTCCCTGTCGAAAATGCTCATATTGTTGGTCTCAAGGGGGGCATGCGACTCCCCTTCCCGTGCCGGGCGTAGTACATTATAGCTGTTTAGCAATTCATCGGAACTTCGGTCGTTTCTGGCTAAATCAATGGAACCGGCAAGCCCCAAACTGTTGTTAAGTAATCTGGTGCTTCCGCTTAAAGAACCACCGAAATTGCTCAAACTGTTAATCTGGCCACTATAACCGCCTTTCATATTTACCCGGAAAATATCCTGGTCAGGTATCCGGGCAAGATTAAAATTGACCGTCCCGCCAATTGCATCGGCATCCATATCCGGACGATTAGATTTAAAAAGCTCAATACCCGAAAGCATTTCCTGAGATAGAAAGTGCAGGTCCACCGACCTTCCATCCAAATCTGTTGAAGGCATGCGATCGCCCCCTACTGTTATACTGTTGTATCTCGGGGACATGCCCCGGATTGATACATTTTTTGCTTCCCCGCCATCCCGATTTATAGACACCCCCGGCAAACGCCCTACTGATTCGGCGGCATTTGCATCGGGCATTTCCCGAATGCGCGATTCATCGATAACGTTTACAATTGAATTAGACCCTAGCTGTTGCTGAATTGCCCGCCCCTGTGCAAGTGCCTGAGAAGTTATCGTAATTTCCTCACCCTCAACTACACCCATTTGAAGTTGAACATCCAATTCGACTGTTTCTCCATCCTCAATAGTAATATTGACTGTTTCAGCGGCATAGCCTACAAAGTTTATTTCCAGTAAATGCTCCCCGGCAGGCACTCTTGTCAGTTCATAATAGCCATCTCTATTGGCACTTACACCAAGGTCGGTACCAACAATTCTAACCGTAGCTCCGATTAGCGCCTCACCGGTTTCCTCATCAGTAAGGACACCTTTAACAACCCCTGTTTGTGCATAGCCTAGGGTAACTGCTATAAAAACATTAAATAACATAAATGTTATAATCTGCATTAACAGACGAGATAAAAATAAATATTTGTTATTATGAATAGTTGTAGCTCCCATAATATTTATAATTCTCTTATTTTGTTATTACCTTTTAATTATTATACAAATCAAAAACAGGTACATATATTTATCATTTAACTACAATTTTTAATCGCGCAATAGTTACAGTATATATTATAGTTTCTATACATTTAATCTTCTCATATTAAATACATCTTGACTATTATACCATAGAATTTGGTATTTCATTTTATATAGAATTAAATAAAATATCAATTGTATAATAGATTTTAATTATCTGTGTTCTATGTATAACTAAATTATAAATCACTTATAATTTTAAATATTAAATATAGGAGGGCGTAAAAGATGGGTAGTTTCATCGACTTACCGGAAAAATATCTTTTATTTAAGGATATATGGCCTCGCCAAATTTCAATGGCATAGTTTTGATGTTTGGGCAAGAACTGGGCAGATAAATTGCTCCAGAGACTGTTAAAAGTGCTGCTGGTTTTCTCGAGGATTCTCAGGTAGGCTTGTTATACTGGCGAGAATAAGATAGATAAATTGCTTCAGGGGGTCACATAAGGCTACAACCGGGTAAGCGTGGCGCTTTCCCGGTTGTGCACTTGTGTTTTTAATATACATCCCCCGCTAAGTGTGGATGCTTAGCGAAGCAGTATTGGATTTTATAAAATATCCACTTTCACAATCAAAAGATAAGATTATGAATTATATGACAATTTTATCAACCTATGTTAGGTTCCCAACCACGTTCATAGTTTCGGCCCCAATGTTTCAAGGCTCCGTAATCGTTTATAATATGCCCATTCTCTGTATTAATGTTTAAGGAACGGTTAACTTTTTGTGAAATATTCCCCAAATGACAAAGCATTGTGGTTTTTTGCCCTTCTACAATAGGTGAGTTTAGAGTTTCCACTTGCCTGATAGACGCAGCAAAGTTACTCACATGATTATCTACCATACTTCCTCCACCTACGGTGTCAAGACTATCAGTTTGATCAGATTTCAAATTGCTTTTCACAAGTTCGTTATCCAGATCAAAGAGTTGATATCCATTTCGATCAATCAAAATTGTACCTTTTGTACCGTGTATTGTTGCTCCACGTCCACGGCCCCAGAAGCCATACCCGTTTGTACTACGCCCTTCCCAGTTGATCGCTTTGCCATCTGCATATTCAAAGGTCACATTTTGTGTATCATAGAACTCCCAGTCGTCTTTGAAATGAAAACGTCCGCCTGTTGAGGAGACTCTGTTAGGGTATTCTACTCCCAGAGCCCAACGGCAAATATCAATTTCATGGGTTCCGTTATTGCAAATCTCTCCGGTTCCCCATCGTTGGAACCAATGCCAGTTATAATGAATAGTATTATCTCGATATGGAGTGCGGGGCGCCGGTCCTTGCCATAAATCATAATCCAGCCAGGTAGGGACATTTGCCACCTTGCCGCTACCTATCGAGCCCCGGGAATTGGCATAAAATGCTTTTGCATAATATGGGGTTCCAATTAGACCATCACTAATATCTTGCATAGCACCAAATGTTTCATGGGATGAACGTTGCTGGTTGCCCATTTGCACAATCTTGCCATATCGCTGTTGAGCTTTTACAATTAGTTCAGCTTCTCGCGCATTATGGCTGGCCGGTTTTTCAACATAAACATGCTTACCTGCCTGCATAGCCATTATGGATGCGGTAGTGTGCCAGTGATCAGGGGCTGCAATAACCAGGGCATCCACGTCAGGGTCTTCCAGTCCTTTTCTAAAATCGGTACCTGTTTGGGGAGTTCTGCCCTGTATTTCGCCAACTTTATTAGCAAGTTCTTTCAAAGGTCTTTCGTCAACATCAAAGATGTAAGCGATTTCAGTCCCTTCAACACTGGCAAAAGAATTGGCAAGGGCACCCGCACGTCCGCGACCACCCATCAGCGCTACGACGACCTTCTCATTTGCACTTTTTTTGCCACGTGAAAATGCAAGGGACCCGGATAGGCCCATGGCCGCCCCGGTCAATGCTGTTGTTTTAATAAATTTTCGTCTGTTAATAGAATTACTCATATCATATTGATTTTATTATTATAAATAGGTCTAATCTCTTCTGCCATTAATAGTTACAGAGGGTTTTAGAAGTTATTTGTTATTTAAAACTGTTAAGGGTTTAATTCACGCACCTTAATATTACGGAACCAAACATCGTCACCATGATCCTGGAGTACAATGTATCCGCTGTTTCTCCGGATTCCAAAAACATCATTATTTCCGTATTTACTGGTCTGCAGCAAACGGTCCATCATGTAAGTACCCAACTCATATTCCACAGCAAGGGTCCCATTTAACCAATGTTCACCCCGGTTTCCGTTAAATACAATACGACCTGTATTCCATGATCCAACTGGATTTAGTTCAGCATAGCTTCCCGGCTGGATTAAATCATACAGACCGGCAGCTAACCGGTTCGGATCGTTATCTGCATCAGGATGCAGGTCATTGTCAAGTACCTGGTATTCGAAGCCCAGTGCGGCATACTGAGGCTCGCTAGCTGTCGATAACTCTTCAGATACGTTGTATTTGATTCCGCTATTACCGGCCGAACTAACTTTCCATTCAAACTGCAGTTCATAATTTCCAAATTTGCGGTCGTACAAGATATCACCACCGCCAATTGGCTGACCATCAGCAGCTCGCTCTACATTGTCTGAGGCTACTTTTTTAATGGCGTTATCTTCAACAACCCAATGGCCTTCCGGTATTTCATCACGGCCAAGACCGCGCCATCCAGACAGACTTTTCCCATCAAATAGAAGCTCCCATCCCGCTTGTTGTTCTTCAGCGGTAAGAGTATTTAAAGGGGTTAGCGTTGTATTGTCTTCGGTTGTTTGGGTGGCATCAGAACAGGCCGATATTATAAAAACAAGGGATATGATGGCTACACTTTTGAAAAGTATTCCATGAAAAATGCTCGGTTTATTTATTGATATTTTAAACATATAATTTAATATTAGAATGTAATGGTGGCATGATCTATTATCTTTTTCACACCTTAATTTCTACAGGTAGCATGTAATGCAGTTTAACAAGAATTTGTTAATTTTGCGAATGCATTATTTGTGAAGATTATATTAAAACCTAAATTGAGTCTATTGTGTTAGACTCATAATAAATTCACGGCTTTTGGGGACTCTGGTAATCACATCATCAGTTTCATCTTCAATATAGAAGTTTTCAATAGCAGTGTTTCGAGCCGCTTCAATAACTGCTGGAAAATCTACTTGTCCGGTACCTAATGGTACATCATACTCATCAGGGGCACCACCAGAAAGATCACCTACGACACCTTTTTTTAAGTCTTTGTAATGCATTAATTTAAAACGCTCAGGATATTTTTCCAGAAGGGCCACCGGATCCTGCCCAGGATATGTGGTCCATAACAGATCCATTTCAAAACCTACATAATCAGGGTTTGTATTTGTCACGATATAATCAAATAGTGTTCCGTCTCCATAAGGTCTGAATTCAAAACCATGGTTATGATATGCAAACATTAAACCTTCTTCATTTAATGCTCTACCCGCAGAATTAAAGTCTGCCACTGTTCTTTCAGCATCTTCGATGGTAAAAGGGGAATCATGAGGAATCCAGGCGGTACGAACAAATTTTGCTCCAAGGTTATGTGCATCTTTAGCAACTTGTTCAGGGTTATTTACGAGATCATTATAACCTACCCCATATGAGGTACAAACCAGCCCTCTTTCATCAAGCATATTGCGAAGCTCCTGAGATGTAGCGCCAAATAGATTTGAAAATTCAATATTTGTAATTCCCATTTCTTTAATAATGTCTAAGGTACCAGGAATATCCTCATCAAATTGATGCCTGAAGGTATATGATACTACCCCCGGTTGGGCAAGCGATTGTTTTTGTGCCTGTTTCACATCTGACTGAGAGTTCAAGGTCGTACAACTGGATATGATTAAAAGAATGAGGCCGTTTATTAATATTTTCAGTTTCATTATGAATTGTATTATGTTTAATGTAATTTTTTAAAAAGCGCTTTTAGTAGATAAGGGAAAAATGGGTCGAATGCAAGTAAATGTCATACTTAGTATACCTAATTTATTAAGATCATCAGATCCAAAGAGCAAATTAGAGTATAAATTTTCATTTTTATTCAATTCAATATTCTTAATTAATGGATGGTTCATTCCTTCAAGTTAGTTTTCTTATTATTTCACTATGGGCTGGGAAATGTTCCAATAACTGTGAGCGGTCTGCCAATTCAAAATCAAGATAATCAAATCCCGGGGCAACAGTACAGCCAGCAAGGCCAAAAGAGTTGGGATTTTCGGGATTGTCGACTGTAGCTCCAAACCAAACACCTGGGGGTACTACATATTGAAAATGTTGATTTTTTGACGGGTCGTTTCCCAGTTTTATCTGAGTGTATTTACAGTTTTCATCCAACTGGTGAATGGTCAGGCCGGTTCCTGCATAAAAGTGCCAAATTTCATCGGACTTAATTCGATGAAATTTGGATATCTCGTGACCACTAAGCAAGTACATAATAGCAGTAGAGAAATTCCTATTTCCGAAAAACCGCCTGGGAAGGCCTTCTTTGGCAATTTCCTCCATACTACGGTAAGTTTCTTTGAAGTGACCGCCTTCCGGGTGCGCCTGCAGGTTTAGCTTGTCGATCCAGTAAGATGCCGTTTGAGCCATTGCATTTAGGTTTATGGTAATTAAGTATTTTACCGTTATTCATTTTGAAAAGTTTGTATAAGCCAATCCAAAGGGTCAAAGCCATCAGGCTTCCAGCTTATTGGCGGGCTTTGTGCAGAAGCCAATGGCGCCATTCTATCTTCAAATCCGAGTAGTTTAAGATTATCAGTTACTGTATAGATATTTTGAATCCGCATGAGATTTGATTCGGCCAGTTTCTGGGCTAAATCAACATCACCCTGTGCCCAATAAATAATATCATCGTTGTCCAGTTCCAGACCATCTTGCTGGAACAATATATGCCGGAAAATCTGCTGATCTTTGCCAAGGGCTTTATTGTAAGCGTAGCGGTATTTTGTTTTTGGTGACAAAGTTCTAAGAGGAGGATTATTTTCCCAATACTCCTCCATTAATTCGCCAAGCCTTTCGATAACTTCATCGGGCTTAATGGGGCTCACTATCATCGCCACAGATCGGCATCCTTTTCCCTCGTAACGTAATATAGCTTCCGCCAAAGCTTTTAAACTCTTTTTATCCTTGTGGTTCATATAAACCATTGAAAAACCTGCTGTACGTATCAGGCTTTTGTAACAAGGGGAAACCGAGTTAAGGCGCTTTATCTTATTCCTGACTTCTTTGATTGACTCCCCTGACCCAGAAAACATTACAGCATCGGCCTGTAATCCTTTATAATTATCTAGCTTGTGGTTGTATTGAATTCTCTTCTGAACCTCATCTTCTTTAAGAATATCCAAAAAAGCAGGTATTAAATACGGATCTTTGGTGGAGACTTTACCTGCGTATTTGTAACCTGATAACATCACTGCAATTACATCCTGAAATCCAACCAATGGGAGATTACCGGCATGAAGACATAATATTGTTTTATCAGACATTGAAGCACTATCCAGCCCTGCCTCGTTCCCCCATTTAGTCAGGGAGTTATTTGTAACACTGCTGCGTATCTGGTCGAGGCTGTACTGAATATCATGATGAGTGAATAACCTCTCTTTAACGGTTCTCTCAATTGCTTGCTGCAAAAGATCACTGCTAAACCAAACATCAAGAGCTTTAGTAATGAGTTCTGCCTGTTGTTGCCAATGCATCATTCTTCTTCTACCAAAAAGTTACATCCGCGAAGATTAGAATAGCGCCAGCGGCCTTTCACTTTAAAATCCCCTTCGCCATTTTGAACGCCAACATCCTGAGTTAACAGAAATGAACAGGAATGAACATTGGCCAAATCAATAATCCCTATAAGCCCTTCCTCACCTTCGGCCATGATCGTCATAGGATTTTCAGGATCACGTATCGTTACGTGCAGCCAGGGCGGCGTCTTATACCAGCTTCCTCCTGTTGCATACGATTGGCTGAGCAACTCCGTCATTCCGTATTCGGAATGAATCTGACTGGTTTTTAGGCCATACCCATTTGCCAGCTCTTTGTGTAAAGCTTCCCGGGATATTTGCCGGCGATGGGTTTTCATGCCTCCCGTCTCCATTATGATTGTATTTTCAGGGAGTATATACTTTTTTTCTTTCAGTAGGTCAAGAAACCCGAATGCGGCACCAAATATAAGGAGTTGTTTCCCCGAATCATTAATGTCTGAGATCTCATCTACATCCAGTTCCTCACCCAGTGGTAAGAATCGGCTCATGTCCGAGTCGTCCTGATCTATAAGATGATTGATCATCCATATGAGCGATGAATTGGGATTATCGGAGTAACCAGGAACATATCCCCAGAATACAAGATCATCCAAATTATAGAAGCGCATCAGTCCTTCAAGGATAGCCTTCCTATACATTTCAACAGCAGCTACGTAATGTACGGATGATTTCATGCTAGTAGTTCCGCTGCTTTTGAAGATAAGCTCCGGTTCTTTGACATATTTTCCCAGTATTGCAGCATCCCTAAAAGCTTCCATGGGTAAAAGCGGAATACCATTAATCGTATTTACATTTCCCGTATCGCATTCCATAGCCCTACAGAAGTTGTGAAAATGACAATTATGATAAAACTGATGGTCGAACACGTGCAAAGCCTTTTCCTCAAAATTATGAGGGGGATCAAAAATATATTCTGACCAATCACGCATTTTACCTTTGGGGTTAAGTGTTGTGGTATAAGGTATTGCCACGGAATTTATAAGGGTATTGCACAAATCCAAACGAGCAGGGGGATTATAAGCTTTCATAACCTCCCCTCCTTTGCCTATGAAGATAAGGTATAATTCGAATAACTCAAGATATAATCCTCATTACAGAACGCAGCATTCCCGGTGTCAATTCTTCTCAGCCAGATATATGCTTTGCCCGGAAAGCATATAAACATGGTCCCGGTAAATCGCAATGTCCCTGATGTCCCGATATCCCTCTAAAGAGAAACTATTTATTAAATGTCCGTTCCTGCTGTAAGAATTGATTTCATTTCCGGTAAGCGTCCAAATTTCATTGTCGTGTGCAGATAACGCTTTAGGCCTTGATGGTGTTGTCAGAAATCCTTGATATAAACCATTCGAGGTTAACATGTGTATGATGTTCTGACGGGAATCTGAGACATACAAGACATCATCAATACTGGCCATATCAGTAGGGGTGCTAATATGATCTTCTCCTCTGGTATCAAAACGCTGTTCATAGCGGCCTGAACTGTTGAATTTGTATATGTACTGGTTCTGCTCATCATAAAAGAACAATTGACCCAAATAGTTTACCTGTAAATTTAATGGGCTGTAGGATATATCTCGTTGCACGCGCGGGGGAAGTTCAACTGTTGACAGGTATTGAAACCTGCGGTCAAATACTTGTATTCGGCGGTTATTATAGTCGGATACGTATATTTTGAGTTCATTGGTGGCATCTATATCGATCGGCCTGTCGAATTGATAGTCACCACTACCAAGACGACCCAGTGAGTCAAGGCGTGTGCCATCTCTGGCTATTTTTAATATTCGGTTGCGTCCGGTTTCAGCAATAAACAGATTGCCGGCCATCGAGATGTAGAGAGATTGAGCATCATCGAGTCCGGTAACTATTTCTTTATAGTTAAGCGCGGGCAGCTCCTGAGCCGGCAAGGCCTGAGCAAAACAAAGCAATAAAGCTAACCATACTACCAACCGCATATACACCTCAGATCAGTAATTTCATACTGAGTTTTTTTTGTGCAAACCTTTCATTCCAATGTCGGTTCGATAATAGACATTTTCAAAATGAATTTTCTTTACGTCTGAATATACGTTCTCTATGGCTTTTTTTAGAGTTCTACCCGATCCGGTCACACTTAAAACGCGACCACCTGCTGTTAAAAGGTTATCACCCTCCATTTTAGTCCCGCTGTGGTAAACTATTGCAGTATCGGAAAGTTTATCCAGACCGGTTATTACTTTGCCTTTCTCATAAGCTTCCGGATAGCCTTTTGACGCCATCACGACACAACAGAAGTATTCATCTGAGAGTATCAGCTCTGTCTCTCCAAGTCGATTTTCTACGGACGCTAAAAGCAGTTCTAGTAAGTCCGAATTTAGCCCCGGTACCAGAACCTGACATTCGGGATCACCGAACCGGCAATTAAACTCAACAACTTTAGGACCCTCTTTAGTTATCATCAACCCTATATAAAGAACCCCACGGTAAGGCATGCCTTCTTTTTGCATGCCATCCAGTATTCTATTAATGACCTTATTTTCTACTTCCTGAAGCAATGCCTGACTCATCAAAGGTGCGGGAGCATAGGCACCCATACCTCCGGTATTCAGTCCGATATCACCATCACCGATTCGTTTATGATCCTGGGCAGCATGAAGCACCTTTGCCTGCCGTCCATCAGTGACGGCAAAGACAGAGGCCTCCTCGCCTTCCATAAACTCTTCAATAATCAAACTACCGGATGCATTCATGGCAGGATCATCGATCATGGAGCCCAGCCGGGAAACAGCATCTTGCTGATCTTCACAAATGAAAACACCTTTACCGCCTGCCAAACCATCTGCTTTTAAAACCAAAGGCCATGAGCCCGATTGTTCAATATGCTTTTCGGCTTGTGATTTTTCGGTAAACGAAAACCGTTTATATTTTGCAGTAGGAATGCCATACTTCTGCATCATCATTTTGGCAAAAGATTTACTTCCTTCTAACTGAGCGGCGGCGGCCGACGGACCAAAGACTTTGTGTCCTTTTTCAGTCAGGAAATCTGTAATACCATCTACAAGAGGCTGCTCAGGACCAATTACTGTAAGGTCAATTTTATTTTTGTCGACAAAACCTGCAACTTCACTAAACTGAGTAACATCCAGCTCTACATTAGTTCCAAGCAACGCCGTACCGGGATTACCCGGGGCAATATAAAGACGATCCAATTTGGCTGACTTGCAAATCCCCCATGCCAGGGCATGTTCCCGGCCTCCGCTGCCAATTAGAAGTACATTCAAATTAATGTTCGTTTATGGTTATGAGTTTTCGGGCAATTTATTTATTAGACGCTAGCATTATTGCGTGACGCCTTCTGCTATGGTAAGTAGTTCAGTAAAGCTGTCTGGTTTAAGACTAGCTCCACCAATTAGTCCGCCGTCTACATCAACTTTTCTAAGCAGTTCTTCGGCATTAGCCGGTTTCATGCTTCCGCCATATAAGATTCTAATTTTTTGGGCAACACCATCATTAAATAATCCTACAAGTTCTTTGCGTATAAAAGCATGCATTTCCTGGGCCTGCTCAGGGCTTGCAGTTTCTCCAGTACCAATGGCCCAAACGGGTTCGTAGGCAATTACAAGGTTATCTACTTGTTTGGCAGTCAGGTTTTTTAAAGAATCGGAAAGCTGTAGCTTAACGACATCAAAATGAGCGCCTTCTTTTCGTTCATCAAGCAGTTCCCCTACACAAACAATGGGCGTAATTCCATCAGCCAAACATTTGCTGACTTTCCGGTTGATAATATCATCGGTTTCACCAAAAAATTGACGCCGTTCTGAATGCCCGAGAATTGAGTATTTACAGCCAACTTCTTTGAGCATGCTAGTGCTGACTTCACCAGTGAATGCTCCATTTTCTTCATAATGAACGTTCTGTGCCCCGATGGCGACATTAAGTCCATCTTGAAGCGAGGAAGCGGCCGGAAGTGAAATTGTTGGAGGGCAAATAGCCGCGTCAACTTTACCGGAAGCATTGGGCTTTAATTCTGCTAATTTTCTTAAGAAAGTAGCGGTTTCTTTAGGACCCATATTCATTTTCCAGTTTCCTGCGATGAAGGCTTTTCTCATAATATTTTTATTTGATTGAGGTTTCAATATCGGCTTCTAAATCCTGTAGATTATTGCCAATATACTTTTTAACGATATTTCCATCAGCATCAATTAAAATGCGTGACGGCAGTTGATTAATATTAAACTTTTCGATCAGTTCGGATTCTTCGTAAGCTCTGGATATGGCAACTGCCCACGGTTTGGGCCTTTCATCGTAAAATGCATTGATGGTTATTGCACTGTGCTCAAGAGGCACTGTAATCAGTCTGAGACCGGAATCAGAGTAGGATTCAACAAGTTCACTAACAGCAGGATGGTAATTTTGATATTGCCTGTTGGCTAATTCCACAATCTCCAGCAAATATTGATTTCCCCGAAGAGAGGTATTGCTTATCGTGCCTTGGTCATTTGTTTCCAGTTCAAAGTCAGGAACAGGCATTCCCGGTGCTAAATAATTCAGCTCATAGCCCATACTGGCAGCCCATGAGCTATCCATGTTATCCTCAAACATACTTTCATTTTCGTTAAATACTTGCCTGGCCTGTTCAACACGCAAACTATCATACAGCAGTTCAATTTTGTTCATAGCTATAAGGCGCCTGTTAGCTTCATCTGATGTCTTTTCATCCAGTTCATCCAGATAGTTTATAGATGAATCCAGACCATCCAGATTAAGTTTTGCTATAGTGCCATAGTAAATAGCCGCTTCACGAAGGTTTTCATCATCAGGATCACTATTTAAAAGGTCTAATGTTTTCTGATCGTCCCAGCCTTCGAGTGTTTCCAATGCTTTGTTGGCAGCACGATCGGCGGCTACAGTATTCGGATAGTCAGTCCTTACAGACCAAAATAAGTCAACCCAGGTATTGATCTGCACCGGAATTTCAGCTTCTTCGACGGCACCTGCATTAATTAGATTAATAATTCGGTAAAATTGATTGTCTAAACGTCTGTATGTACGCAGCGCCTCATTTTCAATTGAATGAATGGTGATGGTTTCACTGAGATTCGGTAAAGCTGCTTCTATATGAACGTCGTCACCCTGGGCCAACACCAGTGTAAAATCACCTAATCTTTCACTTCCTTTTGTAACAAGAATGGGGTATTCCCCATTCCGGGAAAAGGTGGCTCTTCCCTCAAAAGAGCCGTTTTCATTAGTTACTGCCTTATAAAGGGTATCGACAGGTTCCGTGGAGCGGTCAACAATAACAATACCGACATCCTTTAAATCGTCTGAGGCATCATATCCTTCACCAGTAGTAAAAGTTCCGCCAACCGAGGTGTTATAAGTTGTCTGTTCCTCAGTTTGTGCTTTTGTATTGCAAGTGAACATAACGAAGCTGAGAAAAAAAATATAAGATAAGCTAGTGTTAAATTTCATCATTATATAAAGCATGTATTAATTAGTGAACCATAATCGGGAATATTGATAACACTACCGGAGCTGGCGTTATTCCCTGATTTTTTTCTGAACCAATTCTTTAACCATGTTGGGATTGGCTTTCCCCTTGGATTTCTTCATAATTTGACCAATAAAAAACCCAAGCAGCCCTTCTTTTCCACTAAGATATGTCTCCACCTTGTCAGGATTGCTTTTTAGCACTTCATCAACGATAGGTTCTATAAAACTATCATCAGAGACTTGAAGCAGGTTAAGCTCTTCGGCATGCTTTTCTGCCGATTCTTCGCTTTTCAGCATTGCATTAAAAAGCGTCTGCATTGCCGACGAGCTAATTTTATCCTCTTCCCGCAATTTCACTAATCCTGCCAGGCGTTCCGGCGTCACAGGGAATTCCCTTATCGTGATACTCAGTTCATTCAGCACGCGGTTAACTTCAGAAATAATGAGGTTCGATACCAGTTTTGGATTAGAGACATATTCCAGGACCGATTCGAAATAGTCGGCGAGGTAGCGACTGTCGGTTAATACTCTGGCATCAAATTCAGGAAGCTTAAGCTCTTTTTCAAACCTTTCCCTCCTGTCATCAGGCATCTCCGGCAGTTCGGCACGGATATCATCCATCATTTCCTGCGTGACTACCACCGGCGGGATGTCGGGTTCGGGGAAATACCGGTAATCATGAGCTTCTTCTTTAAAACGCATCTGCCGGGTTTCCAAAGTATTTGCATCCCAGAGAAGGGTTTGTTGAACTACTTGTCCGCCGGAGCGGATCAACTGCTTTTGTCGTTCCACTTCATAGGTTAAAGCACGCTCCACATTTCGAAAAGAGTTGACGTTTTTCACCTCAGTCCGTGTTCCCAGTTTCTGCTGCCCCACCGGACGAACAGAAATATTAGCATCGCAGCGAAGGCTGCCTTCTTCCATGTTGCCGTCACAGATTTCCAGGTATTGCACTATTTGCTTGATCTTGGTCAGATATGCATATGCTTCCTGTGGAGAGCGCAGGTCGGGCTCGGAGACAATTTCAATCAAAGGAACACCGGCTCGGTTCAAGTCAACCAGGGTGTTATAAGGATCCTGATCGTGGATAGATTTACCAGCATCCTCTTCCATATGGATTCGGGTGATGCCAATATTCTTTGTGCTGCCATCATCCAATTCGATATCAATATTGCCATCATGGCAAATGGGCGTTTCAAATTGAGATATCTGGTACCCTTTCGGCAAATCAGGATAAAAATAATTTTTTCGGGCAAATATAGATTTTTCGGCGATTCCGCAGTTTGTCGCCAATCCCATTTTAATAATGTAGCGTATTAAGTTAACATTGGGTACGGGCAGTGTTCCCGGGTGCCCCAGGCAAAGGGGAGTAACCTGAGTATTCGGAGCCCCTCCAAACTCAGTAGAAACAGGCGCGAAAGCCTTACTCTTAGTGAGTAGCTGAGCATGGACTTCAAGTCCTATTACGGTTTCGAATTCAGTATTTGCAGTAACGGCGATGGTTGAGCTAGTTGGTTCCAATGGGAATCGATTTTTTACTTAACATTTATAATCGGTAGAAGTTAGTGAAAACAGGGCACAGATATCAATAAGGATAACCATTCTTTAATGACTTAGTAATACATTTGTTGTGTAACGCAATGAATTCCCCCCTGCCCCCACACCAGATCGGTGCAATCTATGCCTGTAACATCACGATCGGGGAACAATTGACAAAATAGCTCCCGGACCTGATCATCATAACGTTCATCATATAAAGGCAGCAATACGAGACCGTTAGCGATATAAAAATTAGCATAGCTTGCCGGAACATATTTAGAACCATCAACTGTTGTACCATTAATTTTATTTCGTGGCATAGGTATGGGGATAATTTCAAATTTTCCTCCGGAAGGATTTTCAGCAGCTTTCAAAATTTTATAATTATGCTGGAGGGTTTTATAATTTACATCATTGGGGTCGTCTGCTAAAGCCGTTATAATCACATTTTCAGAGACAAATCGTGAGAGATCATCTATATGGCCATCCGTATCATCGCCGGCCAAACCATCTTTCAGCCAGATCACCTGCTGCTGCCCAAGATATTCCTTCAAGTGCTCTTCGATTTGTGCTTTCGTATAATCTGGATTTCTGTTTGGGTTAAGCAGAACAGACTCGGTAGTAAGCATTACTCCTTTACCATTAGTATCTATAGAGCCACCTTCCAGTATCAATTCGGGTGTAAATGTCATTTGATTAAATGCGGAGGCTAAATAACCAGGGATTTTATTATCATTATTGAACGGGGGATATTTCCCTCCCCACGCGTTATAAATCCAATCGGTGACAGCTACCCCTCCTAATTCATTTTTAACATATACAGGGCCAAAATCTCGCGCCCACATATCATCTGAGGGGTGCAAGTGATAAGTAACTGCATTTTCCGGAAGGTTTGCTTTCTTCAGTTTCTCGGTGACCCTGCGGCGTATTGATTCATCATGAACTAGCAAGTGGACAGTTTCATGTTTATACAAAGCCTGAATTAATTCTATATAGACCCTCTCTACGTTATTTATTCGCATGCCCGGCCAGGTTTTCCGGTTTACCGGCCAGCACAGCAGAGTTCCCGAATGAGGATGCCATTCGGGGGGCATCGTATAACCGAAAGATTTAGGTGATGGATTCAAAGTTCGATTTTTTACCGTTGATTTAACTAATATCCTGTTCTATAAGCTCAGTTATATACAAAAATTTAAGGTTTCTCCGGAAATTTAATATGAATCGACTCTTCTGTCACGGAAGAACGGCCAGTTTTGGCGATGCGGTTCAATGGTATCGAAATTACACTCTGCATAAATAATTTCTTCATTAGTCCCACCTTTATTTATTACCTGGCCAAATGGCCCACATACAAAGGAATTTCCCCAAAAGTCTATATCATCTTCAATGCCCACTCGATTTGTCGAAGCAACAAAACATCCATTAGCTATTGCGTGGCTGCGCTGGATAGTCTGCCATGCATCGATATATTCACTGGTAGTTTTTTTATTTTCATGGGGTAACGAACCGATTGCTGTGGGATAAATTAAAATATCGGCTCCCTGCAGTGCAGTGAGTCTTGCGGCTTCAGGATACCACTGGTCATAGCATATCAAAACCCCCAGAGTGCCAAATTTAGTTTTAAAAACCTTATAACCCAAATCACCTGGAGTAAAATAATATTTTTCATGAAAACAAGGATCTTCGGGTATATGCATTTTGCGGTATTTACCTAAACAGCTCCCGTCTGCATCCAAAACAGCCACTGTGTTATAATAAATTCCAGCCGCTTGGCGCTCAAATACCGGGGCGATAATAACACATTCGTTCTGCTTCGCAAGTTCGCCTAGCTTTTCAGTAGTAGGACCCGGCACGGATTCAGAAAGATGAAATTGTTTCTCATCAACAAACTGGCAGAAGTAAGGAGATAAAAAGAGCTCCTGCAGGCATATAATATTTCCCCCATTATCAGCGGCCTTACAAATCAGATTCTTCGTATGTTTCAGGTTTTCTTCACGATCGGAAGAGCTGCTGGTTTGGATTAGGGCTAATTGAGTAGTCATAAATTACAGAAAAAAATAAAAAGGAGGCTGTAAAATTCAACCCTATACATAATATACACAAATGTCATTGTTAATTTTAGAGTGTCTTAATCAAATAATAAAAAAATCAAACAAAAGTATTACCATGAAAAAGGAGGAAAGGTTAACATACTGCTGTTAACCTGTAATAAGCTTATATTATAATTAGATTAATGTTAATATTATTAGGAGTTGTATAATGCCATTAGAGACCAAGAACGTTAGAACCACCCAAAATTATTTGAACCTTAATTTAGCCGGAGAAAATATTAAGTGGAATTTAACAGTGGCTGAACTTTATGAAAAAGCTATTATAAATAAAGAAGCACAACTAACAGCCGATATGGCCCTAAATGTCCATACAGGGAAATATACTGGCCGCTCTCCGCTAGATAAGTTTACTGTAAAAGAAACCGAATCAAGTCGGGTAGATTGGGGTAAAGTAAATAAACCAACCACCCCTGAGATCTTTGACAATCTATATAAAAAAGTCACAGATTACCTATCTGACAAAGAAGTCTTTGTTATGGACCTGTATTGCGGAGCCGACCCGGACTACAGACTGCCCATTAGGGTGGTTAGCGAGGCGGCATACCATGCTCTTTTTGCTCGAAATATGTTCATTCGTCCCAGTGATAAAGAATTAAATGAGCATGAACCAGGCTTCACCGTATTGGCTGCCCCTAAATTTGAAGCCGATCCGGCCATCGATGGTACCGAAAGTGAAACCTTTATTTTAGTCTCTTTCTCAAAAAAAATAATTTTAATCGGAGGAACTTTATATTCCGGAGAAGTTAAAAAAGGTATTTTTGGGGTCATGAATTATTTGTTGCCGCAAAAAGGGGTAATGCCTATGCACTGCTCAGCCAATGAAGATACGGATGGTAGATCAGCTGTCTTTTTTGGACTTTCAGGAACTGGAAAAACTACTTTATCTGCCGATGCAAGCAAAATATTAATCGGCGACGATGAACATGGATGGAGCGATCATGGAATCTTTAATTTTGAGGGGGGTTGCTATGCTAAAACTGTCAACCTTTCAAAAGAAGATGAACCCATGATTTACGCAACAACTAAAATGCCGGGAACAATCCTGGAAAATGTGGTTCTGGATAAAAAGCGGCAACCTGTATTTGAAGATAAAACGCATACCGAAAATACGAGGTGCTCTTACCCACTCGACATGATCCCCAATGCCAGCAAAACAGGCATGGCGAATCACCCATCCAGCGTAATTTTCCTTACTGCCGATGCATTTGGTGTTCTCCCCCCAATATCCAGACTTACACCGGCCCAGGCCATGTACCACTTTATGAGTGGCTATACAGCGAAGGTTGCCGGTACCGAACGTGGTGTAACTGAGCCTGTTGCGACGTTCTCAGCTTGCTTTGGTGAAGTTTTTATGCCCATGCATCCTAATATTTATGCAGAAATGCTCGCAAACAAAATTAATAAGCACGGTTCTACTGCCTGGCTTATTAACACCGGCTGGACTGGCGGACCCTATGGAATAGGCTCCCGTATCAAGCTTCGCTATACAAGAAGAATGCTTGATGCCGCTATCAATGGCGAACTAGATGATGTGAAATTTCGCACAGGCACAGTATTCGGGTTAGACATGCCCCTGGCAATTGACGGAGTACCATCTGAAATACTGGTTCCACGTAATGCATGGCCAGAAGTATCTGCTTTTGAAGAAAAAGCAAAACTACTGGCACAAATGTTCAAGGATAATTTCAAGAAATTTGAATCAACGGCGAGTGATGAAATATTAAAAGCAGGTCCTTTTTGAACAAAAATTCCGGCCATAAAGGGGCATTAAGAACTCTTGCTGATATTTAATGGCTCCGTTTTATTCAACAACTTCATTAAGCTTCTCCAGGTTTTCCTGTACCCGTAGAGAATTAATTACTTCTTCTAAATCACCTTTAATAATAGCATCGAGGTTGTATAAGGTCAGGCCAATACGGTGATCAGTGAGCCGGCCTTGTGGAAAATTATAAGTCCTGATCTTGGCGCTCCTGTCGCCGGTAGATACCTGACTCTTGCGTTCTGCGGCACGAGCTGATTGCTTTTTCTCTAATTCCGCATCATACAGTTTGGTGCGAAGCATAGTCATGGCTTTCGCACGATTTTTATGCTGTGAGCGCTCTTCCTGACAGCTTACAACTACACCACTGGGTAAGTGCCTGATGCGTACGGCGGAATCGGTCGTATTGATATGCTGACCACCCGCCCCTGTTGCCCGAAATGCTTCAAATTCAAGATCGGCGGGATTTATATCGATATCCACATCTTCGGCCTCAGCTAAGACTGCCACAGTAGCCGCAGAAGTATGCACCCTACCCTGAGACTCTGTCTCAGGTACCCTTTGCACCCGGTGAACGCCACTTTCAAATTTCATTCTGCCGAATATCTCGTTCCCGCTCAATGAAAATATAATTTCCTTATAACCTCCTTTCGGTGCCTCCTGCAAATCCATAATTTCAAGTTTCCAATTCTGAGTGTCCGCATAACGGCGGTACATTTCAAAAAGATCGCCGGCAAATATGGCAGCTTCATTGCCACCTGTTCCTGCCCGTATTTCGACAATGGCATTTTTATAATCTTCCTCATCTTTTGGAACCAACCTTATTTTAATCTCTCCTTCAAGTCTCTCAATTTGCTTTTTTAACTCATAATTCTCTTCCTTAGTCATTTCAATAAGTTCAAGATCATCACCCTGGATAATGATTTCTTCGTTACTTGTGATGGTTTCCTTGATCTCCTGCCACTTATCATAATCCTCAACTAATATCTTCAAATCGCTGTGCTCTTTGCTTAAATCAGCAAGCTTCGCCGGATCACTGTAAATGGCAGGGTCACTTAGAGCTGAATTTAATTCCTGATATCGTGACTTTAATTGCTCTAATTTATGTTCAATATTCATATAGGATAACTTTGCGCATAGATTTATGGCTATTATATTGCATTTTTTATAAAACGGTGTCCCAAATATATCCAAAAAACCATAACTTATCGGCTTTCTTTGGCAGATAACATAATTTTTATGATCAATAAATATTCTTTAACTCCTGAATTTACACTAGGTTTTCTTGGTGGAGGCCAATTGGCCCGAATGTCCGCCCTGGAAGCGTTTAAAATGGGACTCCAGGTTTCCGTATTTGGTTCGGCAAAAGATAAGGAACCCCTGGAGTGGATGACTCCCCATGTTACTAAAGGATCATTCTCAGATGTATCAGAATTAAAAAAATTTGCTAGTGATTGTGATGTTGTAACTTTAGAGAATGAATTTATAGACTCTTCTATTTTACAGGAAATCAGCAGTCAAGCCAACACCAACCTTTTTCCTTCTTCGTTTAGTTTTGAAAAAATAGAATCTAAATTAAAAGAGAAGCAATGTTTTGAAAATGCAGGGATATCCGTTACTCCCTATGATATTATTAACGCAGAGAACGATCTTAGCGTATTCGGTGATAAACACGGCTGGCCATACCTGCTTAAGTCGTCAAAAGGCGGGTACGACGGATATGGGAATAAGACTGTTCGGAATAAAAAAGAAGCCACGATAGCTTTTGCAGAACTTGGTGGGAAAAATGGCAGAGAAATTATTGCTGAAGCTTATGTTCCATTTCGAAAGGAACTGGCCGTGCAGGTAGCAAGAAACGACCTGGGAACAAAAGTTTATCCTTGTTGTGAAACGATACAGGAAGATCATATCTGCAAAGTAGTTATCTCGCCAGCAAGGATTGATCCCAAATTGCAGAATAAAGCACAGGATCTAGCCATTGCCGCCACCGAGGCCATAGATGGAAGGGGAATTTATGCCTTTGAATTTTTCCTTACCGATAACGATGAATTGTTACTGAATGAATCAGCCCCCCGCCCCCATAATTCGGGGCATTACACTATTGAAGGTTGTGTAGGCTCTCAATTTAACAATCATGTCCGTGCTGTGTTGAACCTTCCTTTGGCTAGTACGGATATGCGTAAACCGGCCGCAGTAATGATTAACCTGCTGGGTACACGCACTGGCGGGGCCAGGGCTGAAAATCACGAGAGGCTTTTTAATTGTCCTGACGGACATCTTCATTTGTACGGCAAAACTATGAGTAAACCAGGGCGAAAGATGGGACATTTTACCTTACTTGGAGATGATCATGAAACAATTTTGCAGCAAGCGTTAACAATTACAAAGGATTTTAAAATATAAGATGAGCCACAAATCGTAATGGCTTTTTAACACTGGATATAATATATAAGATATGAGCGATCAGGAAATTACACCCCTCGTAGGCATTATCATGGGAAGCGATTCAGATTGGCCGGTAATGAAACAGGCCGCAGAGTTATGTATCAAATTTCAAATAGCTTACGAGGCAAAAGTTGTTTCGGCTCACCGTACACCCGATTTAATGGCCGAATACGCCAGGTCTGCCCATGATCGCGGACTCAAAGTTATCATTGCCGGCGCTGGTGGTGCGGCTCACCTTCCCGGAATGGTGGCTTCCTATACAACGTTGCCTGTTATCGGAGTGCCTGTTGAGTCTAAACAACTTAAGGGCCTGGATAGCCTGCTGTCAATCGTTCAGATGCCAAAAGGAATACCCGTTGCTACGGTGGCTATAAATAATGCCGTCAATGCCGGACTTTTAGCTGCACGAATTCTTTCAATTTCGTCTGATATCCTTGTTGAGAAAATTAATAAGTTTCATAAAGATCAGAAAGATGAATCATTGCTGAAAAACGAAAACCTCCAGTAATCCCTTGTAAATATTTTCTATTGGGGTTCCCATGCTTTTTAATAACTAAAGTAGCAACCCATCACCCCCCGTTTGGGATGATGGTGCATTTCATCAATAAATGCTATTAGCTAAAGGCATTCTTAATGCGTGTAAAGAAACCTTTCCGGTGATCATGATTCTGGGCCGGATCAAAATTATCGGAACCTCTTAATGATTCAAATATCTTTTTATCAGAATCTTTCAGTTCAGTAGGTATATAAACATTCACCCGTACAAACTGATCTCCGGGCTGCTGAGTGTTCAAACTCTTAATACCCTTTTCCTTCATTCTAAGCATCTTACCCGGTTGCGTGCCCGGATCAACCTTCATTTTAGCTTTTCCTTTCAGGGTTGGTACCTGAACGGTGGTTCCCAGAATAGCATCGGGTATACTTACCTGGAGATCATACAGCACATCATCGCCGTCGCGTTCGAGAAACTCATGTTCTACTTCTTCAATCAACACGATAAGATCGCCGTTTGCGCCGCCACGTAATCCGGCATTCCCCTGCCCGCGAAGCGTTATGTAATTGCCGTTAGACACACCGGCGGGAACTTCAATCTTCACATTCTCTTCGCCGCGTACGCGTCCTTCCCCGTTGCATTTTTTGCAACGGTTTTTAATAACGCGCCCTTCACCCAAACAGGTTGGGCAAGGCTGAACGCTCATAAACTGGCCAAACATAGTGCGGGATACCTGCCTTACTTCGCCAATACCATCACAGGTACCACAGGTCATAAAATCTTCGTCCGTTTCAGCACCGGTGCCCTTACAGGCATCGCATTGTATCTGCTTTTTTACTTTTAAGTTTTTTTCGACTCCGAACGCAACATCTTCCAAGGTCAGATTTATTCGGAGCTTCATATCTTCCCCGGGCCGGCCGGCCTGATTGCGGGAACGGCTGCTTCTTTGACCGCCACCTCCGCCAAACATATCCCCACCAAAGATATCTCCAAAACGGCTGAAAATATCATCCATGTTAATATCGTGGAAGTCAGGTTCCTGGAAACCTCCAGAATGCATGCCTTGATGACCAAACTGGTCATAGCGTGCTTTTTTATTAGGATCTTTAAGTACCTCAAAAGCCTCTGCCGCTTCCTTAAATTTATCTTCGGCCTCCGGATTATCCTTATTTCTATCCGGATGGTATTTCATAGCCATTTTGCGGTAGGCTTTTTTCACTTCATCGGTGCCGGCATCACGGCCCACACCTAAAATTTCATAATAATCTCTTTTCGACATTTTATTGACTTACAATAACTTTAGCATGTTTGATTACGTGATTGTCCACTTTATAGCCCGGCTCAATCACTTTTAAAACTGTATTAGGTTCTACCGATTCATCTTCTGCCGGCTGCCTGAGCAGGGCATCGTGTATATCCACGTCAAATGGAATATTTACTTGATCTATGGGCTCAACTCCGAAATCAGATAGCACCTTTTCAAATTTACCGGCAACCATTTGAATGCCCGATAAAAATCCTTCGTCAAGATCTATATGTTCTGATGCCTCCAAAGACCTCACAAGATCATCGCGGATTGGCAAGAAGCTTTCAAGAGCCGATTTTTTTGAATCCTGATATATCCTGGTTTTCTCTTTTTGCAATCTTTTTTTCTGATTCTCATATTCAGCTACATTACGTAATACAGCGTCTTTCGCCTGCTGAAGCTCTTGAGTTAGATTTTGAATAATTCCATCTTTCTCATCCTGTTCAGAATCTGTATTCAAACCTTCTGCTGTTTCCATCTCTTCTTGTAAATCAGGTTCACCCTCTGGGTGCGTTTGCTCTGTTTTTACTTCTTTTGATTCCTCTAAAGGACGATCATCAATATTTGTCTCTTCCTGCTCTGTGTTTTTATTTTTTTCCATAATATGTTTTAGTTATCAAATCCTGATTTATTAAAACGATTAGCCAATTGTTCTACAAGTGCAATCATACGGGGGTAATTCATACGAGTTGGCCCCACAAGACCAATGGTTCCGGTAATGCTGCCTATATTATAATTTGCAGAAACCACACTACACTGCTCAATTTGCTGAATTTTATTTTCTGTGCCTATTCTTACTTTAACTTCCCTGTTCTCACCTGACTGATCACTACCCTCAATCTCCTCATTGTATTCATCAAAAAGATGGATAATCAGGTCATCGTTCTCAACCAGTTCGACAATACTGCGGTAATTACTTAAATCGCTGAACTCCGGCTGCATTGCTATATATTCAACGCCACCAAAGTGAAAGTTTCGAAGTTGATGGTCTTCAAATATTGAATCGGCACTATCAATAAAAACGCGTATCAGCCCGCTTTTATCATTTACTTCAAAATCTGCAAGCATTGCATGAATTTTATTAGGAATTTCATTTAAAACCATCCCCGATAGCCTTTCATTCAATACCTGTGCCACATAGTCAAGTTCTTTTGCAGAAATCTCAGCCTCTACTTCTACACTGATTGTCTTGATCAGGCCGCTTTCTACAGTGAGTACAATCATTAGCCTTGTGGAACTCAGGCTTATAAGCTCAATTTTCCTAAAGAGTCCGGAGGCCAGTTTTGGTGCCACTACCACAGCTAACAAATTGGATAAACGGGCCAAAATTCGAGCTGCCGATTTAACGGCATCATCCATATCCACATTAATATAGCTGTTTAACTTATCGAGGGTGGTTTTCTCAACAACGCTAAGATCAGATACTCTCATCAGTAAATTAACATAATAACGATACCCTAGCTCTGTGGGGATACGGCCTGCTGAGGTATGGGGGTGGTCCAGAAAGCCTTTTCTCTCAAGGCTGTTCATAGCACTACGCACCGATGCTGAACTGATATTCAGTTTATGCTTATTTACTAAAGTTTTAGACGCAATAGGGGTAGCAGTAACAATAAAGTTCTGAATTATATGCTCTAGAACCTCCTGCTCCCTATTGCTGAGTTCAGGATAAACACCGAAACTCATAATGAAGACCTTCTAAATAATTAATGTTTCAAGCTTTGTAATATAAGGAACTTTAACTTCCCATGGTACGAAAATGAGTATTAATAATTTTCACAAAAAGATATCTCATTTTTAAAAAAGTACCTAAGGCACTATTTCTTACTCTTTTCACAAAAAATTTCGATCATATTCCCATCAGGATCGGATATAAATAAGAAACGCCCACTTTTGCGGTTTGCAGGACCGCTCAGTATAGTAACTTCATTTTCACGAAAGTATTCTGTCAGCTCATCTACCTTTTCATCACTATCAACGGTAAACCCGAAATGATCAACGCGGTAATCTTTTGATGAACGATCGTAACTGGTTTCCGCTTCAACCAGTACCAAAGAGTCGGAGCCGATGCGGTAAACAGCCATACTGCGTCCCATCTTTTTTTCAAGCTCGAACTGAAGTATATCGCCATAGAACTCTTCGGCTCGTTTGATGTTATTAACCCGCAATGTAATATGGTTTATACCGTTAACAGACAGTTTATTCATATATTATAGTTTTCAGTCGTGATAAGATAAAATATCCACTGTTTGAATATTTTTTTGATGAATCTAGTTTTTGCTTGCTTAAATTAAGCATAGCCTGGCATTAATAAAAGGCAAGTAATTCAGGCTGTTGATGTTTTAATAAATTATATTCTATAAGTATTTAAAATAAAAGTCATCGAAGCCACAAATTATACCCTTTATATAGTTGCAACCCCCATTGGCAACCTTTCCGATTTCTCAGAACGGGCCGTCCAAACGTTAAACGCAGTAGATATCATTGCCTGCGAAGATACCCGGACCTCCTCAAAATTGCTGCGCCACTATGGTATTGAGAAACCTGTTTTTGCTTTCCACCAGCACAATGAACATGCACGGGTTGAGAAGATGATGGATATGCTCAGGTCCGGTCAGAATGTCGCCATCATTTCTGATGCGGGTATGCCTGGAATCTCAGATCCGGGTTTTCTGGCTGTCCGTGCTGCCCATCAGCAGGGTTTTTCGGTGATTACCATTCCGGGTCCCTCCGCCGGGCTATCGGCAATTGTAGCCAGCGGACTGCCATGCGATCGTTTTGTATTTGAAGGATTTCTTCCCCAAAAGAAGGGCCGCTTAACTCGTTTGCAATTATTAGCCACCGAAGAACGTACAATAGTCGTATTTGAAAGTCCCCATAGAATTTTGCGGCTTATCAATGAAATCATCACCCATTTTGGCCCCGATAGGTTAATTGCTGTGGCCCGTGAGCTGACAAAGAAATTTGAGGAGATTATCCGTGCCCCGGCTGTGGAGGTCAAACAAATACTAGAACAACGTACATCCATCAAGGGAGAAATTGTAGTGGTTATTGCCGGATCGGGATATGAAGAGTAGTCAGACGCAGGGTATAAATTATAACAAGATGTCTTATTTTGAACAGTTCTGGAATCAGAAATGGTGGCTCAGTGTTGCATCAGGAATCCTGCTGGGGCTGAGCTTCCCCCCTTTCCCGTTTCCTTTTCTGATGTTTCCCGCTTTTATTTTTCTGCTGCGCATTAACGACCTGACAACCTCCTACCGGGAGACTGCCAAAGTCGGTATTATTGGATTTCTGATCTGGAATGTTATAACTACGTATTGGCTTCTGGTGGCTACGGTCGCGGCGGGAATTCCCGCTATTGTTGCAAATTCCATACTGATGACCATCCCGTTTTCGCTGATGAAACTGGCCACAGATCGTTTCAAGCAGCCTTACCTGATTGCCTTCCTGCAAGCGTCAGCCTGGGTAACTTTTGAGTTTCTCCACCACCGGTGGGACCTTGCCTGGCCATGGCTCACATTGGGAAACGGATTTTCCAACGCCATCCCCTTTATTCAATATATTTCCATTACGGGAGTTCTTGGGATCAGTTTTTGGGTGGTCTTTGTTGCATCTCTTTTCTACCACATTACCAGGAATCCTGCGCGCCGGCAAATTACCGCAGTCGCTGTGGCCGGAACCGCACCTCTGCTCATTTCCCTCGTTATGTTCTGGAGCTTTGATGAAGAACCGGTTGATTCTCTTGAAGTCGCCGTCATGCAGCCCAACTATGATTCCTATTTAGATTTTGCAGGCTTTGATAATCCGTATGAACCATTGGTGAACCTTCTTGAATTCACCGACTCTGTAAAAACCGATAACACGGCACTTACCTTATGGCCTGAAAATGCATTGATCAGTAATATCGAACGCGGCTACCCCTCCAGAGTAGATAACCTGATTATGAGCTATGCCGAGCAATGGAGATTCCCGGTGATTAGCGGAGCCACAGTAATCAGGTATTACGGAGAAGAAGAGGTTCCTGACCTTTATCGGGGAAATAACCGGGGCCAACCGTATAATGTATTCAATGCAGCAGTCGCGCACTATCCCGACCAAACCATTGCTCATTATGAAAAGGGAAAACTTGTTCCTTTCATAGAAAGACTACCCTTTGTCGATTTCCTTTCTCAATTGGAATTCACAGGGGTAGACTGGGGTGCTATTGCCATATTCGGCAAAGGCATAGATCATACCTTATTCGATATAGACGGCCATCAGGTTCCCGCGTTGATCTGTTACGACTCTGTGTACCCTGATTGGGTGAGGCGATTCGTTTTGGATGGTGCCGGCATCATTACGGTTATAACCAATGACGGCTGGTGGGGAAATACAAGCGGGCACATCCAGCATTTCGATTATGCCAAACTGCGCGCCATAGAAAACCGCCGGACCGTGATCCGCAGCGCAAATAATGGACTGTCTGGTGCTATCGGGCCCGATGGCCGGGTACATGTCAAAACGGAGTACTGGGAACGTGACGGCTTTGCATATAATGCCTCCATCTACGACGCCCAAACTTTCTACACCCGCCATGGTGACCTAATCGGTTGGATGAGCATGTTTTCCACCTTTGGTCTGGTAATATTTCATGTAACAATCCGAAGAAAGGCATAAATAAAACCTTTCGTTTCACTTGTCCAACACCTGCCTAATACGAAAGAAGAATTATAAAATCTATATATGATCTTTATATTTTAAGGGAAAATTTATAGAGATTTTATGGAGAATTTGAAGTATCGATTAGAAGCAGACTTTAAACAAAAAACAATAGTGTCCGGTAATAATTTACATACTACGGCTGTAACAATAGTATATCAAGGCTATATCATCACTGTATCAACTCTATATCAACACTGTATATTTACAGCTTTGATACAGTTTTGATATAGTTTTAAAATGACCTTTCGATAGTCTTGTATAGCCCGTTACTTGGCAGGCAAAAGGATTCTATATTTAGTATTGCCATTTTTAACCGGACCCAATGAAAAACAACAATAAAAACCAATCAATTTGAACGTATTGACACAACAATATTAAACCTGATATCCTGATCGGTGCGAGGGAATACACCGCTTGATTTAGGCATTAGCTGGCGATATGAGTATTCAAAGCCAGCGGTTACTGTTTGGGAGAACTGGTAATTGAAACTCGGGGTAACCTGTATTCGTGCGTCTCCACGCTCTTCGGGCGGCTGGGGTGTAATTCGGGAAGCATCACGATTAATTTCACCGGGGAGAGTTTGAAGTTCATCACCAAGATCCTGGTTCAGGCGGTATACCAAATTTAGATCTTCGCTGTAAGAAACGGTTAAGTTTATATCAATTTGGTTGTTAAATCGTTCAAAAAACGGAAGGCGGAATCCCCTTTTAGAAAAGCCCGCAGTAAATCGTACCCCTTGGGATACACGTTCATTTATGTCATTATTTGAGCTCAGGCTGGTTATTTCACTATAATCATATTGTAAATTGGTTCTTAAACTATTTTTCCAGGTAACATTCAACCCAATCAGAGGGCTGAATCGTTTTTCAAGATTTATATTCCGGGTTTCATATTTCGACCGCTCATATTCCACACTGTAAGCACCAATATTTCGATTTATCAGAGAACCGGCATCAGGATTTAACCCCCAACTTAAACGATACCTTCCGGAATACTGATGATTTATACTGGCTCTGGAAAGGTAATCAGATAATATCGTTAGTTTTTGTTCCAAGCCTGACCAGGTCACCTGCCAGTTTGGAAGCGGAATAGGAGTAAATGAGCGGTTACCAACAGGCCCGCCCCCAATTCCCAGATAGGTGCTACGAAAATCCTGCTGCAAGCTTTGGGATGTCATTATTGTCTGTTCAGTATTGCTGCCGTCTATATTGGTATCATTTTCAATGCCATCGAAACCTTTTTGCAGCTGAGCTCGAAAGAAGTCTAAATAACCACCGCCAAAAGACCAAACTGAGGCTGCTATTTCTCCAGTTTGGTTTAGCCTTGTAGTTATTTCATCCGGAGAGATGGTAATGGTCTCGTTATTGGTTTCGCTCCATGAGGTAGACCAGTTTAAAGTAATATCAATATTGGGGAAGGGTTTTAATCCGGTGCGAATATTAATGTCATCACTATGAGTTTGCCGCGCTGTGAAATCAATATCTTGTTCAGGTGTGATGAGCTGACCGGTAGCAAGGTCATTTTCCAGTCCTAACCTGTACAGGAAGGTAGGGGAATAGTTGGCATCGCGTTCGCTCCCAAACATGTGGTATGGTTGGGAACCGCCTGCGTACCCCCCCTGCCCCGATGAGCCTGACTGCGAGTATGAGATATTCAGGTTTTGCAAACTAAGTGCCGCCAAAATAGCCCTCCTCCCGTAAAATTCAATATCTTTCAAAAGGTCCGGCTCGTTTTCTTCATCTTCATCCTGTCTTGTTACTTCTTCAGGGACTTTTTCTCCGTTCTCTATTGCTTCGCGGCGAGCTTCCTCTCGTTCTTTTTGCCGCTCCCTTTCCCTTCTGCGCTGCTCACGAGCCTGCTTGCGTTCTCTTGTGCTTCTTTCATCGGCATCTTTAGCGGCACTGTAAAAAGGTATCTTCTCCAGAAGGTTTTGTGTCCTTATTTCCGGATTATGGTCAATGGTAAACTGATTGCTTAATGCAGCCCCCTGATTAGACCCCTTCGCTGAGTTTGCCCACCGAAACTGTCCACGGAAATTGGCAGAATAATTTAACCAGTTAAACACAGACATTTGATTTAAGTTGGGGCGCCAGCTCGCAGTATAGCTTTCCTGATAATCACTGCGCCGGGCACTAACCTCGTTTTTGGAAAACATATCATTTAAGGCATTAAAAGAAGATTTAAGCTGGAAGTTCTCATCATCACTTATAATTTCAGCAATATCATCCAATACAAAACTTGTACTGGAATTGAAGGAGGTGCTGACAGTCGGAGTCGGATTATAATTAAAGCCGTAACTGGATTGATAACTAAAGTTATGGTTTTGGTTGATATTAGTATCGGTGCTTCCAATAATGCGGCGCAGATCTTCTCTGTAGCTGCGGTCAAGCCTGGCATCGGCATTAAAAGAAGACGGGATATAGGAGAAACGTAACCCGGATATAATGTTTAATACCGGAACTTCATCCATAATTGAAAACGGCCTGATAAAACTGACGTTTCTGATATTCAGTCTGTAATTTATCCCCGTCCGATAATTCCAGTTATCCTGGAACATGTATTCAGGACTTCTAGATTTATTGGTATTGTATACATAGCTTAACTGTATGTTGTCTAAGGTATATTGAGCAATTTTACCTTGTGAATTATTTTTTGATATGTTCGATAAACCAATCGAGTACCTTTCGTTTACGGTTCGGATATCATGCAACATCTGTTGAACTTCGGCCTGCTGTGCTTCCTCACTGAGATTACTTGCCTCCACAGCACTTTTAAAATCTTCATACCGGATATCACCTAGTTGCGGGATAAATCTGGGTGTAACCTGGCTGTGATTGGCAGAGACCGATACGGGGAAATTCCATCCATAACGCTCCGGCAGGAAACGATGTAAATTCACTGTGGATGAGATACTAAAATCCTGACGATCATCCTGCTCACGGCTCTCAAGGCGCGAGTCGATTCCACCAAAACCATCGGTGGATCTATTCATGCTCGCATTAATAGTGGCGAAATCAGCCATTCTAATTTGGGTACGAAAATTTGCTTTCCACCCCTTTTGATCTTCGAAACCAGAAACCCGGAGCTCATTCACCCAGACTTCGGCATCCAAAGATGGAACTCCTTTATTTTGCCCAGCGCCGTCACCGTCAGCGTGAGGATTACGTATTCCAATGCCAATTTCAGTTACCTGACTCAGCGACGGTTGGCCAACAATACCTATCTTAGTGCCAGGCGGAGCATCTACAGCCAGGTCTGAGCGCAGGTAGAGTTCATCGTAGGGCATCTCATCGAGATCCCGGGCTTGTTTAAGCTGGTTCATACTGGATAGCACAAGATTCACCGAGTTTTCATCATAAAGCCATATATGTTCGGCTTCATCAGTAAGAACACCCGGATCAAGATCTTGTGAATTCCCTAACGAGGAGAACGAAGAGTTGGGGTTTGTAGGGCTTACTGGCTGGCGGTATTCATAATAGTTATCGGTCAAATCGTTACCAAAGCGCAATACCAGTTCAGCGTCGTCACGTTCTTCGTAACCTTCTCCGTGAACAAACATCCTCAAATTGGAATAGTTCAGAAGATTTAATCCGCCATTCTGATACAAGCGACGCACCATTCGAACATCGCCGGAACGTAAGTCTTCAACATTCATCAGCATCGATTGTTCATTTGCCAATACTTGCTCCTGCTGTCCTCGGTCTACCGATCGGATGGCGCCTTCAGGCACCCTGTAAGGAAAGGGCTGGCGGCTTGAATTTTCTTCAATATTTATAGTGGCAATCTCGAAAATGGTATTAGGATTTTCCTGTTCGGTTACATTTTCAGCTTTTCTCCATTGATTTCCAACAAGCTCGAAAGTCGCAAAACGCATAGTTAATGGTTTCTCGTAACCGCTCATCCAGAAACGCAGGTGGGATACCTGCTCCAAATTCTGAATATTCCCTACTTTTCGTGTGAAATCCCGCAATGGAATTCGCACCAGATACCAGCGATCATACTGCTCAGGCCCGTCAACTTTATCCACAATGAATTCCTCGCCTATGCTAAGACTTGTTGTATCTGCCGGATTCCATGGAATTTCATACTGGTAATATGAATCATCCAGGTTCACGCTCCCCGGGTTTATCAATCCCTCGGTATCAGGGCGGTTGGTATTGGCCCGGGACTCTTCTGTGGTCATGGAATTGCCTTCCAGATATCCGAACATGCGATGGAATCTCTTGTGAAGGGGAAGATCTTGAACCTCGGGATCATCCCAGTAGAGGTAGCTGTCATTAGATGGGTTAGCCCTTATTTGATTGAGCGTCTCAAGATCATGAGCATAATCTGATTCCATTTGCTGAACGAAATCAACAAAAAGCTCCTGCTCATTATATCCACTACCCGACCGTGATGCCCCGTCTAAGCCAACGTCCTCCTGAGCCTGGGTTTCGGTTGAAAATTGACCGGTTAAATCTCCTAAAGTTCTTGGCCTGTATGAACGAAAAGGGGCTCTTAACTCTAAAGATCTTCGGGCCAGTCCATCTTCCGTATTAAGTTCATTATTTGGAATTACATCTTCCGAAACAGATCCGACATCAATATATATTTTTCCATCATAATCGGTCATATCCTGACCCGTTGGCGGCTTGCCGTCTGGCAATACCGGTTGCACCCAGAATTCCAAAAACTCATAATTGCCCTGGGTAAGGTTATCTGATCCGCTGGGCAACGCTGTTGTCATTCCACCCCACATTCGCTCCGGCTCTGCTTCCAGGAGATTTCTCAGATCCATATTGTAGTTGTAGGGTCCCCGGTTTTGAGGGTTGTAATAAAAATCCAGCGTTCGAAGAAATTCATCTTCCCGTGTAGCGTCCCGATTGGGAAAGACATCGTTAGTTCGAACTACAATGGATTCAGGTGTGCGTTCAACTCCTCGTAACAAACTTGAGCTGGTTGGTAACATATACCAGGAAAACTGGGCCCTGAAATCAGACCTGTCCACTTTAGAAAACAGACTTTCGTCAACTTCTCCATATTCCAGGGTTGCATCATAACCCGGAACGGCGTGAGGTGCAGCCGCAAGATGCCAGCGGGTAGGCGACATGAACCGGATACTGTTTTTTGATCCTTCAAAATCATCAAGGAAAGAAAGGCCGCGCACTTCATCACTGTAAAGTTCACCCCGGTCAATCGCCTGACTGACTGCAGATGTTTGGGATACACCAGGCCGCAACTGGGCGAACTCACCTTCGAATGATATGCTGGATTCAGCACGGGTCTGCAGCAAGGGAATAAAGTCGATCACCCGCGTGAGCCAGGGGGTATCAAAGCGGGCACGGCCATCAAACCCTATTATGCTGTTATTGATGGGCTCTTCCCCCACACGTGCTTTATCCTGAAGCGGGTTCTCTTTTAAGTGAAACCATGTGCTGCCAAGGGAAATATTATCATTAAGTGCATACTCGGCTCGCACGCCCGAGAACGTTGTCTGCTGTATTTGAAAAAGATTATTCTGCTCATAATCAATGGTGATTTCCTGCCCGGACTGCAGATACCTGTTATTCGTGATCATGATATTGCCAAGGGCATAATCAACCTCATAATCAACACCCTCAGAAAGTTCGACATTATTGGCCCGTACGCGAACCGAACCTTCCACCAACTGGAAACCAAGGTAATGGCTGGCTTGCGTTCCTCCTTTTGTTATCCCCCTGATCCGGTAACGGTTGTTTTGGGATTCTTCCCGGGCGTTCGTTTGCGTATTGGTATACAGGCTTGGAAAAGCATATCGGTCAATGGCATCCTCTACCTCTTCAGGAGACAAATTGCTATCATTATACAATTCTTCGATTCGTTCCCCAAAAGGTTCAAGATATGGGAAGACAATACGGCCATTAGCAGCATCAAGAGTACCGGTACCAAAATCTATTTGGTTATCAGCCCCAAGTCCCCCCTGAGTTCCTACACGATCAAGGCCCAGGTCACGCAAAAGGATGGTATTGTTAAGGTTTTGCAGGTTGGTCTGCTCGGTGTTTCCTCCCGTATAATAAATATCAACCTCCAGATTTTCACTGGTTAAATTGGTAGAATTCAAGGAATAAATATTTCTCATCATCAGGTTCCAGGCCTTGCTGCTTTGAGTCAGGTTTGCTGGCCTGAGCAGCTTCAGGATCATGCGATCACTGCCCCCCTGATTTATATCACCCACGTTTACGATATTGTCGTTTTGATCGCGATAAGCAAATGAGATTGCCAATGCCTGGCGGGAGTCGAGCTTTCGGTTCAAAGATATATAGCCTAAAGCCCTGTCTACTGTATAATCCTGCCCTTCCCGCAGAGGTTCAAAAAAACCTTCTTCAAATTCATCGGAGGCAACCCCTAAATCAGAAGCCTGTGGGGTACCGCCTCCCCTGTGTTGATCAAGTTCAGATTCCTCAAACCTATCAAATGCCGGATGTGGAATGCTGTATCCTGATTGCTGTTCGTTTACCCCCAGATCTACAAGACTGATAGCACGACGTTGCCCCTCTTCCTCTTGCTGGGTCACATTCAGCACATAAACGTCGATTCGAGTAATATCAAACAGCCGCCGTGATAATGTAGGATCCGACATGGCATCTTCAAATTCCTGGCGGTTAAAGAAATCCAGAAAAAAGTGACGGTCATCCTCATACTGTGCCGGAGCAATGCTGAATTCTGTTTCCTGCGATCCTGATGAAATTGTCTGCGTTTCACCCTGACCCTCTTGTTGTGAAAGAATTGAGGTAAGAGTAAGCGGGCCTAATTGTGCCTCTGATTTTATTCCGAATAATGCTGATCCGCCACGAATCAGCGAATTTCCGGTATTCATCCCCACATTACCCATTTCGATAGATTGAACGATTTCATCTTCGTAACCCTCGTAGATAATGCTGAGGCGGTTTTCAAACTCAAAATCTCTTTCGGTATCCCAATCCGTTCGGATACTTAATTTGTCGCCAATGGTGCCCTGAATATTCAACTGCAGGTTCTGGTCAAAAGCCGGATCAATGCGGCGCTGCTGATCAGGGGGGATTAACGGATCTTCCGTTTCCTGAATAGAGACTCCAACATTCATATTGGCGGTACCCGTTACTCTCAGATTTACTTCCGGACGGCCGAAAATTGTAGTGAAAGCGGAACGTTCCCCCACAGGGATATCAATAGTAAAATCCAGCAGGCCACGCCTCACGTCTCGTTGCAGTTCACTTTCCCGTATCAGGTTCACCCAGTTCTCATGCTGCTTTTCACGCATGCTGTAGGCCGAGTACTGTTCAAAACTATAGGAAGCAGGAAAACCCGACCGAACGCCAAATATCTCCCTGTAAACCGCATAGTTGCCGGTCGTATCTCTTCTCCTGACCAACTCATCCTGGGGGTGATTAATCTCTAATATATTTGCACGCTTACGTTTAAATGGATCAGGAATACGATTCGATCGCGGTCTGTAACGGCGAAGCGAATCGGCAAGCTCCGGGGGCATGCCCATCCCGATACGGCTTGCCGCTTTGACAGAATCGGCATTCTGAGGTTCGCTTTGTGCCCGCACTTCACTAAAACCTAATAGGAAAAAGGAAACAAAACTCAGTAATGCAGCTGTCGTAAAACAAATTCTATTGTTTACGAGTTGCAAAAAATTCGACGTTATTCAGGTTTGGAGTTATATTTGTTGCTACTACTGAATGGCAACTTCGTAAATATGATGCTATAGACTGTTCCGGCTTATAAATGGTTAATATATCTCAATAACTGAGCAGTAAATTTACAATAAGGGGCAAGATATTAGGTAGAAAATTGAAAATCACCTCGTAAATTCAAATACTTTTACGATCTTTAAGTTAAGCTAATACCTAAAGTATTTAATGATAGCACGAATTTTTATGCACAGCAACTATTTTTCCATCTTTTTCCTATGAGGTTGTTACCGAACCAAATTCAACTGAATTTGCTGAGGCGCCATATCGGCCCGTTCATATTCTGTTTCCTGACCATCATGTTTTTATTGATGATGCAGTTCTTTATACAGTTTATAGATCATCTGGTGGGTAAGAACATTCCGGCATTGGTGATCATCGAACTTATCACTGTCAACCTGGCCTATATGGTAGTACTTGCGGTTCCGATGACCATACTGGCCTCTACATTGATGGCTTTCGGCAAATTTTCTGAACAGAATGAATTTACAGCAGTTAAGGCGGCCGGGATTAATCCTATACATCTTATTACACCGGTGATGGGAGTGGCATTAATAATTTCGCTCTTCCTCATCTGGTTTTCCAATTATACACTGCCTGAAGCCAATTATAAGGCCAGGGCTCTGTTTCTGGATATCCGAATGAAACAACCCGGTTTCGATTTGGAAGAAAATGTCTTTTATGACGGCATTGAAGGGTACACATTCCTTGTAGAAGAGGTTTCTTCTGAAACCGATTCCCTGCATGGAGTCACTGTCTTTCAGGATGCTAAAGACAGTCGTGACCGTGTTATAATAAAAGCTGATAAAGGGTATCTCAGTGGGGATGAGTCAATGGTGACGCTGACCCTTGATCTTTTTAATGGCTCTACCGTAAGATTTTTGCCTAAATCGAGTGCCCGGAAAGATTTGATTGAAGAAACTGTTTTTAATAAATATCGCATCCGTTTTGACTTGTCAGATCTTGCCTTCACCCGTACCAATCCCGAACAGCGCCGCCGGGATGGCCGAACCATGACTGCACAGGCCATGCTGGCTGCGGTCGACTCGCTTTATTTTGATATTGCCAAAGAAAAACGGGATTTTAACAGCGCCGCCAAGAATTTAAAAATACGCGATCCAGTATCAGAAGATTCCGTGACTGATGTTTCCTCAAATGAGTATGCTGATTATGACCATAATGAACGATATACAAGGGGAAGCAGTGTTACTGAATATATGGATGAGGCAGACTTGAACGAATCAATCGCCACTTCGTTTGAGGCTCTTTCCGTATTAGGTTACCTGGAAGAACAGAAAGATATATCTCAGAAAGCAGTAGGTAATTTTCGCAATACATTTACTCAATACGATAATCTAAAAAATAATCTGCATTGGCGGGTTAAGCGTATTGCTAATTTTTTGGTTGAGGTGCATAAAAAAGCCTCCTTGCCGATAGCCTGCTTTATATTTGTGTTAGTGGGCGCGCCCTTGGGCCTGTTAACAAGGAAAGGGAATCTGGGGGTTAATGCTTTAATTTCAACTTTGCTGTTTACCTATTACTGGATTTGCATTATACAAGGCGAAAAACTGGCTGACCGATTATTTATCTCCCCTTTTATAGGAATGTGGTTTGCTAATATTACCATGCTTATGGCAGGAATCATTCTCATGATAAAGGTAATCAGGGAAAATCGATTTTAATTAACTTCAGGTTATCACCCTTGGATACCTACAGGTTCTAATATAAAAATGCTCACTAAAATAGATCGCTTCATTATATCACGGCTGTTCAGCATCACTGCTTTTGTGTTGATGGTCCTGATTTTCGTATTTATTGTTATCGATTTTTCTGAAAAAAGTGATGACTTTACTGACCGTGGTGCAACTTTTTATGAAATCGGGGTAGATTATTACCTGCATTACATTCCGGAAATGATACGGTTGGTAAGCCCTGTGGCGATATTCGTAGCCTGCCTTTTACTGACAGGCCAGTTATCTGACAGGCTAGAGATTATAGCCATGAAAGCGGCAGGTATTAGTCTGTACAGGCTGTTACTACCTTACCTGTTGTTCGCCTTAACTATGGCTGGATTGATACATTACCTGGACGGCTATGTTGTGCCTCTTTCTAATTCGGAAAGGGTTAAATTTGAACGCGAGTATATACAAGATAGATCCGACCGGATTGATCGCAACCGTATTTACAGACAAGAGTCGGCTAACCGATATGTGCTGATCAACTATTTTCATGCTTCGGAAAAAACAGCATACCGGGTTATTTTTTACACCTACGAGGATGGCCGCCTCAGTGAGACCATGGAAATGAGCCGCATGCAATGGTCGGACGAGAAAGAGCTTTGGGAGATGCGAAACGGTGAAATACGCAAATACAATGAGACCGGTTTTGAGAGAATAGATTTCTCTGAGCGCGATACCACTTTTAATTTGTTGCCGCGAGATATTGCGCGAACATCCTCGGATGTATACCAGCTTACTTACCCGCAAATAAGAGATTACCTGGCATCTATTGAACGAAGCGGTGCAGGCGGTATTTACATGCCCATGGTCCAGTATTACGGAAAATTAACCTACCCAATTTCCATCATAGTAGTAACCCTAATAGGAATGGCCCTGGCATCTGTAAAAAGAAAAGGGGGGCGAGGTGTACATATTGCAGCCGGACTTGCCATAAGCTTTCTATACCTTGCCTTTATGAAAATGATGGAACCTTTCGGATATTCAGGGTCTATAGACCCCTTCTATGCAGTATTGGCTCCCCACGTTTTCTTCTTTATAGTAGGCCTGGTATTACTATTTACGGCAAAAAAATAAAGACACGAAAAGAAAATTGTAAAATCCAAACATTCTGCTTTGTTGCTTCACTTCTTATCCTCGCTTAGCGGAGGATGCACTCATGCATGCAGCACGAGTACATTTATTACCTCTCCGTCTTTTGACCCCTTAGGCTTCCGGTAATGGGCCTCTGTAATTAAAAGGTTGGTCTACCTTATCTCTTGTCTGTATTTTACCATGAAGCTCTTCATAACGTTTCAGGTTTTCTTGCAAAGCATTCGAAAAACGTTTGGCATGTTCAGGGGTAATTATCATTCGTTTTTGCACCTTGGCTTTCGGTAAGCCAGGCATCACAGCAATAAAATCCAATATAAATTCGGATGCAGAATGAGTAATCATTACCAGATTGGAATAGGTACCGCTAGCTTCCTCTTTTGTTAATTCTATTTCAATATTTTTCTTGTCTTGCTTCTTTTCCACTTATTCAACCTCATTATTTAATTCGGATGGCTGCGATAAAGCATTGATCAGATCGCTTCTGGTCAAAATATTAAAGCGCCCTCCACCCATATTTACAACAACGGCACCAGTATCTTTAGTTAATGTTTTTGTGATCTGCTCAACATTCCATTCATCAGGAATGATTGGAAATGGTTCCTCCATTACTTCCTTAAGCTGAAGCTTTCCGGATGATGGATCTTCAAGGAGTTTATTCAGAATTCTGTTTTCCTGTAAACTGCCTACCATTTGTTCATCAATCATCACGGGAACCTGAGAGACATTATAGTCATTCATAATATTTATGGCGTCCAATAAAGTATCGTCGGCTTGCACGGTAATGATCCCGGGCCTTTCGTCGGTCTTTTTTTGTAATATATCAGCAGCCTTGAGAGGCCGTCCTCCACTTAAGAAACCATTAGCCTTCATCCACTCATCATTAAATATTTTCGAAACATAACGTGAACCGCCGTCCGGCAAAATAATCACCATTACGGCATTCTCGTCCAGATTGTTCATATCAGCGTATTTCATAGCTCCCCATACAGCAGCACCGCAAGAACCACCTACAAAAATTCCTTCGCCGGTAGCCAGACTCCTTGTGGTGGTAAAAGCATCTTTGTCAGAACATTGCACAACATCATCAATCAAATCCATATCCACATTCATGGGAATAATATCTTCTCCTATGCCTTCGGTTAAATATGGGGCGATTACTTTTTTATCAAACCGACCGGTATCATAATAACTTTTATAAATGGAACCTACCGAATCGATCCCAATAATTTTAATATCCGGATTCTTTTCCTTCAAATACTTTGCCACCCCTGATACGGTGCCGCCGGTACCCATACCGGCTACGAAATGAGTGACCTTCCCTTCGGTCTGTTCCCATATTTCTGGCCCGGTGGTTTCGTAATGAGCCTGAGTGTTACTCAGGTTGTCATACTGGTTAGGGTAATATGAATTGGGGATTTCTTCGCTCAGTCGTTTAGCTACCGAATAGTAGCTCCTGGGATCGTCAGGCTCTACATTGGTGGGGCATATTTTAACCTCAGCACCTAGAGCACGAAGTAAATGTACTTTTTCCATGCTCTGCTTGTCGGTGGTGGTAAAGATGCATTTATAACCTTTTACAGCTGCCGCCAGAGCCAATCCCATCCCCGTATTGCCGGATGTTCCCTCAATAATAGTTGCGCCTGGATTAAGTTTGCCCTCTTTTTCAGCGTCTTCAATCATTTTAAGGGCTACGCGGTCTTTGATGCTTTGACCCGGATTAAAATATTCAACTTTAAGGAGATACTGTGATTTCCGGTCTCCCTGAACCCGGTTCATTTTTACCACAGGAGTGTTGCCGATCGTTTCTAGGATATTATTATGCCACATGATTCATCAGTTATTCGGTATAGTTATTAACTTTTTCAAGTTTAGCCTCAAGGATACGTATAAAGCCGGATACAAGGAAGCGATATTCTTTTGAATTATAATTTATTGAACGTTGTCTGCCTTTGCGAATTATTTTTTTTCTATGTCTTATCAAAGCAGTAAGATATCCACCCCACCTAAAATTATTGTGATCTTATTCTTACTTCCACGCCTTGTTTAAACCCGTCATTTTACAATATTGATCATATTCAGCTGTTTTTATATACCAAGTAAACTTTATATTTCAGAAGAAATACTCAAAATTAATGAACATGACCAACTGGGTTAATTTTTATTTCAAGAGAGCATAGGCAGATCATCTTGCAGTATTCATGATAATAAACATTATAGTGTTCAATATTTTCAATAAAAGCCCTTTTTTGAAGATATAGAGTGCTTTTCCATTTTATTTCTGATTATGTTAAAGAACATTAACAAACCTGAACTCAATAATTATCAGAAAGCATGGTTAAATTAAGAGATTTCAATATAAAAAATGCTAAAACACACTTTAAATGGAATAATGATGAAGAATTAAATTATTTCGATTCCGACTTTCCGCTGATTCCGGAAAGTTTTGAATCTTTTATAAGCCGCTTAAGTCTAATTACGGCCAAAGAAAATAAAATCAATCAGTTATTGGAAATCCATGAAGCAAACCTGGGTATCCTTATCGGAGTTGTGGATATTCATAATATTGACCTTCACAATCACCACTGCAGTATTGAGTGTTCCATCGCAGACTTGGAATACAGGCATCAGGGGTATGGGACGGCAGCTCTCAAAAAAGCTTTGCGTTATTGCTTCGAAGAACTTGATATGAAGAAGGTAAATGCTGCATCTTTTGATTTTAACAAAAAATGGATAAAAATTTTGAATAAACTATATTTTCGACAAGAAGGGATTCTTAGAAAACATGCTATCAAAAATGGTGTTTACGCTGATAAGCTTCTTTTTGGGCTTCTAAAAGAAGAGTATATGCAGAACCGGAGTCAAAAAGTTGCCGTAGGAGCAGAATAAGGCTTAAAGTGCATCGTCTACCTGATTGGTTTCGTAGGGATTGGAGACACCGTATTCTCTGGGGTCGTAATCAGAAAGATCAAAGAAATGTGACCAGGCCTTTTCGCTGCATCCGTTTTCATCAACCCAACTGATGTGACTTTGCTTGATTAGACCTACTATTCTTTTTGCATACTCGATGCGTTCTTGTTCATCATCAATGCGCGGTAAAGCTTCGATCATTAGATCAAGATTTAGTCCGCAGTTAAAATCTTTAGGTTTTCGTTGTGGCAAAAACATATTTTTGTAGAGTTTAATAATTAATAAAAAGAACGCTTTTAATAAGACTTTCTTGAGTAAACCAGCATTAAGTTATCAATTTTGTATATAACCTACTACGGGTTCTAAAAGAAAAACTGCTCCCCTCTGCTTAAATGAACCCTCCCATAGACGGGTATACATTTTGTAGTGCTGTAATTTTTAACTTCCTACTTTTTGGCCACCATTAGTAACCTGGGGCTGGATTGTTTATTAAAGGCCGCACCCGTGTAATCACCAAATACATGTTCCATGGTGAATCCTTCTTCGGAAAATTTCTCCTCAAACCATACACTATCATATAACTTTACACGCTCTTCAAAATCATAAGTTTTGCTGTAGCCTTTTTGCTTAAAGCTTATTTTTTTTACGATAGTGTCATCATTATCTATATGTCTGTTAATCTTATACTCATGCTTACCCAGGGTTCCGTTTTCTTGCTTTACAAGATCCTTTCTGGTTTTATGTGCATTTAAATAATCAAGGACAAATACCCCCTTATCCCGCAACATCCCTGAAACATTATTAATCACTAGCTGGTTCTCTTTATCATTTTCAAAATACCCAAAGCTGGTAAAGAGGTTAATTACTGCATCAAAAGTTTCGGGATAGGATTCCCTCATATCACCTACTACGAACGCAACCTTCCGCAATTCCTCATTCATTGCTTTAGATCTGGCAACAGTAATCGATTCTTCCGAAAGGTCTATTCCTGTTACCGTATAGCCCCGTTTGCCAAGGTTGATGGAATGACGCCCCCGTCCACAACCCAAATCAAGCACATTCGAATATTGGTTCAAAGGAATAAGATGAGTCAGAAGGTCTGCCAGCAGATTGGCTTCTTCTTCATTCCTGTTAGAATATATTTTTTCGTAAAGTGGACTGTCAAACCATTCTTCGAACCATTGCATAGGGTATTTATTTGGGAATAATTATTGTAACTATAATAGAACATCCATTTACTGAATTCAACTTCTAAATTATGGACTGTAAACTTACTTTATTTGTTACTATTGCATGATGTATTTTTTTGTGCTGAATAGGATAAAATGAATATTACCTTTTCCCATAAAAAATTTTTAAGTACCCATGCATTTGTTATGGTTGTTTCCTTTTAGCCATCGGTTTTGCTTATCTTCTCATCATGAAATTTAACGAGAAACTCCATCATTCTATTAAGCAAACCGGATCGGTGCTTTGTATTGGGCTTGATCCCAATATAAAACTATTTCCCGAAGAGCTAACCGGCACCAAAGTAAACAAGAATGACCAAATACTGCAATTTTGCGCCGGTGTGATTCAGGCCAGCCAAAAGTATGCTTGTGCCTATAAAATCAACACCGCCTATTTTGAAGCTTTAGGCAATCTAGGCTTCGATATACTAGGCCGTGTGAAAGATCTTATTCCATCCGATAAAATAGTTATTGCCGATGCCAAACGCGGTGACGTAGGCCATACGGCCGATCAGTATAAAATTGCTTTCTTTGATGTCTTTGATTTTGACGCTATCACTCTGTCTCCTCTTATTGGCTTTGATACGCTCACGCCTTATTTGCAATCAGAAGAAAAGGCCATTTTTGTGCTTGCCCTGACATCCAACCCCGGGGCGAAGGATTTTTTCCTCAAGCCCTTCGGTAATTCCAATCTGAGCTGTTATATAGCAGGATCTTTGCGAAAAGAGCAAGTAGCTTCCGCTACCAGCATTGGCATGGTAATTGGTGCAACCCAGGATGCGGCCGGTACGGTATTGGATGAATTTCCCGAGGCGAATTTGCTGATACCCGGAATCGGTGCCCAGGGTGGTTCGGTGGAAATGCTGGAGAATGCTTTAAAAAATCATCGGGGATACCCTCTAATTTCCGTAAGCCGGGGAGTATTGTATCCGGAAAACAAAACCGGACGAAACTGGGAGCATGCCCTTGAAAAACAGGCCCGAAAATATCACCAACAATTACAAACTATTTCGAGAAAATATGTCTAAACCCCAGGTCTCAATATATACCGACGGCGCCTGCAGTGGAAATCCGGGGCCGGGCGGTTGGGCCGCTTTATTAGAATCTAACGATAAAAGGAAAGAAATAAGCGGTGGCGAAAAAGTTACCACCAACAACCGCATGGAGATGAAAGCCATTATCGAAGGGCTCCGAACCCTTAAAAAACCATGCACAGTGTTCATATATAGCGATAGTGCGTTAATCATCAACACGTTTAATAAAGGCTGGATCACGAACTGGCAACGAAGAAACTGGAAAAAAGCAGACAAAAAACCTGTAGAAAACCAAGACTTATGGAAGGAAATGCTCTCAGTAATGGACGATCATACTGTGAATTGGATAAAAGTAAAGGGACACTCCACAAATGAGAGAAATAATCTTGTGGATGAGCTAGCCGTGAGAGAATCAAGGAAATTTCAGTAGCTGTTGTAATGGAGAAGCAGGCAAAACTTAATGTCTGAACCGGTGGAATTAACGCCAAAGGTTTATGCATTGCGGGATAATTTTCCCTTATCCGTATTTATCCTTGCAAACGGCTTCATATGCAGATCATCATACTTTCCCTCTCTGGCCTTTAAATAGCCCGTCACGGCGATCATTGCCGCATTGTCGGTACAATACACGGGTTTGGGGATATACAGGCTTAGGCCTTTCTTTTCGGCCAGCGTTTCTATTTTCTGCCGGAGCATACTATTTGCAGATACCCCTCCAGCCAGTAAAATGGTATTTACACCAGTCTGATTAGCTGCCATTTCCATCTTCCTGGCCAGTATTTCTGTGATGGCATGGGAAATACTGGCGCATAAATCAGCAAGGTTGTTGCTAATATATGCTTCTCTTTTTTCTTCAGAAATTTCCTGAAGGTGGTATAAAACCGAGGTTTTAAGTCCTGAGAAACTGAAATCAAAACCTTTATGGAGTAATGCCTGGGGAAACTTAAAAGCTTTGGAATTGCCTTGTTGGGCCCATTTGTCCATTTGAGGGCCAGCCGGGTACGGCAAGCCGAGAAGTTTGCCGATTTTATCAAAGGCCTCTCCGGAGGCATCATCCCGGGTTTGGCCCATTAGCTGGTGGGAAAAAGGCTTGTCTACATAAGACAGCTGGGTATGCCCACCCGAAACAACCAAACTGACAAAGGGAAATCCAGGTGTACATTCAATAAAATTTGCATATATGTGGGCTTCAATATGATTGATGCCAATCAATGGTTTCCCAATACGAAGAGACAACCCCTTGGCAAAACACAGCCCTACCAAAAGTGCCCCAAGTAAACCAGGGCCCCTGGTCACAGCAATAGCATCAATATCTTCTAGATTGACGCCTGCCGTTTCAAGTGCTTCTTTTACCGTTGAAATAATTGTCAGTTCGTGGGCGCGGGAGGCCAGTTCGGGCACAACACCTCCAAAGGCTTCATGCTCCAGTTGTGAAGCGATAATATTTGATAATAGTCCTTCATTCGAATAAACTGCTGCTGCAGTTTCATCGCAGGAAGATTCAATTCCAAGGATTTTCATACGGGTAAATTAAGAATTTTTGAAATAACTAAATTTGATTTAAATGTATTGCTATTAAAAGAGAAATATTTTCGTCTGTCTAGACAGAGTTAATAAAGAAAGAATATTATGAAAAAGAATGAAAAATGGCAGCTTCAAGATGCTAAAAATCGCTTTAGTGAGCTTGTAAATAAGGCTGAATATCAAAGGCCACAATATGTCACAAAACGTGGTCATGAAAGCGTAGTGGTGCTTTCGTATGAAGATTACAAGAAATTAAAACCCTCCAAAAACGATCTTGTTGATTTCTTAAAATCTTCTCCTTTGCAAGGAGCAGAACTTGAATTTGAAAGAGATAAATCCCGGGATCGGGAAGTGCGATTGTAATGAGTTTTTTGTTAGATACCTGTTGTATATCAGAGTTTACAAAGAAGAAAACTAATGAAGGGGTTCTGGATTGGTTAAATGTGAATGACCAGGAGTTCATGTTTCTCAGCGTTCTTACTTTAGGCGAGATACAAAAGGGAATTTCACTGCTTTCTGATTCCCCACGAAAAAAGCAGATACAGAACTGGCTTCTTAAAGACTTACCGCATCAATTTGATGGCAAAATAATCGATATTGATTTTCATGTTTGTCAGGTTTGGGGAGAGCTTCAGGCAAAAGCCAAAAGTGAGAACTTTACTTTGCCCGCAATCGACGGCTTACTTGCCGCTACAGCTATCACCTATGATCTATCAATGGTTACCCGGAAAGGCAAAGATTTTGACAGGATTAACGTGGAGGTTGTAAATCCCTGGAGTAACCAGAGCCGGTAATAAAAAAGGGGAAGCCGTAATTATACGACCTCCCCCTTTATTTGCCTTCTTCTTACTTCTTGTCTTCGTCTTTTTTCTCTTCGTCGACGACTTCATAATCGGCATCGACAGTATCTTCGCCTTCGCCCTCTTTCGGCTGCTCGCCTGCTTCGCCGCCTTCAGCCTGGGCTTCCTCTTCGGCTTTTTGAGCCGCTTCATAAATTTCCGTTGATGCAGCAGACCAAACCGTGTTCAGCTCTTCCATGGCGGTGTCCAGCTCATCAATTTTTTCTTCTTTATGAGCGGCCTCCAATTTCTCAAGAGCTTCGGTAATCTTGGTCTGATTTTCTTCGGAAATTTTATCTTTCAACTCATCGAGCTGTTTGCGGGTTGAGAAAATTAATCCGTCGGCTTTATTAAGCTTTTCAATTCGCTCCTGAAGTTCTTTATCTTCATCCGCATGCTCTTCTGCCGATTTCTTCATTTTCTCAATTTCCTCCTCAGACAATCCGGAAGAAGCTTCGATTCTAATGTTTTGCTCTTTTTCGGTTCCTTTGTCTTTGGCGCTTACATTCAGCACGCCGTTGGCGTCAATATCAAAGGTAACTTCAATTTGCGGTACGCCGCGTGGTGCAGGTGGAATACCATCAAGGTGAAAACGGCCGAGAGTCCGGTTGTCCTGAGCTTTTACACGTTCGCCCTGAAGTACGTGGATTTCAACACTTGTCTGACTATCAGCAGCCGTTGAAAACGTTTCTTTCTTACTTGTCGGAATCGTTGTATTAGCATCGATCAAGCGTGTAGTAACACCGCCAAGGGTTTCAATACCCAAAGAAAGAGGCGTAACATCCAGAAGAATCACGTCTTTAACATCTCCGGCAAGTACACCGCCCTGAATACCTGCACCGATAGCAACAACTTCATCAGGGTTTACGCCTTTGCTGGGTTCTTTGCCAAAGAAGTCTTTCACGATTTCCTGGATTTTTGGCGTACGGGTTGAACCGCCAACCAAAATAACCTGATCTATATCGCTTTTGCTTAACTTGGCTCCTTTAAGAGCTTTCTCACAAGGTCCAATGGATCTTTTTACCAAATCATCAACGAGTTGCTCAAATTTAGAGCGGGTTAAATCAATGTTCAGGTGCTTAGGCCCATCTTGCCCGGCCGTGATGAATGGCAAGTTTATATTGGTTTTTTGGGCACTTGAAAGTTCCACTTTGGCTTTCTCTGCGGCATCTTTCAGGCGCTGCATTGCCATGGCATCCTTGCGGAGGTCAATGCCGTCGCTTTTCTTGAACTCATCGGCCAAATAGTCGATGATTCGGGTATCAAAATCGTCGCCACCAAGGTGGGTATCACCATCAGAAGATTTTACTTCAAAGACTCCGTCACCAAGTTCAAGAATGGAGATATCAAAAGTACCGCCACCAAGGTCATATACCGCAATAGTCTGGCTTTTTTCTTTTTTATCTAAACCGTAAGCCAATGCTGCCGCCGTAGGTTCGTTGATAATTCTTTTTACATCAAGCCCGGCAATGGCACCCGCTTCCTGAGTTGCTTTACGCTGGGCATCATTGAAGTATGCCGGTACGGTAACTACAGCTTCGGTCACTTTCTCTCCAAGATATTCTTCGGCAGTCTGCTTCATTTTTTGCAGAACCATAGCTGAAATTTCCTGTGGTGCATATACACGATCTTCTACTTTGACGCGAGCGGTACCCTCGTCACCTTTTACAACCTGAAAGGATACGCCTTTTTTCTCATCTTTTACCTCGTCGAAGAAACGCCCCATAAACCTCTTGATGGATGCAATCGTGTGCTCCGGGTTTGTAATGGCTTGTCTTTTTGCAGGTGCACCAACGAGTCTTTCACCATCTTTGGTGAACGCGACAACAGATGGAGTGGTGCGACCACCCTCAGCGTTTTGAATCACAACAGGCTCGTTGCCTTCCATCACGGAAACGCATGAGTTCGTTGTTCCAAGGTCAATTCCTATAATCTTACCCATAATATTATCTTTATTTAGTTTTCGTGTTATTAATTATTCAATTGATATTGATGTTTTAGGTTTCCGAGCCTCCGTTTTGGAGATGGTTACCTTTAAAACTCCGTTTGTAAACTTTGCTTTAATGCTTTTTTCGTCCACCCCTTCGGGCAGGGTCAAGGTTCGCGAAAATTCACCGGATCCTCGTTCTCTCATGCTGAAAGTTACAGTATCTTCTTTTAGCTCAGACTTCCGGTTACCTTCTACACGAAGTTCGCCTTCAACAAATGAAAGCTTTATGTCTTCTTTGGTCATGCCCGGCAGGTCGATCAAAGTCATGATTGTTTCATCGCGTTCGACCACATCGGCTGCCGGATAAAATACCGGCTCGGTTCCTTCGCGGATACCTGATGCAAACTTATTAAAAACAGACTGAAATTCTTTTCCCAGCCGGTTTAGTTGTTTATCTATGTTTTGAGCAAATTCTGTCATGGTTGTTTTTCCTTTTTTATAATATATACTGCAACTTCGGTGCCGGAATTGATTTTCCTTTTACATCCTGACTTTTTGTCCTCTCATCTTTGTATCGGAAACATTTTGTGACAAATATGCAGGGAATGTCTGACATTACATACTGTTAATCAGCAAGTACAAACCACCCCCGGCCTACTCCCCGGAGGAAAAGGAGATAAATTTTAAAATTTCTCTGATAGATGAATTATCTTGTTATTCCAATTTAATTATTAAAGTAGTCGTGCAGTAATTACAAAATCTAAAATAAGAACAGGGATTGATCGGGGCGGATGCTTACAAAAAAGTCGCCTATAAAATTCCCTTCTCTAAGATCATGTAATCGATGTCCCCAATCGATACGAAGAGTGATGCCGCCGAGCCGGAGTCGAGCGCCCAGACCGGCACCTGAACGAAAGCCTGACATCCCGGGTGAGTCGGTATTTTGGATCACTCCGGCGTCGAAAAAAGCAGCAAACCTGAAACTGCTTCTTAGTATAGAGGCAAAACCCTCTATGGCGTCGGTTGTTCCGGGTACGGGAATCCATACTTCCTGCTGTGCCGTGCCTAACAAACGGCCAATTTGGGTATCCGGACGATAGCCTCTTACGCTGAAGTTTCCCCCGAATGACGCCTGCTCGAATATAGGCGCATCCGTTGTTACCCATTCTCCATGAACTTCTGTACTCAAAGCAAAACCTGAACCAAGAGTGTTATGCCAGCGTCCACCAAGCCTGAACCTACCGAATAGGCTGGACGATTCATAGTCCCACCCGCTGAGTAGTCGCCCTTCAAATAATAAATCATTGGGTAATATACCGAATATGGCATTTCGGGCTAGTCTGGGGGCCGTTTCCAGAATAGCTATGCTTGTGTAGGAAACCGGTCCTTCCTCTGGTGAAAGTCTGACACTGGAATAATGTACTCGTAGTTGCTGATCATAACGCCAGTAGGCCGGTAGCAGGAATTCGAGAGAGCCTGCAAGGCCTCCGCCGGTACGCCGTTCATCAGTCTCCACTCCATCAAGAAGCCGGTTCGGATGGTACTCTGTAGAGACCGAGGGGGTGATTGTGGCTTGCCGGTCCCCCCATCGACCTGGTATGAAATAATGTGTATAGCTGAGCCCGCCAAATAACTGCCGGGCCCACCCGAGATCTGCCGTAGTATAGCCAGACGGGAAGCCTGAATAAATATATTGGGCAAAAATTCTTGGTCCGGGACCGGGTTCATATGCTGTGCCAAACTGTAATGTATGGCCCTGAGAAGCTGGATTATTACCTTGAACCAGTGATGATTCAACGGAATTAGTGTTGATATCTCTCAGTTTAGTACTATCCTGAGAGGGTAACTGGAGGGCTGCAACAAGAAATGCAATACAGAGATTAACCGTTACCATTTCACCAAAAGGTAAATTTGTACTTATTATTTTAATCAAGTAAAATAGAAAACCAAACACTTACCTGCGTATTTGGTTTCTATTTAGTGAACCTTCTAACGGCAGTAAAATTCCAGCAGTATCAAAATAATAAAGTCAAACTGGCTTAATCGGATATATTTATTCACTAAATATTTTTACATAATCGGAAATATATCTTTTGTAAGAGGTTTTCATCAATGGAGATGAAATCACAAAATCTGCAGTGGCACGATTGCAGGCAACTGGAATATTATAAACCGTAGCTAATCGCAGCAATGCTTTAACATCAACATCGTGAGGCTGCGCGGACATGGGATCCCAAAAGAAAATCAGCAGATCGATGCCCCCCTCGGCAATCTTGGAACCTACCTGCTGGTCTCCGCCTATTGGTCCGCTTCGGAAACGGTGGATAGGCAAATCCAGTTCTTCCGTCAAAATTTTACCGGTAGTTCCTGTGGCAAATAATTCATGGTGAGAAAGTGACCCTTTGTTATAATCCGCCCATTCCAGCAGGTCGTTTTTTTTGTTATCATGAGCGATGAGGGCAACCTTTTTTCTCGTCTTCATATCAAAATAACGGCTATCGGCATTTTGTGGCGTTTTGCTTTCAGAGGTTTTCATGTTTTGTGATTTTATCTGGGGTGACTTGTTGTGGTAATTGGCATTAAATAGCTTTGCCTGCGAATGGGTGATTAAGGATTTTTACTGTGATATATTTACTTAATTTTTTTTATTTGAGAAAATGCTGGGTAACGCATACTGCTTTGGGAACTATAGCTTCTATACCTGCATATTCCAACAGACCCGATTCATTATCTTTATTAAAAAATACCACGTTATTATCATCTCTGTTTGCCACAAATAGATATTCACCCTTTTGGTCAACACCAAAGTTACGGGGATGCCCACCTCTGGTCGGTTCATGGCCGGAAAGGGAAAGAAAACCTGTTGAGGGATCTACAGAATAGATGACAATACTATCATGCCCGCGATTGGAAGCATATAAGTACTTTCCATCAGGAGAAAAATGAATATCAGCGGCAGAGTTATTTGGATTCTGATAATCATCGGGCAACATACTGACGCGCTGGATTTGAGATAAAGCACCATTACGTTTATCTACAGAAAATGCTGCTACGGTATAAGATAATTCCTCAGCGGAATAGGCAAAATTTCCATTGGGATGAATGGCAAAATGGCGGGGACCTGATCCTGGTGTATTCTCCACATAGGGGACTTCCGCCGGCGTTAATGTTCCCGAATCCGATACTTCATAGATCATAACTTTATCAATGCCCAGATCCGAGGCATATATAAATTTACCATCTTCCGATGGAATAATTGAGTGCATGTGGGGGCTATTCTGCCGGTTTTCGTTGGGGCCATGACCTTCATGCTGCACAACATCAGAAGCTTCTTCTAAGCTACCGTCCTGATTGATGCTATAGACGCTTAAATTGCCCTCACTATAATTGGATACATAGACAAATCGTCCTCTAGGATCGATGCTAACGTGGCAAGCCCCCTGCCCTTCTGCAGATTGCTCATTTATAATTGACAACTTACCGGTACTTTGATCGATTCTGTATGCTGATACTGTTCCATGATTGCTATCCGGATCCATACTTTCACCGCTTATGGAGTATAAAAAGTTTCCATCCGGATGTATGGCTTGAAAAGATGGCCCCTCCCTGTCGCTTACAGTTTGTATCTGGTTTAGTTCACCGTTACTTCGATCGAATTCGAAAACATAAAGCCCCTGACTGTCCTGATCTGCAAAAGTGCCAACATAAAATATTTCTTTGGGCACCAACTGAGAAGCACAGCTTAAAAACTGGGCCACAAAAAAAATACATGCAAAAAGACTTATTGGGAAAAGATTCTTTGAGATCATTATAGATAAGTTCCAGGTAGGGTGATTAGAGTTGATATAGTTTAGTATAACAAAAAAAAGATAAACTGCTAAACCTTCTGCTCCAATATAATGAAAACAACATCCAAACATTTTCATCAATAAGCAATCGACATCTCCCTGGCAGGCTGGAGTCTGTTTTTTGTATGATGAGCAGCGGAGAGGGAGGGATTCGAACCCTCGGAACCCCGGAAGGGGTTCAACACCTTAGCAGGGTGCCGCTTTCGACCACTCAGCCACCTCTCCAAAACAGAAACCAAATATACAATTCTTTCACGTTCCTTTCAACGAAAAATATTTATGTTTCTTTCGATAATGCATAAATATGAGGCAGATTTCGTCCATCCTGAGCAAAATCCATGCCATAGCCTAAGACAAACCGTGTTGGTATTTCAAAGCCGGCATAATCTATCTGAACTTCATGTTTAGTGGCTTCTTTTTTATGCAGGAGTGTCAGGACGGCAACCGAGGCAGGTTTTTTTAATTTTATTTTATCAATAATATAGTTAATGGATAATCCGGTATCGATGATATCTTCTACCAGAATCACATGTCTGCCTTCCACATTGGCATCCAGCTCTTTTCGTTCGGTAACACTTCCGGAAGACACCTTTTCATCGCCATAGCTGCTGAGTTTCAAAAAATCAACCTCGCACGGAATAGTTACCTCCCGCAACAAATCAGCCAAAAAGATAAAAGCCCCATTAAGCACCCCGATAAAAATAGGATGCCGGTCCAAATAGTCTTTATCAATTTTCCTACTGATCTGAATCGTTCGTTCTCGTATCTCCTCTTTAGAGATATAGAGATCAAACTTTTCACCCTGACAGATCACACTTTGTTTCGCTTCATCATTCATCAAGATTGTTAATCCTCTCAATAACTAAACATTTTTGGTTAACCCTATCACAACGAACATGTTCGCTGATAGTTCCCGGAGGGGTTTTGCCTTCTGAGCTGGGAAAGATAACTGCACAAACGCTTTCATCAAAAGAAACTAATACCCCTGCCTCTTTTTTATTCAATGAATTTACTTTTTTTTCGGTCAGGAAATCAGAAATTTTCTTTGTGCCTTTAAAACCGAATGGATGCAGCTTATCACCCGCGCGCCACGTCCGAAAGGTTATCGGGAACACAAGCCTTTCTACATTCAGATAAAGTTTGTTATAATAATCTGGCTCGGATACCTTTTGAATGGTAAACCGGTAGCCATAACTGATTTTCGGGTCTTCTTCCAGTTTATTTCGATCAAGAGTAAGAGAAAACGGCGGGTTACTCGATTTGTTAAGCATAAAAATCTCACGATCACGAATAACAGAAAGGTTTTGATTAATCTGAGCTATCTGTCCCGTCTGCAATTCATCCAGGCGTAAATTTTTTAAAGCTGCCGAACTGACTTTCTCACCGTGGAAATTTCGCCTGATCATCTCCAATATAATAGCTTTTCGGGCATTAAGTTTTAATTCCAGAAAAGCTGATCTCCGCAAACTTGCTTCGCCTGTACTAACCTGATTTATAGTTAGTTCAAGCATATCACGATATTCAGAGGCCCTTTCAGGCAGTTTCAGTACATTTTTCTCCCAACCGGGAAAAAACTTGTCAAGTCTTGGTTTCCACTCGTTGCGTATAAAGTTTCTGGCATAACCTGATTCAAAATTTGTATGATCAATAGAATAAGGGATTCCCAGTTTTTCAGCATATTCCAATATATTACTTTTGGATATATCCAGAAGTGGCCGTAAATAGGTTCCATCAAAGCTGTGTATGCCCTGCCAGGTGGCAATTGAACTGCCTCTCAGCATCTTTTGAAATAAGGTCTCCACCTGATCATCTTTGTGATGAGCTGTGACTATCGCTGCTGCTTTATATTTCTTTTTTAAACTTTGGAAGAACGTTCTTCTTTCATCTCTGGCCCAGTTTTGGAAATTACCAGTGGCGTTTTCGGAATCCGCTTGTTTAACTATACATTTAATAGAGCCTGCCTGAGTCCCTGGTTTTTTGCAGTACAAACGTACCATTTTTTCCTCGCTCACAGCCACTGCTCTTTTTTTATAATTTACATGCGCTACTACCATCTTTTTTTTGAGCTGATAAAATAGGTTTAGTAAAACCATAGAATCGGGCCCTCCACTTATACCAAGTATAAATACCTGGTCCTCACCGTCCAGGTTATGAGCTTTTAAAACAGATTCAACATGGGTAGTCAACATATATTAAAAAATAATTTGTGAGCAAATGTGCTTATAACATAAAAGATAATATTTTTCTCATTATTATCGCTACGCTTTAAAAATAGGCTGTTTAAAAACGAAAACTGTCACCTAAATTCAGACCCGGACCGGCTTGACCAACTCCTGACCAAGTCCGTACCAACTCTTACTAAAGCCCGGCTGGTAGCAGGAGTTGTATAGGCGCTGAGTCAGACTTTTTAAAAGGTTATATCATTGAATTAAAAAAGTAAAACATCCCATAAAAGGATTTGAATCCAAAGGTGATTTTATTAAATTTCTTTTGAGTCTCAAATATGTACAAAATCAAACCCCTTGGAACAACATTACGTTTACGACGAAAAAGATTGTGAATTTAAGCCTATAGAATATAAATCTATTGATCGTCTCGTACATACAGCCTGTTCTGCCGTTTTTTATGGCGTTATAATTTCGGCAATAGCTATAATTCTTTTATCATTTATTGCCGGAACTCCTTCAGAAATAGCACTTAAAGAAGAAAACCAAGAATTGTTTCGTCAGCTTCACAATACAAAAAATGAAATAGATGAAATAGATCATCAAATTAACGAGCTTGCCTCTGTAGACAATGAATTATACCGCTCCATGCTTGGAGTAGACCCAATCCCATTTGATGAACGTCAGGCCGGTGTAGGCGGTTCGGATGTGTATTCTGAGTTCGATATCTATCAAACAGAAACCGCAGATCTTTTAAAATGGGCGGCCGGGAGTCTGGAAAGCATTGAACGCAAAATTAATATTCAAAAGCTTAGTTTCGAGGAGCTTAAAGACCACTACAACGAAAATCAGGAAATATTGCGTACAATGCCTGTTATCAGGCCTGTTAAAGGTATTATCTTAAGCGGATATGGAATGAGATTGCATCCCGCACACCGAACCCGTAGAATGCACCACGGTTTAGATTTCAGGGCCAGTATAGGTACACCTATATATGCAACCGGTGAAGGTGAAGTTATCCAAGCCCGGCGTTGGGGAACCTATGGCAATTTCCTTGAAGTTGATCATGGATTCGGATTCAAAACCAGGTATGCGCACTTGTCAGAATTCGCTGATGGAATCAGGAGTGGAACAAAAGTGAAACGTGGCGAAATATTGGGGTATACCGGTAATTCAGGAGTAACAACTGGCCCTCATTTGCATTATGAAATCCGATTAGATAATAAAAGTGTAGATCCTCTCAATTATCTGTTTGGTGATATTAGTCCCGAGGAATACCGGGAGTATCAGAAGATTGCAGAAAATAATCCTATGTCAATGGATTAGGAAAAAAAACCAAAGATTAGGGATTACCATTAATTTTGCAGGGCTATCTTCATCACCACTGGATAATAATCCCTAATCCGGGAAACTTATTTGCTTAGAATTTTAGCTACAACGATACCGAGAAAAAATCCACCTACAAAAGCATACGCTACCCCTTCTTCAGGATTAGACTTAACATACTTTTTGGCGCTTTCATACTCGCCTTTTAATTCTTTTTCAATGCGATCTTTCTCCAGATTCAGCTTCTCCAGCAATTTATCATAAACTGCGCTTTCCAGTTCTTCAGCATTTTGACCTGATTGTTCTTTAGCCATAATATTCTTTGATAATTAATGATTTACGGTTTCCAATAAAGGTACTTCATATTTTGTTTATATAAAAAACATATTTTTATACTAATCTTCAATAAGGCAAAGATAATTCTATGAATTATAATCTGAATAACAGATTTGAGTACCTCAAGAAATATTTAAAGGAAAGCGGGGAATACATTAGAAATGCACGATCGGAAATTGCCAGAGAAACCCGGGAAAAAGCAGATGGATCACCCGTTACAAGCGCCGATTTATGGGGTAATAAATTTTGGGAGAAGATTATAAAAGAGGAATATCCTGATGATATATTTATCGGTGAAGAATCATTGTCTCACAAATATCCAAAAGGTGCCGAATATATATGGTATGTTGACCCTATAGACGGTACCAAAGAATACATAAGTGGCCATGGATCGTACTACACGCTCATCGGCCTGACAGTTAATGGAGAGCCTGCATTAGGTATTGTGCATGAACCTCATACAGGTAGGGTTATCTATGGCAGCCGTGAGCAACAGCCCGTTCTGCTCAACGGAAGTGATTCACCCCAGCCTCTTAATGGCATTAGAAGCTGGTCAGAATCTAAACGTCTAATGATGAGAGGGATCGGCGCTCATAAAAGAAAACTTCTGAAAGAGCATTATAATATCGAAAGGATGAAATATGTGGGGGTTACCCACAACCAGCTAGGTTCTCTCTTTCATAAAAGTTGTGGTTTTGCAAGTAACCGCGCCACATCCTACTGGGATTTATGTGCTCCTGCAGCCATAATGGCTGCGGCAGGCTTTGCAACAGAATTCAGGAATAATAACCGCCGGATATTACTCAATAATGGCAGCCACAAAGCAGAGAGCTTTTACATATTACCAGGCGATACCCCTGATGATGTTAAAAAAGCTGTGCTGGAGTGGTAAAAGATTATTACCTCCAGACTATCCGGTTGCTATAGTCTGGTCTTTATATTGAAGCTCATATAACCTGCGGTATATCCCATCTTTCTGGGTAAGGAGTTCTTCATGAGTTCCCATCTCTCGTATTTTTCCTTTATGCATTACCAGGATGTTATCGGCATACTGTATAGTTGATAGCCTGTGTGCGATAACTATGGAAGTTCTTCCCTTCATCAATACCTCTAAAGCTTCATTTACCAAGGTTTCCGTCTCCGAATCTACGCTGGATGTGGCCTCATCAAGAATCAAAATATGAGGATCGTATACCATCGCCCGGACAAAACATATAAGTTGCCGCTGCCCCATTGAAAGAGAAGTTCCTCTTTCCTGTAGCACATAATCATAGGTTCCCGGCAATTTTTGGATAAAACGGTCAGCCTGTACCAGTTCGGCAGCCTCCTGAACCTTTTCCCTTGTTATAGAAGGATCACCCAAAGTAATGTTTTCCAATATACTTCCCGAAAATAAGGCATTATCTTGCATCACCAATCCAAAGTGGGACCGAAGGTAATCAAGACGATAATTTCGAATATCAACGCCATCAAGCTTTATAGATCCGGATGAGACGTCATAAAACCTCATCAACAGATTCGTCATAGTTGTTTTCCCTGATCCTGTGGCGCCGACGATAGCTGTCACCTCACCATGACGGGCAGTATAATTAATGTCTCTAAGTACATGATCTTCATTTTGATTGTACTTGAACCAAACTTTATCGAATTCAATATTCGCTTTTATTGGTTTTCCAGGTTCAACAGGCTTTGCGGGATCTACTATTTTATTATCCGTGTCAAGCACATTAAAAATACGTTCCGACGAAGCCAGAGCGCTCTGCAAAGTATTAAATTTATCTGCGAGATCACGAATGGGAAGAAAAAACAGGCGTACATACTGGATGAAAGCCAGCAGTACACCAAAAGAAACATCATCCAAAAGAACCCTCGCACCTCCGTACCAAACTACCAAAGCCATAGCCACGCTGGCGAGAACTTCGACGAGAGGCCAAAATATAGAGAAATAAAAAATGGTTTTTATATAAGCCTGAGTATGCCCCTGGTTAATTACCTCAAAACGTTCAGCCTCTTTTTTCTCACGGCCAAATAGCTGCACTATGTTTATGCCGTTAATATGTTCCTGAATAAACGAATGCATTTTAGCAATTTGATCCCGAACATTCAGGAATGCCACGCGTACTTTTGCCTTAAACAACATTGTGGAATAAAACAGTATTGGCAGGGTTGCCAAAGAGACCAATGTTAGCTCCCAACTCATACTGAACATAAATGCCATGATGAAGATGATTCGCATCAAATCACCAATAATGTTCACTACTCCACTTGATAATAATTCACTTAGGGCTTCGATATCACTGGTAGTCCTGGTAATGAGGCGCCCTATAGGATTACGGTCAAAAAACTGGACATGAAGACTTTGTATTTTTTCAAAGACCGCATTTCGTAAACTATAAAGTGCATTCTGACCCACCCATCTGGTCAGATACGTATTAAGCATCATTAAAATTGATTCAGCAACCAGAACACCGAAAAAGAGAAACACGATTCTTAGCAACCCGGGGATATCTCCGGGTTGTATATAATCATCCACTGCTATTTGGGTAAGATAAGGGCGCAGTGGTCCTAAGTAAGATATTAGCAGAATAAGAAATAAGGCGAGAACCAGAAACCATTTAAATGGCTCTACGTAAACATATAACCTGCTGATTAAACGGGTGTCAATGCCTTTCCTGCTTTTGTTTGATTTTTTTGTCAATGTTAAATAAGATGTTTTATCGGAACATAAGTAGATTCCAATAAAATTAGTTCCCACTGAAATTACTTTTGGTGCATTCCAGCAGGTGAACTAATTTAATAAACCTGTATTAATGATAATCAGAACCGGTCAAAATCATCAAAGGGGGTACGAGGCGTTATAGGCAAAGGTTTCTTTGGTTTATGCGGGCTGTCTTTCCGTACTTTTTCCTGGCGCGGTTTACCACCTTCATTTGATTTATAATAGCGGGAATTGGTACGTTTGGTAAATCTTTTTTTACTTCCGGGCCGACTTTTACTGGGTATTCTTTTCTTAGGCTCCGGAGCTTCGGGTTTGCTGTTTAAATCGACCAAATCTATAGTTGGCTTCAGGATGCCTTTTTCCTGCTTTGGCTTTGTCATGATCTGACGCAATTCATATGCAAGCCAGGATTCGGGAAATATTGCTTTTGCCTCTTTCAGCAATACAAACTGATTGGTATAACGGGCTGAAAAATGGCAAAGCACCAGACGTTCTGCATTGGCTGTTTTGGCTACTATAGCCGCATCCTGGGCGCTCGAATGGCCTGTTTCCTTGGCCTTTTCTTTTAGACTATGGCTAAAGGTAGCTTCATGATATAGAATTGTTGCATTCTCGGCAAGACGTACGGCATTCTCACAAAAAATAGTATCCGTTACATAAGCAAAACTTTCGCCGGTTTGTGGCTCTCCCACAATATCTTCAGAGTTAATAACGGTGCCATTTGATAGTTTTACATCTTTTCCGGCTTTAAGCTCTTTGAACTGACCATCATTATTTATGCCTAGCTCTGACGCTTTTTGAGCATCGACCTTGCCTGGCTTGTTTCTTTCCTGAAATCGGTAACCAACACAAAATGAGGTATGTTCAAGGGGACGTGCATCTACAAAAAATTCTTCTTCATCAACTACTACTTTATGTTCGAATCCTTCTTCGATCAAGGAATATTCTAAATCAAAACCCAACTCTAGTCCGGCTAGTTCCAAGTTGGTATCGACGAAGTCCTGTATTCTAGTTGGCCCCACTATAGTTAGTTTTTTATCTCTTCGCTGGAGCTGAAAAGTGGATAACAAACCAAGCAGACCGAAAATATGATCACCATCAAGGTGAGAAATAAAGATGTATTCAACTTTGGATCGCTTCATTCCCGCCTGAAGCATTCGCATTTGGGTATTTTCACCGCAATCAAACAGAAAGGTTCTACCCTCTCTCCATAGGGCCACAGATGAAAGATGTCTGGTTGCTGTGGGGGTAGCAGATGCGACCCCTAAGGGCATAATTATCATAATTTCTATCTCTCCATTGGTTTTGCATGTTTCTGCTTATCAAACAGATAACAACACCTTATTAGTTTTATATTTCTTCCAGTTCTTTTTCCAGAAGTTGTTTTTTGTACATATCGGCATATTTTCCCTTTTGGGCTATTAAGCTTTCATGGGTTCCAAATTCTGCGATCGTCCCGTCATCCACAAAATAGATAAAATCAGCATTTTTCACACTAGATATGCGATGACTTATTAAAATTGAAGTTCCATATTTAATATCATGAAGATGATTGGCAATAGCATTTTCCGTTTTAGTGTCGACGGCACTTAAAGAATCGTCCAGAATGAGGATTTTGGGTTTACGAATTAATGCTCTGGCAATCGAGGTTCGTTGTTTCTGACCTCCCGATAAAGTAATGCCTCTTTCACCCAATGTCGTTTCAAATTTTTTCTCGAAACCTAATATATCTTCCAGAACCTGGGCGCGTTCGGCTGCTTCCCTAATGTCTTTCTCTGAGGCATCTTCCACACCAAACGCGATATTTTCTCCTATGGTATCCGAAAATAGGAACGTCTCCTGGGGTACATATCCGATATGAGCCCGCAAAACTCCTACTGGTATATTTTTTATGTTTACACCATCCATTGTAATTGTTCCTTTCTGCGGGTCGTATAACCTGGTCAGTAATTGTACCAGTGTTGTTTTACCACATCCGGTACGCCCAACAATAGCAATGTTTTCACCGGCTTTTATTTTCATGCTAACATTATTCAATGCCGGTTCCGCAGCCTCAGGATAAGTAAAACTTACATTAAGAAATTCAACTTCCCCTGATAATTTTTCTATAGATGTATCCGTGTTTTGATCATCCTTAATTTCAACGGGTTCGCTCATCATTTGCTGAATGCGGTTGTTAGAGGCCGCCGATCTTTGCAGCAGGTTTAGAGTAAAACCTAACGATGCAATGGGCCATGTTAAGTAGGCTACATAAATAACAAATTCAGCAATATTCCCAACGGTTGCAGTGGCTTCTATTACCATCAGTCCACCCTGCCACAGAACAAATACCACAGACAGGCCTATTAGCAAATTTAAGGTAGGATGAAATAAAGATTCTACAAAATCCAGGTTAAGCTTCTTTTCGCGGTAAGTTTCGCTTTCATTAACAAAGCGAGTTTGCTCATAAGCCTCCCGGTTATAAGATTTAATAAGCCTGATGCTGGAATAGGCTTCCTGAGCTCTTCCTACCACTTTCGAATACTGCTGCTGAATTTCAGCAGAGCGTTTATGAATAAAGCCACTCACCCAATAAGCAATAATGCTGAGAAAGGGTAAAGGCAAAAGAGCCCAGAATGTAAGAGTGGGATTAACCATAGTCATAATGGTAATAATGATCCCGGCTCTTGTCAATGTATTAACTGTATACATAAATCCGGGACCAAAATATTCCCTAACCCGCACTACATCTTCCGTTGCCCGGGTGTAAACATCACCGCTGCTGGTTTTGTTGAAGAAGCTTTGTGGCAGCCTTTGAAGATGATCAAATATCTCATTACGCAGATCGTATTCAATTTTACGAGAGGTAACAATGATCGTTTGCCGGGTTGCAAAAAGAAAAATGCCATAAAGTAAAACAGCTCCAAGTAGATAAAGTGAATTTACAGCTAATATTTCCCCCGCTTCACGAAAAAACAAGATATCGGTTACGCTGTCATATGTTTGATCGGTAGTTTCCTGAAGACGCTCAACGGAGTCCATAGTCTGGCGAATCAAAATTGGAATCCAAACTAAAAAACCATTAGCCAATGTTAGAAACAAGACCCCGAGTGCAACGGAGCCTTTATATTTCTTGAAAAAGCGATTTAGTTTTAGCAGGTCTCTCATTTAATTTATACTTCCCCCAGTCGGTGGTCGGCTACTTTTAGATTATCAATAATTAAGCTTTTTCCATTGCAAATTTATCGGCCCAATGCTGCCCCAGTTTAAGTCCGGAGAGATATGCAGATTCAAGGGTATGACCAAAATAATCACCCACTAACGCTGCGGGGGCCGGGTGTTCTTCTAATTCTAAGAAGGGTGTGTTCAACGGGTTCAGGGGTTTATTATATTTCCATAGATGCAAATCATGCCACTTGGGTTTGCCTGCCCACTCACCGGCCAGTACTGAGGTATTTTCAAGCATTAGGCGCGATATATCTTCAGGACTATTGTTACTATGCTCTTTTACGAACTCACCGGTGGATTGTATAACGAGGCCAAGCTCTCCTGAATTTCCTCTTTTGCTACTTTCATTTGAGATCCATTTTATGCGCTTGTCCTGGCATACTATAGCATTCCATTCCGGTATTTCCCGTTTCCCATAACTGGCCATAAGGGAAAAAGTAGGTTCATATTCAATTTGGCTAATCGTCCGGATTAATTTACGAATCGCCAACTCATCCTGGGAAGTCTGAACCAGGCCATAGGCTTGAATGGAAGGTGTAGCTATAACTATAGCATCGAGTTCAAAGGTGTTCAAATCGGTCAGCGAAATCATCCAATTGCGTTTGCTTAAGCGGTTTGAGCCTATAAATGTTAACCCGCTAACGGCTACACCAACCCTGAAGTCCAGGTACCGGCTCAAATGTTTTCCAATACTGTTCATGCCTTTGGGAGCTATATAGCTGGTTTTCCGCTCTCTTCCGGGGTTGCGTTTATAAAAGGTCTCTCCATTATGAAAGGAAAAGCTATCACACCACTCCTTAACCAATCCTTTATCTTCCAAATCGCTGAGAAAACTTTTGAATTCATCACCATCTGCCTGAATATACGATGTTCCATAATCTAATTTAACATCTTTATTGTCACCCGCATCCCGTGTCGCTAAGCGACCACCAATTTCCTGAACTTTATCGAATACGACGACCTCATGGCCGGCTTCTGCTAAGGTTTTTCCTGCTATAAGGCCTGCTAATCCGGCTCCAATTACTCCAATAATCATTTATCTGTGGTTGATTGTGTTTAATATTGTTTATTGCGTTTTAGAAAACGCTGTCTAAATAAAATTTTCTTAGACTTAGGTTTTATTTTAGTTCTGATATATTCCAACCCTGGGGGTACATGCTTCTTTTTTTATTAATGCCGGCCAGTAGGCTATTACAGAGCTGGCTTTGGCTCGTCCACCGGCATAACCAGTGACGGCTGAGGGACCCGTTAAAATTAAAGGAGCAATTTCCCGGGCAAATCGGTTAAGATCATCAGCATTTTGCGCTGATGCGGAAACCCTCAGCTGAATTTCATTAAGCTCATTATACTGGTCATCTACGGGCTGTTCGCTGCACCCGTTAAACCCTATGTATTCACAACGGAAATCTGTAAAGTTTAACTGCAATGCCTCAGCCCTGTCCATTAATATTTTTTTAGCAACTTGTGCTTTTTTGAGAGCATCCGGCCAACAGTAAACAAGACTTGAGGATATTTTGTACCCATAGTTATAGCTAACGGAAACCTTGTAGAAAGGCGTTTGTGGCTTACCTTTAATACCAGTTACTTTCACCCGGTTTTCCCCAACTTCCTGAAGGTGAATTGATGTAAAATCTGCCACGCAATCCGGTGTAATATAATTGGCAGGGTCACCAATCTCATAAAGCAACTGTTCTTTAACTGTTCCGAGGTTCACAAGTCCACCAGTGTTGTCATGTTTGGTTACCACAAAATTCCCGTCGTTATACGCTTCCACGATGGGGAAACCAATGTTACTAAAATTCTCAACTTCTTCCCAGTCTGTATAATTCCCCCCGGAGCTTTGGGCGCCGCATTCCAGGATATGGCCTGCAATAATTCCGGCAGCCATTTTATCAGCATCATTATAACTCCACCCAAATTCGTGGATCAACGGTGCCAGACAGAGCGCTGGATCGGAAACCCGTCCGGTGACGACGATATCAGCTCCCTGTTCCAAAGCCTCAACTATGGGGCGGGCTCCGAAGTATACGTTGGCACTTAACAGCTGATCTGCAACGGATGCGATTGACTCACCAGATTCCATATTCGTTAACTCGTGACCTTGCTTTTGAAGGGTATCAATCTGGTTCAAAATATTATCACCATCAACAACGGCAACTTTAATTTCATTAAAACCGGCACGTTCTGCTACTTTTAAAATAGCATCTTTGCAGGCCACCGGGTTAACACCACCCGCATTGGAAACGACCCTGACCCCTTCTTTGCTTATTTCTGGCAGAATTTGGTTGATAACTTCTACAAAATCACGGGCATATCCAAGCTGTGGATTTATAGTCTTCTGCTTCTGCAAAATCGACATCGTCACCTCAGCCAAATAATCCATCATCAGATAATCTATTTTACCATTCTTTACCTGATCGACCGGAGCCTTGGGGAGGTCTCCCCAAAAACCTTGTCCTGATGCGATGCGTATTTTTTGTTCCACTAAGTCTCTTGTGTTTGGGGGAATATTAACTGCGCCCGATTCGGTATAAATAAACTTTTAATAAGTTATAAAAAATATACCACCATATTCTAAAAGATTTTACTCGTTATTTTAATGCTCTTGGTTGATTTCAGGGTAATGATAAATTTTTAATAAAGTATTGCGGAAATTTACGGAATAAAAATAAACGATATTTCCGAAAATAGGGAATTATTCGTTCCCATAATTGCAACTGAGTTGCATAATACTTATCTTAAAAAATGATTGATCTTGAAAATTTTCTACGAGATAACGGCTTGAAAGCCACCAGGAACAGGATGGAAATTTTAACCATCCTAATGAAATCGGATGCCGCGCTATCTCATACAGATATCACCGAAAGACTCGGTGACACTTATATAGATAAAGTTACGCTGTATCGCACTTTAAATGTCTTTACAGAAAAAAATATCATTCATAAAGTAGCCAGTGAAGATCGCAACTGGAAATACGCTTTACACCTGGATGACAACAGTAATCCGGAAACTGTTAAAGAACACGCTCATTTTGTCTGCAATAGCTGCGACAGGATATTTTGTTTTCCTATGGAACCCAATATAAAATTAGATGCCTCCCGATCAGAGGGCTTTTTAGTAAATGCTAAAGAATTACGACTTCACGGGTTGTGCCCGACATGTCAAAGATAATTTCCCTAATGCTGCATACGAACAACAGAAGGAAACTTTTCTCTAATCTGAGCATAGTTTTTTCGTCGGTCTGTGTACTTCATTGTATGATGACTCCATTTTTGATACTGCTGTTGCCTGCATTATCTGAGTTTTTTTCCGAAACCATAGAACTGATATTGGTAATGGCAATAGTTCCACTCAGCCTGACGGGTTTTCTACCAAACTGGATTCGGCACAAGAATTATTTTTTACTTCTTTTGTTTATATCAGGGTTGGCTATTGTCATTTTAAGCCAGCTTTATATTCACGCCCCGCATGACAGCCTCACCATGCAATCTGGGATAGCCGATAACTCAACCTACTTAAAAAGTATTTTGATGTTCATTGGAGCCATGATACTGGCATTTTCTGTTTTTAAAAATAATAAACACACCCACGTTTGTAGTCATAAGCACTAAAGCTTATTATTTACTGTGCCATCTTTTATATTATAATGTATTTGTGATGGACTGATTTTATCTGTTGAAGGGTTTTATCAATTAAATTTCTGTTTATAAAATTAACTAGACAGCTACTCAAAAAGATAAAATTAATCAGTTATGAAAGCCCTCACTTTTCACCGGCCTAAAAAAGTTACAGTCGATACTGTAGATGATCCGGTAATCAATCAACCCACTGATGTTATTTTAAAAGTAACATCAACAGCAATATGCGGATCTGATTTGCATATCTATAATGGTTTGCTGCCCCAGTTGAAATCTCATATTCTAGGTCATGAATTTATGGGCGAAGTTGTGGAGACTGGCAGTCAAGTGATGAAACTTAATATTGGGGATCGTGTAGTCGTGCCTTTTCCTATCGCCTGTGGTTCATGTTTCTTCTGTAATAACGCACTTCCTACCCAATGCGAAAACAGCAATGAAAATTATGGGCCTGATGGCGGCATCCTTAAGCAAAAGGGAGCCGGTATTTTTGGATATACTGAATTGTATGGTGGCTATAGTGGCGGACAGGCACAATACGTAAGGGTGCCATATGCTGATTTTGGGGCAAGAAAAGTAAGTGACAATTTAACTGATAACGAAGTTCTTTTTCTTACTGACATATTTCCAACTGGCTGGAGTGCAGTAGACTGGGCGAATATAAATGGAGGAGAAATTGTGGCTGTTTTTGGATGTGGACCTGTTGGAATTATGGCCCAAAAGGCCGCCTGGCTTCGTGGTGCAGAAAGAGTAATCGGTATAGACATCTTGCCTTACCGGAATAAGATGGCAGAAAAGTCAGCAAAGGTTGAAACCATTGACGGGACTAAAGATGACCCCGTAGAAATTATTCGGTCTATGACGGAAGGCCGCGGTGCCGATGTTTGTATTGATGCCGTTGGCATGGAAGCCGATCGAAGTTTTTTTGAAAAAGCCAGCAATATCGTTCAGCTTCAAAGGGGATCAATTAACGTTTTAAATCTATGCCTTTCAGCCGTCCGGCGTGGCGGCGTCGTGAGCATTGTAGGGGTTTATGGAACAGACTATGACAACTTCAAACTCGGTCAGATCTTTGACAAATTTATAAGTATTAAAACCGGTCAGGCGTTAGTTCATAATTATATTGATGAGCTTATGGGGCTGGTTGAAGATAAAAAAGTAAAACTCGATGATATTATTACGCATACACTGCCAATTGATAAAGCACCGGAGGGATATGAACTATTCAATAATAAGGAAGACGATTGTGTAAAAGTAGTGCTTGATCCCTGGGGATAATCAGGGAGACAGCCTCATTTAACCTGAAGATTTTCAAAATCGCCTTTGTAAGGCTGTTCCACAACATCTATTTTTTCAACCCGTGCAGCTCTGGGCCCCACTTCGCAAGCTTCCAAAACCTGCCGTATGTCTTTAGTATCACCTTCTAATACGGCTTCCACTTTATCATCATCTGTATTTTGAACCCAACCTTTCACGCCTAATTCATTTGATAAACTTTGCAGGAATGCCCGAAACCCCACGTTTTGCACCCGCCCACTAATCGTAACTTTTGATCTGGTTTTCATTGTTTCTTTCGTTATATGACTTATAATAAGACTGTTTATTATATACCTTTGAACACCAAAATTATACTCTTGATTCACAATCATGTGTACATCTCAAAACTAAATTTGTCTAGACTCGTTAAGATTGTTAGAGTATTATAAACTAGTTTTAACCCCGGCCTGTTAAAGTTATCATCTTAAAACATGCTCGAAATAAAAAAATACGGACGTCAAGGGCTCAAACTACCTCAGATGGATATTGGGTTGGATCTGAGTGGTCCTTTTGCAAACCATGTATTCATTTCACATGCTCATGCCGACCACGTACCTCGTGACCGAAAAATGTCAGTTTATGCAACTGAACCCACTGCTGCAATTATGAAAGCTCGTGGTTTTGTTGGTGATGTGAATACGCTGCAATTTTATGAAAAGTTGCATCTTCCATCTGCCACTGTACAATTTTACCCCGCCGGCCACATTTTGGGATCCGCTATGACATATATTCAAAGTGAATATGGTAATGTTCTGTATACCGGAGACTACCGTAATCCCCCATCCCCTGCCACCGAAGGTTTTGAACTTCCTCAAGACGTAGATTATTTCATTACAGAAGCTACTTTTAATCTGCCTATTTACAAATGGCTAAGCCATGAATATTTGTTTAAGCAAATTCAAGATTTTGCACAAGTGGCTTTAACCGAAGATAATACACCAATATTTCTCTGTTATAATTTAGGAAAAGCTCAGGAGGTGATGCATGCTCTGGCTCCGCTTGGGTTGCCGGTTCAAATCCATGATGGTGCCATAACATTGAGCGGTATTTATGAGCGATATGGAGTAAATCTGGGCAATTACACAACATTTGATCCGAAAACTATTGAAAAAAAAATTGTAATCACTCCTGCTTCTACTTTAGAAAATGGTATGGTTCAAAATATCAGGCGCAAAAAGACCGCCTATGTATCGGGCTGGGCCACCAGAGAATCGTGTCGGGTACAGCTTAATGTTGATGCGCTTATCCCCCTCTCCGACCATATCGATTTCTTTAACCTCATACATTTATGCGAGGAGTTGAATCCAAAGCATGTTTATATCATGCATACGCCACAGGCAGGTGTTGTGCGATATTATTTAGCAAATGCCGGGATAACATCGACTGATTTGCACCAGGAGTATAAGTCTGATGATTGAACAACCTTACCAGCCTATTCCTGCTAATTCGTTTTTGAAGTTCTGTGAAATAGCACAAAATATTGCAGAAACAAAAGGCAGTAAAACAAAAATAGAAATATTTGCCGGCTACCTTAGGCAGCTTAATGATGAAAAAGATATAGAATTAGCCTCACAATTTTTAGGGGAAGGTGCTTTTTCCAGCCTTTCCGGTAGACGTGCATCGATAGGAAGTCGCACAGCATCGGTCGCCGCCGCAACTTTCTGTGAAATCGACTACGAGAAGGTGTTTAAACCATGCCGCACTGCACTTGGAAGTGCCTCGGAAACAATGGAAAAGCTGATGTTTAATATACCGGAAGCTTCGGCAAAACGCTGTCCTCGTCCATTTAGCCTCGATGAAATTAAAAAGGAGTTTACAAAACTGGCTTTGGCTCGCAAACGTGCTGAAAAAGAAAGTTTGCTGCTCGGTACTTGGAGCCAGTTAACGGCACTCGAAATTAAATTTTATTACAAGATACTCGGACAAGGCACCCTCAGAATCGGTTTTGAATCAAGGAGCATTATAAGTGCCATCGCAGAGGCTTTTGATAAAAAGCTTCAGCAAGTGAGGTATGCTCACATGATTACGGGCAGTCTTGGCAAGACAGCATTATTAAGTAAGCGTGATGAATTACACAAAGCAGAATTCAAGATGTTTCAGCCTCTTTCGTTTATGCTTGCATCGCCAATGGAAAATGTAGCTGGCATTAATATAGGAGAATATATCGCAGAAGAGAAGTTTGACGGTATGCGTTGCCAGATTCACATAAACAACCATAATATAACTTTGTACTCCCGTGATTTCAATGAGATCACCCAGATGTTTCCGGAGCTGGTTGATGCATTCCTGAGAAAGAAAATTGAGAATACGGTATTAGACGGTGAAATTTGTGTTTACAAAAATGATACAATTCTGCCTTTTCTCAGCCTGCAAAAACGTATGGGGCTAAAAAAACCAACTAAGGCCATTCTCCAGGAATATCCTGTTATTTTTATCTCTTATGATGTTCTTTATATCAATGATTCCCCCGTGTTTGATTTAACGGTTCCACGGCGTAGAAAGCTGCTTGAGACTTTCTGTGCAGAACATCAAATTGCCATCACCAACCAATTTAACCCCATTGACGAACAACATTTGGAAGCAAGGTTTAAACAAGCTTTAATTCATGGCAACGAAGGATTGATGCTTAAAAAACTAGATAGCACTTATGAATACGGGAAACGGGGTAAATCATGGTTAAAAGTTAAGAAACCAGGTGGTTCTATTGATACGGTTATAATGTACGCCACAGCAGGAAGCGGCAAACGCGGGGGTACCTATTCCGACTTCACCCTCGGCATCCGTGTAAAAAACGATGAACGCTATGATGAGGAGTTTATACCTATAGGCAAGGCATATGGTGGGTATACTGACGCAGAACTTAAAAAACTGAACCAGGAAATTAAACCTCTGGTTGTCGAACGATTCGGCCCTACATTATCTTTAAAACCAGGAATTGTAGTGGAAATAGAATTTGACGGAATTCAGGTCAATAAACGTACAAAGGCGGGCTATACCTTAAGGCTGCCTCGGTTTAAAGCCATCCGCTGGGATTTGGCTCCAAATGATGCAGATTCCCTGAAAGACGTTGAAAGAATGTATCAAATGAAGCTTGATGCATATCGGGAAAAACAAGGTCGTTCCGGATCATTCATAATCTGAAGCCAATACAGATGCAACAAGTTCGGCCACTTGACAAGAACGCTATTGGCCTGGCGACTTCCGAAACGCCAGACCAACAGATCCTATCTATTAGCTACCAAACTCTGGCTAATTTAGTAGTCACCGAATCGAATACTGAATATAATACAGGCACAATTACAAGCGTCAGGAAGGTAGCGAAGGTCAATCCACTAATAATGGCAATTCCCATCGGACCCCAAAATAATGTATTTTCAGAACCGAATTGTAAATCGGGTTCTAAACTGCTAAACAGGCCAACAAAGTCTATATTGATACCGAAAGTTAAAGGTACAAGACCAAGTATAGTAGTTAGGGCTGTAAGTGCCACAGGTCGAAAGCGTATTCCTCCGGCTTCAATTATGGCCTCCGTTTTCGATTTGCCCTCGTCCAGCAACTGCTTGATATAATCTACTAATACAATATTATTAATACAAACAATTCCAGCCAAACTAATTATTCCGATAAATGTCATTAAACTGAAGGCGGTGCGGGTTAACATTAAACCGGCAAAAACTCCTGTAAGACTTAATCCTACGGCTATTAAAATAATAAAGGGAGCTTTTAAACTGTTAAACTTGATAAGCATCACTAGAAATATAAGAGCAAAACCGACAAACAATGCTGTTGTGAGGAAGGCGAAACTTTCATCCTGATCTTCATTTTCACCTGTATACTCAATGGAATATCCAGCCGGCAGTCCTGCTCTATAATCAGCAAGCCTTTCCTGAACCTGAGTTAGCACCTGATTCGGGCTGTATCCGGGTGAAACCTGACCTTCTACGCTTGAAGTTCGCTGCAAATCAAGCCTCGTAATGCTGCCAAGACCTGAACCGTCAACAAAATTAGCTACTGAAACTAACGGTATTTGATTTCCGCTGGCACTCGTAATAACTAAATCTTCAAGGCTCTCAAGTTCGTTTCTATCCTCTTCGCGAAGCCTCACCACGATATCATATTCATCTTCGCCATCACGGTAGCTTCCTGTTTCAAGACCATTCATAGCAATCCGTATCGTTTGAGCGATCTCGGCAAGACTTAATCCACTTCGGATTGCTTTTTCATGATCAATTAGAATTCGGAACTCTGGTAATCCCCCGCTGATATTATCACGCACATCCACCAGTCCCTGAATGCGCCCACTTTCTACCGCTTCTCTTAACATAGAATTGACCTCACGGGTAATACGCTCAATTTCAGAAAAATCTTCACCGGAAATTTCAATATTAATAGGCGGACCGGTTGGTGGCCCCATTTCCTGGGCTTCTACCTGAATCAGGGCGTCAGGAATATCCTGAAGCTGATTTCTTATTTTAGCTAATGTTTGAGTGCTGGGTTCGCTTCGATCGGAATAATCAACCATATTAATGGTCATACTGGAGAGCTCCGCGCTTGGAATGCCTCCACCAAAGGGGCCGCCACCACTAACCCCAACATTTACTAATACATTTTCTATGTTGCCTTTCGAATCCGGGTCAGATTGAAGAAGTGCATTAAATTTATCCTGAATTCGCCTGACCATATCGTTGCTGGCATCAATATTCATTCCAATGGGTCCTTCAATATTCACACTAATCAGCCCGGGTTCTCCTTCAGGGAAAAACTGTACGCCCGTTGGTGCCGCTGAAAATCCAGCAAGAATCGTAAATAAGACTCCAAACGTGGTATTCACCAGAAGAGCACGATTATCGGTAAGAATAAGTGGGGTTGATTTCCGACGAAGGAAACCGAGAAGTCCTATCGCAAAAATGATCAAGGGTAAAGAAAATAGCGTTATCAGGATACCAGTTTCTAAAACAGTACCACCCAACAAATTTATCAAGTAAATAAAAAGTATGACCGATGCAACAACCAAACTAGTGATAAGAGAATATTTCTTGCCAAGCAGTATGGTCTCCACTGTATGAATTACAATACCCAAAATGCCTAAACCTAATAAAACAGCTCCGGGCACCAGTAATATATAACTGGCAGCTTGTGATATTGTGCTTATAATACCTCCAATTATCAGAAGCAAAATGCCAACAGTAAAATTACCAAGGCTAAATGTATTGCGTACCATGCTAAGCCGCGGGGTATAATCCCTTTTTAGCATCCATGCGAGAAAATTCTGATATCCTGAAACTATTTTAGGCAGTGTTTTTGTCGTAAATCTTATGGAAGCACCTTCGATAACAAAACGATACAGAAGATAAATCACAATGGCCGAAACAATGGTAACCAGTAAGGTTATATAATTGATCATGCCAATGATCAAGGCCGTGAGACTTAAAAAAACAACGCCAATCCACCTCCCCAGTTTACCTCGCTGAACTTTCTCATCCGATTCTAACCTGACCATCAAAGCAGTTAATACCGGATATATTCCCAAGGCAACGAAGAGGGAGCAAACAAGTACAATAATCAGGGTTAAAGGCAAATAACTCATAAACTGGCCAATGATTCCCGGCCAAAATAGCATAGGAGCAAATGCGCCGACCAAAGTTAATGTAGATGCAATAAGTGCATATCCAACCTCACTTGTAGCAAGCCGCGCAGCTTCAAATCGGGTATGCCCCATTTCCAGGTAACGGTAGATGTTTTCAACAACTACAATAGAATTATCTACTAAAAGACCCAGCGCAATTATAAGACTAAATAAGATAATAAAATTTACAGTCTGGCCGGAAAGCTGTAATACAATGAAACCCACCAAAATAGAAAGTGGTACAGCCGTTCCTACCAATAAAGCGTTGCGGGCTCCTAAAAAAAATACCAGCACCAAAATCACAAAGAGCATTCCGCTAATAATGCTGTTTTCAAGATCAGTAATCAGCGTTAGAATTTCATCACTTTGATCTCCGGTAATTACTATCTGCGTGCCGCCGGGAAAAGTAAAATTATCAAGTGCTGCCTGAATTTCATTTGCCGTATCAAGGATATTAGCACCAGGACGCTTTAGTATATTTAAACTAACAACCTGGTTTTCTATAATTTCATCATCCGGTACCTGTTGTAGTTCACCGTCTTCATCTTCTTCGTGTATAATGGTGAGTCGCGAATAACTTTCCCGTTCTTCAAAACCAAATAATACCTCAGCTAAATCGCGTATATATATCACCCCCGGATTCGGGCTCGGAACACCATTTGTAGCTGGTCCTGCCGGTGGGGCAATTACGAGATCTTCTATTTCCCGGGGGTCATCAAATTCACCACTTACCCGGAGCAAATATTCCCTTCTTGCTACATCAACAGTACCTCCGGGGATAGTCACATTCTGTCCCTGAATGGCTCCGATAATCTGATTGAATGACAGATCGTGACCTTTCAAAGCCGTTAAGTTTACGTTTACCTGAACCTCACGCTCAATATTGCCAATGACATTAACCTCCCGTACACCGCTTACCGTTTCCAATACTTCCTCCAGGCGGTCTGCAACATCCGTAAGCCTGGTAAGCGGGTAATTTGCAGCAAGATTGATAGACATGATCGGGAAATCATCAATATCCACCTCCGTGATCATCGGCTCTTCTACGTCTTCCGGCAGTTCTGTACGCGCCAGATCAACTCTTTCCCTTACTCTTTGGCTGGCTTCCGTAAGGGGTACATCAAGACCAAACTCTACGGTTACCGTGCTTACTCCTTCCAGCGTGTTGGAACGTATTTCATCTATTCCGTTTATACCCTGCAGCTCTCTTTCTAGTGGCTGTGTTACCAGCGACTCCATATCCGCAGGCCCGATGCCCGGGTATATGGTTGTTATGATATACATCGGGATTTCAACAGAAGGATTAGCTTCTTTTGGAATGGAGACATAAGCAGCGGCACCGGCAATAACCAGTAGAAACGTTAGTACAACTATGCCCGTACGGTTGTTAATGGATAAATCTACAATTTTCATAAATTTGTTATTAGCAATCAGCTATTTGAAAAAACTTTCACCTTAAAAATATTTTCTTCTCTACCTATTAATAATTTCCATTGGTTGTTTCATCAACACGCACGACGTCACCCGGACTTAAATTACTAAGGCCTGCTACAATAACTTCATCACCGCTAGATAAACCATCTAAAATTAAAATATTACCGGATGTAGCCCGCCCGGTTGTAACAGACCTGTATTCGGCGACGGGACGATCATTCTCACGATTCACAATATATAGATTTTGTCCTGTTTGATCACGTACCAATGCAGTCCGAGGCACCGTTATAGCATTCTCAAGAATAGTACTGGTCACGAAAAGATCAATTGTCATCTGAGGTTTTATTGTGCCCTCTGGATTGTCCAGCTCAACTTCAATCGGAAAGGTTCGTGTTTGATCGTTAATCACGTTACCGGCAAAACTCACCACTGTTTCATAACTGGCGCCCCCGTAATTGCTCAGTTGTAAAGTTACTTCGGAGCCCTCATCAACTTCATTTGAATAACGATCGGGTACACCGGCCGTAACCTTAACTCTCCCGGTATTAACCAGACGTACAACCGAGCTGCCCTGAGTGAGGAGCTCCCCAATTTCAACCATACGCTGCTCTACACGCCCGTTAAAAGGTGCCGTAATGGTTGCATTGTTTAATTGTCGTTCGGCCTGGCGAAGCTGTGCACGGGTTTGGTCTCTCTGAGAGCGAACTGTATTAAATTCTAAAGGAGATATAATACCCTCATCAAATAAAGGCTCCTGACGTTCAAAAGCATCCTGGGCAGCCTCAAAATTAGCCCTTGCCACTTCAACCGCAGACTCCAGAAGTTCTTCATCTAATTGCGCCACCACATCACCGGCCGATACTACAGAACCTCTCCTCTTAATTTCCAAAACCCTACCCGAAGCTTCCGCAGAAATCACTGCATCATTCATCGACTCGGCAGTACCCGTTAAATCAACGCCATCCCGAAATTCACGAGGTTCGACAATTATAGTCTCAACAGCAACAACACGGGTACGATTATCATTGGAGTTGCCATTGGTATCGACTTCAGGGTCAACATCGCACCCTGCAAATGCTATCAAAACAATTAAAGTTAATATAGTAGAATAGTTACGCATATTATTTATAAAGAAGTGTTAGAATAATGGGTATTAATTAAACTCTGCTACAGATTTTCCTATGGCAAGTTCAAAACTGCTTAAAGCATTCAGGTAATCATAAACCGCTGAAAGGTAACCCAACTGGCTTTGGTCTAATAGCGAAGAAGCCTGGCGCTCTTCAAGGTTGCTGCCGACCCCTTCCCGTAGGCGTGATACGGCAAAGTCATAATTTTGCTGAGCTTGCTCAATATTACGTTCCTGACTTTCTACGCGTCTTTCAGAAGCGCGAAGTTGCCTTAAGGCTTGATTGATCTCGAGACGCACCGAGTTTTGCAATTGCTCGTAGTTCAATTCTGATTGGCGAATAGCAATTTGGCTTTGTTGCCCTCTAGCACGATTTTGCCCTCCGGTGAAGATTGACCAACTTAGTTGAATACCTACAGATACGTTTGGATTCCAATATGGGTCTGCAAAAAAACCACGGGTCGGTCCAGAACTAAATGCAAATGGATCATCAGGATCGGTAAGGATTTGCCCCCGATCATCAGGTACGCTGCCTAAATAACTTAAATCTGCAAAAGCGTTAACAACTGGCAAATAAGAAGATCGTGTAATTTGACTTTCAATTTCACTGAGTTCTACCGCACTTTCGGCCTGGTCTAAATCCGGGCGTTGATCCAAAGCGGTTAAATAAGCTTCTTCAACAGAAAGGTCAATATCAGGTATATCTATCATATCCAGTTCCCCTGCCAGAACAATTGGTTGTTCTACAGGTATGCCGAGTAGCATATTTATGCTCTTTGTCGCCATTTCGGCCTGATTTTCTACTTCTAAAAGTTCTGTTTCCAGATTAACAAGCTCAACTTCTGCACTAAGCTGGTTTTGTCTTGATACTACCCCCTGCTCCACAAGCCTGCGAGTCTCCTTCAGAGTTTCAGATGTGCGCTCAACACTACTTCGTACGACATCAGTTTGTTGCCTGCTTAATAATGCACCATAAAATGCACTGCGAACCTCATCTATTGTAATTTGGTTTTGACGCTGCAAATTATATTCATTCAAATTGCGAAGGCTCTCAGCCCCTCGTATTGCGGCAAAGGCACTACCGTTAAATAATGTTTGAGTTATATTAAGGGAGTTGTTGATTTGATTGTCAACGCCAAACGGATTTTCCTGATCACCCGGTGATATTCCGGCATCCTCTAAACCTTGTTGCCTTTCTTGCAGGTATTCCTGAAAAGAAATCTCATCTTTCCCCGGATGCTCTCCCTGCCTCACGTTTTCATTATAGACCACCCAATCCAAAGCCCCGAAACTTTCAAAAAGTCCGCCGGCATCAGAGCCTGCAAAAGGGTTTGCAGTTACAATACTGCGCGTAAAGCCAGATGATGCCGACACTTGCGGGTAAACTGATCCCCATGCTTCCCTTATCTGATGTGCTGCGTTTTCAATGTCAAGTCTCGAGCTCCGCAGGCTGTAATTCTCAACCAAAGCAAGCTGAACAGCCTGTTCCAATGTTAAACGCAGCGTATCGGTTTCTACGGATTCTTGTGCATAAGCATCCGATTGTCCCAGCAAACATAATCCTAGCAATAAAGCGCCGGATATTCGTCCGGCACACGACGTAAAAAATTGACACATAATAATTTTTAAAAAAACTGAGATTTTGGAAGCAGGTAATATATCAAAAAATCAGGTAACAATTAAACAACTGATTACCTGAAATTTTAATTACGTATACGCAGATAACCTAACTCGGTTACAGTTTATTTAGAATGTTTAAAAACATGTGATTGCAACAGAGACAGGATATGTTCTTTAACCCTGTTTCTAAAACTTTCGGGAAATAAGATATCGTCATCGGCTGGTTCAATATTAAAATCTTGCTTGATAAGCTCACTTTGGAGGACCATATTTTCAATAGTTGATTTTAAAGAGATAACTGTTAACTCGATATCAATGGGTTGAAATACACCTGATTCTTTTCCTTCCTCCAAAGTTGAATAAACCAGTCCAATTATTTTATCGAAAGCCTGGCGGGTTGATATAAACAGGTCCGGTTTATCGGTAACCAGGTTTAGCTGTAAATTTGCTATATTAATTGGATTCGGATGTTCAAAAACATACTCCAGATATGACATGAGCCAACTTTTAAGCCTTTCTTTGGGGTCTTTTTCTTTTTCTTCAATTTTCTTTACCAGTACGTAAATATCATCGGCAAATCTGTCTAGTATTGCTTTCAACAGCTTTTCTTTTCCACCAAAATAGTAGGAGATCATAGCTATGTTGGCGTTCGCCGTATCAGAGATTAAACGCGTTGTGGTTCCGGAAAATCCATGTTTTGCAAATAACTCCTCTGCAACATCCAATATCCGTACTTTTCTATCAGTCATCATTAATAATTTAATATTTTTAAAAACACTGGAAATATAAAACAATCATTTTAAACAATCACAAAAAGTTACATATATCTCATATTTACAGGCTAACTTACATAAGAAAGGCATTCACCTGTTACAATGAATGCCTTATTCTTTTTACTGATAAATTAGAGGCTCATGCTTAATAAGTATCCCTCGACATATCTTCTAAACTGCGGCCTTTTGTTTCTTTAACAAGTTTCTTCACGAAAAAGAAGGCAATGATTCCGCATGCTGCATAAATTCCGTACGACATGCCCAGACCAATAGAAGCCAAAAATATTGGGAATGTCATTGTTACTAAAAAGTTGGAACTCCAATGCAAGATCCCGCAAATGGCAAGAGCGGCCCCGCGAATTTTATTGGGAAACATTTCACCCAGCATAACCCACATTATTGGTCCCCATGAAAAGGCGAAGAAAGCAATATACCCGTTCGCTGCAATCAGTGCCAATAAACCCATGGTTCCGCTAAGGTTAAGATCACCTCCTTCTGAAACCGCTGCGGTTCCAAAAATCAATGCCATGCATCCCAGCATAAACGCCTGACCTAAAGCTCCAATCAGCAGTAAAGGTTTGCGACCCACCTTATCAACAAGGGCAATAGCCACAAAGGTGAATAAAATATTTACAGATCCGTTAATCACATTTGTGAACAAGGCATTGGATTCTGTGAATCCGGCTGCCTGCCATAGTGTGGCTCCATAATAAAACACTACATTAATTCCTGTAAACTGTTGCAGAATTGCTATTCCTATACCAATCCAAATCAAAGGATGAATCTTTCCAGTTCTTTCCAATATAACATCAGACAGGCGCGGCTTTCGTTCACTCATAACTGTAGATTTGATGTCGGCTACTTTTGCCTCAGCATCCAGATTAGGAGTCAAGCTTGTCAAAACACTTTTTGCCAATGATTCTTTACCGGCTGCAACCAGGTAACGCGGGGATTCGGGAATAAACAACAAGCTTACGAAAAAGATGGAAGCAGGAATCACTTCCATCCAAAACATCCATCGCCAGGCATCGTACCCGGCCCAAAGGGTTTCCGATGCGCCTCCGGATGCACCGGCAATCAGATAATTGCTTAAAAATGCTACAAAAAGACCAATCACAATCATTAATTGCTGAAGTGTAGTCAAGCGCCCGCGAATTCGGGAAGGGGCAATTTCACTAATATAGGCTGGGCCTAAGATACTGGCAGCCCCCACGGCTAAACCACCGATTATACGGAAAAGGACGAATGAAGCTGATGCACCGGCAATCCCCGAACCCAAGGCACTCACCAGAAAAGCGATCGCTGTAATAATCATTACCGGTTTTCTGCCTAGCTTATCAGCAAGTGTTCCAGCAAAGAATGCACCGACAGCACACCCCAGTAACATGGACGCCACGTTAAAACCGGTTCCAACAGCGTCTGAATTAAAAGCTCCCTGCAGAGCATCAACGGTACCATTGATCACTCCGCTGTCAAAACCGAATAGGAAACCACCCAATGCGGCAGCAGTAGAGATAAGAAATACACGAGGTAGATTCTCTACAGCTTGGTCTTCAATATTGTCTGTATTGCTCATATGGAAATTGTTATATAATTTAAGTTAACAAAGGTTCGAATAGGGGCAATATTCATATTATTTTCCCAATAAATCAATCTTTTTGTTTTTATGACAGAAAAGCGCTTACTGAAATTGGTTGTAACCTTAACAAAATTTTGCTTTTATAGGAATTTAAAAAAAATAAATAACCAAAAGTTTTATTGTGTGGAGGGATGGTTTGCTAATATCTTAAGTAAATGGATCTGTACGATCCAAGCCCGGCACAAGACCTACAAAACTCTTACACCCCGCCGGAGTTTGGTAGGAGTTGTATAGGACTTGGTATGGACTTGGTCATACCGATCTGGCTTAATTTGGATTTAAAAAGCTCTTCATTTTTTGGGCGGCCAAATGACATTCCGTAATAATATTTTCACCCATCATGTCCTGCCAGGCTTCTCTAAGAATATGGGCATCGGCACCCAATTCTGCGGTGATATAAATGGATCTTAAGGGTAAACCATAATCTTTTAACCGCGCAAACCGGCGAACCTGTTCAACATCATTCGTAATTTCGTATAGCTTAAATGCTTGATCTTCCGTCATTGTTGTGTTGTTTGCTATTTCTTGAATTATGTATTCATTATTCCCGCTGGATTCCATATTCATTAATTATATTCTTGTTGACTGTTTAAATATATAAGTAGTTGATACTTAACATAAACGTGGCTAACTATAAGATATTTTTATACTTATTATCAGGTTATATATCATTTTTGAGGGGCAAATAAATATTGTATTATTATTTGAATTTCTGCCTTTGTTATCGGGTTTATTAATTGATGCAAATGAATGGTAAAGAGATTACGTTATGGTTTGATCGGATTCATAAATTTAGCCAATCTGATATTTGGCTTGAAATTCAGACAGATAATATGGTATGGCACACCCGTATCTGGCGGAACATGGAGTTTCTTTTCGCAGTGAACTCGAGAAACTGCCTGAGGGCATACATGCTGACTGGATATCAGATCTTGCAGGGGTTGTTTTATTGCTTAAAGAAATTTATTCCTGATCTTATGGTAATTTATATATTTTGCACTCGTTTAATTAAACAATCGAATTTTCCCTTTCTATACATTTACCCTTATTTTTAAGACCTATGAAAAATTCTATTGAATATAATCACCTCACCCCTGAAGAAGAAGAAGTAATAATTCATAAGGGGACAGAAATGCCTTTTACCGGCAAATACGATTCTTTTGAAGAAAAAGGCACCTATTTGTGTAAAAGATGTAGTGCACCACTGTATCTATCGGCACAGAAATTTGAATCCCATTGCGGCTGGCCAAGTTTTGATGATGAGATAGAAGGAGCCGTAGAACGTGTGCCCGATGCCGATGGCAGACGCACCGAAATATTGTGCGCCAATTGCAAAGGACACCTGGGACACGTATTTGAAGGTGAGTACCTAACCAGTAAAAACACCAGGCACTGCGTAAATTCAATTTCATTAAAATTTGAACCTGGTAAATAAGCTATACTAACTATCTTACAGGTTCATTGGCTAAAAACAATCCTTCGTACACCAAATTTATATAGCCTTTCCTTTTAAGTTCCGGGTGGGCATCATCAAGGATTGTTTTGGCACATTTTACATATGCTCCTTCACTTTGATCTTCTTCGCAGCATTTTTTTATGTAATCGGCAACCTCGGGATCAGCCAGTAATTTACTCTCAGACATATTATATAACTCTTCCCGGAGATCATTAAGAAAGTTTTTAAGTAATACTTTTTTTTGCTGATTAGTATGATCCTCCATTGTCAGCAGTAAATGGTGAATATAATCTTTCTCCCGAGACAGCTTCTTTAAGCGCTCGTTATTTCGCAGATCAATAGTATCCTTCTTTGTAATTTCTTCTATATCCTTTTGAAGCTTCTCGCTTTCAGTCTTAAGTTCATCTTTCGTCATCATATGAAAATTCCCGTTTATAATGAGCGTAAATGTTTCTCTACTTACGCCCATTAATAAAGAAGCTTGTATGGTTAAGCATAACTAACACCGAGCACCAGTAGGGTGTAACCCTATGCTTTATAAGCAATCACATTCAATAGATTATTTCTTCTTAATTAGTTAAGAAAATTAAAATAAACTACCCTCCGGAGCAACGGCTGCCTGATCTTTAGTTTCTATGGCTCCTAAAATAAAATTCTCTTACAATCTGTGTTTGACTGTCTTTTATTTCTCCGGAGATTACCTGTGGCTCCCTTTCTGAATCTAATGAAGATAAAGCCATTACAGAAAGGTACTTAACTGGTTCTTTGCTACTCATATCTTCAATTACTTTACAAAACTGCTCAAGGAATTTACGGTAATTCTTATGATTATTTTTCATTCTTCTCTCTTTTTATAATTAAATAGTTTATATAGAATAAAATTTTTTCAAAATTTATTCTAATTAAGATTTATAAATTAAATCGATGATACTTTTTTGAATTTGATCATCGATCACTGGTGTTTATGCCATGGCCCCTACTGCAGTTTTATTTAAATGAACCTGGGCCAAAGCCAGTCGGGCCAGCGGCAACCGGTAAGGAGAACATGATACATAATCCAGATCGTTCTCATAAAAGAATTTGATACTGTCGGGATCACCGCCATGTTCTCCACAAATACCAATTTTAAGCTCTGGTTTCATTTTCCGCCCCTCTTTGGCAGCAAGCGTTATAAGGCGTCCTACCCCTTCGCGGTCTATAACCATAAAGGGATCCTCTTTAAGGATACCATGGGTGAGATAGAAACCGAGAAATCTGGCGGTGTCATCACGACTATATGCCAGGGTTGTTTGCGTGAGATCATTGGTGCCGAAAGAGAAGAAATCCGCATGTTCGGCTATTGAGGATGCCGTAAGCGCCGCACGAGGTACTTCAATCATAGTGCCAATCTTAATATCAACTTTGGAACCTTTTTCGTAGAATATTTTATTAGCTTCATCTAATATTAAATTCTTCTGATGAATAAATTCCGATACAGCACCAATCAGTGGCACCATGATTTCAGGCCTCACTGTTATATCTTCGTTTTGTAACTCCACTGCAGCTTCCAGAATAGCACGCGTTTGCATTATGGTGATCTCAGGGTAAACAATTCCAAGGCGGCAGCCGCGATGGCCCAGCATAGGATTCACTTCTTTGAGATTTTGTATTTTGTGCTTCAGAAGCTTTGCAGAAATTCCCAGATCTTCTGATACATGAATGATCTCGTCATCCTCTGTGGGTAAGAATTCATTCAGGGGCGGGTCCAGCAGACGGATTGTTACCGGGCGGCCATTCATCACCCTGAAAATCTCCTTGAAATCTGCTTTCTGGTAGGGAAGCAATTTGGTAAGGGCTTCACTTCGCTCGGCAGACGTCTCGGAAATGATCATTCTTCGAATGGCCGTAATTCGTTCGGGAGCGAAAAACATGTGTTCGGTTCGGGCAAGACCTATGCCTTCGGCACCATATTCCAGAGCTTTAACCGCATCGGCAAGGGTATCAGCATTTGCCCTGACCTGCATGTTGCGGGCCTCATCAACCCACTGCATGAACAAATAATAATATTCGTCAAATCCCGGATCTGTAAGCGCCTGCTCGCCATTCATTACCTGCCCTGTGGTTCCGTCGATGGAGATCCAATCCCCTTCCTTCACGGTGATATCCCCGTTGGTAAAGGATTTTTGTTTGTAGTTGATAATGATATCGCCACAGCCTGAAACGCAGGGCTTCCCCCAGCCCCGGGCTACCACGGCAGCATGACTGGTCATCCCTCCCCGTGAGGTTAAAACCCCTTCGGAGGCTGACATCCCCCCTACATCTTCCGGGCTTGTCTCAACTCTGACAAGGATCACTTTTTCGCCTCTGTTAAAAGCTTCTTCTGCAAGATCGGCATCGAATACGACCTTACCCACAGCCGCGCCGGGAGACGCGGCAAGTCCGGTTCCAATGACATAAGGCGGAGATCCATTTGTCACTGCAAATTGTTTATGTAAAAGTTGATCTAGGTGCAGGGGTTTTACTAGATCACAGATCGCTTTTTCTTTGCTGATTATACCTTCCTCAACAAAATCGACGGCAATACGAATTGCGGCTTTACCTGTACGCTGCCCCGACCTGGTTTGAAGGATAAAAATGCGGCCTTCCTGCATGGTAAACTCAACATCCTGAATATCGTTGTAGTGCTGCTCCAATCGGGCAGTATATTTGTCGAGTTGGTTATAGATTTCCGGAAAGATCTCCTTCATTTGTTTAATAGGCAAAGGTGTGCGAGTTCCGGCTACCACATCTTCGCCTTGAGCATTTATCAGGAACTCACCATAAAGAGCTCTCGAACCGTCGGCTGGATTGCGCGTAAAGCAGACTCCGGTGGCACTGCTATCATTCATATTACCATACACCATGGCCTGAACATTCACAGCTGTTCCCAATAAATCTCTTATCTTATTTATATTGCGATACTTTACGGCACGTGCCCCATTCCACGATTTAAAAACAGCATTGACAGCATATATAAGCTGCTCATACGGGTCCTCCGGAAACATAAAACCCGTTTTGCGACGGTATACAGCCTTATAACGATCTACAAGTTCTTTTAAATGACCGGCGTCCAGTTCTACATCCGTGGACACACCCGCTTTCGTTTTCATATCTTGCAGAACCTTCTCGAAATGTTCATGGTTTACCCCCATAATAACATCGCCGAACATGTCGATAAAGCGCCGGTAGCTGTCATAGGCAAATCGCTCATTGTTTGTCTTTTTTGCCAGCCCTTCTACCACAGCATCATTTATGCCGAGGTTAAGAACGGTATCCATCATGCCCGGCATGGAGACTGTCGCACCGGAGCGAACGGACACCAGCAAAGGATTTTTGGGATCACCGAACTTTGCACCCATTTCATTCTCAACATGGCGGATCCCCTGCTCAATTTGCTGCTGAAGAGCATCCGGCCAGCTGAAATTGTGATCGTTAAAGTAGGCGCAGGCCTCAGTTGAGATGGTAAATCCAGGGGGGACCGGAAGGCCGATTCCACACATTTCGGACAGATTTGCTCCTTTGCCGCCAAGCAAGGCTTTCATTGTCCGGTCACCTTCACTTACATTTTCACTGAATTTGAAAACATATTTAGTATTTTTTTCCATGTGACAAGGTTTGTTTAATAGTTTCTAAAACTTTGTAAGACTGCCTTATGTATGATATATGTTATTGAAAAAGTTTCATATTTCAGCTGGTTTTTCTTAGCTATCAAACCTTTGTAAAAAATAACCTTGTAAGGGGTTGTCTAGTTCCCGGGGGCTGATCGTTTTTCGTTTGTCGTTTTTGGTTTTTGGTTTTTGGTTTGTTTGTTACAATATGACGTTTGGCTGTACAACTTGATCGAGGCTGTATCAAAACGACAGCTAAAACTCTTGCGCATGCGCAGTTCAGGTAATAGCGGTGAGAGCTGGTCAGGGAGAATATATCAAGGCAGGTTAATCAGCGTCAGCTTACTTTCGGGTATCACAACCCTTCATCAATTAAATTCTGATCCCATAGCGATCGGTCCTGATGCTCAAGCGGAACAATGTCTCCATTTTCTGTTGTCCTGGATGCTATTTTGATTCCTGAAATGAAAGAAGGGCTAACATTGGTTGAAATTATCCATCTCAAGCTTGGTTTTTTGGCCATCTCCAAGCGTAAAATACGATCAGAGACGTAATGATAATTTCTACTATTCCTAAGTAGGTATAGAATAACATCCATTGGTCAATAGATGTCGCAACTACTAATGTCATAATTGCGGTGAAAAATGCCCCTACTATCATATTGGCCCATCGACTTACTATAGGTTCTAAAATTAATGAAAGGAACACCATTAGTGATGGAATAGACATGAGGATTGCAAATAGCAGTAGCTTTATCGGTGTGGTATAACCTACTCCTGTAATTCCATTCATCATACTTTCAATTTTACCCGGAACGAATAAAAAAAGGAGTCGCCATAGATGTAGCAAAAAACTACAGAAATCCACAAAGCGGAAAGTTTTAGTTTTACAGGCACCTTGAAATCAGAAAGTGTTCTTGAATATTCAATCATATTTTTTGTTTTTAAATCTTTTAAAAATTTAATCCGTGATCTGTAGCAGATACGTATTTCATAAACAAAAGTTACTATTGTATACGGGAGTGTTGAAACTGTACGGTATTTGAAAGGGTTACCATGGTTATGGATGATCCAATGGATAGGGTGGTACGCAAGCAACTTGTTTCTCATTTGCGCGGTGGGGAAGCTTTTATGCCTGTTGACCACATGGTGGATAAAGTCCCTTTTGATATGACGGGAATTGTCCCGGAGGGTTTGCCTTATTCTTTTTATCAGCTATTTTATCATCTTCGTCTGGCGCAATACGATATACTGGAGTTTATACGCAATCCAAATTATGAATCACCTGCCTGGCCTGATGAGTACTGGCCGGAAAACCCTGTCCCTCAAAACAAACAAGAATGGCAGCAGTTGAAAGATTTTTACTTCACGGAAAGAGACGAATTTGCCGCATATTTAGCAGATCAGGATCATGACTTAATTAAACTAATTCCTCATGGGAGCGGACAAACACTTTTAAGGGAAGCCCTGTTAGTGTTGGAACATAATGCTTATCATACAGGACAGCTTCTTATTTTATTAAGGCTATTGGGTTTGCACTGATATAATCAGAGGTTGTTAGTTCGTAGTTACTCCAACTCTTAATTAAGTCTTTAATACATGCTTCAAGCTGCCGAATCCTTAGTCCCCATTATTCTTCTGGTGTGCCTGGGGGCGGTCTTGTTTTATAAGCAACGTTTTTTAAGTAATGAGGTGCGAATGGGCCTGGACTGGTTCACGTACTGGATAGCCTTGCCAAGCCTTTTTATTCACAGTCTTTCGGGTACTGATTTCGGTGGTCTGGAGGCTGGGAATCTCGTTTTAACTCTCATGGGATCGGCTGTGGCTGTTAGTTTATTAGCTTCCCTTATTACCCGGATGATGAAACTATCTAAAGAGCACTCGGGTGTATTTGTACAGGCATCCTTTCGGGGTAACCTGGCATTTGTTGGCCTTCCTCTGATCATTTTTTCCCTTAACGGAGCAGATATGTCAAACGAACTTGTGACCGAAGCGCTTATAATTTTGGCTGCATTGATTCCATTATACAATGTAATTTCCATTTATAGTCTTATATCTGCTAAAACAAAGATAAAACCGACGGTGATATTTAAAATTCTTTTTCAAATGGTGAAAAACCCACTGATCATCTCGGCTGTTGCGGGTGCCCTCCTCGGTTGGTTGAACTGGGATTTGCCAATAGTAATTGACCGTCCGTTTGAACTTCTTGGTCAAACAGCCCTGGCCCTTGCACTGGTTAGCCTTGGTGGTGCCCTTGTTCAACTGAAAATCCTTGGCAATTTACGCCTGGCTATTTTTACAAGTTTATTGAAGGTTGCAGCCGTTCCCATTATCACTTATATCTTAGGTCAGGCTTTGGATTTATCAGCCGACCGGACTTTTATCGCCATGGTATTTGCAGCGTGCCCAACAGCCGTCGCCTCATATATCCTTACCACACAACTTGGGGGTGATCAGGGATTGGCCGCCGCCAGTGTAATCACCAGTACTATTTTCTCATTGGTGGCCCTTACAGTAATACTGATGATTTTTTAAAGCTGAACCTTATTCAATAAAATGTCCTGCAGCAGATCCAACTACATCAGCCTTTGTAAATCTAATGTTCATGGTGGTTGAACGATTGTTGGTTATAGTCTCAATTTTTGCTTTAAGCTGCATTGCCAGGATATTTATCAATTTGGCTTCAAAAGATTTCTCTTCAGATAAAGCATTCTGCCCGAACGGATTTTTACCGGCATTTTTAAAGGTTATAAAAAGCTCCACGCTTGGCAGATCAGACAAATCGGAATTAATAGAAACCGAACAATCATTATCCAGCCTGTTTTTAATTAACCCAATAACTTCGTTGCATATCAGACCCAGAGGAATAGCCTGATTAACATTTATAAAAAATTCATCAACATCAACAGTAACCATTGATTGACCGGTGTCAAAGTAATTAAGTCCATGATCAAATAAACTCCAGAGAAGCTTCTGCACAGGAATTTTTTTCAGGTCCTGCTGATTAAGGATCAGGTCATGAACTTTGGCTATTGTCCGTATTCTTTTTTGGGCAGCGGTGAGAATAAGTTGATGTTGCTGATCTTTTAGCTCATTGGACTGCAACTGGATCAAACTAATGATAAAAGCAAGGTTGTTCTTTACCCGGTGATGCAACTCCATGAGTAGAATATTTCTTAATTCAACCGCCTCCGTAGTATCATGTATTTGGGTAAAAATACCGTATACTTCTTTGTTACCATCCAGTAAAGGATAACAGGAAATATCTATAAACAGATGCTTATACGCATCCTCTGCTTTAATTAAAAGCTGGACTTCTTTATTATGATACGCTTCACCGGTTGCATATACCTCATTCAAAGTGGAAATAAATTTCTGTCCGATCAATTCAGGAGAAACCTCCTTAACAGAACGACTCATCAGATCACAGCTGTTAATTAAATGATCATAAGCACTATTTGAAAAGGTATAAACATGATCGGGCCCTTCCAGTATACAAACGGGTAAAGGGGAATTCGTAAATATTTCTTTGGGTATAAATTGATTCATACTGACATCTAATTAACTTTCAATTCAATGGGTTAAGTCTTTAGAATCAGCATATCACTGATTTTTGTTGATATACAACTGATACTCTGTAGGCGCCTCCATATTGTTGATCATTAAAGATAATAAATATATTCTGCAACAGACCCAGGAATGTTTAAAATAATTTAATTAAGAAAATGCCAGAGATTTATTATCCTGTAGTAACTATTCATCAAAAAAGATGAGATCATGGAAAAAAAATACAGCAGTTTTTACAGATTTTTTGATCATCTCTGGAGGAAAACCCGGCTGGGGGGCAAAAATAACTTTACAAAGAACCATTCTACCTGGACTTTACCGCCGCAAGATTTGGATGTTATAACAGAAGACATGAATGAAACTCATGAAATAATTATTAGAGAATTTTACTACCGAAACCGGCGGAATTAATAAAAAATGGAGTAAAGATTCTCATGATCATTAAACTACTTTACTTTCCTCTTTATTTAATCATTGTCATTTTTTCAGTCATTATGCTGTTGCCAACTTTTATTGTATATATATAAACACCGCTTGTAAGCTGGGTGCCATTAAAAACTGCTGTATGTTCGCCGGCGGGTTTTATACCATCTGCCAAAATATCGACTTTTCGACCCAGCAAATCGAATACTTCCAGCCGAACGTAATCAGCATTAGATAAACTATACTGAATTACTGTAGTTGGATTAAAAGGATTTGGATAAGCTTTTTCCAGTTCAAATCCGGTAGTCATTTGCCGTTTTTTCTGCGCTGATGTTACCTCATCAAGCCGCTGCCAATATATTCCGGGATTATTATAACCATCCTCTGTATTTGGTACACCAGAAGCGACAACAAAATGGTCATTTACCGCTACCCTGCCGGTGAAAGAAATCTCACCTGCAATTTGGGGTTCAAAGATTGCTGTGCGGGACCATGCATTATCCAACCAGTTATAAATTTCTACACCATCATTACTTGAAACAGCCAGTATTTCAGAGGATACAGCTACTCCTGACCCATAGTTCATAAATCCTTGAGGATGTGCCGGGGTAAGTATCTCCGGTTCATTAATCCCTTCGCTCGATTGAAATCCTGAGAAAGAATATACGCCTCCTACCTGAGAACCATCAACCTGCTCTCTTGGAAAGCCAACCAGTGCACTTTCCCTGGAAATAGCAACATCTGTTCCGTATTGAGGCCAGTTATCACCACTTTTTGTAAGGTATTCCCGGCGATACCACCCGCCATTGACTTCACTTTGATCGAAAAGGAAGACACGGTTTCTCGGGCCCACAACCATACCACTTTCGAAAGTACTAATTATAGCCCACCCCCCTTTAATATCTACTGCATGCCCAAAATGTTCATTTGAACTGGGCATAGACACATTGATATTGGAAGCCTCTGGTTTTTCCCCGGGGTTTCGGGTAAGATCGAACCCATACGCGCTTCCGGCATTTTCGAGTTCATCATAACCCTGCTGGTCTGGTGCTCCAACAATAACACGACCGCTGTCTGCAGCCAGAGAATGACCAAACCGGGCCCCATCATAAAGGTTCTCAGGAGATAGTTCATACTCTAGCTTCCAGTCTTCTTCTTCTTTCAGATATAAGAATACTTTACCGGTCACATCGCCATCTTCGTTTTCAGCGAAAGGAGCGCCAATTACTAAAATTGAATCGGCAACAGCTACGGCATGTCCGAAACCATCACCCGGGCTGGCGGGAGACTCGAACATTTGACCGTACTCCCAACTATCTCCGTTTAGCACCATTTCCCATACCAAGCCCGGCTCCCCTTCCTCAACATCTCCGGTTGCACTGATAAACAGAGTATCATCCATTTGAGCAATAGATGCGCCCCATAACTTGCCTTCGGCCATTTCATGAGGGGGAATATGATTCAGGCCATTCGAATTTATGTTCTGCTGGCCGTGTGCAATGTTGGGTGTAAGTAGTAAAAGTATTCCAAGAGTTATCGTAGAGGGGTAATCTTGAACAAGCATGAGGATTTAGTTGAGTAAGCTGTTGATATCAAGTGAAACTACATAGGATTTATTAAAAATTCAGGCTTTTCTGGTCTCTGGTTTTTGTCTTGTTTATAAATCTTTTTTTTCTCTCAATTTTTTATAGATTTTCTCTGCCATTACTTTACCAACAATGGGCTCAAGGTGAGCCTGATCGGCCTCGGATACTTGTTTTGCTGATCCGAAATGTTTGAGTAATTTAGAAACACTCTTCTCCCCTACTCCGGCTATATCCTGAAGTTCGCTTTTGAATGTGCGTTTGCTCCTTTTCTGCCGGTGGAAGGTAATGGCAAAGCGGTGGGCTTCATCGCGAAGCCGTTGGATAAGCTTAAGGCTGGATGAAGTTTTGGGGATCATAACCGGTTCGGATTCATCGGGAAAATATACTTCTTCCAGTCGTTTTGCCAGGCCTATGATAGTAGCCTGGCCATAAAAGCCGATATCTTTTAACACGGATACCGCACTTGATAACTGCCCCTTGCCGCCATCGACGATTATCAAATCGGGGATATGCTGTTTCTCCTTCATCACTCTTGAATATCGCCTGCGAACTACTTCTCTCATGGAAGCAAAGTCATCGGGACCGGTAACGGTATTAATATTGTATCGCTTGTACTCGCTCTTTCGCGGCTGTCCATCGACAAAACAGACTAATGAAGCCACTGTATCGGTTCCCTGGAGATTAGATATATCAAAGCATTCAATACGTCGGGGCTGCCGTTGCAGACGGAGGTCACGCTGCAGGCTTTTTACCGAATGGGGTATCCGATCCTTTTCCGCTTTATGCTTTTGCAATTTCATCTCACTTAATAGCAGTTTTGCATTAGAGAGTGCCATGCGTACGAACTGAGCTTTTTCTCCTATCTTTGGCTGGATAATGGGTACTTTCTTTTGATGCTCCTCCGCTAAGAATTCCAGCAGAGGTTCCTCGTCATCCAACTCATGGCTGATATGAACTTCATCGGGACTGGTACCGGCAACCGCGCTGGTATAATAATCTTCGATAAATGTTTGCAGGATTTCCGGTTTGTTTCTGCCTTCGATGTTTTTTAACAGACGGTGGTAACGTCCGAGTAGTTTGCCGTCACGGATTTTAAAAAGAACTCCACATGCCATATTTTCTTCTTCATCCGATTCCAATCCAAATACATCACGATCGATGGCGTCGTTCGTAATAATTTTCATCTTCTGGCTGTACTTGTTCAATGAATTGATGCCGTCTCTAAGCTGCGCCGCTTTTTCAAACTCGAGAGACTGGGATGCTATTTCCATTTCTGCCTTCAGATCACGAATCAAACCATCTGTTTTGCCATTGAGAAGCCGAATAACTTTATCTGTAATTTCCTGGTAGATCTCAATATCTACCTCCTCTGAACAGTTTTTAAAATAATCTTCGAAACATTTGCCCCACTTAGGCATTCCGCGAGCATGATCGACCATACGAGGAGTGACAGCACATGTACAGAGACCGAAAGTCTGGCGAATGGTTTCCAGCATTTGCCTCATTTTACCCACATGATCATATGGACCAAAATACCGGCTGCCATCCCTGATAATGGTGCGGGTTGGAAATATTCTGGGGCGCTCTTCTTTGGTGACACAGATGTAGGGATAGGATTTATCATCCTTAAGATTGATGTTGTAACGCGGTTGATGCTGTTTAATCAGGTTGTTTTCCAGGATGAGCGCTTCCGCTTCACTGTCGGTGGTAATAACTTCAACATCGGCAATACGATTTACCAATGCCTGAAGTTTACCCGTTAATGGTCTGGATTCATGAAAATATGAACGTACCCTGTTTCTCAGGCGCTTGGCTTTACCGATATAGAGAATACTCTTGCCGGAATCTCTGAAAAGATAGACCCCGGGCTGAAATGGCAGATGGTCAAGTTTTTCGGTAAGGTTTTCGTTCATTTGTTGACTGAGGCCTGTGTAAATTTTCTTTACGCTAATTTGATTTAAACGGTATAAACAATAATCAATTACAACTCTTTAAGGTTTTCCTAAAAAAGCTGAAAACTTTTATTAAAATAAAATAAAACCAAGTTTATTTAAGGTTATTTTGTCGAAATGGATATACCTGTAATTTACGAAGATAACCACCTGCTAGTTGTTGATAAACCGATTAACATGCCGTCACAAAAAGACGAGTCTAAAGATTTAGACCTACAAAGCAGCTTGAAAGCATTACTTAAGGAAAAATACGGTAAACCGGGCAATGTATTTCTAGCATTAGTTCAACGGTTAGACCGACCCGTTAGCGGGGTGATGGTACTAGCCAAAACGTCTAAAGCGGCATCTCGCCTTTCCGATCAAATCCGGACGCGCACTTTCTCAAAAAAGTATCAGGCCGTGGTGATCGGGCAATGTCCACCGAAAGGCAAGCTGGTGAATCATTTGATAAAGGATGCAAAGACTAATATAACTTCTGTAGTTCCCGCTTCATCCAAATACGGGAAAGAGGCTATACTTGAATTTACCAGGCTCGGTTTCCAGAACGGTTGCAGCTTAATTGAAGTTAAACTAATCACTGGCCGGCCACATCAGATCCGGGTGCAATTTGCCGCCGCTGGATTTCCGCTGTGGGGTGATAAAAAGTATGGCGAGCAGGCTAGCCTGCTTGTTCGGTTCCAGACCCGACAGAAAGGAAGCATAGCGTTGCGGTCAGTAGAGATTAACTTTAATCATCCTACTAAAAATGAACCGTTGCAGTTTGAGGTGGAAAGGCCTGGATTTGAACCCTGGAGCTATTTCTCCTTCTGATTTTGGATGGCTATTAAGCTGGGTTTATAGGCTCGCACCTACCATCTCAACTCTTTTTAGGAACTCACGGGGGTTCAGGAAACCAATTACGCGAGCATCGCGTACTTCTTCACCTGATTCGTTGATGAAGACGATAGAAGGAACACCCGCTATACTATATTCTTTGCGCAGTTGTTCGGCTTCGGGGGAATCGAAATGGGTGAGATCCACTTTTAGCTTTACCATATCAGCAGTGGAATTAATGACCGTTTCGTCGGTAAAGGTCATCCTATCGAGTTCCAGGCAGGGGATGCACCAATCAGCGTAGAAATCCATGACTATGGGTTGTCCCTGAGCAACGGCCTGTTCAAATCGTTCATCGCTGTATTCTTCCCAAACTATGCCTTCTTTTTGGAGGCTTAGGGTAAACAACATGCCAAAAATTATAGCGCCAGCCCCTATAGCATATTTTACGCGTGTAAATACAGGTTTCCCTTTGCCGTCTTTATCGATGAAACCAAGATAAATACCCCCAATAACTAAAGTTACCGGTATCACATACAATACGTATTGGGGATACAGAGCCAAGCCTATATAAAACATTGCCAATCCGATCAGGATCACACCAAAAACTTTCTTGACCCAAACCATCCAAAGTCCTGATTTAGGCATTTTTTGAATGAGTCCGGTAAAGGTGCCTAAGATGAGATACGGAAGACCAAGACCAAGGGAGAGAATAAAGAAGGCCCAGAAACCAAATACCGGATCACCCTGGGTTCCTACAAAAGCCAGCAAAGCAATAATGGGAGGTCCTATACAGGGCGCCGCAAAAATACCTACGACGAGGCCGGATATATAGGTTCCGAAAAAGCCGGTGGAATTGCCGCCGCTAAGTCTCTTGGTAACCCAGTACGGCATTTGGAGTTCATAGAGGCCAAACATACTTAATGCGAGTCCGAGGAACAAAATTCCAATAGCAGCCAAAACCATTGGACTTTGCAGCCAGGCTCCAAAGAGTCCGCCGCTGAGGGCCGCCGCAACTCCAAGGCCACTGTACATTGTGGCTATACCCAAGACATATAATAAAGCTTTAGAAAAAACCACGCCTCCGCGCGTTTCTGTTTGCGAACCGAAAATGGATACTGTTACCGAGAGCATTGGATACACACAAGGTGTCAGGTTTAAAGCCAATCCAATGAAGAAAATGGTAATGAAAGCAAGCAGGCCACCGCGGCTTTCAAACATGGCTGCGAATTCACCTCCGGCACCGCTAGCCCCTACTGATGCTCCGGTGATGCCATCATTATAGAGATCAAATAAATCAACGTTTATGCTATTCGATTCGTCCCCCTCTGAGACCACCGTTACCGAAATGCGGACAGGCACATCCGTCGGTGCCAGACAAGTATGGTCATCACAAGCCTGAATTCTCAGGCTGCCTTCAATTAGATGATCACCGGGCTCCAGAGATGCCGATGCCCTTAAAGCTACAAAAATGACGACTTCTTCTTCATAAACAAGCAGCTCTTCGCCGCCTGCAAAAGCAAATTCATAACTGTCGGGTTCCGGATAGCGGATATCGGCTATAATAAATTCATCGTGGGGATCGATTGTCAGTTCTGTACCGATCAGATAATCTAAACTCGGGCGATTAGCATTGACGTGCCAGCTATTTTCGATATTCAATACAACGGCAGCCTTAAATTCACTGCCTGTTTCTACTTTATCGACAGAAAGTCTGGTTTCGGTAGCCACCCGATCGGCGCTGGACATGGGCTGGGCCACCGCTATAGAAACTAAAAATACCTGAATCAGCAGGAATATTTTGATGGTGATACCGGTTCGGGAAAGAGGGTGCATTTTAGTTTCTTTTTCTAAATTTGGAATTTTAAAGCTAATAGACGAACCGAATCAGCTTTTTCTTACTCCAGGTGTAGACTATAAGTTTTTACTTTTGAAATTATCAAAACTTTCACTTTTATAAGCATTTGATCCAACGAAAACTAAAATATCCTTGTAAAGATCCTTTTCAATATAACCAGGCTGGGAACCAACAGGACTACCATCTTCATCAACAAAAACTGTAGTCGGGTAAGAGTATACACCGAAAGCCAAAGCCAGTTCGGATTCTGTATATAATTCACCATTAAACTCCACTTTTTTATCAGATTCGGCATTCAGCCTGACCGGATAAAAATAATCAGTGAAGGTTTCAAGAATATTGTCATTTGCGAATACCTCCCGGTCCATTCTCCGGCATATGGTGCACCATTCGGTATAAACGGCAATAACTATTTTTTTGTCTTCAGCTTCAGCTCTTTCCTGAGCTTCCTCAATACTGTACCAGACATCGCTGGAAACAGTTTCAACAACTTCCGTTTTATCATCCTGCGGTGTATTTTCGTCTGAACATCCAAAAAGCAAAGTGCATATTGAGGCGATGAATATCGTAAAGAATACGTGCATGCTGTTTGATTTCATGATTAGCATTGAATCAATTAATACTGAAGGAATTATACTAACGGCGCGGTTATTAATATAATATAAAACAATCCCTTGACTTCTTCCATGCCTTCTGAACGAGAACATTTTTTGCTTAGCATTGGTTAAATATACTTCAAAGTAATTATTCCACCTTGATTCCATATCGATTTTGGTTACATTTTATTCATTCTCAAATTACCATTGATAAAGAACAATCTTGCGTACTCCTTATTTCCTTATTGATAAAAAGAAGATGGTCCAAAATATAAAGGCCATGACAAAACGAGCCGCCGATGCCCGTGTCAATTTCCGGCCGCATGTTAAAACGCATAAAACTGTGGAAGCGGCCAAGCTACAGGTTAAGGGAAATTTCGGTGGAATAACTGTATCTACATTGGCGGAAGCTTTTTTTTATTCCGAGGCGGGATTTCGTGATATCACTTATGCATACCCCATCACACCTGATAAGTTTTCGGACGTGCAGGAACTCGGGCGTCGCACTGATCATTTTTATATCCTTCTGGATCACCCGGAAACTCTGAGACAACTGGAGGCTTTTAGCATTGAAAACGATTGCCGGTTTTCTGTGTTTCTTAAAGTTGATTCCGGTTCTTCCCGTGCGGGAGTAAATCCGAAAGAGGAAAATAGTTTTTTGTTAGCCGAAGCTATCAGCCAGTCACGGAATATCGATTTCACAGGAATACTTTCTCACGCCGGACATACCTACCAATGCCGGAGCATTGAAGAGGTAAAAGAGCATGCCCTGAAAGAAGCGCGGCTGATGGAGTCTTTTGCTACGGAGTTGGAAAGAAGAAACATCCCCTGCCCTGTTATCAGTGTTGGTTCAACACCCGGCAACGTGCACGGGACCTGCTATGAAAAGATTAATGAAATCCGCCCCGGAAATTATGTATTGTTTGATAAAACCCAAGCCGATATTCACTCGTGCACCCTTGATGAAGTAGCCTGTTTTGTGATGAGCCGGGTAATAGGTCATTACCCCGATCGCAACCGCCTGCTTTTTGATGCGGGGGCGCTTGCATTATCCAAAGATCAGGGTGCTGTGCATATGAATGATCGGATCACGTACGGACATATTGTAGGCCATCCTGATTTGAATATCGTTGGGCTTTCCCAGGAACATGGTATAGCAGAACAGGAAAAGGTAATTGATTACAGCAAATATCCGATAGGAAGCCTGCTTAAGATCATCCCCAACCATTCCTGTTTATCTGCAGCGCTGTTTCCAGAATATCAGGTTGAAGAGAATGGTGTGATTGTTGATGTTTGGAAGCCTGTGCGGGGTTGGGGGTAGTATATTTTAGTTTTTAGTTTAGGGTTTGTTGATTGTTCGTGCCTAAATAGGGTTGATAGAATTAGTTAACATGTAATCTTTGATTGCGGTTGTGGTTTCAGTTCAGTTTTTAAGGTATTGCCTTTATTGGCGTTTCTGGTTTAATTAAAAATAATATTCTGAATTACGATTATATAATAGCGGGCGGGGGTTGTTCAGGTTTGAGTATGGCCTGGCATTTGCTGCATTACGGGCCGGTGGGAAAAAAGATTTTGCTCATTGACCCGGATTTGTCTCCTTCCAATAATAAAACCTGGTGTTTTTGGACAAATGGTGATGTGCCTTTTGTGGATTTGGCCTTCAAAACTTGGAAAAAAATGGAGGTTAAAGCATATGGTCATACTGTGGATGGTACTTTAATGAAGTTCCCCTACTATTGCCTTCGGGAAGGTGATTACAAGGCTTATATAATGGATATGTTGAAGAATTCTGAATCCATTGATCTTTTGGAGTCCAAGGTGATGAAAATTCTACCGTCTGGAAAACCTGAGGTAATTACTGGAAAAGGTTCTTTCACTTCGGAATATGTTTTCCAGAGTTGTTACCAAAATCCGGATGCATATTTAAACTCCAAATTTAAACTAAAGCAGCATTTTGTGGGATGGGAAATAAACACTGCAAAAAGTTGCTTTGACCCGGGTAAAGTTACCTTTATGGATTTTGAAACTTCCCAAAACAAAGGCGTAACCTTTTTTTATACTCTGCCTTTCAATGAACAACACGCCCTTATTGAGTATACTTTGTTCACTGATAATGTACTTGAAATCAAGGATTATGAGCAGGCATTGAGAAAATATATACGGGATGAACTGGAGTTGAAAGAGGAAGAATACGAGGTTATCCGATCCGAACAAGGTTGCATTCCTATGTTGGACGGTAGCTTTAACCCCTGTTATGGTGAAAACGTAATCAATTTGGGAACGGCAGCAGGCTTAACTAAATCAAGTACCGGATACACTTTTACCCGTATCCAAAAGCAGTGCCGCCAAATCGCCGATAGCCTCAGCAGCACGGGAAAACCGGCATTCGGCAACCCCTCAAGTTTTCGGTTCCGGATATATGATCTTATGCTGCTCCAAATCATCCGTCACCATCCCGAAAATGCCGTGAAGGCTTTTTACCGCCTTTTCCGCAACAATGATTTCGACAGTTTACTTCAATTCCTGGATGAGAAAAGCAGTTGTAGGGAAGAACTGAGGATTTTCTCCACTGTGCCATATTATCCCTTCTTGCGGGCATTCTATAAAGTAAAGGGGCTGATTATGCGAGGGGCGTAAATGAGGAAACCAGAGACTATCGAACCAAAAACCTCAGACTCAGACTTGAAACTACCACACATTATTTTATTACGGTCATTTTGCCAACTAGCGACTGGCCATCGGCTTCAAGACGGTAAATGTACATTCCACTAGAGGCTGCATGGGCATTCCAGTTAACCTGGTGAATGCCTGCAGGTTTTGTTTCGGATACCAGTGTGGCGATTTCCCGGCCCAGAAGGTCATAAACAGCAAGGTGAACGATGGCATAATCCGGGAGTTCATATGTGATATTTGTGGTGGGGTTGAAAGGGTTTGGATAATTTTGGCGTAAAACCAATTTACTGGGTAATAATGATTCAGGTCTTATACCTGTCAATTTTCCGGGATTTATTGTCAAAGTGAACCGATCTGAATTCTCACCAATATCCGCCATTAAAATTTCACTAGTAGTTATTTTTTTGGAGGCACTAATCATTTCATTTGAGTTTAACTGAATTTTATAATTGGTGAGTGTATCTAATTTTACGGTTTCACCGGTTTTATTGTCTGTGATCATGACGTTCCAGCTTGGCGGCAAATCCATTCGGGTGGCACTAAGTACAAATGTCCCACTGCTGGTAGTGTTCAGAGCCAGTGGAATACCTATGGGCTCTTCAATAATAGGTAAATGATTAATATCCAGAAGGACATTATCCTCTCTTCTAGTGGCCATAATGACGTATTCGGTAGATAATGGCTGGAGTTTTAATGCATCTCCGGAATCATTGCCAGAAAACCCGGTTTCACTAAAATGCAACCATGCTGAATTACTTAACTCTTCACCGTCTAGCTGCAAGCGCATAACCAGTGGAAAGTCTTCCTGAGTCTGTTTTCCATAGTATGTACCACCTTTATTTTGGGCCTGCTCAGTTATTACAAGTTTGGGGTCTTCAGAATCACTAGATGTTCGTATGAAAAAGCCCTGGAAAGGGCGAATAATACCATCGACAAGATTACCGGCAACTAAACTTTTTGTTAACCAAGCGCCGGTTGTCTCAGCATTAGGATCCCATATATAAACGACATCATCAACCCCGTGTCTAGTTATATCATTCCAACTAAGAGGTAGTGCGGAAGGATTTCCCAAAAGGGTAAATCCACCCGCAAGCTTGCTTGCAGCAAGATCTAACGGCAAACTATTTTCAGCTCCCGATGCTGTAATTATCTTTGGAAATGTACCACTTTCATTGGGCCCATTGTCATTTTTAAAAACATAAACCAAAATACCATTGCCGGCAGTAAGCTGCGTATCCAGATCCGATAGGGGTTCCCAATTACTTTTCTCTTCCCCTGCCAAAGTTTTATCCCATGTCCAAACGTTAGGATCACCGAAAAGAACGTCTCCATTTTCGATGCCTTGTGTCCATACAGGTGTCAGTAGGTTTTTATGAGTTGTGAAAGTAGGAGCTGTCATCATACGAAAACCTTCAGCACCGGTTAACATTGTTTGGTAAACCTGGTCTCCACGATAGGCTAAAACTGATACTTTTCCGATGCCAATTTGCCGGGATTTACCAGTTCCATTATTCATTTTTATACTGGACCATGATATGGTAAAATCCTGCCCCTCTGGTATAGATAAGTTAGAAATACTTGTTTGCATCCAGGAATCCACACCCGCACTGGTAGTATAAAATAAAGCATCATTTTCAACTCCATTTACTTCAACCGTCCATTCGGGACTTCGTCGGTGATCCAATTGCTCCACCATACCCATATAGGATATATTAAGATTTTCAAGGTTTCCGCCGGTTTTGTTGGTAAGTGTAAGTGTTGCTATAAATGGATCTCCCAATATTTCGTAACCCAAAACATTAGAATTACCAAGTAAACCAAACCCGATGTCTTGCCCCCATGTGCCTATATAAGTAGAATCGCTTGATGACCAACCAGCCGGCAAAGTTTTGAAATTGACAAAAGTGTTAAATTCTTCCGTATAGCCATCAGTGCTTAAAATGGGTTTGACCGAACCGGATAAACTTATAAATACATCTTCAGCGTTTCCGCCCGATATAGAAATAATTTCATTATATAATTGGCTGGGTAAGCCTTCCTTTAAACGAATATATATTATTTTTTGGGCCGATTGACTGTCATTATAATATGATTCGACCGCTGAAAAATTTTCGTTATCTAATGAAATTTCATAATTCTCTGAGCCGGTTACTGTAATATAATCTTCAATGTTATAACTATTAATTGTAGTTGCCCTTGCAGCTGAGGGGCCGGACTCTTGTATGTATTCAAATGCAGTCATTGATACAGATTCGGCCAAAATGAATGGATTACTCGAACCTGTTAGTTTAACATCAGTTATACGTTTGCCACTTGGGCTTTGGGGCCTGGAAATTTTGATTTGCAATGTTTCCTCTCCCCCAGCAGTAATTAAAGTAGGCCCAGATAATATGTATTTCCCTGAAGTAGGTATTGGCGAATCAAAAGTATGAATAGACCAAGTTAATCCTTCATCAATGGAAAAGTGAATGGAGACCGGGCCAGGTTCACCAGAATTAAGTTGAGCAACTCTAAAGGTCAGCTGGACATTAGCCAAACCAGTAATATCTAAAACTGGGGTAGTTAGCTCGGAGGTAATAAGTGGGAAACCTGCATAACCACCTGCTACAGTACTAAATTCCATATTTGTTTGAGACCATCCGGAAGGCAAAGTTCCACCTGAAAAGTCTTCATCGAGTACCGTAACGGACTGTGCATTAACCAGAAAAGGAAATATAATGAACACAATAACTATGATTGAGTACTGAAATGCTTGTATTTTCATGTCATGCATAATTTGTATGAATAGTGCCGCTGAATGGTCGTAATGAATGAAAATGTTCCCGCAATGAGTTTTTCTTTTATCCGTATCTTGATGATTGACCTGTAAGTAGTTGTAGCTTCTCTAGGGTAGTTTAGTTATAAATATATTTTAATATCGTTAAATTTGATTAAATTATTATATTATAATACTTGCAGTATTAATTTCATGAAGTAACATAAGAAATGAAGTTAAACACTTGGATTATCCGCATTCCCCCTTACTAAACTCATTCAAAATGAACTTACGGTGTTTGATCCGAAAGGGGGAAATACGGATTTAGTAGGTTGCCACTGCAGTAGAGGGCTTTAGCCGAACGATAACAGTTTACCTTTTATGCTAAAGGCTTGTTGCTAAGTATGACATATATTGATATATGGCAGGAGGAACTCCTGAATTCCTCCTTAAGATTGAACTACTAGGGTACATGGTTGATCCAATTTAGATGAGCAATTGATTAGGAAGCGCCTGATTGGCCAGGTGGGAAAGGTAGGTATGGACCAGTCTGCTTAGTCTGCCGGTAATCTTCTTCTAAGATTTTAGGTTTTTTCCATGGACGCTTTGGTTCTGCGTCCGAATTAATATTAATTTTTTTGTTTGATTTTTCTTTCATAGTTCATCTCTATATAGGGCTAAAGTTAGGCATTCCCTCACAGAGGGTAAAGGATACTACAAGTTTTATTATAAAGCTATATGTTTACAATAACACGTTAGAATCTATTAGTACTTACCGTATTACAAGCTTACTCCGTTATTATTTTATTCTACATTACATCTGGTAAACACCATATACCCCCTTTAGCATGCGATAATTTTATGTCAGTTTTACACACTGCCTACCAATAGTTTGCATAATGTCACATGCTGCTTTTTCTATAATTCTACAGGCTAAATATTTTTGGAAAATCCACTTATTTGACGATAATTCAATAATATTTAACTAATAAATTTATATAGAATAATAATATTTTATTAGTTTTTCATTACTCTATATAGTAAATTATCTTGTGATATAACTATTCAAATTAACTCACCATCATATGTATAACCAAGGTTCAAACGGTTCCAGTACGAATGGTAACCACATTCCTTCCAACAATTTATCGAACTCTTCATCAACAGGGGCAACAGAAATAGATGCAAAAAGGGTGTTCCGAATATTTTACAGCTATAAATGGATGATTTTATTTGTAGTCCTTATTTGTATGGGTGGAATGTATGCCTATACAGAATCTGTTATTCCACAATATCAGGGAAAGGCAACTTTATTGATCACACAGAGTCAGGATAATTTTGCTCGTACCGGCAACGACATGAACAGTATGCTTACTAATAGTTTTGGTATTGGTAAAGGAAGCACCATTACTAACGAACTGGGCATATTACAATCCAAGAAATTTGCCACTGTTATAGCAGAAAAGATTTTAGCAACGCCCCTGCAGCCTGATGGAAGATTATACCCATTGCTCTGGAAAAGTTACCCTGAAGATGCTTCTATGGTTGGAAAAGACGAACTATCAAACCGCATTCAATCAAGGCTTTCAATAATACCCAATGAAGAAATTACGGATATGCTAGAAATAAATTATAAAAGCTCCACACCGCATGAGGCGGCTACTGTTACGAATATTGTCGTTGATTCCTATACGCAATTCTCTGTAAACCAGAATCGGATGCAAGTTAGATCGGCTCTTGATTTTCTTAATCAGGAGATGGCTGAGGTCCAAAATACATTAAATCAGAAAGAGGAAATGCTCCGCAACTTCATGAATCGGGAAAAGCTTGTAGAGCTGGATAGCCAAACCCAAAATATGATTACAGCGATGGCAAATCTAGAAAATGAACGCCAAGCTATAGCGGTACAGAAAGTGGGAGTAAACTCTGCTATAGAAAGCCGAAGAGAGGAGTTAGACCGGATTAAACCGGGTTTCGTGCAAAATTACTCAGAAGGTATGTCGACCAAGTTAAATAGATATCAATTTAACTTAGCTGAATTGGAAACTGAAAGGATGTTGATGATGCAGAAAAATCCAAACTTAAGAGGAAACCCTAATGCAGAAGCCTCTTTTCAGCGTCTAAATGATCAAATTGCTAACTTGAAAAATCAAATAACCGAATTGGCCGAAGAGTTCATTGGAAGTAATGAGCATACCTTGGGTTTTCTTGGAACTCGTGACGGAGACATGGTTGGCAAAATTTCGGATATAAGTGAACAATTAACTCTTCTTGAAATTGATTCTCAGCAGTATGAGGCTCAGACAGAGGTGCTGGAACAGCGGCTTGAAGAATATCAGGAATCGTTTGAAGCTTTACCTGACAATATGATTGAATTTGCCCAAATAACTCGAGACATAGAGACAAATGAGCAACTTTATCTGACTATGTCTCAGCAAATCGGGGAGCTTACTGTTTGGGAGCAGACTCAAGCCAGTTCGGGACGTGTTGTAGATTATTCTGAGGTGCCTTCTAACCCCGTCGAACCTAGATCTCTACTTTTATTAACGTGGGCGTTTGTTATGGGTTTATTTTTCTCTATTGGTTTGGTATATGTCCGGGAAATAAATAGTACCAAAATTAACAGTATAGAAAAGTTACTCCAAAAAAGGCTTACCTTATTATCGGTTATCCCTGATATTACCTCTCAAAAATTAAAATTATTTGGCAAGAAAACTTTTGTAAGGGCTGGAGATTTTTTAATCTCTCCGGACTTAATTACCGTACTGGACCCCATGTCCTATGCCAGCGAAGCCTACCGGCGCATGCTAAGTAATATTATGTTTTCACAGGCGGATGAATCTTATCGATCAATTCTGGTTACATCATCTAATAAGGCTGAGGGAAAAAGCTCTATAATTGCTAATTTGGCAACCGTATATGCTGAATCCGGAAAAGTGGTTGCAATAGTAGATTGTGATTTCCGCCATCCAACTCAACATAAACTCTGGGGTCTATCAACATCGCCTGGATCTGTTGATGTCCTCTCTGAAAACATCAGTTTAGAACGTGTTATTCAGCCAACTGTAGTCGATAATGTGCATGTGATACCAGCAGGGAAAATTTCGGGTAACCCTGCGGAGTTGGTTCAAAGTCGGAATATGAAAGAAATGATTGAAAAACTCAAAAATATATATGATGTTGTACTTATTGACTCCCCTCCTTTTGGTTTCATCACCGATGCCGCTCCACTAATGCAATATGTTGATGGACTAGTACTAGTAGCTAGATTTAATCAATCCACAGATGCCGAACTAGACCAGTGCCTGGGCAACCTAAAAAAAATCAATGCCAATATTATCGGAATGGTTATGACAGGCTTCAACCATAAAAAAGCAGCTGGATATAATTTAGAAACAAGTCATTTTAGAAATGCTTTTGAGAATTATAATCGGTACAACAAGGAGGTAAAAAAAAAGAGAACTAGAAGGTATTGATGCTAGCTGCCATGGCTTGTATAATTTAACCTAAACAAACTAAGGTTCTTTGTTAACAGTCTTTATCTGCTGCGAATGTTAGGCATAGCCAATATACCCAAAGTCCATAAAGCTGGGGTTGGATTAATTATGCTTAATTTACCTACATTTTGTTAATTCCCTGATAATTTACAATCCCGCCACCTGTGTAATTAGTAGTTACCTTACTGAAATCACATTTGTTAACATCTACTACGGAACTGTGATTCACGCTAATACCCGTTTCTCCTTCAAGCTTGATATTACTGAGTTTTAAATTACTATTATCTCTTATTCTGAAACAGAGGCCGTTGATATTCTCTAAATGTCCACCATTGATAGTTAAAGTATTCCCCTTATCTTTACCCTGAACACCATTTTTAGCATCCTTTATATGCAAATTATTCACTGTAGCAATTTCTGCAAAAATACGCATCCCAAAATCACCACCTGGGTTAAGAATTTGGATAGTATCAGCACAAAATTCTTTTATATCATTATTTATTAAAATTCCGTAGCCCTGGTTATTTTTATTATGCCCGTCACCAATGGATATTAATGATCCAATAGTTACTTTTTCTCCATTATCAAACCTAGCTCCCCCATCTGGATTATTTTCTGTAACAATTCCATCCAAATGAAAATGATAGTTGTCAGCGGCCTTCCCTGTTTGTTGAATGCCACGTGTCCAGTTATTAACCAACTTTCCATTAGTTAAAGTAGCTGACCCTAGAGATTCCGATGCCTTTGCCCCTGCAAAATTATCACAACAAAGAAAGTTAATAGCTTTAATTCCATTGCCACTAGATAAATTGATTCCATACTGCTCGTTTTGCCAACATGTAAATTTTATAAATGTAACATTTATAGGATTATTAGAACCTCCTACGCTTACACCGTGCATGTAATTACCCCATGATTCGACATTTTTCACTACAGAATTGGAAGCTCCACATTGGATGCCAACTGTATTATGGTTACAACTAAATATGTTCTCAATTTTAACGTTGAAGCTTTCTTCCCCCCTCGGGAGTTCTTTCTCACCAACTATATGTATTCCATATCCGGTCGATTCACTCATTGAAATATTATGCATCTGCCTATTTCCATTAAACTTCATGTCATGAATATAAATATCCTTAATAGGTTTTCCAGTGGCAGCACCTCTATTCCAAGTCAACATCCATAATCGTTCAGAATATGATGCTGTGATTTCATTATGTAATCTAAGTTCTGAATCTCTACCATCACCAAACAATTCAAGTCCATTATGAGCCGAATTTAATTTGGCTATACCGTGTGAAAGGATGTAAAGCCCAGCTGGTACATATACTTTCTTTGTTTCATGATTACGAATCCATTCCATACAATTATTGAATGCATGAACGTCGTTATCCGTTCCAGTGCGAAATACACCATCTCCGTTGGCTCCAAACCACTTGACGTTAATTGTATTGGCATTAGGTCGTTTCCATCTGCCTTTTTTTACACCATCGACTTTAAATACCATGCCATTATCATCACCTTCTGTAGATTCATTATCCCAGAAAACCGCAGAGCCACCTCCATCATTAGCATGATAATATCCAGTTAATAATGCATGCTCACCATGCTTTCCTGGTGCACCTCTTAATGAAAAGACATTATTAAAAATAGTGTCTTTTCCAGCAAACACAATTGCACTAGGATAGAATGTACATCCTCCAGCTAGAAATACAGTACGTTTTATTACTTCCCGTCTTTCCATGCACAATATTCAAGGATTGTTAAGCACATATACTGAGAACCTTTTTCATCTAAGATTAGATAGAGCCAGAGACATGTAGTAGATAATTTGATAAAATAAGACTATTTACTTTTTCATATTATTTATTAATACATTATCTAATTGCTTATAAGTGTCATTAATATCATTATTGATGATGATATTATGTTTAAATTTTTTCTCTTTTTCCTCTAAATGAATCGCTTCTTTAATAGTAAGATCTAATCTTTTATTATTTTCTATAAAAAATTTATCAGAGAAGGTTTTATTATCTCTATTCTTCCTTCTACTATTATTTACTTCAAGATCAGCTGTAATAATTACCAGAATATTAGGAAGATAAATATTACTAATAAGCCATGAAGTCCATATTGGCTTAGGCTTTTTTTTACTAAATCTTCGCAATGAACTTATTGTTTGAAACAATCCTTGATCTTTTACAAATACAGCATTCTTCTTGCTATTTATGTACTCATATTGTATTAGTGTATGATATATTATCAGTAACCTTCTTATATTACTTATATTAATCAGGGGTCTTGTTTTTATAAATATGTATAGTGTTGCATAGGTTGCTTTTATGTTAATTAATTTTGTGATGGGAATATGTTTTAGCTGATATTCTTTAATCTTAATATTTTCTTTGGTTAATTTCTTTTTCAAATAGCTTGCACATGTAGATTTTCCCGAACACATATGTCCTGCAATTTCAATAATTAAAGGCTTTTCGAGAGTCACCATTTTTATTGCCTTGTGAAAATAATTAATATATTTAGCATCTTTTATTAATGTATAATATTTATATATTATAAGCAATACTAAACGTACTCGCAGATAAGTTGCTGTATGTCTTAAAATCAAGAGCTGCAATTGAGTTAGAGGATGTTTCATGAAACTGTTACAGTTTACTTATCTATATGTACGACCATAAATTTAATAATAAGATTAATGCTTGTTTCAGTAATCATCCCAACATATAACCGGGCGTATCTTATAAAAGATGCCATAGATTCGGTTTTAAACCAATCGTATCATGATATAGAACTTTTAGTAATTGATGATTCTTCAACAGATTCAACCGCAGAAATTGTTCAAAGTTATAATGATGAGAGAGTAAAGTATCTACTTAATACTAGAACTAAGGGTGCACAAGGAGCTAGAAATACAGGATTATACAAGGCCCGGGGTGAATGGATCGCTTTGCTTGATTCCGATGACATATGGTTGCCAAACAAGTTAAAGACACAAGTTGATTATGTAACAAATTCTGAAAATAATGTCGTTGGTTTATCAACTGGAAGTGCAAAATATGATTTTGAAAATCAACATATATTACATTATAAAATTCCTCAAAAAAAATGGCATACTACTGAAGATTTGTTATATAAAAATTATTTAAGTGGGTTTTCTACATTTTTTTTTAAAAAAAAGATAGCTTTACAATTTAGTGGCTTTGATGAACGCTTACCCGCTATGCAAGATTTAGATTTTTACATTTCAATGTCAAAAATAGGTCGGGTGGATAGCATACCTGAAGTGTTAACTTATATTAGGGAAGATAATGATGACAGAATTACTAAAAATCATAGTTTAAAGCTAGATGCATCTTATATTTTTTATCAGAAATATAAGATGCATCTAAAAAAAAGTATTCTTCTAGAAAATAAAGCTATTTCAAGGTTATTGGCATATGGCTGGAAAAATAACAAGATTAAAAGTTTACGATACTTCCATTGGCTTTTTCTTAGCTTAATTATAGATAGATCCAATCTGAGATGGATCCTCTCGAATATGCTTAGGAAATAAGGCTATTTAATCAGCATAAAGGTGTCATTGCCCCGCCGGGCTATACCTATTATTCTTTGTACTTCATTTCTAAATGCTTATTCACCACATCAACACGGGAGATCCTACAAAAAATGCAGGCCATCCCATCAGGTTGGTAATTGATTTAAATAATTAATGTCTGGTACGAGTAATACGCTTTTTTTGATTATTTAAATTCCTGTGCAAGTTTTACAACTTGAACAGCAAGTTTACAGAACATTCCCGATCAGTTCTCTCTTATTCACTGTTAAACCGATTCTCAGCCATCTTTTCTTTAATTTTGTACATCTTTGTGAATAATACTGTTAAAATATAATAATATATTTTCTTTTATGTATTAATGACCATATATTAATTAAAGTAATAGGGCATTATGAACTTAAAACAGCTCTATTATTTTAATACTGCTGATGTTCAATAAAATAATCACTCAATGTGAGTTGCAAGGCGTAAGCTTTGCCAATTATAAAATAATCAATGGCGTTTAATTTGAATACCGTTAATTCCAAAGCATTTATATCTAATGTAGCATAATTCTACCAGACAATATCATCATTATCTGGATTTTAACATAGAGGAGGGGAATTATTAAAAGTTGTACAGTTAATTGATAAATAAGCCTCTTGTCCAACAGCATTAATAATTATAGAAGTCTACCAATTAAGGCAAAAAATATGAACATTTTAATAGGGGGAGATTTAGTAGTAACTGATGAATATCAGGGTAAAAATTTATTTGATCCCTCTGTTCTAAATCTATTTAAAGAATCTGACTTTCGAATTATTAACCTGGAAGCACCCATAACCAACAACATTGCCGAAAACAAAATAGTAAAGACCGGTATACATCTACGTTCTTCTGAAAGTACATCGGCACCTTTTTTAAAAGCTCTTAATATAAATTTAGTGACCCTGGCAAATAATCATATTTTGGATTATGGCGAAAAAGGTATCAATGATACATTAAATTTTTGTAAAAAATATGGATTGGAATCAATCGGGTCAGGTAACAATTTGAAAGATGCCCAAAAATCGTTTCGTAAAGAAATAAAGGGTATAAAAATCTCTATAATAAATTTTGCTGAAAATGAATGGGCGAGTGCTACATCCGAATCCGCCGGGTCAAATCCTATGGAACTTATTGATAATGTACGCCAAATTGAGTTAGAAAAAGAAGTATCAGATTTTGTTTTGGTAATCATCCACGGAGGGAATAAAAGTTTCAGTTACCCCAGCCCCAGAATGGTTAAACAATATCGATTTTATGCCGATAGGGGGGCCGATATTATCGTTGGTCATCACCCGCATTGCATAAACGGTTATGAAATTTATAATAAAGTACCCATTTTTTATAGCCTTGGAAACTTTCTATTCACTAAGTTTTCAAATCAAAATTCTTGGTATAAAGGGTTAGTTTTAAAATTAAAAATAGATGCCGTCTATGGCATTACCTTTAAATTATATCCTGTTGAACAAGATAAACAAACGTTCAAACTTAAAGTGCTTAATGGTCAGGATGAAATAAATATGCTACAGTTTCTTAATCATACGAATAATGTCATTCAAGATTCAGTTAAACTAATGTCACTTTGGGCTCAATTTACCAAAGAGAAAAAAAATGCCTATTTAATGTCCATTTCACCTTTTTCAGGAATAAGGAACCGATATTTAAAATCATTTATTTATCGGTCAGGCTTATACAAAAGTTTTTTTCAAAGCAGAAGTAAAATGCAGAAGCTAAACATGATTCGTTGTGAGGCACACAGAGAAGCTTTAATAGAAATACTTAATAACAAAACAGATTAAGTATTACTACATCTTATTTGGATAATATTTATAATTTGAGCAGAATCAAAGATATTTTTACGCTTACAAATGAAATTAAAATATAGTCAAGCAGTTTTACTCATCTACTCATTTGCCCTAGTTGTTTTTTCTGGTATGGAGGAAACAACTATGATTGAAAATTTTATTGGGGCCGCTCTCGTAGGAATTTTCTTTTTAGAAAGCTCTTTAAGCAATAATTTCATATGGAGATGGCATTGGTCAATGGTCTTTATCATGCTGTTTGTAGCCTATGCTTTTGCTACCATAATTCTTAACCCGGAATCGGTGAGAAGGTTTATTACTGTTGCATTAGTAATGATTCTGTTTTATGTGGTCTACAATATCATCTCAGAAACCAAATCAATTCTTCCAGTTGCCGTTGGATTAACACTTGGTCTTTTTTATACATTCATTTTGGATTATGATCAAATCATGCAATCTTTTGATGGTGTCTCCAACGAAAGATTGTCAGGCTTGGTAGGAAATCCTAACAATTACTCGTTCTATTTATTTGGGACTTCCTTAATTCTTCTGCTACCTATCATTGGAAAATATCAAATAAACCCGGTAGTCCGATATCTCATATATACATGCATTTTAATTTTCTCAGTATTAATATTAACGACTACCGGTTCACGTAAAGGAATAATTTTATTGACTTTTATTTTATTGGCCACTTTCGTGTTAATGAGTAAAGGAGAAAAAGCATTCGTGAAGATCCAGTACTTAATGATTTTTTCTATACTTGGTTTTTTTCTGTATAATTTATTTTCAGAATCTACCTTTTTTTCCCGAATGGAAAATATCTTCTTATACACTAGTGGTCAGGAAGTTGATGAGGGAAGTCTTGAAACGAGAGATAATATGATCTCAACTGCTTTAAGCATGTGGGCCGACAAACCTTTTATTGGGTGGGGTCTCGATTCATTTAGGATACATTCTGGGTATGGTACTTATTCTCATAACAATTACACAGAGTTACTGTTTGGCCAGGGATTGATTGGTCTTAGCTTGTACTATGGTTTTTTCATTTCAATCCTTTTCTCATGTTCTAAACTTTTAAAGCGTTTTAAAACCACAGATAATTACAAAATCATTGGTTGGGCTATAATATCTATATTTGTACTACTACTGTGGGATTTTGCTGCTGTTAGTTATTATGATAAAAAATACTGGTTAATGGTAGGTATAACTTTGGGCATATTAGTTAATACTGAGGATCACTTTCAAAAATCATCAAGTAGAGAGAACTGACCACATTTTTTTATTTATCAATTTGTTAAATAAAAAAATACCTGAAAACATCTTTTTGCCTTCCTTTTATAAACTATCTATCAGTGTACGTGTTTTTATACAACCATGGTATTTCCTGACATGATCCCCAAGTCTGCCTTAATGCTTGGCTTAAATGAATAAACTGATTGTTATAGGACCAAAATCCGGAAATAAAGGTGGGACAACTGTTTCTTTTAATTATCTATTAGAGGAATTGGATCGTGCAGGTGTATCATATTTTTGCATCGATACGAACAGGGAATCAGGTATTAGAAAAGTCTACTCAAGTTTTCTTCATCTATTTCTGTTTTTAAAATTAATCCGCTCTAACTGTATTATATCATTACATGCTTCCAATACCCGGGCTGCCGTTTATGCCTTAATTTTAAGTATATTCGCTCAAATAACGGATTCACTTTTAATTATCCGCGTATTTGGGGGCAATCACGTTAACTACATATCGGATACAAACAAATTAATCCGTCAATTGGTTATTAAATGTTATAGAAAACATACCCTTTTATTACAAACCAAAGGGTTAATTAAAAGCCTCACTGAAGAGTATGGGATCAATAACGCTGTCTGGTTTCCTACTTCAAGACCTCAGACATCAACAAAAAATATAACTAGCTTTAACCGGAACGGAACTCTGATGCTCAGCTATATCGGTGGGATTTCAGAAAGCAAGGGCATCTACAATCTGCTAATGGTAGCCCGTAATATTCATCAGTATCATTTAAATATTAAGATCAGCCTCTATGGAGAACTATATGATAAGAAATTTTTAAATCTTATAAATGAATATAATATACAGGATATCCTCATTTATAAGGGGGTGCTGGAACCGGTGGATGTATGTCCGGTCATGCTACATTCCGATATGCTTTTATTCCCCTCAACCTATCCCGGGGAAGGCTATCCTGGGGTGATTATTGAAGCCATCAACGCTAATCTTCCCATTCTGGCAACAGATCATCAATATATAAGCGAACTGATCAGGCAAAATATCGACGGGATATTATATGATAAAAACAATCCCGAAAAACTTTGGGATAACCTGCTAACGATCTATCATAACAGGGAAAAACTACTTTTTTTCCACAAAAATTTGGCAACAAAAAAGGAAAAATTTTACTCCGAATATTGGAACGGCAGTTACTTTTTAAAAATTATAAATAAAGAACATACCGATATAGGTAAGGTCGTATCTAACAATTCTGCAAAAGATAAACATTAATAAACCTTACAAAATAATAGATTAACATGCTTATAGATATAATCGCCGGTGCACGACCAAACTTTATGAAAATTGCTCCTGTAATAAAGGAAATCCAGAAAGCAAAAAACAACGGGGCAGATATCACCTGCCGGCTGATTCATACGGGCCAGCATTATGATAAAAACATGAGCGGTAACTTTTTTGATCAATTAGGCATACCCGAGCCCGATGTTAATTTAAATGCCGGAGGGGGTTCACAAGCAGAGCAAACTGCAGCTATTATGATTGGTTTTGAAAAAGAACTTGTAGCCAATCCTGTCGATATTGTACTGGTAGTGGGCGATGTTACCTCTACTTTAGCCTGCTCAATTGTTGCAAGAAAAATGAATATAAAGGTAGCCCATGTTGAAGGTGGTATTCGTTCCGGTGACTGGTCAATGCCCGAAGAGGTAAACCGTGTTGTCACAGATAGTATCACTAATTATTATTTTACGACTTCAACAGTTGCTAATGAAAACTTAAAGTTATCTGGTAGATTGGATTCTGATATTTATTTTGTTGGAAATACAATGATCGATACCCTCCTTACAAATGTATCAAGGTTAATCCAGCCTGATTTATGGAAAGACTTGAATCTGTTGGAACAAAGATATTTCGTCATGACTTTGCACAGACCGGCAAATGTAGATGAGGGAAATCAACTCAGAGAACTTATTGATGAAATATTGAATAATAGTCAAAACCTTCCCGTTATATTTCCAGTTCATCCAAGAACAAAAAAGATATTGGAAATTCATGGTATAGAAGCACCGAATCTGCACATGGTCGAACCATTAGGGTATCTGGAGTTCAACTACCTGGTAAAACATGCAAAAGCCGTAATTACCGATTCTGGAGGCATAACCGAAGAAACTACAGTGATGGGTGTACCCTGTTTGACTTTGCGTGATAATACAGAAAGGCCGGAAACTATCACTACGGGCACTAATGAGCTGATAGGAACCGACCCCAAAAATATTGCTCCTTATTTAAACCGACTGTTTAACGGCGAATGGAAATCGGGAGGTATTCCTGAGAAATGGGATGGAAAGGCAGCCGAACGTATTATTCAGGTTCTTTTAAAATTAGACAAAGCAGATAAAAATAAATCAAGTTCAACTTTGGAAAAGACGATACCTTTTTAAAAAAGTCAATTCCCGTCGATCATAAATGAAGAAGATCAGACTTTTTTAAGCACAAAGTTTTATGATAAAATATTATTATAAAACTTTGAATTGTAATATATACCTATTTGTTGCCAATACTACCATTATCAACAATTATATTATTATTTGAATTAGCATGCATAATTGTGTACAACAAGACCTAATCCTTGTTATTTAGTTCATGTGATAACGAACCTGATACTTCTAAAAAATAGGTTATAAATAAAATAACATGGTCACGTAAGGCGAAAATCTTTAATAAAAGAAAAGACCAAGAGAGAGTATTCTATTAGCCAGGGCATGATAAAAAATAAGCGTTTGCCCTCTTATCTATCCAAAGGCAACAAAAAAAATTTAATTTTATTTAATATGAGATTGCTGCTCCTAACATTTTACTTCGAACCCGACCTGTGTGCAGGCTCATTCCGAAATAAAGCTTTACTGGATGCATTAAAGCAGAATATGCATTCCAATGATACAATAGATGTAGTTACAACAATTCCTAACAGGTACCGTAGCTACAGTGCGGAAGCACGACCTTTCGAAAAACAGGGGAATATAACTATTCACAGAATCAAAACACCGCCTCATAAAAGCGGATTTCTGGATCAGATCTTTTCATTTAAAACGTATTACAGGCAAGCAATTAAGCTGGTGAACGGAAAAAATTACGATATTGTAATTGCATCCTCATCACGACTTTTCACCGCTTTTCTCGGAGCTAGAATTGCGCGTAAGAAGAATACGATGCTGTATCTGGATATCAGGGATATTTTTACCGACACAATGAATGATGTTCTGAATAATAAAGCATTAAAATTATTTACAAAACCCGTATTAAGTAAAATTGAGCAATACACGATTCAGTCAGCAAGTCACCTCAACTTGGTTTCTAAAGGCTTTGAGCCCTATTTTCAGGAATTTTATGATGGTAAAACCAGCTTCTACACCAATGGGATCGACGAATTATTCCTGGACTATAATTACCCGAAGAGGTTATCTACTGCAAAACCAAGGGTAATTACCTATGCAGGGAATATAGGTGAAGGACAGGGGCTGGAAAAGATTATTCCGCAGGCCGCCAGTAAACTTGCCAATGATTACCATTTTAATATAATTGGTGATGGCGGTTCAAAAAACAAGCTGGCTGCCAAGCTCAAAGAAATGAACGTAAATAACGTTGAGCTAATTAGACCCATGAAAAGAAAAGACCTATTGATTATCTATTCCCAAAGTGACTATTTATTCCTTCACCTTAACGATTACGACGCATTCAAAAAAGTACTGCCATCCAAAATATTTGAATACGGTGCAACCCCCCTTCCAATGATTGCCGGTGTGGGAGGATATGCCCAAAAATTCATTAACGAAAACGTAAATAATGCCATTGTCTTCAGTCCAAATAAAGCAGATGAATTTGTACAAAAGTTACTGGCCTTCAAACCTGAATTTAAGGTAAGGCATGATTTCATTAAGGAGTATCGCCGTATTGGGATTATGGATAATATGGCACAAAGTATACTACAGTTAAAAATAAATGGGAAAGAAGACCTATTTCAAAAAGAACCCTTTCATGCAAATTTATAAAATTAGGTGCGCTGGCAACACCGCCTGATGTAAAATTGATAACAAAAGGTGGCTGTCTAATAAAGTGCCTCACCACGCCCTAGGGGTACCCCAGAAAATCAAATGGGATTAATACGCCCCGGAGGGCCGCGCCATGTTAGCCATATAGTTCTTTTACCGCAAAGCTTCCAGAATATTCAGCAGTTCCTCCGGTGCATAAACTGGAATATCGCCTTTGAAGTTAACTTTATTTCGCGTGATGATATAATCTAACGTATATGCTTCGGCGGCGTGACAAAGAACGGCATCTTCAAAATCAAGAAAACTGCTTTTTATACTCTTCTCCAGAATTTCCCCGGTTACTGGAATAATCGTAAATAATTCCAAAACTTCAATCAGGTGTCTTTTCACCCATTTATGCTCAAGCTCCCCGGCCATCAGATAATACAGCGTATTTACTGTACCTGATCCTATCCAACCGGTGATGTAGCCTTTCTCAACCAAAGTAAGCAACTTATATGAGGTAATTTCATAGGGTTCACGATCCAATAAAACATCCAGGATCACATCGGCATCAAAAAGGACATTCATCATTTGTTGATTTGATTCATCTGTATTTTTTTTCCAGATAACGGAAATAATCAAAACGGGAACGCCGCATTTCTTTTAGTACCCCCTTGAGCGAACTTGAAGCCGGCATTTCAAGCGCAGGATTCTGTGCTTTCTCGTGAATCATCTTAAAATAATTATCCACAAGAGTCGACAAAGAAATATTATTTTTCTTTGCAAACATCCGGGCGCTCTTCACATGTTCTTTCTCGGAACGGATAAATATATTGATTGCCGTTTTTTCTTTACCGCCACCTGACCCTATACTGCCAGATTCTGATGTAAATCTCTTGTATTTCGGATTTTTCATAAGCGGTCAAGATAAAGGATTTACCTACAAAATACACGAACCGAAGCATCATTAGCCTTAACCAGAAAAGGAATATCTTGCTATGCTAATAAACTGCTCCGAGGCTGTATCAAAAGCTCCAAAACTGCTCCTCGGCAACCTTTTGATACAGCCTCAGCAGCCCTTTTCAGTTTACCCTTTGCACCGCACCATGTGTATTAATCCCCATGCACTTTGTGGTTCAATTAGTAGTTGCGTAAATTAAAGCCTATAATAAATCCTTTTTCTTAGGGGTTATACTGTTTACCAATACCCATATAATTTATTTGACACACTATTATTCATGGCCTTAGAGCAGCTCAGTAAGCTATTTTCATCTTCTCTGCCCCTGGAGGATTTTAATCAGCAAATTAGTGAAAAGAAAACCATTCGCCTGGAGCATTTTACGGGTTCCACCCCCTCCTTACTAATTAAAGCCCTTTCACACACACATAAAAATATTCTTGTTGTTTATCCGGATTTCGAGCAGGCCCAGTTCCTAAAGTCTGACCTGGATGCTCTGAATTTATCTCAATCCAAGCTTTTTCCACCCACCGGACATAAACCTTACGACGATCATCAGGTTCTCGACTCATCAATTATGGTGCAACGTTCTGAGGTATTAGAATCAGTTTATGGAGCCAATGAAAAGCTGGTGGTCACTTCATCCGAAGCCTTGTTCGAGAAAATAGCTTCACCGGAAAACTTCAGCAAAGCTTCGATCATTCTTGAAAAAGGCCAGGAACTTGAGCCCGAAGAGCTAATGGGCATTCTTGGTGATCAAAACTACAACCGGGTAAGTTTCGTTGATGAACCCGGTGAATTTGCACCCCGTGGGGGTATATTGGATGTATTTCCATTTTCGGGTAATTATCCCATTAGAATCGAATTCTTCGGCAATGAAATAGATTCCCTTCGCGAGTTTGATCCCGATTCCCAACGTTCCGTTTCCTTCCTGGACAGCGCACGGCTGACCCCCAATGTAAATACAATTGGCGATGATCAGAAAAAGCACCTGCTGGAATATTTTGATGATGATACAGTGGTTTTCCTGTTTGGAGCGGAACTTATCAGAGCGGATTTGGATGCACGTTTTGAAGATGCCGAGGCGGCCTATCAAAGAAAAAGTAAGGATGATAAACCGTCACCCAATGAGCTTTTTGTAAATGGTGAAGTTTTCGAAGAGAGCCTTATTTCAAAGGCTACAATTCATCACGGTACCCTTGATAAAAGCACCAAAGTTGACTGGATCTGTAAACTAGATGCCAAGCCGCAACCAGACTTTAACAGCTCTGTTAAGCTGTTGCGAAAAAATATCGAAGGCTTATCGGCTGAGGGAATTACTACCTTTATTTTATGCGATAGCGACGGCCAACGTGACCGGTTTCAGGAATTACTTGGTGAACCGGAAGATTCCTTCAAGTTCAGCCTTTTGGTTGAAACCCTCCACCGGGGTTTCATTCTACAGGATCAGAAAATCGCGGTTTATACTGATCATCAAATATTTAACCGATATCACCGCCCGAAGGCCCGCAAACGTAAATATCGCGGTGGCATATCTTTTAAAGAATTGAAAGACCTGAATATTGGTGACTTCGTGGTTCATGTTGATTATGGTATCGGGAAATTTGCAGGATTTAAGGATATTGAGGTCCGTGGTTCGAAACAGGAAGCCGTTGTGGTGCGATATCAGGAGAATTCGATTCTGTACGTAAACGTATCGAACCTGCACAAACTTCAGAAATATTCTGGCAAAGAAGGCACAGCACCCAAAATCACCAAATTAGGCTCGGGTGAATGGGCACGGAAAAAGGCAAAAACTAAAAAGCGTGTAAAAGATATTGCACGTGAACTGATACAGCTCTACGCTAAACGTAAGTCACAGGAAGCCTTTGCGTTTTCGGAAGATTCAACTATGCAGACTGAACTGGAAGCCTCTTTCATTTATGAGGAAACACCCGATCAGGATACCGCTATCCAGGACGTAAAGCAGGATATGATGAGCACCAATCCTATGGACCGCCTAATATGCGGTGATGTAGGCTTTGGCAAAACTGAGGTGGCTGTTAGGGCAGCATTCAAAGCGGTGATGGATGGAAAGCAAGTAGCCATACTGGCCCCTACCACGATTTTAGCCGACCAGCACGCCAAAACTTTTCAGGAAAGGGTCGGAAAGTTCCCTGTGGAGGTCGATGTCATATCACGGTTCAGGAGCAAAGCTGATCAAACAGAGATTCTCAAAAGAACGGCCAAAGGACAGGTAGATATCCTTATTGGAACTCATCGTATTACTTCAAAGGATATTAAGTTTAAAGACCTGGGTCTTCTTATTGTAGATGAAGAGCAGCGCTTTGGCGTGGGTATGAAGGAAAAACTGAAAGAGCTGCGTGCAACCATTGATGTATTAACCCTAACAGCTACTCCCATTCCTCGTACTTTGCAGTTTTCGTTAATGGGAGCCCGTGATCTCAGCATTATTAATACTCCTCCGCCAAACCGCCAGCCGGTGTATACGGAAATCCATAGTTTTGACTCAAAGCTTATCCGTGATGCCATTATGCAGGAAATCAGCCGTGGCGGACAAATATTCTTTATCCATAACAGGGTAAAAAATATTGAAGAAATGGCAGATATGGTTCGTAAACTGGCGCCGGATGTCCGTGTTCGATATGCCCATGGGCAAATGACAGGCACTCAACTTGAGAAAATTATCCTGGATTTTTACGCCCACAAATTCGATGTACTAGTTTCTACAAATATTGTGGAGAATGGTATTGATATCTCCAATGCCAACACCATTATTATCAACGGAGCCGATAAGTTCGGATTAGCTGAACTCCACCAGTTGCGTGGCCGTGTTGGTCGGTCTAACCGTAAGGCTTTTTGTTATTTGGTTACACCGCCTCTTGAGGCCCTTACCGTTGAATCTCGAAAAAGATTATTGGCCCTCGAGGAATTCTCAGAATTAGGTGCCGGTTTTAATATCGCTATGCGGGATCTTGATATCAGGGGAGCCGGTGATATTTTGGGCGGTGAACAAAGTGGGTTTATCAATGATATAGGCTTTGATCTGTACAACAAGATTTTAAATGATGCAGTTAACGAATTAAAAGAAACCGAGTTCAAGGAGCTTTTTGCCGGTGTTGAAACCGAAAGTGAACTTCCCGAAACGGTAGTCGAATTTGACCTCCCGGCTATGCTTCCAGGCAATTATGTCTCTGAAAATGTGGAACGTCTGAATCTGTACCGAAAATTATCTACCGCAAAAACTCCTGAAGATGTAGAAGAATGGAAGGATGAGGTTATCGATAGGTTTGGTCCCCTGCCAGCCGAAGCTAAAAACCTGGTTAAGCTTACCTCCATAAAAATACATGCCTCACGGCAATTTCTCAGTAAAGTTACAGTCCGTTCAGACCGCATGTGGCTGCAGGTTCCATCTGAAAAATCTAAAACCGGCGTTGATTATTTTGAAAAAGGAAGGCTTCAGGACTTACTTAAAGGTGTGGAAGAGCAAGCTCCAGGAAAATATAAGCTTATCCAGAAAAATGATGCCATTAGAGTTGCCATTCATGGCATCCCCGGTTTGGATGCTGCAATTGATTTTCTGCATTCATTGAATCAATCTGTCGAGGTTACAAGCGTTGATTGACAAGTATCTGAAAATTCTAAAACGTGGTGATGTTGTTGCTTTCCCCACCGAAACGGTCTATGGGCTAGGTGCCAGTGCGTTGAATCCTGATGCTATAAAAAAAGTATTCCAAATCAAAGGACGCCCAGCCGATAACCCGCTGATAGTTCATGTGAGCGATTTGGATATGGTTTATAATTTCGCTGATGATATAAGTCCCGACACCAAGGAACTAATGGATGCCTTCTGGCCCGGTCCCTTGACTTTCGTTTTGCCCAAAAAAGCTACGGTATTAGATATTATCACTGCCGGACTTGATACGGTAGCTATTAGAATGCCGGATCATAAACTTGCCCTCCGCCTTATCAGGCATGCGGGCCCTCTGGTAGCCCCCAGCGCTAATATATCAGGCAAACCAAGCCCTACCCGCCTGGACCATGTTAAAAATGATTTAGGGGTAGATTTCCCCGTTGTTGATGGCGGCCCCTGTGAAATAGGTTTGGAATCCACAGTAATAGATATGAGTGCGGAACCGTATACCATTCTCCGGCCCGGCCATATTACAGCTAAAGATTTAGAATCCATACTGGGCAAAAAGGTTAATATAACAGGTTCTCAAGAAAAGGAGAAGCCGCGCAGTCCGGGGATGAAATATTCGCATTACTCACCGGATGCAACAGTGAGATGGATGGACCAGGATGAGGTACCCAATAATCCTTATACGATGTATCTATTTCCTTCCTCTCCCCCCCATATCGGTTCTGAAAATGCTAATATTAAAAGATACGACAACAATTTTGCCGATTTTGCGCGGGACCTGTACGACCGATTCCGCCAGGCAGATCTTCAGGGATTTCAGGAACTAGCAATTGAAAAGTTTGAAAATTATGATGCCTTACTGAATCGAATCCAAAAAGCGATTGGATAGACTAAACTTATATCCAGAAAATTTTAGTGTTTACAGATGTATCAACCGGAACATTATTAATTATTAATGTGTCAACTTTAGCTTCTTTACCAAACTCCGGGTAAAAAACCGTCTGCTGAACTTCACAAGGCATAGTGCATGATACTTCACCTATCGTATTCCCTGAGGTGTCAACTATTGAATAAACATCCTCCCCTTTCCTATAGCTAAAATCAGGCATAAGACGAAGAAATATTTTAGAATATTCCGAATCAGCATGCTGAGTTGTCACATTATCTTTTATTTCCAGAACATCTGTAGTAATTGATACTGTCCGGCTATGCGTAACTGGTTTCCTGAAATTAAATCCCGTTACTTCTGCGGTAACGGTAAGACCTGATAAATGCCTTTTTACGGAAGATTGGTTAACAGTTGACTTCCGGGCACACCGAAAAGACCCGTAAACTTCCGATTGGTCAGAGTTACTATATTGAAGGGTATTGTGAGCGGCCGTTGATCTACTGTATTCCCTGCGTTCTCCGGCATTATATTCATAAACTCCGGCATTGGTGAATATTTTCTTGCCATTTCTGGAATACTCAAAACTTAAGGCGTCACAATGCCCGTGACCGGGTTGAGAACCAAAGACTAAAGGTCCGGAATCAAATATCAACTTTTGATGACGGTCTTCAAATATATGATAACCATCAAAACTTCTATAATTATCAGGCCGGTTTTCATAACCTTTGAACGTGCTTTTAAATAGCTGACTAAGCTCTTTAGGGTTAACAGCATTGCCATTAACACTGTCATTATAAAAAGCATATCCTTCCGGATCAGAAAGCGAAGTGATGCAGAAGTATTGTTTTTTTATCAGAGGAGCGAGATGACTCCATCGTGAATCCAGATTATACACCTCCAAAAAATCTTCTGTTATGATAGCCTGATACATAGGGCTAAGTTCTTCATGCATCCCGTTTTCGGTAAACTGCTCCCTTATATATTTATCAAAAAGTTTCTTTGCCAAATCGTAATAGATATCATCTTGTAAAAAGATCGCTGAAAAAGACAATGCTTTCCAGTTTTTTATTAAATGATTACCCAGTATATCGTATTCAAGGTTGTCATATAAAAATTCAGCCTGCATTCTGTAGCTACGTGAAATGGTCTCCTTACAAGACTCAGGTATATCATCGTGCAACAAGGACATAATTTTAGACCAGGACACCAGGCGGAGAGAAATAGCATAAGAGTTCCAGTTATCTTTACCATAATCTTTTGTCCCCAAAGGATTTTGAGCCTGCCAATCTAGTAGTGTTTCGATACAATACTCAAGATATTTCTTATCGGATGTATCTCTATACGCTTTGGCTGCCTCTATCAAAAACTCATGATTGTGGAGAGTGAGTTTCCATAACCTTGTGCCCCGGTTCAGCTCAGCACGGTGCCAATCAATTTTTTCTCCAAATGAAATAGGGTGGTTGAGGAAGGTTATCTTATTAAATAGCAAATCGTCTAGATTGGAAGAGTAATAACAACGATCTGTATATAGCCTCTTCTTGGCAGGTAGTGTCACACCCGATTTTAGCAGCGCTTTCTGATTATACCTTTGGTGAACTGCCTGATTGAACCTCTGATAAAAATTACGTTTTATAATATATAATAAGCGATAGGCAACCTGAACTGTCCTTAGTTCACGTATTGTGAAGTACGTTTTACTCCACATATGACCTGGTTCTATAACGTGACTCCGCAATGGATCGAAGCATAGGGTGCATTATGTAGTATTGTTTGCCTTCTTTAATATTTTGTGGAGTTCGGTTATAATCACCTGCCAAAATCTTTTCTACCCCATAAGTCATGTCTTCAATAAAATCTATATGATTTTTCCCTCGTAGATGCGATATACCCTCATCCAGAGGATATTTTTTGGGGATCATTTCTATAATATCCCCAGTATCAACACCTTCATCAATCAGGTGCAGGGTATTTGCAGGTGGGATGCCTAATAGCAAAGACCATTCCAACACATTCATGCCTCTGATTGCCGGAAGAGGCCCAGAATGACAATTAAGTACCCCTACTGATGGTATTTTCAGAAATTCTTTTCTGATTAGCCCACCACCGGAATAGACAACTAAATCTGATTCTTTTATGTATTCCCTGGAGGGATAACTATTAAGGGATGTGACAAAACGATAGGGTATGTCATTTTGTTTACAATAAGAACTGACCGGTATCAGCTTCATTCCCCGTTCCTTTAGATATGTCTCAAGTATTAAACTTTCTTCAGATCGTTTTACCGATAAGTATCGGGATACTATTTTATCTTTAAACTTCCGGTAAAACCCACTTGGTTTCAACTGACGGACATACATTCGAATACGGGCTATATTAAAAGCTTTTGTTATAAGAACACCATAAATAGGAATCTTCTTATCTACCAGACTCTGAATGAGCCCCACGGTTTCCAGGCTGTTATTATAACCACAGGTAATAAATAACTTCATACTTTTTGAGGCATTAATTTTTCTTTAGATGTTTTTAGCAGGAGATAAGCATCCAGAAAGAACTTAGCCGGCCAATTTGGATACCGCATAAACATATAAGACCCATATACGGGTGATGATCCGGCGATGCTGCCACGTATATTGTTCGAACCTCTCATTTTTTGGTAAGGCAAAATATCCTCGAAAAGCTTAAGCGAAGCATTAAAATACCTTACATCCTGAGTCTCCAGAAATAATTTTGATAGAATAATGCTTAACTGACAATTTCCTGTCAGACATAAGAACGAATAATCACCATTCCACCTTTCATCATACCTGCCTGCAAGGCTTCCCTTAACTTCCCGAAGCCTGACAATCTTGTCGGCCATATTAATGACCAATACTTTGAGATCATCATCTTCCAGCAACACCGAAGACTCATAAAAACCTCGTATGGTATACGCAATGGTATGTGTAAAAGCTTTTTCATCTTTCTTGAAAGACCAATCCTGAACACCATAAACATCATTAACTTTACCAAAATAGTATTGAAGAGCTTTTCTCATAGCAACTTCCAATTCCTTACTTTTAATCACCGTATTGGCGTAGAGAATTGCCCAGATAACCCGGGTATAATACGAGGGACAATATCCTTCAATGTAAGATCCTATTAACCAACTGTTATCTTTCTCAAGATTACGTAATAACCAACTACACGAGTTTTCAGCTGAAATAAGATATTTAGTACTTTGTGTTTCCAGATAGGCCCTGATTAAGCCAAATATGATCTGACCTGTATTAAAGATACTTGGCTTTGAGGCAGAACCTACTTTCCCACCCATATATGCACCGGAAGAAAGCTGAATATTAACCAGCCAATCTGCCTGTTTAGCGGCATAATCAGACAAATTCATTTCAGGAAATGATAGAGCATAATCATATAAAGTCTCAATTAAATATCCTGTCGTTTCTGGATAAGCTTTTGTCCACCCTAAAGGTAACCTGCAATTTATGTAATATGCTGATGAACCATTCCCCTTGTTAACATCAATGCTTACTTTTAACCATTTCAGAGCAGATTCTACCCTTCTTTCATACATTTCTCCTAGAATATCTACACTCATAGTTTTAAATTCGAAGCGATTCATTCAATATCAATCTCTTCGGAGTCTACTTATTAATATTACTACAATTTATATTTTTTAATATCAGCCCATCTAACTACTTAAACTGCATATTTAATATAATAATATAATTATTGTTATACAATAATTATATTATTATATTAATCCATTAAAACTTCAAATGTGAACTTTCCAGGCAATATTGTATTTACATTGGATTATATTGTAAACAGTTCCAGTTAATCAACTTAGGCAAGAACAACAACTAGATAATCCTTAGTTTTAACCCCTTACTAGCTTCATTCTGTTTCTGTAAGGCGTTCGCGCGTATTTGAGCGCAAGAGTGTAATGAATAGTTTTATAGAATAAGTAATAATCACCCCAGCCAGGGCAATTGCCACCGTAAGCACCTCCGATAGCATCAAATCAGAAGTTAATCCCGAACTCTGGTTTAAGAAATTTAATGGTGCCCCCCATAAATAGAGTATGGAACCGGCAATGATGATATAATAAATGGCGGGTATATTTAAAAAAGTCCAATTTTGATACCAGCCATTAAAGTTAAATTTCATAGCGGGAAGCATATTTTTCCAATTTACGAAAGCCCCATATACTATAATATTATTGGCAAAGGCAATATTAAGCATTAGCATGGTGCCGGCGTGGAAAAATACAGCAATCACCAGAAATATCCGGGCCGAAACAGGATGTAATATGGCAATCAAGAAACCAACTTCAAATATAATCGTCAAATAATCAAGCATAAGCCAAAACCATCGTGCTTCCAATGTAATAAACCACCCCGCCATTAAGTCCATTCTGCCGGAGACAAAGTACTGGTTAAAAAGGTGTCCCCGTGTTGCAAGAGTATCAAAACTGAGCCAGTCTCCTAATATCTTCGGAAATCCTGCTGTAAAGAACATAAACCCGACTATCAAAATAAGCAGGGTAAGTGGCCAGGATTCAACTTTGGGCTGTTTATCCAAATTATAATAAGCATCCCATGAATAACCAGCACCCCAATTAGACCACATTAATATAATAGGCAGAACAGAATAAGGCAGGGTATGATTAACTTTCCCAAGCGAATAAGAAAAACCAAGACCAACCAAAAGCAGCACACCGGTTGACAGTGACGCCCAGAATGTCCGGTAACCTACCAGCAAAGCAATAAGACTGATGTTAAGTGCAAGTAACAGACAGTTAAAAAAGGCCTCTGGCGGTATACCGCTGAACAACATCATAGGACCGGGTGCAGGATCAAAAAAACTGTCGGGAAAATTTGAGAGCAGGTCGAACTGGGTATAGACCGAATGCCCCGGCGAAATAACAAGTATCGTAAACAATGCAAACAGGATCCGATAAATACCCAGACTTTCAGGTGTTACTTGAAAGGAGTTGAATATCCATTGATCAAATTTATTCATTGAAATAAATACTGTCTGTAGAAACTAAATTACTATCAACAATCAATTTTCCATCATCCAATTTGTGGATCATCTTATTCCATTCAACAGTAAAATATGAAATTTCGGTCTTTTTGGTGATGGATATCAACCTTGTGTAAAGCCAGGCTTTCGTTTCTAAATCCATATCTTCAAGAGCCCCGGAATTAAAACGAGCATTCATTATTGCTTTGTGGTGGGAGTATGGGGCATCATTCAAAAGATCCTGAACGCGCACATCTTTTTTTGAAGAATCTGCCAATATTACTGATAATTGAGGAACACTGAAGCTTATGCCTTTTTCCCCATCATAAACATTTTTGAATCCGGGAAAGACAAAAGCAGGCCAGGGTTCCGTGTGATAATGTCCTAAAATTCCGACTACACCGTATTGCACGGGTAAAAATATCAAAAAGAAGATGAATATATTTCGGATTCGGGAGTAGGGCATAGTGATGTAGATGCCTCAGGTGAGAAATGAAAAAAGCTCCCCGGGTAGGATTCGAACCTACAACCCTGCGGTTAACAGCCGCATGCTCTGCCATTGAGCTACCGAGGAATGTATTTGAAAGCGTGTCTCAAACAGGCTCTAAATATAGCAATAGTTACCGGCTCAAGTCAACACCAAATTCACTTTTTATTCAAGGATTGTCAGATTTCCTGAAGTATACCTTACAAAATTTTTATTAATAGGCGTAAAAGGATTGATGAAGAGGTCTTCTGAATGTTTTTAGTGGGGCTGTATCAAAAGGCTGCTACATCGAGTCCGCCCAGATTTGCCGTATAGCTCTCGTGCTGTATAAGTGTCTTCTCCGTTATGCCAGGAAGCTCGCGAGGCACTATTGGCATTATGATACAGATTCTCTTAATATGGTTACCCTGGCATTGCGGCATGGGAGTTCTTCGAATCCGTATTTTTTGCAAATGAAATCAAACGTTTCCTGCCGAAAAAATGATACATGAGTAGGGTCTTTTGCATAATGCCAGTTGGGGAAATCTTCTAGATTTTTCCAATTAATGGTCATCACTGTTAAAATACCACCTGGTTTAATCAGACTTTTCAGGCGCTTTATTTCCCGATCCGGATAATTAAAATGTTCAAAACATTCTGTTGCAAATATAAAATCATAAGTTGAAGTAAGCTCCCGGGGGTAGAAATAAGGATCATAATCTTCACATTCTATATTTTGGCGCTGAAGTAAAATAGAAAGCGCGGGCCCCGGGCCGCAACCAAAATCAAGGCCCTGCATATTATGATTTAAATAAGGGAGCGTGGGTTCGATTGCCTGATTTAAAAATCTGACATAACCCGGATATTGTATCCCATTATTATGCTCTTCGTACCGGGCTTGCTCATCCTCACCAGATAGTTTATAAGCGGGATCGGTAAATATCATCTGGCAGTTTTCGCAATGATAATGCAATCTTTCATCTGGCCCGGTTAATTGAACCTTTTCATCATTTTCTCCACATAATGGACAGGTAATTAAAACAGTTGATGGGGAGATTTGCATGATTTATTACATTTTGATATAAGATGATTCTTCCAAATTTAAACATTGTCCGGAACAAAATGAACTGCCTTTTCCTGAACAGTTTTCAGGTGCATTTTTCGGCCAAAATAGCTGACGAAAACCTGATCAAGTCCTGACCAACTCCATACCAAGTCCAACTAAAGCCCGGCTGGCAGTAGGAGATGAGCAGGGCTTGCTATAGGCTTGTGCAGAGATTGCATGCCTGCGTTTTTTTATTCATATGCCGCGCTTTATTTCTACCTGCTGTACCAAAATTAACAAACTGGATATTATACTTTTTTTTGCTTGTATAATTCGATCAATTGATTCCGCTTATTTTTTAACCGGGTACTAATTCCGACCTTGTAGTCATGTGGATTATCAAATCTTTTATATTCTGCCGGCAGTTGTTTTAGGCGTTGTTGGGAATACTGCTTTATTTCGTTTAGTGAAAGCGGGGCATGTAAACGTATGCCTTTCTCCATTACCTTATGTAACTGGGGCACCTGTTCAAACTCCTCGACAGGCAACGATTTTAACGGGTCGGTTGTGTGATACATGGTATCAACATGATTTTCCTCAAATAGTGCAGCGGAATCCGCACCAAAAAAGTTACCCTGGCCGTCCATTACCCTGTATACCTGTTTTTTATGAGGCAGGGTTATCTTAGCTATAGTTTCTGAAAGTTTAATGCGTGGCTTCTTTTTGGCCCAGGCTAATTTGTAAACCCCATCCAAAGCAGCATCCGGACGACCGGTTACCAAGCTTGTACCCACCCCAAAAAGGTCAATTGGCGCTTGCTGCTCATTTAGACTTCTGATTACATGTTCATCGATCTGGTTGGATGCCGCAATTTCTACATAACCAAGGCCGGCATCATTCAACATCTGCCTTGAGGTTTTGGCCAGATATGCCAGATCTCCGCTATCCAGACGGATGCCTTTCAGCCGGTGCCCTTTGGCTTCCATTTCTTTACCTACAGTTATTGCATTAGGCAGCCCACTGTTTATCGTGTCGTAAGTGTCAACCAACAGAACGCAGTCATCCGATCTGGCATCGGCAAAATCACGGAAGGCGGTTAGTTCATCGTCGTAACTTTGAACAAATGAATGTGCCATGGTTCCTGAGACGGGGATGCCGTAATCAAGCCCTGCACGGACGTTGCTGGTGGCATCAAAGCCTCCGATCACCGCAGCCCGAGCTGCAGAGTACCCCCCTGTACTTTGCGCCCTTCGCAGGCCAAAATCTACAAGCTTGCGTTCTCCGGCCACATATCTCATACGGCTGGCTTTGGTGGCTATCAGCGTTTGGAAATTCAGGATGTTCAGAAGCAGGGTTTCAATAATCTGAGCTTCAATTATTTTGGCTTCCACAGTTAAAACAGGCAATATTGGAAAGACAGGATTCCCTTCGGGAGAACTATATATATTGCCTTCAAACCGAAAGGTTTCCAAATACTTTAGAAACTCCGGATGCAGCCCTTGTTCGTGTAAAAAGCGGATATCCTTTTCATCAAAATGTAAATTTTCAAGTATTTCAAGAAGATCTTCTAACCCCGCAAAAATGGCATACCCTCCCATTAACGGAAGTTTCCGGAAGAAATAATCAAATATGGCTGTATTATCTTTTTGCCCCTTCAGAAAATATACCTGCGCCATGGTAAGCTGATACTGATCGGTATACGTACCAGTGATGGTGCTCAGCAGATTTGCTGGTTTCACGGCTTTGGTTTTATTCACCATTAAGCATGAATTTTGTTTAGCATATCTTCAAATACTTTACGGTCTTCTTCACTGAAAAGCACTATCCTGACCTTTTGGATGTGCCTCAGTTCAGGCAAGGTATCGCGAATTGTTTTTAAAGCTATTCCGGCAGCCTGATTAAATGGGTAACTAAATGCTCCCGTTGATATGGCGGGAAAGGCAATGGAGTCTATCTGATGTTCATCCGCGATTTTTAATGCATTGCGATAACAATTGGCCAACAGCTTATCTTCCGGCTTGTCTGCTCCATATACTGGCCCCAAACAGTGGATCACATATTTATTAGGCAGATTATGACCACCAGAGATGACGGCTTCCCCTGGCTGGATAGGTGCCATAGGCCGGCACTCTTCCTCAAGTCCAGGCCCGGCAGCTCTATGGATGGCGCCGGCTACTCCACCCCCTATTAGCAGCTGTGCGTTAGCAGCATTTACTATTGCCATCATATCCGGCTGGTTGGCAATGTCACCGCGGATTGCCTCAATGCGTACATTTTCCATTTTTTGATAGGTTAGTAAGTTTGGCATTTAAAAATTCTTTTTCTCAATGCAAATGGTGATACCCAGATCTGTTGTCAGAATCTGATGAGAAATTTATTTTCCTACTAGTTTCAGGATCTCATCGCCCATTACCTCTTCCCGATCAAGCAGCATTTCGGCTAAATCGTCCAGAGCATCTTTATTTTTATTCAGAATATCTTCTGCCCTGTGAAAAGCCTGCTCCAATATGTTGTTGGCTTCCTTGTCGGCCTCCCGGGCAGTTTCATCACTGTATTCACGCTGAGAACCCATTTGCTCCCCGAGGAAAACCTCTTCACGTTGGCCCCCTAAAGCCGTGTATCGGAATTTCTCGCTCATGCCCCAGTCTAAAACCATTTTCCGGGCAAGCTTCGTTACTTGTTTAAGATCGTTTTCCGCACCGCTTGTAGCCGTATCGAATACCATACGTTCGGCAGCACGCCCGCCCATTATCACAGCCAGCCGGTCGAGCAGGTATTCTCTCCGGTAGAGGTATCGGTCTCCGTCAGGCAATTGCTGGGTTACCCCCATTGCCTGCCCCCGCGGTACAATAGACACCTTATGGATGGGGTCTGTATTTTCAAGAACGGCGGCCACAATAGCATGGCCACCTTCATGGTATGCCAGAAGCCTTCTTTCTTCTTGTTCGAGTACAATTCCTTTTCGCTCGAGGCCCATTGTTACCTTATCGCGCGCAAGGTCGACATCACGCTGGGAAATTTTATCCCGGTCATCACGGCCGGTGAGCAGTGCGGCTTCATTAAGCAGGTTTTCTAAATCTGCTCCGGTAAAACCCGGGGTGCCCCGGGCAATGTTCTCCAGATCCACATCATCACCCAGTGGTTTGTCGCGTGCATGAACTTTAAGGATCTTAATCCTGTCGTCTTTAGAAGGCAATGATATCTCTACCCTCCTGTTGAACCGCCCTGGCCGCAGCAAAGCTTTGTCCAGAATATCGGGTCGGTTTGTAGCAGCCATTACAATTACATTTTCATGGGGTTCGAATCCATCCATCTCTGAAAGCAGCTGGTTAAGGGTCTGTTCGCGCTCATCGTGTCCGCCACCAAGCCCGGAACCGCGCCGCCTGCCGATAGAATCCAGTTCATCAATAAATATTATGCTGGGCGCCATTTCCTTGGCATTTTTGAACATTTCTCTTACCCTTTTGGCCCCCACGCCTACCAGCATTTCCATAAAATCCGATCCGGTGATAATAAAAAAGGGAACCTCGGCCTCACCAGCAACAGCTCGGGCCATAAGTGTTTTCCCGGTGCCCGGAGCGCCATAAAGCAACACCCCTTTGGGCACTTTCACCCCCAGTCTTATAAATTTGGAGGGATCTTTCAGATACGCTACTATCTCCTGGAGCTCTTGCTTGGCCTCTTCGGAGCCTGCTACATCATCAAATGTCGTTTGCTTGCCTTCACCGGGTTTGTGCAGCCGGGCCTGGCTTTTGCCAATTGAAAACATGCCACCCTGGCCTCCTCCCTGCATCCGCCGGAACATAATAACGCCCACAATCAGGATGAGAAAAAAAGGAACCATCATAAAAAATATCCAGAGCCAGGTGTTGTCGGTTTTGGGCAACACAGCCACATTCACCTCCTGCTCTTCGAGCAGGGGCATCAGATTATCATCGCCGAAGGGGGGTGTATACGTTTCAAAGTCGGTAAAACTGACGGTATCCCCTTCAGCCGTAACCCTTTCAGAAGGATTGACCAGCTCCCCTTCCAAATGTTCTCCCTGAATCGTCACTTCTTCTATATTGCCCTGGCGAAGTTCTGTTTTGAAGGTACTGTATTCGATCTGATCCGGGCCCAGCGCTTCATTGTAATAAGAATAAATCAGCCAAAAGACCAGCAAAGAGACTAACAGTAAATAAAAAATGGTAATGCCTGATATCCCCGGTTCAGAGGGCGTTCTTTGGGCCTGACGAGGCCGTTTTGATGGTTTCTGCTGATTTTCTTTTCCATTTTTATCTGACACAAAAAAAAGGATTAAAAGTTTTAGGCTATTTCCTGTTTCTGCATACAACAGGGAAAAGAGTTTGCGGGTTTCATCAGGTTTAATATTTTTTTATTAAACAAATATTACCAGTCAAAGTTTTACGAATAACTTTCGTAAGTCTGGAAAAAAAGTTAGTGATATTTTTCTTTAATATTTTTCAGCCTAAAGTAGGCATAGCCAAAAACAAACCGGGGGAATCCAACACGCCAGTATTGCACTCTAAGTAGCTTTATCTCACGCCCTACTTTTAAATGGATCCATGCCATTGAATGAACAAGATGATTCAGGAGATTACGCACCCAATACTTTTCATTATTCAGCGATATAATGATTTTATTATTATAGCTGGATTCCAGGGTGTAGTCAAATTTGTATTTTTCACCACCACGCATCAGTTCAACCCTATTAATATCAGACTCTATCGTTTCTTTTATCATAAGAGTAAGCAGCCCATGCCCGGGCCTGAATTTTGCAGAACTCGCTGAATCATTGAAACCGGAAAGCCAGTCGTACATGGCCTGCCCATCTTGAATGACCATACGAACTGCACAACACCCCTGCTCATCCTTGGCAAGTTTAAGCCCCAGCCAGCCGTTCCTAAATGCTATCTCACTAAATTCCTTAACAAATCTGAGATGACGCTTGTCATGGAATGTACCCGAATGTCCAATTTTGTTCCATCTCTCCTGATGCAGGTCAATTAGTTTCTCTACTCCACCCCTTACCTCATCTAAGGTTACACCATTTTCTACAATATAATCCTTACTTGCCGATTTTAATTTTTTCTTTAATTTTCTGCGGCGAGAGCTTGGACCTGTATTTCTTATATATTCTTCAAATGATGATGGCAATGATATAAAAGGACATTCATCTGTTTTATGCTTGCTGTAGGTAATGTTCCGCTTGCTCAAGCTCGGTAACAGATGCTGTACTATGAAACTTTTATCATTTACATGCTTAAAACAAATAGTATCAGCTTTCATAAAATTATGTTTGAGAAAGTCACAAATGCTATCAGCAACAATTTGACGATGATTAGGAAGGGAGCTTATGTCCAGGAAATCGCTATAACCATAATCATCCATAAACCCCCAGAACTCATTAGAATTGGTTCCGCATCCCATCAGATGTAAGCGGCGTTGCACGGTAACCGGACCGATCGATGATATCCCGATATAAAATGGAGCTAAACCTATCAACTCGTTATTAAGATATACGGTTATAATAAAAAGCTGCCTTTTCGGGTGTCTGCCAAAATGCTTCCACCAGCTGGAAAGCCATTCATATTTCTCAAATATTTTACTTTTTGCTTCTTCTGAGAGTTTTTTCCATGATTCAGCCAAACTACTTAATGAATTTTCATTATCAACAACTTTAACTATTACTTTTTTCGATTGTAATGTATCGGTTGCAATATGTTCGATATCTTCTCTCATTAATTAATAGATTAGCACAGGTTGGCTTATTTTTGTTTCCTAATGATTTTTTATCACATCTCTTGGTGTACGTACCCACTCAAACGTCCTTCTCCTGAATATAAACACCTTGGTATATATGTACAATTTCCAACAGGCATAACGCGGTACATATAGAACAGAACTATACATGCTTTGGTCGGCATTTGCAGCATATAACCCCAGAAATAAGTGAAACAATCCAAGGCAGAACAAAAATACCCACAGCCACATAAAAAGCAGGGAGTTCTCAAACCCCGTTAAATAAAGCAAGAAGCTTAAACCAGCCATTACTTGGACTATAATCAGCATATTCACCAAAGGCGGGGTAACCAAATCAATTAAACCATCAAAGATTTTAAAGGAACGTTTCTTTGCGGCTTCTTTTAATAAGCTGCCTGTATAGCGTTTAATTAGGGGTAATCTACCTACTTCCCATCGTTCCCTTTGGCTTTCAGCATTTTTGGGTGTTTCAGGTATCTCGTTATAACCTATAATTTCTGATGCGAATGATATTTTTACCTCTTTTAAAAGTAGCTTCATCCCATATTCAAGGTCTTCTGTTTGAGAAAAAGCATCCCAAGTTACTTCCCTTAACGTTTGCATGGAAAAACACATTCCATTGCCACGCAATCCGGTAGATAATCCTAGTTTACTTCGGCCCAAAGGACGAACAAAATTATACAGCGTTAAGCCGATTCGGATAATTTCGTTGGTCCAGACCCCTGGTTTTGATTCTACAGAAAAATATCCTTGGATTACCGAGTTTCCCTGCTCCCTGGCATTGTTGAATACTTTCAAGATATTCTTCCTCACTCTGCTATCAGCATCTATCACCACCACCGAATCAAACGTGTACAGCTTATTATCGGACAGAATTTTGTCAAAACACCACCGCAAAGCATATCCTTTACCCTTTTTACCCTTATTGTTGCGTTTCCATACTTTTGCTCCCGATTTAGCGGCAAAATTAGCGGTAGAATCAGTGCAATTATCCGCAATAACAATAACCTCGAATAAATGGCGGGGATAATCTACAGCCAACAACTTCTTAATAGTCTGTTCAATACCAGCCGCTTCATTATAAGCTGGAACTATAACGGCAAATCTTCGGAAAGTATGAGCGGGGGGATTACTATTTTTACTCATTGAAGCAAAAAAGCTAAGAAGAGCAAGATATCCGAGAAATACGGAAAACAAACTTATAAAGAATATTTGTATGAAAAATATCATAATTTCACATTATTTAGTATTTGAAATTCGTCCAATCGAGATCTTTGCATTGTTACTGCGTCTTGAGACTATGCTGATAACTTTCAATTATCTTGCACATTTTTTTCAAATTTGATAACCGTGCCCAATCACTTCTAGCAAATCGAATATCAAACTCCAATTCTAACCCTCGCACCAAACGAACATGTGCAAACGAATCCCATCCTACAACTGTGGCTGGAGTCTCTTTCCAGTTGATTTGATTATGCTCCGGAAATACTTTAGAAAAGACCTGTTTCACTCTGTAGGCCGTATCTGATGTATAATCTGGAGTATCATCAGTTTCCTGCCATTCAAAATCTGTAGCATCACTTTCCGGTTTTTTCAGAAACTTAAGTACACGAGCCGGTATGCCACCTGCTACCACATAAGGGGGAATAACCCCGGAAACTACACTTCCGGAAGCAATCATAGAGCCTTTTCCAATCAAAGATCCCTTTAGTACCATAACTCTGGTTGCCAACCAAACATCATCTTCAATAATTACCGGTTCTCCTTTGGCCCACTTGAACCGATCGTTTTGGATATGGCGATCGGTATCGATTATCATTGTATATGGCCCTATTCTTATTCTGTTGCCAAGAGTCACTTTGTTTTCGGCCACAATAGAAACCCCAAAATTTATACTTACATCATTGCCTATTATTATCTTACCGTCAATACCTGTAAGCAAATCAGTACGTACATTACTGGAATTGATATTCACTCCATTTCCTATCTCTATGCTTCCAAGATTTTCAATATAAGGTCTTGATTTTGTACGGGCCATACTGCCAACTTTATCACAGCGCCTGAGATAAAATGGTGAAAGGGTCAAAGATTTTGCAAAAGTATAGCCTTTACGAATTAAATGAGGCACAGGCAGAGCCTTATCCCGCTTAAGGCTCAATCCAATTCTTTTTACAAGAGTTGAATTACTGGTCCTTATAGAATGAGCTATAAATTTTTCAAGGTTTATTTTTATGCTAAACATTCTGGTTTCTTAGCTTCTTCTTTGAAAGATATAGTAATTTATACAGTTTGTATTTCATGCCCTTTCTTTCTTTTGTATGAGGAATGTTTATTTGCCAGGTAGCGTAGTGATCGTCTGCGATAAAAGCTTTATATTCATCGCCACTTTGCAAATCAATTACCTTAGATTTAAAATTTATGGCTTCCACCAATAAATTATAGGTAAGGCTTTTGCCTGCATCGTATCGGGATAATGTCAACTCGTTATCTAATACCCTCAGAAAGTCATATACTCTGCTGTTGTAAATAAAACTAAGATCAACCGCTATGCAGTTGTTATATGAGCGGGCTGTATTTATTTTAATCCATCCTTTTCTGAAAAAAGTATCCATAACTTCTTTCAGGTAATGTGTATACTTTTGTTCAGTAATCATTTCGCAGTGTGGCTGCTGTTTCCAATACGTTTGTTGTAATAAAACAAGATTCTCAAAAGTCAAATCCACATCATCCTGCGTTTTGGCATTTTCTATCACCAATTCAGTGCTATCTGATTTTTGAGTATTCCGTTCATCATAAGTGGCAGAAGATTTAAGCATTAAACCTTCAATTGAATCCGGTAATTTGATTCTAGGATTAAAGTTTTTTTGACTCATTTCAAATGACCATTTCTTTTCAGCCAGCCTTGGAACTACTTTACGCATCAGGAAACTTTCATCCGGAACTTCATCAAAATCAACTTGATTAAATTGGTCCCCGGCTTTTTCAAAATACAGCAATAAAATTTCTGCGATTTTATCTTCATAATTGGGATCAACAATAACATCAAGATAATAAGGCGCATCAGGTTTTGTCCAATTAATTTCATTGGCACATCCTGATCCGGTGCACCCTATAAATTTTAGGGTCAGGAAAACAAACCTGTAGAATAAAGTGCTTTTTTCAAGATAAAAAGGGGCGATTCCGATTAATTGATCATTATTTCGAAATGTTATAATGTGGAGCTGTTGGTGGTTGTTCAAGTGTCTCCACCAGATCCTTTGCCATTCAAATGATTGAAATATATGTGCACCGGAAATTTTCAGGAGCATAGACCATTCCTTTTCCAAAGCATCAAAACCTTCCTCACTATTAACCAATCCGGTAGAAATCATATCACCTTCCTCTAGATGGTTGGATGTGATAAAGGATTTCATTCGTCCGTTTTTACTAAGCTGTTTATAATTCTTATCTAAGGTTTTCATACTTTTTCTTCTTTTATTTTATCGGTGTGAAGCACAACTGAATTTAGTTTGGTTCTAATTTTCCATCTCATCCATTCCAGATATTCAAATGGAGTAATTAACCGCATTATAAAACCTGCAATGGATGTATTATTCGGAACAGCAATTCTTCGTATCTCAAACAGATCCTGCCCAAATCTTGGGGGACCTGTAAAGACTCCACAATTGTATTCATAGCCTACTTGCGCTATTAGTTTTTTAATTTTGGCACTTAGTTGTCCGAATGGTGCAGAGAAAGAGCGAATGGGCTTACCAATAATATATTCTATAGTTGCTTTCGATAATTTTAACTCAATGTAAACCTCTTTCTCGCTCAATTTATTTAAGTTTCTGTGACTAATAGAATGCGACCCTATCTCAAAACCCTTCAAATAAAGCTCTTTAATTTGATTGTCTTGCATTAGCCGGGAAATAGGTGTTTCTCTAGTATGAAAATCCCATATGTTGGTCGCTAAGGTGCGATCGCCCATCACAAAAACAACAGCTTTCATATTAAGTTCTTTTATTAAAGGGAACGCTATTTCATAAGTATCCTGATACCCGTCATCGAAAGTAATTATTATTGGTTTTTTGGGAAGCTGTAATTTCCCCTGAGTAAAACTATGGTAATCATCAAAAGTAATAGTAGAGAAACCCAGCTTATTAATTATTGCTAATTGCTTTTTAAAAATATTTTTATGAATACAGTATCTTGAGTTATCGGATGCTGATTTATCTTCCACAATGCTATGATACATAAGTACCTTTATTTTCTTACCACCTATCTGACTTTTTACTAATGAACTGTTGCACTTATCTGCATTTTCTATACTCATTTCTTGTCACACTTTACTTTATTTATAGTTATTTATCTATTAATAGTGCCTCATTATCCATTTGATTTATAGAGGTTATAGATCAATAAGTGTGCCAAAATTATATGCTCGAAAATATTTGGTTCTAAATTCGCACCAGGTTATAGTTTTTAGAGATAAATTTTACTTTCGATAGATTTCTGCCCATTTTTTTAGCACTATTTTTGTACTGTTCGATACCAGCTCAATTGTTTTTAAGCAGTCTGTAAAATTTTTCACTTACTTTGCCACATAAATACTTTGCATATATGCCTCTACCACTATGAGTGCTTTTTGGGCTGGAGATGACTTTCATAATTTTCATTTGATGGCTTAATTTGTATTGAAACCAATAGTAATATTTCATGCTTTGATGAATTTTTATTCGATTAGACCAAGTTTGTGAGTTTGATATAATTATTTCCTTGTTTTGTACAGTATGAGTAGACAAACTTCTTTTGTATGGAATTTCCCCTCGAAGGAAATCAAATACCTTCACCCCCGAATTTATAGCCTCCTTAATGCGTAAATAAAGCAATAAGTTACCCGGTCCTATCCTTTTATCGTATGGTGAGTCTTTATATCCACGCTGAACTTGATAAAGGGTACCATGAAAGCAGAATAAAAGATCTATGGCTTCATATGCATTCCCCTTAACCAACATTTCCAACTGAAGCCATCCTTTCTTGTGAAAATGCATTGTAATATCTTTAAAAAAATTATTAATCCTATCATCGGAAAAAATCCCCGGCTGTCCCAGACTTTGCCAACGTTGCTGATGATACTCTACTAGTTTCATGTAAGCCGTCAAAACTTCCTCTTCAGTATGTGCAAGTTGTCGTTCAAAATGTTGGTTTTCATCATTTACTCGTAGAGTACGACGTACTTGGTAACGGGCTTTACTGCTTAACTTTTCAAGGTAAGAAGACCAGGGGCTGTTGATTTTAATAATATAACTCTTCGATGCCGGACGGACGTTACAATTCCAATTCTGATCATTAAATTCAATTTTTGTTAATGCAAGAAGTGGACTGCCTTCTGGAATTTCTTCAAGCCAAATCCTGTCAAATAAATGACGATTCGTCATTAGATATTTGATCAACGTACTTGTTATTATTTTTTCACGGCCTGGGAAGGCAATCAAGGTAAGATAATCACCAAAGGGTAGTTCAACAGGCAATGCGCCGCCACTGGGTTGTATAACCCTTCCCCCTAACATTCGCAGACATCGATATAAAGGTAATCCTACGAATTTAAAGGTCTCCAGATACATGGGCATAATACCAACCAATTCTTGCTTATGCCTGAAAAGAATTATGTGCAGACGGTGCTGTCCTCCACCGAAATGCTTCCACCAGCTTCGAAGCCAATCGTAGGTTTGCACGTAATGTATGTCTGCTTTTTCAACTAGAGCATGCCATTCATCAGAAATTAAATCAAAGGCATTATCAGACTTTATCACCTGAATTTGCAGATTATCAGAGACTGATTTATCATCAATATAGATAAATGATTCCTTGTTAAGTGTTTTCATTAAACAGCACCTTTCACTTTACTTTTCGCTGTAATTTTAGCAGGAATCGTTTCTTTGGGGGTTTTATTCCTCCACCAGCTTTTCAGCATAAGCCAGATATTAGCAAATAAAGCAGGAATATCTTTGATCCGGCATTCTTCAATCACATAATCACCCCGATATGTACGAAGCCACTCCCGAAATGTTAGTTGGCCTGCTGCATGATATTGCCTAAAAGCAGGTATATCCCTTACCAGAGCAAAATATTTAACGCCCAGTCTGTAGGTTTGGGAGTAGGGTTCAACATTACCAGTTAACTCATTATGATATAATTTATAAAGGTTTAATCCGGCTATGGCTCCAAGATTACCCCAAACGGTATTTCGAAAATGAATCTCCAGAAGTTTTGCATCCCCCGTTATGTTGTCACGTTTATACTGAAAATCCAATAGTCCTTTTAACCTAAGGGTTTCTACCATTTTTAGTGATTTATCCAATACCTCTTTATCCTCTACGGTTTCTATATATGAACCCATCCCAGCACCAATGGGGCAAACCCGGTGCTTTCTGCCAATGAAGTACCCTTTAACTTCACTTTTCTCACTCACGTACATGTTTAATTCATAATGCATATCATCATCCCCACGAACAAATTCCTGAACAACCAGCCTGGGATTAATCTGTGATATTTTATTGTAGAGGGTGAAAACTTCATTCTTATTGTCGCATTTATATGCTTTCTTATATAAACCAACAATGCGGGAAAAATCTTTATGATACCAATCTGACCGGAACATGGGCTTAAGTATCACAGGAAATCTAAGCTGCCTGATGGTCTCCTGCATTTGTTCGGAACTGGAAACTCCAAAGGTTACAGGAACTGGTAGATTATTTTCCTCTGCCAGTCGTCCGAACTGCTGTTTATCGAGAACTTTTTCGACAAGGTCCGCTTCCGGGAATATAAAATAAAATGACTTTGCCAACCTGTCACGATGATTAGATATAGTAAGCAATGCATCATCATTATCACTGAATATGGTAATTTTACGGTCATGCGATCTGCCTATATTTTCTAACTCATCCACAAATTTCTCTGAGGAATAATCGGAAAAGTAGTACTTTTTCTGTGCGTATCGTGAATACATAACTGGTCGGTTTCTCTCATTCGACCCTACATATACAGGAACACCGGCCATACCTAAGCTATGAACCAAGCCAATTTCACCTAAAACCAAAGCAGGATTCTGATTTTCGTTCTTCATCATAATTGCAACCCTTTGTTTTATTAACTATCGTTTAGTTATCTGGAAGAAAGGCTAGTATTTCCTTATTGTTTTGATTCTATAAAATCGGAACCGCCCTTAACCTCTTTCGTTTGAAAGTCCTTATATGCATTCAGTAAATGATTGCCAACAACACTCCAATCATAGGTTGAAGTAACCAGATTATAGCCGTTTTGGATTAGCTTTTCCCTTTGCTCTTTATCATGCATTAGATGCACTACCGAATCAGCAAATGAAACCGAATCATCTTGAACGAGCACTGATTCTTCAGGAATAACATTTATTCCCTCACAACCTAATGTTGTTGATACGACTGGTTTTTTCATAGCCAAAGCTTCTACAACTTTCAAGCGAGTTCCACTGCCCATGCGCAGCGGTACTACGAATATGCTCGATTTCCATACATAAGGCCGGACATCATCCACATATCCGGTAACAATTACATGTTTGGATTGCCTTCGTTGTAGTCGTTCTGTAGGTCTTTTCCCGACAATATATATTTTAGCCTGAGGAATTTTTTTTCGGATAATTGGAAAAATTTCATCCAAAAACCAAAGTATCCCATCATCATTTGGCGTATAAGCCATCATACCGGTAAATACAATTGAAAATGGCTCTGATACACCGTTTGAGGGTTTAAAATAGGATGTATCAACACCATTAGGCACCAGATAAGCTGGTACATTATTCAGGCATCTCTTTAGAATTGCGATATCTTCTTCGGAAGTTACCAAAAGTGCATCTTGATTGTTTAATGTAGTTACCTCTTCCCTGGTTACTTTTTTAAATTCCCTGTAATAATACCACTTCCGCAAAGGTGACCGCTGATTTAGCCACATTTTGCGAAAATTATCATGTTCAACGTTATGTGCGTCATTTACCCTGATGAGATCGGTATTGATTTTATAACATCCCATCGCAGGAAACTCACTATGAACAACATCAAAATCATTTTCATTAAGAAGTTTATCAATCTCCGGTTGTATTCTTTTACTGAAGCTATTCATGTTAAAGTAGCTTCGTGAAGAAAATATGGAATATAACTGGGCCAATCTTTTGTAATTCCTTGTCCAAGGCTCTGGCACAAGATGAATTTCTTTCACCACACCATCAAATATCTTTCTAAATAACTTTGTCTTCTCAGGGGTACTTATTACTAATACTGTAACTTCATGTTCAGATGCTAAACTTTTAAGCAAGTAAAATACCCGCAGTGCCCCCCCAAAATCTGTAGGAACTGGTGAAAATGGTAATAAAACTAATATTTTCATTTTTGATTAGTTAATGACATGAATGATTTCATTTTCTTTCTGGTATAGACTTTCTTCAAAAAGTGTAATTCAGTCGGGCTGATAACCTGAATGGAAACAATAAGGGCATAAATTGTAAATCCTGCGATGGCCTGCAGTAGCCAATGAACATCTAAATAACCGCCCCCCCAGATAATCCCTGTCATAATGATTCCACAATTCAGGCACTTTAACGGCATCATATAATTGAAGTCTTTGAAAAACTTATCCCATAACAGAATCACAGCAGAAACCATAATAAAGATTTCGGTTAATAAAGTAGTCACGGCTGCACCCACCCCTCCGTTACCAAACTCTGCTTCAAAAATTGGAATCATCAGATAATTTAAGCCAATATTTAAGATAACTGCAGCAAAGCCGACAAAAGCCCACTTTACCTGTTTGTCAGAGGCGAGAATTACACTTCCCAGAATAAAATCTATGTAGACTAAAAGAATCCCCAGGGAGAAAATTTGCAGAATAAGAACAGACGGGCTGTATTCATCAAGACCGTAAAAAAGAGATACCAAGTTTTCCGAAAAGGAGAAATACATAATACACATAGGTATTCCTGCGATCAGTATAAATTTTAAAGACTGCTGAAATGTATTCGAAAATCCCCTCCCCTGCTCTTCCCATAGTTTTGAAAAAATGGGGAAAACTACAGTTGTTAAGATGGCCGGTAAAAACATTACTATATCAAACAACCTGTAGGCCCCACCGTACCAGCCGACAACCGATTCTGTTGTCATAGTAGATAACATGACGGCATCTATGCGATAATAGATCACTGCAAAAACAGACCACATGAAATAAGGCACACTGCCTTTAAGCAGCTTATATGAAACATTGAGATGGAAAGCAGGAAGTTTATCAACCAATAAAGGAATAAATTTTATGCTTATAATTAATTTAAGCAGAGCTCCTGCAGCCATAACCGCAGCTATCTCTATCGGCCCCGCACCTAACAGTAAAGCGGCTACGGCAAGTGTGGCCACGAAAATCTGTTCTGAAACAATTCCTAAAGAAGGATACACCATAAGTTCATAACCCTGGAAACAACTTCGGATTACCTTGCTTGCACCTTCAAAAAATTTGGATATGCCCATAATCATTATGAGTAGAACCATTGTATTAGAGTAGCCTGCCAGGTAACAAAATAAAAGCAGACCAACCATGCATATAAACCAGATTATGGTTCTAACACCAACAAAACTTATCAATAGCAGAGGTGTTTTATCTCTTGATTTCGAGACTTCTTTAGGAATTAAATAATTTCCACCAAAATCAATGATTACACTAAGAATCATTGCAAAAGACATGGCCAGAAATAAACGCCCATAATCTTCACTGCCCAAATAGCGGGGTAAAAATAACAGCAACACAAATCCTGCAACCCATGTTACCATCTGGGCTGCAACCATTACAGTTGTATTTTTTGCGATTGATTCCCCGATATTATTGTTCATTACCCGCAGATTACAAGCTATTTACGTCCGGTAGAAGTTTGTTTGAAAAGCACGAATTGACATTATTAAGTAGAAAAAAACAGGAATCTCTATGAATACCCGGCTCCATTTACTGCGGGGGTCCTGCAGCAAACGGAAAACCCATTCAAGACCTAGTTTTCTCATCCATAAAGGCGCGCGCTCCAGTTCTTCCGATAAAAAATCAAATAATCCTCCTACAGCAAGGCAAATTCTTGCCTTCAGCCTTGGTGCATTATGTGTTATCCATTTTTCCTGAAATGGAGAGCCCATTGCAACAAGCAGGATATCCGGCTTTTTCTTATTGATATCCTCAATGATCTTTTTTTCCTCAGCAGCATCGAAATATCCGTGTTGGGCCCCTATAATATTTAAATTTGGAAACTCTTTTGTTAGATTTTTTTTGCACTTTATCAGAACATCTTTTTTTGCCCCAAGTAAATACACTGAACGTCCCATACTTTCTGCCATCAGGCAAACAATAGGTGTAAAATCTGTGCCGTTTAAATTTTCCTTTACCGGCTTATTTAATACTTTACCGGCTATTTTTAGTCCTGAACCATCCGGTAATACCATATCAGCATTCGAAATGCAGCGATATAAATCTGAATCTTTTTTAGCAAGATGAATGCTGTGAACATTCGTAAAAAACACTTTTCGAGAGCAGGAAATGGCTTTCGAAGATGAAATATATCCGTTGATCCGTCTGAGCGCCTGCTCAAGGGTAAGATTATCTACCCGTACTCCCAGGAAGTATATAGTTTCTCTCATTAGCATGAATAATCTCCATTGGTTCTCATTTATGCCTGTATTTCGGCCAACTGATTGTCGTGCTGTAGCCCTACCTCAAGTCTTTAGTTTTAATTCTCTCCTTTTCATCGATTTCCCCTAGTGCCGGTATTAATCCCATAAGTGTGCCCAGATATATCATATTGCGATAGTAAGTAAGTTGGAGATCATAATACGAGACACACATTTGTGCTATAATAGCAATGACAACCATCGTACATATAGATTTTAAGTAGGGGTCTTCTATACGCGACCTGATTTGAATTGCCCGGTAGGCAAAAGAGTTGAAAAAAAACCAAAACAGGAAGAAACCCACGCTTCCGCATTTGACAATAATCCAAAAAATCTGATTGTGAGGGATATAATCTCTCAACGGATAACTTATTTGCGCCAACCTCAGCGGATGCTCGAACTGCTTCCCAAATCCGATACCGATAACCGGATACGACCGGGTAGTGTAAGCCAGGTTATAATTTTCATAGTCTCTGTAAAGATTTGAATAATAGTCTCTCGGATTATTTTCCAAGTCGGGGCGTTCAATACCTGACTTCACCATCTGTACCGGTGCCGCTATTTTATGGTCAATATTCCAAAACGTTACTCCATAAATTAAAAGAATAACAAAAGCGGGCGATGCATATTTAAAATAGGTCCACTGTTGTTTTCGGGGAAGTAAAATTATAAGAGCAAAAACTGATACAATTAAAGCCCCCATTGCAGCTCTTCTGTTAGCGATAACAAATCCTAAGATCAATGGCAGGAGCATTACCAATAATGCTGTTTTCTGGGAGTCTTTTACCTGATAAAGCCAAAAGCACAATAGAAGTACCAGCAAGGTAACCATAAAAACAGGGTCTTCATGATTCGTAAGCGTTGGTAACCCTGCGGTAGTAAAACCAAGTGATGCATAGCGTGCTAAACCCTGAAAAGTTTTAAAAGCAATGGTTCCAATGATGATCCACAAAAATATTCGTAGGTGCCTCTTGTCTTGGATGATCTGAGGAATCGTCAGATACATAATGGCCAAATAAAAAAGGGCTCGCACTTCCCACATTGCTATTAAAATATCACCGCCACCCCTCATACCATAAACAAATGAAAACAGAAACCAGATGGATAATAGTGTTAAGGATCCCCATACAGGAATAAATTTAAAATGAAACTGTTTCCTGATGCTAATCATCAAAAACCAAATGAAGAAGATTAAAAGGAAATGTAATTCTATTGGATTGACAACCCCGGCATTAAATGATGGCAGAAAACTAATTTCTTTAATATTTAGAAAATAATCGAGTCGGTATGTGTAAGGGTTAAATCCAGGAATGTGATATTGATCGAATAAAAGCACGCACCCAACTAAAACCATAAAACTATATTCCAGCCTATAGAAGGTGAGAACTACCAATGCAAATGATAATACTACTGCGCCGGCGAAAAGCACATTACCATCAGTGAAAATAAAAATTGCTATCACTGTAACAGTGCCTGCTAAAATTACCCATAATCCCGGGACTGTTTCAGGATTCAGACCGAAGATTCTATATAAACGTTCACCAAAAGAATAAATAAGTTTACGATTAGTATACATTGAAATTAATTAACCTGTATTTTATGGTGTTGGTACTTCCATCGTATACATATATAATAGAATGATCGCTACTTGTATCACTGTTATTATTGTTACCAGCAAATACCCTTGTACAACGTTTTTTACCGTTTTGCCTACTAATATGATTGCAAAGAAACATAGTATTAGGGCTAACAATACAGCCATATATGAACCATTGTTTTATTAAAAGTTAAGCCTCAACATTGTTTAAGATAAACCCGCTTATCTTATCAGGTCTAATGTGCGTAAATGCTCTTTTAACAGTATTATATTTTGTTTTTTTTGAATCCACTACTATCATTAATTTATCGGTTTCATTTACACAACCCGATGAAAATTCATCAATGGGGTGAACAGCATTCATGTCCAGGATTATAATCTCAAATTCTTTTTTCAGAATATTGAAAATACTACCCATAGAATTGTAGTCATCTATACTAATTTTATTCTTGTTGGTTTTGCCTGCAGCTAATAAGTATAATCCATCTATTTTTGTCTGTGACAGAAAAATACTCCCTTTTTGGATTGATTCGGTGAGTCCCGGTTGTTGTTCGGCCCCAAAAATCCGGTGAAGTCCCGGATTTTTCATATTCATATCTACAATCACAGTCTTTCTTTTATGCCCGAGTACATAAGAAACGGCTAAGTTTGCGGCAGTAAGTGTTTTTCCTTCTCTATTCCCCGCACTTGTTATTCCCAGAACAAGCGGTACCTTTTGGTCCTTATCATGCAGCTCCGAGCAGTTTAAAGCATTGTAAAATCTGCTTCTTATCACAGATTCATCCAGATAATCACTCCTAATTGGGTCAACAATAATTGGCCGGGCGATTCGGGCAAATTTACTAACGGCATTACCATTTTCATTTTTCTTGTCCTTTACATTCATAGTCTGCAATTAGATTAATTAGTAATTTTTTTTACCATCGGGAATAAAAGCAACAACAGGTTTTTCAAAACTTCTGAGGAAACTCTGATTTCTGATGGTAGTATCTAGTATTTCAGCCACCCCTGCTGCGACTATACCCAGAAACACTCCAATAAACAGACCACCGGCGATCAGCATCATTCGGTTGGGCTTGGATGGCGTTCGCGGAAGGTTCGCAGCATCAATTACCACAAATTGATTTTCTGCTCTTTCACCTATATCCCGTGAACTCCGGGCTTGCTCGACTTTAACTTTCATATCTTCCAGCAGGGACTTGTAAATCTCATAATCTGATTCTATGCCCAATCTAACCTGCCTGGCCTCGGCTCCCTTTTCCAACTGCCTGGTTAACTCTGCACGTTGATTTTGTAGATAAAGCTTTTCAGTTTGAAGATTAAACAGGCTATTTTCGGTTTCAAATATTACTTGTTCTGCCAAATCATAGATTTCACTTTTTACCTTTATGACCAGTGGGTAATTTGCTGTATACCGTTGAATATGTTCGCGATGTTGCCCTATCAAGCCCTGGATCATATTTCCTGATGGCAGGCTCGTTAGATCAATCTTACTAATGGCCGCTATATCCTTATTATCACCGGTATTGTTTTTTAGCTGGGTAAGAATGTCCTCCAGCTTTTCTTTGCGCCGGTCAATTTCACTAACAGATGATTCAACAGTTTGTATATCCGTCTGGACAAATTGATCATCTCTGGGAGCCTGTTCAACATTTTCCTGTAGATGTTTTATCATCGTTTGCTCTCTTATATTTACAGCCCTTTTCAGATCTTCCAGCTTATATTCAAAGAATTCTACTGTTTGTTTGTTCCTTCGGTTCTCCGATAATAACCGCGTCTGAATAAAATGATCAGCCAGCAACTCAACACCTTTTTTTGCCATTTCAGGAACATTGTGGGTATAGGTTATACTGAAGGAATCAGATGCTCTCAAATTAGTTCTAACATCGCCCCTAACTTCTCGTAGCAACCTCTCTTTATAAATCGGCGATGTCGTCTCGCGTTCAAGGCCCAAACTATCGATAAGTAAGTTTAATGTTGTCCTGCTGTATATAATTTCATTAAATGATCTAAGCCGATCATCTGATGCCATAGCTACAGCCATATTAAATTGGATCATCGGATTTAAAGTCTCATCTTTTTCTACTAGAAATGAGATCGATGACTCATACTTGGGAGGCAGTATATATACAGCGGTGATACTTGAACAAAGAATTAAAATCGGAGCCAATAACAACAATATTTTTCTGCGTTTGATAAAACTTGTTATTTCAGCTATGGCTAAATGTGATTGATGCAATGCGCGGCCTCCAATCTTTGCTGTTATTTAATCTTTTTATTGGTTTATCTATATTTACTCTATTGCAATTAACATGCCAAAATGATTTTCGAAACTAATCTCCGGCCGGGCTCACCACACAAATGCCCATAGAGCACATGCATTAATTATATACGGTATTTGTTTATATCACTGAATACACGTAACTATTGTAACATAAAGAGTTCACATTCCTAAAAATCACAAAGAGGCCCTGCTGCTGTCTGTTGCCCTGTTTGCACAAATATGAAACAAGACAGAAAAAAAGTGCCTGTTGATATTTTTTACACTACTTCAAGCATTACGCATTCTAAACCCTTATTAATCGATTTTATAAAGATGAAGCAGTTATCTTTGCTAATTCACTCCTGTTTGGCACGTTTATTGAATGGAAAGAAAGTAAACTCATTCACTTTTGAGCTTACACTTTCATGAATATCATTATGACTACGAATACAGGCAACATCAATAAACTTAGCTTCTCAGTATTCCAGGTTATGGCAATACTGATTTTACTTTTTTGTATGGGATGTGCAACATCAGGAAATCTTCAAGAACAGACACCTGTTTACGATGTAGAACAAGCAGATAGTCAGGTAGCAGATGGTGCTGATAATGAGGAAATTAGAACCGGCGATCAAATTGAAATCACCGTTTGGGAATATGATGAATTTGAAACCAACAGGTCAGTTAACAACAGAGGATTTTTGCTGGTGCCGCTACTTGGTGAAATCGAAGCCCGTGGACTAACTATGGATACTTTCACTGAAAATCTACGAGGAGAGCTTTCAGAGTATATAAAAGGTGATTTTAATCTTTCGGTTAGTGTTTCAAGTGCAGATGGGAACATGGTATCGGTACTGGGTTCCGTATCACGGCCTGACAATTATGAAATAGGCGATGATATCTCTTTGTTAGAAATTCTTTCAAGAGCGGGCGGAACCACAGATCGGGCTGACTTGAGGAATATCACAATTTATAAAGAGACGGGTACTGGGGAAAGGATGACAGTTGATCTAACACGCCATTTATATGGTAAAACAAATCCCACCTCGATCGCCGTCATTTATCCCGGTAATGTTATATACGTTCCTCAGCAGGAAAATGTAATTCGCGAAATGTCAGAATTTATGCGCGATGTGGTACTGCTGTTTGGCATGTACAGAATCTTTAATTGATTGAACTACTCATCATGGGCATCAAAATTATCAACAGCATTTTTCTGCTTCTTAGTTTTGCATTCATAGTAACGTTCCTTCCTGACCATGATGTCAGGGCGCAACTACTAACTGACAGCGGGAATTTTCATTTCGGCAATTCACAATTAGGTGCACGTTCATCAGCTCTGGCAAACACTCAAGATGCTTACAGCTTGGAAGGAATCTATAGGAATCCAGCGGCTTTTTTATTTTCCCCAAGCAGTACATCTATGATGGCTAATACATTTTACAGCCATACTTATGATATAGCTGTCGAAAACGTGATCGGGGTGATAAACCGCAGCGAAAATAATTTAATCACTGTTGGGGCCACACTGCAACATAATGGATTGAGTCAAATCTATTCTGGCAGTCAAGATTTTCCTTTAAACTTCACTCAGTATGGTTTGTCTGCAAGCTATGCAGTAGCAGTATTACCATCCTTCAGCATCGGGGCCGGGGCCAGCGGTTCATATGGCACAACCGGAGATGATTCCAACTGGACATTGGCTTCCAATTTTGGTGTGTATTACACGCCCACATCTTCATTAAGTTATGGAATTTCATATAGCGGGTTAGGCAGTGGATTAGAACACTTGGGGGACGGGCTACTTTATGTTAGTTCCGATAAGCCAACAACAGATAAGCATAGAACAGATCTTTTACTCAACAAAATGCCTCACCGTTTGGAAATAGGGGCAACTATGCGCTTTCCCACAATTTCGAGAGAGCCCGATTTTTCACTGTCATTTGCAAACGAGAAGATTTTCGGGGAATCAGGAATGGTTTACAAAGCCGGATTAGAGATTTATCCCGGAAATCATATGGCCTTGAGGGGCGGTTATATTCACAGCCCATTTGCTGATGGGGTTAGACTCGGGTTCGGCCTGTTCCTCGGTAAATTAACTGTTGATTATGCTTTCTCCCAAGCTATAGTAGGGCTTGAGGGGAATTCTCACCTGCTCAGTCTATCATTAGGTTTTGCAAGTACAAATTGAGCAAGTCACAAATATTATCAAGGAATACCATAAAACATGACCGTCGAAAATATTTATGAACCGAAAAGCAAAATTATGATCGACATCCTTGAAAAAAGTCGGTTAGTTGCTCAATCCCGAAAGCCTGTTCATATAATAGGAGAACACGGATCAGGTAAGAAACACCTTGCAACCATCATTCATAAATCTAGTGATAGAAAGGATTACAAACTCTCCCGGATAAACTGTTACGCCCTGCCATCCGAAGAAGTCAAGGAAAAACTATTCGGCTATATATCTTCAACAAACCAATCGGTTCATGTAAATCGTGGCATGTTTGAAGCAAGTGACAATGGCACCATTTTCATTGAAGGATTTGAAGTACTTCCGGCGGACCTTCAGCTGCGAACCATTGAATCCATTTATACCAGGACGTTTAGCCATATCGGCAGCACCTCGCGCATTAAATCGGACGTGCGTCTTATTACCTCTACGTATAAAAGAGTAATGATGCATAATGATAGCTCATATTCTGCCAATAATTATATATATGAAGTCAACCCATTGATCCTTTTTTTGCCTCCCTTGCGTAATCGCAGAGAGGATATAGCCCCATTGGTTTATAATTTTTTTAATTCAGCTTATCTAACCAATGATACTACCTTGCAATTTGATGTTTTACCTGAAGTTCTATATCACTGCCTACATTACAACTGGCCAGGAAATATTAAACAATTGAAAAATGCATTTATTCAAGCCGCCCTTTGTTCAGGTGGTAAAGATATTAGCATAAACTATTTGCCAAAATCTATTCAAAAAGGATTGCCTGGAGATAAACAAATTAAGGAAATTGAAAACAGCAGCAGTTTCCGAACAGCAGAAAAGAACCTCATTCACGATTTACTTACCGAATCAAACTCCCTTCGTTTAATTGCTACCCGGCTTGGGATCAGTCTTAGCTCTGTGGAGGGTAAGGTATTGCAATATCAGTTAATGAGTGTGAACTAAACAAATGAGGGTGAGGATGTACAAAATATTCGTTAAAATACTATTCCTTATAATGACCCCCTGGGTGATCTCAATATCTCCAGATCCATCAACTGATCCTTTCATCCCTGCGAAAGCAAAGACATCAGAACCTGCTGAACTATGGGTAGGTGCGTACCTGGCTTCATGGTCTCATTTTGCTCCACCAACAGGCAATTGGGGAAATTTGCCGGCTGATGAAATTGATTGGGATGCCTTCACCCATCTCTACTACTTTGCCTTTGGCGTAGGGGCCGATGGCAGCCTTTCAGGAAAAGAACCTTACGAGAATATGGGGCCTGATCGACTCAATTCAATTGTCACCGCTGCCCATAATGCTAAAACTCCTGTTCTTTTTAGTGTGGGTGGTTGGGGAAACTACGAAAACTTCTCAAAAGCCATTACTCCGGAAGCTCGCCAAAACTTTATTGATAACCTGCTGTCCGTTTTGATGGAATGGCAGTTTGATGGTATTGATCTGGATATGGAGCCCATTAAGGATCAGGATAGCGAAAATTATACAGCATTTGTCAAAGAATTACACGGCGAAATGCAGAAAATTAAAACGCCCTTGAGCTCGACTGCATTACTTACGGCGGCAACCTCTTGGAAACCAAATCTATTTAGCGAACTTCAGCAATATTTTGATCAAATTAACCTAATGACTTACGATATGAGCGGGGCCTGGGGAGGCTGGGTAACCTGGCATAATGCCCCGGTATACAGTGGTGATAATACCTTTCCGGGAACCAACCGATCTTTGCCCTCCCTGGAAGGAATGGTTGCGGATTTTATTAATGCAGGTGTTAAAGTCAATATCTTAAGTGTCGGCATTGATTTTTACGGTTATATTTGGAGTGGTGGTGAGGGATCTTATTCGGGAGGAGTCTCTAAACCGAACCAATCATGGGTAGTAGCACCCCAGGTCAGAGAAAATATACCCTACCATCAGATTATGGATAAATACTATCAACCCGATTTCTATAATTGGGATGAACAGGCAGGGGCTGCCTATTTAAGTATTACTCAATCAGAGGGTAATAAATTCATCTCATATGACGAAGAAAGGGCTGTTCAGGAAAAAATAAAATATGCACTAAAAAATGAGCTAGGGGGAATATTCATTTGGGAATTATCCGCAGGATACAGAAAAAATGAATCCGAAGGGAAGCGCGACCTTTTGCTTCAATCGGTCAAAAATACTCTTCTGAACTCAATAGAACCATTTAATGATACTCCAAAGCAAAATATTAAGCAGGAATAATATTTTTAGGTTGAATTAATATTTTTTTACAACTGCTCAACCAATTGCACCACCTTCATTTGCATTTCCCACCTTTAATGTCGCGTTAGAAACCATTAATTATTTCGTGAATATTTTCTTAACATGCGGTATAACTTAAAATTTTCTTAATAATCTTTACTACCAAGCGCACCTGATTACCCAAAGTAAACCAGTACTCTCCTGGGTTAAGGATTCGATATCCTGCAGGAAGTCTCAAAACCCCACGCACAATTTTAAAAGCTATACCCCAATTATGAAGCAATCACTAATATTAATTTTGGCATTCGTTACAGTATTTTTAGTCTCATGCGATAGCCTTTTAGACCCTACTGGAACCTCCCGCTATCCCGAAAGCAACGCACCAGTGTTACTAGCACCCGAAAATGGAGCACAAGGTCTGGCTTCAAATGTTCTATTAAAATGGAATAAAATTGGTGATATAAATTATCGCGTGCAGTTATCAACTGCCCAGAATTTCTCATCCAGCACTATCGACACTTTAATAGATGCAAGCCAACTAGAACTAACACAACTTAATCAAAATACTACTTATTACTGGCGTGTAAAAGCTACGTCTGCAAAACCTAACGCCGATGCAGGTGAGGCAACCCCAGCAGAAATCCATGAAAGCGACTGGTCGGATGTATGGAACTTTACAACCTCAACAGATGGAACATCTGAAGACGGGCTGGAAAGTGATATTTGGGTAGGTGCTTACCTCGGATCCTGGAATCATTATGCCCCACCAACAGGAAACTGGGGGAATTTGCCTACCGAAGAAATCGATTGGGACGCCTTCACTCATATGTATTATTTCGCCTTTAGTGCACAGTCTGATGGAACGCTTTCAACTGTTGCCGACTATGAAAATCTAAGCCCGGATCGACTTAATGCTATTGTACCGGCAGCCCATGAAAATAATGTTCCTATTCTATTTACAGTCGGGGGATGGGGCAATTATGATGGCTTTAGTAATGCTATTCGTCCTGGAAATCGGGACAACTTCATCTCTAACCTCATCGATGTAATGGTAGAGTGGAACTTTGACGGAATTGATCTTGATATGGAACCTATTCAGGATTCTGATGTTAGTAACTACATAGATTTTGTTAAAGAGCTCCATGATACCCTCAGTGGCATCAGTACTCCAATGAAAGACCAACCGCTGCTAACAGCAGCAATTATGGGATCACACGAATATATGTTCGCCAGCCTTGCAGACTATTTCGATCAAATTAATCTAATGACCTACGATTACAGCGGTTCTTGGGAGGGTTGGATTAGCTGGCACAACTCTCCTATCTACAGTGGCGGTAATACATTTCCCAATACTGCAAAAGAACTTCCCTCGATTGAGAATACACTCACTACCTTCCTTGATGCTGGTATTCCGGCTGGTAAATTGGGTATTGGTATTGACTTTTATGGATACGTATGGCATGGTCATGTTGATTCTCCCCTTCAAGATTGGTCAACCCCACCCAATGTTGAAGATAATGTGCCGTACTACGAAATTATGAATGACTACTATACCGAAGATAACTATTACTGGGATTTGAGTGCCGGGGCAGCTTATATTAGTATAAGTAACAGCAATTCAAGTCAAAACAAATTCGTGTCTTATGATGATAAACGGGCAGTATCTGACAAAATAAAATTTGCCCGTGAAAAAGGTATTGGCGGAACCATTATCTGGGAGCTTGGGGGCGGTTATCGGGAGAATCAGCCGGCAGGGCAAAAGGATCCGCTATTGCAGTCTGTAAAAAATGCCCTTCTCCAATAATCAATAACTTAACTGAAGCTAATCCAAAAGGCTGTATCAAAAGGCTGCTATGCAAAGCGTCGGCACTTGCTGACATATGCTTGCTGCAAGTTCAGAGCAGTATTAGGCTTATGATGCAGCCTTAGTCCTTATGTGCATTATATTTTGATAATTTATTATGAAGTGTGTTACGACTAACCCCTAAAATTCGAGCCGCCTCTGATATGTTATTCCCTGCAAAACTCATAGTCCGGCTTATAATAATCTTCTCAGCATCCTCCATTGTCGTGCCAAGTGGAATTTCATAATTTTTCCTATCCTTATCTTCTTCACCTAGAACCTTATTTGATATATTCGTTGTGTTACCAAATACCTTTGGCAAATATTTTGTATCAATAACATCATCAGGACACATAATAACACACCTTTCAATAACATTGCAAAGCTCCCTAACATTACCAGGCCAGGAATACTTCATGAAGTAATCCATTAATTTTTTTGAGTAGCGTTTATACTTCAGCTTATGAAGCTGAAGATATCTCCCCAGATAAAACTCGCTCAATAATGGGATATCGTTTAGCCTATCTCTTAATGGTGGAATATATATTTCTATGACATTTAACCGATAATAAAGGTCTTCACGAAAATCACCAGATTTCATTAATTTTTCAACATTTTGGTTGGTTGCAGAAATTATCTGAACATCCGTGTGAATATCTTCGGTTCCTCCCAGCCGTCTGAACGTCTTTAGTTCTGAAACACGCAAAAGTTTAACCTGAATCTCAGGACTCATTTCCGCTATTTCGTCCAGAAATAATATACCTTTATCAGCTTGTTCAAAATAGCCTTTCTTTTTACCTACAGCTCCGGTGAAGGCTCCCTTCTCGTGGCCGAACAGCTCACTTTCAACGATATCTTTAGGTAATGCTCCGCAATTTAAACCTAAAAAGGCTTTGTCATTTCTCAGACTATGATAATGTAATAATCTGGCAACAATTTCTTTACCTGTACCACTTTCACCAGTAATGAAAACGGGGGCCTGAGTACGTGCAACTGCTTTTATTATATCAAAAAGGTTTTTCATGGCCGGGTCTTGAGTAATGAAGACTGGTCTCTTTGAGATCCTTTTTTTGTTTTTATTATCTGCCGGCATATTTATTTTCTTCTAACTTTCCCAACTTTATCGAATATGTAAACTACTTTTTATTGCTACCGGGGAATTAACATTTTTCCCAAAATCTCAATGTCAATAACAAATATTCAATGGTAATTCATTCATGATTCACCTTATACATTCCTGCTTTCTATATATATAGAACTGGCAACCTATATTCAAGTAAGTTATGTCATAATAATAGTTTACGTAATTATAATTTTGTTGCAATTACAGAATATAGGCCGATTCATTGCACCCAATAATTTTAGCTCTAAAGTTAGATTCTCTTGATATGCATACTACAATATCTGATAAAAGTTGTTCTTTTGGTAAACACACACAGATCCACTGAAAGGTTATTGGTAAGTCAAAAGGGAAAACGGGGTAAAGGTATTACGTTCAGTATCCTAAAGCACACAAAAAAAGGCCGCCGTTTGTGAGAAAACGACGGCCTTCGATAGTGTGGAGGTGCCGGGGGTCGAACCCGGGTCCGAGCTGGTAAACCATCAAGCTTCTACATGCATAGTTGCTTTTGGATTTTTACCTGAAGGTTAGCCAGGCAACAGGCGCCTTCAGATTAGATTGGTAAAGTTTCATGCAAGTCTGCCAATCACAGACCTACACTATCTTATTTTTATCGGCGTTCGTACCGGCCGCCAATAAGCGGGCTGCCGGATGAACGAAATGGTGCTTTACGCAGCCATTTGGTATTCGTAATTGTTTGCATTTACGTTTGCCTCAACAGTTTTTACAAGAACCACTGAGAAAAACTCGACATGCAACCTGTAGCTGTACTCAACCCGTCGAAGCCAGTTTCACCCCCATGTAAGTCACTAAACAAAGAACATATTTGTTATTAGATAAACGCGCCTATTATTGGTAATATTTTAACTTAATCTCTTATTTGTTTCTTTTTCCTCTTCCGCCGCCGCTTGAAGGAGCATCCTCGCTTCCCCCGGACTTAGCTTCACTGCCCTGCGCAATAGATTGCCTCATATCGGTATCGGCAAGGATATTTTTCATGTTGTAGTAATCCATAACACCCAGTTTGCCTTCTTTAAAAGCCTCTGCGATAGCCAATGGCACCTGTGCTTCGGCTTCCACAACACGGGCTTGCATTTCATGAACCTTAGCACGATTTTCCTGTTCAAGTGCAACGGCCATAGCCCTTCTTTCCTCAGCTTTGGCGCGAGCCACTTTCAAATCAGCTTCAGCCTGGTCGGTTTGCAGAGCTGCACCAATATTATCGCCTACATCCACATCCGCGATATCTATCGATAAGATTTCAAAAGCCGTACCACTGTCGAGTCCTTTCCCTAATACCATTTTAGAGATCTGATCAGGATTTTCAAGTACCGCTTTATGATCGGCGGATGAACCAACTGTAGTGACAATCCCTTCACCAACACGGGCCAATATTGTTTCTTCCGTAGCACCACCCACTAAACGTTCAAGGTTGGCACGTACGGTCACCCGAGCCGTTGCACGTACCTGAATGCCATCTTTGGCAAGTGCCGTGATTGGCGGAGTTTCAATAACTTTTGGATTCACCGAAATTTGTACGGCTTCAAACACATCCCTGCCAGCCAAATCAATAGCTGCTGCGCGCTCAAAAGTAAGTCCTAAATTGGCTTTGTCAGCCGAAATAAGGGCCATAACTACTTTTTGGACGTTCCCGCCGGCAAGAAAGTGAGCTTCCAATTGAGCAACACCTATATTTAATCCGGCTTTAGTGGCCGTTATACTGGCTTTTACAATGGGTCCCGGGGGTACTTTTCGCAAGCGCATACCAACAAGATCACTGAAGATAGATATTTTAACGCCGGAGAAAAATGCTGTAATCCACAGTCCGAGAGGGACAAAATAGAAAAATACAAACAGGGCAACGACAATCAAGCCGATAATGCCTAGAGGTAATAAATTGGGATCCATTGATAACCTTGTCTTTTTTATAGATGATTAAGGCTTTAATATAAAGCTCTATAAACTATTTTACTAACTTCTTTTAATTATTGGGCAAGCTTTATTTAACTCGGATAACCATTACCCGGCTGCCCACCGAGGTGACCACCTTAACCTTCTCCCCCTTTTCAATAAAATCCCCGTCCGATACCACATCTATCCTGCGCGAGTCAACCAGAGCGGTACCTGCCGGCCTTAGTGTTGATAGTGCCACACCTTCGAGGCCAATTAAATCGTCGACTGTAGAGGCTGATGTATATCCGGATGATGTTCCGGTAGTACTGGCTAAAACCAGCCTGTTGAATGCTTTACTTTGAGGCAGATGCTTTGCAAGAGAAACAATTAACGCTATTCCCAGTAACAAGGTGGCCACCATAGTCCAGATCGGACCGCTCATATGTTGTATTTCGGGAAATGTAAATCCAACATTACCCACCATAGAAGCTACAAGACTAAAGATTATCAGGATCAGCCCAATAGCCCCCGGAAATCCGAAGCCAGGCAATACAAAAATCTCAACGACCAGAAGCAATGCTCCGATAAAAAATACAATGATTTCCCAGCTAGCAAGTCCCAAAATATAATGAGGGGCAAAAAAAGCAAGAGCCCCGACAAGGGCAACAGCACCGGGAAAACCTAACCCTGGCGATTGCAACTCAAAGTATAGCCCGCCTAGCATCATCAGCATTAAAATACTGGTAACCACAGGGCCTGCAAAAAAGCGCAGCAACGTTTCCTGCCAGCGCTGGTTAACAGGTACCAGTGTATAATCACCCCACTCCATATATTCAGCCACTTCAGCCAAATTCAGTAAAGATGCGTCGGCTAGGCCTAATTCAACAGCTTCCGAGGTACTTAATGTAAGCAGCACGCTATCGGCTACCACATCTTCAATTACAATACGCTCATCTACCATCGCCTCGGCCAGCCTTGGATCTCGCCCATTGGCCTCCGCTGTCGATCGCATTAATCCTCGCATATAGCTCTGCATCTTCTCATCCGCCTTTTCACCTGAACCATCGACTACCGTAGCGGCGCCAACCGATGAACCCGGAGACATAAATATGGAATCGGCAGATAATGCAATCAAAGCCCCTGCCGAGGCGGCATTTTTATCTATAAATGCCGCCACAGGTATTTCTGCATCAAGCAAAGTTTTTCGTATCTTGTCAGCGGCATCTACCAGGCCTCCAAAAGTGTCTATATGCAGAATCACTCCGGCAGCCTCGGCGTCTTCGGCGGCGGAAAGAGAACGATCAATATAGGCATGCAGACCATTGTCAATTAATCCTTCAACCTCGACCACATAAACTTCTCTTTGATCTTGGGCCAAACCGTCCGCAGGATGAACAGTCATCGAAACCAGTACAATTGCGGCAGCAATCAACTTTCTGGGTATTTTACTAAAGGTAAACTTCATAACTTTCGGTGTAAACAAATGATAAATATGATGTTATTTGGTAAATAGAGCTTCGGCTAAGGGAATTTTATTCCCCTTAAGATAGTTATTTTCGTTCCGCATATTATAATTTGCAGCAATCCCTGTCTTATCGTAGAATCTTATGGGCTTAGGATACCCGAATAATATTAAAGAAATTGGTAAAATGAGTACTAGTAATTATACAAATGGTTTATAAATATACCATTACAACTGTTTTGTTACTCTTATTATTTTTAGTTCAGAATGGTTTTACACAAAATGCTGCAATAAATGGCTACATCAGCGACGAAACTGACGGTGAGACCTTAATATCAGCCAATATAACCGTTGAGGATACCACACTGGGTGCTACGACAAACACCGCGGGTTATTACTCCCTGCGCAGCATTCCCCCGGGAACCTGGATTATAAAATTCTCTTATCTGGGCTATCAATCCTATATAGAAGAAGTGGATCTGGAACCGGGCGAACAGCTCCGTCTGAATATAGATCTGGTTCCCACCGGTGTGATTTTAGAAGATTTTGTTGTCGAATCTGAAAGGGAGAGCGAAGAAAGGCAATCGATAGGCCGATCGCGGGTAAGCACCGAATTGATTAAGCAAGTACCGGCGGTATTACAAGCAGATGTATTTCGCTCCATTCAACTGCTTCCAGGGGTAAAAGCAGCCTCTGACTTCTCCTCAGGTTTGTATATTCGCGGCGGCAGCCCTGACCAAACCTTAATAATGCTCGACCGCACAACGGTATATAATCCCACTCACTTTTTTGGATTCTTCTCCACATTTAACCCCGATGCCATCAAAGATGTCAGGTTATACAAAGGCGGATACCCCGCTGAATACGGGGGGCGCCTGGGGTCTGTGGTTGATATCTACAACAAAGACGGCAACCGAAACGAAACATCCGGAACCCTCAGTCTGGGAATGCTTTCGTCGCGGGCCATGATCGAGGGGCCGTATTCGCGGGGCTCTTACATGATAGCAGCACGGCGATCCACTCTTGAGCCGCTTTTGGCCGCATTGCGGAGCAGCTACGATAATATTCCTTCCAGCTTTTACTTTTTCGATATCAATGCCAAAGCCAATCTTGACCTGAATGTAAATAACAAACTTAGCTTATCTGCCTACGCCGGTCAGGACGATGTAGAATTACCTTTTGAAGATGATCTTGATATTAACCTCAAATACGGAAACCGAACCGTAAGTACAAACTGGACCCACTTGTTCTCCAACTATGTATTTTCAAACTTCACGTTTACTGGTTCCCAATACTTCAACTACCCGTACTTCGAAATTGGAGGAACTTCGATAGAACGTCGAAACTTTGTCTATGACTTTTCTGCAAAAGGCGATATTGAATGGATTCCCAACAACAACAACCAGATACGAGCCGGAGTCTGGATGGGGAGCCTCAAACTCAAGCTGAATGACTGGTTTGACGGCCAGGAAAGCTTCCAAACACGAAACCAAACCGAGTATGGAACATTTTATGTGCAAAACACCTGGCGTCCGTCACCACTTTGGATTATCGACATTGGATTGAGGGGCAATTATTTTAGCAATAATAATGAATTCAGGCTGGAACCCCGGTTTTCAATCGAACGCTATCTAACCGATAACACCAGGCTTCAGGCCTCTTACGGCCGTTATAATCAATTTCTTTCACTGGTATCCAATGAAGCTTTTTCCGGATTTGATGTCTGGCTAATGACCGATAAAAATGTCTCCCCAGCCTATGGCGACCAGTTTATTCTAGGATTCAAAAACACCTCCATTAATAACTTTAATATTGAAATTGAGGGCTATTACCGCACTATGCAGGATTTGTTTGAACTGAATCCCTTTATTGCTGATGCGGCCGGTCTCGAATATGAAGATCTGCTTAGGTTCGGCAGCGGATATGCAACAGGTCTGGAGCTCCTTTTGCAAAAAGAAAGCGGGCGTTTCAGCGGATTCTTCAGCTATACCTTCGGCATCACCCGAAGAAAATATGATGATTTTAACAATAATAACTATTACCCACCCAAATACGACCGGACATATGATTTTAATTTGGTGGGCAATTATTTGATAAACGAAAACTGGTCTGCTTCAGCTGTCTTAAGTTATGCCACCGGACAAGCTTACACCCAACCATTAGGAAGAGCTGTATTACGTGATGATCCCTTTAGCAGTAATGTAGTTGATGCTATTGTTGTAGGCAACCTCAATGCTTCGCGGCTGCCGGCCTATCACCGCCTGGATCTGGGGGTGTCCCGTATTGGCAGCTTTTTGGGTCTGGCAGATTCTGAACTTCAATTTCAGGTAATCAATGTGTACTCCCGGAGAAATATTTGGTTCTATAATTACCGCTTTGATGAAAACCCTATCTCCCGGGATGATGTGAACCTGCTGCCCATCCTGCCTACGGTAACCTATACGTTAAACTTCTGAACATGAACATACGACTAATATTAACACTGTCAGTGACGATTTTGGCTACCGCCAACTGTGATGTGTACGAGCAGGAAGAATATGAAGAGCAATATGTTGTGGAAAGTTATCTTATAGCAGGAGAACCACTGCCACAGGTAAGGATAACTACAACCTCACCTTTCGATCAGGAGTATTTACCTGTAGAGGTGTCCGTATCCGATGCCAATGTAACCATAACATTGCAAGATGAAGATGAAACACCTCAAGATATTTATGAGTATAGTGAAACCAGGCCCGGCATATATGAAATGCCTCAAAATAATACATTGGTTACTGATCAGCGTACCTACAAACTCAAAATTACCTTTCCAGACTCCGACCATATTATTACTTCAAAGACAACAGTTCCCGAAATCTTTGAAACCTTGAGCCAGGATAGTGACTCAGTTGTATACCAGTCGGATGTGCAACTTCAAGCTTCTTTTTCAAAAAGCTTTTATCCAAATCGGCAGAGCTACTACATTTTCGCCACTCAGGCTCTTGAGCCCGACAATTATGAAACCACACCTTTTTGGAAAATGGCCGACAGTGAAACCTCTTCATTAACAGTGATCAACTCTGGCATTATAAACGAAGAAAACTATACAGTTGATGGAGATAAACTTACCTTACGCTATCCATGGCTAGGCTTTGCTTACTTCGGTCCCAATAAAATCACTACATACGCTATTGATGATAATGTCTATGATTTCTACAGATCCCAATCTGTTCAGTTGGGCGGGTCCACGCTTTCACCCGGTGAAATCCCCAATATCATTTATAATATGGATGGAGCTATCGGGATCTTTGGCAGTATGTCTGGAGCCAGTATTCAAATATTCATCAAGGAGCCTTTAGATTTATAATCTTTAACAGGTCTCTCCGCTTTTGGGGTCAATATAACAACCGTCACCACTTAACGAACGCTGCCATTGCAGCTCATCCTGAAGCGTTTTCAGCCAGTCTTCTATAGCTTCTTTACCTTCTATTTTATTCCCGCTCTCCTCAATATAAGGCATCCCATTATCGGCGCCTGCGTGATCTTCGGTTTCAAATGCAATCACCAGATCGTTAAGTTTTTCCTCAAGCTCAACTGATGACGGGTCTTTTGGTTTTCGATGCAGTGTAATCATATTAACTTTTAATACCTGTTGCCATTAACAATATATAAAGTAACGAAGAACATCCCTGGCTATTACAGATATCCTGCCTATACTATTTTTACAGGTTCCCTGACAGATAATAGCAGTCCGATTGTTGATCAACTCAGGAATCATTCTCCCGCCATATCCGCCATTACTTGCATGCACATCATATGCATCCTCATGCCACGCCCATCTTCATCTTCTATGCGGCGCATCCTGCCGGGCATGTCACCATCTTGATCTTCCATCATAGATTGCATCAAATTATTTTAATAAACAGGTCATGATAGGCCTCTTTGCCATCTTTTGAATAGCCAATATCCAGCTTCATCTCCCCGGCATGAATTTTATTTTTATGGGCCCATTTGTACATTTTGCCAAAAGTTTCTGCAATTCCCTCCATTGGTCCTGTGTGGCGGCATTGAATATATTTCTGCGTGGGAATTTTCTGTACGGTCATCCCTGTCGGAACATTAATTGAATCAGTGATCTCTGTACAAATAAGTTGCTGATAGATATCTCCATGTTTTCCTAGGCTGATATCCATAAAGACATTATTGAGCGAGTTATCGACTTCTTTATGCCTCTGTTTGAATTGCTCCCACTGTGCCGGCATTTGTTTCCAAAGTTCGTTCCAGGTGGCGTTTACTTCTAGCCCTACAACCATAAAGGCTGCTTTTTCAGTGATTTTCATTTAGATATATCCTTCGCGTTTATAATACTCAAAACCAGCTTTTGTAAGCTCTGCCAACTCGCGGAAAAGAGCTGGATCTATGGCCTTAAAATTGAAGCAGGACTTGCCCTGCCTACGTTTCTTCAGCTCAGTGGAGATATCATCAAGCAATGCGGGGTTTAAATACACGGGCATCAGATGATAACTGACGTAGTTCTTCTTAACTTGCACTCCCCCAAACCAAAGTGCCTTTTTGTTTTTCATTACATGGGTAGTATCCAGCGATAATTGGTCTACAGTATCCAATGTGGTTGATAAATCAGCCGAATACGGTAACATGATGGCTCTAAGATCTTTAAATACGTAATTAAGATTTTCCATGTACCTTCAATACAAAATAAGTTCTCACTGCGGTGGGATGTCCACATACCAATATAAATATAAAAAAGCTACCTGCCTCAAGTTGATTAGCATATATTTATAAATTTACCATAATGGAAATGATATTCCCGTTATTTTGGTTCATATAGCCCAAGGGTGACAGTTATTATTTAATCATACCCTTACATAACCTCACAAGAAATAATTAGGACCAAACATTTTGCGTCATCCCCTGCTATTTTAGGATGAACTTGTAATAATAACCAATAATATTAAAAAACGAATAATGAAAGTAGATATCTGGTCAGACATCATGTGCCCCTTTTGTTACATAGGCAAGCGTAATTTTGAAAATGCCTTAGATCAATTTGAACATAAAGACGATATAAAAATCCAATGGCGAAGTTTCCAGCTGGCACCTGAGCTCGTAACCGATCCTTCTAAAAACGCCTACGACTACCTGGCTGAAAAAAAAGGCTGGACGCTGGAGTATACCAAAAAAATCCATTCACAACTTGAGAGTTCGGCCCGCGAAGTAGGCTTAGTTTACAATTTTGACACTGCAATACCCGCTAATAGCTTTAACGCTCACCGTCTTTCTCATCTAGCGGCCAGGCACCTCGTACAGGGCGAGCTGGAAGAAAGGCTTTTCCGTGCTTATTTCACGGAGGGAAAAAATATAGACGACACAGAAGTTTTAGTGCAATTAGGCGTTGAAACAGGTTTACCTGCTGAAGAAATCCGTGAGATGCTGCAAAGCGACTTATATGCTGACCAGGTCAGCCTGGATATTAATATGGCGCAGCAAGTGGGGGTACAGGGGGTTCCTTTCTTTGTGATAGATAATAAATACGCCGTTTCGGGTGCCCAGCCAAGTGAAGTAATTCTCGAAGCTTTACAAAAAACCTGGCACGAAAACAAAAATGAGCTTGGATCCAACCCTTCAGAGGGAACAGATAATGCTGCGTGCTCAACAGACGGCAATTGCTAATTTTATTCACCCCTGTAACGGGAACATAAAAGAGTTAGACAAATTCCTTTATTACTAATTACGTTTAGTTCTTTACAACTGTGGTAATTATAAAATGCTCATGAAACAATTTGGCTAAGAATAGAAACAAAACCCATACCGAAGGCAAAATCCTGCACTCTCTGTTTTCCGTGGCTGTACCTATTATTTTAGCCAACCTTTTGCATACCGCTTACCAATTAATTGATACGTTTTGGCTGGGACGCCTGGGGGCAGACGCTGTTGCCGCGGTTAGTCTAAGTTTTCCTATCCTTTTTCTGGTATTATCTTTAGGACTTGGCCTTACTTTGGCGGGAACAGTCATCGTTTCCCAGTACAAAGGAGCCGAAAATCAAAGGGCGGTGGATTTCAGCTCTTCACAGACCGTGCTGGTAGTTTTCTTTATATCTGTAATATTGGCCGCCATAGGCTATTTTGCAGCAAAGCCTTTAATGCAAATTATAGGTGCCGGACCGGATATTTTGGCCGATTCTGTAGATTATTTCCAGGTGTCTTCACTCGGATTTGTCTTTCTGTTCATGTTCTTTGTCTTTCAGTCACTGATGCGTGGTATTGGCAATGTAATGCTGCCCATGTACATCATTTTAGTGACTGTATTGCTCAATTTAATTTTGGATCCCTTGTTCATTTACGGGTATGCCACGATTCCGGGTTATGGTGTCATGGGCGCGGCAATAGCAAGTGTAATTACCCAGGGGCTTTCGGCCGCGGCGGGATTATATATTTTATGGCGGGGTAAAAGCGGGATCAAAATTCACTGGTCTGATATGAACTTTGATTTTGCCTGGATCAAAAAAATGTTTCAACTGGGAATACCGGCCAGCCTGGAACAATCCACCCGTGCGGCCGGCATGACGATGATGGTGATCATCGTAACCAGCTTCGGGAGCGAAGTGGTAGCGGCCTATGGTATAGGCGCAAGGATGCTGAGCCTTGTAATCATACCCACTCTTGGTTTATCTATTGCCACAACCGCCCTGGTAGGGCAAAATATAGGAGCAGGTAAGATCAAGCGGGCCGAAAAAATAGGAAACCTCAGTAATAACATTGCATTATGGGGTTTAACAGGAGTTGGAATTGTGCTCTTTATCTTCGCGGAAACCCTTACGGCTTTCTTTGTGCCTGACGAGCCTGAAGTAATTAAGAACGGTGCTTTATTTATTCGAATCATGGCCCCCTCCTTCGGATTTTTAGGGATGCAGCAAGTGTTGAATGGTGTATTTAACGGGGCTGGTTTTACCTCAGCTTCCATGCTGATATCAGTCTTGAGCCTGTGGATCATCCGTTTCCCTCTGGCATTCATTCTATCTTATAATACCAGTTTAGGTTACGAAGGCATTTGGTGGTCGTTCCCAGTATCTAATCTTATTGCGGCCGTAGTCGCTTTTATCTACTACAAAACAGGTTACTGGAAAGTTAGGGTTATAAAATATAGGAGAAACTAGAAAAACTTCTCCTATAATTATTACCAGCATTTTAAGGCTCCCGATTGGGGGATATGACAGTTTTTGTTATCAAATTAATCAGCCCCGACAAGCGGTTTGATATTGTGGTTTAACCGGAACAGGTTATCAGGATCATAAAGACCTTTCACTTTAGCGAGTCTCTCATAGTTTTCGCGCCCAAACCCAGCAACAACACGATCTTCGCCTTCATCTCCTATAAAATTCAGGTAGGTGGCGCCGCTTGCCCAGGGCCTGAGATCGTCGCGAATATCGCGGGCCCACTGCTTTCCTCGTTCATCGTCGGAGGGATTATCCCACAGGCCAAAAGGGTGAACGCACCAGGAATCATGACGCCAGGGAACGGGATAGGTGGCGCGACCACGTGCTATTGCGCCTCCCTGCGGAAACAAAGCGTACTGAGAAGGTGAAGGCACGATCATCTCTTTAGCATGATTGCAGAACACATCAACCGCTTCATTGGGTAATTTCTTTAAATATTCGGCCGACCAGTAATTTCTTTTGCCCGGAGGATCATCAAGCATACACTGCAATTCAGCATAGGGCATTTCCTCAAGAAACTCCCCTTCATGATTCAGGTTCAACAACGGGGCTGCTGCCTCACGGGCTTGTGCTTCAGGGCCAGCATGAACAATCAGAATAGCTAAGGTGAGCTTGTTTTTAAAATGTTCGGGAACAAATGCATCGGGCGGCCCCGTTAAATATACAATTCCGCCACCTACTTCATCAGGTGCCGATTCCATATAATTACGATAGGAGCGGACAACATCCTGTCCGGCCTCCGGCGGCCATAAGAGTAATGCTGCAGTTACTGAAGGCAATTCATGCAGCTGAAAGGTGAATGAAGTTGCCACACCAAAATTGCCGCCGCCGCCATGGAGAGCCCAAAACAAGTCAGGGTTTTCATTCTCACTGGCACGAACAACATCGCCTGAGGCCGTCACAAGCTCTGCTGAGATAAGATTATCGCAGGCAAGGCCCATTTTACGGGCCAGCCAGCCATCGCCACCGCCCAAAGTATATCCACCTACTCCGGTAGTGGAGACCCGTCCACCAGTTGTTGCCAGACCGAAAGGTTGCGTGGCTCTGTCGAAGTCACCCATAGTGGCACCCCCGGATACAGTTGCTGTTCGCTCTTCGGCGTTAACTGAAACAGTATTCATCCGGCGTAAATCAATAACCAGCCCGCCATCCGTAAGCGACTTGCCGGCAACGCTGTGACCGCCACTACGCACCGCGATTTCAAGACCGTTATCGCGGCCAAACTGCACAGCCTTAATAACATCTTCCACCCCTGTACACTGGGCGATGACGCCCGGATGGAGATCAATCATAGCATTAAAAATTTTTCGCGTCTCGTCATAGCCCGAATTTTCCGGAAGCAGAATATTTCCGTTAAACCCATATCTCAATTTTTCAACAGCAGCTTTATTGATTTGAATATTCATGTCATGCTACCTTGATGTTGTTGGTACCGTTAACTTATTCGTTAACAGAAAGCTAATGGATAAACCTATCAAAGACTTTAAACGCTTTATAATACCTCTTATGCCATTAAATTATTTTTAGTAATTTTGCAAGTTTTCCACTCCATTGTCACCTCATTTCCTTCGAAATATTCAATTTTTTAGCACATAATTTTTTAACTAAAGCCTGACCAAGTCCTGACCAAGTCCGTACCAACTCCAACTAAAGCCCGGCTGGTAGTAGGAGATGTATAGGAGTTGGTACGGGAAGGAACTATCTTCAAATCAATTCTCTTGATCTAAATTGAGATGCCTATTTATCGTATCATTTAACTACGAAAGGAAAATGAAGGCCAACATGTTCGCATCAATTCCATTGGTCCGGGTTATATCCGGACGCCAATGGTCACAAATACTCTGGATGAAGATACAATAAATGCGCTGGTAAATTTGCATCCGATAGGGCGTTTGGGTATGCCTGAGGAGATCGCCGAGTTGATCCTATGGCTCGGCTCGGCAAAATCCTCATTCGTCACCGGAGCTTATTATCCTGTTTACGGGGGCTATTTGGCTCATTAGAGTTATAACTATTTTACCAGCTCCAGGGCATCAAGCTCCTCATTGATAAAATTAATTTCTTCGCTGGTTAACTTCACATCCATGGCTCCTGCATTTTGTCTGGCCTGATTTGCATTGCGTGCTCCAACCAAAGCAATAGTGATGCCGGGTTGGTTGATTGTCCATTGGATTACAAGTTGGCCCAAAGTGGCGTTTTTCTCCTCGGCTAGAGGTTTTATTTTGTCCAGGAAAGAATTAATCCTTCTCAGGTTTTCATCCTGAAAGACAGGGAGATTAGCACGGTGATCACCTTCGGAGAATTTATGACCGGGGGCCATTTTTCCTGTAAGCAATCCACGTTCGAGTGGGCTATATGCTAGTATAGACTTTCCGTTTTCAATGCACCAGGGTACCACATCCGATTCAATGTTTCGCTTTACCATGCTATAAGGAACTTGATTAGAAAGCAAATCTATGGCCCCATCAGCCTCTTTCATTTGTTCAACATTATAATTACATACTCCCGCATAACGAACTTTTCCGTCTTTTATAAGCTGGGTAACGGCTTCCATACTTTCTGAAATGGGAGTTGTGGTATCGGGCCAATGGATCTGGTATAGATCAATGTAATCAGTACCCAAATTACGCAGACTATCTTCACATTCCTTTATAATGCTATCTTTCCCGGCATAGCGGTAAAAATCAAGATCATTACCCTGATTATCTTTGTTTTTGAAGGCAAAGTCACCTTTGGCAATATCCCAGCGCATGCCGAACTTGGTTAATATCTGCACTTTTTCCCGGGGGATATCTTTTATAGCCTGGCCTACAATTTGCTCACTGGCGCCTTGTCCATAAACGCGAGCGGTATCTATTGAAGTCACACCCAAGTCATAGGAGGTTTGAATAGCCTCTATTGCCTCCTTTTGATTTGTGCCGCCCCACATCCAGCCTCCAGTCGCCCAGGCTCCAAAAGTAATCGTAGAAAGTTCCAGTTCTGATGATCCTAATTTTCTGTATTCCATATTAATATCTAAATTTAAAATTTATTTTTATCATTCCACTTATAATGTATATTTCTCAAACGTACCTAACCAATTTTATTAAAGAAAGGTTGATTTGTTTCCAACGCAGGTCAGCGTTAACCTGTGCATAGCTCTGGTGCACGCTATATAGAGCATACTTTTGTCAATCTCGGTAGCGAAAATCTCTGCCGTTACATGAGGTACAATAACATTATCGAACTCAAGACCTTTAGCATGATGTGCCGTTGTCACGATCACACCGCTGGAAAGCGATGTACTCCCTTCACTGATCAAGTGGATATTCTTAGCTGTTTCCTCTAAATGATCGAAAAGCCGGTCGGCTAGTTTCTGTGTTTTGCAAATGATACCCAAAGTATGATAATCGGTTTGGTTAAATTCCAAGATTAAACCTCTGATTCGGCCGATTTCCTCATCAGCTTTTTTGTAAACATTAACTTCGGGTTCATCACCGTGCCGCTCTACGGCCTCAATATCATTACTGCCTGAGATCTGTTGGCCGAATTTGGTTATCTCCCATGTCGACCGGTAACTTTTGAGCATGGTCATGGCATCGGCATCGGTAAATACTCTCTGAATTTCTTTTGACGTCGTAGAACTGTAAGGATTCACCGATTGATTGGCATCCCCCAGTATTGTTTTGTTGCAGGGGAACAGCCGCGATAACACCTCATATTGCACAGGCGTATAATCCTGCATTTCATCCACGAGCAAATGCTTCACCTTTTTGTAGGCATCGAATCCTTCCAGCCGCATTTTGAGATAAGCCATAGGAAACACATCGGCGTATTCAAGAGTAGTTTTTCGGGCATATTTGAACAACTCAGGGCGATCCAGCCAGGTATAAAACTCTTTGTACAGAGTTCTCACATTGGTGGACCTGAACATCTTCTTAATAGCCGAGCGGATCTTGTTCTTTTCGGTGGCTGTAAGATCATGATATCGAAAATCAGTGCGGATCTTGTTAACTACATCCCGTGTGATCTCATTCAGCCGGCGAAACATCGGCAGCCATTCGTATGAAATAAATCGTTGTTGGACAAAGCGTGCCGGTACAACTTTTCTGCGGATGGGAATGTCTGCTTCCACAAAATTCTCTGTTCTAAGCCAGTTGGTATATTCCTTTAATTTGTTCATAAACTCATAGCTTGCCTTAAAACGCATCCGCTCAATGAAAGCGGGGTCTTGTTTATCCAGCAGCAGAGTAACCTGTTCAAAAAAGCTTTGAAACTTAAACTTGCCTTCCAATATCTGCATCGCCAGGGAATCGATACCCATTTCGGGGATGGAATCCTCGCCGAGTTCGGGCAATACATTAGAAATATAGTCGGCAAAGACTTTGTTGGGCGAAATAATCAGAATATCTCTGGAGGTTATCGAGTCTTTATAGCGATACAGCAAAAAAGCTATCCGGTGCAAAGCAATCGAGGTTTTGCCCGATCCTGCCACACCTTGTATAATCAGCACCGGTGAGGTTTCATTCCGGATAATGGCATTCTGATCGCGCTGTATCGTAGCCACGATATTCTTCATTTTGTCGTCGGCAGCCCGGCTCAGCTCCTTTTGAAGGACATCATCGCGGATCTGCATTTCGCTTTCAAGCATAAACTCCATCTCGCCGTTTTGGATGCGGTACTGGCGCTTGCGAACAATATCACCGGTTTTCTCACCCGATGGCGATTCAAAAGCCGCCTTGCCAAGCTCGTAGTCGTAAAACATGCCCGACACCGGAGCGCGCCAGTCATGGATCAGGTTATCATTATTGGCTTCATCAAAAAACGAATGAATTCCAATATATACCGGTGCGGGGTCTTCAGTACCATCCTCTACAAAATCAATACGCCCGAAATAGGGTGAGATCATCAGTTTGCGCAACCGTGCTTTCAATGCGACTGCGGCTTCTCCCGTAATGGCTTTTGAACTGATAGACTGCCGGAAAGAACCTTTTTCTGCGGCATCCATGCCATTTTTGTTTTCCCAAAGGAAGGTTTTCTGCTCCTGCAGTTCCTTAACATACCTGTTAACATTTTTATCTATCTCGTCGAGGGCATCATCCAGCTTATCAATGATTGTTTCAAGGTATTGCCTTTCTTCGTCTTCTGTAAGATTGAACATTTCAAATGGGAAACTATAATATTATATAAAAGTAATAAATATACTTTTTTTTAAAACTATCTAACGAACTTATGCAAGGAACGTTACATTACTTCGAAATTTTGATGGAATTTACTGAATTTGCAAGAGAAATCCATGTAGCCGTAGGTATTCCACTGCTTAGTTTATAGCAGTCAAGAACTGCAATTCTGTGGTTATTTTATTTTTAATCAAGGCTCTCGTGATTCATATATTATACTCAATTCCTCATGGGAATCTCCTACCAGGAAAAGTTGAATATATATCAGTCGAGAAATTGGCTTTAACAAATAGGGTATTACATAAGAAAACGGATGCAGAACTTATTAGGTCATGCATCCGCTTTTCTTATCCAGTTTTAAAATAGATCTATTTTCCAGTAGCCCAAAGCAGGCCATTCTCAAGGAAGTCAAGGTAAGCTGCCTCTTCCATCACGGCATTATTATGCCCTGCAGATGTACCGACAACCCGTGCTTTTCCATAGGTATTGGCCCACATGACAACATGATAAGCGTCAGTTTCCGGCCCGTATGCTTGAGCAAGCGGGATCAGGTTCTCATAAGTTTTGATATTTATGTACAGCTCATCGGTAGGCGATACCCAGTTTCCTTCAGGAAAGCCAGCCATTACCGGATGCTCCCGATCCAGCGCCTCTATTTCAAACTCCCTTTGCTCATGCTCATGATGATAGGTTTCAAAACCGATCAGACGATCCCATTCTTCGGTATCGGCATCACGGTAAGTGTGCATGGCGCAGTGAAGAACAATTGCGGCAGTTCCACTGTCATAATGAGCCTGTGTTACGCTTTCTACATAATCAACATCGGTAACCCCGGCGAAACACATATTGTAAATTACCGCGTCGAAAGGTTCATGCCAGTTGGGATCGCTATGTAAAGTTAGTTGATGGTCAGTACTCTCTCCAGCTTCAATATCGATAGTCCAATCGATGTCAAGTCGATTAGAGAGCTCTTCGGTCAACAGTTCCTGTTGTGCTTCATAGTCGTGATACCCCCCTCCGGTAACATATAATACACTTAAAGAGCTGGCTTCTTCTGTTTGACTTGCTGAACAAGAGATAAGCAATGGTGTTGCAGCAAATAAAATCATTATAACTTTTTTCATCTATTTCCTTTCTAAAATTAATAATAATATAAATATAGAATGGGGATTCTTTTGAAGGATACAAATTGACCTGCGAATCGTTTCAAAATAAGAATATTTGATTGGCGGCTGGATTGCACGTTTACCTCTTAAAGAACCAAAAGACGATATTTAGATTTAGCTGGTATAGCTATCATGGTGTTTCGGTAATTAAAATAGTGAAGTCTATGTGTAAAATACAAACACAGATATTCTACAAAATCAACAGAACGGTGTATATAATTGATCCCGTTAAAAAAAAGGTATAATTATTCTCTTTGTCTTTAGGTAGCTCCTCTTTAAATGAATTAACCACAATGGCACCTGAAACCAGGGCAAATAGCGCAAATGAGAATATATCCGGAATAGTTACGAATACGCCCGCGACTCCTCCAGCAAATACCGCAGTAGCCATAAACCACCTGCCGATATTATGATATCTACTTTCATGATGCCTAAGGAGTGAATAATCCACAATCAGGAGGTGAAAACCCAGAGCAATAAAGGTAAAGAGAGTGCTAAAATTATATACTATAAGTTCATGATGAAGATAATATCCGATTATTAAGTTAAAAGTGGCAAACATGCAGACATGCCACCAGAATATGCTAATCTTATAGGATTGAGGAATTTTTGAAGTGTTATTTTCCCGCATATCTATTAAAATACGCTCCAGGCCATAAAACAAGAGCACTCCTAATAAAGAGATAATATATAAATACCGTTCAAATAAAAGAGAAACTCTCCCCTCTTCCCTTAGCGTAGCTTGCATATTATGCAATTCCGGTAATATATGAACAAAAACAAAAGCAATTGATATTCCACCGGCAAAAGATAACCATTTGGACTTTGACATGGTATTCAGAGAGGTAATGCCATTTGCAAATATATGAACACAGGCAAGTATGGCAACGAGCAACAGTGTTATTAGAACCATTTTCCTTTTATCGATTAGTTAAAGCTACAACTCTATCCTTAGTGCTAATTGCGGAACAGATTCTGTTACCCCCTCAACACCGCCTTGGTTGCGCCAGTAGTGCCATTCGGTACCGGCATAAATGCTGCCTGGATTATCCCACAAATTACTTATATCCACCAGGAACTGGGGCTGCGTGATAACCTGACTTACACCCGGCCCGCGATCGCCTATAAAATCAGTAAAACCCGTTAGCCTGATTCGCCATTGGTCACTCACCGGAAGAGTGATATCCCAGCTAGGCGTAATTTGATAAGTTCCTTCAAAATCCTCACCCTCAATTCCTTCTTGCTTGTAGTAATAGGTTTCTAGCTGAAGATTATCGAATCCCGGAATGGTGAATTTCCATGTTGGTCCAACAAGCCACACCCAAGGATTATCACCCTCTATAAAATCAGCATTTATACCGCCGCCCAATAGAATATCGCTTAAAGGCCCTATGCCCACATCACCACCATTAGCCCGACTTAGGCTAACCTTAGGATACCATTCCGTATGCGCACTGGTTTCGCCGGTATTGGTTTCATGAAAATAATCCACGAATCCAAATTGTTCGAAAGCCCCAAAAGAACCAGAATGCTCGGTTGTAAGTGTTGCAAGGTCTGTACCGGCTGGTACAAAATCCTCACCATAAAGCAGGTGGAGATTTATGCTACCTTGATATCCGGTTTGGGCATTAACATAAATGGGAGTCATTACAGCCAATCCCAATAAGATTGATTGAATTACTTTATGCATGGTTAAAGATCCTTTACTTGTAGGCCTTTATGATTTGAAAGGTTTAGCTCCGGCAAATTGATCGGTTGTCATTACAAAACCCCAACATTGTTTGGCATTAAAAATTACAGCATCTTTGCAGTAATCGGGACTGGAAGTTGATGTAGCATCGGAAATTAATATGGCATTATAATCCCGGAAATAAGCATCCTCCATGGTAGTCGTGACGCATTGATCGGTGTTCACGCCCGTGACAAATATTGTATTTATGCCTTGTGTGTTCAAAACCTGCTGCAGATGGGTGCCGTAGAAACCACTCATGCGCACTTTATGAACATGAATGTCATCTTCCTTCATTAGGGGTTTTAATTCATCAATTATATCACCGCCCCAAGAGTTTTCTATAAGTACCGGACCGTTTTCCAATTCTTCTCCAATTCCTTTTTGTCCGAGGTTATGCTTGAATGAATAAAGAGTGGGTGCGCCAAGATTACGCAGGTCCCGCCGGTTGTGCCAATACACCCAGATGATCCAGATGTCAAGTTTACGAGCCGTTTCTATAGCCCTTTGTACACCGGGAATAGCCTCGCGGCACCCCATATAATCAAGGCCCGAGGCGTCTGTCCATCCCCCGGGGGCACAAAAGTCGTTTTGCATGTCGGTAATAACAAGCGCTCCCCGATCCGGATTGTCTACAAAAGGTTTTAGTTCAGCATCCCACATCATCAGTTCCCCTTCGGGATGGTGTGGAGAAAGGTGAACATAATCATCACGCACATACCAGCGGTCGGCGCTGGCGGCAAGCTGCACTCCTCCACCCGGGGCGGTTGCATATATTTCCCTAAAGCTACCCATCTTTACTTTTTCTATTGATAAATAAAAATTACCAGTTTACCCATGATTACAAATTAATATCCCATTGCAAATCCATCCCCTCGCGGATCAGCACCACCCTCAAGAAAGCCCCCATCCCGATTGATTCGGATAGCTTGTGCATGGCCCATATTGTCATTCCAGCCTTCGAGCATCTTAACAGGCTGCCCACGGAGCTTTAATTCGCGTACTACCTCATCAGATATGCGTCCTTCAAGGGAAAGGTCCTGCGTTTTAGCACCCCATGTGCGGCCCATCAGCCAACGGGGAGCTTCAATAGCCTGCTGTACATCATATCCGAAATCTACCAGACGGGTTACAAGGGCCGCATGGGTTTGCGGCTGCCCTTCTCCGCCCATGGTACCATACACCAGATATGGCTTCTCATCACGCAGCAGCATAGCAGGGATCAGCGTATGAAAAGGCCGCTTGCCCGGTTCCAAACTATTGGGATGTTTTTTGTCGAGGGAAAAGGCGGATCCACGATTTTGAAGCAGGATACCGGTATCGCCGCCAACTTCAGCGCTTCCAAAATCATGAAAGACTGACTGTATAGCCGATACCGACAGACCGCTTTCATCGACAGCACAGAAGTAACAGGTATCACCACCGCCACCAGCCCCGGGCTGACCGATATTGGCCGCGGTAGGAATGCCCGATGCGACCTTATCCATTTGCATCGAGCTATTATTTTTTATTTGCTGACGCCTCTCCCGGGCATATTCCTTTGAAAGCAGACGCTGCAAAGGGATGTCAGCAAAATTTGGGTCAGTCAACCAGGCATCACGATCAGCAAAGGCTAGCTTGACAGCCTCTGCCAGATGATGATAATATTCGATAGTTCCATCTCCCCAGGAGGCCACATCGTATCCTTCAATAATATTAAGGATTTGCAATGCTGCAAATCCTTGTGTATTCGGTGGGAATTCAACAGTAGTATAGCCCCGGTAGGCAGACAGAACCGGCTCCGCCCATTCGGATTTATAAGCTGAAAAATCATCAGGGCGTAACGGGGAGCCTTCCTGCAATAAAGCCTGGCAAATCCGCTCGGGAATATCGCTTTCGTAAAAACCCCGGCGGGCCCCCTCTTGTGCAATACTTTCGAGCGATCGCGCCAAATCATTTTGTACCAACCTTTCTCCCTCGCGTAAAGCCCGGCCTTCGGGCAGAAATATAGCCGCGGAAGAAGGATGCTTCTGGAAGACCGAATAATCTTTACCAATCCAGTCAGCCAGCGACCTGCTAATCGCCACGCCTTCACGGGCGCAATTAATGGCGTCATCAAAAAGATCCGCCCAAGGCATTTTTCCATATCGTTCGTGCGCTTCCCTCCAACCGTCAACAGCGCCGGGCACGGTTAATGCCGCCAATGGCCCCCGTGAAGGTATCTCCTCCTGGCCCAGGTCTCGATAATAATCAATCGTGGCATTACCTGCGGCCGGGCCACTGGCATTAAGTGCTTGAACGTTGCCTTGTTTCGGATCATGAACCAGCCAAAAACCGTCCCCCCCCAAACCTGCGTAATGGGGATAGACAACACATAAAACTGCATTGGCAGCAATAATGGCATCTACTGCGCTTCCTCCCTGACGAAGCACCCGAAGACCGGCTGTGCTGGCCTGGTAATGAGATGTGGAAATCATACCACGATCTGTATAAATTGGTGGACGACCGGTACGCGGCCCATTGGGATGGCTCATGAAGTTCCTCGCTTTTATTTAAGTTGATTTGAATTGTTTAATCAGCGAATGCATAACGGGTTATTGGCGGAATGAGACCACCGATACAAAGCAGTATAAGGCCTATCCACCAAAGTGCAGGCGAATCGCCACTTGTCCCCCAACTGATTAGAAAAAATGGTACTAACATTATGACGAGGGCCAGCCCCAGTAACCCTGTTTTACTCATACACCCTCCTCAAAAGAATATTATATTATTAAGCACAATAGTGAGAGCACCGATTAATACAGCCACTATTAAAGCAAAAGGGAGAGTTTTACGCAGTACTTCTCCCTCTTGACCAATGATACCTGTCGTGCTCGTTCCTAACACCACATTGGCTGGCGCAATTGAATTGCCCAGAGCCCCGCCCGCGCTTTGTGCGGCAATAATAGTGGGCTCCGAAAGAGCCTCTACCGCCTGCACGGTTTCCAGTTGTAAAGGGGCAAAAAGAATATTGGAAGCTGTATTGCTCGACGTCATGAAAGCCCCCAGCACGCCGATCCAGTTTGAGGCGAAGGCAAATACCGCCGGAGGTGCAATCTCAGCAATACCAAGTGCCAGTACTTCAGTCTGTCCGGAATGGTCCATCAGTTTGCTCATCACCAGAAATGCAACGATGGCAATAGAAGCTGGAACAGCATTCCCTGCCAATCCCGACCAAATATCCTCTGATTCTTCTCGCCTGGTCCACTTCCCGTAAAATCCTTTTGACCGGTAAACCGCCCAACCACCAATGGCGGCAATTAATAGGAATGTACCCGGATGAGTTAGCGGCGTGAATGGGGAGTATGGCTCCTCCGCTTCATTTTCCAACCCGTAACCGGTTTCCGCCACCGGGAAGGGTAAGCCTACCTCAAACTGTTCCAGCGCCGCCTCTACCGGCGGAATGACCAATGCAATAAATGCAGCAACCGTTAAGATCAGATATGGCAACCCCGCCATCCATAGGCCCATGATCGGCTCAGCCTCAGCCTCCCCCTGTTTTTCTCTAGCTTCATCGGAATTTTTATCTTGCATAGCTGGCCGCTCTTCGATTTCTTCGGCGCGCTTATCGTAACGTGCCCAGCGCGAGAGTGGATATAAAGCAATAAGTGCGACAGCAGAAGCCAGAAAGGTAGATAAAACCGGATCCCATAAAACAAGGGCCAACTGTCCACCTCCATGGATGAATGATATTATGGCCACCATCGGCCAGGCATGGCGCACAGCGGCCATTCGGCCAAAGAGCCAGGCTATGGCGAAACCAGATACAAGATTGGGAATCCAAAGCAATATGGCAGTTTGAAAGACGGTTTCCATGAGATCCTGAATATCAATTACCTGCAGCGTGGCAAGCCAGCCAACAGCCAAGGTGCCAAACATATTTGCCCAGGCGTGGCCGATCAGGGGAATTGCCACGGCATAAATAGGGCGCACGCCCAGGGCAAGCAAAAGTGGGGCCACAACTGCTATCGGCGTACCGAATCCGGCGATACCTTGCAGGAACGAGGCAAAGACCCAGCCAAATGCCAGTACCAGAAACAACTCATTGCTGCTGAAACGCTCAATACCCTTGCGTAATGCATCAAAAGCGCCGGCGCGTTCAGTGATTTGATACAGCAACAAAGCCGGCCAGACAACATATAAAATGAAAATTGCATCCCACACTCCTTTTCCACCGGCTACGGCCAGGGTCTCTGCGGGAGTCTGATAAATGAAGATAGCAATGGCGGCGGCGATGAACATACCTATGGGGCCGGCCTCGGGTGCTTTCCAGCGCAACCCAATCAGCAGGACAAGCAGCGCCAGAATCGGTAGGGCAGCAAGGGCCCAGTGTAGAATATCGATCGGAAGCTGCGTATCTTGCATGTATATATATTAGGTGTACTATTTTACCCTCACTCTAATGGTAAAACAGCCGCAAATGTTCGACTGTTCCCCTATTTCATAAGTTTAATGCTCTGATGTTATTATGTGCGCCTAAAGCATAGCATCTATTCACCTGCAATAGGTTTAAGGAAATCAACAAGAACATAATCTATACATGAAGGCAGATCGGGCAAATTGTTTTGCATTGCCGGTTTTAATTATCATTCGCACTTTGTAAGGTAAATCCGAAGTTTGAACCTTTGCCCGGTTTACTGTCAATGGTCAATTTTTCATTATGTGATTCAATAATATGCTTCACAATAGCAAGCCCCAAACCAGTTCCGCCTTTCTCTCTTGAGCGTGATTTATCGACCCGGAAAAAGCGTTCGGTAACACGGTATAATATGTCGGGGTCGATGCCGATCCCAGTATCTTGTACACCAACATGTACTTTATCGGATGCTTTACCATTTTTCCGTATGCTGATAATTACTTTCCCACCGGATTTATTATACTTGATCCCATTTTCTATGAGGTTGATCAATACCTGGCGAATCTGATTTCGATCCACCAGCACATGCATGTCATTATGGGTGGGGGCATTAAATTCAATACTTACGTGTTCATTCCCGGCCTTATATTGCAGGCTTTCCATTACTTCACGAATGATCTGATTCAGGTTTACTGATTGCATTTCCGGCTTCAGCTCACCGGTTTCCAGTTTGGAAATTTCCATTAAGTCATTTGTCAGGTAAATCAGTCGGTTCACATTCCTCATTGCTTTCTTGAGAAATTCCATATTCACCTTCTCATCGTATAAAGCACCGTCTATAAGTGTTTCAATAAAACCCTGAACCGCAAACGTAGGTGTTTTGAGCTCATGAGATATATCTCCAATAAACTCCTTGCGGTAGTTTTCTATTTTCGTTAAGCGCTGAATCTCTTTCTCAACAGAACGCCGTGTTTTAACCGACTGTAGAATCAAATAATCAAGTTCATCATGCTTATTGTAAGGTTTGGGTTTATCCTGTTTAAAGTCCTTTTCTGTGAAGCTTTGAAAGGTATTTAACAGGTAGCGCAAACGATTTTCAATAAGATAAGTGCTATACAGATAAATAGTAAGAAAGAGAAATATACTTAACCCGATACTCAGCCAAAGGGATTGAAGAAAACTGGTTGAGATAAAAAGTACGGCAAACGATACCGACAGGAATATCGACGTTACAACCAGGGCCAGACGAAGCCCCAGGGTAAATAGTTTATTAATTTGAAGTTTCATTATTCTTTAAACCTGTATCCGACTCCTTTTACGGTTTCAATATAATCGGAGCCTAATTTTTCCCTTATCTTACGAATATGAACATCCACCGTGCGATCAATAACATAGATGTCATTTCCCCACACTTCGTTCAACAGGATCTGCCGGCTTAATACTTTTCCTTTCCGGCTGGCAAGATAATAAAGTAAATCAAATTCCTTGCGTGGTAACTGATATTCATTCCGTTGGCGGATAACCAGATAACGGTCTTTATTAATTTCCAAGTCCCGTATGTTGATAACCAAAGCAGTTTTATCTTTTTCATTAATGCGCCGCATAACAGCTTTAATATGACTCATTAGTTTAGAGGGACTGATGGGCTTGGTAAGGTAATTATCGGCGCCCTTATCAAGGCTCTTAATCTCTGTTTTTTCATCGCCACGTGCGGTTAAGAAAATGACAGGGATTGAACTAAGCTTCTCATCATCCTTTAACACAGTACATACTTCATGTCCATCCATCTCGGGCATCATTATATCCAATAGGATTAGATCAGGCTGGTGCTTTCTCGCAAGATCAATTCCTTCTTTTCCATTATCGGCCCGCAAAGCATTAAAACCACTTTGACGAACATTATACTCGATCAGGTCGAGAAGGTCATGTTCATCATCAACAATTAAGATTGTTTGTTTATCCAAAATAGATTGCCTAGTTGTAGAGAATTTAATTAGCTGATGATAACGATGTAATGTTACCGAATTGTTACTTTTAGGTGATAGTGTTATGCTGACATTTTACATTAGTTACTTTAAGATGTTCAATATTTAGAAACATTCTCAACCATTTCACCAGTTACTAGAAAGATGATGCGTTCACATATATTTGTTACACGATCTGCAATACGTTCTAAATTGTGAGACACCCAGATTAAATAAGTTGATTGAGTTATGATTGCCGGATTTTCAATCATTATTGTTAGCAACTCCCGGTAAACCTGATTATAAAGCGCATCCACCTCTTCATCCTGAACACAAATACTACGTGCCGCCGTATCATCTCGTTCGGCATAGGCATTGAGTGATTTATTAATCATTTCTACGGCCATTTCTGCCATTCGTGGAATGTCTACCAAGGGTTTTATGAAAGGTTTATCACCTAATTTTAGTACAATCCCAGCTATACCTGATGCATAATCTCCCATGCGTTCAAGATCGGTTATAATATTTTGTATGGCAATCAGCTCCCGCAGGTCAGTGGCAACTGGTTGCTGGGTAGCAATTAAAGAGATGGATTTTTCTTCTATTTCCCACCTTTTGTTGTTAATGTGGATGTCATCTATCTTAATTTTCTTTGCCTCCTCAATATCTTTTTCCTTTAAGGCAGTAATGGATCTGTTGACGGCAATTGTTACCATCTCCGCCATCTGGAAAAGATCTTGTTCGAGATTTGCTAGATGAGTGTGAAATGCTGCACGCATTTATCTGCGCTCCTTTATATAAAGTGGTATCCGTTCCCGGATAGGGTTTGGATAGTTGTTATAAAATAAATGAAACATATTATCAACCAAAACGGCCGGATATGTAATCTTCCGTTCTCGTTTCTTTGGGATTGGTGAAAATGGTTTTGGTATCCCCCGTTTCTATTAAATTTCCTACGTAAAAAAAAGCGGTATAGTCTGAGACCCGCCCGGCCTGTTGCATATTATGGGTCACAATGACAATAGTAACTTGTTCTTTGAGATTATGTATAAGCTCTTCAATGCGGTTTGTCGACTGGGGATCAAGGGAACTGGTAGGCTCATCCATGAGCAAGACTTCGGGTTCAACGGCTAGCGCCCTGGCTATAGAAAGCCGCTGCTGCTGTCCACCCGATAAGCTCGTAGCTGGCTTATCGAGGCGATCTTTGACTTCTTCAAACAAGGCCGCCTGTGAAAGGGCGCGTTCACAGACTTCATTTAATAGGCTTTTTTTGCGTATGCCAACCAGCTTCAATCCTGCTACCACATTATCATAGATAGACATAGTAGGGAATGGCGTGGGTTTCTGGAATACCATCCCCACTTTTCTCCGTATGGTGACCGGATCAATATTGGAATCATATATATTTTTATCGTCCAATAGTACTTCCCCCGTTACTGTGGTGCCCCTGGTAATATCATGCATGCGGTTAAGAGCTCTCAGATAGGTTGTTTTTCCACAACCTGATGGACCAATAAGAGCTGTTACCTTATTGCTATAAATAGGTAAGCTTACATTTTGAACGCCTACTGCTGTCCCATAATGCACACTTAAGTCCTGAGTCCGCATTCGAATATTCGATATATGCTCTCCATTTTTATTGAACGGTTTTAAATTCGGGGATGTATTTGGTGTAATGAAACCAGTATGATTCATAATTATTTATTAATAAGTTATTTTTTGTCTCGTAGCCAGCCTTGCCACCAAAAAAGAAAAGATGACAAAACCAAGCAGAACGATAGCCGCCGCCCACCCCATTTCGTGCCAATGGGCATAGGGGCTGATAGCCAGGCTGTATAGCCTCTGGGGCAGGGTGTCTACCGGACCAAAAAGCATTCCTGTCCAATGGTTCGGCAGATAGTTATTGCCAAAAGAAGTAAACAAAAGTGGTGCAGCTTCACCGGCTGCGCGGGCAAAAGCAATAAGCAAACCTGTTATTAACCCGAAACGTGCAGCAGGAACAACCGTTGACAAAATCACCCGCCAACGGGGTAGCCCGATAGCCAGCCCGGCCTCCCGTATGGACCATGGAATGCTCATCAGCGCACTTTCAGTAGATCGTGCAATGATTGGCAGCATCACAAAAGCAAGGGCCGCTCCACCTGCAATTCCCGAAAAAGTTCCCATTGGTTTCACAATTAGCACAAAGGCCAGTAATCCTTTAAGTACCGCTGGCATTCCGTTGAGGGTATCATTCATAATCCTCAGAGTGGGATTGAGCTGGTGGTCCGGATATTCTGAAAGCATTATTCCTGCACCCAGTCCTATTGGAATCGCGAAGATCAGGGCCAGAGAATCAACAACTAAGGTACCGATCATGGTATGGACAAGACCGGTTGGCTCCCCTTTCATGGCACGGCCGGGAGAGCCCAGTTCCTGCGTAAAGAAATCAACAGATAAGGCGCCGATACCATTGATTACCACATAGGCTATAATTATAACCAAGGGCAGCAACACAAAAAAGGTTGCTATTACCAGCAAACCGACCATTACACGATCACGAATGTATCGTTGTTTGAGGGTTTTCATATAGATTGCCCTCCTGTAATGGAAAATTTACGGCTCAGATATGCCGCAAAAAGATTAACGATTAAAGAGATTACAAACAAGGTGAAACCAATTGCCATAAGACTTGACAGGTGAAGGTTTTCAACAGCTTCACGAAATTCATTGATAATCACCGAAGGCATGGTTGCCGCCGGACCCATTATGGAAAAGGGCAGTGTGTTTTTATTTCCAATGAGCATCGCCACAGCCATGGTCTCCCCAATAGCGCGCCCGAACGACAAAATGGCTCCTGCAAGGATGCCCCCCCGGGCATAGGGTAAAATGGCCATGCGAATAACTTCCCACCGTGTGGCGCCTAATGCCCAGGCAGCTTCCCTCTGTGCTGCCGGAACCCTTCCTATAGCATCGCGGGTCAGGGCCGTCGTAAAAGGTATTATCATTAGAGCCAGTACAATTGTTGCCGTAGACATTCCGTACCCGATTGGATTGCCTAGTACCGGAAGAAGAGCCGGAGCGTGATCAGCAGACCAGGTATAAATGGGCATATATACCGCGTCGCGCATCCACGGGGCCAGTACAAATATCCCCCATATCCCCACCACAACACTGGGTACAGCCGCTATCAAATTCACCAGGTTATCAATGATTTTAGAAAGCCATACGGGGGCATATTCTGCCGTGAAAACAGCAATGGCAATAGCCGGCAGAAAAGATAATAATAAAGCCATCACACTTGTAATAATTGTGCCAAAAAGAAAGGGCAAAGCACCAAACTTAAGCTGAATTGATGGGTCCCACGTCTTACCGGTTAGAAATCCAATAAAACCGAACTCCTTTATCGCCTGGCTTCCTTCTCCAAATAATACCCAGGCCATAGCTACGGCAAGCAATATTATGCTGATTCCCAAAGAAGCAATGACTATGGAAAAGATTTTATCCCCTACCCAACGATAGAGAATTGACGGGGGTTTAAGAAGAAGATCCTTAATTTCTATTCTATGATTCAAAGCACCTCATTTAGATTTGAAATAATATCAGGTTATTACAGGCTCATTTATTACAGAAGATTCATCTCACCAAGAACCTCCTTACCTATTTCTTCACCATTCCATTTAAGTTGTGTAATCATGGCATAATTTTTTTCCACTGCCGTCTCCGGTAATCTCGCATATCCAATATCTTCGGAAAGCTCTTGTCCTTCAGTGATACTCCAAATTAAAAATTCTATAAGCTCTTCAGCACTGTCACGACTGTCAATAGCTTTGTTTTGGTCAAGGTTTTCGTAGACCAGCATCCAGGCAAAACCTGCTACAGGATATCCATACTCGGCCGGGGTATTGGTAAAGAGTATTCTGGTATCTTCAGGCAATTCAATGTTTGCCGCCTCGCTGGTCGCTTCAAAACTAGGTTCAATAATGTTGCCGGATGAATTGATTAAATAGCCATAAGACATATTATTCATTAAAGCATAAGACAAGCTATTATACCCGATAGATCCGGGTGTATTTTGAACAACTCCGGCTACCCCCTCGTTACCATTGCCGCCTACCCCGGCAGGCCAGTTCACGCTGGTAGCAAAGCCTATTTGCTCTGCCCATTCATCGGAAACTCTGGCAAGGAAACTTGTCCAAACATTGGTGGTCCCGGAACCGTCTGATCGGTGAACTACAGTTATGGGTAAGCGAGGTAAATCAAGGTCAGGGTTCAGGTCAGCAATTTTGGGATCATTCCAATTACTAATGTTTCCAAGAAAAATATCCACCAGCAGATCACCATCGAATACTATTCCCTTTTCAATTCCAGGTAAATTATAGGTCGGCACCACATCCGCAAGGGTGATTGGCATATTAAATGCCCGGCCACCGGTTCTCTCTTCGATATTAGCCATTACCTCATCAGAAAGATAAGCCTCACTCATCCCAAACATAACCGTTTGCTCAATAAATTGGCGGATACCGCCGCCGGAACCTATAGATTGATAATTTACTGTAATTCGGCCCTCGGTTTTGTTTCGGTAAACATCGGCCATGTCCGTAATCAAAGGAGCAGGAAAAGTAGCGCCTGCCCCTAAAATATCTATGCTCTCCTGGCTGCCAGGCACGGATTCACTTTGATTTTTATCATCTCCGTTAGAACATGATAATGTTAAAAATACCAGGAAAATAGCAGTTAAATATAATTGGATTGCATTCATAAGGTGATATTGATTAGGTTACGTCTGAAAATCTATCGCTAAATCTTTTTTCAATTACCTAAACATATCGGCATTATGTTACTGTTACATTACCCTCATGTTATCAAATTGTTATCAAACGCAGAACCTGTTTTATTTAAGTTATAATACCCTAAATATTCCCTGGCCGATTCTTCACTCATAACCAAATTTTGATATTCCATTCCCACCGATGATGTTATTAGAGTAAACAAGTCGGTGTTATCGATCAACCCAATATGCCTGTTTCCTGCACCTGCCCCAACTCTTCATACTGGAAACAAATCGTAATAATTTGATAACATTGGTGCCGTATCTATTTCCGAAATACGTTTGTATTTTTCATTAGCTATTAAACCGCTAACTAACCACTTATTTTGTGTCTAAACCAACCATTCTAATAGTAGATGATGAGCAGGATATTCTTGACCTGATTTCCTATAATCTTGAAAGTGAGGGTTTTGAGGTACTAAAAGCTGAAAACGGCCAGGATGGAATCAAACTCGTCAAGCAGCACAAACCAAACCTGGTTCTACTGGATATAATGATGCCCAAGATGGACGGTCTGGAAGTATGCGAGAAGCTGCGAAAGGAACAGAGCGTTCAAAATATCCCCATAATATTCTTAACCGCACGCGGTGATGAACAAACAGAAGTAGACGGTCTGGATCGCGGGGCAGATGATTTTATAACCAAGCCCATTAGCATAAAAAAACTGGTATCAAGGATAAAAGCGGTACTAAGAAGATTTGACGAAGCTAAAACAGAGGTAACGAGTTTTGAGGTTCATGATATCAAAATAGACAGGGAAAGATATATCGTATATCGTGGTGATGAAAAGTTTCGGTTGCCGAAAAAAGAATTCGAACTTCTCTATTATCTGATAAGCCTGAAAGGTATTGTCCTGAGCCGGGAAAAATTGCTCAACAAGATATGGGGCGATGATATCCATGTTGTTGATCGAACAGTGGATGTTCACATTCGAAAGATCAGAGAAAAACTGGGAGATCACTATATCGAAACCATAAAAGGTGTCGGCTACCGCTTTAAAAGCGAATAATCCCCTGCCGGGGTTGCACTCCGCCGATGCTATTCGTGCTGTTTAAGTGCATTCTCATCTAAGCGAGCACGCTTGCGGCGAATGCACTTATATACGGCTTCCTCAGCCATCTGCCAAAGAATCAATCAATATTATACGTGAACGATAAACTGAAAGACCTTCCCGGGTTTAAAGCACTGTTGGTGAAGTATTGCCCGCTGTCTTCCTGGTATTGGATAATACTGTAATCTAAAATATTGTTAACAGACAGGGCGGCCGATAAACCATTCACGAATGTTTTTCTGATCCTCAGGTTCAGATCGGGAAAAGGAATATCAGAAGTTAATTTCCGGTCGCCGTTTAACTTCCCATAAACCTCATAAATATCAGGGGCGGCTCCGGAACCATTTGCCGTTAGCCTGGGCCCAAATGCATTCGCCGTGACCGCGCCATCCCATCCGGCCCCCGGATTATCATAAATCAGCATCATATTTATCAGATAGAGTGACTGATAAGGGAACGGCCTGTACGAGTTTATCGAAGGATCTAAACGTCGCCTTACTTCCAGTTCATTTTCGCTTAGATCTACTCTGGAACTTATATATGTGAAGTTTGTAGAGAATCTAAAATTCCGCAGTGCCTCACTTATGAAGTTAAGCTCTTTTCTAAGTTCCAATTCAATCCCGAACAGGCTTCCGCTTTCCGTATTAACATATTGATACTGTGGCTGATCGGTTGCAACATCCAGTTCAAGTACAATGGGTTCTACAAAATCTTTGTAAAACCCGCTGATTGCTATCAGCTCCGTTGATGCCGGAAATATTTCATACCGGATATCCAAATTGGTCACATTGGTTCTGGTGATGGAGGGGTTGCCTACAATCGGGAACCCTCCCAAAAGATCGAAGGAAGCGAATGGGGCAAGCTCTCGGATATTCGGTCTGGCCAGCGTCTGACTGCCACTCAGGCGAAGGTTGGCGTTTTCACTAGCCGCATAAATAAGATTTATGGAAGGCAAAATATCAAGTTCGTTTATTACACCTTTCTCCGCATTTGTGGCCGATGATTGCACACTAAAGTCAGTCTGTTCAATCCGTGCCCCGGCAATTGTTCTCAGCCTGTCGGTAATATCATAGACACCCATCGCATATATTGCAGAAACTTGTTCGTATCCCGAATAGCTGTTTTGCGGCCTCGTTTGATCTCTGTAAGTAAGGCCAAGGATATAATCTCCATTCTCGTCAATGCCCAAAATACCCGTATTCTGCGGTGAGAAAAAATCTTCATAATTCCCGGAAGCTTGCCTAAAGCTCGTAAACCCTTCCGCGTTCGGATCGGTGCCGTTATCTTCCAACTGATATCGATATTCATTAAAATCCCGGTCTTTCCTGGAAAAAAATCCTCCGGCTTTAAATTTTAATCTGTCTGAAATATTCGTTTCCCCGTCCATTTTCAAATTATACTGTTTGTCGTCTAATTCCCGAAAAAAATGAAACGGAAGCTGTACTTCCCGTACAAAAAAGTACTGGCCTGAATTATCAACAGGTGAGCCGATAAATCGGGTATCGGGTTCATACTGGCTGGATTGTATATAATTGGCAGACCATCTCAGGTCAATGGAATCAATATTATGCCGGCCTTTTAGCTGATTGTTAAACAATTGCCGCTGCACAAAGGAGATAACACGGTTATTATAGGTCCCCGATGAAAGTGCGCCGGGGTACTGACCATCACTCATATCCAGCACCGATTCAGATGCATTATTATTGAAGATGGAAGTGAACGTAAATTCATTATAACTGTTGGGCTGAAAGGTAACGGCGTTCATCAAACCATTGTCTACCTCATCTTTGCTTTCTGTACCGTTGTTTAACTGAAAAGCCTGCATTCTGCTTTGCGTACCATCCGGAATTCGAGCCCTGTAGTTATTGATCTCTCGTTCGTCATACTGCACAAAAGACCTGGAGTAGTTTAATCCGATGTTAAAGCCCAGATTACCACTAGCCAAATTATAACGATTCCCCAGCATCGCGTTCATGCTGTGATTCATACCGGGGGTTTCGCTGCGTACCGTAAATTGCCGATCTGAAAAGGAACGCATTGTATTATTGAAACCGGTTCGTTCTTCTTCGGTGAGAGCATTATTCTGAATGCGTATCAGATAATTGTTAAGCCGGCCTAAATAATTATTGTCCTGCCAATTGTCATCGCGGGCCCTTGAGCCGTCATCATATCCAAACCGGCTCATTTGGTTTTGAATCGGGTCCCCCAGAAAGTTATTACTGAACGTAGTCTGATCGTTGTATTCCAGTTTGGTGCTCAGCCTTACATACAAGCGATCGGGCAAAGACTTGGTCGATACGTCAACAGCCCCGCCTGAAAAGTTCCCCGGAAGATCCGGCGTAAAGGTTTTTTTAACTACAATATTGTCGACAATGCTGGACGGGATTAAATCAAGTCCGGCGCTGTTTCTATAGGGATTGGTGGCAGGCAATGCCACGCCATCCATGCTGGAGGTGTTGTAGCGGTCTCCCAGCCCCCGCATCACAATATATTTTCCATCTTCCACGGAAGCTCCCGTAACCTGCCTCATCGACTCTGCTGAGTTACTGAATCCGGCGCGGCTCATTTCCTGTGATGATATGCCATCCTGGAACGACAGGGACTTTTTATTCAACCGAAGCAGCGAAACCTCATTATTATCTATCCTTCTTGCCGAAATTGATAACTCCTCCATTTCATTATCCGGTGACAAGGCGATATCTAACTGAATATGCTCGCCTGCTGCAACTTCAATATCCACTAAATTCTTCTGATAGGAGATGTACGAGAATTCCAGGCTGTAGCTGCCCGGATCTAATTGGATATTATAGGTTCCGGAAATATCCGTTGCTACTCCCGCCGAAATAGATGGTACAAAGATATTGGCGTTAATAAGCTCTTCCCCGCTCTGTGCATCAACAACCAGCCCGGTTACTGTCCCTTTTTGTGCAAATAGCTGTGAGCTGCATAAAAGGAATAAGAAAGAAAAAAATAGGGTTCTCATTGGCAGTTACTTTTATGATTTGGTTTTTATTTAAACCTACGACTGCAATAAGGCCTCTACATTATCTCATTGTTATGGTAGTGTTAATAAAACAGGTGTACGCCGTAATGAATAACTCGCCCAGTTCAGGCCTCTCACCGGGCGAGATAGCAAGTTGTACATAATGCAAGTCCCGTCGATCTGCAAGTCCTGCCGGTACAGGCGGCTCGCCTGTACCTTCTTTGTCTTACTGCCTCTGGCCGACCGGGCGTGTAATATGCTAAATATTAAAAACTATACGAAGGGCTACTATTTGCTTGCAATCGCTACATTTGATATCGGCAACCAGGGGTACGGCCAGAGGCCGGGGAACAAAGATTGGAACAGGCGAGACGCCTGTTCCAGCGCGTGTTAGCAAGTTGTACATACTGTAAGTCCCACCGGTCTGCAAGTCCCGCCGGTCTGCAAATCCTGCCGGTACAGGTACAGGCGGCTCGCCTGTACCTTCTTTGTCTTACGGCCTCTGGCCGACCGGGCGTGTAATATGCTAAATATTAAAAACTATACGAAGGGCTACTATTTGCTTGCAATCGCTACATTTGATATCGGCAACCAGGGGTACGGCCAGAGGCCGGGGAACAAAGATTGGAACAGGCGAGACGCCTGTTCCAGCGCGTGTTAGCAAGTTGTACATACTGTAAGTCCCACCGGTCTGCAAGTCCCGCCGGTCTGCAAGTCCCGCCGGTCTGCAAGTCCCGCCGGT
>JBBDMU010000030.1:0-1921 GCA_040878085.1 Balneolales bacterium
CGTCAAAACCAGATAAAATAAAAGCAGCTCCGATATCCTCAGAGCTGCTCTAATCGTTTTATGAAAAGATTCTTTTTTTGAATCTTCTCAGTCATTCTGATCGCTTAGTTTACTTCAACGATCGTGTTGGCATCCAATATTACAGCCGTTTGAGCCAGCAATCGCCCGTTCATGGACGCACGTGAAGTCAGTGTTATACCCGTCATCGACAAAATGATACCCTCAAAATGAGAATCTGTGCCGATTGTCACTTCGCCTGCAACCTGCCAGAATATATTCTTGGCTTGTGCACCGCCGCTAAGCGTAACGTTTACATCCGAGCTTACTGTCAGATCTTCCGCAATCTGGAAGATCCAAACATCATTTTCGCCACCGGACAGCTCAACACTTGTCGGAGCAGTGACGGTGTTTGACCATTTGTAAAGACCCGGGGTCAGTGTTTTTCCGCCAATATTTCCGGTGTGTAATTCAACAAAATCCGGGCTTGGGCGTCCTGCGGCATCATTATACGCAGTAATCATGTTTTCAACCGCTGTTGTCAGGTTCGATGGTGTCGGGTCTGCCATGTCCGCTGCATAGACCCTTCCGGTTACCTGATCTGACGTCGCATACCCTGTATCATCGGTCAGCGCAAATCCTGTGATATAAGATCCGGCTGCCGGACTGATACCCAAATCTCCGGTAATGTCAGACGTCGGGTTGTTATTGATCGCCGTTTTGGCCAAAATCACGTAGTCACCCGATGTTCCAAGGTCTACGATATCCAAGGATTCAGTGGATCCTCCGGTCGTGAAATCCCACTCCCTTTTCGATTCAAGAGCTACACTTTTGGAGCTTTTGGCACCCACAGAAATTGCGGCTGTATAAACGACAGATGCACTCAATGGATTGGTTGGTGTGAAGGTAGCCGTGGTTCCTTCATACGAAACCGCCCCTTCAACTGCTGTCGTACCCTGTTTCAGGGTAAAGGTTGTTGAGTTGATGGTAGAAGCATCCATTGCCTCATTAAATGTGATGGTAACCGCGACATTACGTTCGATGTTTTCGGTGTCACTTTCCGGATTTGTAGCGGTGACCGTAGGGGCTTCGATATCCGGATCGTCTGTTACACCGGTACTGTTGTCGCTGCATCCAATCATGACAACGGCCAGGAAAAGAGCTGCTAAGAATGGAGTGTTGAAATACGTAATTATTGTTTTCATGCTTTATGGTTTTACCCGATAAAACGGGTTTCTGTGATATAATCATCACAACCATAAATTGCACATTAATTTCGGATAATATGTTGTACAACAGGGGAAAAGAGTTGTATATATTCCTGTTTATGAAAAGCCTGAAAAGAAGTACCGATCCTTGATTTGTATCTTGAAGCCTGTTGTTGGCTATAGATTTTCCAGATTGCCCCGTCTCTTATTCTTCAATCGTTTGAAAAATGATGGGGTAAGGCCGGTCACTTTTTTAAACTGGTTTGAGAGATGAGATACACTACTGTAGTCTAATTTCCGGGATATTTCGGTAATGTTCATTTCATCATACAATATCAACTCTTTGGCTTTCTCAATTTTATGACTGATAATAAATTGCTGAATGGTAATTCCATTTACTTCTGAAAAGATGTCGGATAGATAATTATAATCCTTGCCAATTTTTTTGCTGATATAATCCGAGTAATTCACGTGGGGGATTTCATCAGAGTGATGAATCATTTCAATAACGGCGGTTTTTATTTTGTCTACCAGGATCTGCCTCTTGTCATCCAGCAGCTCCAACCCCGACTTCAAAAGATTCGCTCGCAATTTATCACTCTGCTCCTGAGTGATATCCTCTAAAATCTCTACAGTACCCAAATCAACAATGACATAGTGCAGTCCCAGTTTTTTAAGCTCTTCTTTGACCATCATCTTGCATCGGCGGCTCACCA
>JBBDMU010000031.1:0-1841 GCA_040878085.1 Balneolales bacterium
ACGGCCTGTTCCGCGCCAGCCAGACCGACACCCACGACCTGGGCTGGAAAGCCCTATTCCCCAGCGCCCGCAACAAAGACGACGCAACTACTGATTCGACAACAACCCCGCCCCTGCCACCCCTGAAAGAAGGCCAACCACTGCAATCCCTACAGGCCGACTGCCAGGAAAAACACACAACACCTCCAAAACCCTTCACCGAAGCCACCCTACTCGCCGCCATGACCGGCATTAGCCGCTTCGTCAGCGATGCCTCTCTGAAAAGCATTCTCAAAGAAACCGACGGCCTGGGCACCGAAGCCACCCGGGCGGGCATTATCGAGCTACTGTTCAAGCGCGGCTTCCTTCAGCGCCAGGGCAAGAACATACACGCAACCCAGGCAGGCAAAACCCTGATACACGCCCTACCCGAGCGCATTACCCAGCCAGACCTAACGGCCCGGTGGGAATCGGTATTGGGTGACATTGCCGGCAAGAAAGCCCGTTATGAGGATTTGATGGGCCCGCTTGAGGTGGAGCTGGGTGAGTTATGCGGGCAATTGCGGACGGTGATGCCGACTGGGTTGGCCGGGCTCGGCAAAAAGCCGGGCAAGGGTTTTGGAAGAAAGCGAAAACCAAGAAAGACAGCCAGAAAGGCCACTACACCCAGCCCCAACTAGTAGGAGGCGAGTCCCCTGGGCGACAGGAAGCAAAACAAACCACAATCCCACCTCCAAAAGCGGACAGATGTGACACCCCTACTCAATAATTACTTGCCAACTTCATCACAGAGTGAGATGGTGACGAAACAACGTTTTTCAGCTTGGTGTGCACTGTAACCGGCCGGGCGGTAGCTAATCTAAAGCGTATTCATCGGGCTTACGGTATTTGGTTCGTGCAAGTTCAAACATGGGTGGAGATTTGTTTGATCTCCATATATGTACGCCTCAGTACCAATTGAATATTGGGTGAATGAGCACATAGGCGAAGCAACTTCGACACTTACAATTGCCAAAAGGTTGGAATGATTTATTGTGCCAAGTCTCAGTGCACCCTCAAGCAATATTTTTGTGAACAGGATCACCTAGAATACAGCGTGTGCGATGCTGATACCGGGAATATCCTGGGATATGTGTCTCCGGAGACGATGATATTAGGAGTAGTCGTCTGAAGCGACGGTTTTATCGGTTTTAATATGTTCGTTTAATGAGTTGAGTAGTAGCCCCAACCCAGCATGCTGAATCTTAGTGAAATGGCGTGGTGGGTATAGGGCCAAACTTGTCGAAATCACTGGCGAGAACGGCAATGAAGAAACTGCTAGCTTCTCAACAGAATCGATCTCCTTTACCAACGCCAATATATTGAGGTGGTTATTTGTCGGCTAGAAAATATTGGAGGTCACGTGGCTGGTAAAGCTTCCGGGCATCATTACAAGATAGAATGGGTCGAGAATGAAAGGCTTAGACAAGAGCTATCCATCGTTAACTGGATATATATCGGGGTAGATACGCGATTTTCTAACATGGCTAAAATCGGATTGACGACTAGTGTGCTGGGGACTAGAGCGAGCGGAAGTCAGAACCCTTTTTATTCATTATTCTGTGCTTTCAAAATAAAAGAAGGTGTGAGAGCGGATGTTGTAAAAAACATTGAAGATTCCATTATTAGTCTTCTTAGTAAAAATTTCCAACGTATATCTCATGTGACGACAGGGCGGTATTCAGAGTGGTTTTATGCTGCCCCGCAAGAAATGCGAGTGCTTGTGAACGATTTCCTTTACGATATGTTTAACTCGCATATGTACTCTGTAAGCGCCAATAAATCAGCACCTGTTTTCCCTGTAGCGTCTCATACACACTGAT
>JBBDMU010000032.1:0-9685 GCA_040878085.1 Balneolales bacterium
ACGGTGTTCACTTTTGGAGGCAGTTCAAATGGCCAGCTTGGCCATAATGATACCGTTGCGCGGGATGTTCCAACTAAAATTGAATCTCCTAACCTTGACGGCAAACAGATAACGGCCATTGCCGCTGGCGGAGAATTTAATATGTTGTTGGCATCAGACGGCACGGTATTCACTTTTGGGTGGAATATGAGGGGCCAGTTAGGCCACGGTGACGAAGATGATCGTACGGTGCCCACCAAGATCTATTCTGATGCTCTTGAGGGAAAGATCATCAAGGCTATTGACATAGGGAGGGCGCACAGCATATTATTGGCTTCTGACGGCAGTGTTTTTACATTTGGTTCTTCATACGGTGGACAACTCGGGCACGGGGATAAAATTGACCATTCGGACCCTAAAAAAATAGAATCAGCAAACCTTGATGGCAAAGAGATTATAAATGTATCCGCAGGATTGGCCCACAGTATCTTGCTGGCATCAGATGGTACAGTATTTACTTTTGGGTATGGACAAGACGGCAGATTGGGGCATGGGGAGGACACAGGTGATAAAAATGTTCCCACTAAAATAACTTCAACTAATTTAGATGGAAATGTTATTACAAAAACAGATGCAGGTCATATGCATAGCCTGCTTTTGACATCCGACGATAAAATACTGACATTCGGTGCCGGATCACAGGGCCAATTAGGACATGGTGATAATGATGACCGTTTTGAGCCTGTGGAATTAACAGCGGCATCACTTAATGGTAAAACAATTTCGGATATAGATGGCGGGGTAATCCATAGCATCATTCTGGCTTCTGATGGAACTGTATTTACTTTTGGTAACGGCACGAAGGGGCGTCTGGGTCACGGAGATGATGATAACAGAAATGTGCCGACAGAAATAACAGAATTTCTATCGCCGCCACAAACACAAGCTTCAGATATTGTTATTTCCGAGGTTACAAACAATCAAATGAATATTTCCTGGACTAATGGAGACGGTGCAAATCGAATTGTTTTTATGAAAGAGGGTGCTGATGGTACTGCAGAGCCTGTAAATCAAACGAGTTATGATGCTGATCAAACGATTGGGAACGGTGATCAGATTGACGCATCCGGTTGGTTCGCTGTCTATAATGGAATAAAAAATGAAACCATAGTAACTGATTTATCTGCACAAACAGAATATATCGTTCAAATTTTTGAGTATAACGGCGAGGGTGGAACAGAAGTTTATCTAGGTAGTGCTGCCAACGATAATCCCAAAGTGCAGAAAACAGAGTCTTCTTTTGACGGCGGAAACGGAAGTGAAGCCGACCCTTTTCTTATATCTACACCGGAACAGCTGCCTGAAATTATCAATCATCCGGATATGAATTATGAACTAATGGCTGATTTGGATCTTGATGTGCCACCATATAATACCGGTTCCGGCTGGGATCCCATAGGTTCACCAGGTACCTTTTTTAACGGAACTTTCAACGGAAATGGCCATAGTATTACGGGTCTATATATCGATCGTCCGGGTGAGGATATGGTTGGATTTTTCGGGATGACCAGTGAAGACGCTCTTATTGAAAATATTATTATTGAGGGCGCCGATGTTACAGGGAAAGACCATGTCGGTGTTATCGCGGGGATAAATATTGGTACTATAAAAACTTCCTTTACCAATGGAACTGTAAAAGGCAATGCCAATATTGGCGGCCTGGTGGGAAGTAATACGGGTGATATCGCGGACTCCTACTCTCTGGCTGATGTAAACGCGGACCAAGCGCCTGCCGGAGGTTTGGTATCTATGAATTTTGAAGGCGTTATCACCAATTCGTATTCGGCGGGAGCGGTTGCCGGTGACGATCCGGAAATCGGCGGCCTGGTGGGAATAAATGAGGACGGCACCGTTACCACCAGCTTCTGGGATACGGAATCCAGCGGCCAGGATGATAGTGCGGGCGGTGAAGGTAAAACTACCGCTGAAATGCATGACGTGACCACCTTTGAGAACGAAGGCTGGGATTTTGAAGAAGATTGGGGAATCAATTCTGAAAAGAACGGAGGGTATCCATTTCTGAATTTACAGGATTATGATCATAATCCACGCGGAGAATCAGCTAAGCTGGCCGATCTTTCCGTTGATCCGGGTGAAATTATTTTTGACGCTGAGAAGATAGCTTATGAAAATGTTTCTATTCCCAACGGAACGGAACATGTTGAAATAACTTTTTCTGCCGACGGTGAGGCTGCTGCCGATCAGGATTCACCTCAAACAGTGGAGGTCTCTGATGGAAAAGCAAATTTCAGCGTTGAAGTTACTTCAGAGAATGGACAACAAACCCGGAAATACACGATACAGTTTATTGAACTTCCTGAGGAGGTTGCGCTTCTTGCTCCCGAACAGGAATCGAACAGTGTGGGTTTACTCCCGTTATTTTCCTGGGAAGAAAATGAGCTTGCGAAATCGTATGAACTACAGGTCGCGGATAACAACGACTTCTCAGATCCTGTAATATTGGAATTCGTAACGGATATGACTGAATTTCAAACGGAGGAAGATCTTAACAGAGATACCGATTATGTCTGGAGAGTCAGGGCCATTAATGATGGCGGAGAAGGGGGCTGGTCGGAAATCTATTCATTTGTTACGATGGGTATTTCGGGACAGGTTAGCTTAGTTAGTCCCGCTGATTCCTCCGGAGGCATCGCGCTGTACCCGGAGCTAAATTGGGCGGCCGCCGAAACCGCGGATAGTTACAGGATTCAAATATACAGTTCCGATGATGAGCTCGTATATGAAGCCGAAGGGCTGACCGGAAACAATCATACTCTGGAAGAAAAACTTAGCCATCATGTAACCTATCAATGGCGGGTTCAGGCTGAAAACAGCGGAGGCGCAGGGGAGTGGTCGGGTTGGCGGCATTTTGTTACGCTTGGCGAAGTTCCGGATGTCAGATTCCCCGCAGGTGATATGGAAAATATTAGTATTGCACCCCGCTTGAGCTGGAACTCGCCCTACGAAGACGGACAATTTCAGGTACAGCTTTCAAGCGATGACAGTTTTACTGACATCCTTATGGATACTACCGTGAATAACTTCTTTGTTGATGTTGAAGGATTGCTGGATGAAAGCGAATACTTTTGGAAGGTACGGTTTGAGGATGACCTGACCCAAAGCCTGTGGTCCGGGGCCGCCTCGTTTATCACGCGTCCGCGGCCGGAAGCCCGGGAAAGTATCGAGGTGACCGTTGATTTTGGAGGAACCCAGGATGAAAGCGGTGTGGTGGTATCCAGTGATTACCGCCTTATTGGGGCACCAGGTACCGATGTGATTGCTCTGGATGAGGTTTTTCAGCAGGAATATAACGAAGTCTGGAAAGCATTTTATGATAACGGGGATGAATCGGATTACTTCGTTGAATATTCCGAAGGCGATGACAATTTCAACTTTTCCCCGGGCCGCGGGTTCTGGGTTTTGAGTACGAAGGTGGTTGAGTTGCAGCGGGAAATTGATAATGTAACCGTCAACCATCGGGATAATTTTCCCATTGAGCTGAATCCTGGTTGGAATATTATATCCAATCCCCATTTGGTTGACGTAAAATGGTCGGAGGTACTTGAACTCAATAACCTCGACGAGCCTCTGTACTCGTATGACGCGAGCTTTGAAGAAGCCGGCATGATGATCCCGTTTGAAGGATACTATTTTTACAACAGCGCTGAGTTATCTCTTGATACCCTGGAAATCCCATATTCCAACCTTGGAAGGCGGGGGCGTGATGAATCGCCGGAGGCGAAAGAGGAAACGGATCCGGGGGTCCAGGTGCAGGCGGATTTCAGAGATGACGAAGGTAATGATACTCAGGTAAGCGTTGAATTAATGTATCCGGAAGTGGTGAACAATGAAACACGACGCGTGTCCTATCATCCCTCACTGGAGTTTTCCAGGTACGGCGTCATGCTGGGTTATGATGGTTCAGACCGGACAGGCATACGGCGGAAGTCAGACACCTATAATGTATCCGGCGAACAATATGAGCTGGAGTTAAAAGCACCCGTTGGTTCAACCGTCACCTGGTCGGCGGAAATGACAGAAATGAACAATGCGGCTCGGGTCATGCTGGTCAATCCGGTAACCAGTCAATCTCATTTGTTGTCCCATGGCGATCGTGTTGAAGTAATGGCTACCGAGCCTGAAGTTACTTACAATCTGTTTGTCGGTGACGAAGCCTATCTGCGGGAAATTCAGGAGAATCTGCTTCCCGCTGAAATTACGCTGAAACAGAATTATCCCAACCCTTTTAACCCGTCTACTACCATACAATATGCCCTTCCGGCCGACGAAATAGTCAATCTTGAAGTCTATGATATTCTGGGCCGGCGAGTGCAGGTGCTTCAGGATGGCTTTCAACAGGCCGGGTGGCATCATGTTCGTTTCGACGGAGCGGGACAGGCCAGCGGAGTATATATTTATCGCCTGGTCGCGGGCGAACAGCATTTAACCGGCAAGATGACGCTGATCAAGTAAAAATAAAATTATTATATACGGCCGGCTTTTGTTTCCGGCCGGGATTAACACTAAAAGAAATAGCGGACGATGAATAACAAACTTAGTTTATATATGACCCATTTTTTTTGCGTCGCGATATTAATATGTGGGGCCAACAGTCTTTTTGCGCAGTCATCTACCAGGGTTCTTTTGGAATCCGGCCCCTCGGAGGAATACAGCCGGATGATTGAAGACAGTACGGAAGCGATTCTTGATGAAATCAATAGAGCCTATGATGAGGGGGAAGAATTCTCGTTTTCGGGTGAACCCGGTTACCAGGCCTTGCGGGAATTGTTGAGGGAAAGTACCGTCAGGAGTGAACGGGATACGCTTCGTTCCTACATGATCGAACTCAGCAATGGTGATTATGAGGTACGGAAATTATTCCTTCAGGTTGGTGAGCAGTCTTATGAACATCAGGAACTTGCTCTTATATTTAATCAGGAAGGGGAGCTTGTCGATGCTCATTTCGCGGAAAGCCTGCAAAATTTTGAACGTACACTTAATCGGGGTATCGAAACTGATGAACAGGAACGTGAACGGGTGGTTAATTTAATTATGGAATTTGCGGATGCGTTTGGGAATAAGGACATGGAATCCATAGAGCGGTATCTGGGCGAAGAAGCACTGATCGTTACCGGATCTCAGGCAGAGTCCGATGATGAATTCAGCTATCTGCGATTGGGTAAAAAGGAGTATCTGAACCGCCTTCAGGAAAGTATGTTTATCCCTAATCCGGATATCGATGTACGGTTTGAAGATATCGAAGTGTACCGCGATGCCGTTCACCGGGATGTATACGCGGTCAGTATATACCAATATTGGAATACAACCTATTATTCCGACGAGGGGTACCTGGTTCTTGTTACTGATTTCAGCAACCCTGATGATCCTAAGATACAGGTTCGATCCTGGCAGCCTGAACCCTTTGAGGCAGGCCGTTACGGTGATATTGATCCTGATCCTGAATCATTGGCCCTGGGTATTACCGAAATACGAAATCATTTGCCGGGGGATACCTTAAAGATTTCCGATCGTTTGGAAGATCATGAGGGTTATGTAACGATTATTGTAGAAACCGATGATCCGGATTTGCTTAATATTGACAGGCTTAAAGCCTGGCTCGACGATGGTATCCTTGAAATAACCAATGTACAACTGGATATGAATGGCATCATGGAAGTGGGAGACGGTGAAATCCGCATTCCCTTCGCTTCCGGTGTAAAGGATTCACTCAGGCATGTTCAGGCAGGCATTCAGATTTATGATACGGCTTTTCTGGAATCCTACAGTGGAGACCATGTATTTGTATTGCAGCGTGATAATGTATTTACACTGCAGGTTACCAGCACAGAGGAAAAGGAAAAGGAGAATCAAACCATTCCTGCAGGAGATTTGATTCTCACGAGCAATGTTGACAGCGTGGGTATACAGGTAAGCCATGAAGTGGATATTATAAGGGATACCCTGCTTACCGATGATGTTTTTATTACGCAATTTGAAGCGGGAAGCTATGAAGCGGCTGTTAGCAAGGAGGGTTATGAACCAAAGCGGACAGTCTTTGAAATAACTTCCGGTGAATTGACCAGTATACACGTGGACCTTATCCCCATAGAAGTAACGCCGAATTTTTATGCCCGTAACCGGATATGGGTTTGGGCCGCTACGGCGGCGACCACTCTGGCGACAGCGGCTGTAATATTCACCGGGCCCGGCGGTGGCGGAGGCGGGAGTGCCACTGGCTTACCCGGCCCCCCGGGAAGACCCTGACATAAAGACATTGGTCAGGAAAAAGATTGAGCCCCATCCGAGATTCTTTGGTGGCTGCCTGCTTTTTTAACCCAAAGGTTTCACACGTAAATGTAATTAGCCGATAATTCTTGCATGACAGCTAATTGGATTTTGTCCGATGAGACAAAATACCAATCATTTTCTTTTAAAAGCATCCAACAGGCTATATGAAGGGCATCAAGAGTCCGCAATCCATGATATTGTCCGTAACGTGTAATTAATGAACCAGTCTCCTCCATTATATCGGCTCCTATAGTGATGATATTGAAACTGTCAATCTGTTCATTAACTGCTTCAAGAACAATATTTAATTCAGTTTTTACTATTTCCTGGTTTCGATACTTTGAAGATTTCTTGATATTCCCTTCATTTTCAGATAGTGAATCCAGGACGAGCTTTACCATTCTGAGATCTTTCGTATTCAGCTGATCGATTTGATGTTTTAAATTCTCTTTTAGTTTCATAGCCTTTTAAAGCAGTATTTTTCAAAAATTTACTTTCTTCATAAAACGTACTTCCAGGGAGAAAGATTTTGAGTTAATGTGTAATTTCTTTTCTTCTATGTCTTTAATGTAGCCTAAAAACATACCCCTTCCAAATCCCTGTTCTCTCAATTGTGTGCAGCTAAATCCCTGTCTGGCCTTGTTCATTGAACTCCATTCGGAGTTCTTTGGTGGCTGATTGCTTTTTTAACCGCACTGCGTACGCTGTAGAATTTGTAAACGGATGAACTCACTTTGCACGCTGGCAAAGTCAGCATCCTGGATGTGACCGGGCCGCGCTGCTACTGGTGATCGATTGGCCAAGGTTTTCTTCGCGGATAGAAAGCATTCCCTTCATATTGATCTTCTTAAAAATCAATATTTTGCTCTCGCTTTAACCATTATAGCTGTTTCTTATAATTATTATATATCAGCAACTCCAAGACCAAGATGCTATATTAAACAAACAAAATTTTAGTTCTTATCTTAAGATTAATTTTATATATACCATGAAAGAAAAAAGTATGACAGAATTAAATTTCAATCTTGTACCGGGTATGACTGAACCTGTTGAGCAGAAAATGCTTTATGAGCTTGCCAGAATAATTAAGCTAAAGGATGATGATGTTATTCATGAGTTTGGCCCATTCTTTGGAAGAAGTACCTACTATCTTGCAAAGGGTTTAGAAAATAATGCAAATAAACAGAAAAGTAATACAATACACACTTATGATATGTTTCAGTGCCCTATTGATAATAATCTTGCACCTCATATATATAAACATGCTCGAGCAGCATCGGTTACAAATTTACTAGAGGAAGTCAATGGCAACTTGCGATTTATTAAAGTATTTGAACATTATCTGCAAGAATTTATATCGACAGGTATTGTCAAATGTCATACGAAAAGTTTAGAAGAATCTTATCCCGAAAAGGGCAACATTGCATTAATTCATATTGATAGTCCAAAACGGTATGAAGATTTTAAATACATTTTATTCAGATTTTTTCCTTTACTTAGAAAGGGGTCTATAGTAATCTTTCAGGATTATTTTTATCACTGGTCTGGCTCATTAGTCTCTGCTGTACAGCTGTTATCAGAGATGGGAATCTTAAAATTATCTTTCTCAGCAGCTACATCATTGGTAACGGAAGTTTTAGAACAGCCCGATTTAAAACTTCTCAGCGAGCTTGCTTTAAAGCTAAATGACAAAGATATGCCTGTAATAATTGACCGAGCTATTAATGCCATATCTTCAATTAAAATAGACAGAAGAGATCATTTTCAACCAAGACTAAACTTAGCAAAAATTCAACTACTTATGGCTTCAGGTAACTATAGTAAAGCCTCTCAAGAAATTAATATTTTATTAAATGCTAATAAAATGAATCTTTCCCATCATTTCCATCTTTCCGAATTAATAGGGCAAAATTTTAGCAACTCATAAATAATAACAATTCTGACTCACTGTAAAGTCCTGCGTATAGCAAAACTTTGGTTCTCTTTGGGCTCAGCCGTCAAATATATAAGCTCCCAGTCATTGTTTACACAAAATTCATGCACTGCTTCTATCACCCCATAGCGATAGGTGGTGATCCAGTTTCCTTTCACATAATCATGCCCCGCAATAATTCCACCTTGTTTAACCTTAGGTGCGTAGAGTCGAAGTTCATTTCGTGTTGTTTCATATGAATGATCCGTATCAATATAAATCCAGTCAAAATAATTATCGATAAAATCATGTGCAGCATTAACAGACAGTTTTTTATGAATCATAACCTTTTGCTGCTTTATTTCATTTTCAAAAAAAGATTGAACTTCCTGGAATTTACCTTCATGAAAACGATCTGTGCCCCACATGTCGATTAAGTGCAACTTGCCGGGCTGTACAATCTTATGAATTAACCGACTGAACTTTCCTTCATCTACACCAATTTCAGCCACAATCGATTGTTTCTTCATTTTCTTCAGTAATTCCTCACGGTTTAACAACAGTTCACAATTTTGAACATGTTTCATATGAAGAGGAACTTTAGGTATTTTTGCTTCTCGTTGCTTACGATTCTGTTGCAACATTTTTATAACTTTATCGGCAACTAACTGTATTTTTTCTTTATCCATAATTATTTATTCCAATTTACAACCTTAATCCGAAAATTTATTTTTCTGTTCTTCTTAAAGAATGAGTGAATAGCATTTATTACATTATCTTGTTGTATCAATGTAAGTTCAAAAAAAAACGGCAGTCTGACGAGACGTTTCGAATATAAATCAGACATTGGCAGGGTTCGTCCATCGTGCTTCTCCCTAAAGAATGTTGATTTATGTAGGGACAAATAATGAAAAACAGCTGATATTCTCTCCTTTTTTAAGAATAATATCAAATCATCTCTCTGAAGTTTCGAATTACATACTAAATAATACATGTGTGCATTATTTGTAGCATATTTAGGAATGTTGGGCTGACGGATGTTCAGTTTTTTACAAACTGTTTTAAGACCTTCATGATATCTATTCCAGATTTGTCGCCGTTTTTTTTGTATGCTTTCCATGTTTTCTAGCTGTGCATATAAAAAAGCTGCTGTTAATTCGGATGGTAAAAATGATGATCCTATATCTACCCAGCCATACTTATCAATCTCACCCCTAAAAAAGGCAGATCGGTTGGTACCTTTTTCCCATATTATTTCACTTCTGTCCACAAACTGATCATCGTTAATGATCAACATACCCCCTTCCCCCGCTATAATATTTTTAGTTTCGTGAAATGAGAAACAACCCAAATGGCCGATAGAACCTAGCGGTTTTCGGGTTCCATCCGAAAATGTGTAATAACTGTCTATAGCCTGTGCCGCATCTTCCACTACAAATAGGTTAT
>JBBDMU010000033.1:0-37845 GCA_040878085.1 Balneolales bacterium
CCGCGAAGGCGGAAGAACCGTAGGCGCCGGTGTTGTAAGTAAAATCACAGATTAATTAATGTAAAGCAGCCCCAGCTGTGTCAATAGCGTGGCTCATTGAAAAGCAAATTCGTACGGGTGTAGCTCAATTGGCAGAGTAGTGGTCTCCAAAACCATTGGTTGGGGGTTCGAGTCCCTCCACCCGTGCTAAGATTAAAAATAAGGTTAGAATAATGGGAAAGCTCAAAGAGTTTTTTGAAGGCGTAAAAAAAGAAATGTCCAAAGTATCCTGGCCTTCTCAGCAAGAGCTAATTGATAATACTGTGATTGTGGTTTTATTTTCGATTATCATTTCATTGTTTATCTTTGGGGTTGACCAGGTTTATTCCACTGCTTTAGAGGTTATTTACCGATAAGATGACCGAACAGACAAATAACTGGTATGTAGTACGCTGTTTCTCAGGACATGAGAAGAAGGTAAGGCAATATCTTGAGGAGGAGATAGCCGATCAGGGAATGGAGGATAAGATTACCCAAATACTTATACCTACTGAAACCGTAATTGAAATTCGATCCGGCAAGAAAAAAACGCGGGAGAAGAATTTTTTCCCCGGCTATATATTAATGGAAGCTTATTTTGACGACAGTGTAAATAACCTGGTTTCAAATGCTCCGTCTGTAATCGGCTTTTTGAAAACCGATAAGACGAATCAGAGGCCTACCCCATTGCGTAAAGATGAGGTTGACCGCATTCTTGGCAGAGTTGGTGAAAGTAAGGAAATTGCTGAATCCGGTGGTGGCTTGGTTGAAATTCCTTTCAAAAAGGGTGATTTGGTTAAAGTTATAGATGGGCCTTTTAAAGACTTTGATGGTACAGTAGAAGAAGTATATCCGGATAAATTAAAATTACGTGTGCTGGTTAGTATATTTGGAAGACGTACACCGGTAGAAGTAGACGTAAATCAAGTAGAGCCTGAATCATAATATTTTTATTAATAATTAGCCTGTTTCCACGTTAGGATCGGGCTGCAATCATTATAAGTTAATGGCAAAAAAAGTTCAATCAATTGTAAAGCTCCAAATTACCGCGGGTCAGGCTAACCCGGCACCACCGGTAGGCCCGGCACTTGGTCAAGCTGGCGTAAATATAATGGAGTTTTGTAAGGCATTTAATGCCAAGACACAGGATAAAACAGGTACCATTACTCCTGTAGTGATTACGGTTTATACCGACAAATCATTTACATTTATTACCAAAACACCACCGGCTGCCGTGCTTCTGAAAAAGGCAGCCAAGATCAAATCCGGTTCTGGTGAACCGAATAAGGTTAAGGTAGGTGTAGTAACCTGGACTCAGTGCAAAGAGATTGCCCAGGAAAAAATGCCCGATTTGAATGCATACGATGCAGAGAATGGGGCAGCACTCATAGCAGGAACTGCGCGAAGCATGGGTCTGCGCGTAAACAGAAAAAAGTAATTACTATAAAAGATGCCAAAAAGAGGAAAGAAATATACCGAAGCAGTTCAACTTCTTGATGCTGAAAAGGAATATAACCTGATTGAAGCCGCAGAACTTGTAAAAAAAACATCCACATCTAAATTTAACGGATCCGTTGATATAGATGTACGCCTGGGTGTAGACCCCCGCCATGCCGATCAAATGGTTCGTGGCACAGTGTCACTTCCCCATGGTACCGGTAAAACGGTTCGTGTACTGGCTCTTGTTAATCCAGCGAAACAAGATGAAGCAAAAGAAGCCGGCGCAGATCATGTTGGTTTAGATGATTATATCACAAAAATCTCTGAAGGTTGGGCTGATATTGACGTGATCGTGGCAACCCCGGATGTTATGGGCAAGCTCGGTAAATTAGGACGTGTACTCGGCCCCCGTGGTTTGATGCCAAACCCCAAAAGTGGTACTGTTACTATGGACGTGGCTAATGCTGTGAAAGATGTGAAAGCGGGTAAAATAGATTTTCGTGTAGACAAGTACGGAATACTGCATAGTTCAGTCGGTAAAGTCGGATTTGAGCCTGAGCAAATTAGAGAAAATGCGGAAACTTTTTTAAAAACGGTCGTCAAAATGAGACCCGCATCCGCAAAAGGCATCTATGTTAGAAGTATAAACATGAGCGCTACAATGGGCCCTGGCATCCCTGTAAATACAACTGTAGTTCAATCATACTAAATTGGAAGAGTAAGGCATGGCAACAACACTAGAACAAAAAAAGGCGATAGTTGAAGAATTGGTGGAAACAATAACCAATTCAGATGCCCTCTATCTTGCTGATTACAAAGGGATGTCGGTTGCTGATACCAACAATCTCAGGGCAGATTTGCGTGAAAAAGATATTAACTATAAAGTTTATAATAACAAGCTGGTTCGTCGGGCGTTGCAACAAATAGGCGGATACGAGGCTATTGATGAATATCTTATAAACCAGACGGCCTATGCATTCGTAAAGGGTGATCCCGCTGTTCCTGCGAAAGTATTTAAAAAACATTTTAAGGAAAATAAAAAACCCGAATTTAAAGCTGCTTTCATAGAAGGTGTGCTTTATAAAAGCGATCAGCTCGAAGCCCTGTCCTCGATGAAGTCTAAAGAGGAAATGATCGGTGAAATCGTAGGCTTGTTAATGAGCCCAATCAACAATATTGTAGGTGGGCTTCAGGCACAAGGATCGAATATAGTAGGTGCTGTCAAGACTATTTCGGAAAAAGAAGAAGAGTAAGAATTTAAACTGTAAAAAAACCAATCAACACTGGAGTATAATTATAATGGCTGACGTAAAAACAATCGCAGAACAACTTGTTAATCTAACAATCAAAGAAGCTAATGAGCTTGCTGAGGTTCTCGAATCTGAGTACGGCATCAAGCCTGCCGCAACAGCTGTAGCCGCACCGGCAGCAGGTGGTGGAGAAGCTGAAGCTGCAGAAGAACAAACTGAATTTGATGTTATATTAAAAGCAGTTGGTGGTAATAAAATTGCCGTAATTAAAGAAGTTCGTGGCCTTACCGGTCTCGGTCTTAAAGAAGCTAAAGAAGTTGTAGATGGCGCTCCTAACACTGTTAAAGAAGGTGCAAGCAAGGAAGAAGCAGAATCTATGAAAGAAAAACTTACTGCAGCAGGCGCTGAAGTAGAACTGAAGTAAGTAACTCAGAACTACATATCAACCGGTTATAACGTAGCCAATATCGTGTAAACGGTATTGGCTATCGGCGTCTAATACCATTTGGGCATATCAGGAATATGCTTATAAGCTACTATTCAGACTTAACTCACCACATTTTAAAGCGAGGTATTCTTGAGTAATATCAATGACACGCTCCCATTTTCAGGACGAATTACGTTTGCGAGGACCAAACAGGTAGTTGATTATCCTGATTTCCTTGACATACAATTAGAATCATTTCGTAAGTTCACACAATGGAACATCGCTCCCGAAGATCGTAAAGAACAGGGTCTTCAACAAATATTTATGGAGCATTTTCCTATTACCGATTCCAGAGAACAGAACATTCTGGAGTTTCTGTATTTCACCATTGATACTCCAAAGTATAACATCAGAGAATGCCAGGATAGGGGTTTGACTTATTCTCTTCCCCTGAAAGCCAAGTTGAGGCTTTCGGCAATCGATCAAACTGATGAAGCCAGTGAGACAATTGAACAAGAAGTATTTTTAGGTGATCTGCCCTGGATGACTGAACGCGGAACCTTTGTTATTAACGGTTCCGAAAGAGTAATTGTGAGCCAGCTTCACAGATCTCCGGGTGTCTTTTTTGGCCAGTCGGTTCACCCTAATGGAACCCAGCTGTATTCTGGTAGAGTGATACCTTTCAAGGGTTCCTGGATTGAATTCACAACTGATATCCGTGATGTTCTATGGGCATATATTGACAGAAAGAAAAAATTACCGGTTACCGCACTTCTGCGCGCCCTTGGATTTTCCAGCGACGATGAAATTCTGTCTCTATTTGATCTTTCAGAAAAATTACCTGTTGCAACCCGGGCACAATTTAAAAATGCAGTTGGCAAACGTACAGCCACAGACATCATAGAGGAAACCGTAGAAGAGGTTGTTGATGATGAAACAGGGGAGGTAAGAGAGGCTACAAATCGCAATATTATCCTTCCCCGTGAACATGAACTGGCCGATGAGGATTATGATACATTAAAAAATCTGGGCATCAAGGAAGTTCTGGTTCTGAAACTTGCCGGTGAGGATGTTGAGCGTTCCGTAATTGTAAATACACTTCGCAAAGATACTACCTATGATGAGCATACTGCCCTCGCTGAAGTATACCGGCAAATTCGATCCGGTGAAATGCCAGATGAGGATACGGCCCGTGCTGTTTTGGAAAGATTGTTCTTTAGCGATAAGAAATATGATTTAGGAGAAGTAGGACGCTATAGACTCAACAAGCGTCTTAAAATGAATGAGTCTTTGGATGTTCAGGTCCTCACCAGAGATGATATTATTGCCATTATCAAAGAACTGATAAGGTTAAAAACAATGAAATCGCAGGTTGATGATATTGATCACCTGAGTAACCGAAGAACACGTACTGTAGGCGAGCAGCTCGGCCAACAATTTGCACTGGGTCTTGCGAGAATGGCGAGAACCATTCGGGAACGAATGAATTCCCGCGATGCGGAGCAGTTTACTCCACAGGATCTTGTAAATGCGCGCACAATTTCTTCTGTAATCAATACTTTTTTCGGTACCAATCAGCTCTCACAGTTTATGGATCAAACCAATCCACTGGCGGAGTTGACACACAAGCGGCGTATGTCAGCCCTCGGCCCCGGCGGTTTGACGCGTGAGCGTGCAGGTTTTGAAGTTCGTGATGTTCACTATACTCACTACGGACGTTTATGTCCGATTGAGACGCCGGAAGGTCCTAATATCGGATTGATTTCCTCATTATGTGTCCACGCAAAAGTGAATGACTTTGGATTTATTGAAACGCCCTACCGTAAAGTAAACAATGGTACTGTAACCGATGAGGTTAATTATCTGGCTGCCGAACAGGAAGACGAGACGGTTATTGCTCAGGCGAATGCGGTGTTGAATAAGAAGTCGGAATTTGAAAACGACATGATCTTCTCCCGGTTCCGGGATAGCAACGTTGGTCTTGCCCGGCCTAATCAGGTTGAATTTATGGATGTTGCGCCGAATCAGATTGCTTCGGTCGCCGCAGCTATGATTCCTTTTATTGAGCATGATGATGCTAACCGTGCATTGATGGGGTCGAACATGCAACGCCAAGGCGTTCCTTTGCTGCGCCCGGAAGCGCCTATTGTTGGCACGGGAATGGAGTATCGTGCAGCTAAAGATTCACGTTCAATGCTGGTTGCGGAAGGAAAAGGTGTTGTTTCATACGTAAGCTCGACCGAAATACGTGTTAAATATGATCGGGATGAGTTAGAATCACTTGCATACTTCGATGAAGGTATCATCACTTATAACCTTCGAAAATTCGAACGTACCAATCAGGATACGACTTCAAATCAAAAGCCTCTTGTTAAAGTAGGCCAGAAGGTTGTTGAAAATGAGCCTTTGGCCGATGGTTGTGCTACCAATCAGGGTGAACTTGCGCTGGGCCGTAATCTCCTGGTTGCCTTCATGCCATGGAGAGGGTATAATTTTGAGGATGCTATCATCGTCAGTGAAAAAATTGTTTCCGAAGACATTTACACTTCCATTCACATACAGGAATTCGAGCAGCAAGTACGTGATACCAAACGTGGTGAGGAAGAACTTACTCGTGAAATTCCAAACGTAAGTGAAGAAGCAACCCGTAATTTAGATGAGCGTGGTATTGTTAGAATTGGTGCAAAAATTCAATCCGGCGATATTATTGTCGGTAAGATCACACCGAAAGGTGAAACCGATCCTACACCGGAAGAGAAACTGTTGAGAGCCATTTTTGGTGATAAAGCTGGTGATGTCAAAGATGCTTCACTTAAAGTTCCACCGGGTGTTGCGGGTACTGTAATTGATACCAAGCTCTTCAGCCGAAAACGTGACGAACAGATATCACGTAAGGAAGAAAAAGAGCTGGTAGAGCAGGAAAATGAGAAGTTCAAAGAACAGGTCGTTCAGCTAAACGCTCAATGGGCGGAGCGAATATTCAGATTACTCAAAGATAAAACCTCACCTGGAATCGTTGACAGGACAGGAATCGAGGTCATTCCTAAGGGCGAGAAATACAGGAAGCAGTTGTTTGAAGAACTTGATCCATTTGAGCTGAAAGCAACTCAAGCCTGGTGTCAGGATGAGAAAGTAAATGAGTACGTAGTGACCTTGTTTGAAAACTACCGGGCCATGCGCCGTGAATACGATACCGATTTGAAGAGGAGGAAATATACCCTTCAGGTAGGCGACGAGCTTCCACCGGGAATCGTTCGAAAAGCCAAGGTTTATGTTGCCAAAAAACGTAAGCTTCAAGTAGGTGATAAAATGGCTGGACGACACGGTAATAAAGGTGTTGTTGCAAATGTTGTTGCTGCTGAGGATATGCCGTTTCTCGAAGATGGAACTCCAGTAGATGTAATCTTGAATCCGTTGGGTGTGCCTTCAAGGATGAACCTGGGGCAAATATACGAGACCATTCTTGGATGGGCAGGTAAACAAATGGGTGTTAAATTTGCTACACCTATTTTTGACGGAGCCAAATATTCAGAAGTGCAGGATTGGCTCCGAAAAGCCGGTTTACCGGAAGATGGCAGAACATACCTGTATGATGGACGGTCCGGTGAGCGCTTAGGTCAGAAAACGACAGTCGGATACATCTACATGTTGAAGTTAAATCACCTGATTCAGGACAAAATGCACGCCCGATCGATCGGCCCATATTCCTTAATTACGCAGCAACCGCTTGGTGGAAAGGCTCAGTTTGGAGGCCAGCGACTCGGCGAGATGGAGGTCTGGGCTTTGTATGCCTATGGGGCATCCAGCATTCTAAAAGAGATGCTTACTGTTAAAAGTGATGACGTAAAAGGCAGATCTAAAGTTTATGAGTCAATCGTTAAAGGTGAAAACCTACCGGATGGTGGAACACCTGAATCATTCAATGTACTTGTTCGTGAACTTCAGGGTCTTGGCTTGGAAGTTGATGTTAATGCGTAATCAATTTTACATCAGAATGAACATTATTAGTTTAATAAATTTAAATACGGAGGTACAACCTTGCCGTTAGCAAAAAAAGAACCCGTTTCAAAAGATTTCAAAGGACTAAGAATCTCTCTTTCATCAGCGGAAAATATTCTTTCCCGTTCTCATGGAGAAGTTCTTAATCCTGAGACAATTAACTATCGTACATTCAAGCCTGAAAAAGACGGGCTGTTCTGTGAGAAAATCTTCGGCCCGGTCAAAGACTGGGAATGCCACTGTGGTAAGTACAAAAGGATCCGGTATAAAGGAATCATTTGTGATCGTTGTGGTGTTGAAGTTACTCGTAAGGCAGTAAGACGTGAGCGAATGGGCCACATCTCGTTATGTGTTCCTGTAGTACATATTTGGTATTTTAAATCTCTACCCAATAAGATTGCATATTTACTGGGTTTTTCATCCAAGAACCTTGAAAAGATTGTTTACTATGAAAGTTTTGTAGTAACGAATCCTGGTATTGCCCGTGATATGGGGTACAAAATGGGTGATCTGCTTACGGAAGAGGAGTACCATGATATCCTAAATCAGCTTCCCGAAGAGCAGTACGAGATGGATGACGATGATGAGGATAAGTTTGTAGTTAAGATGGGTGCCGATGCGATTGAAGCATTGCTGCAAAACATCAAACTTGATGAGACTGCCTATAAATATCGCGAAGCGGTAAAAACTGAAACCTCAATGATGCGCAAGAAGAAATTCCTGAAGCGTCTGCAGGTTATCGAGTCATTCCGTGCGGCGAATAAAAATATTGAAAACCGGCCAGAGTGGATGGTGATGCGGGTTATTCCGATTATACCACCAGAACTGCGCCCACTAGTACCTCTTGAAGGTGGCCGATTTGCAACATCAGATCTGAATGACCTGTACCGTCGCGTGATTATACGTAACAACAGATTAAAGCGACTGATCGATATTAAAGCTCCGGATGTAATTTTACGTAATGAAAAGAGAATGCTTCAGGAAGCTGTTGATTCTATTTTCGATAATTCACGTAAAATGAATGCCGTAAGAAGCAATAATCGTCCTCTGAAGTCTCTTAGCGATATGTTAAAAGGTAAAAATGGACGTTTCCGCCAGAACCTTCTCGGTAAGCGTGTTGATTATTCAGGACGTTCGGTTATTGTTGTCGGTCCTGATCTTAAGATGCATGAGTGCGGTTTGCCGAAAGAAATGGCCGTCGAACTTTACAAGCCTTTTATTATTCGCAGACTGATTGAGCGGGGATATGTCAAGACTGTTAAAAGTGCGAAGAAAGTAGTTGACAGGCGTGATGAGGTTGTTTGGGATGTACTGGAACACGTTATTGATGGGCATCCGGTAATGCTTAACCGTGCACCAACCCTTCACCGTTTGGGTATTCAGGCTTATCAGCCAGTACTGATTGAGGATAAGGCTATTCGACTGCACCCGCTCTCATGTACTGCGTTTAATGCTGACTTTGATGGTGATCAGATGGCTGTTCACCTTCCATTGAGTCATGATGCCATATTAGAAGCATCCGTTTTGATGCTGGGTTCACATAATATCATGAGTCCATCTAACGGAAGCCCCATTACAGTACCATCTCAGGATATGGTTTTGGGTATTTATTACCTTACCAAAATGGGTGAGGGCGGCAAAGGGGAAGGCAAGACTTTTTCCAATACTGATGAAGTGATTATAGCACATGATCAGGGTAAACTTGATTTACATACCAAAATCAATGTCCGTATCTCTACAGTAATTGATGGAGAACAAGTCCGTGAAGTAGTGAAGACAACTACTGGCCGTGTTATCTTCAACGAGATTCTACCTGAAGAACTAGGATATAAAAATCAGACTTTGGGTAAAAAAGAACTTCGTTTGCTCATTGGAGATGTATTTAGTCGTGTTGGCACAGTTAAAACTGCCCGATTCCTTGATGATATGAAATATCTTGGTTTCGAGACTGCAACGCTTGGCGGGTTGTCTTTCAACCTAGAGGATATCGTGATTCCGAAGGAAAAAGCTGAGCTTATTAATTCCGCCCAGGATGAAGTTAAATTAATCCTTGAGCGTTACGAGAATGGTTTTATTACTGATAATGAACGTTACAATCAGGTTATTGATAAGTGGACAAGTACCACGAATCGTGTCTCAGAAACGTTGTTTCATGCCTTGACCCAAGATAAAAAAGGGTTTAACCCCGTATTTATGATGGCAGATTCTGGTGCTCGGGGTTCAAAAGAACAGATTCGTCAACTTGGTGGTATGCGTGGTTTGATGGCAAAGCCTCAAAAAAGTTCAATGGAATCTGGCAGTGAAGTTATTGAAACGCCAATTCTATCCAGTTTTCTTGAAGGACTGACTGTTTTGGAATACTTTATTTCCACACACGGTGCACGTAAAGGTTTGGCTGATACTGCTCTTAAAACAGCAGATGCCGGGTATTTAACTCGTCGACTGGTTGACGTATCTCAGGATCTGATTGTCATTGAGGATGACTGCGGAACCTTGCGCGGTATCAAAATTCAGGCTTTAAAAGACAATGAAGAGATAGTTGAAAGTCTGGAAGATCGTATTTTAGGGCGAGTTTCCATGCATGATGTTTTTGATCCACTGACTGATGATCTGCTGGTGAGTTCTAACGAACTTATTACAGAAGAAATCGCTCAAAAAATTGCAGAAACATCAATTGAAGAAGTAGAAATTCGTTCTGTACTGACCTGTGAAGCTGCCAGAGGTGTTTGCGCCAAATGTTACGGTCGTGATTTAAGTAGAGGCAAAATGGTTCAAACTGGTGAAGCTGTTGGTGTTATTGCAGCTCAATCAATTGGTGAGCCTGGTACTCAGTTAACTCTGAGGACCTTCCACGTTGGTGGTACTGCTTCCCGTCTTGAGTCTGAATCGCAACATAAAGCTAAATTTGACGGTAAAGTTGTATTTGAAAATGTCAGGGCTGTAGATTATAATGACGGCGAAGAAGAATACCGGGTTGTCTTGAGCCGGGCTGGAGAAATCCGTCTGGAAGACGATTCTGGCAAAATTCTTTCGACCTATAATGTGCCTTATGGTTCTGAACTACTTGTTGATGAAGGTGATGTTGTACCCAAAGGAGTTCCTATATGCAAGTGGGATCCATATAATGCATTGATCTTTTCCGAAATTAATGGTGTTTCCGACTATAAAGATATCTTAGAAGGTATAACCTATACAGATGAAACTGATTCTCAGACTGGTCACAAAGAGAAAGTTATCACCGATTCTAAAGATCGCACACTTGTGCCTACATTGTCTGTGAAAGATGATAGTGGCCGTATTCGTGAAACCACATTACCTGTTGGTGCTCACGTAGTGGTTGATAGTGGTGAAAATGTTCAGGCTGGTCAGATTCTTGCTAAGATTCCAAGAACATCAGCTTCTAAATCAAAAGATATCACGGCCGGTCTGCCGCGTATTACGGAGCTGTTTGAGGCCCGTCCGCCAAAAGACCCAGCTGTTGTATCTGAGATTGAGGGCATAGTAAAAATGGGCTCCAGAAAACGTGGATCACAGGAAGTGATTGTACAAGCTAAAGATGGTACGGATGCAAAAACCTATCTGATACAGCTTTCCAAACACATTCTGGTTCAGGAAAATGATTACGTTAAAACGGGTGATCCACTTTCGGATGGTGCTATCATGGCTCAGGATATTCTAAATATTCTTGGCCCATATGCTGTTCAATCTTATCTTGTAAATGAAATCCAGGAAGTTTACCGGCTTCAGGGTGTGAAAATCAATGACAAGCATATTGAGGTTATTGTTCGCACAATGATGCAGAAGGTTGAAATAACTGATTCCGGAGATACTTTATATCTTGAAGGAGACAAAATTGATCGATTTGAAGTGAACCGCACAAATGATTCACTTATCGGTAAATATGTAGTGACAGACAGTGGCGATACTGAAATCACTCTTGGAACCTTGCTTGATCGCCGGGAAGTCAGAGAAATGAATAGCCGGTTGATTGCTGAAGGCAAGAAAGAAATTGAATCACGCGAGGCAGAACCGTGTATATCAAAACCAATCTTGCTGGGTATCACCCGTGCAGCCCTTTCTACAGAGAGCTGGTTATCAGCAGCATCTTTCCAGGAAACGACGAAGGTGCTTACCCAGGCGGCCATTGAAGCGAAGGAAGATAACTTACTAGGATTGAAAGAAAATGTTGTACTTGGCCATAGAGTTCCTGCTGGAACCGGGCTGAAACATTATCAGGATATTATAGTTGGTTCTAAAGCTGATATGGAGGATGTTGAGCCTGCTAGTAAAGTCTTTGAAGCTTTGGGTGATAAAGAAGAAGCTGAAGTTGAAGAAGATGTGAAAGCTGGTAAGTAATAGGATTATTTAAAAAGTAATTCCTACTTTATAAAAAAAGCCCTGGCAGGTAAGACTTGTCAGGGCTTTTTTAGTTGGGTATTGGTATGTAGATTCATCCCATATCTTATTGATGACAATTCAAGCGTTAAAGTAGAAATAGACGCGGGGGACTGACTGGTAATGGATATCCTGATATTGCTACGTGTAATAACAGGTAAGTTTTGCCTTTCTTAATAAAACTGAAAAAGTAAGTCGGGAAGAATGGCTATCTGTGCAGCCAAAACAAATGGGTGTAGATAAATTAAATGTAAGGGCTACTTTTTTTGCCCGCTTATATCTTTCAATAGTTTCTCCGCTTCGGCGATAAGGTCTTCAGCTTTTTTCTGGGCTTCCTCAACTACAAGGTCACCTTCTTTCTTTGCATCAGAAATTTGGTTTTCATGACGTAGCCGTTCTATCAGATCACTAATTTCATCAATGTAATTGTTTAACTGATAACTTAATCTGTCTCTGGTATTAATTCCTTTATCGGGGGCATAGAGCATGCCAATAAGGGTGCCCAAAAATGCACCTGAGAGTAATCCAATTGAAAAACCTTTTGTTGATTTGCCCATAAATAGAACCGTATAATTTATATGAAACTTTTCTGTATAGTTATAATTTAAACGCTTGTGATAAAAAAGCTAACAATTTTTTTAATAAAAGATAAAGTTAATGTTTTATCACATTTTGGAAAAAGCTTTTCTTCTTTGTTTGGATATACTTACAAGAATCACTGGAATTAAATAAAGTGTTATAACAGTTGCGGATATCAACCCACCTATAACTGTTAAAGCCAATGGGCCCCATGTTTCTGAGCCCATACCTGTTTGTAACGCCAGTGGAATCATAGATCCTATAGTAGTGAGTGCAGTTAACATGATGGGTCTGAATCTGCGTTTCGCTGCTTTTAGAAAATTTTTAGCATAAGTATCATCAGAAGTTGATTTCGTGTATTGATGAATATAATCTACCAAGACAATACCATTATTTACAACAATTCCGACCAAAATAACCATACCAATACCTGCTGCCACACTAAAAGGAAATCCGGTAATATATAGCATACCATAAGATCCAAGAAAGCCTAATGGGATAGTAAACATAATAACCAATGGGTCACGGAAGTTTTCAAATAAAGCGGCCATAACCATGTAAGTCAGTAGTAAAGCCATAAACAAAGCAATGACTAAGCTGAGCAAGCCTTCTTGCTCGTCTGTTGTAGAACCTGTAAATGCATATCGGTACCCATCCGGCAGAACAACAACCTGATCAAATAAATCCATTATATGTTGCCGGTGCTCGGCTGGTGATCCGACTACACTTATATCAAGATCAAGCAGTGTTTCCCTGTCGCGCCGAAATATTCGGGATAAGCTTTGTCCTTCAACAAGTCGCCCGACGCTGGAAGCTGTTACCTGCTGATCATCAACCTGATGTACATTAAGGTCCAACAAATCTTGCTGATTTCTCCTGTAGGTCTCATCAAGTCGCATCTGAATTGGTATTTCCCTTCCTTCATTTATATACTCTCCAACCAGGCTACCCCGTGATTGCATACCAAATGCACTGGCAACATCGCTGAATGTGGTACCCATACGATTTACAGCCAAACGATCAATGAGTAATTGTAGTTCAGGACGATCACTGTTTCTTGATACACTAACTGCAATAACAGTTGTATCTTGAAGTATCTGATGTTCAATTCGCTCAGAAAATTCCTGTAATACGTCTGCATTAGGGCCTATTAACGAGACTCTGATATCACCTTCACCCCAATTGCCACCACGTCCCATCCGCATGCCTCCTGGCAGAGGCCTAACCTGCAGGTCGACTCCCGGGTAAACAAGTTCTTTTCTTAACTCTAGCGCAAGATCATTTGAAGAAAACTCACGTTGATCTTCCGGTATCATATTTATGCTGATTCTGCCACGGTTAGTGTCGGTATTCCTTCCACTTTGGCCGATATTAGTAATAACAGTCACGACACCATTGAATTCCATTACCCGTTTGGAAACATCACGCATAACGGATGTTGTATTATCCAGCTTCGATCCTGGAGGTAACTCTAAATTTATATTAATCTGACCGGAATCAGAACTTGGGAAAAACTCACTGTCAATTGTTTGGTTTAAAGTTACAATCATAACCATGATACCAATGAAAGCAAGAAAGCCTAAATATTTATGATGCAGTAGCCACTTCAATGAAGAAATATAAGTGTTTTCAAGTCGTGCTAAAGTGCGAAGCGTGAGATTCTTCTTCTCAAATTTCTTGTTGCTTAATAAATTAGAAGCAAAAACCGGTATTAGAATAATCGAAGTTAAAAAAGATATGGATATAGCCAGGCAAATGGTCAAAGCAAGATCTTTGGCTATCTGACCGGTGAAACCTTCTATAGCCAATACAGGAACAAAGACCGCCAATGTTGTAAGCGTTGACCCAAGCAGGGCACCCTTAACTTCGTTGGTTCCTTCAAGGGCAGCTTTAAATGTAGATTTTCCATCTTCCAGTTTCGCTACTATACTATCGAGCACAACAATGGAATTATCTACCAGCAGGCCGATAGCTAAAGCAAGTCCCGTGATGGACATAATATTCAGCGATATGCCTGTAAATGACATGGCAGCAAATGTGCCTGCTATAGTAACGGGTATGCTTAATGATACCACCAGGGAGCTGCGCCACCCGCCTAAAAAGATAAGAAGCATGATTACAACCAAAGCAAGCGCCTGAACAGCTGAGTCGGAGAGGTTGGTTATTGAGGTTTCAATAGATTCCCCTTCGTTGCTTAAGACCTGGAGAGAAACTCCGGGGGGCAGCTTTTCTCCAATTAGATGAATTTCCTGTAAAACTGCATTTGTTATATCAAGAGTATTTGCATCAGATTGCTTTTGAACTTCAAGAGTAACGCTGTTATTTCCGTTTACTTCAACAAAACTAGTGATATCAGCAAAGGTATCTTCTACGGTTGATACATTTTTTACCCGAACAGGCTGGCCCACAGAATCAATACTTATAATGGTGTTTCTTATGGCATCAATATCCTGATATATGGATTGGGCACGAACACTATAGCTGCGCCGGTCTACAACAAGGTTACCAATAGGCACCTGGGTATTATTTGACCGTATCGCCTGCTGAATTTGATCAGGTGAAATGCCGTGCCTTGACATATCCATTCGGTCAAGTTCAACATATACAGTTCGCTCCAAGCCACCACGGGTATCAACGGCTGCTACTCCTTCTAGGCGTTCTAGCTGAGGTTCTATGGTCTCAAGCGCTAGATTTCTAAGTTCATCAAGGCCACGGGTGCTTCCTTCCAGACTTAGCCTCATGATTGGAAAATTTTCGGGATCAAATTGGAAAACTGATGGTTCTGAAGCATCCCGAGGCAGATTATTACGAATTCTGTCTATTGCTTCTCGAACATCAAGCTCTACGCGCCGAACATTTAGCCCCTGTTCTAGTCTGAGGATTATAAACGCACTGCCATTATTAACATTTGCGTCCATACTTTCAACGCCCTCAATCCCTGAAAGAACTCCCTCCATTGGTCTTACAATGAGCCTGTTCATATCGTCGGGCGGCACATCTGCATATCCGATAGAAACGGCGACAACAGGGATATTCAGTGAGGGCAGGAGAGTAACTTTGAGCTGGTTTAAGGAAAACAAACCAAATGCGATAATAAGTAGCGTAACCATGACGATAGTTACTGGACGCTTTAGCAGTAAATCAACAAAACCAGGTTTTATGGGGAAACTTTTCATGGGTTAGTTATTAAATCCAGTAACATCAGTTTTGTTTACACTTTCAAAGCCTAAACTTTCAATCCCTTTATTTATCTGATAATACATGCAGGGGACTACCAAAAGCATTAATATCGTAGATGTTGTTAATCCCCCAATAACCGTACGAGCCATAGGGCTCCAGGTTTCGGCGCCTGTGCCGAGTTCAAGGGCCAGCGGTACCATGGCAAGAATGGTTGTCGCAGCGGTCATCAGGATAGGCCGTAGCCTTCGAGACGCTCCTTGTGCAACAGCCTCAAGACGATCAATTCCACGGGACTGTAAAATCTTGATATAATCAATCATTACAATACCATTATTGACAACTATTCCCGAAAGAAGAATTAGTCCAATCATAGCTGTAACGCTTATAGAGGTAGAAGTTAACCAGAGCATTAGAAGTACCCCGGTCAAGGCCAGTGGTATGGTCATGATAATGACAAAAGGTTCAAGTAAACTCTCAAATTGTGACGCCATAACCATATAAGCGAGAATACCGGCAATAAGAAAGGCAATCATCAAATATTGGAAAGATTCTTGTTGCTCTTCAGCAGTTCCTCCAATTTCATAACGGTAACCATCGGGCCAGTTGATTTGATTGAGATAAGCTGTAGCTGCATCACTCCCTTGTTTTAAGTCGAGATCAGTCAGGTCAGCCTGTATTTCGGTTACTCTCTCCTGGTTTATTCGTAAAATATTTGATGGCCCGTTGTATCGTTCAATTCGGGCAAGATTATGCAGAGGCATCCACTGGCCGGTTGAATTGCGAATTTGGATATCTTCCAAAGCATCACTTGTACTGCGCTGGCGTGCGTCCAGCTGCACCAGAACCTCAAATTCTACTCCCTGATTAACTAATGATGTTGCTATATTGCCTCTTACGTTATCACCAATAGCATTAGCGACTTGGGTTGATGATAAGCCATTACGCGAAATACGCTCTCTGTCCATAACTACTCTTAGTTCAGGTCGCCCCTGATCGCCGCTACTGGCCACATTAACAAACCCAGGTATATTTGACATACCCTCGCGAATAACTGAGGATAACTCACTTCTTGTTTCCTGATCATATCCGAATACTTGAACAATAAGGCCATCGTCACCTTCCGGGTTTAGCGGGTTATCAGTAACTTCGGTAATTTGTGTACCCGGAACCTTTTGCAATGCCTCAAGTAAAGATGAAGTTATTTCAAATTGATCGCGGCTCCTCTCATTGTTCGGAACCAACTCTATCCGGACGACACCATGATTTCCCCCTGGATTTTCTGCACCTTCAACCCCTTTTTTATCACCATAATCGGAGACAATGAGACGGGCTTCAGGCACTTGTTCACGAATAACTGTTTCTACCTGAGAAAAGCTTTCTTTCAGTTCCAACAAACTTACTCCAGGCTCCCGTTCGACACTTAGTGCAAAAGCACTTTCATCAACAGAGGGAAAGAATTCTCCCCCCAGCCTTTGAAATATTGGAAGAGTAGCAGCAAGGATAATAATTGCTGTTAAGATTACCCATAGAGATTTGGTGAGAAGGATATGTAGCAGTCTGGAATAACCAGCGTCTAATTTATCAAAAAAGTTTTGAAAAGACTGCCCCATTTTACTGAATAGGTTTCTTAACCTGGTGCCAATTATATGAATAGGAACTAGCAGTACTTGCAAAATAAACAGAAATAGCTGGGGCAAAATGCCTAAAACATAAGTAATTGATGATTTCCTCCTGTATTCCGACAGGTTATTTGTGGCGCGGGTTAACCAGCTACCGCGATCTGGTTTAATTGAATCCAATAGCCGTGAACTCATCAATGGGATAAGTGTAACGGCAACCAGAGTAGACATGATCAATGCGAACGAAATTGTAAGGGCAAGGTCCCGAAACAGGAATCCGGCAATGCCCGGAACAAATAAGATGGGCAAAAATACCACGAGCGTCGTCAAAGTAGATACGATTACCGGCATGATAACCTCCTGAGAGCCTGAAACAGAAGCTGATTTGGCATCTTGACCTTCTTCACGGAAACGAAAAATATTCTCCAGCACCACAACAGCATTATCGACAACTAAACCTACTGCCAGAGTCAAACCCGAAAGGGAAATAACATTCAAACTAACATCTGCAAAATGCATAATGCTGAAAGTGGTAACAATGGATACCGGAATGGATACTGCAATAACCAGTGCTGATCGTCCGCTGCGGAGGAAGAGCAGGAGAATAATTATCACCAATACCACAGCCTGGAGACCTGTTTGATATAGGTTACTAAGGGAAGTTTGAATAAAGTCGGCCCGGTTTGTTAAAACCTCAAGATCAACATCATTGGGCAGGGTCGAACGTATATTATCCAGGTTATTTAGCAGGTTATCTGCTACCGTCACCACATTGGCGTCACTTTGACGGTATATGCTTATGATTAAGCCATCTTCACCATCTACATGTACATTTCCTATAGGTTGTGCTATGCCATCTTCTACATCAGCTAAATCTCCTAAGGCTACAGAACGATTATCTTCAAGACTGATAACGGCATCGCGAATTTCCTGTGCGCTTTTGAACTCGCCGATTGTTCTCAGGGAATATACTTGCCGCCCATCAACAAGCTCGCCAGCCGGAACCTGGACATTTTCACTACTAAGGGTGTTGGCAATTGAAGAGATTTCTAAATTATGAGCAAGAATAGACTCATTCCTTAAGGTGACATTAATTTGGCGTTCTAACCCACCCGAAGTTGATGCGGATGCAATTCCCTGAATACGTTCCAGGCGCTGCTCGAGCTGTTCAACAGCTATTGTTCGAAGATCACGGGAACTGCGGGTATCTGATGAAAGCGTTAGCATCATCACAGGCTCCTGATTGGGATCATAGGAGAATATAATTGGAGAATCGGCATCCCTGGGGATGGCCCGCCGGGCAAAATCAACTTGCTTGCGAACATCTGATTCGGCAATGAACAAATCTGTGCCCCACTTGAAATAAAGTTTTACTACCGAAGCACCCTGATTGGATAGCGAACGAACTCGGGATAAACCGCTCACGGTGCCTACGCTTTCTTCAAGAGGTCTCGTGATTAAGGTTTCCATATCCTCCGGTGCCACACCATCGTATGTTGTATAAACGGTGATTGTTGGGAATGATACATCGGGGTAAAGGTTCAGTCGCAGCTGGTTTAGCCCATAAATTCCGAAACCTATCATGATCAGTGAAATCATAATGAAGGTAACGGGGCGTTTAACGGCCAGTGCCGGAAGTTTCTTCATAATTATTGCCCGGAGTTAGTTCTGGGTTGGCCGTCTTCCACTTCTTCAATAGATAGATTTTCCCCGGACTCGTTACTTGAATCCCGCCCCAGAGAAGTTGGCCTTACCTGTGATTGATCTTCAAGTCCAGCCTGACCGGTAATAATTATCTGATCACCTTCCTCCAGTCCTTCAATAACCTCAATGCGATCACCTTGTTCAAAACCTAGTTTTAGCTCTCTTTTTTCTGCCAGGGTATCACCTTGTACAGTAAATGCGGAATACGTGCGCTCAAGCTCAATGCTGTTCGATTCGGGATCAATTACCGTTTGAACATTTTCAATTAATGCAATACGAGGTATGACAAGCGTATTAGGTCGGGTCTCTATATATATTCGTGATTCAGTGAGTGCACCGGAGAATAACTCCTCACCAGATTGCGAAATACTTACAACAACCTGCCCCAACCCGGTTACATCATCGATATCAGGACTTTTCCGTGTAATGACTCCCTGAGATGTAAATTCTGCTTCCCCTGAATTTCGTAGATCAACATCTTGACCTACTTTTGTTTGCTTCCAGTCTCTGAGGGGAAGAAATAATCTGACTTCATATCCGGCAAGATTAGCAATTTCAAACATTGCCTGACCGGTTGTTGCAACATCTCCTTCCGAAACAAATCTCTCATTAATAACTCCCCGTACAGGAGATCTGATTTCTGTATGTTTTAAATTTTCAGAACTCTGGGTTAATGAAGCAAGTGAAGATTCATAGGCGGCTACACTGCTGCGATAATTGGCCCTTGCCTCATCAAACTCGGATGGACTTATTAATTGCCTGTTATGAAGCTCTGTCTGGCGGTTAAAAGTGGTGCTGTCACGTTCCATCGTTATTTCCCGCTGTCTGTGCTCGGCCTGATCTCTCTTGAGTTGATCACGATAATTAATATCATGTAATCTCGCTATAACTTGATTTGCAGCTACTGTATCTCCAAGATCTGCATCTATACTTACAACCCGCTCGCTTACTTGTGGGTTAATATTGACTACATCCTGAGCTCGAACTGTCCCATAGGAACGTATCTGCAGTGAAATCTTTGAACGCTGAACTGTTGATACTTCTACGGCTGTGCCTCCTTGTGAAGGAAAATTTCCGCGATTATCAGGCGGTAAATTTTCTGAGTCTTCTGAGCTGCTGCATGATGAAATTAACAGAACAGCCGAAAGTAGAAATGATATTTGTTTGAGCACTTCGTTAAGATTGTAGGAATATTAATGTTTGTTTTGAACAATGTAACAGGTAGTTAGACGGCATGGGCAGGCAAAGGTTCGGAATAAATGCATATTTAAAAATATTTTACATATAACTCCGTTCATAATGTAATTCTTTACACGCTTTACAAGGATGCATCCAAAGTGTGTTTACCTTATTTATGTTTTTTGCATTTAAGAAAGTTCAATTTTATCAGCTTTTAGCCATGAAATTTTTTATAGACACAGCAGATTTAACTGAAATAAAAGAAGCACATGAAATGGGTGTTCTTGATGGTGTAACAACAAACCCCTCTTTATGTGCCAAAATAGGTGTTACTGATTTCGAAGCCCATATTGCAGAGATTTGTGACTTTATAAAAGGTGATGTTTCCGCTGAAGTGGTCTCTACTGAATATGATGAAATTGTAAGTGAAGGCAGGAGGATCGCGTCAATTGCTTCAAACGTAGTGGTTAAGGTGCCTTTAATCAAAGATGGCATTAAAGCCATAAAAACTTTTAGTGAAGAAGGTATCAAAACCAATTGCACCCTTTGTTTTTCTTCCACACAGGCACTGGTTGCCGCGAAAGCCGGGGCAACTTATATTTCCCCGTTTATCGGCCGTTTAGATGATATTTCGAATGACGGAATGCAGTTGATTTCTGATATCGTGCAGATCTACAATAATTATGGATATGAAACCGAAGTTCTTACTGCCAGTATACGCCACCCAATGCATGTTGTTGAAGCCGCACGAATAGGCGCTCATGTGGCAACAATGCCATTGGCCGTAATCGAGAAGCTGATCAAGCATCCTCTTACCGATAAAGGACTCGAAGTTTTCCTAAGCGACTGGGAAAAACTTCAAGCCTCACTTGTCTAATGCAGGAGTGAATGTGAAACAAGTGAGGCTGTCTCAAAAGATTACTACGGCAAAGCGTCTTCGAGGCTGTCTCAAATGGGTCTAACATTGCCCCGCGAGGAACGCACTTAGGATGCACAAGTGTATTCTCGGCAAGCGTGGACGCTTTGCCGTAGCAGCGAGGCGTCCACGCCTCACTTAGTAACAAGTGTGGATTATATCCACAGTGTTTCACTTCTCCTTATAAACTTCCCTTTGTTTTCGGATCCCATCTTACAAAAGCCTCAATAGCTTCATATTCAGCAAGTCCCAGGCTGTCATAAAGTTCAGCAGTGCCTCGATTACGATCATCAACACGTTGCCAAAATTCTCTGTTATCATTACCCGGAAACAACGGTCGATCTTTTTGGGACTGGTGCTTAAATATGGCCCGACGCTTTTTCAGCAATTCTTCAGGACTGAAAGGAACAGCCATTTCAATTTTATCTATTTCCCATTCCTGCCAGGCGCCCCTATAAAGCCATACATAACATTCATCCATCCATGTTTCATTCTGGCAATTCTTTACAGCCTGTGTAACCGCACTAAGACAGACACGATGGGTACCATGTGGATCAGATAAATCACCGGCACTGTAAATTTGATGAGGTTTAATTTCCCGGATTAGATTCTCGGTTTGTTTTACATCCTCTTTCCCTAATGGCTTCTTGCTGACACGCCCTGTTTCGTAAAAAGGCAGGTTCATGAAATGAATATTATCATCCTTAATACCGCAATACTGGCAGGCAGATTTAGCCTCTCCGCGACGAATAAGTCCTTTAATTTGTTGTACTTCAGGAGAGTCGACTTCGCCTGGTGCTTTATTTTTTAATTGGTTTGAAACCTGTTTAAATAAACTATCAGCTTTGGTTTCACCAAGATTAAAAGTACTATTGTAATCTCCAACAAAATCGGCAAAACGAATGGCGTCATCATCAAAAACGGCAATATTGCCTGATGTTTGATAAGCCACATGAACTTCATGTCCCTGATCTACTAGCCGAATTAATGTCGCGCCCATTGAAATTACATCATCATCTGGATGAGGACTAAAAATCAATATTCGTTTAGGAAACGGATTGGCTCTTTCCGGCCGGTTGCTGTCATCCGCATTGGGCTTACCGCCCGGCCATCCGGTGATAGTATGTTGCAGCGAGTTGAAGATTTTAATATTAATATTATATGCAGGACCAAATTCTGTAACCAGCTCTCCCAGGCCGTGCTCGTTATAATCTTCATCAGTAAGTTTAAGAACTGGTTTCTTCATCTGTTGACAAAGCCAAACAACTGCCGTACGAGTAAGTTCATCAGTCCAATCGCAGGAACCAACCAACCAGGGCGTTCTGTTTCGGGTAAGGTCACTTCCGGCAGCCTCATCCAAAATAACATGGGCGTCCTTATGGTTCTGCAAAAAGGTTGCAGGTATAATATCGGTGATGTCACCTTCTACAGCTTTTGCGATAACAGGAGCTTTTCCGTCTCCCCATGCCATCAAATATATTTTTGCTGACTCTAAAATAGTACCCACACCCATTGTAATTGCTCTTCTGGGAACGTTTTCTTCACCAAAGAAATCGCTTGCTGCATCAAGACGCGTAATTTTATCCAGTGTGATCAGTCTGGTTTTAGAATCCTTCGTTGAACCAGGTTCATTAAATCCGATATGACCTGTACGGCCAATACCGAGTAATTGTATGTCGATCCCTCCGGCATTAATAATATTTTGTTCGTATTGCCGGCAGTATTCATACACTTTACTTCGTTCGATGGTGCCATCGGGTATATTTACATTATTAGGCTTGATGTCTATGTGATCAAAAAGATGTTCATTCATGAAGCGAACATAGCTTTGAAGCGAATCAGGCTGAATTGGGTAATATTCATCAAGATTAAAAGTAATTACATTGGCGAAACTTAGCCCCTCTTCTCGGTGATACTTCACGAGATGATCATAAACTTTAGTTGGCGTCGAACCTGTTGCCAACCCCAAAACTACATTGTCACCGGATCTCGCTCGCTTTCGTATAAGATCAGCAATTTCCTGTGCTACATGTTCGGATGCGTCAGACGCAGTTGGGTAAATTTGAGTGGGTATTTTCTCGAATTGTTGGTGTTCTTTTTTTAAAATAATTTCTTCCATTATGGGTGTGGGCAGGGTTGTTTTAATAATATAAACAGAACAAATTTTACCTGGGGTATTTATTCTGATAAGAAGAAATGGCAATATAACTAGTCGGCATCAATAATTGCAAGTGCATAATTAAATGTGACAATTATAATACCAGTAATATAAAAGTAATAAATATAGTTTGGTGAGACTCATATTTCCTCTCCCAGAGCTTCTGAATTATTTATCTGCTGCTGGCACAAAAACAGTATCTGAAACCGTCTTACTAATGTAAATTACATCATATATGTTTTGTTCTACTGTATCGCGTGTGGGGAAATCAATAAACCCATTAGATCCAGCAACAGGTTTCCCAACATCTAAAGGTAAATTAAGCGACATTCTGTCTAAAACAATTGTGTCACGTTCTGTTTGATAAACAAATACCTTTTCCGGGGTGGCAGGCTGCATGGCTAGATCTTCTAAATCTATTGTAACAGGTTGGTGGTCTGTTGCTGTGGGATAGTCAAGTGGAGTGTCCCTTATAATGATAGTGTCATTTTCAGTGCGATATATATAGACGCTGTCAGGTGTAGATTGGTCATCAACGTACTCAGCAATGGATTTTGTACCGCTAAATAAATCCGGCAACCTGTATGGAGTTGTTATTGTTCCATCGGATTGAGGGGATAAATTATCAGATAAGGCAGGAAGATCAAGCTGATTTAGGGTTACAGAATCAGTGTCAGGATCAAGATTAGGCAGATCAAGGTTCGGTATATTAAGTAAATTGCTTAGAGTGATAGAGTCGGTTTCGGTTTGATAAACAAAAACACTATCGGGAGCAATAGGGGGATAGGGTGTATGCTGCATAGCATTTTCGTCAAAATCCCACATGGCAAAGGTGAATCCATTTTCATCTCTTTCTAATCGCATCCGAATGGGAATGGAGGCATAGTTACGATCTAATGTTCTAAGCAGATCTGCTATAATAGCGCTTTTTGCAGCATCTTCGACCCGACCTGAAATCTCGGGGTCAAATACATCAGGATCAACATTCTCGGAATCTACACGATAATCCTCCAGGCTCCAGTTACGCATAACATCTAGTGCAGCATCACTGGCTTCCTCTACAATATAGGCGCGCATTGAAGGATGAGTTACTATGATATCATCAGGGCCAAAACCATTTGCGGTAACATCAATTATTTCCATTTTTGTGACGTCAGATTCCGGAATTAGAAATTCATTCAGAAAAAGGTCAATAAGTTCAGGATCGGTAACTTCGGCAAAAGGACGGCTCACTTGTCCGATTAGCGGATCGTCAACGGTAACGGTATTTACTCCCGAAACACTTATCACTAGTATGATTAACAATATGAACATCCTGCATCTCCCTTAGATAGTTTTATATTTTTTAAATTAAGCATCTCTCCAGAGTTGGATAAATTTTCTTGCAGTTTCTGTATCACCGCGTCGGCGGTGAAGGTCAGATAACCGACGATATAACTCTCTCTCATCATCCTGATTTAAAGTACTAATTTCCGCCAAAGCTTTCTCCGCATGATTTATCGCTTCAGGAATGTTATTGTTAAGTATATTCACAATTTCCAAATTAGTCTTAGCACGATTCGACCACGGGAGGTTGGATATTTGCTTAAAGTATTTTAAAGCCGTTAGGCGGTCGCGTTCTTGCTGTAAATAACGAGACCCAATGTTATAACAGATAATCCCATAATCCTCAAAGTATTGATTATAGGCTGAATCTGAAGGCATGCCGTCCCTTGCTCTTGTTTCTGTTCTATTTACAAGATGCATCAGGCGATCGGCGGCTTCTTTTTCTTTGCCCATTTCATAATGGGTCAAGGCAATTCGCCAATGAATTTCATCTTTTGCTTTCTGCGTCTGCAGATTATCGATGAGCTTCTGGTATTCACTCTGGGCACTCTCCAGGTTACCCTCGCTGCGCACTGTGTTTATCGAATCCCGTGCCATTCTTCCGGCTATATTGCCATCATCCCAGTGTATATAATCGATCATAAACTGTGCATCTTCACTCAATTCATTGTTATTAGCAAGAGATTTGGCTTGCCCAAATGAAGCCAGCGCTTCTTCAGCCTCATACATATTTGTCTGGGCATCACCTGTATAAAATATATAATTGAAGAGGATGGTAGAATCTTCGGGTGTCAATTCAATCGGATTGGATATGTTGGGATCTAAAAACTTATTGTCCCTGTACACTTTTGCTGCCGTTTTAAAATTTTCTGCTGCGTCTGACCAATAACCGAGTGCGTAATAATTTTCGGCGAGCCTGGCATAAATGCCATCTTCGCCCTGCTCTATTTGAGCAAGGCGTTCAAGAACATTTATGGCTTTTTCATGTTCTTCATCCTGTGTTAGCCGTACGGCTTTCCTCTGATAGACAAGTGATAAACCAAATTTTGATTCTGCATCAAAAGGATTATAAATAAGGGCATCTTCAAAAGCTTTTTCGGCCATATTTAGTAATTCATTTTGCTGCTGAATCAATTGCTCGTCAGCCTCGTCGGATTGAGCAAGTTCCTGAGATTCTATTAATGCTTCTGCCCCTTCGTTATAGGCTCGAATTCCTCTTAAAGAATCATTTTCGCTAACCGAATAATTAGAATCCGAACTCATTGTAAGGTACTGCCAGAGTGAATCACTTCGATCGACCAAATTGTTTGCTTCTAATTTCAAAGCCTCAGCCTGCTGCTCGCGTTCTGTTGAAACAAAAGATTGCCCTGCTATGGAATCTGCAACATGAGCAGTAAGTGAGTCTACCCCTGCAGGAATAGAAAAAGGCTCCGGTTCAAAAGGCATTATATCTGAAGCCGGTTCTGTTGTTTTACATCCAGAAATAATTAAAAATAAAGCTAAAACTAGAAAAAATATTGACCGGTAACTCATCATTGATTGACCTCTTCTTGAACGCTTTCCCACCAGCTGAGAAATACTTGATAAAAATCTTTTGCTTTACTGTTGCTGGCCGCTTCCATTTGAGAATTTACAGTTACAATTCCACCATTATGCTGCTGAACACCTCCAACCCTGAGTGAATTGCTTTCTTTCTGGAAATTCCTGTCAATGAGATAAGTAGCCTGATTACTTTCTACAAGCAAGATATGGACCTCATATAACTCTTCTTTCAGCATCAATAAAATGTCATATTCTATTTCATCAACAGTAATAGACACTCGTGATGTTAAAAACTCCGGATCCCATCTCCCTTCTGCCATTAGTCTCTGAACGGCGCGTGGAAGATCAGTCGGATTATTTTTCATCCATTCCAATAAGCCTGCCAGTATATCATCTAAACTGCTATCGTTATTGCCTATAGCCTGAAGTTGCTGAAGGCCCACATTCGGCGCCCCGTCTGTCTCATCTGTTCTCCCTACATCTCCCTGAAACTCGCTTCCACCGGAAAAATCAGCACGGTTTCCGGAGTTGTCGCTTCCAGGTCCGGATCTTATTTTAAGCCCGGAATTATCTTCACCATCTGATCCTCGAATACGTGTATCCCCTGAGCGTAATGATGAAGATCCGTCACGCAATGTGCGGAATCCGCCCTGTATACCCCTGTCGTTTTGTTCAAGCTCCAATGAGGTCCGCTCCTGTTCTTCATTTTCATTACTGTTATTTCTGGAGCGCAGGCGTCTTTCATCAGGTGCAGGCTCTGCCTGATTTGAAAGGGATTGGTTCAAATCAATCCTTCGTGGTGTCTCCCGGGGTGTGGGTGGCGTTGGTGCGCGGGTCTCTGGTTGTGTTTCTCCGGCACGAGTCTCTTCAGCCGGAGGTTCAAGCTCTTCTATTTCCGGCTCAAAACTGGGAATATCCATTACATTAGAAATGGATATCTCACGATATATTTCACGTGTAGAACGTTGATCAGGAGCATTCATATATACAAGTAGTACATAGCCCGCTACCCCCACTACCAGGGTTAAGGCTGCCGATATGTACATCTTTTGATGATCGTTTTTTCTCTTTGGTAAGATCATAAGCTGTTGATACTAAGAAGGTATATTGATATTCTTGGAAATTCCGATGCGATCGCAAATATCCAGAACATCAACCAATTGCTGCATTGTCGCGTCTTCCTGAGGATGGATAACGGCAGATATATTAAAGTTATCAGCCATCTTTTCCTCTTTAATTGCCAGAAGTAATCCTTCCAATTCACTTAGGCCATTAATTTCTTCATAGGTTAGTTGCGTTTCAACTTCCGTGATTTTGTACTGGTTCGCTTCTTGAATTTCCAGAAACAGTAAGATATTTTCAGTTTCCCCGGATGCGGAATCCTCATGTCCAGGCAGTTCTATTTGGGAGCGAATTGTAATGTCGCTGATAATTACAAAGCCAAACAACAGGATCAGTCCGATATCAATAAAGCGGATTAAAAAAGAGTTTTTTTTCATTCTACCTTGTCATAAGTTTTACATCTATTGCTTTTTTGACCTCAAGCAGATCGCAAATTTGTGCTACGGCTATTGCATGCTTGACCTGTGAATCATGATTGGCCCTGATCCGGATTTTCAGGGTTTCTCCAAGCTGATTTTTTAAGCTTTGGATGTAACTTTCCAAATCATCCAGATTTTCGAACTGCAGGTTTTCAGCCTCGTGCAGATATTCCCCCGTACCGGTGATGCTAATAAATTGTACCTGTTCAAGATCCGGTTGCGCACTTTCTGTTTCCTCGCTTTCTGGTAATATGATTTGTGTATCTTCATCGAGATCGGAAATCACTATAAAACCAAAGAGCAGGATTAATACTACATCAACGAATCGAAGTAAAAAACCGCCTGACTTCATAATATTCTAATATGCTTAAATGAATAAATTATGCAAAAACTTCCTGACCCATTGCCTGGTATTTTTCATAAATCCCTGCTTTTTTTATGGAAACGTCAACCACATTAAATCCGGGTTTTTTATCAAGTGTTAGTGGTATGCTAATCTGCCCGTCGCGGTTGGTTGTTAGCACCACAGATTCTTTTCCATAACCAAGTTTCCCGTCGCCGGTCGTTACTTCTAAATGGACATTACAACCTTCAACAGGATTCGCATGTTCATCTGTCACCTCGGCCACGAGTGGTTGTTTGATTTTTTTACCGGGTATTCCGCTCTGATGGTTAGTTTTAAGGGATAACTTTTTAGGTTCTCCGGCTTTGGTTTGAACATTAAATTTTTGTGCTAAGGCCGCATCATTAGATCCGTCAACCTGGGCTTCTATCGCCTGCCGTCCCACTTTTACACCAAGTTTCCAATCCAAATAGGCGTTTCCGGACGTATCTGTTATAAATTCTGATTTGTTCACTTTGCCGTCTCCTTCAACTACAGAAGCATTAATGATTACTCCCTCAACTGGCTCACCCTCTTCGCCGGTAACTGTTATTTTGATGTTCTTCAATTTACTTCCAGCCACAGCTTCCCTTACAGAAGTCTGGATTCTTAGGTAAGCTGGTTCCACTTTTTCTATAAAGGATTCAATTTCATCGTCAACTGAATTATTAATAGATGCTGTTTCTGCACCAGCCAACACGGCATGATTATTTGAATTTGCTGAAGCCGTTTGATGTGCTGGGATTTTTCGTTGATCCTCTATCTCAAGCAATCGAAAACGCATTTCTTCAGCTTTTGATTTTACCTGGTCCAGGCGCTTCATAAAGTATCCCTGAGCTAATGTAGATGCAAAATTCAAGGCTATACTTACAATAAGCCCCAAAAGAGTAGTTAAAAGTGCGATACCCATACCTGTCAATATGATTTCCTTTTCCAGATTACCGGAAGAAAACACGATGAACATTCCCCACACTGTACCCAGCAGCCCTAGCGCACCGGCAGTATCGCTTAAAAAGTCAATTCTGTTGCGGAACGTGCCGAAGTTATCTTGCTGGAATCGCACGTAATTGACGACTTCATCATGCAAATTTTCAGAATTCTTACTGGTATTGAATACATTGAGCATAGTTGATGATACTCTCGCAAGCATATTGTCAGATTGCTTTGTTACCACACCAAATAGTTCACTTAAATTCATGGTTTGCATTGAAGCCGATTCCAAATGAGTGGATTGTCGTTTGTCCATTATCAGTTCAAAGGTTTTGAAGCTGATCAGAAACACACCCACTAAAAAGATTCCGAATATAGGATATCGAATGGGGCCGGCTTGTCGTATTAAATCCCAGAAATTACCAATAGCTACTTCTTCCCCATCCTCTGAAAAGCTTAATCCATTCATTTCTGTAGTCATGGTATCAACCGTTGCACCTGGAATTGTATCGCTCGTTTGGGCCCTTGTGCTATTGATTGCCAGCCCGAAAAAAAGCATCAAAAGTATACTGAATTTCATTGTTCTCTCTCTTTTTGTTTTATTAATAAGCGAATCTGATCGTAGTCATCAGGCATTTTATTCTGGTCACCAGTAACGAGGATGGTGATATTTCTTTGTATCTTTTGAACATACAGAGCATATTGATTGGAGAGCCTGAGCGAGCCATCTTCTCTCTGCCAATGTATCCGGCAAACATATATACCCGGTTGAATAACGTTGCCAGAGTGGTCCAGCCAATCCCATTTTACCACAGCAGGAATATTACCGGTTCCGGCTATAGTCTTTACCACCACATCCTGATTTTTGATGGTAAGTTCCCAGTTACGGGCAGGTACTGCCTGCGAAGTAGTGTTAAGCTGGAATTCCAGCTCCTCGGGATCCAGAATGGTTATTTCTTCAGAGGAAATTATTTGATCCCGCCGGACAGGGGTATTATACATCAGAGAGTCACGTGCAGAATCAAATGAAGGGGTTTCAATATTTATGGCATCACCTGTCGCCCTGCTTTCATCAAGAATGCGATTACGAATACCCATGGCACGTTTTAGTTGAGTTGTATCGCTGATAAGAGAGATGTCCTCTCCCGTATCCTGGCCTATGCTTTGAATGAACCGGTTATATTCAGCCGAAAGTAATTCCCTGAATTCCTGGTCATTAGAACTCAACATGACCTGCTCTGCCGGATAATTCTGATCTTCGGTAACAAAGCTGCTGTCCATAGCGCCGAGATCATACATTGATACGTTGGCAAGTGCCTGATCTGAAACCCCATCATCTACTTCCCGGGTGATCTTCTTTTCGTAAACGGTAAGTGTATCCGTCCGGGAGGACAAAAATACTCTGCTTTCCACGTTAGCTGAAAGGTTCGGTTTTTCAAAAGTAACTCTGGATCTGGGAGGAGACACTTTCCTAGGTAGTTTCGGACTACCCCCAAAATCGTAAATCAAAGAAAACATGTGTGATCCTAAAGAGGGGCCAAGCATTGATGACAATGGCAATGTATACTGATAATTGACACTTAAAGGGCCGGCAATACGCAACTGCCCTTCAGTAATTATCTTATCTAAATGATGATTACTTCCTGCTCTGACATAATCTCCTGTTCCGGAAAAAGCCTCTAAAAAAATCATTCCTTCTAAATCTTGTTTTTCCTTGATGATTTCGAATAGACTTCGAAAGGCACCCTGTACAAATGAAAAACCAGCATAAAACGTCCGTGGTTCCTTCACATCGTCACCTTTAAGGGATATATTGGGCTCGTTGAGGTTACGTACTCCCAGAGAAAAACCAAGATATTCTGTGGGCTGTGTGAACAAACCAATCGAACTGTTCATAGTTGTTTTTCCGTACCCTTGCCTGAAAACCGGGTCATCAGTTTCGTCTAATCTAAAGTTGTCCCGGTTGTAGGAAATGTTAAAGGCAGTTAGCTGTCCCCCAATTGCAACATAACGGAACAGTCGTGCAGAGGCGGCAATACTGAAGTTGCTTTGTCGATAAATAGGGCTGTTAAAATGCTGCATGTTAAAACCGGCACCCAACGATTTCCACAAATCCGGAGTAGATATCGTTGCGTACCCCTGAGTTAATGCAGAGCCGGAATTAGTAATAAGTCCCAGATGATGGGCTTTGACTCCGGTGCCAAATCGCGGTCTCTGAAAAGATATAAGTGCAGGATTGGCTAGTAAGGTTGTAATATCTGTCATGTGTGTACTCGGCCCCATAATCTGCTGCTGTGCCTGCACAGGTTTACATATGATTAAATAGTTTATACAGCCCAGGATGATAACAATATATATTCTCAAATATTTCATTGGGGTCATCTGGCTAATGTTACAACTCCTGAGCCCAGAGCTTTTGACCCATCCTTTATCACATAGATGTATACTCCCGGCTGTTGCTCCCTGCCATTGTTATCTAGTCCGTCCCAATAAAGTTTTGTCCCATCCAGATTTCGTATCGTCTTTATGCGCCGGCCTTCAAAATTGAATATTTCGAGAACAGGGTTGGCTAATTTTATATCACCGAAATCAAAACTGGTACGGTCGTTATATCCATCATAATTGGGTGTGAAAGGGTTAGGGAATGCAGAGACCTCGCTACCCGGATTAGTAGGGTTTCTGGTCCCGCCTTCATTGTACAGAATGGTAATTTTATCTGAACCGGGATTAATAACTGCGATATCCATGCTGCCATTTTGAGCAAAATCAGCCAGGGCAAATCCAACTCCAAATGGCAGATCAGTTGGCGGGTCAGGTGTAATAGATACGGCAGAGGCATATTCATCATTATCCTGGTTAGGGTACAACTCAATAGAATCATGGCCATGATTCACTGTAATCAGATCATGAGCTGTACCGCCCTCAAAATTACCAGATGATAAGTAAACCGTCGGAGCGGCAGAGTTTACAATTCTGCTTTGTGAGAATGTACCGTTACTTGTATCAAAGATGTAAATGGCAACACGATTTGTATTACCGGAGCCCACAGCCAATTCAACAAAATTATCGCCTGGCTCCCCCCCGTCAGTACCCAAAAAATTGCCTGCGGTTATTGGACCGGGAGAAAAGGTCAGACCGGTTGAAACGGCTACTTTAAAGCCCCCCTCTTTATCATTTTCCAGAAAATCAATGTGATTCTGCCCCCTTGAGGCCACAGCTATATCGATAAAACCATCCTTATTATCACCATCCTCATTGAAATTTCGGGTGATTAAAGAAACGGGATCACTGCCGACAGGGTAGGAGGTTGAGTTTATATCTTCAGGTATTATAATTTCTCCTGTATCTTTGTTAATAATATCTTCATTATTAAAAATTTCCACCCCACCACTTCCGGAAGCCAGTACGGCAATATCCATTTTGCCATCGTTATCAAAATCGGCTACTTCGCTCATGATGGGCGACTCCCCGGCTATTTTTATAATTTGCTTCTCATATACAAATTCTTTCTCATTTTGATCAACATATTCATCCTCTTCACCTTCCTCTTCGTCATCTTCAGTACCTTTTCCTTCTTTTTCTACATGATATATAAGGATCTCATCAGTAGACTTGCTGGTTACGATCAGGCTTAATTGACCATTCCCCCTTAGATCACCCCCGCTAATGTGCTGATAATTTGCAAGGCTGGATGTCCGCTGCTCCCCCTGATATCCGGTTAATGTCGCACTGTTTTCAGGAGGAAAAATATTAACGGGTTCATTGTCAAATCCCAGTCCCATATTGCTTTCCCTGTTAAAGAAAATGGAAACCACACCATTATCACCATTCAAGACCGCTAAATCAATAAAGTCATCATCGTTTAGATCTGTGGCAAAAACAGAAGATGGCTGGCTGGCTGCGGGTAAATCAAGCTGAACTCTCCGTTTAAATTCGCCAGTCCCGCTCTCGGGTCGTACTGAGAATTGCCACTGGTATGGGTTTAGGTGAAAATCTTTTTCTTCGTCACATTCTTCATCATCATCGTCGCTATCACAAACTTCCTTTATCGTTACTGAGATTAATTCTCCTGGTTTAAAGTTGAAGTCCTTAACCCAGGCTATTTGAGCATCTTCATCCCTGTCTGCAACTAATTTATCTTGCAGGCGCAAACCCGATTGGCTTCCATAGATATAAATATGATCTCTTAATGTATTGGTACTGATCATTTCTCCACTAATAGCAACTGAAATAGAATCATCATTGGTGAAATTAAGTGCATGAGGTATAGGGCCTACATCATCAATAGCCTGTGCATTAAGTTCGCCTGTTACAGAAAACAATAAAACACCGAAGAATAATATGTATAGGCGCTTTTTTAGCATGGTCAGTGATTTGCGACGTTATTAAGTTTATTGAACACGATATATCGTGATGGTTATAGTAGTAGTTAAATTGTCCTTTTAATTCTAGAGCTTTCCATGTTTTAACTATCGCTTAATAAGTTTTGCAGCCGGCCTCGATAATCCTCAGCAGAATCTTGATTGCCTGTCAATTCATAGGCTTCAATGAGGTTCACCAGGATATCAGTATCATGGGGTTTGTGCTGATAGAGAGTTTCATAAATAACGGCCATTTTTTCATAATGCTTTAGATGATAATAGGTCTCAGCCAGAGTTTGCGAAATGTTCTCGTTGTCAGGGTTTATGTTGTAGAGCTCTTCTATAAAAGGAAGTGCTTCATCATACTTTTCCTGGTTAAACAGCGAAATCGCATAGTTTGTCAATAAATTTATAGAACGTTGCTCTTCAGGGATACTCTGATAAGCCTGCTCAGCACGTTCATAGTCTTCTAGTTTGATATTTGTGTAAAACAGCATTTCATAAGCGGGTATAAATTCTTTATCCAAATCTGTTACTTGTCGGGCATAAGCTGCAGCATCTGAAAATTCGCCAAACCCAAAGGCCAATTCAGATAATGCATGTAATGATTCGGCATCAGATTCATCCAATTCTATAGCCATAGAATAGCTTTCGTAGGCTTTGCTGAGATTATCAAGCTTATAGTAGCTGAAGCCCAGAACTGGATACAGTTCATGGCTATCGGGTTTAATCTCGGCGGCTTTCAAAAAGTGGTGAAGCGAATCTTTGTACCTTTCTTTTTGCAGGGCTCGTACACCAGCTTTATATTCCTCCCTGTAATGTTTTTCCATTAATAACTGTATGTGTTCGTTGTATTCAGAATTCGTATAGCTGGAATTATCAAAAGATGCCCGGGCTTGTTCATATTCTCCGAGTTGCAAATAGGCCTCCCCCAGCAACAGGTGATATTCAGGGTTATAAGGTTCTTTCTCTATCTCCTCCCGCATTAATACCATTGCAGCCTCGTAATTTTTTACATTCATGTAATGATCATAGCGGTATAAGTGCGAACTCCCGCACCCAATCAAATAATAGGTAGTGAGCCAAAAGATGGCTGCTATTAATAGGTCTGTTTTTGTAAATGCCATTCTCTCTGTGTTTACTATTGGTGATGCAATAGTTTTCCGGCTTAATTATTGATAATAGTTCGTATTGTAGCTAATACAATATATAAATAATCTAATCAAACTCTATTAATTATTTATAAAAATATAACGTTTTGAACATCACACTTTTATAAGATTGAAAGCAATAATCCTTTTATCCTACCACCATTCTTTTTATTTTAACGGCGCTGTTTAACCGCAAATAATTAACTCCCAACAAATGAACATCCACGAGTATCAAGCCAAAGAAATTTTAAAACAATATAATGTTGCCGTACCAGAAGGTATGTCTGCCTTTAGTATGGAAGAAGCTGTGATGGCTGCAATGGCACTCAAAGACAAAGGGGCCGAATTATTTGTTGTTAAAGCCCAGATTCATGCAGGTGGACGAGGCAAAGGCCGCACCAAAAATTCAGGCGCAAAAGGCGTGATTCTATGTAAAACAGTGGATGAAGTTAAGACCGCTGCACAGTCGCTTCTCGGCGAGACACTGGTTACCATCCAAACCGGAGAGGAAGGCAAAAAAGTTGATCGCATCTATATTACCGACGGTGTGGATATAGAAACAGAATTTTATGTTGGTGTCACACTGGACAGGGCTAAAGGCCAGAATGTTATTATGGTTTCTACCGAGGGTGGTGTTGAAATTGAACAAGTTGCCGAGGCAACACCTGAACGTATCGTAAAGGAATGGGTGGAGCCGGGCTTGCCACTACAGCCTAACCAGGCACGACGTTTAGCATTTGCCCTTGGGCTAAGTGGAAATCAGTTCAAGCAGGCAGTGAAATTTATCGCCTCGCTTTACAATGCTTTTGAAGCCACCGATGCATCGATATTTGAAATTAATCCTCTGGTGGTAACCACAACAGGTGATGTTCTTGCTCTTGATGCCAAAATTAACTTTGATGACAATGCCCTGTATCGCCACCCGGATCTGGAAGAGCTTCGCGATGAGAGTGAAGAAAATCCCCTGGAACTAGAGGCCGGGAAGTACAACCTGAATTACATTAAACTTGATGGTAATGTAGGGTGCATGGTAAACGGAGCCGGACTGGCAATGGGTACTATGGATATGATTAAACTGGCAGGCGGCGAGCCCGCTAATTTCCTGGATGTCGGCGGCAGTGCCAATGTTGATACAGTGAGAAATGGTTTCAAAATCATATTAAAGGACCCTAACGTTAATGCCATCCTGATTAATATCTTTGGAGGCATCGTCCGTTGTGACCGTGTTGCCAATGGTGTTATTGAAGCGGTAAAAGATCCCGAAATTGCTAAAAAAATCGAAGGAATTCCTATAATTGTTCGCCTTCAGGGAACCAATGCCGAAGAAGCCAAAGAAATAATTGATAACAGTGGCTTAAATGTTAACTCTGCCGTACTGCTCAAAGAAGCCGCTGAGGAAGTTACAAAAGCACTATCAGCCTAAGCTGTCGTATCAATCTAATCTAATTGGCCGGGATAATATCGCAGCCCGACTCCGTAGTTTATATGGACTACGGTGGATGGGGTTAATTCCAGAATGGGTGTGAATTCAGCATAAATTTCCAGGGGATCGTTTTGGAATAAGTAGGTCAAGCCGCTTGCGAAGCGGACACCTGCCTTGGAACGATCTCCAAACCGCGCATGACCTCCAATGCCAAAATAATATGGCATCAATCCACGCGCTACATCAATATCATTATACTGGTGCCTCAAATATCCAAGATGCAGGGAGATATTATTTTCATTGGATTCATCCCGAAATGATATCCCGGCCGAAGCGTCTAACGCATTAGCAGGATTAAACCAGTACTTTATTGTACCACCACTCGGATCGCCAAACATACCACCGAAACCAAATATCCCTCTATTGTCTTCATTATCCTGTTCTTGCTCCTGGTCTTGATCTATATATTGGGTTTCTTCGTCAGGTTCTACATCTTGAGCAATAATTTGAGCTGTACCAATATCTGTTTCAACTATAATAAGCATAACAACTATTGATAATATCCCCAAATAGTTTAGCATTCTAAACATGATATTCTGAAATCATTAGATGAATAGTTTTTGCAAATAAAACCAACTTAATTAATTAAATAACACGACTAAATACAAATTCTTTTATTATTATAACGCCCAAAACTGTTGTTCATTACAGAGTTAGCTTATTCTAACCACTCATAAAAACAAATACAGTTCGTTTTGTATATTTTCCATTGGGCATGAAATAGCCTTTATACACTTTTATATTCCAGGGACGTTAGATACATCTTATTTTCCCACGATATCCTGATGAACGGCTTTTTCAAGCATAGGGATTATATTCTCTTCCAGTAGTTCCTGTATGTTCTCAAGGTGTCCGCCGCCCCGTGGACGCAAATCTGTAGACGATGTGAAAACGATTACGGAATCCAGTTCAGGAATAACATAAATAAATTGCCCGCCGTAGCCCCAGGCAAAATATACATTTTGATTGGCGAAGGTATATACGTACCAATAATAGCCGTAATCAAAATCGCGAAAGCTGTTTGTGGTAATGGTGTGTTTTCTTGTAGATTCCCGAACCCAGTCTGATGGTATAATTTCCTGACCATTATATACCCCGTTATTCAAATAAGCCAGGCCGAACTTCATTAAATCAAGTGGCGACATAGACATATTATTGCCGCCAAAATAGATGCCTTGTGGATCTGTATCCCATCCCCCGATATGGATATTCATAGGGTTAAAAAGATACTGACGGGCGAATTCATACGTGCTCATGCCCGTTGCTTTTGAAAGAATGGCCGATAGTATGTGAGAATCACCGGTACTGTATAGCATTACTTCCCCCGGATTATCAACCATCTCACGGTCAAGAGCATTTTTAACCCAATTTGTACTGGCAACCCAGCCCGAATAATTTTCTGTACTGGTTGAAGTGAGTCCGGAAGCCATATAAAGTAAATGGCGTATCGTAATCTCCCGCTTGAGAGGATCGGATTGGTTGTTTATATATTCAGGAAGAAATTCAACTACCTTTTGATCTATTGATTCCAAATAACCTTCCTTGACAGCGATGCCCACCAATGCAGAGATAATGGTCTTCGAAGCAGACTTAATATTTACCGGATCAGTTCCATTGCCGCCATTTAAATATTCTTCGACAAGAATTTCATCATTCTGAGCAATGATCAGACTATGCAATAAAGGAATATCTGCAGCTTCGGCAAGTGTGATTTTTAACATGGCCGGATCAAGTCCGGGTCGTGATAACACAGGAAACCCGGAACCCAAATTAAGATCTATCATATACTTTGTAGTTGCCGAAATCTTCTCCGTAGAAGTGTTCATTGAACGGTTATTAGTAAAATTAATAACCATTAAAATAACTGCTAAGCACGCGGCAACGGGCAAAAAAAAGAAGCGTCTCTCCAGTCGCATAAAGTTATACGTTACAGTTCTCGTTTAAAGAATGTTACAGTATAAACAACGACCAACAAGTTTAGTTCATAAGTGAATAACTGTTATAAAATCTTATAAAATACCTGATATCAGTAACCAGTAATCATCAGAAACCAGGTTACCAGTAATCAGTAATCAGAAACCAGAAACCAGAAACCAGTAATCAGTTATCATTGATCAGTAACCAGTTAAAAATTCACCAATTCACCAAATCACCAAGATCAGCACAAATTCGCCGGTACATGGCGTCCCGCCTGTACCTCTTTCTGTTTTCCGGCCTCCGGCCGTCCCCCCGGTTGCCGATCTAAAATAAAACGAGTTGGAATTA
>JBBDMU010000033.1:37945-191575 GCA_040878085.1 Balneolales bacterium
CCGGCCTCCGGCCGTCCCCCCGGTTGCCGATCTAAAATAAAACGAGTTGGAATTAAATTGTCGGCATCAGTAACAATTGCAAATAATAGCCGGCCCTTTTCAGGTAATGATATGCGATTATAATACACGCCCGGCCGGCCAGAGGCCGCAAGACAAAGAAGGTACAGGTGAGACACCTGTACCGGCGGAATACCAGTTATCAGTCTCAGTTATCAAATCACAAATCACAAATTCAAAAACTTACCAATTCACCACGGGTAAAACCTTTCTGCCGCGGGGATTCTCTGAGGCGATGTTCAGCAGCCCTATCTGCAGGCCCCGCAACCGACGTGTGTAGTTTAGAATGCCGATGGTTAGCCCATGTTGGGAGCCCTGGATGCGGTTGTAGGCCGATATAGATAGCCCTCTAAAGCTTCCATTCTTTTCTATTCTATGCAGGGCGGGGGCTAATACCAGTCCTGTTGTATTTACCCCTATTACACTCAAAGCCGTGGATATACCCGTAATACGCGGAGAAAACACAGTCAGGGCGCTCAAGTTTAATCCTTGGGCATAACCTCCGGAAGCCACGGCCACTCCCCCCACATTTAATCCCTTTACATTGCCCCCGGATCCCAGAAAACCAGGTGATAAATTAAAGCCTGTTATATTACCCCCAGAAGCGACGGCTACCCCGGATATATTTATGCCCGTTAGTTTTCCTCCGGATGCCACGGTTATTCCCCCTATATTGATACCCCGCGCTGAATTTCCGGAAGCAACAACACCCGGTGAAAAGTTGATTCCCCTAATATTATTCCCTGAGCCCAAAACTATGCCCCCGATATTCACCCCGGTCATATTTTCTCCGGATGCTAAAACCAGACCGCCGGCATTGATTCCAGTCATGCTCTCCCCGGCTCCTGCAACCGCCCCGGCTATGGTAACCCCTTGAATTTGCCCGCCCCCGCCGACTACCAGAGGGGACAATGAAACCCCTTTGATATTCCCGCCGGAGCCAAGCCCTAAGCCAGCTATTGAAACGCCACTTAAATTCCCACCGGAGCCAAGTCCTAAACCGGCAATTGAAATGCCGGACATATCACCCCCGGACGCCAGGCCCAACCCCGCCATCTTCACACCCTTTGCGGAAGACCCTGATCCCATACCCAAACCTGCAAAATGAATGCCTGCCAGCTGATTATCGACAGCCACTCCACCAACTGATAGTGATATGCCTTTTAGGTCATGAGCTCCGGTAACAGGAAGGCCCAGGGCCAGCCCACTTATATTGCCGGTATAAGGTTCTTTGGGCGTCCACACCGTAACATTCATGCCCCTGATCTCATTAACGTTCTTATCCCTGTAATTAAACCGGATACCGTTCCAGTTCTTAGAATTGCCAAAGCTTATTCCAGTATTGCGAATACCCAAATCAAAGCTTTGTGCAAAAGTGAGAGTAGGGGACCCTGCAGTCAGCAGGCCCAGTAAAGCGAAGATCTTTAATGGTTTCATTGGGAAATAATTGGGAAATAAGTAAAAAAGTTGATGGAGCTATGCAAGAATCACAGGTCTGTTTGATAATGATATTTATATGTAAAACACGGGGAAAAGTTTCAGGATTATAAAAAAAATTTGAAATGTTGATATTTAGGGAGCACAAGCCGAAGTCTTAACAGTGAAATTATCGCCTGGCATGAGCAGTATATCAATCGAATTTCTTCTGATGAGATCAGCCTGACCGGTACTTGACAATAAATACGTTTTGGCGTACGTCTGGTTTTTAAATTAATCCAGAATAGCAATGAGAACATTAACTGCAACCCAGGTTCGGAAAGAACTTTATCGATTGCTTGATGAAGCTTCTGAAACACACGAACCGATACAAATCACTGGTAAAAGATCCAATGCCATTCTGATCAGTGAAGAAGACTGGCGTTCTATTCAGGAAACGCTTTATTTGACTTCTATCCTGGGGATGCAGGAATCCGTTGTTGAAGGATCGGAGACGCCTATCGATGATTGTGACGAAGAATTAAATTGGTGAGCAATTATAAACTTGTATTTACCAAGCAATCACAAAAGGATGCAAGAAAAGCGGCATCATTGGGCTTGAAACCAAACATTGAGGAATTGTTGGATATTCTTCGGATTAATCCCTTTCAGGAGTACCCGCCTTACGAAAAACTTGTTGGTAAACTAGAAGGCACTTACTCCAGACGAATTAATATTCAGCATCGATTGGTTTATCAGGTTTACGAAGAAAAGAAGATTGTCAAGGTAATTAGGATGTGGACCCATTACGATTAAGCTTAAAAGGCTATGTACAAGAACGCAACAAGGGGTCAATCAAAGTCCATGACTTAGTCATCGTTTCTAGGAACAAGCCTGTAACCGCTGCCTCCTATCCAATTAAATGCCCCTCTTATTATTTACCAAAAGCCTGACCAAGTCCTGACCAAGGCCGTACCAACTCCAACTAAAGCCCGGCTGGTAGTAGGAGTTGGTACGGCCTTGGGTAAGAGTTGTCGGGGGGAGGGGGCGGTGGCAATATGGCTGAGCCAATAATGGTGGAACGTCTCCTAACCCTGCATAAATTCCTTTTTACTCTGCAGATGCTTGCCTACCAGCCTCACCCCCACATATACCGTAGCCAGCATCACCGCGGCGGTGGCGATAAAGGGCAGGCCGAAGGAGACACTGAACAGGAATCCGCCCCAGGTGGGGCCTATGGCCCGGCCGAGGCCGGAGAGGCCCTGAGCGGTGCCCATCATGGCACCTACACTTTCGGGGTCAGCTTCTTTGGAGGTCAGGCTGCTGAGAGTAGGCAGGTTCAGGCTGTGGCCTAAGGCCATCACACCTAAGAAAAAGGTTAACATGGAAATCGTGCCGGCAAAAGCTATGGCGCCAAGACCTATGGTCATCAAAATATTTCCGGTGAGGAAAAGCTTTTCTTCGCTGAACCAGCGCGTGAGGGGTTTGATCAGTCCTCCTTGCACTACTACGGCAATCATCCCGATATAGAAAAACTGAATGCCCACTTGTTCGGGACTCATATCCAGTACGGCATCGCAGAAAAGGGGGAATGCGCTATAGAGGCTGGCCTGACCGAAGGAAAGCAGGAAGGCTGCAAAAAGCAGAAGGGTGAGCACTCCGCTGCCGGTTGCTTTTTGTTGTTTGCTGATGTTTTGCCAGAATGTTGCTGTGAATACCGTGGGCCTGGCCGTGAGCTTTCCTGATTGTTGCTTGCTTTTATCGACCGTTTCCGGGAGTTTGAAATAGACCAGCAGAAAACTGCTAAAAGACAGGAAAGCGGCAAAAAAGCCCGGCAAAGCATAGCGGTTGGCGTCCATCCAAGCCGCCAAATTGCTGAATCCCATGTTGTCAAAGAAGTTTTTGAATTCCGGGTGGATGAGCCCGGATGCTATGGCGGGGCCTAAAACAAAACCAATGCCGAAAGCTGCGCCTATGAGTCCCATGCCACGTGCACGGTTTTCGGGTGTAGTAGCATCGGCGATATAAGCTTGCGCCGTGGATATGTTGCCGCCCATCACCCCGGCAATCAGACGGGAGATAAACAGCACGGTGAGCGAGCCTGCCAGGCCAAATATAATGTAGGCAATAACGGCCCCGAAGGTGCTGAACAGCATGATAGGCCGACGGCCTATGCGGTCGGAGTAGCTCCCCCAGATAGGGGAGAAGACCAGTTGGGCCACCGAATAGATGCTGTACAGCAATCCTATGGCAACTGGAGTTGCATTAAATTCGCCAGCATAGAAGGGTAGCAGGGGCAGAACGATCCCGAACCCGATCAGGTCAACCAGTACTACTAAAAAGACGGTGGCCAGAGAAGCTTTTTTCAACCTGAAATAGATTGATGGGTAAGGGTTTTTCGCGCAGCTTTACGGGCTGCTGAAAGCGTTTGATCGATCATTTCAGGGGTAAGTGCGTTGGAAATAAAGATAGTTTCGTAGGCCGATGGCGGCAGGTAGACTCCTTCTTTGAGCATCTCGTGAAAAAAGTGCTTGAAGAAAATCACATCGGTAGTTGCAGCCGATTCAAAGTCCGTTACCTGGTTTGCGGAAAAGAAAACCCCGAGCATGGAGCCAACCCTGTTTTGAGTATGAAGGATATCTTCCCCTTCAAAAACTTCCGTAAAACCTTTTTGGAGGGCGAGTGCTTTTTCTTCCAGTTCATCGTAGATTTTGCCGTTGTTGTGCAGTTCGGACAGTAAAGCTAGACCGGCACTCATGGCCAGTGGGTTTCCGGACAGGGTGCCGGCCTGGTAAACAGGGCCGTCCGGGGCGATGACATCCATAAATTCGGCTTTGCCGCCGAAAGCGCCCACCGGCAGACCCGCGCCGATAATTTTGCCATAGGTTACCAGGTCGGCCTGTACGTTATAGCGCTGCTGAGCGCCGCCGGGGGCAATACGGAAACCGCACATGACCTCATCGAAGATCAACAAGGTTCCGTGCTGGTCGCATATTTCGCGAAGACCCTCGAGAAAACCGGGTTCGGGAGGGATGCATCCCATGTTTCCGGCTACCGGTTCGAGTATAATGGCGGCAACTTCGCCTGAATTTTGTTCTAAAAGCTGTTTGACGCCATCCAAATCATTGAAGGCGGTGGTGAGGGTATCATGAGCTACGCCTTCGGTAACGCCGGGGCTATCTGGTTTGCCAAGTGTAAGCACGCCGCTGCCGGCTTTGATCAGGAAAGAGTCGGCATGGCCGTGATAACAGCCTTCAAATTTGATGATCTTGTTCCTGCCCGTATAGCCTCGTGCTACCCGAACAGCGCTCATGCAGGCTTCCGTGCCGGAATTGACCATTCTGATTTTTTCCAGCCCCGGTACCATTTCAACGATGAGTTCGGCTAGCTCGACTTCCAGCCGCGTTGGCGCTCCGAAAGAGGTGGAGTTTAGTGCGGCCTCGCGTACCGCTTCTACTACCGGTTCCCAGGCATGGCCCAGTATCATGGGTCCCCAGGAGGCCATATAATCAATATATTCGTTGCCATCCTCATCGTACAAGACCGACCCCTTGGCTTTATTTAAAAATATAGGCGTTCCGCCGACTCCTTTAAAAGCCCGTACCGGAGAATTTACGCCGCCGGGTATAAACTTCTGTGCTCTTTGAAAAAGGGATTCGCTTTTCTTGTACATAAAATTAAGAAGTAAAGGGTATTTGGTAGAGAAGTATAAGGTAAGATCATTCACGGTAATCTTAAACCTTAACCTGTTTTTTTTATGATTATTGGGTTAAAAATGAAGTAGAGAGGGTGGGTAAAGCAAGTTACGTTAAACCCATTTTGCTACATCTTCGGCAAAGTAGGTGGCAATTAAGCTGCAGCCCGCTCTTTTGAAGGCGATCAGGCTTTCCAGGACCGCGGCCTGCTCATCAAGCCATCCTTTTTCGGCGGCGGCTTTGATCATGGCGTATTCGCCGGACACGTGGTAGGACGCCACCGGAAGCGATACCGATTCAGAAATAGCCCTTACGACATCCAGGTAAGGGATACCGGGTTTTACCATAATGATATCGGCTCCTTCATTCTCGTCTGTTTTTGCCTCACGAATGGCCTCCCGGACGTTGGGAGGGTTCATCTGGTAGGTTTTTTTATCTCCGAACCCAGGGGCTGAATCCAGAGCATCGCGGAAGGGGCCGTAGAAACAGGAAGCATATTTCGCGCTGTAGGCCATGATGCCTGTATCAGGATAGTTGTTTTCTTCTAGTGCTTTTCGAATGGAGTGAATCCGCCCGTCCATCATATCGGAAGGGGCTACAAAATCAGCGCCTGCTTCGGCATGGGAAACGGCCATTTTAGATAGAACATCCAGCGTAGGATCGTTGAGGATTCTGCCGTTTTCCACGATGCCGTCATGGCCGTCAGAGGAATACGGATCAAGGGCCACGTCGGTCATCACACAAAGTTCGGGGATACGGTCTTTCAGCGTTTTTACTGCTTGTTGCATTAATCCGTCAGGATTTAATGACTCCGAAGCCAGCTTGTCCTTTTTTTCATCGGGTACTTTTGCAAACAAAAGTACAGCGGGAATGCCCAGTTGATATAGCTTTTCAGCCTGGTCAGCCATCAGATCCAGGCTGTAGCGATAGTAGCCTGTCATGGAAGTTATCGGCTCCTTTTGACCTTTCCCCTCTATAACAAAGAGGGGGGCGATCAGGTCGGATGCCTGCAAATGATTTTCGGCAGCCATTTGCCTAATGGCCGGCGAAGATCGCAAGCGCCGGCCTCTGTAATATGGAAACGTCAGAGTACTAATGATTTTTTATATTTTTGAGAAATCAGCGGTAGGTTTGCTGTTATTCTGAAGTGGTTTCGAGTATCTTTTTGTATTTCTCGCCACCTTCGAGTACGCTGTTTACCCCATCAAATGCAGCAACTCGGTAAGCTTCTACGAAGCTTGGATAATTCATGACATTCCGGATAAAGTAGCGAACATCACCTTTCATGGAAATAACAGCCTGACCGGTATGAATAATCTCACAGGCACCGTCGCCCACAATATGAACCCCAAGCAGCCGGAATGTTTCGGTTTCGAAGATCAGTTTAAGCATTCCAACGCGGTGTTTGCTGATATCCGCTTTGGTAAGGTTTTCGTATTGGGCACGGCCGACCGTTATGTTGAGCCCTTTTTTGACAGCCTCTTTTTCGGTTAATCCATAAGCGGCTACTTCGGGAATGCTGTAAATGGAAACGGGGGCTATATCATGGATATCGGTGGTTTTGGAACCGAACATGTTGCTTGAGGCAAGCATGCCGTCAGAAAAGGCCAGAGAAGCCAGGGCCGGGGGGCCGGTTACATCCCCGGCGGCATATATGGATTCGATGCTGGTCTGGAATTTATCATTTACATCTATAAAGCCGGCATTGTTTATTTTTACACCTAAATCTTTTAAGCCGAGATTTTTAATATTAGGATTAAAACTTCCGAAATACAGCACCTGTTCGGTTTCAATGACCCTGGGCTCGGGAGAATCGGCGATGGTAAACTTCACCTCGGTGCGGTTCCTCAGCGGGTTATACTGAACGCCCTGAATATTCACATCGTGGTGAATAGCTACGCGGTAAGACTTTAAAATGCTGTTGAATTCTTCCTTGATTTCCTGATCGAGAAAATTGAGATAATCGTGCTTGTCGTTTAAAATGGTCACTTTAGTTCCCAAAGCCCGGAAAATGGTGGCATATTCCATGGCATGCACATTGGCGCCCACCACAACCAGCCGGCGGGGGATATGGTGCAGGTCCATCAGGGAATTAATATCCAATACCTTTACATGATCAATTTCAAAGTTTTTGGGAGGAACGGGATGGCGGCCGGTGGCGATTAAAATATAATCGGTGCTTACGGATTCGACATTACCATTGCTGTCGGTTATTTCAACTGTTTTGGCATCTTTTATTCGTGCGGCGCCTTGTTTGGTGTCTACCCCGTTCCGGGCAATACTCTCGCGGAACTCTTTATTCTCATTATGAATAACTTTGTCTTTATATTTAAGAACATCCCTCATTTTAAACCGCTGGTAGGGCTTCAGTCCTTCTGTATCCCCAAACTGCGAAGTGAACTTATAAATATTCAGGGCTGTTTCCCGAAGGGCTTTACTGGGCACGGTACCGGAATTGATCCAGGTTCCCCCCAGATTTGCTTCTTTTTCAATGATCAGCACCGATTTGTCGAGTTTTGCTGATTGGATGGCGCAGGAAAACCCGGCCGGGCCGCTGCCAATGATTACTACATCATAATGTGGCTTCATAACTGTATACGTTTTGGTTCTTCGGGAATATTAGCATGTTCTTCTGAAAAAGAAGAACATTTCTTATCAGTAAAGATAGAAGATAATTGATCCAAATTGGAGTGCTAATTTCAGGTTTACCAGTTTTATAAGAATGTGTTACTGGAACAGAAAAGCAATAAGTTTTGTTTCAAAACAATCATATGGATGTTATATTTAAAACATTGAACTAGAATAGTTAAGCAATAATTAAAAAACAAGGAAAATAAAATGGCTTACTCACTCCCGGATTTACCATACGCTTATGACGCTCTTGAGCCTCATATCGACACAAAAACCATGGAAATCCATCATACAAAACATCACCAAACCTATATCGACAAGGTAAATAATGCTTTACAAGGTAATGCATTAGCCGATAGCCCGATTGAGGAGGTACTTAAGAATATCGATCAGGTGCCATCCGACATACGGCAGGCCGTAATCAATAACGGCGGCGGACATGCCAACCATAGTTTATTCTGGACTCTGATGAGCCCTGACGGCGGCGGATTGCCCGTAGGCGAATCCGGTAAAGCTATTAGCGAATCATTCGGAAATTTTGAAGCATTCCAGGAAGAATTTGCCACGGCAGGTAAAACACGTTTCGGCTCGGGATGGGCGTGGCTTGTTCTTAATGGTTCAGGCGAGCTTGAGATCATTTCCACTGCCAATCAGGATTCACCTTTGATGGAAGGCCTTACGCCAATATTAGGGCTGGATGTTTGGGAGCATGCTTATTACCTGAAGCATCAAAATAAGCGACCTGCTTATATTAATGACTTTTGGAATGTTGTTAACTGGAATCAGGTTGAGCGGCTATACGCTGAGGCACGCGCCACGGTATCTTAACCCATATCGGCTGACCAATTCTTTGAGTTGAGCAAAAGGTTGGTTCCCCGAATGCGATTGTACCACTCTAGCGGGGCTGTATCAGCTCTAAAACTGCTTCGTGAGGCGTCCACGCCTCGCAAGGATTGCACTCGTGCATCACGAGTGCACTCATCGCAAGCGTGGTCGCTTTGCCGTAGCAGCCTTTTGAGACAGCCTCGCTGTTTGTTATGCTTTATTTTTAGTTTGTTATTGGTGTGCTAGTTTAACAGACATCCAGCGCTCGAATGTGCTGGGAAGCTGATAGGCAATGCGCTGGCGGGTGTCATCATCAATATCTTTATCGGGATCAATTTCATCGAGTGAGGGCGCTTTCACCTCAAATCCCATATTAAACTGCTCACCTGGTTTGGTGTCTAATGCAAACTGATGGAAGCGGGAGCTTTCAAGGGGTACTTTAAAAGCGATACTCATGTTTCTGGAACTTTGATCCAGTGCCAGGTTAATCCCTTGTGCATGCAGTTGGTTAAGTCCGATAAAAGAAGGGCGTTCGGATGAATTTTTATCCGTTCTTTGCATAAGCATGGCCTGCTGGTGTTGGTTATTTTCAATCGATTCAATCAGGTTCAGGTTTTCGGGAGCATTCTCCCAGCCGGGATTCTCGAAGAAAGCCCGGTAGGCACCGGGTACATTAACTAACTGATTCACGAAACCCGAGGGATAGGTGATGCCGAATGATCTTTTGAACTTGTCTTCCGCATCGAAATAAACCGTAAAGCCATATCGCTCAATATTCTGATAAACCTGAGTGCTTTTAAAATCAATGCGTAAGTAAAAGTATTCATCGTCATTAGTCATGAAATAGTTAAGGTGTTCGGTCTGTATACGGGAACCATCACCGTTAGGCCAGTTAGACGTGAACGGCTCAAACTCTACCGGAACAGAGGTATAACTGCTGCTCACCTGTTTGGTACGGGAGCAGGATAAAAGCAGACAAATTGTCAGTATTGTAAATAAGGGTCTATAAAAGGACATCTTTGGGATCGTATAAGGATAAAAGTTTGTTGCACAGCCACGGGAAACATTTTTTTTCTATTAAGTTTCTTGGGAGCGAATATGAAGTAAAACAATAAAGATTGGAAATATTCGCTGTATTCACAAAAGAATATTAAATTTGCTTATATTGAAAAGCAATACAATTAAGACTTTAAATAAGAGGAAATCATGCAATTTGGACATGGTATAGGACCTAATACTTCATGGATGCGTGAAGAATTGACTGATATCGGCGTAAAAGAACTTAAAACCCCTGAGGAAGTAGACGCTGTATTAAAAGATCAGGAAGGCACGATGCTTCTGATTATAAATTCTGTTTGTGGTTGTGCAGCAGGCAATGCCCGCCCGGGTGCGAAACTGGCGCTTGGTAACAGCAAACTGCCCGAAAATGTATATACCGTATTTGCAGGACAAGATAAAGAAGCAACAGCGAAAGCCAGAGAATATTTTTCTGAATTTCCGCCATCATCACCAGCATTCGCCTTTATAAAAGACGGAGAAGTTAAAGCTATGATACCAAGACATAGAATTGAAGGCAGAAATGCCCAGCAGGTTGCGGATGATCTGGTTATGGTGTTTAATGCTTTTTGTGATGAAAAAGTATCCTGATTGTTATTATAAAGGGATGCAATGAAGCTGGCAAAAGCTATTGTATCCCTTACTTTCACGCTGGTTCTTATCATTCTGCTGAACCAGCGCATCGGCAGTATTCCGCCGCTGGGTAAGTTCTTGGATCCTATTTCCGGTTTCTGGCAAAATGCCGAATTAGCATATCCATCTGGTGAAGAGAACATTTCCATTCACGGGTTAAAAGAACCCGTACGTATTATTTTCGATGATCGCGGCGTGCCCCATATCTTTGCTGAGAACGATCACGACCTTTATTTAGCCCAGGGTTTCATCACTGCACGAGACAGACTCTGGCAAATGGAATTCCAGACGCATGCCGCCGGAGGGCGGATTTCCGAGATTGTAGGTAAAGCTGGCATTGAGTTCGACCGCTTCCACCGCCGCATTGGCATGGGCTATGGTGCACGAAATGTGTTGAAAGCAATGCAAGCCAATGAGCAAACTTGGGCGAGCGTCACAGCTTATTCCGATGGTGTTAACGCATATATCAACTCTTTGGGAAAAAGTGAGCTTCCAATTGAGTATAAAATACTTGATTATGAGCCGGAGTTATGGTCGCCAATCAAAACCGGGCTCATGGTGATGAACCTGGCCAATACCCTTACCGGCAGCAGTGATCTTGAGATGACCAATACACTAGATAAACTGGGTCCTGATTTAACAAAAAAACTTTTTCCCCACGATGCACCTTATTTTAATCCGGTTTTACCCGAAGACACCGGGTGGGATTTCGAACCAAAACAGGCTCAGCAACCCGATCCGGGATTTGTACCGCAGGTTATGGAAAATGCGTATCACCTCGAGCAAGAACCTGGAATAGGTTCGAATAATTGGGCTGTGGACGGAAGTAAAACTGAATCAGGTAGTCCTATGCTTGCCAATGATCCCCATTTAAATCTTACCCTGCCGTCGTTATGGTATGAAGTTCAGCTTCACTCACCAACGGTAAACGTTTATGGCGCCAGTCTTCCCGGTGCCCCTGCTGTTATTATCGGCCATAATGAGAATATTGCCTGGGGGGTAACCAACACCGGTGCAGATGTGATGGATATCTATGAAATAGAGTTTCAGAGTGAAAGCAAAGAGAAATATCTTCATGACGGGGAATGGAAGCAAGCATATTCTGAAATAGAAGAAATAAAGGTAAGGGACGGGGAATCTGTACTGGATACCATTATTTATACCCATCATGGACCTATTACCCTTAAAGAAGGGGAAGAGCCATTCCAGGATTTTACGCCCCCTGAACATGCTATACGATGGCTTGCCCATGACGAGTCAAACGAAATACTCACCTTCCTGAAAATTAACCGTGCCCGAAATTATCAGGAGTTTGTGGATGGAATCAAGCACCACGAAGTGCCGGCTCAAACCTATGCCTATGCAGATGTAGGTGGTAATATCGCTCTTTGGAGCAATGGACTATTTCCTTTAAAATGGCACGGGCAGGGTGATTTTATCAATGATGGACGCGATCCTCTATACGACTGGCAGGGATGGATTCCGCACGAGCAAAATCCTCATCATGAAAATCCCGCAAGTGGGTATGTAGGTTCTGCCAATCAACCTCAGGTTGGCCCTGATTATCCCTATTACCTGGGCCGGCATTTTTCCCCTAACGAAAGAGCGATTCGGCTAGATGAGCTATTGAATGAAGCTTCCGGTATCGATAAAGAGTATATGCGGCAAATGCAGAACGATAATCTCAACGTTCATGCACGCACTATCCTTCCATTTTTGCTTGAAAGAATCGATAAGGGCAGCCTTGATAATCATCAGCAGGAAATAATTTCTGAACTTAATGTGTGGGACTATAAGATGGATCCGGAAAGCCGGTCCGCCACTGTATTTCATTTTTGGTGGCGAGAGTTGTACAGGAGCATGTGGGAAACGCTATATGGAAACCAGGAAAATGTTTTAAAATATCCAGCCCGTGACCATACTGTTTATTTGATGATCAGTGAGCCCGATTCTGAATTATTTACTCACGAAAGTAATGGTTATACACTTTCGCTGAATGATTTCATCAAGGATTCTTTTGTTTATGTTGAAGGGGATCTTGTTCAAGAACATGGTGAGTTTGGAGATAGCTGGAATTGGGGGCAAGCCCAGGGAGCAAATATCGGCCATGTGGCTTCAATACCAGGATTTGATAGCGGGCATTTATTAACGGGTGGCGATGATGGGGTTTTAAATGCTGTTCGCCGCGGAGATAACGGGCCATCATGGCGTATGGTAGTGGATTTGGATCAAACTGTACAGGGATACGGTATTTATCCCGGTGGGCAATCGGGAAATCCGGGCTCAAAGCATTACGACCAATTTGTGGATGACTGGGTCGAAGGTGAACTGTATGAGCTCCTTTTTTTAGAATCACCTGATGAAAAGCATCCCTCTATTAGATACAGCCTAACAATGACTACTAACTAATAACTAGTGAGTTATCACGCCTGAAATAAATACGATCAGGCACAGGTATAATAGCCAATATGGTTTTGTCTGCGTTGGATTTTTACCAAGAAGGGATACGGTGACATTATACATCAGGGTTCGGTGGGCAGAAATCCATTCGTATGCCGCATCGCTGAGACGGGCAAACAACTTTGATTTCTTATACATAAAATACATCCATTTTCGGCGTTTCCCGTAAGTGAAACTTCGATAAGCGGCATGGGCACCACCATAAACAGCACCATCGGTTTCAACTAACCGAACAGCGTCATCAAATAAGTGTTTCGGCAGATCCGGAAAGCGGGAAACGGCATCCTGAAACTTTTCGAAATCTACGGTATCATCAGTGATCATTTTCCAGCGAATGATCCACCAGTGGCAAAAGCCACATTTTCCATCCCAAAGCATCAATGGCTTTGGTGGGGGATGAGCTGTTTTAAATGTTTTCACGCCGCTACGTTTAGTTATAATTGATTCTATCTCTAGGTATTTAATTTAATTATTATATTGAGAAAATAAACTAAATATCTTTATATTAAAACAATATAATTCTATGTTCTGCATAGAATTGTGATGACAAAAGGAAGCTCTCATCAATTATTGCATTCTGAGAATATGGCAGGCAAGATATACTGAATATCTGCCAAATAATGCAATTAAGATTACTGTAAAGACAGAATATGACGTTTTGTTATAAAAACCTGATTTTTAGGCAGTTAATTAATGCCGGTATAGTATTAGCGTTATTACAATTGAAACGAAATAAAGAAAAGCCATTATTTTAAACATTACAATACTATGAATCTGAATAAATTTACTTTAAAAGCGCAGGAAGCTGTTCAAAATGCCCTGGAAATTGCCGGTGAACGAAATCATCAGGCACTTGAGCCGGTACATATTTTAAAAGCTATGCTTACAGATCCGGATAGTATAACGGTAACTATTATTAAAAAAATTGGCAGTTCAGTAGAGGTTATACAGAATAAGCTGAATGATACTTTTAAAAGTCTCCCTGAAGTTAAAGGGGGAGCCGTATCGGGTCAATATATGTCGAATGATACCAATGCCATGTTTGACAGGGCTAAAAAGGAAGCCGAAAAGATGGGGGATGACTATATCAGTTCTGAGCATCTTTTAATGGCACTGGCCGCCGATAAAGACAAAGCCGGGAAGATCCTCCGGGATCAGGAAGTGGATCGTGAGAGTGTCCTTAATGTGATGAAAGAAGTGCGGGGTACACAAAAAGTGGATGATCCTAATGCGGAAAGCCGATATCAGGCATTGCAGAGATTTGCTCGTGATCTTAACGAGCTTGCAGAGAAAAACAAACTTGATCCGGTTATTGGCCGGGATCATGAAATCCGAAGAGTGATGCAAATCCTTAACCGGCGAACCAAGAATAATCCTGTTTTAATTGGCGAGCCGGGTGTGGGTAAAACTGCCATTGCAGAAGGTATGGCACTTCGAATTGTTAAAGGAGATGTTCCTGAGGGTTTAAAGACCAAGCGAATTGTTGCGTTGGATATGGGCGCTTTAATTGCCGGGGCAAAGTTCCGTGGAGAGTTTGAAGATCGTTTAAAGGCTGTTGTTAAGGAAGTTGCAGATTCTGACGGAGAAATTATTCTGTTTATCGATGAATTGCACACTCTCGTCGGGGCCGGTGCGGCCGAAGGAGCAATGGACGCAGCCAATATTCTCAAACCTAGCCTTGCCCGCGGAGAATTGCGCGCAATTGGAGCCACCACTCTTACCGAATACAGAAAGTACATCGAAAAGGATAAGGCCCTTGAGCGACGCCTTCAAACCGTGTTGGTAGGCGAACCGTCGGTTGAAGATACTATATCCATCTTACGCGGTCTTAAGGAGCGTTACGAGCTGCATCATGGGGTGAGAATCACTGATTCAGCCATAGTAGCCGCCGCCGAGCTTTCCCATCGGTATATTTCCGATCGATTTCTTCCTGATAAAGCCATCGACTTAATTGACGAATCGGCATCCCGGCTTCGAATTGAAATCGACTCCATGCCCGAAGAGCTTGATAATCTGGAGCGCCAAATCCGCCAGTTGGAAATTGAGCGTGAGGCTCTCAAGCGGGAAAATGCCATAGAGAAAATTGAAAGTATTACCAAAGAGCTGGCTGATTTGAATGAGTCTTATGAAAGCCTGAAATCTCAATGGAGCAATGAACGCAATTTAATTCAGGATATTCGGGGTATGAATCAAGCAATAGAAGCGGCTCGCCATGAAGCCGATAAAGCTGAAAGGCGCGGCGATTATGAGAAAGTAGCCGAGTTGCGTTATGGTACTATAAATAATCTGGAGCGCGAGCTGGATGAGACCCAAAGAAAACTCACCGAACTTCAGCAGACAAGTTCTATGCTTAAAGAAGAGATTGATGATGAAGATATAGCCGATATTATTTCCCGCTGGACAGGAATCCCTGTCAGCAAAATGCTTCAGGGCGAACGTGCCAAGCTACTGGTAATGGAGGAGGCTTTGCACAAGCGCGTAATCGGCCAGCAGCAAGCCATAGAGGCTGTTTCTCATGCGGTACGCCGTTCAAGAGCCGGTCTACAGGATGTGGCGCGCCCGATCGGATCATTTATCTTTTTAGGGTCTACAGGGGTTGGTAAAACCGAACTGGCACGTACGCTTGCAGATTATCTGTTTAATGATGAAAGTGCCATGGTCCGGATAGACATGAGCGAATATATGGAGCGCCATAGTGTAAGCCGTCTTGTTGGGGCACCCCCGGGATATGTGGGGTACGAGGAAGGCGGACAGCTTACCGAAGCAGTACGCCGGAAACCTTATTCTGTGATCTTGCTGGATGAAATAGAAAAAGCACATCCGGATGTATTTAACATCCTGCTTCAGCTTTTGGACGACGGGCGGCTCACTGATAATAAAGGAATCACCGTAAACTTTACCAACACTATTGTGATAATGACGAGCAATATCGGTTCTCATCTCATCCAAAGAAAAATTGAGGATACGGAGGGGCGTTTTTCATCGCAGGATTATAAAGAAATGCAAACGCAGTTACTAGATATGCTTAAACAAACTATACGTCCGGAGTTCCTGAACAGAATTGACGATGTGATTGTATTTCATCCGTTGGAGAAAGCCGATATCCGCAGAATTGTGGATATACAGCTGGCAGGTGTTAAGAAAATGCTGGAGAGGAATAAGGTTAATCTAATTGTAACGGACAAGGTGAAAGACTGGCTGGCAAACAGGGGATATGATCCTCATTTTGGTGCACGGCCATTAAAAAGGCTTATTCAGACCCAGTTAGTAAATAATTTGGCATCACTGCTTTTGAGCAGAAAGACCGATGACCCGGTTACCTACGAGGTGACTGTAAGGCCAAAAGGGGAAAAATTAGAATTTGCAGAAATATTTAGCGATGTAGAATCCTGGGCCGAAGCAGAGTAGATAAAAGACAAGCAAAAAATCCAAAACCCTTTACACAAGGGTTTTGGATTTATAAATTTTGGGAAGCTAATTAAGCCGGTGCCATATCTTTAACTTTCTTGCGAAGCTCTTCTGCTTCATTTTCGTATCCTTTCTCTTGAAGCTTAAATAAATATAATGCTAAAAGGAAAAAAGTAGGCGGCCATAATCCTACTAATAAACCCAAATGCTCATCGTGTAGTTTATCATCTTCTTTTTTACTCCGGCCCATTGCCCAAGTGCTCAGGCTCCCTATAATTGAAGCCACGCCAAGACCTACACTTAAATTTGCCAATTTCTCAAACATATAAACTCCTGTTTTTATTAACATTTTTGATAATAAGAAAACAATGAGCATGGTGTGCTTAGTTCAATTTGTAGGTTAGTTTTTCATAAACACAAAAAAAAGGAACACCGGGAATATCCCGGTGTTCCTTTGAAAAAAAATAGCTACACCTGAATTATAGTTTAGTTTTTATTCTCGGCTTAAGTTGAATATGCAGTTCATCAAGCTGTTTTTGATCAACCTCGTCAGGACAGTTATCCATAATGCTTTGGGCTTTCTGGTTCTTAGGAAAGGCAATGACTTCACGTAGATTCTTTGAGCCTGCCAGCAACATTACAACACGGTCTAATCCCAAAGCAATACCTCCGTGTGGCGGCGGGCCATATTGGAAGGCATCAAGAAGGAAACCGAATTTCTCCTGAGCTTCTTCTTCGTCTATTCCCAGCAGGCGGAACATTTGTTGTTGAAGCTCCCGCTGGTGGATACGAATAGAGCCGCCACCGATTTCATTGCCATTATATACCAAATCGTAAGCACGAGCTTTAATATCACCGGGAGAGTCATCCATTTTATCCAAATCGTCCATTTGGGGGGAGGTAAACGGGTGATGCATTGCAAAATATCGTCCTTCATCAGGGTCAAATTCCAACAGAGGGAAATCGGTTACCCAAAGGAAATCATGCTTATTCGTATCAATCAACTCATACTCTTTCGCTACCATCGTGCGAAGATCGCCAAGTTGATGATAGACTTTGGGGCTTGGCCCGGCCAGTAAAAGTATTAAATCACCTTCCTCGGCACCGGATCGTTTAACCATCTCACGGGATGTTTCTTCTTTGACAAATTTACTGACGCTTGAATAAAGCTCGTCCGCATTATTTTTCATGTAAATCAATCCGCCGGCGCCAATTTCATCCTGTACTCTTTTTGTCAGGCGATCCATCACGCCACGCCCCAGATTACCCAGACCCGGAACTACAAATCCAATTACGCTGCCACCATCTTTAACGGTTTTAGAGAATACGCGAAAATCTGATTTCTCTACGATGTCAGAAAAGTCGACAAACTTCAGGTCAAATCGTGTATCGGGTTTATCGCTTCCGTATGTGTTGATGGCATCGGCATAAGTCATCCTTTTAAAAGGCGCTGGAAGATCAACATTCTGGGTGTCTTTAAGAATGGTTTGCATCAACCCTTCACTGAGTGAGTAAATTTGTTCTTCATCGGTGAAGGATAACTCAACATCGATCTGTGTAAATTCCGGCTGGCGATCCGCACGAAGATCCTCATCCCGAAAACATTTTACGATCTGAAAGTAGCGGTCCATGCCGGATACCATCAATAACTGTTTGTAAGTCTGCGGACTTTGAGGAAGAGCAAAAAACTTACCGGGGTTGACACGGCTTGGAACCAGGTAATCGCGGGCACCCTCAGGTGTACTGCGCATCAACACGGGGGTTTCCACTTCGGCAAAATCATGCTTGTAAAAATAATTTCGGGTGGATTGATAAACGCGCGACCTCAGCATCAGGTTTTGTTGCATAGAAGGGCGTCGTAAATCCAGGTACCGATATTTTAACCGGACATCTTCATTCGTCTTAACATCATCTTTAATTTCAAATGGTGGGGTTTTGGCTTTAGAATAAATCTGGAGCTTAAGAACACGTATTTCTATTTCTCCAGTTTTAAGATTCTTATTTGTGTTCTCTTCAGAACGTTTATTTACCACACCTTCAATACCAATGGCAAACTCAGGACGGAGTTGATCCGCCAGTTCATGTGCTTCAGGATTATCCTGCGGAGAAAATACCACTTGGGTCATCCCATAACGGTCGCGGAGGTCTATAAAAATCACCCCGCCAAGATCACGGCGGGTATCTACCCAGCCGTTTAAGATTACATTTTCCCCTGTATTAGCCTGGGTTAATTCGCCACACGTGTGTGTTCTGATCAAAGACATAAAAAATAGATGTTAAAATTCGCTCATAATTTTATAAGAAGGCAAAAATAAAGATTATTCGTATTAAACGCTGTAATGATGTGAGATAACTTGCCGGGGATTAGATATAAATAAAAAGACGGGCACACCGAAGCTCGTTCAGCGTGCCCGAAACATATAAAGCAGGGGAATGTTATTTGGTGTACTTGAAACGCTCAAGTACTACTTCATCTTGATTTAAAGGCCTTTCAGTAAGAGCCTTAGCCTGCAGGAAACAAAGCAGGTAGTCACGTCCGCCAGCCTTGGAATCTGTTCCGCTGAGATTGAATCCGCCAAATGGCTGAGCCCCTACGAGTGCACCTGTGTTTTTTCGGTTGATGTAAAGATTTCCCACATGAAACTCTCTCAAAGCTTTATCAATTTTAGCAGAATCTGAAGAGAAATATCCACCTGTTAAACCATAGCGGGTGCTGTTGGCAATTTCAAGGGCATGGTCGGTATCTTTGGCTCGAATGAATGCAACTACGGGCCCAAAGATCTCTTCCTGGGCAATTCTGGCATCCGGATCTACATTCGAAAAGACCGTAGGCTCAATATAATGACCCGGGTCTGGGGTATCTGCTTTTTTACCGCCCAAAAGAAGCTTGCTTTCGTCTTTGCCGATTTCGATATAACTAAGGATTTTATCTACCGCTTTTTGATTAATTACCGGACCGACAATCACATTATCCCTGGCATTCCCGACTTGTAACTGTTTTGCCTTTGCTAAAACCAAATCAAGAACTTCATCATAAACATCATCAAGGACGATAGCACGTGAACAGGCTGAACATTTTTGCCCCTGATAGCCAAAAGCAGCCTGTACTATCGCCGTTGATGCTGTATCAAGGTCAGCATCTGAGTCAACTACCAAAGCATTTTTCCCGCCAAGTTCAACAAATACTCGTTTAATGAAGTTTTGTCCATTTTGAGGCTCGGCAGCAACCTGACCAATATGCTGGCCAACAGCAAGAGAACCGGTGAAATTGATGAATCGAGTTCTGGCGCTGCCTGTAAGCATATCCCCAATCTCTTCATTTTCTCCGGTAATGAAATTAAAAACGCCATCAGGCATACCGGCTTCTTTAAATATTTCATGTACGAGCCAACACATCATAGGGGTGTCGGGTGATGGCTTGGCCACAACGGTATTACCGGCAGCAATCGGACCAGCGGCCATACCGGCTGCTATAGCAAAAGGAAAATTCCACGGAGAGATGGATACACCGGCGCCAATTGGTATATAAATTGTACGGTTCATGTCACCCCGGGCATCCAGAACATCCATACCTTTGTCATAACGCAATGCTTCGTGGGCATAGTAGTTCATGAAATCTATACCTTCAGCTATTTGAGCATCGGCTTCACGAAAATTGTGGCCTGATTCGCAGACCTGCCAGGCATTTATTTCCAAACGGCGGCGTTGCGCTATTTCAGCGGCACGGAATAAGATTTCTGCGCGCTTCTCGGCAGGAACAAACTGCCAGGTATCATATGCTTTCCATGCGCCTTCCAAAGCCTCCTCGGCCTGACTGGAGCCGGCCAACTGAAAAGATGCCACCGTTTCATTTGTGTTAGAAGGATTGATGCTGTCGAATGTCCCCTTTTGTCCTTCTATTTCACGACCGCCGATAATCAGGGGATAGATTTTGCCAAAACGGGAACGAACATCTTCCAGAGCCACCTGCTGGGCTTTTAATACTGTTGGATCATCAAAATCCAGGTATTCTTCTATTTTATATTCTTCTTGAGCCAATTTAGTCATGATTACTTAGTTAAATGATTTGAATGAACTATTAAAACTCACTCTCTTTTAGGTTCAAAGATAAGAAATCCAAACCGCTTCAGAAAGTACTTCACCTTTATCAACGATAGTCATCTATCCGAATTGAATAGAAAAGCGATTCCATGAGCACATGCCTAAATCTCATTAATGCTTAAGCTTTTATAGTAATTCTAAACTTGAAAATAGCATAGGGTAATGGTAAATTGATAAAATTAAAATTAAATGGTAATTGTGTATAAAAATCCATAGAGGATTTGATTCACATCAAATATTTAGGAGTAGAAAATATGGCTTCAATTAAAGTAGGCATTAATGGGTTCGGACGAATCGGTAGAATGGTTGCCCAATCGATTTTCAAAAACCACAAAGATATTCAGATTGTTCAGGTTAATGACCTTACCGATGCTGCTACCCTGGCTCACTTATTCAAGTATGATTCCGTTCACGGAAGGTACCAAGGTGAAGTAAGGGCGGATGGCAACAATATTATTATTGATGATACCACTGTAGCGGTTTCTTCCGAAAGAGACCCTGCCAATCTGGATTGGGCCGCTGCCGGCGTTGATGTAGTAGTAGAATCAACAGGTTTTTTCACAAACCAAAAGGATGCTGAAAAACATATACAGGCAGGCGCTAAAAAAGTTATAATTTCTGCTCCCGCAAAAGGGGATGATGTTAAAACTATAGTTCTCGGTGTAAATGATGAAGAAATTAATGATTCAATACAGATTTATTCCAACGCGAGCTGCACAACGAATTGTCTGGCCCCGATGGTAAAAATACTTGATGATAGTTTCGGTGTTGAAAAAGGGTTTATGACCACCATTCACGCTTATACTGGCGATCAAAGTACGGTCGATTCACCGCATAAAGATCTTAGGCGTGCCCGTGCAGCGGCTATAAACATGATCCCAACCACCACCGGTGCAGCAAAAGCTGTAGGGCTGGTTCTTCCGCATTTAGCCGGAAAGCTTGATGGCGGTGCCGTTCGGGTTCCCGTTGCAGATGGATCTTTAACGGATTTTACAGCAGTTATTAAAAAAGATGCTACTACCGACGAAGTCATCCAGGCATTTAAAACAGCGGCGGGTAGTGATTTGAAAGGAATACTGGAATTTACTGATGAGCCTATTGTTTCAACCGATATCGTAGGTAATATTCACTCCTGTATTTTTGATTCCCAAATTACGAAAGCTGACGGGAAACTCGTTAAGGTTGTTGGATGGTATGACAACGAAGCTGGTTATTCGGCCAGAACCGCTGATCTTATCAAGAAAATCCTCTAAGAGGATAAAGATACTCCTCTTAATACGGGGCGTAGCGCAGCCCGGTAGCGCACCACGTTCGGGACGTGGGGGCCGCAGGTTCAAATCCTGTCGCCCCGACTATAAAAGCTTTACAGGGAACTGTAAGGCTTTTTTTATAACTAATACTTATCGGTCAGCTATAAGCACATGAAATCAGCCAGTGAAATTTACTACAGGCAAAGGAAAGATCTCCTGCATATTTTCAATCAGGCGCTGTCGGCTTCCCATCCGTATAAGTTGATTTATGATAAAATTTCTATAGAGAGAGATACAATTACGGTTGATAAGGTTAATTACCCAATGAGTGATGAGCAGAAAGTATGGGTATTGGGATCTGGTAAAGCCTCTGCTCAAATGGCTTTGGCTATAGAAGACCGTCTGGGTAATCAGATTTACGACGGGTTGGTTGTTTGTCCTGGCGGATCACAGACTTCAACCCGTCACATCCGGCAGATGGAAGCCTCCCATCCGATACCAGACGAGCTCAGTGTGGAAGCCGCCGGGGCAATGTTGGCAATCATCAAGAAAATTAAACCAGACGATATCGTCTTTTACCTTATGAGCGGCGGAAGTTCTGCCCTGCTTTGCAACCTGCCTGATCAGCTGTCTTTGAACAGCATCCGGGAGACCAACAGAAGTTTGCTCAACAGCGGTGCCAATATCAGTGAAATGAATACCATACGCAGGCACCTTTCTCTGATAAAAGGCGGGCGGCTTGCCCTAATGCTGAAAGAAGCAAACTTGATTAACCTGGTTATTTCCGACGTTCCGGGTGATCGACCCGAAGACATCGGAAGCGGTTTGTTGGCCCCTGATCCAACAACTTTTTTCGATGCAATACAAATAGTTAAGAAATATGACTTGCAAACAGTCCTTCCCAGAGAAGCAGTTCAATATTTGCATGAAGGGGCAGAAGGCAAGGTTCCCGAAACTTTAAAATTTAAGATAGAAAAACATCGCTACGTATTGCTGAGCAATGCTCGCTTTATTGCGAATCTAGCAAGTTCGGCCGCCAGGGAAATGGGTTATACCGTTCATCTGGCCGACGAAGCCTATAGCGAAGAGACTGGTACGATTGCAAAGAAAATGTGTAGTTCTGCTGTATCGGTATATAACCGTAATATTCAAAATGCTAATACCGCCGCCTTAATTTATTTTGGCGAGAGTTATGTAAATGTTACAGGCAGCGGAAAAGGCGGCAGGAATCAGGAGCTGGCTCTGGTTGCTGCTTTAGAATTACAGGACTATCACTGCATCAGCATAATAAGTGTGGGCACTGACGGAAAAGATGGACCTACTGATGCCGCCGGAGCAATAGCTACAGGAAACACATTTATCCAAGCAAAACACGCTGGTCTTAACCCGGAAGCATTTTTGAAAAGTCACGATTCTTATTCTTTTTTCGAAGCTGTTAGAGGTTTGGTCAAGACTGGAGATACGGGCAATAACTTAATGGACCTGCAAATCATCCTTATTGAAAGAATCGGTACCATTTAAATTCATGGTTTGTCACTTTATAGTTATATATTAAAGCGTGCTAAGCGTGATAAAACATAGCCCCCTGTTTTTCCATATCTACGGGAGTACAATAAAAGACTGGTAAGAGTATCAGGATTATTACAACAATCTTTAATCTTTTAATGTTTTACTTGATAAACTGTAGTTTAAATATAGCAATGGAGCATTGCTATTTCTGATTTAAGTAAAGCTATGTAAAAACATGCAATTTTGGTAGCTTATTATGAACAAAAAGTGGTTTTTATATAGAACAATGATTGTTTAGAAGTCATTAGAAATGGTAATCAATACAATTTTATGAAAAGAAAATATTATTTAGGGGGCTTACTGCTGGTAGCCTTATTGGCTGTCTGGTTCGCATTTGATGCCGATACATCTGAGAGCAATATGATGTTTGCAACACCCGAAGTGGGGCAATTTAATGTCGATATAACTGCAAGTGGCGAATTGCGTGCGGAAACCTCCACCAGCATCAGAGGTCCTGAAAATATGCGGAATTTTCGGATAAATAATGTGCCGATACTAAGACTTGTCCCGGAAGGTACTATTGTCCAGAAAGGCGATTTTGTTGCTGAACTAGACCGCTCAAGCGTGTTAAGTACACTACAAGATGCCGAACTGGATTTGGAAGAAGAAATAACCCAACTTGAACAGGCTGAGCTTGATTCTTCATTAACGCTTTCCCAGGCACGGTTTAATATTACTGACATGGAATATGGGTTAGAGGAAAATCAAATTGCAGTTGAACAGGCAGAGTATGAATCACCTGCCGTACAGCGCCAGGCACAAATTGCTTTGGAACAGGCGAAACGGCAACTGGAACAGGAAAAGAAGAAATATGTAACAACGGTAATGCAGGCCGAGGCAAATATTCGCAGAAGGCAAAATGAGGTGCGCGAAGAACAGTTTGACGTTGATAGAATTACAGAAATCATGTCTCAATTTGAAATATATGCACCTGAAAATGGTATGGTTATTTATAAGAGAAATAGAGATGGATCGAAAGTCAGAGAAGGTAGTACTATTAATTCCTGGGATCCAGTGGTAGCCGAATTGCCTGATTTTAGTGTAATGGAATCTGTTACTTATATTAATGAAGTAGATATAAGTAAAATAAAAGTAAATCAGTCAGTTGATATTGGGCTCGATGCCAATCCCGATACCAAATTAAAGGGTGTTGTAACGGAAGTTACCAATATTGGGGAGCAACGCCCTAATTCGAGTTCCAAAGTATTCGAAGTGACTATCCGTGTCAATGAATCAGACACGACACTTCGCCCGGCAATGACCACTAGCAATGAAATTCATGTTTATTCAGAAGAAAATGCACTGTCTGTGCCTTTAGAAACGGTCTTTACTCAAGATTCCATGATGGTAGTTTACAAAAGAGGAAATCAGCCCGTAATGCAGCAAGTAGTTCTAGGGTTAATGAATGATAATAGTATTATCGTTAGAGAAGGTGTCGACCGCGGTGACCAGCTATATTACACCAGACCTCCTGATGAAAGCAACCTTCGAATAAGTTACTTGTCGGATGAGGTAATTTCCACCTATCAGGAGTTAGAAGAAACTGGTGAAGTAATGATATCACAACCTGATACAGATACTGAATCAGGAGAGGTAGATGAAAATTATAACTTTGAGGAATAGCGAAGAACACCGTTTAGCTTTCCATGATTAGGCCATCTTTTAATAAGTACATGATCTCTTGATACAAATCCTTTTATACAATTTCGGTATTGCATTAAAAGCAATACGTCAAAATACAATGAGGTCTTTACTGACCTCATTGGGCATCATTTTTGGAGTAGGTTCTGTGATCGCAATGCTGGCTATTGGACGTGGTGCTCAAGAGGAAGTCTTACAGCAAATGCAATTGCTGGGAACCAATAATATTATTATTGAAACAGTTGTTGAGCAAGTCGAGGGCGATATCCAGCAAAATGGTGACTTGGGTTCAGAACAAAAACGGTATTCTCCCGGATTAACCCTGGCGGATATGAATAGCATTCAAGACAATGTACCCTACATAGAATCAATCACTCCCGAAATAATTTTTGACACTCCTTTTATTCGTGAGGGACGCCTTCGGTCGGGTAAGTTAGTGGGGGTAAGCCCAAACTACTTTAAAATAAATGGCTTTGAGTTTCTCGAGGGCAATACCTTTTCCAAATTTCATATCGATAAGGCAGAGCCTGTATGTGTAATTGGGGCTGATATAAAAGCCATGTTCTTCATGGGTGAAGATCCAATGGGGAAAAAAATTAAAGCCGGTGGTATCTGGTTCACTGTAATCGGTGTATTGGATAGGAGAGAAATAAGTTCTGAGGATATGAGCAATCTTGGTATCCGTAACTATAATTTGGATATGTATACCCCGGCAACCACCTTATTGATGCGGTATAAAAACCGATCCACAGTTACAGGGCAGGATATACAATCAGCGGCAGCTACTGATGATGAAGATCCCACCAATGCAAATCTTAATAATAACCAGCTGGACAAACTAATTGTCAGGGTGACGGATAATAATTTTAGTGTGCCTATTTCGGAAATAATGCGTCGGATGCTGCTTCGCCGCCATAATGGAGTCGTTGATTTTGAATTGATCGTTCCGGAACTCTTACTCCAGCAGGAAAGGCGAACTCAGCGTATATTCAATATCGTATTGTCGTCAATAGCTTCTATATCGTTGCTGGTGGGTGGGATAGGCATTATGAATATTATGCTGGCTTCAGTAGTTGAACGATATAAAGAAATAGGTTTGCGCCGGGCTGTTGGCGCTTATAAAAGAGATATTCAGCTTCAGTTTCTTACAGAATCATTAGCTATAAGTATTACAGGAGGAATCATTGGCATTATCCTTGGTGTCTCTTTCAGTTACATAATCGAATTCACGGCAGGAATCGCCACAATGGTTACCATGACGTCTATATTATTATCATTTGGGGTAGCTATGGCAATTGGAGTAATATTTGGTTATTTCCCTGCTAAAAACGCAGCAGAACAAGATCCTATACATGCATTACATCATAATTAAAATTACTAAGTCGCTCTCTGTCATTACTCTGCTCATGCTCGTGATGACAGGAAATTCCGCAGCTCAAAATTCCAATGATTTGGGTACCCTTTCACTGGATGAGTGTATCGAGATTGCCCAAAATCAAAGTCCTGTTGCCCAGGCTATTCGCTCCTCCCTTGTTGCCAGTGAATGGCAATATGAATCCTATCGGGCAGATCTGCTGCCTAGCCTGACTTTGAGAGGAGATTCACCGAATTTTAACAAGAATATATTTTCGAATACCCTTGATGATGGTACGGTCACGTATTTGTCCAGAATACAATCAGAGGCTTCAACATCACTGGCAATCGATCAAAATATTTCGGCAACCGGGGGCAGCATATCCCTGTCATCCGGTGTTTCACGTTTGGGTATGTTTAGTGGCGAAAACTCATATTTATGGCAAAGTACGCCCCTTGTTGTGGGGCTTCAGCAACCATTATTCCAATTTAATAACCTGAAATGGCGAAAAAGAATAGAGCCACTGCAATTTGAAATATCCCAAAAAGAATTTGTTGGAGATATGGAAGAGTTGGCGATTCAAGTAACACAAAACTTTTTTAACGTTTATTTATCCAGAATTAATCTGGAAAATGCTGAGTTCAATGTAATGCGAAATGACTCAATTTATAATATATCCCGGGGCCGATATAACGTGGGAAGCATTGCAGAAAATGATTTGCTGCAAACGGAATTACAATTAAGAAATGCTGAATCAGCATTGACTACCGCCAGGATCGAATACCACAGAAATATCAATAACTTTAAGATCCTTTTAGGATACTCTACTGATGTCCATGTTGATCTGGAAGCTCCACATGATTTGCCCTCTATATCAGTTGAAATAAACAGGGCCAGAGAACTTGCCATCCAAAATAATAGCGAAGCATTGGATTATCAGATGGATGAACTTGAAGCAGATCGAAGACTCGCTCAAGCTAAAGGTGAAGGGGGATTTTCGGCAAATATTAGAGCAAATTTCGGATTAAATCAAACTTCCGCAAACTTTGGGGATCTTTATAATGATTCTCAAAACAGTCAATTTTTTACCATTGGATTTGATATCCCAATATATAATTGGGGGAAACAAAGATCTCAGGTAAACGCCGCTCTAAATGAACAACGTGCGGTTGCCACAAATATAGAATATCAGCGAAGCCAATTTCTTCAGGAGGTCGATTACAGAGTTACCCAATTCCTACAACTGGAAGATCAGGTGGCATTGGCGGCCCAGTCGGATACTATTGCACAGCATCGTTATGATGTTACTCAAAATAGATACCTGATCGGCAGGATCGATATCACCAATCTATTTATTGCTCAAAATGAAAAAGACAGTGCGCGGCAAGGCTATATAGGTGCTTTACGGGATTTTTGGATCGGTTGGTATTCCTTACGGCAGCTTACCCTATACGATTTCCTGGAAGACCAGCCCATTACCTATAACCTGTAACGAATCTTACTCCACCAGAGAAACTTCTATATCCACCCCGTTACGCAGTGTCTGATAAACCATGCAGTAGCGCTCGGTTAGTTTAAGGAGTGTCTTAATACTCTCGGCCTCAGCGTCAGTATCCAGTGAAATATACAGCCGTATGGATTTAAACCCTACGGGAGCCTCTTTGTCCACACCTAAGGTACCGCGAAAATCAAGGTCGCCCTTGGCAGTTACCTTTCCCGAACGTAGCTCAATATCCAGTGCGGTGGCTACTGTGCTTAAGGTGACCCCTGAGCAGGCTACCAGGGCCTGGAGAAGCATATCTCCGGAGCAAGCCTGCAAACCACTGCCGCCGGTTGCCGGGTGCAACCCGGCCTCGACCAACGCCTTTCCGGTTTTTACCGAACATGAGATGCCTTCTCCAATCTGTCCATCGGCATGCAAGGTGATTACGGCTGCATTGGGATTCTCACGATAGCTCTCTTTGAGCGGTGTTTGCATTGCCCGGAGCTGTTCGGATGTAATATCTTTCACTTTTAACCTTATAGCTTTTATTTGCTGTTCTGATACTATGCCTAACTAATAAATAGGCTTTTAACAGATTATATCAAACAAAAACTACAGATTTATTTGCATATACCAGTATCCGGTGTTTGATATGCCACCGGATTGCTCTGGACAACACCATCTTTTCCAAATCCCGTCCCTTCTGTATAAGATCTTCTAATTGATCGCGGTGCGAAATAGTGGTTACATCCTGTTCTATAATAGGACCTTCATCTAGGGCGTCGGTCACATAGTGGCTGGTAGCCCCAATGATTTTCACCCCACGTTCGTAGGCACGGTGATGGGGCCGTGAGCCGCTGAATGCCGGGAGGAAGGAGTGGTGAACGTTGATGATTTGATGGGGATACCGGGCCACAAAATCAGGGGAAAGAATTTGCATATACCGGGCAAGTACAATCAAGTCAATGTCATATTTTTCCAATAACTCCAGCTGCATCTTTTCTGCCCCGGCTTTATTGCCGGGAGTAACGGGAATGTGATAAAAAGGAATATTATGAAATTCCGCCAGTTGACGCGCATCCGGATGATTACTGATAATAACCGGGATATCGCAATCAAGTTCCCCGCTCTGGTGCCTGTTAAGCAGGTCGGCCAGGCAGTGATCGTATTGGGAAACAAAGATCGCAACTTTATGAACCGATGATGATCGGGCCAGGTGCCACTTCATGTCAAATCGTTTCGCTATAGGCTGAAAAGCTTCAGGAAAACATCCTATGTCCAGATCAAAGTTACTCAAATCCCATTCCACACGCATCAGAAACAGCCCAAAGGTGGTATCCTGATGCTGGACGGCGTGAACAATATTAGCATTATGGTCACTTAAGAAGCTGGATACCGAAGAAACGATGCCTCTTTGGTCCGGACAGTGGATGAGGAGGGTAGCCGTGTTATTCATTCGTAAATTCTGCGCCTATCTCTCACGTACATAACCTTCATTGGCAAGAAGTTCACCCATTCCCGCATAATCATCATTGCTTTCCGGAGCCCATGTTCCAAGGCCGTCAACATATCTGTTGAACATGCAAAATGCCGAGGCGATCAATACGGTATCATGGATCTCCATGTCCGTGGCGCCCTCATTCTTTGCAAGAGCGATATCTTCGCTTGAAACATCCTTGGCTTGCTTCTGAACCTTATGGGCAATCTTCAACAACGACTTTAGCTTGGGTGAAACATCCAGATGATCTATGCCCTTCTTGATCTCATCAATAAAATCTACCGATTTATTTAGATGGGCCGAAGCCGCGGCCCCATGTGAGGTATGGCAGAAATGACAATTGTTTTCGTAAGACACTGACGAAGCGATAATTTCCCGCTCACCTCTTGTAAGGGTTGATTCGCCCCGCAAAAGGGTCTCGGCTAGTTCACTTAGTATCTTTGCGGTATCCTTCCTGAAATCCATCAATCCGACAATACCGGGGAGTTGTTCATTAGGTAGAGATATATGAGCCATAAGAAAAATATTAAACTGGGAACAGGGCGTGAGTATCACTAGTTGCTGTAAAATATATTTTAATGTAATAAATATTTCATAAATAAACTAAGGCCTGCCCGGCTGGTTTACCGCTGGTATCCCTCTGCAAGGTTACACGCCTGTACACGTGAATTGGTTACAAATGTTTAAAGAGATATCAGTTTGCGATCAGAAGGTTGTCAGCCTGATAATGTTCACCGCACGGGCTTTCTTGGAATGGCGGTAGGCAGGCGGCTTACCAGCTCATTGTTAATCATATTGGTAAATTCCGAAAAGGATTTGATAGTGATGGTATTCTTCTTCTGCGAACCGATCAGCACCACCTCATCGCCTACTTCCACATTAGGGATATGACTGATATTCACCATAAATACGTTCATATTCACCAGCCCAACCACCGGGGCTTTCTTCCCATGAATCAGTACATCGCCATGATTGGAAAGCGATCTGGGGTAGCCATTCGAATAACCAAGGGGCAGGACTGCTATTCGTACGTCCTTGGGTGCCTGGTAACTCGTTCCGTAACCTACAAACTCATCTTTTTTAATATCCTTGATATGCATAACATCAGTTTTCCAACTCAATACGCGCTGAAGCGGCGAATCTTTGGCCTTATTGGTGTGCATCAGGTGCAGGTTGTATATATCGGGGCTTGGCCATAGCCCAAACTGGGATGTCCCCACACGAACCATATCCATTACCGTTTCCGGAAATGCCAGTGCGGCTGCCGAACTGGCGGTATGCTTAAGGCGGGGTTTGTACCCTGTCTTATTGATCGCCTTACACAGACGATTAAATTTATCCAGCTGCTTGACAATCCGGAACTGGTTAGCCAGTGATTCGATCCCTGCAAAGTGAGTGCATACACCTTCAAAAATCAGATATTCCTGATTCTTCCTCATGTAGCGTACAGCTTTCAGTACCTCATCTTCGGGCAGGCCTGTTCTGTTGCCTCCTGTTTCGAGTTCCAGATGTATAATAGCTTTCTTACCAATTTTTTGGGCTACTTCACAAGCCTTGACCAAACGCTCGATATCATAGACGAAAAACTCCACTTCATTCTCAATGACCCAAAACAGATCCTCGGCATACAATATACCCATGATCATAATGCGGCTGTCACGGGTTCGGGCATTCAGTACTTCATAAGCTTCAAAACTGGATGCCACTGCGAAATGGTTGATCCCGCACGTTTCGGCCATGGGTACAAATTCATGTATCCCGTGGCCGAATGCATTAGCTTTCACCACAGACGATATAATTGGCTTTGGACCAATCTTTTTTCGTATAAAATTAAAGTTTTTCCTGAGCGCAGATAAGCTGAGCTCAATTCGGGAGGAGTGCCTGACCATTCTTTGTTTTTAAATAAGAAGTAATAAGATGTTATGTTAACAAGGTTATACAATTGGCTGAGGAAATTTTTATCCACCACTTATAGGAGGTGGCCCAGCTGTTTTAGCAATTTCTTTAACCGTTTCGATTTCCTCTGCCGGAATCTGTGAGGCATCCTCTGATGTTTGCCAGGCGCATGGCGGCTCCAAAGGCTTATCCCCCGTGCAGACTGGCAGGTAGGGTTCCATCCCTGGTCCGGTCTGGGGTAGATCATTAAACTACCGGCGTAAATATGTGGCTCGGCATCGTCGGGCGGGAAGAAATCCTGTATAACTTCTTCTGGTTTAGAGGGATCACTGCACATTACAAATGTCTGGATAGGATCAAAGCCATTGGCGTTTTCAATTAATTCAAAAATATGTCCTCCGGGTATTCGCGCGGCAACTTCTCCAAAACTTATAGTATCATCTTCGGTCAAAAACCATTCAGGATATATTATTCCATACTCAATTCCAAACGAATCAACCAGCTTTTGCATTGCATTTAAAATCTGTGGACGCTTAGCCTGCAGCATAGGCTTAACGGGTACATAGTTAGAGTATCCCAGATGAATGTATTCAGTAATATTCAGGAATCTTATTTTCCCCTTGTGAATAAATGCCTCGCAGGAAAACTCTTTTACAGGAAGATGGCTCAACCTGAACATTATAAGCATCAAGGTCTTCCTTGAGCTGCATGGTATTGTGCTGAACAAATCTCTATCGTAAAGAGGTTCTAACAGACGCCGCCTCCCCCTCAATGCCCAGCCTGCTTACAGCAGATACTGCAACAAAATCGGGACTTTCTTCTAGTTTATAAATATGTTTCCACCCGGGTATGATCTCGAGTTTCCAGTTTTCGCCGCCATACGTATGGATTGCCCATAGCCAGGCAGTTTCACCATCGGCAGGATTCATTGTTAGTTCTGTGGTGTTAGCGTATTGACGTATATTTATTTCCGGTATCCCTGGCGTTGCACCCCCCAGCCAGGTGGTTGCGGGAACCAAAGCCGGGACTTTATAAGTTTCGCCGGCCAGGGTGCCGGCTAAGCCGTCCCGATCTTCCATCAAAGCTTTGATGCTGTAATGGATATTACCCTCTGAATGCAGACTTTCACGGGTAGCTTCCACCTGGGCTATGATTTCTCCGGCCTTCCAATCTATACCCCCACCGCTTCCGATCCGGCTGGTAAAGTTACCGGGCCATAGGTGGCGCTTGTGGTCGTTCTGCAGGTGCCACCAGTTTAGCAGAACCGGATAACTTTGCCCGGGCTTGTCAATGGCCCAATAGAGCTGAGGACTAAAATAGTCTACCCATCCGTTTTGAAGCCATTTCCGGGAATCCGCATAAATTTCAGTGAAAGCATCAAAACCCTTTATCCCGGCAGGGAATCCCGGTCTCCAAATCCCAAACGGACTGATCCCAAACCGGACTTGCGGATCAACCCGTTTGATTTCTGCATACAGGCGCTCAATAAAACTATTGACGTTATCCCGCCTCCAATCTTCACGAGCTAATCCCTTAGAATTCCGCACCCAGGTTAAATCATCGGGAAAATCTATGACCGCACCAGTAGAATCCTGTTGTTTATAAGGATAAAAATAATCATCCAAATGGACCCCGTCAATATCATACCTTTGAATGACGTCTGTTATTACCCGGATGGAATGATCCTGGGCGGCCTGAGATCCCGGATCAAGCCAAAGATAATTTCCATATTCCCTTACTATTTTCGGATTCAGCTTGCTGATATGATCGGCTGAAATTTTGGATTTCGAAGTAGAATGAAAGGCGCGGAAGGGATTGAACCAGGCATGAAGCTCCACCCCGCGTTTATGGGCCTCCTCAACGGCAAAAGCCAGGGGATCATAAAACGGTGTCGGTGCCTTGCCCATTTCGCCGGTCAAAACCTCAGACCAGGGTTCATAGGCGGAAAGGTATATGGCGTCTGCGCCCGGCCGTACCTGCAGAATAACGGCATTCATATTCATAGCGACCATACGATCAAGCATCAGGCGCAGATCGGCCTTCTGCTTTTTGGTACTCAGGCCGGGCTCCGAAGGCCAGTCAATATTGGCCACTGTGGCAATCCAGGCGGCACGAAACTCCCGCGGCACTTCCGGCATGTCTTCAAGCAGTTCATCGGGCTCAGGAGGCGGGAACAATACACGGAAAGTCGAACAACTAGCGGTGAAGATAAATAAGGTGACGAGTATTAAAAAGAGCTTATTGTAAACCCCGAAATTAATGGTCATTCGCTGATGAGTAGGTACAATTAAGTTTTGTTTCAATGATGTCAGGGGAATGGTACTAAAATTAAGGAGTGAAGTAGCATGCATAACTACCCCTGGCTATGTTCGATGAACTGGCAATCAATCATAAAATAACCAGGGATAAAATACATTTTTTTCCGGACAGCCGATACTATCACAGTTACACTGAATCTTTTTAAATGCATCCCCATAAATTAATATCCATCGGCTATTGTGCAACTCCCTGGCGGCATATCCCTCTTTATCCTGCCCAAGCTTTTTTACCACCCCAATTCCGTAGTTCCTCCGTGGTTGCTCCGTGTCTCCTCCGTGTTTCGTCCGAGTAAAACACGGAGCAACCACGCAGCAGATACGGTGGAAATACGGTAAAAAGTAGGTTCATGCCTCAGGTTGGGCGAGTAATTCTATAACCTATGATATACACAGAGCTGGATGCGGCAAATTACAGGCAATAATTAACCACGTACTGAGAGGCTGCCTCAATAGGCGGCGACGGCAAAGCGTCGACGCTTGCCGGGAGTGCAATCGTGCATCCTGAGTGCATTCCTCGTGCAATGACAGGCGCAGGGGATGCAGATTTAGAAAAAAAAAGCCCGTCACTCCTGCCGGGTGCGGGCTTTTTTAATCGTTTGAACGGGCTGCTTAGTGGCGCCCGTTTGTTTTCCATGATTGTTCCAATGATTTGCCGATGATTTCCATGCCTTCATCGATTTGATCTTTGGTAACTGTTAAGGTTGGGCGAAACCGGATTGATTGAGTGCCGGAAGGCAAGATTAACAGGCCATTTTGATACGTTTTCTCAAGGAATTTGCCCCGGTCATCCGGATTGACAAAATCGAAAGCGCACATCAGGCCTTTGCCTCTCGGATTGTTGAGGTGCTCGAAGTTTTGAGTAAGCTTCTCAACATTCTGAAGCAGGTACTTGCCGGTTTTGGCGGCATTATCAACGAGATTATCTTCTTCCATGATCTCGAGTATCCTTTGGAAACGGACCATATCAACAAGGTTGCCGCCCCAGGTGGAGTTTATTCTGGAGGATACTTTGAACACATTGGTGTCGATATCATCTACACGGTCGTTTGCCAGCATACCGCAGACCTGAGCTTTTTTACCGAATGCAAGAAGGTCTGGCTGTACGTAATGTTCGTGGCACCAGAATTTACCCGTCAGGCCAATGCCGGTTTGAACTTCATCATAAATGAGGAGCGCCTCATGTTCGTCAGCAAGACGGCGAAGCTCTTTATGAAATTCCACACGAAACTGATTGTCTCCACCTTCGCCCTGTATGGGTTCTAAAATGATGGCTGCAATATCATCTTTATAGGTTTCGAAACAGCGTTCTGCCTGAGCAATGGCTTGTTTTTCGTTCTCTTCCACTTCGGCTATATTTTCAGCATTTTGAGGAAACTTGATCTTCGGGTTCTTTATTCGCGGCCAGTCGAATTTAGGAAAATAAGCAACTTTGGCTTTTTCGGTATTGGTCAGCGACATTGTATAGCCCGTACGGCCATGAAAAGCCTGCTCAAGATGCAGGACCTTCTGTCCTTTTTCCTCACGGTATCCTTTCTGAAAGTTCTTTTGAACTTTCCAGTCAAATGCTACTTTAAGAGCATTTTCAACGGCAAGTCCGCCGCCGGCAACAAAAAACAGATGTTTCATCTGATCAGGTATGCCCACGCGGGAGAAGGTATCTACCATTTCGGCCATCTCTCTGGAGTAGATATCCGAGTTGGAGGGGTTATGGATAGCTACCTTATTCATTTTCTCTCTGAACTCAAGATCGTCTGCCATTTTGGGATGATTCATCCCCAAGGGATTGGAGGCAAAAAAAGTAAAGAAATCCAGATATTGTTTTTGGTTTCTGGAGTCGTACAGATAGGGTGATTTACTTTTTTCAAGATCGAGCACCATATCATAGCCATCGGCAAGCATATGGCGACCAAGAACTTTATGTACCTGGTCAGGGTTGATTGTTTTGTTCATAAGGAAATGAATTGATTGTTAATATTCTTAAAGACAGGCTATATCTTTGACAGACCCCAAGGTATTAAATATAGCTTCAAGGGACAAGGATTGAAGGTTATACGGCCAAATTTATAAAAGCTGTATTTGATGATCCCGGGGTTTGATAAAGATGCTAAAGAGTATTGGGCAGTTGATTATTTTTTCCGTCAGCCCAATGTCTGCATTCACCTTTAAAAGTTCGGTTTTTAATATTAGCCTGATTGATTTTTGACTTGTGAACGAACAAATAACCCGGAGATTTGCCGATAAGCCTAAAAAAAGTTAAAAATAGTTCTAATTTTGTGATAGATAAAGAATATCATTAGTTACAGTCTAATATCTATATTAGCAAAGCGCATAAAATTGACATAAAAAAATAGAATTGATATGAACTCAGTAGGTTGGATTGGCACGGGAGTAATGGGCGGAAACATGTGTAAACATCTGCTGGATGCCGGCTATAACGTTAATGTCTATAACCGCACGCCATCAAAGGCTGAACCTCTGATAAAGCAGGGGGCCATTTGGTGCAGTTCTCCAGCTGAGGTTGCCAGGCAAAGCACCTTCATATTCACTATCGTAGGGTACCCCAAAGATGTTGAAGCCTTGATTTTGGGCGGTGATGGTGTCGTTGAAAATGCCGAAAAAGGATCATATGTGATTGATATGACAACATCCACTCCGGCCCTGGCTGAACAAATTTATACTGTAGCGGCGCAAAAAGGAATCAAAGTTCTGGACGCCCCGGTTTCCGGTGGTGATATTGGTGCAAAGGCGGGCTCACTGGCTATTATGGCAGGCGGGGATAAGGGCACGTATGATGTCGTTATGCCTTATTTTGACCTTATGGGCGAGAATATCGCATTTATGGGCGGGCCGGGGAAGGGTCAGCATACAAAAATGAGCAACCAGATCCTGATAGCAGGTACAATGATTGGTGTTGTTGAATCGCTCTTGTACGCCCATAAATCCGACATGAATTTAGAAGCCGTAATCGATGTAATTGGTAAGGGTGCTGCATCATCATGGTCTATTAACCAACTGGGTTCCAAAATAGCACGGGGTGATTATGAACCTGGCTTTTTCATTAAACATTTCGTTAAAGATATGCGAATTGCACTTGATGAATCCCGGCGTATGCAACTTTCTTTACCGGGGCTGGCGCTTGCCGAGCAGTTTTATACCAGTGCCATGTCGTTAGGTTATGAGGATCTTGGGACCCAGGGATTATATAAAGTTTTTGAATTAATGAATGGTATGGAAAGCATTCATTAAATTTTGGATATTAAAATTCAATTAATTGTTTTTATGTATTTAATTTATTTAGTATAATACAGTTAATCAAACCCGGCCTACTATGGATCATAAACAGATATTTTCTAAAGATCCGGCGAACAGGCTGCTTTAATATTTAAAACCAATTATTGACAGGAAATTAATGTTATGAAGAATATTACAATCATTTTGACCGTGTTACTCGTAGCCTTTTTTACTGTAGATGCTCACGCCCAAAGCGAAGCTTTTCTTGAACAAATATCAAAAAACCATGACCGGGAAATAACTGAAAAAGATATTGATGTTATTAGCAAACAAAGGGAGAAAAAACTGCGCAGTAAACAAATTATGAAACCGGATCTCAGTCAGGGCCCGGAAAACAGAGCCGATGTTATCCAAAATGGGTATTTTAATCTTGCCGATATCATGCAAATCGGTAAAGGCAACAGAATCCAATTATTGCAGGACGGTAGTTACAACACCATTGAATTAACTCAGAATGGTAACGGCAATAATTTCACCCAAAGCACGACCGGGGATTACAATAGTTTGGATGCTAAACAAATAGGAAATGATAACAATTATAATATGGAGTTTCAGGGCAGCCATACTGATCATTCTGTCCGCCAGGAGGGGAACAACATTAGTGCTACCCAAAGTGGACAAACATCGAATCCTTTCGGGATCACACAGCGCGGCAATGACATGAATATCATCATTAACCACAGGGGCTTCTAAAGCAGATAGTTAGAGTTCAACAGTAAATCCAGCCTGGAAAACCCTACCCGGGGCCGGTTCAAAATAGCGGCCGCCAAAGGCATTGATGCTCACGGAGGTATTATATCGCACGTCCATTATATTATTAACCTTGATGAAGGGCTGAATGATTAAGTTAGATGATAATTCCAGGTTCTGATGACCTATCTGCAAATCCAAAACAGTATAACCTGCATTGCTGATGTTATTTCCATCATCAGCAAAATATTCTCCAACATTTTCCATATACAGGGCAGCCCATAAAGCAGACGGTGAATATTGCAGGGCAGATGCCAGCCTGTGCTCCGGTATGCCAGGAAGTCGGTTACCGTCGAGTTGGGCATCGATTCCTTCCTGCTCAAATGTAAACCTGCTCCAGGTATAACTAGTTCGAGCAGTTAACTGTGGAATAGGCTGCCATTCAAGAAAGGTTTCGATACCGGTATTTTGCGTCAGCCCTTCGTTGCGGTAAAAATCTCTTGCTCCGCCCGCTTCGGTTTGGTAGGAAATAAGCCTGTTCCTCACTTCCATGCTGTAAGCGGCTATATCATAGATGAGTTTACTATCATTTAGCCTTCCCCGGATTCCGGCCTCTATGCCGAGGGTTCTTTCCGGGTCCAGTTCGGAATTAAACCCTCCCGTCATATCCGGGCGGTTTACCAGTTCGGTGGTTGTGGGAGATTGAAATGCCGTACCGAAATTGGCATAGACTAAATTTGTATTCAGTTTATAGCTAACCCCTGCCGCGGGGCTGAAGGATGAAAAGTTTCTGCTGCCGGATTGATCGTCATCTTCCAACAGCATATCATTGTTATCAAATACCAGATGGTCATAACGCAATGAAGCGGAGATATTAAACCGCTCCCAGTTTGTGCCTATCCGTGAAAATACACCTGTATTGGATACTGTTTCAATTTGATCCAGTGTCAGCTCATCCCGCACGAACTCACCTTCATAACCATAGTTCCGGCGATCATCCTGCTGAACAGATGCATCCAAACCCACTCCCCATGAGATAATCCCACTATTATCTTGCATAGCCAAACGGCCGCCTCCCACCAGGCGATCGACCTCAATTTCGGCGAAGGTTAAGGGGTTATGTAATTCTCTGGCGATGCCATAGGTTGTTGCAGTAATTGTACCTGCGTTTGTTCTGCGGGTTAATGTAGCCCCTGCTTGCCCTTGACGCCATGATTTGCCTGCACTGGCTTGAACAAAGCCAGGAGTTGCCTGTCGGGGAGTGTCCCGGGCGTCTTCCGCATTAAGGGCTCCGGGGTGCTGAGTGAAAGGGGCATCTACAAAAGAGCCGGTAAGCGAGAGGTCGGTATTGGTACCCAGGTCAAACCCTGCATGGCCGCCAAGATGTAAGGCTTGATGGCTGCTGTGGTCACGGAATCCATTATGATCAAGGTATGAGCCAAAGATATTGTAGTTGTGATCACCAATCTTTGAAGCCGCGGAAGCTTCTACTTTGTAGGTTCCGTAGGAACCGGTATAAGCCCGCACGCGGGCTTTGGGCTTATCATTCATATTTTTTGTTGATAAAATAATAGCACCGCCTCCGGCATTACCCCAAAACGATGAACTCGGCCCCCGTATCACTTCAGCCTGGCTGACAAATGCAGGATCAAGGATATCCAGGCCCGTTTGGCCGTCGGGCATAGTGAGGGGGATGCCATCGAGCATCACATAAATACCCCGTACTCCGAATGCTGCTCGCCACCCCATACCCCGTATGGAAATTCGCTGGCCCAGGGCGTAGTTTTCACGGTTGCTTACCCAAAGGCCCGGTACGTCTGATAGCACGCGGTCCAGGGTAAGGGCGGGTTCAAAGCGGGACTCGGCCAAACTTCTTCTTTTAACGGTAACCGAGAAGGGTGCGGAACCTTCGGTTTCGGTTAAACGGGTGGCTTCAATGAGGAACTCTGAAAACTCACCCACCAGGGTATCAGGCTGCTGATCAGAATCCTGTGCCTGGGATATGAAAGGCAGGAGAAGAAATAAAGATGCAGAAAAAAGGAATAGTAATATATTATGCATAAATGTATTTTTTGTTAAAAGGGGCTAAATATAATTTATTGATGTCATCGGCAATCCCCGATATCAAAATGGCTGCAATCAGAAAAAGAAAATGATTTATACGAAGCGGTATATTCTACAAAACTTTCACAGCAAATTAAGAATAAAATAATGAAACGACTTCTTATTCCATCAACTATTATAGTTTTGGCAGGATTTATTTGGTATGCACTGCCGAGCATGGTCCCAAACAGCAGTCAATGGCTTGAATATCAAGGTGGACCCGAAAGAAACCAATTCTCCACTCTTGATCAGGTCAATACGTCTAATGTTAATCAACTCGAAGTTGCCTGGCAGTATAAAACGGGGGTTGATGGTGAAATGCAGACGAATCCGCTTGTTGTAAATGACATTATGTATGCCATGACAGCCGATATGCAACCCTTTGCAGTAAATGCTGCTACAGGAGAAGAGTATTGGCGGGGAAAAGGCAATGAGGATGAAAATAGTTTGAGTAACAGCCGGGGTGTTGCTTACTGGAATGATGGTGAAGATGAAAGAATTTTATACACAAACGGAGAATGGCTATTAGCCGTTGATGCCAACACCGGTGAACCTATACCTGGTTTTGGGAACAATGGCCGAACAAGTTTAAAGTCGGGGTTGGGCCCTACAGCCGGAGATAAAATGGTAATGTCGACTACCCCTGGTACGGTGTATAAAAACCTGATTATAATGCCATTACGCGTGTCAGAGGGGCGGGATGCGGCTTTAGGCCATATTCAGGCTTTTAATATTAAGACCGGTGAATTGGCCTGGGTATTCCATACCATTCCGCAACCCGGTGAATACGGGTATGATACCTGGCCGGAGAATACGTACAAAAATTCCGAAGTAGGTGGCGCTAATAACTGGTCGGGAATGTCTATTGACCGGGAACGAGCCATAGTTTATGTGCCCACCGGTTCTGCGGCATACGATTTTTACGGTGCTAACCGGCAGGGAAGCAACCTTTTTGCCAACACCCTTCTGGCTTTGGACGCTGATACAGGCGAAAGGATCTGGCACTTTCAGTTCGTAAGAAAAGACATTCTTGACCGTGACCTTCCAGCCCCACCCAATCTTGTAACTGTTAATCATGATGGTAAACAGGTTGATGCGGTTGCTCAAATTACTAAACAGGGATATGTTTTTGTATTTGACAGGGAAACAGGCGAACCTTTATTCCCCATTGAAGACCGGCCCGTTCCGGCCTCCGATATGCCCGGCGAGAATGCGTGGCCGACCCAGCCTTTTCCAGTAAAACCGGATCCTTATGCTCGCCAGACTTTAACTGAAGATGATATCAGTCCGTATGCGGATAATCGCGAAGAGTTGCTGGAGACGTTTCGGAACAGTCGATCCGAGGGACCATTTACACCCTTAAGCGAACAAGGTACAATCATCTTTCCCGGCCTGGACGGAGGTGCCGAGTGGGGTGGTGCGGCTGTAGATCAAGAAGGGATCATTTATATAAACAGCAATGAGATGGCCTGGCATATCAGTTTAGAACCTTCGGCTACAGAAGAGGAGATGGCACATTTAAGTTTAGGTCAGCGGACCTATATGCTTAATTGTTCAGCCTGCCATGGGGCTGAAAAAATGGGGAATCCCAATAGTGGCTTTCCCGCTTTGGAAAATATAACCAGCCGTATGGCTCAGGAAGAAATTATCAGTGTCATTTCGAACGGCCAGGGTATGATGCCTTCATTTGCTAATATTTCAGAGACTAAAATGCAGGCACTTTTGACCTATCTGGAAGGAAATGAGGACTATGAAACGGTCAGTAGCGGTGAGACTGAAGAGCCGGGTCAATCTATACCTAATGTCACTTATAATATATCAGGGTATAACAAATTCCTGGATGATAAAGGGTATCCCGCCATATCACCGCCATGGGGAACTTTAAACGCTATAGATTTAAATACTGGTGACTATGTATGGAAAGTGCCATTTGGAGAATACCCGGATTTGATGGAAGAGGGAATACCACAAACTGGCTCGGAAAGCTATGGTGGTCCGGTTGCGACCGCCGGGGGCTTATTGTTCATTGCCGGGACTAAGGATGGCAAGTTTAGGGCCTATGATAAGTCAAATGGCGAGTTGCTTTGGCAGACGCAGCTACCCGCCGCCGCTTTCGCAACGCCAAGTATTTATGAGGTGGACGGGAAGCAGTATATAGTCATAGCATGTGGCGGCACAAAGCTTGGCGCTGATGGAGGGGACTTCTACGTCTCTTTTGCTTTGCCGGATTAATGATTAAAAAAATACTGCCAGTTTTATCTGAAAACGACAGAAATAAGCTTTCTGATACTGTTAGAGTGTCTGGATATATAATATGATGGACTCAATTTCATCATCCGAAAGTATGCCGTTAAAAGAAGGCATTCCCTGATCGTAGTTTTCTACGATGTCTTCTCCCGGCTGCAGGATGGAAGTCCGAAGGTATTCGTCATCGGCAGTTTTGGTTGAACCGTCAGAGAGGAGCCTTTCTGATCCATATATTCCTGCCAGTGTCGGCCCGCTTAGCCCATCGGTTGCTCCATCTGTTGAATGGCAAGCCATACAACCCCTGATCTGAAATAGTTCTTTCCCTCTGGCGGCAGTAGCCGATTCCCGGAGATCATCATCACTGACTATTGTTCCTTCAGCATGTATATACTCATCAACGCCGATGAATCCTTCAGCTTCGAAATCTGCTTCGCTCGCCTCATTTACAGAAAAATAAATACTGTCATCGATAGGTGTTCCGTCGGTGGTATTTACCTGGAAGCTTAATTGCATCTGCATGACTTCCTCAATGTTTGGGACCGCCAGCAGTATACTTTTTTTGTCTTCAGACAAATGTGCAGAAGTGACGGGAAGGTATTCCTGCCCGGGTGTCCCATCAAGCTTGAAGTGCCCTGAGCCATATTCTCCGGTGCGTTGATAGTTCCAGCGCTCTACCCGGTAGTTTTGAGGATCTGCAACTGTTTCTTCATCCAACTCCACATCAAAGTTGATTATGATACCGCCTTCACGAGCCTTAAATCCTGCCGGCAAAGTACTGGGCAATCCGGTATAACGAAGCCGGGATACGGCACTGACACCTTGTGATCTGGAACCCCAGAGCGTGAATCCTGTTATATACAATTGCCCGTCAAGCGGATTCATTACCCCTTTCATCGTTGGAGCCGGATAATTAGCCTCAATAAGAGAGACGCCTCCCTGTAAGGTATTATCTGTACTATCAATCAATACCCGGAACAGCCCCGGCCGTCCATAAGAAAGGTTAATTAGATCACCATTTAAAGGCCCCATTCGATCTCCTGTAATCCAGGCCTGGCTGATAGCCGATTGATCAACGTTATGGGGTATCCAGGCCAGGGGAGGGGTGATTTCCGGAACAGGATCACGATGTGCCGTTGCGGGCACTCCATAATAATCGCCTTCCTCCACCAGTAATAAGGGAGTTGATGGTACATGGTGGCCCTGCTGATCAGATGCTGTTAAAACCCCTGACTCCGGATGAATACCCAGATACGGACCACGAAAGCCGGTCGCATAGAATTTTATGTCACGACCATCGGGTGATACTTTTGTAATTGACCCACTGTGGCGGGAGCCGGCCCGAACGCCACTGATCACGGGTTCTGAACTTTGAGGCCCCATATCCAGGGCGGCTCCTTTGGCTACATAAAACCCTCCATCAGGATCAGCAACCATGTCATTCGCCCATTCCCTGGATTCTATAGATTGAGTCATAAGGTTGGAAAAGTTCTCGTAATAATCTGCGACGCCATCATCATTCAAATCATTTAAACGAGTGATCCCGTCTTTTCCATAAACGTAAATGGCATCATCAACAATCTCCAGACTTTGAGGCTCATACATACCCGAGGCAAATCTTCGCCACTGCAGGTTTTGTAGCTCCTGATCTATACCCTCAACCATCCAAACATCACCATCAAAGGTAACAACGGCGGCTCGATTATCCGTAAAAAAATCCATATCTACAGCCCTTACATTACGGCTCCAGGGATTGGGAATCGGCAAGGTGAGTTGATCGGTCACATAGGCCGAGGTATCAGGGGATAAGGAACCGCGAGTTTTGACAGATTCGGTCCAAAGTGCAGAACCACCTTCTTGAAAGTCGGGCAATTCAACAGTTTCGGTTATCATCTGCTGAAATTGGTCGGTTTTAGAAACGGGTCCTCGCCAGGAGATTAGTTTTATATTTAGGGATTCACCGCCGGTAGGCAGGTATACTGTTGCATACCGGTTGTCAATAATGCGAAGTTCTGCATCTGGCCCGATCAAAGCCAAGGCCGTTACCGAATCGGCATTGGAACCACTATAAATATAAGCAACGTTATCCTCGTTTACCTCACTCTCTGCCCCATCAGAGACATCGGTGGCAACCATTGTTAAATCTTCTTCACGGCTGCCCGCCTGAATCGTTCGTGTAAACCCGACCTCATCGCCTGAGGTGACACTCCCGGGCATTTCAAAGATGTCGGTATTTTTTACGGTATAAGAAAGAACAACATCCTGGCCGACTACATAAACGCCATTATATCTTCCCAGGTTGTCGGGAAGAGGCCCCCATGATGGTTCTTCGGGGTTTGGGCTGGGAGGACGCGGGTCTGTAAATTCAGGTTGAGATCCCATCCAACCAGGATACTGACCAGTTGCAACTTTTGGTTTTTCCTGCAAGACCGGGATTTGATTGTCTTTATTATAGAAATCCCTATAAGAAACCTGTGCCATGGTAACCATTGGTATAGAATCGCCCGTCCATGCTGCCGACCAGCGCAGCAGGTCGGTATCGAAACAGCCGCGGGTATCATTTCCAAGCTGAACGGCCAGGCATCTTGCCGTAATATTATCGGACGGGTAGGCCGGCCCGAGGTCTCTGGCATCAAGGGAAGTTGTAATAAAAGGAAAATCCGGTTCCACAAAAGGGGCGAATTCAGCCTGTTCAAAATCTACCTCCGTTATAGGATCATCACTGCAGCCTGTGATCGGAATCAAACCCGTGATAATCATTACGAGAAGTGTATGCCATAAGAGTGAGTTCATTTTAACATGGAATAGCTGGTACTATAGGTTCAAAATATATAAATCATGTTCATTGCAACTTTTAGTGCGGCAATTTTAAGCGCTTAAACGGTTAAGGTAAATTATATATTTGCCGCATAAATGCAAAAAAGAAGATGCAAACTTTTACCGCAAGAGAAATGTCTTTTCTACCATAAAAAATACTGCACCAGATCGTTTCCTTTATTTCAACTTCAAGACCAGTTCATCGGTTAAAGGTTTCATGAAAAAAGAACTTTTGGGCATTAATTCTACCTGAATTTCACGCTCTGTTAGTGTATCACGAACAACAGGGCCTACGGCAGCAATGATGATCTTATTCAGCCCTTCCTGCAGTATATCTGCTGTTTTTTGTTTCTTCGCTACCTGGAACAATCGCTTAACCTGTTGGCTGCTGGTAAAAGCTATAGCATCCAACTCTTTGCGGATTATGGCTTCAATCAGTTCGCTTACCTTGATATTTTCACTGTCATTGGCATAAACATAAGGGGCTACAGTAGAAACTTCCGCGCCTGCTTTTTTTAAAAACTCCATCAGTTTTTCATTAGGATTATTCCCGTATAGCTGCACCCCAACTTTTCTCCCTTTCAAGGTTTCACCAGAAAGCAGATCAATCACCCCATCGGTGGTGGGTTCACCGGCTGATAAGTCGGTATTTAAGCCCAGTTGGCGCAGTGCGACCACCGGTTTCGGTCCCCGTGTTATCCTGCGCACCTTTTTCAGGCTGTTTATGAACTGGTCTTGTAAGCCATCTCCGGCACGGTCGGCAAATCCATGCAACCGCCGTACTCCTTCGCCTGTGAGCAGGATAAGGTCATCCATTTGATCCCCGGCAAATTTGTGAAGCCAGCTTACAACAGGGGCCGGGTCGGGGGCATCATGGATTGACACCAAAGGACAGCGCCAGGTTACAGCTCCCTGCTTTTCGAGCATCTTAGCAAAAATATCAAGTTTCCGGCTCTCCGGAATTGCAATAGTACGTCCGGAAAGAGGAGAGTGTGATGGAATATTAGCCATTTTGTAGTTGCAGTTTTTTTATTGGTAACACCAAATAAAAAAGCCTGTAACTAATTATAATGAAATTAATTACAGGCTTATAAGTGGCGGGGGTAGGATTCGAACCTACGACCTTCGGGTTATGAGCCCGACGAGCTACCAGCTGCTCCACCCCGCAGTGTTTTTAAAGGTACTACATTATATAGACCTTGTCAAGATAAATAACGCTTATCGACCGGCAATAAGTATAGTTTGCATAGTTAAACTTATTACTCGTAAGGCAAATAGATTTGATTTTGCGTGATTTAATTTTAATATTTAATTGTATTAAATCAATTACATACGCAAAACCAACATACGATCAAGATTCTAAAAAAAGACTATTCTCCTATCCGAAATGTTGCTACACATGCCCACGGACTATTAAAGAATTCATCGGGTATAAGTAACGCAAATCTGAATAAATATTCTAAGGTTTTATGAACCCTGTAGATCTGGCGGTTTTCATTGTTTACATTTTTGCTGTATTGGGTGTGGGTTATTATTTTATGCGCAAAAATGAAGGAGCATCCGATTTTTATCTCGGAGGCCGGAAAATAACCTACCCTCATATTGGCCTATCTGTTGTGGCTACTGATGTGGGCGGCGGCTTTTCTATCGGGCTGGGCGGACTTGGTTTCATCATGGGTATTTCAGGGTCGTGGATGCTCTTCACAGGTTTACTTGGGGCATGGCTAAGCGCTGTGTATCTGATACCTAAAGTTAAAAAACTCTCTACCACGGAAAACTTTTACACGATGCCAGAGCTGTTTAATTACTTTTTCAGCCCAAAGGCAGCTTTGATTGCCGGTTTTATTTCCGCAATCGGATATATTGGGTTTACAAGTTCACAGATGCTGGCAGGTGCGAAGCTTGCATCGGCTTCCTTTGAAGGGTTAAGTCTGGACGTGGCTCTCTATATCATGGGCTTTATAATCGTCGTTTATACAGTAATGGGCGGAATCAAAGCCGTAATTTATACCGATACATTTCAATGGATACTACTAATGTCCGGCTTGATATTTATAGGTATCCCACTTTCCTATATGGCCATTGGAGGCATGGAGGGTATACGTGAGGCCGTGCCTGCAGAATTTCTTACTCTTACCAATATCACCTGGCAACAATCGGTAAATTGGGGCGTCACTATTTTGCCGATTTGGTTTGTCGGGATGACGTTATATCAGCGTATCTACGCCAGCCGCAGTGAACGCGAAGCTCAGAAGGCCTGGTATGTTGCCGGCTTCTTTGAATGGCCGATTATGGCATTTATGGGAGTATTATTAGGAATGTTTGCCAATGTAGCCGCCGAACAAGGCATGTTTACCTATATGGGTTTTGAATCAGCCGGAGAAATTGACGCTGAAATGGGACTTCCGTTCCTTTTGCGCACCGTTTTACCGGTGGGACTGATGGGTCTGATGATGTCGGCTTATTTTTCGGCCATTATGTCTACGGCCGATAGCTGCCTTGTTGCCGCCTCCGGTAATGTAAGTACAGATATAATCGGTAAATATTTTAAGCTGGATATGGCTCATGACAGGCAGATCAGATTCTCCCAAATAGTGACCTTTGTTATTGGTTTTGGGGCTTTACTACTTGCGGCCACTATGGAAAATGTGCTGGAGATAATGCTTTATTCCTATGCATTTATGGTCTCCGGATTACTGGTACCTGTTATTGGAGCCCTATACTGGAAATATAGCAGCAGCGCGGGGGCTGTTGGGGCTATGATTGCCGGTGGAGGCACAACCTTAAGCCTGACAATTTTGGATACAGCTCTGCCTTTTGGACTGGATCCCAATATTTTTGGAATTACCGCCGCATTATTTGTATTTATATTATTATCACTTTTAGTTCCTGATCAAAAAGATGAGGAACTCGAAAACAAGCAAATATAACAAACTGATGGACTACGAAATTATAAACAGGCAGAATGCAGAGCAAAGCAGTTTTACCAAAGATGATGTTGCCGATTTTTTATTTGTGAGCCTGGATCAGTATGGAGATGCAAAAGATGATATCCACAGGTGCATTGATTATGCTTTGGATGGACAGCCCGGTAAAGGAGGGTTTATTGTTATTGCATCCGAGAATGGGGAAATTGCAGGCGCTGTCATCATTAATGAAACTGGTATGTCTGGTTTTATTCCCGAAAATATACTCGTATATATTGCTGTTGATTCGAGTACCAGAGGGAAAGGGGTAGGAAAAAAGTTAATGGAACTTGCTGTAGAGAATGCTGAAGGGGATGTTGCTTTGCACGTAGAACCGGATAACCCTGCACGTTATCTTTACGAGAAGCTGGGATTTACTAATAAATACCTTGAAATGAGGTACAAGAAGTAAGATGGCATATCTAAAACTATATCGGGAAAAACTGCAGCATAACCATAAATTTCTAGGTGATATCTTTGCCGGGAAAAAGATTGAATGGGGTGTGGTTACAAAGCTTTTTTGTGGGCACCGTGACTATATCAAAGAAGTTATTGACCTTGGGGTTACCGAGATACATGATTCCCGGGTAAGTAATTTAATGGTCGTTAAGGAAATCAATCCAGATGTGCAAACTGTTTACATCAAGCCTCCGCCCAAAAAGAGCATCCCGGATATTATTGAATTTGCTGATGTAAGTTTTAATACCGAGCTTTCAACGATACGCCTTCTGTCTAAGGAGGCTGTAAAGCAAAATAAAGATCATAAAATAATCATTATGATTGAGCTTGGTGATTTGCGGGAGGGGGTTGTACGTGAAGACCTCATCGATTTCTACTCCCAGGTATTCAAGCTCCCCCGAATTAAAGTAGTGGGGCTAGGAACAAACCTGAATTGCCTGCATGGAGTGATGCCTGATCGTGATAAGCTGATTCAGCTCTCCCTATACAAACAGATTATCGAACTAAAGTTTGACCGAAAGATACCCTATGTATCCGGAGGCACATCGGTGACTATCCCACTTATACTTAACGGTGAACTCCCCGAAGGGATCAACCATTTCCGGATCGGGGAAACCCTCTATTTTGGCCTTGATCTCTTTAGCGGTAAAGTTATTGAAGGAATGGAATCTTCGGTGCTGGAACTGTTCACACAAATCATCGAAATCCATGAAAAACCTATGGCCCCCAGTGGAAATATGGGTGCAAATCCTCAGGGCCACACAATGGAGATCGACGAAGCCCTTTATGGAAAAACTGCTTACCGGGCCATCCTGGATATTGGATACCTGGATATTCAACCGGAGTTCCTGGTTTCTAAAAGTGATGATGTGAAAATAGTCGATGCCAGCTCCGATATGCTGGTGGTCGATGTAGGCCAGAATGAGAGCGATTTAAAGGTTGGTGATACTATAGCTTTTGAGCTTAAATATGTTGGGGCTTTAGGGATTATGAATTCAAGTTATATTGATAAAATAGTTGTTTAAGAGTTGAGAGTTTTGAGTGATGAATGATGAGGTGTCCCTGCCTGAATAGCCTTGACCACTCATAATTTATAACTCACCACTCATATAAGTATTCATCACATTGCATTTCCCGCCACCATCACATTTTTCACCAGTAGTTCAAACGCAAGAGAAGGCTGTGGTGTTTGACTTTTCCAAAGGTTATTCCCCTGATTTTATAGCGTCTTTCCCTTTTGGAATTGGCCGGTATAATGAAGTGCGAAAGAATATGTACTTAAGCGCTCTATATAAAGATGAACGGAATGTTCATATGGGCGTGGACTTTTGGATGGCTGCGGGCTCGGCTGTTTTTTCCTTTTATGATGGAAAGATTCTTTTTTTTCGGGATAATAATAATCCAGGAGATTATGGTCCGACAATTGTGACTGAGCATATATTGGATGATGAACCCATATATGCTTTGTACGGGCATTTGAGTAGTGAAAGTCTAGAAAATCTGTGTGAGGGGCAATCGGTCCAAAAAGGGGAGAAAATCGCAGACATAGGAACTGAGGAGGAAAATGGCGGGTGGGCTCCCCACCTTCATTTCCAACTGAGCCGGGTTAAGCCGAAAAAAGCCGATATGCCGGGTGTAGTAGCAAAAAATGAACGAAAACGGGCTTTGCAGATTTATCCTGATCCACAGCTTGTTTTGGGCAAGTTGTATTAAGATATTCCCTAATCAACAATCAACTCGGTTAGAACAAGCTGATTTTTATCTATGGAAGAACCCCTTAGCAGTATCAAAAAATTAAGGCATGAGCTACATTCCCTTGCAGAAGTATCCAATAAAGAAAAAACAACGGCGGAATTTGTCCGCGATTTTCTAAAGCGAACAAACCCTGATTCTCTTATAGAAGATATTGGCGGTCATGGTTTGGCGGCCGTTTATGAAGGCAAGGAAACCGGGCCTACCGTAATGATACGATCCGAGCTGGATGCCTTGCCAATCCCCGAAACCATTAATCTAGAGTATAAATCTATAACCGATGGTATCGCTCATAAATGTGGGCACGATGGTCATATGGCTATTGTCTGCGGAATTGCTGAAAAATTATATGAACATCCGCAAAAAAAAGGTCGTGTTGTCTTGTTATTTCAACCGGCAGAAGAAACCGGTGAAGGGGCCGCACAAATTCTGGATGACGCACGATTTAAAACCATCGCACCAGACTATGTTTTTGCCTTACACAATTTGCCCGGGTATGCCGAAGGTGAGATTGTTGTTAAGGACGGTGTATTTGCCTCGGCTTCACGAGGACTAATCATCAAGCTTAAAGGCAAAACGTCTCATGCTGGTCATCCGGAAGACGGCATCAGCCCGGCGCTGGCAGCGGCATCACTTATTCAGGGTTTAACAGCTTTGCCGGTATTGCACACGGCATTACATAATGCTGCCATGGTTACAATCATACATGCACGGGTCGGAGAGATAGCTTTTGGAACGACCCCAGGTTATGCAGAGGTCATGGCTACCTTAAGGGCGTACCAGAAAGATGACATGGAAATATTGATAAAAAAGGCATTAGAATTGACGGAAGGAATATCTATGGCCAATAATCTGAAATATGAAACAGCCTGGACGGAGATTTTTGAAGCCAATATTAACGATAAGAAGTGTGTTCAAATGATAAAAGCCGCTGCTGCAGCAAACGGTATAAAATCAAGAGTTATCAAAAATCCATTTCCCTGGTCAGAAGATTTTGGCAGATTTACACAAGAATATCCGGGAGCAATTTTTGGTATAGGGGCGGGGTCGGAACACCCACAGCTTCACAACAGCAACTATGATTTTCCTGATTCAATATTACCAACAGGTATAACGATGTTTAATTCAATTATACGGGGAATTCTAGGTTAAGAACATTTATCTTTTTGAAGATTATTTATTGCGTTATCTGACACCTTGACGGTTCATAAGGTGAAATAAAAAGAGTGATGACTGGCAAGTTTTTATAAATTCTCAAATAATATACTCATGTAATACCGATTCCGGACATACATGCTATAGACTACCAATGTGCAATTCTACATTTAAGACAAGTCTATCTTAAATGTAGAATTGCTGTTTGTTGGAAATATATTTAGGGTATGCACCCGTTTATATAAACTAAATAATGCTTTTATTGCCTATACCCTTTGTTACTACAGTTACATTATTAATAAAAAAATCTTTTTTTTAATTGCATTCTTGTTAACTTATTTTAATAAAAAAATTACCCAAACAAATATTATTACCCCAATGCTGTTGGCAGCTATTGCGAACAGATTTTTTTAAAATTCAAAGATTGAGAATCTAGCATGAAGAACAGTTTACTACTCACGTTTTTAATGTTTATGTGGATACTTCCCGGCAATGCGATGGCGCAGCAAGGAAGCATATCCGGGCAAATAACGGATGCCTCTAATGGCGAAACATTAGCGGGCGCATCGGTATTTATTCCACAGTTGAATCGCGGTGCGGCGACGAATACTGATGGAGAATACAATATTCAAAACGTGCCTAGCGGCACATTCGAACTTCGTGTAACCTATGTAGGTTATGAGACGGCTACTATAAGTGTGGCTGTAACGACAACCAATCTCGTTCAGGATTTTCAGCTGATATCTGATTTTGCCGATCTGGATGAACTGGTAGTTGTTGGTTTTGGTACCCAAATCAAACAAGACCTTACTGGTAACATTGCACGTGTATCGGGTGAAACCATAGAAGGCATAACGGTACCAAGTTTTGAATCTGCTCTTCAAGGTCGTGCTGCCGGTGTACATATCGAATCCGGTTCAGGGAAACTTGGCCAGGGTATCAAAATGAATATCAGGGGGTCGGCTTCGGTTACGGCCGGCAATGAGCCTTTATATGTTATTGACGGCATGCCGGTAACATCACAAAGCCAATCAGGGACGAATTCATTAACCAACCCTTTGGCTGATTTGAATTTTAATGATGTTGAAACTATTGATATTCTTAAAGATGCTTCCGCCGCCGCTATTTACGGTTCACGTGCGTCAAACGGTGTTGTGCTTATCACAACAAAAAGAGGCGAAGAAGGCAGAACTAATTTTAGTTATAATACCAAGGTTGGGTATAGCACGCCGACGCGAACCATGGATTGGCTGAACTCTGAGCAATATACAGAACTGATATTAGAATCAGCAGATAATGCCGGTTTGCGGGATTATGCTGAAGGCGCGTTTGATGCCTATGCTATGGGTACAAATTGGCGTGAGCATGAAGTTGATGCCGATTGGGCGGGCGCCGCATTTAAAGACGCCATGACACTCTCTCATGAATTTTCAGCCAGCGGCGGTAATGAGAGCACACAATTTTATGCCAGCGGTTCCTACGATGATCAGGAAGGAATTGTTATCGGTAATGATTTTCAAAGATTAAGCACCCGGCTTAATCTGGACCATACGGCCACAGATCGTATCTCTTTAGGTTTAAATTTTAACCTGGCGCGATCTGAGCTTACCCGCGTGACTGATGATAACGGATTTGCCACTCCATTGCAGCTTGTAGCACAGTTGCCGATTAGCCCCATAATAGATCCGAATACCGGGGAATTGAATGAAAACACGGAGTATTACAATGGATTGCTTCATGAAGAACATTCCGATTTTACACAGACAACCTTCAGAAATTTCGGCAACGCTTATGCCAATATAAACCTTACTGATAACCTTTCTTTCCGAAGTGAAGTCGGCGCAGACTTGATGAACTTAAATGAAGACGAACGTTATGGCCTTGGAACAGCACGTAGTATGTCTGGCTTTAATAATGGGTTAGGTGCCAGCAGATGGGTACAGGTTGTAAATTATACAACCAACAATTTCGCCACTTATAATCAGACATTTCAAGACGTCCATGATCTTGAGGTGATTGGTGGTGCAAGTTTTCAATATTCTACAAGCAAGACCGCTTACGTTGAAGGGGAAAATTTTCCTGTTGATGATTTGAGAACGATAGCCAGTGCTGCTGAAATATCCGGTGGTAATACGACGGGTTCTGATTATGCTTTTCTTTCCTATTTCAGTCGTGCCAATTATAAATTTCAAAACAAATACTTATTATCGTTAAGCGGCAGGGTTGATGGTTCTTCCAGGTTCGGTGCAGATGAACGATATGGTTTCTTTCCGGCCGCTTCGGCTGGGTGGATTCTCTCTGAAGAAGAGTTCCTGAATAATACCGACTTTTTAAGCTTTTTAAAGCTTAGGGCCAGCTACGGATTAACGGGGAATGCCGAGATCGATAATTTCGGTTCTCGCGGATTGTTCGGAGTGACCTCTTATGCCGGCTCTCCTGCAATAAATCCATCCCAGGTAGCAAATCCAGGATTGAAGTGGGAGCGAACGGCCCAGTTTGATGTAGGGCTTGATTTCGGGTTCTTCAGCGATCGCATCAATGGCGAATTAGATTTTTACATGAAGAACACATCGGATTTGCTTCTGAATGTCAATGTTCCGGGAACATCAGGCTTCACCACCTATCTTGACAATGTCGGTGAAATGAAAAATAAGGGTGTTGAACTGGCTATCAATTCCAGAAATTATACGGGTAATTTTATGTGGTCAACCAACTTCAATATTTCTGCGAATAGAAACGAAGTAACAAGTTTGGATGGACAGGTTGTTACGGGAAACTTTGAAAACAGAGCTGTTGAAGGTGAAGCTATCGGGATCTTCTTTTTAAGAGAATATGCCGGTGTTGATCCGGACAATGGAGATGCCTTGTATTATCTGAATGAAATGGATGATAACGGCAACATTATCTCTGGTGATGAAACAACCAATGTGCATAATGATGCCAGCAGGGTAGTAGCAGGAAGCCCTCATCCGGAATTTATAGGTGGACTGTCAAATAACTTCACCTATAAAGGGTTTGACCTTGATGTAATGTTCCAGTTCGTGTACGGAAATGATGTTTACAGACCGGCCGGAGCTTTTCAATCAGCCAACGGTAGGTATTTAGATAACCAAACCGTAGACCAGCTTGACAGGTGGCAAGAGCCTGGTGATGAAACTGATATTCCACAAGCCAGACTTTTTGGCTCAAATGGTGCACATGCTTCCACCAGATACCTGACCGATGGTTCCTATTTAAGGCTGAAGCATATAAATTTTGGGTATACAATACCGTCCGGCTTGACCAATGCCATAAGCCTTCAAAGGGCTCGTGTGTTTGTAAGTGGTGTAAATTTACTCACTTTTACAGATTATGAAGGGCATGATCCTGAAGTCTCAACAGACTATGTTACAGGCAATCTTGATCTGGGTAATGAATATTACACAGCTCCCCAGGCACGTACGCTTACTCTTGGCATCAATGTCGACTTTTAAACAGGCATCTAATCATTATTATTAAAGTTATAAAATTATGAAATATCTAAAATTTTTAACCATGGTCCTGGCTATGACATTTTCAATGTCAGCCTGCGACGGATTGCTAAACATAGATCCCCAACAATCCTTAGATAACCAAACAGCACTTAATAATTCACAGAATGTTGAGTCTACGTTAGTAGGAGCTTATTCACGTATGGGTGCCACTAATACAGGTGCAGCAACTTTATATGGCGGTCCTCTGTTATATCTTGCCGATTTTTTAGGTGCGGACCATAATGAGGTAACCTGGTCGGGTAGTTTTTTCCCTCAAAGACAAGTTTGGGATAAAGATATTCCGGTGGACAATCCGGTTACTACCGCCATTTGGACAAATGCCTATAATGTAATTAACCGGGTAAATAATGTGATCAGCGCCCTGGATGTAGTTGATGAAGACATTCGGGACCGTGTTGAGGGTGAAGCCAAATTTATCAGAGGATTGATGTACTTTGAACTTGTACGGTTGTATGGAAAGGCCTGGAATGATGGTGATCCGGAATCTAACCTGGGGGTTCCGCTTGTATTAGAGCCGACGGATGCCATTACTGAAGAGAACAATATAAGCCGTAACACGGTGAGCGAAATATATGCACAAATATTGCTTGATCTGGAAGATGCTAAAAACAAGCTCCCACTAAAAAATAGCTATTATGCAGATACTTATGCCGCAAGTGCCATCCTTTCCAGGGTACATCTTGCGCAAGGCACTTATGATGATGCCGCCGGTGAATCAAGCAGGGTAATAGAAGAAAGCCACTATGAATTGGTCTCTGATTACGAAGATGTCTATAATACATCAAATAATACCACAGAAGATATTTTTGCTATTCAGGTAACCTCTCAACAAGGTCTCAATGAGCTGCAAAGTTTTTATGAAGCCGAGGATGCCGGCCGTGGAGATGTAGATATTTTAGAAGGGCACCTTGACCTCTATGAAGATGATGACGAAAGACTGGCTTTATTCTATGAGGATGATGGTGGTGTTATGAGAAGCGGTAAATGGGCAAATGCAACCGACGGAAACGTACATATTATTCGACTAGCCGAGATGTACCTGACCCGTGCCGAAGCAAACTTCCGGGAAGGAACCTCTGTTGGAGATACTCCGTTGAATGATATCAATGAAATTAGAGATCGGGCGAATCTTGATGACCTCGATGACCTTACATTAGAAGATATCCTGCTGGAGCGAAAGCTTGAACTTGCTTTTGAAGGCCATTTTATCCATGATCTTAAACGCACCGAAGGAAGTGTAGTAGGAACAGGGGGTGAGGTATTTCAATATAATGCCAGTGAGTTGATTTTCCCTATACCCGAAAGAGAAATGGATGCAAATCCCGGACTTGAAGGCCAGCAAAACGACGGCTATTGATATTAGTTAAAATATCATGCAGCAAAAAAAGGGGACTTATGTCCCCTTTTTTTTTGTCTTAATTTCTGACTGTATAAACAAGCTCCCCCGCTCGAATCTGTAGCTAATGCATGGGGGCACGGCCTGAACAAAAGTATTACAAAGCCATATCAACACTGTATCAACTCTATATCAACACTGTATATTTACAGTGTTGATACGGTTTTGATATGGCATTCAAATGGTTTTGAATAAGCGGAGTTAGGCAGCATTTTGCAGTTTCTTTTAAACAATTGTAGTTGATCATTGCTTATTTATCTATTATATTTAGGGTAGACTAAAAATAAATAAAGAAATTGTTATGGAACAGTCAAAATTAAGTGAGTCTCAGGAAGATTACCTTAAAAATATTTACAAACTCAGTGAGGAGGGCGAGGCTGTCCCAACCATGCTGTTATCTGACGAACTTGCGGTAAAACCGGCCTCGGTAACCAATATGCTGAAGAAGCTGGCAGAAATGAAACTACTTCTGCATCAGCCTTATAAAGGGGTTCGTCTAACCGAAGCGGGAGAGAAAGTTGCCCTGGAAATCATAAGGCATCACCGTCTACTGGAGTTATATCTCTCGGAGGTACTTGGCTATGGCTGGGAAGAAGTGCATGATGAGGCCGAAAGGCTTGAACACGTTATCAGCGAGAATTTCGAAGCTAAAATCGCCGAGATGCTTGGCCACCCCCGGCATGATCCACACGGAGATCCTATTCCTACCCCTGAGCTAGAACTACCCGATGGGCCTTCCCTTATTTCCTTAAACAATATTAAGCCTGGTGCAGAAGGTACTATTAAACGGGTTACCAGTCAGGATACGGATGTTTTGAATATGCTCTCGCGCCTCGAGCTCTTCATAGATTCAAGGGTCAAGGCCATTGAGCATGAAAGGGATGGAATCCGCATCGAGGTGAACAGCAACAGGTATTTGCTGCCGGCAATACTGGCCACACAAATCTGGATTGAAAAATGAATAAAATAGTCCTTTATATATTTCTGCTGTTCAGCCTGTCATTGTTGGGATGTGAACCCGGGGCTGAAAGATCAAATACAGATCAACTTTATGTCGTTGCCACGACTCAAATGATCGCGGATGCGGCCTCAATAATAGGCGGCGATATGGCAGAGGTTGAGTTTATTATGGGCCCTGGTGTTGATCCCCACTTGTATCGTGCTACACCGGGAGATTTCCGGAAAATGGAGAATGCAAATGTAATCCTCTACAACGGATTGCTTCTTGAAGGCAGGCTTTCGGATATTCTTGAGAAGCTGGGTGATAAAGCACATGCGGTTTCATCTTCCATTCCTGATAGCCTGTTAATATCTGCTTATGATTTTGGGGGGATTTATGACCCTCATATTTGGTTTGATATCAGTTTGTGGAAATATGCCGTCAACGATATAGAATCACAGCTTTCAAAGCGGGCCCCGGAGCATGAAAAGGCGTTTCAGGATAATAAAAATAGTTATTTGGCAGAGCTTGATTCTTTAGAGCAATTCATCAGAAAAGAGTTAGATAAGATACCTGACCAGAGAAAAATTTTAATTACAGCACATGATGCGTTTGGCTATTTCGGGCAGGCTTATGGCATACAGGTAAAGGCGTTGCAGGGAATTAGCACGGTTGGTGAATATGGTTTGCAGGATGTGTCTAATATGGTCGGTTTTATTATTGAAAATGAAATTCCGGCCATCTTTGTGGAAAGCAGTGTATCCACGCGCTCCTCAGAATCAATTATTGCGGGAGCCGAAGAACGCGGCCATGAAGTTAGAATTGGCGGAGAATTGTTTTCGGATGCAATGGGCAGCCCGGATTCTGAAGAGGGAAATTACATCGGGATGTTTAAGCATAATGTAAAGGCCATTGTGGAAGGATTGAAGTAGTGGAACGCGGGCAGTGTATCATTGCCATATTTTGCGTGGCAGAGACGCTGTAGAAATAGTTTAATGATATATGGAATATTAGGAATGATATAATGATACCTCCAATTGAAGTACATGATTTGACAATGGCTTACGATAAGAAGCCTGTTTTGTGGGATATTGATTTCGATTTAGCTGAGTCTAAACTAATTGCTGTGGTCGGGCCGAATGGTGCAGGGAAATCAACGTTGATTAAGGCTATTATGGGCCTTGTTCAGCCTGCTTCCGGACGTGTTCTTGTTTATGGGAAACCGTTGAGCAAGCAACGAAAAAAAATAGCCTATGTGCCACAGAGGGAGTCTGTTGACTGGGATTTTCCCATTAACGTACTGGATTTAGTGCTTATGGGGCGTTACAGCCACTTAAAACTGTTTCGGCGCCCGGGAAAGGAGGACTATCGAATTGCACAGGAGTGTCTCGAGAAAGTGGGAATGCTGCCCTATGCAAAACGCCAGATTTCCCAGCTTTCGGGAGGGCAGCAGCAGCGTGTTTTTCTGGCAAGAGCTCTTGCACAGGAAGCTCAGATCTACCTGATGGATGAACCCTTTTCAGGTGTGGATGCCGCCACGGAATCCGCTATATTGGATTTGCTTAGAGAGCTAAGATCAAGCGGTAAAACGGTAATGGTTGTTCATCATGATCTGCAAACGGTTTCAGATTACTTTGACTGGGTGATGATGTTGAATTTACGGCTTGTTGCGTACGGACCTATTGAGGATGTATTTACCAACGACAACCTTCAAAAAGCCTATGGTGGCAGGCTCAACATCCTCACTCAGGTAGTCGAGTTAACCAAAGAAAACAACTTTGTGAGAGAGCCGGGCCATGATTGAATCTTTGTTTGAATTTTTTTCTTTTAGTGATCCTAATGTACGGTATGTGGTAGCCGGGACCATCTTATTAGGCATTTCGGCCGGGGTGCTGGGTTGTTTTGCTGTACTGCGCCGCCGCGCATTGGTAGGGGATGCTATAGCTCATGCTGTACTGCCCGGAGTCTGCCTGGCGTTTCTTGTTGTCGGTGATAAAAACCCGTTTGCCTTGCTGGCGGGTGCCGTCATCTTTGGATGGATCAGCATTATTGTGATGGATTACATCATCGAAAACAGCAAAATATCTCCGGATGCTTCCATTGGTATGGTATTATCAGTCTTTTTTGGGTTAGGGGTGCTGCTGCTCACTTTCATACAGTCTAGTGGGAATGCCAATCAAAGCGGGCTGGACGCCTTTCTTTTTGGACAGGCTGCTTCACTGGTTCCACTGGATGTTATCGTTTTTGGCACGCTGAGTGTGCTGATCGTGATTACAGTTGCCGTGTCTTACAAAGAGTTGTTGCTGGTCAGCTTCGACAAAAATTTCGCTGCTGCAATTGGCTATCCGGTTAAGAAGCTCGAGTTTTTGCTTGCCACGCTACTGGTGATGACCATTACCGTTGGCCTTCAGGCCGTGGGGGTAGTATTAATGGCTTCCATGCTTATCATTCCCGCCGCCGCCGCACGATATTGGACGACTTCCTTAATATACATGCTCATCATTGCCGGTGGCGTGGGCGCCTTCTCCGGGATAACCGGATCTTTGGTGAGTTACCTGGCCCCGTCGATGCCTACCGGCCCGTGGATGGTATTGGCAGCGTTATGCCTATTTATGCTCTCCTTTTTATTTGCTCCTAAACGGGGCGAGCTTGCCCGTTTCCTCAAGCACCGAACGAATAAGAAAACCATAGAAGACGAAAACATAATCAAAACATTATACCTGCTTGAAGAAGCAGATGAAAAAGAACATCGCGCCCGAAGTATCGGTGACATTCTAAAGAGAAGAAGAATGCAGGAACCGATTGTGAAAAGGGGATTAAAACGTATTGTTGAACAAGGGAAAGCCGTAAAATATGATGGACGCCCCGATATGTACATGTTAACGGAAGCAGGCAGGAAAAGGGCAAAACGTATTGTTAGGGTTCACCGCCTATGGGAACTCTACCTTACAGACCAGGTACAAATAGCCGGCGATCACGTGCACGATGATGCCGAATCCATGGAACACCTGATCACCCCCGAAATAGAAGCCCAACTCACGAAAGTACTTGAAAACCCCAAAGCAGATCCCCACAACAGAACAATACCACAGTAACCCATTAAGATGAGCACTACAATTAATAGCACAACCAGAAACCAGTAACCAACAAATCAGAGACTCGAAACTCGAGACCCAAACCTTCTAAACTACCATCATGCTCTCATCAACAGCCCTCATACTACTAACCGGAAGCCTCGCCGCGGCATCATGTGCTCTGGTGGGCTCATTTCTGCTGTTGAAGAAAATGTCTATGATGGGAGATGCAATATCCCATGCAGTCTTGCCGGGAATTGCCATTGCCTTTTTATTGACCATGAGCCGGAATACCTTGCCTATGCTTATTGGAGCAGGGGCATTTGGGCTGCTCACCGTTTACCTTACCGAGTTTTTCAGCAAAAAAGGCCGTCTGACGCAGGATGCCTCTATGGGACTGGTGTTTACATCGCTGTTTGCGTTCGGGGTGATCATCATAACCTTATTTGCATCACAGGTAGATCTTGACCAGGAGTGCGTGCTGTACGGGGAGATAGCCTATATTCCCTGGGATGTATGGTATTGGGGTGATATTAACATGGGCCCGCGCCCTACATGGATACTGGCGTCCGTCCTGCTGCTCAATATTATATTTGTGGTGAGCTCATTTAAAGAGCTGAAAGTATATACCTTTGATAAAGAGCTAGCCCTGGCCCTTGGCATTCCGGTAACGCTTATCCATTATTCTCTTATGGGATCGGTTTCCTTATCAACTATTGCGGCCTTTGAAAGTGTGGGGGCTATTCTGGTGGTAGCTTTGCTTATAGTGCCCCCTGCAACGGCCTACCTGCTCACGCAAAACCTCAAGGTGATGATCATGCTGGCGATGGCTATTGGGGTGGCCTCAGCGGTCGGTGGCTACTTCCTGGCGCTATGGGTAAATGGTACTATAGCCGGGGCCATCGCTGTAGTAACGGGAATCTTTTTCACCCTGGCATTTCTGTTCTCACCAACGGACGGGATTTTCTTCAAAAGCCGCAAACTTGACCTGTCTGAAATGTCTGGGAAGGTTTAATTTCCGGAAGTTGTTTAAAAGATATAATTGCCGCGGTCATTTAGCGGTCATTTATGGGTGTGGCATTTAGAATTTCTCCCAGCGCTTGAAACAGGATCCCTGCCGGGAGCTTTCTTTAAAAGTATTATCCCACCGGTATGAATTTTCATTCTGTACCGAATATTCCAAGGCTTTGCATTCACCCCGATGTCTAGCCCATCTCTGTCTGCTCTGTCATGTTCGGCAGCATTTGCTGATTGCACCCGGGAGGTAGTAATCAAATTTCCTTCCGAATCTCTTTTTTATTTACCAAACAAAGAACAACTGGTAATCAGAGAGTAAGATATATTGGTTAGGAAATAAATATGATAATTATTACAAATTTATATTTAATAGCTAGATATAAGGTATATAAAGATATAATCGTACGTTTAAGATTATGGTTATTACTGCATAATAAATAATTTATAACATAGATTATTATAAATAAAATATAATAGAATATTGGAAAAATATTGATAATATTACTCTTGGAAGTAATCTGTATTAGAAATATCAGAATATTATATTATAAAATAATAAAATAACATTAAAAAAACTTTGGTAAATACTTATAAGCGTATGTTTTAACACTTGTCAATAATATAGAATGTGACTGATGACATCTAAAAATATGAGGTATTATGGTGAAAAAAATAATAATGACTGGTTGTGCCTTGTTTTATTCGTTGCATGCATATGCACAAGCAGATATCACAGGCACGGTTACAGATTCCGAAACGGGTGACGAGCTCCCGGGTGTTAACATATACGTCCCGGAGCTGGAACGCGGCGTCGCCACGGGGCTCGACGGGGAGTATGCTATAGAAGATATTTCTTCAGGCACCTACACGATCACAGCCAGTTATGTTGGTTACGAAGATTTTGAGGAAACTATTGAAGTTGGGTCACAAGACATAAATTATAACATAGAACTTGTGCCAAGTGTTTTTGCCCTGGACGATGTAGTTGTAACGGCATTGGGTGTTCAACGTTCGGAACGATCACTTGGATATTCCGTGCAAGAAGTTGAAGGGCAGGCATTGGAAGTTTCAAGGGAAACGAATCTTGTAGATGCGCTTGCCGGAAGAACTGCGGGCGTGCAAATCAACAGCTCCAGTGGGCAACCGGGTGCCGGTTCCCGCATTGTTATACGGGGTAATGCTTCAATGGTGGGAAACAACCAACCCTTATTTGTTGTAGATGGTATACCTATCAGTAATGAATCGGATGAAAACATTGCCGGGGCTACTGTATTTACAGGCGGCACTTCAAACAGAGGAGTTGATATTGATCCTGCAAACATTGAGTCCATGTCGGTTTTAAAAGGAGCGAGCGCAACGGCCCTTTATGGTTCCAGAGCCGCGAATGGGGCCGTTGTCATTACCACGAGAAGTGGACAAATCGATCAGGTCCCTTCTGTAAGCTTCAGTTCCTCGGTAGGTTGGTCTGATGCTTATACCGACGGGTATCAAACCGATTACCTGGGTGGGACCAATGGGTTTTATTATAATGGGCTACCCCCCGGCCAGGGGGGTTACACCAATGATCCCGATGCCGGGACAACTCAAATTACGCAAAGCTGGGGTCCACATAAAAATAGTGTACCTCAACAGGTTCTGGATGATTTGGGTGTAAATCGAATTGAAACTTATAATCCGAGAGAAGATTTTTATCAAACAGGAGTAAATTATATTAATAATATCAGCCTTAGCGGAGGTACGGCCGGAAGCACCTATTTTGTTTCTGTGGGCAATACAAACCAAGAAGGTATAACCCCGGGAGCAAGTTTAGAGCGCACCAATGTGAAGGCAAGGTTTGGAACCAATTTAAGCGATGCCCTTCATGTAGAGTCGTCCATCAATTATATTAATAGCTCCAACCGTTGGCTGGCAGAAGGGAATGGGGTTCAGTCATATCTTTTTGGCCTGAATTTTACTCCTATTAATTTTAACATTACGCCTTTTACGTATGAAGACGGGTCGCAACGGAACTTCACCCCGTCATTCAATAATCCGTTATGGATTTCAGAAAATAATGGGTTTGATAGTAATGTGGATCGTTTCATATCCAATACTTCCCTTACATACGATATTCTCCCATGGTTGTCTTTTACGGAAAGAATTGGCATTGATACTTATTCGGACGACCGAAAGGGGGAAACCAATATAGGATCCAGAGATGCTCCTGATGGCAGTATGTACGATCAGCAAATTCAACGAACTGAAATCAATTCGGACTTCATGGTCAATGCTTCCAGCAAATTTTATGAAGATTTTAATCTGGATTTATTGGTTGGAAATAACATCAATGTGCGCCAATTTGATTCAAAACAAGTTATCGGCACCGGCTTGAACATTCCCGGTTTCTTCCATATTTCAAATGCTAATTCTGCAAGTAGTGATCAAGATATAGAAGAAAGGCGACTAATTAGTCTCTATTCCCGTGCGACGATTGACTACATGGATATCATATATTTGACGCTAACAGGCAGAAATGACTGGTCATCAACTTTGCCCGAAGATAATAACTCCTATTTCTATCCTTCTGCAAGTATAGGATTCGTCTTCTCGGATGCAACCGACTATTTTGATGATACCTTTTTCTCATACGGGAAATTTAGAGCCTCTGTTTCTCAAATAGGTAATGATGCCCCGGTTTATTCCCTGACCACCGATTATACCCAGGCTGATCCCGGTGATGGTGTTCGAGGTATTATCAATTATCCATTTGCGGGGGTGGGGGGATATCGTTTAAGCACCACTATCGGAAATCCGGACCTAAGACCCGAAACGACCACCGAATATGAGGTGGGTCTGGATCTCAGGATCTTTGAAGGCCGGGGAAGTTTTGATATTTCCTACTACGACCGAAGCACGGTTGATCAAATATTTCCAGTTCCGACTTCCTCGGCTACTGGATATACTACCCGGCTTGCGAATGCCGGAGAAATTAGAAATTACGGAGTTGAGCTTGCACTTGGGGTGACCCCCATTCAAACCCAAAATATTTTATGGGATATAGGGTTTAACTTTGCCAATAACACCACGGAGGTTGTTGAATTTGCTCCCGGTGTTGAAAATATATTTCTGGGTGGCTTTACAGATCCCCAGATTCGTATTGAAGATACGGAAGGTGGTTACGGTGTAATATGGGGCAACCGTTATCAGCGTAATGAGGATGGAGAACTTTTAATAGGTGATGACGGATTGCCTTTAATTGCTGCTTCTCTGGGAGCCATTGGAAATGTATCACCGGACTGGACCGGAAACCTGAGTACGAATGTTAGCTTCAGAGATTTTAATGCATCAGCATTGCTGGATATACGACGGGGTGGTGATATTTTAAACTTTGACAAGTTCTATTCAGTCTTTTATGGGACGCACGAAGCAACAGCAGATCGAGGTTCGACTTATACCTTTGATGGAGTAAATGCAAATACTGGTGAGCCGAATGATATAGAAGTAGAAAGAGACCAGGCTTTTTACCAGAATCATTATTCAAGCGTCTCTGAAAATTTAGTGGAAGACGGAAGCTTTTTAAAACTCAGAGAAGTAAGCTTGTCTTATACTCTTCCAGCATCATTAGTGGCAAGAACGGCATTACAATCTGTAACCATAACAGGTACGGGTCGGAATCTCTGGATCGACAGTGATTTTTCATACCGTGATCCTGAGGGAAGCTTACTGGGAACCGGAAATGCACAAGGTTTCTATCATGGGGTAACTCCAGGTTCCAGAAGTTTCAACATCAGTTTGAATGTATCGTTTTAAACAGTTAGGACTTTTATCATGAATATATACAAAACAAAATTTAAGCTATTTTTTATAGGAGCTCTACTCCTTGCGGTGTCTTGTGATGGGTTCCTGGATGTTAATGAAGATCCTACAGCACCAGATGAAGTACCGGAAAACCTTCAACTATCTGCTTTGTTGGGGGCATTCAGTTATGAGGTTATAGGAAATGAACCGGCAAGAACTCCTAATCTGTGGGTGCAGCAGTTGGCCTGGTCGGGATTCCAGGAAAATCATGCCGACAGTTACTATTTCATTGAATCTGATCCAAATAACTTGTGGAATCAAACTTATACCGAGGTACTGAATAATGCCGTCCAATTGAACGAGCGCGCCGAAGAGAATGAAAATTATTCGTATGCAGGTATGTCGAAGGTGATACAGGCTTGGTCTTTTGCAATATTAACCGATCTTTTTGATGAAGTACCCTATACTGAAGCCTTCAATCCTTTGCCGGAAGGGACGGCGACGCCTGAGTATGATTCTCAAGAGTTTGTTTATGATCAGATTTTTGAATTGCTGCAAAATGCATTGAATGATTTTGATGCAGGTGATCAAACCGTATCACCCGGTCCCGATGATTTACTATATGGAGGAGACATCGAACAGTGGCGAAGATTAACAAATTCCCTTTTGGCCCGGTATCACCTAAAATTAATACATGCCCCCGGAAAGGATGTCACGGAACAATCAAATAATGCTCTCAATGCCCTTGCAAATGGTTTTGTCAGTAATGCGGATGACGCTGATTTTCAGTACTATAACAATCCTGGTGAAGAGAATCCCTGGTATCAATTTGCTATTGATGGTAAATGGGATACCAGGGATCAACTAAGCGATCATTACATAAATCTGCTCCAGGAACTTGATGACCCCCGGCTTTCCATTCAAGCCCGCCCTGTTGGTACAGTAGATAATAACGGATTGGTTTCAGGTTTTGACCCCGAGCCGGATTCTATTATTTATGCAGGCAATGTTAATGGAACAGATGGCGGGGGAGCGTCAGACTTTTCTTCAATAGGCGCTTTTTATAGTAGTGCCGATGCCCCTTTAAACTGGATGAGTTTTGCTGAAACTAAATTCATTGAGGCTGAAGCGACATTAAGGACCGGCGGAGATGCGCAACCAATTTATGAAGATGCTATCAGAGCAAATATGGAAAAACTTGGAGTGGCTGAGGGAGATATCAACAACTACATCAATGCCCTGCCTGCACTTTCCGTTTCTGGTGATGCAATAAATGAAATTATCACGCAAAAATATATAGCAAACTTTTTAAGCCTTGAAAATTATAACGACTGGCGCCGTACGAGCTTTCCGGAACTTGTGCCGGTCGAAGATCCATATAATCCGTCTGGTGAAATTCCAGTACGCTATCCTTATCCGAATTCAGAATATGCCAATAATGCTGATAATGTGGAAGAAACCGGCATACCGATTGGATTATCATCACTGAATATTCCTGTTTGGTGGGATACAACAGAATGAAAATATACATAACTCTACTTTTATACATACCCATTCTATTTATAGCAGTTTCTCAAGAGGGTTCAATAACAGGTAAAATAACAAATGATGAGACAGGCCAAGCCTTACCTGGGGCTGTCGTTTTGTTGGAGACCACCCAATTTGCAGCATCTACAGATATTGAAGGAGAATATTCATTTACAAATGTCCCTGCAGGCGAATACGTCATGAAAGTAACTTATATCGGCTACAAAGAATACTCCTCAACCATTCTTCACGAAGAAGGCCGTGATTTAACTGTAAATATTGAACTGGAGCCCGTATAGGTGAATCCTTATCGGCATGAGGACTATTAAATAAAACATCAATTGTATATAATCGTTATTTTTATCAGGGTTTCGATCGGGATAAATCAGGCATGAGTGATTTGATTTTGAATTAAAGCATTCTTTACCTATATATCCTCAACTTCCACAGGTAAAAATGAGACAATCTTCTTACTTATTATTAACAGTTTTAATAGCTTTGACGGCATGTTCCAGAGCTTTTGATCCTGATGTCAGAACGGGTGCTACCCCACAATTAATTGAAGGACATCCTGATATTCGTATTTCAGCAATTGGGTTTTATGATAATGATGGAAAGCCCGTATTAGACGTTGATACCGATGTTGTTTACAACAGCTTGATCTTTAAAAGTGAAGAGGGCGCCTTTAAAGCCGGCGTAGGTGTGCAAATACAGGCAATGGCCATAAACGAAAATGGCGATACCCGATTAGCAGAAAATCAAAGTTTTGAAGTTAATGTGGAAGAAGAAGATAGACGGATAGTTGAAAGCAGTGAAACCCTGAACTTACAAAACCGTCTTGATGTAGGGCCCGGACAGTATGAGGTGATTGTATCTGTTACCGACAAAAGCTCGGGTAAAACTACCCGGTTAAACTCCAACGTTTACATCATTGATCCTGAAGACGGGTCATCTGATGTTACGCATGTTAAGATCTTAGGTATAGAAGGTGATTCTGATAAAGCGCCCTATCCCATAACAACTTACGATATCCCAGGCCGTGTAGACTCGCTCAGGTTCCAATATTATGTAACGAAAACAGAAGCTGATCCTGAGATGTCAATTAATATGAGCCTGATAAAATTTGAGTCTGATAACGAGCCCCCACGGAATATGAGTGGAATACAACCAACTCCCGGCTCCATAGAATACCGGGGCATTAACTATAATGAGTCGGAAGTTAATGAAGAAACAAATCGCACATTACGCACTGAAAGCGGGACCATTTTAATAGAATATACCGTACCAAGACCAGAGTGGGGAAACTACAGGTTTCAAGTTACCGCCATAACCGAAGATGACGATTTCAGGAAAGCCAGAGATTTTAGTTCTAAAAGTAATAATTATCCGCACATCGAGACCTCACAAGAAATGGCTAAGCCATTAGCCTATTTGATGGGAAGAAGTGACTATGAGGGACTTATGGAAATTGAAAATCCTGATTCTCTCAAAAGAGCCGTTGATAGATTCTGGTATACGAACCTTGGAAGTGCTGATTTGGCCAGAGATGTTATCGAATTGTATTACACCCGTGTGGAAGAGGCCAATAAACAATTTTCCAGCTTTAAAGAAGGCTGGATGACCGACATGGGAATGGTTTATATCCTGTTTGGCCCACCTTATTATGCAGAACGTTCCCTGGACACTTATACCTGGATTTACGGTTACGACAGAACTGACCCCCGAAGAGTATTTCGTTTTCAAAGGACACGGATGGACAGCGACAGTCATCCCTTTACTCATTACATATTACAGCGCCGGCGCGGGTATCACAGTGTAGAATATCAGAAAAGAGAAGAATGGCTGAATGGTACCATTCTCGACAGGAGCAGGTAATTTGCATAACCCACCTTAGCGGTTTATTTCTTGGCGTATAAAATAGATACCATATTAACACATATTATTTTAGGCGCTAATTCATATCTTTACAGAAAGAAAATTAAAATATAATAATGATGTTTTTCCATAATGAATTACTCCCCGCGCAAAACTAAGATTGTCTGTACCATTGGCCCGAGTTCGAATACGCCTGAAAAAATCGAAGCTCTTGTAAACAGCGGCATGAATGTAGCCCGCCTGAACTTCTCTCACGGCAGTCATGATGATCACCGCCAGGTCATACAAAACATCCGCCAGGTTTCCGATAAATTAAATAAAAGCATCGCCATTCTACAGGATTTGCAGGGACCCAAAATCCGTGTCGGTCAAATGAAGGATGGCGGGCAAGAAGTAGAAACCGGCAGTCTGGTTGTGCTTACGCCGAAAGATGTTGTAGGTTCTTCCGAACTTGTTCCCATTGATTATGCTAAACTGACTGAAGATGCTGCCGTCGGCAATACCATTCTGATGGATGATGGCCTGCTTGAGTTTGAGATCGAAAGCATGGATGCAGGCAAAGTTATGGCAAGAACTATTGTCGGTGGTTTTCTGAAGTCTCGCAAAGGAGTGAATCTACCTAATGTCAGAACATCCATCTCCGCAATCACCGAAAAAGATGAAGAAGATCTTGAATTTGGCTTAAGCCAGAACGTGGATTTTGTGGCCATGTCATTTGTCCGTTATGCCGAAGATGTGCAGGAGCTTATTTCAAAGGTCAGGGCACGGGGGTCAAATGCAGGAATCATTGCCAAAATAGAAAAGCCGGAAGCGTTGCTTGAAATTGATGATATTATTGAAGAAGCTGATGGCATTATGGTTGCCAGGGGCGATTTGGGTATTGAGATCGCCAGCGAGCGTGTTCCCCTGATCCAAAAGAGCATAATCGACAAGTGTAAAATGGCTGGAAAGCCGGTTATTACCGCAACCCAGATGCTGGAGTCTATGATCCTGAACCCAAGACCCACGCGCGCTGAAAGCTCCGATGTAGCCAATGCCGTATTGGATGGCACCGATGCTATTATGCTATCAGGAGAATCGGCATCCGGAAAATATCCGGTGGAGTCGGTGCAGGCAATGAATAATATCTGCCGAAATATTGAATCACAAACCGATGAGATCTACCATAGTCTGACTTTCAAAAGACCGGAATGGAAAGAAAAGCAGGTTATTGAAACATTAAGCTACTCTTGCGTTACAATGGCAAAAAATGTAGACGCTAAGGTGATCGCCACCATCACCCACTCAGGCACAACGGCTCGCCGCATAGCCAAATACAGACCTAAAGAATCATTAATTGCATTTACCGAAAGCGAAGAGGTCCGCCGGCAATTAAACCTGATTTGGGGTGTTTCATCCGTTAAGCTGGAACAGCTATTCGATACCGACAAAAGTGTAAAGCTTATGGAAGATTACCTTAAGGAATCCGGTTATGTTTCAGAAGGCGACCGTGTAGTTATTGCCACAGGCATGCCAATTGCAACGAGAGGGCATACGAATATGGTGAAGTTGAGCACGATTGAGTAGAGTGATGAGTTGTTGGTGATGAGGGATTGGTTTTAGGGATGAGTTATGAGGTATAAGATGTTGCTGTGTTTCATTAGCTGACTTTTTATTAGGAAAGGCATTGGTTATATCTTTGTTTCTTGCGGTTTTATAGCGTTGCATAAATGCTTTAAATATCTGATATTTGTGGTGTATGATCCTAATTAAGGGGTTTTTTAGAAAAAGTAATGATAAGGCAGCCAAATTCCGTTAACCCGATACCCTGTACCTGTATACCTAATACTGTAAAATTTCTGTATCCGTTTTCACTGTTTCTTCTGTGCCTCGTGTTGGTTTCCGGGTGCGCGTCTACGCTGCAGAACGGGTGGTCTGATTTTAATGCTTATTTTAATACCTATTATAATGCAAAGACCAGTTTTGAGCGGGGAGTAGATCAAATAGAGAATCAGGCAGCGGATATCAATCCGGAGCGCCCGGTGCGGATTCATCAGGAACCGGTGCAGGCCGGACGCCAGGAGTTTAATGAAGCCATTGAAAAAAGCGCGGATATCTTGCGTTTTCATCCTACGTCACGATATACAGACAATGCCATTGAGATCATTGGGCAATCGTACTTTTACCAGGAGCAGTATTTCTCAGCATCCCAGAAATTTCTGGAGCTTTATAATACCACGCAAAACGACCTAAGAAGGCAGAATGCCATACTTTGGAGGGGCCGTTCCATGCTGGAGCTTGAAAGCTATGACGAGGGGCTATCTTACTTGAAAGCGCAGCTGTTCTCTTCCGACTATGATTGGGACAGGGTGATTGAAGCCGAAATTAAATTGGTAATTGCACAGCTTCACGTTTATAACAGGGAATGGGAGGATGCCGAACTTTACCTGGCGGAAGGCAAGGAAGAAATAAGCGACAGAGAATTACTCGCAAGGGCACACTTTTTGCACGGTCAGGTCCTCGAGAAGCTGGAACGGTATGATGAGGCTTTTGCATCCTACGATCTGGCTGTCCACCGGAAGAACACCGAGTATGATGTAACCTACCATGCCATGCTTAAAAAAGCGCAGGTTAGCCGCGAGCTGCAAGATTATCAGTATGCATATGATTTCCTTGTTTCGATGACCCGCGATGATAAGTACTTCGAATTTATGGATGAACTGCTGTATGAGGTTGCCCGCACCCTTCAAAAAAGCGGTGATTATCGCGGCGCACAAGGAGAATATGATCACCTGCTCAATCAAACTATGAGCACGCCAACCCGGGAAACCATGGCAAAAACCTTTTACGGATTGGCGGAAATCCACAGAGATTACTTCAATGATTACCGCACTGCATCGGCTTATTTTGATTCATCGGCCCAGCAGGCAACAGACCTCAACCGGCTCCCTGAAGATTTTAATGCCAGTTTGCTCTCATCTACCTATGGCAGTTACACGGATCTCGTAAACCGGGAACAACGCCTGGACAGTCTGCTATGGCTCGGCTCGTTGCCTGAAGCCAAATTTGATTCGGTGATCACTACCATCCGGGAGCAGAAAATCCTGGAAATGGAACAGCAAGAGCAGCAGCAGCAAAGGGCTGGTGACCGTCTAGTCTCTGTTGATGATGTGCAAGTTACCGATGCCGCGGAAGATACCGAAAACGGATTTCTGAATCACATGAATCCACAGATCATGGCGCAGGTAAGCCAAACATTCCGGGCCTATTGGGGACCGCGTCCGCTGGTGGATAACTGGAGAAGGGCAGAGGCGGTCCGTTTTGCGGCATTGAATCGCAGCAGGAATAATAATAGTGGTGATAGTGAGATAGAGGATCTTAGCGATGACGAAATCATGGAAGAGATGCTTGCAGAACAAGGCGGAGAAACAGGTAATGAGGTCCATGTTGATATAAGCGAAGTACCCTTTACCGAAGAAGCCCGCGCCGAATCCCGCGAGCGGATCGCCGAGACCCATTACGAAATCGGCAACGTATTCTTCCTGACACTGAATATGCCCGATAGCGCCAGGACAAGGTATGAAAGAGTATTGGACCAGTACCCCAACTCCCGGATAGCGCCCCAGGCGATGTATTCACTGTCGGAAACCTACCGGTCGGAAGGGGATACCCTTAGGGCAAGAGATATTGCTATAACCCTGGTGGATCAACATCCCCAGAGCAAATACGCCCGGCAAATAGCAGAAAGCCACAGCATTGCTTTAGACTATGAGCCGGAAGATACCGAAATGACCCGCCAGGACAGCCTTAACCAGGAATACAATAAAATACTTGACGAGTTGGATGAGAGCAACCGCCGGGAGAATGCCGGGAAGCTTAAAAGCTTCGCATACGCCTATAAAGATTCCGATAAAGCCCCCCGGGCCCTCTACCGGGCAGCTACCGAATACCTGGAACTGGCGCGGCTGGACTCCCTGTACCACGAAAAGCTGGCCGAACAAGACCAGGCCGAACAAATCCGCCATAAACACGAACTACGATTCACCAGCCTCCAGGACTCCTCACAGGTGATGCTTCAGGACACCACCCAATTATCAGAAGAAGAATATAGCTACTGGGCCAGCATCGCCGATTCCACACACACACCACCTGAAATATCCAACTCCTTCCCCTACGAAGGCGCCCACTGGGACAGTGCCCGCACACTCCTAACCGAAATATCCCAAAACTACCCCGGCTTCACATCCATCAACCGCGTAAAAATATTAAACGAGGAAATTGGTAAAGAAGAAGAAGAGGAAGATATTAATGTTGATGTGGAAGACGAAGTGGAAGGCCCCCATTAAACCTACTCCAGCTTGAAATACATCCAGCAGGATCTATGAAAATCCTGGCGTCCGTAAGGAGCTGTTTGATGCCGTTCGGCAGCATAAGACATTCAGCCAACACGAAATAGTCTACCTTCGCAAACATCCCGGCCAGGGCAGCTGCTTCACCATACACCTTCCACGCAGTCAGAACCAGTTAATCGACCAACAATAAATACAAAGATACGACAAAATAAAAATTTTAACTTATATGTACTAACCTGCATTTAATAACAAGCTATTAACTCTGAAATTCCTTCTTTGCTTAATCGAATAAATTATTTAACTTTTAAAATTATTAAATAGTACGAATTACCTCCTGCCCTGTGCCCCGCTCCGATTTCCCCATAAATATTTTAGTTATTGATGATCTCGCCGACAATCGCACGCTGTTGCGCCTTGATTTGGAGCATGAAATAGATAATATCCGGGTTACGGAGGCGCCGAATGGCCGGGAAGGCCTGGCGATGATGGAAGAGCAGGATTTCTCCCTGGTTATCTGTGATTTTATGATGCCCGGCATAAATGGGATAAAGGTGCTGGGGGAAAGCCATAAGCTTGATAAAAAATGGGAGGTGCCCTTCATCTTCCTTTCGGCCAACAAGAAGAAAGATGTCTCCGAGCAGGTATTGAAGGCCGGCGCTGTTGATTTCATGACCAGGCCCTACGATTTATCCGAGCTGATCAGCAAGGTAAAGAACCTCTCCCGCATTCAGCACCTGAACATTAAGCTTTTGGCTTCTCAAAAGGAACTGCAGGAAAAAAATAAAATCCTGGAGAAGCTGAACAAAGACAAAGACGAGGTGCTGCGCATCGTCAGCCACGACATGCGTAACCCCTTAAGCAATATCCTGGGCCTGGCATCCCTGATCAAGACCGAGGGTGCCGATGATAAAGAAGAGCTCGTCCATATGGTCAATATAATCGAAAAAAGCAGCGAAAGCCTGCTTCACCTCGTCAATTCCCTTTTGGATGTAGCCAGGATCGAATCCGGGCACATACAGGTCGATCTCACGCCGGTCGAGGTAAACGAACTGGTGAAAACATCCGCAAAAGGCTTCGATTTAATCGCCAGCCGCAAGAAGATAAAACTGATGTGGGATCTCATGGAAGAGGGCATCACCGCCTCTCTGGACGCCTCTAAAATGGACCAGATCGTTAGCAACCTGCTGTCAAACGCCATCAAGTTCACGCCCCCCGGCGGGCAGGTCTCCCTCGCAACCCGCCTCACCCCCGCCAACGTCAGCGGCAAACAAGCCCTCGAAATCTCCATAGCCGACACCGGCATGGGCATTCCCAAAGAGATCCTGCCCGGCATCTTCGAGAAATTCGGCCCCCATCAACGCCCCGGCACCGAAGATGAAAAAGGCACCGGCCTCGGGCTGTCCATAGTAAAACGCTTCATAGAACTCCAGGGCGGAGAGATTTCAGTGTATTCAGTGGCTGGAGAGGGAACGCAGTTTGTTATTAGATTTAGTAATTGGTGAATTTGTAATTGGTAAATTGGTTCATTTGCTGCGATTTGTATTATACAAATTACCAATTTACCAATTTACCAAAAACCCCCTTCCCTAACAGGGTCCACCTTCTCACATTTCACTTCTACCTTCTTTTTATTAAATTACATACAATCAATCTTTTTGAAATACTATGGAAAAAGTCATACGCACCATAAAACGCTCACAAAGTGATGATGAAGACATCAACTTCTGGCGCGGTAAAACGGCTGATGAAAGGCTGGATGCCTTACAGGTTTTACGGGAACAATATATAGCACTGTTTAATAAACAGCAGGAGGATAATGAGAGCCGAAAAGCACTTCGTAGAGTTTATCGAGTTATTAAACAAGCACGAAGTTAAGTACGTCATTGTTGGAGCCTATGCGGTATCCTTTTACGGGAGGCCGAGAAATACAGGTGATATAGATTTTTTTATTGATAGCACCAGGCGTTATGCCGAAAAAATGCTAACCGTACTCAGAGATTTTGGATTTGAAAGCCTTTCTTTAACCATGAATGATTTCCAGACACATGACCAGATCATACAACTGGGTTATGAACCCAACCGTATCGACATCATGATGAGTATATGAGGTTTGGATTTCGATACAGTCTGGAAGCATTCCATTCAGGGCAACCTGGGAACTGAGAAAGTTAAATTTATATCCTTAAACCATCTCATCCAAAATAAAATTGCCGGAAACCGAAGTAAGGACCTTGCCGATGTAGAACTGTTGAAAAAAATCAGGAAAGAATGAGATTTATGGAGACGTGATACGTGAAAAATAAGACGTGAGAACATTTATTATGCCGATAAAAGCCTGACCAACTCCTGACCAAGTCCGTACCAACTCCTACTAAAGCCCGGCTGGTAGTAGGAGATGTATAGGAGTTGGGTGGAGCATTATAGGGGGAAGAAGGAACAACGACATCCCAGGGGTTTCCGGGATCACAGACTGTACATGACCTTTCGAATTTATTTAACCGCAAAGGGCACAAAGTACACAACGTAAACAAATTATAATAAAGCTATATCACAATTAAAGAGTGTGCTGCTTGCCTATCCTGTACGGTGATTGTTTGATACCACCAACGAGGTGAAAAGGTGACTTCCCGGACAAATGACAAGTTTAAGTCTGCTTATGGAAAATTGCCTTATATCGTTCAGCAAAAAGCTCGTAAAGCATAATGTGCGAATCAATGAAAATCTTGATCACCCGGGGCTACGGTTTAAAAAAATATTGAAGGATCCACCCGTGTACTCCATTAGAATTGACAAGGCATACCGTGCCCTTGGATTGGTTGTCGATAATGGAAATAAAATTATTTGGTTTTGGATAGGATCACATGATGATTATGAACGATTATTGTCCGAATTGTAAGAAAACATATAAGCGAACAAATTACCACCAAATACAACAACCTTTGTGCTTCGTGTTGCGGTATAAAAATTTGGGGTTGAAGCTCAACTCTCGCATTCCTTTAAAGCTTAGAAATCGTACTTTTGATGAAATTAATTGCTGAGTTTGTTCGCCCAACAGTAAACTGGAAATAAGGCAAAGAAATCAGATTTCCTCTATATTACGAACAAGTCAATCTCCCCAATTACAAATTACCTTCTTATGCTTTGTTCCCCCCGGGTAAGCCAGTTGCTGATTCTGTTGACGCTGTTGCTTATGGCGTGTGTTTCCCTTCAAGCGCAATCTTTGTCGGACATCCAGTTCCAGAGGTACGGGCTGAAACAGGGCATGCCCAATACGTTTATCTTTGACATGCATCAGGACCGGCAAGGGTATATGTGGTTTTCTACGCGTGTGGGGATCGTCCGCTTTGATGGGTATGATTATCAGACCTTCGCCATCGAACCCGAAGACGGGGGCATTACCTCAAGTAAAGCGGGTAATATTGTTGAGGATCAGGACGGTGTGGTTTGGGTTGGGTTCCAGGAGAATCATTATCTGGCGCGCTACGACAGGGATCTGGGCACGTTTGAGTTTCTGGATGTGGAGAAGATGACGGATGCGGCCGGCCCGACTGGGCAAATTGAACTGCTGGGCCTGGATTCCGGCAATAATCTATGGCTGACCCTTTCCGGGGACTCGATTGAAAGTCCTCTAATGGCCAAACTGGCCGTCGCTGATCAGTCGCTTCATGTTTTTACGGATGAGGCGGCGGGTGATTCGCTGTTGAAAATGGGGGAGGTCATCCCCCGGACATTTGCCAGGTATGTCAACTATGAGCCTTTTCTGGCCGGTGGTGACGGTTCGGTGTGGATTGGGGCCGAAAAGGGCATGGTCCATATCCAACCGGATAACAGCGTCCGGGTCTACCGCAATGAAGATAATCTGGAACAGAACCGGGTTTATTATTTCCTGGAAAGGGCAAACGGGGATGTCTGGGCCGCTACCGAAGGCGGGCTTTTGGTAAAGCAGGAAGCAGACGAGGCGTTCGGAGCCCTGGCGGTACCGGAGGCTTTGGAAGGCCGGGCGGTGTATTACCTTTACCGGGATCAGCAGGGCGCCGTTTGGATTACGGCCGATAATAATACCTGGCGCTATGATCAGGGGGAGTTTGAACCTATGCAGGGCCGGGAATCATTGTCGGAGCTGGGTGAGCCGACAATGATGCCTCAGGCGGAAGACGAACGGTTTATTTGGTTCATCAACCGGCAGAATGATTTCATCAGTGAAGAGCGATCCCAGGGACTGAGCATTTATAATAAGGAAGAGGATGAGTTTTTGGCCATCACTTCGCGGACGGAGGCGATTCCCGGGCTGACCTTCATTGACGGGTTTTCCGGTGTTTATAAAAGCCGGGATGGCAGTACTTGGCTAACCGTTTGGAATGAGGGGGTATACCGCTACTCTGATACCAGACTTAAGTTTCCGTCTTATTTTAATTCGGACGAATTTAAGGAGAAAGTTGTAGATAACTTTGTGTACCGCGCTGAGGAGTCGCCGGAGGGGTATGTATTTTCGGGCACCTCTAACGGGAAAATTTTGGTGGCCGATCCGGCGACGGGGAGGGAGACTGTGTTTCACGAATTCGAGCAACTGAGGGATATCGTGCCCGAGGACCGAAATTTTATCACGTATTTTCTCTGGGAACAGCCGGGGCAGGTGCTGGTAACCACCGAGAGGAGTGGTTTGCAGAGGCTGTATTACGATACGGAAACCCTGGAGGTTACCAGAACGCAGTATTGGCCGCAATCCCTGTGGGATGAGGATGGGGTTCCCCTGAATATGATTTATGATGATTCCGGAGCCTTATGGATAGGAACCTCCTATGGTTTGGTGCATGCCAATCTGGATACCAAGGAGTTCCAGGTGATGAATGCCACGGAGGTGGACTATGATTCAGAAGAATATTTTGGTTCGTTTGTCAGGAAAGATAAGTACGGACATTTGTGGTATTATTTTGTAGATGGGGCGGGCATAAAAAGGGTGGACCCGGAAGAGAAAACAATTCACTTTTTTAACGTCGATGAAATTGACGGCGAGCTCGAAATGGATGTGTTCCAGGTTCAGGATTTTCTGGAGCATAGCGACGGTTCGGTGTTTATATCCACCCTGAAAGGCATTTCTAACCTGAATGAGGCGAGGGACCATTTTGAACCTTTCGCACCGCACATAAAAACGGGCATTTGGCCTTTACTGGAGGGTGACGACGGGCATATAATAGCGGGCACCCAGAATTCCGGAGTTGTTTGGCTAAACCGGCAGGAGGAGATTGTGCACCGGTTAACCCGGGAGGATGGCCTGCCGGATAATAGTATAGTGAAGCTGGCTTTTGATGATGAAGACGAATTTGTTCGTGAATATTTCCCACGAATTGCGCACGCCGCTCACGCTGCTCTTGGGTCCGGTGAATCAGCTGGCCTCGGTGGCGAAAGGCATTGGCGAGGGCTGGGAGAGGCGGATAGAAATCGCCAGGCGTAACGGGAAGCGGCTGCAGCAGCTTGTGGAGCAGGTGCTGGACCTGACCCGTATCGACGCCAACCGGCTGAGCCTGGAGGTGAGTGAGGTGGAGCTGACTTCGTTCGTGAAGCGTACGCTGGAGTCGTTTGAGAGCCTATCGGAGCAGAAGAACATTACCCTGGTGGCCGAGCTTCCCGATCAGCCCATCCGCCAGCTAATTGACCGGGATAAGTTCGAGAAGGTTATTTTAAACCTGTTGTCTAACGCCCTGAAGTTTACCCCGAAAGGGGGCACGGTAACGCTGGATATGGCCTGTGAGGCCGATTCCTGCCGGATTGCCATTCGTGATACGGGCCGTGGCATCCCGGCGGAACAGCTTTCTTCGATTTTTGATCGATTCTATTCTACCAAAGAGATTGTGGCAGAGGAGGGGCAGGGCTTGGGTATAGGCCTGGCCCTGGCGAAGCAGTTTGCGGGGCTTCATGAGGGTTCCCTTTCGGTAGAAAGCCTGCCGGGTAAGGGGTCTACTTTTACTTTTTCATTCCCCCGGGAGTCTGAGAAGGTGAAAAATGCCCCGCGGGCGGTTACCGCTCAGGATGCGGGCATTGAGGCAGATATGCCGGAGGATGTTAAGCCGTTCCCGGTATCGGTTGCGGGTATATCTGAGTCGGCTCCTCTGGTACTTGTGGTTGAGGATAATAATGATATGCGCCATTATATTTCGGATTTGCTGGCTCAGGCGGGTATCCGCACGGAGACTGCAACGAACGGGCTGGATGGGAAGAAGAAGCTGGCTTTTGTGAAGCCGGATATGGTGATCTCCGATATCATGATGCCGGAGATGGATGGCTTTGAGTTTGCCAGGGTGGTGCGTTCGCAGTTTGAGTTCCGGTTCATCCCTCTGCTGCTGCTTTCAGCTCGTGCAGAGGTCGAGGATCGTATTCAGGGCTTTGAGATCGGGGTGAGCGATTACCTGGTGAAACCTTTCCATGATGGGGAGTTGCTGGTCCGTGTGAAGAATCTGCTGAAGTTTAAAACGAGTCGGGATGAGGAGCTGGCGGGCTTCAAACCGGGCGAGGCGGTAGGGAACGAAGAAGCTGACATGGTGAACCGCTTGCGGACATTTGTGGAAGAGCGGATTCGGGAGAGTGAGATCAATGTCGAGGATTTAAGCCAGGAGGTTTACCTTAGCCGAAGGCAGCTGTACCGGAACCTGAAGGCGGCTACCGGGTTCACCCCGGCGGAGTTTGTCAGGGAGATCAAGCTGTCAAGGGCGCGCCGGCTACTGGAAAACAGGCAGGTGAAAACCGTCTCGCAGGCCATGTATGCAACTGGGTACGCCTCTCGGAGCTATTTCACGAAAATGTTTAAAGCCCGCTACGGAAAATCCCCTGGTGAGTATCTGGATTAGGGAAAGAAAGCCTTCAGTTTTCTGGTACAAGTCTTACTAAGTAGGATGATCAATAAGTAACCTTGCTGATTGTAAGATTTTTTTAAGGTGAACTTAGCATATATATTATATCTTCATGATAATCTACCCCGTTTTATCATAACAATCTAACTGATAAATTGCGGATATTGCAATTTATTGCTTTCTTTCCCGGTAACCAGTTAATCCCTTTAATCCAGGCATCTGATGAAAAACTTTAAAAGGATAACAAAACTTCCTGAAGTATGTGGGGGGAAACCAACCATTAGAGGCATGCGAATCACTGTTGCCGATATTTTGCAACTTTTATCGGGAGGCATGACTATCGACGAGATACTGGCGGATTATCCTTATTTGGAATATGAGGATATTAAAGAAAGTTTACAATATGGTGCGCTGATGGCATCGCATAAAGAATTCAAAGTGTCTGATACTCCACCGGCATAATGAAATTTCTGATAGATGTTCAGTTACCGCCAAACCTTTGTAAATGGGTAGAAGAAAAAAAAGATCACGCCAGGCATGCAATAGATATTCAGAACGGGCTCACTTTATCTGATGTTGAATTATGGCAAATAGCAGTAGATCAAAAAGAAATAATTATTACAAAGGATTCAGATTTTCTTGATAGGTATTTACTTTTTGGTTCTCCCCCACGGATACTATACATATCCGTTGGGAACTGTTCCAACAAAAAACTTTTTGAAATATTAGATGTCCATTGGAATACTATTTATAGCCTTTTTAAAAATGGTAGCGAGGTTATTTTAGTAGAAGAAAAACTAGTTGAATACTGGTAAAAATAAACATTCACAACACTCCAGCCCACCCCATTTTTTTTCTCTTCCCCCGTCTTCACTTTGTGGTATACCCATTTTTTCCATATTATTAAGCAATTCTTAAAAAGGGCTGACCCATGAGCACAAACTATGTTATCAAAGAAGGCTTCGCCGGATTCAAGCGGGCCAAGCTGGCTGCGTTCACCTCTGTTACGGCCCTGGCTATCTCAGTGCTGCTGCTGGGGGTACTGGCACGGTTTGCCTTCAACGCCCTGGAGATCGGCGAGAGCCTGCGCACCAACATCGATGTGGAGGTGTTCCTGATGGACATGGAAGACTCCCGCATTGAGGCCCTCCGCACGGAGTTTGCCAACTTTGATCCGGTGAGCGAGATCAATTACATCAGCAAAGACAGTGCAGCGGTTATCTTCCGCGAGCAGTTCGGTACCGAAGGGAACAGCCTTGCCGATCTGAACTTTTTGCCGGCCTCCCTGAAGCTTCACATCCACGATGAGACGCCCACCGGAGATATCATTGAGATGGTTTCGAGCATTGAGGGCTACCGGGGAGTGGATGAGGTCTTGTTTAATCAGCAGCTTCTCGAGGTTCTTGAGGAGCGTATGGACCTGGTGATCACAGCAGGAGGGGGCATTGGCCTGCTGGTGCTGCTAACGGCCCTGGTGCTGGTATTCAACACCATCCGCCTCACCATCTACGCCAAGAGGAGTTTGATCAAGGCAATGAAACTGGTGGGCGCTACCAACGGCTTCATCCGCCGCCCGTTCCTGCTGGAGGGGATGCTGCAGGGGCTGCTGGCCGGCGTACTGGCATTAGTGCTGCTACTGCTGATCTTCCAGTTCATGGTGCCGCACTACATCCCGCAATTCGGAGTTCTGTCGTGGCCGTTCGAAAAGTGGTACTACCTGTCAGGAACCATGATATTTGTGGCCGTGCTCATGGGCTACTTCGGAAGCAACTGGGCATCGCGCAAGTTTATCAGGGAGAGTACGGTTAGCGGGAATGGGTGAGAGGGAGGTTTCTGGTCTTTAAGTTTCTGGTTTCTGGTTTCTGGTTTCTGGTTTTTAGTTTGTGATTTGTCAGCTGCGTTTTAACCAATCACAAAAAGCGCAGCGTACAAATTTACAAAAGCGCCAGCGTACAAATTCACCCAAATAGCTCATACCTCATCAATTATCACTCATCACTCCCATTGCATTCACTGCATTTGCCGTAGAACTGCAAAGAGTGTCCCGAGATTTTAAAATCGTGGATGCGTTCCATCAGGGTTTTGATTTCGTGGATGCGGGGGTCGCAGAATTCCATCACCTTGTGGCATTTCTCGCAGATTATGTGATCGTGCTGGCGGAAGGCGTAAGCGCGTTCGTAGGATGATTGATTCTTGCCGAAGTTATGGCGCTGTACGAGGTTACACTCTACAAGGATCTCCAGGGTGTTATATACCGTTGCCCTGGAAATACTAGTTCCTTTTCCCTTGATGCGAAAGTACATATCATCGGCATCAAAGTGGCCGTCGGCTTTATAGATCTCTTCGAGTACGGTAAAGCGTTCTGGGGTCTGCCGGTGGTTCTTTTCCTTCAGAAAGCCCCGGAATATCTCTTTTACTTCGCTAATTAGTTCGTTACCGGCGGGTGTAGCCATATCATTTGTTATTTTTTCTGATTGTCTTCTAATATACTAAAAACAGTAGAACGTAAGTAGTATAAACGTTGATAGGATTAGAATGAGGTTTAACTTATTTTCACGCCATCTGTTGTTTAAAATTCTAAATAAAGTAACTTATGCACGACAATCCAACGCACGAAATCATGATCGAGATACCTAAGGGTAGCCGCAACAAGTATGAGTATGACAAGGAGAAGGGAGTGATTAAGTACGATCGCATGCTGTTCTCCGCGGTCCATTATCCGTCCGATTACGGGTTTTTCCCTAATACTCTGGCCCTGGATGGCGATGCCCTGGACGCCCTGGTACTCGTTACCGAACCGACATTTCCCGGGTGCTATATTGAAGCCAAGCCGATCGGTTTGTTCAAGATGGAGGATGAAAAAGGTCCTGATGAAAAGATTTTATGCGTCCCCGTGAAAGACCCGTTATGGAATCACATCGAAACCCTCGAAGATGTTCCCCCTCACCTGCTCAAGGAAATTGAGCACTTTTTCTCTATCTACAAAGACCTTGAAGATAAAAAAACCGGCATCGAAGGCTGGGCTGATGTAGCTGCGGCCAGACAAATTATTAAAGAGGCTAGTGAGCGGTTTCAAGGGGCTAATTTTGAGTGATGAGGTATGAGTTGTGAGTGTGAGTTGTGAGTGTGAGGCACGAACACTTGTTGAAAACAGAAACTAAAAACTACTCCTCCCAACTATCCAATTAACGTAGAGAAACTCAAGTGCGGGCGATTCATAACCTTTCCAGTTCTTGGTCATGTTTTGAAACTCAGCTTCTGTACACTTGTCGGGGTTGCCGCCGTAGCTGTATATGATCCACATTCTAAGGCCGGTTTCATGCCCTTTTGTGATGTGACTTGGGAAAACGGCATCGGTCCTGTTTCTGAATAACATCAAATCTTGTGCGGTAGTTGGTCCTATTCCCCGTATGGCTGTGATTTGATTGTAAAATGCTTCGGGATCAGATTGTTCTAATTCCTCCATGTTCAAACGACCGGAAACGAACTCTCCGGCCAGTCCGGTTACATATTCTCCTTTTCTAAGTGAGAGCCCGTATTTTTTCATGCTGATTGGATCAGCATTCGAGAGCTGTAAGGGCTGTGGCCAGCCCGCTACGGGGCCTTCAGGGCCTTCAAGTGTTGCGCTGTATGCTTCACGCACCCTGTACACCATTTTGCGCGCTGTGGGAGCATGTTGAATTTGTGTCTTTATGATACGATTTAAGGAGTCTTCAAAAAAATTACCCCGGGCCATACGTTTTAACCCATAAAATTCCTGAAGCAATGGCGCCAGGATTGAATCCTGTGCTGCCTGCTCGTATAATGGCCTCATATCCAATTCTGTACCCAGAATGCGTGATAATGCCGTATTTATAACTTCTTTTTCCTTCTGAGTGACCTCTTCAAACGCTTCTACCGAAAACCGGGGATTTTCAACGTCACCATTAAAAAAAACGGTAACTACAACATCTCTGTCTTCTAATGTTATAGGCCTGGAAAATCCTTTATCAGGAATATTTGCGGTATTATGCTCGTGGTCAAAATAGGAATCTACGTCCAGACCTATGTAAAAGTCATGCGGTGGGACGGAGGAGATGGTCCAGGATTTAGGCATATATTCTTTTCCAAATTTATGCTTTTTGCATGGTTAAGTTTACCCGACAAATGTATTATCCAAATACTACTCCAATGATCCGGGCAAACAACATTATATAGATTGCGAAAATAAAAGAATGCAGCAGACTAGCCTTTACAGTAACGTATTTGTAACGAATTAACAGGGGCAGCAATACAAATTCGATAGCAATAATAAGACCAATCAGGTAAATTCCTGTAATACTAAAAAGAGTAGTGAACAGCCAGGTAACTATAATTGAGATGCTGGTAAAGATGCCTGTAAGTTCTGTAAATATCCGTGTGATGAGGCTGGCAACATCTACCCCCGATAATACCATGTGGAGCAGTACGTTGACGATTATAAGAAGAGAGTAAGTTACAACGGTAATAGGTTCGGTTTTTTTTGCCACAAGAGCCAGATTGAATGAAAGGTGAAAGTCGCACCAATATAATAAATTATTTAACGACAATAGAGAAAAGACTTACCATCTGAATAGTGAGATAAGCCTATTCTCCTCCGAAATTTTTACCTTCGATTAATTTTTAAAAAGATTATTTAGGGGTGACACCATGTTGTCACGACTGCCGCTATCTTTGATTTAAATATTAAAACATTACTTACAGAAAACGATTATGGCTATAACAGCAAGAAAATTAAGCGAAAAACCGGCACTTACCCCCCTGTTAAAAACTGTAAACAAGCCGGTGAAAAAGGATTTGGACTTATTCGAACTTTTTGGCTGGAGTGATCTTCCTTTTACCCTTAAAAATACAATAGTAACCGACCTGGCGGGCTACCGGGATGAACTTATGGGGCTTTATTCAACCCGTGACCGGGGAATACTAAATCGGCGTAAGAGTGTGGCTTACTGGATTAACAACTATCTATCCGGCACGTGTTCGCTTGAAACGGCCATTGAAATGCTGGAGTACTAACCCCCTTAGCGTTTTAACTCCGGATATTTTTCGATACCACTTCGATATTGCGTTTCAAGCCGTCAAACTTGGCCCGCTTTACGGGATTCTTCTTAAATAGCCTTCGGTATTCCTGGAGGTTGAGCTCCTCCCAATAATCTATGTTTTTATCGGCGAGGTCATCCCGTGCAAAGAGTTTTTCTTCAGATCCTTTACGAGCTTTTCGGTTCCAGGGACATACATCCTGGCAAATGTCGCATCCGTACATCCAGTTGCCGATTTTTGAATGATATTCATCCGGAATTTCATCACGCAGCTCAATTGTGAAGTAGGAGATGCATTTACTGCCGTCTACTTTATAGGGTTCATAGATGGCATCGGTAGGGCAGGCATCTATACAGCGGGTGCAAGATCCGCAATGATCGGATACGCGGGAGTCGTAGTCAAATTCGGCATCGATTATCATTTCGCCTATGAAAAACCATGAACCCAGGTCCCGGTTCAGGATATTGCTGTTCTTGCCTTGCCATCCCAGACCGGCTTCTACGGCCCATGCTTTATCCAGCACGGGTGCGGAGTCAACAAATACCCGGCCTTCCAGGCCTCCCAGCATTGCCTCAGTGAAGTTAAACAGTTCGAACAGCTTATCCTTCATAACATGATGGTAATCATCACCCATGGCGTATTTCGATATCTTGGGCTGATCATCGTTCTGTGCGTGTTGCTCTGCGAGTTCCGGCTGATGATAGCTGCACAGAACAGAAACCACAGACTTTGCCTCGGGGACCAGTTTTGTCGGATCCACTCTTTTGTCGAAATGGTTTTCCATCCAGCCCATGGTGCCGTGGTTGCCGCCATTAAGCCACTCCTCAAGTTTTCTTTCCTGATCGTCAAGACGGCGTGCTTTGGCAAAGCCACAAGCTTCAAAGCCTAAACGATAAGCTTCATGCCGGATTAGATCTGTGCGTTCCTGGATGGTCATTGGGAATTTGTCTCTTCAAACAAAATGGTAATGCGGGAAGACAGATTTAAACTACTTCAACTTCCTGTAGTTGACCGTCTTTTAATCTGACGGTTCGGGAGCGATATTGTTTTACGACATCGTAATTATGGGTGACCATAAGTACGGCCATTCCGCGGTTGTTAATCTGACGGAGCAGGTCCATGATAGATTGTGATGCTTCGGGGTCAAGGTTCCCGGTGGGTTCATCGGCCAACATAATCCGGGGTTCATTTACTAGAGCGCGGGCAATGACCACGCGCTGCTGTTCACCGCCGGATAGTTCATCGGGCATATTACTTTTTTTATGGCCCAGCCCTACCATAGACAATACTTCCGTCACCCTTTGTTTGATGAAGGAACGTTTGTTTCCGGTAACTTCAAGAGCGAACGCTATGTTTTCATACACGTTGCGGTCGGGCAGTAGCTGGAAGTCCTGAAATACAATGCCCAGGCTACGCCTCAGGTAGGGTACTTTTTTTTCCTTCATGGTATCAACGCGGTAATCAGCAACCTGAACAGTTCCATATTCAGGAAGGATATCCCTGTAGATGAGCTTCAGAAAGGAGCTTTTTCCTGCTCCGGTCTGGCCGATGAGGTACACAAATTCCCCATTCTGCAGCTGAAAGTTCAAATTGTGCAGTACGGGCTTCTCGTCAAATCTGACGGTCACGCCGCTAAATTCAATTACGGGGTTTCCTGACATTTTGTTACCATAGTTACGCGGCCGCTTTTATCGCCTGCCGCAATCATTTCAAAATCCTGATACGCGCCTAAAATACTAAATTTTGATCTGGAAACTATATCCTGAATTTCGCGTAAGGTATATATTTTCTGAATGTGAGTTTCCTGACTTTCCGATATGACCTGTTTTTTGTCCTGGCTTAATTTCTGTATGGTAAATTTATTTTGATGCAGCCGGCGCTCCCTATCATAAGAACTCTCGCGGATGTAGCGGTAGCCGTTTTTAGTAAGGCGATCCTCATTTAACAAACTTACAATGGTTTGGGAATAAACAGGGGTAGTGAAGTCGAATATAAAAATTCCTTGAGGTTTGAGCACTTTTCCTACCTGACGCAGGAGCTCTTCTATTTGTTCCGGTTTGGTTAGATAATTAATGCTGTCGAAAAGGATAATAATAGCATCGTATCTTTCTGTCAGGTTGATGTTCAGGAAATCCACTTGTTTCCATTTTACATCGGCATTGGCTTCTTTCCCTTTTTTTTCAGCCACCTGAATCATATCGGCTGAGGCATCAGATGCTGTGATTTCATAGCAATCCAATTCATCCAGCAGCAAGGCTACACTGCCGGTTCCACAAGCCAGCTCGAGGATTGAGATGGTATCATGGCGGTGGTATTGAATAATTTCGTCTATGAAGTCTGCCCATTCTTCATAATCCACATCAAACATTACTTCATCATAGATGGGGGCTAGCTTTTTGTAAATTGTATTCATTGGTAATTATAAGTTGCCTAGTCCTTTCATTTTTTTAACGGGAGGAGGTAAGGGTAATTTGTTTGTTTTGACAGAGTAAAAAAGCCAGGCCTAAAGCTTCCTTAAATGATTGTGTATTGGCTTTTCCCTGCCCGGCAATAGAGTAAGCGGTGCCATGATCGGGAGATGTCCGGATTATCGGCAAGCCGGCTGTGAAGTTTACTCCTGCATTAAATGATATGGTTTTAAACGGTATCAGCCCCTGATCGTGGTACATGGCCAGAACAGCATCGTATTGTTTGTATTCCCGGCTTCCGAAGAAGCCATCGGCAGGGAAGGGGCCTTTTGCTATAATATTGGATTCATTAGCCTCTTTTATGGCCGGTGAAATAATGTCTTTTTCTTCAGTACCAAGTACGCCTCCATCGCCGGCATGGGGATTTAAACCAAGTACGGCAATTTTAGGATGGCTAATATCATAATCTTCTTTTAGGCTACGGTTTATAATAGTCAACTTATGCAGGATATTCGAAAGTGTAACTTCTTGAGCTACTTTCTGAATTGGGATGTGGGTGCTTACCAGCCCAACGCGAAGGGCATTGCTTACAAGCATCATTACATAATCGTCGCACTGTGTTTTCTGCGCAAGAAACTCCGTATGCCCCGGAACGTGGTATCCCGCCAGATAGATGGCCTCCTTTGAAATAGGGGCGGTCACTAAAGCTGCAGCTTCACCGGACATGCAAAGATCTATGCCTTTTTCAACAGCTTTCATTGAAAGCTTTCCGGCTTTGGCCGATGTCTCTCCGGGTTTGATATCGTTGATGAAAAGTTCATCTACAGCCATTATATTGATTCGGCTACTTTCTATGTTAGATATGGATTCAGTTTGATGATACGCCAGCTTGCTTGATATTAGTTTTGCATAAAAATCCAGGATGACCGGGTGACCAAGAATAAGGGGAGTAAATGGCAGGTTATCACCAGATGACAGGGTCTTTAGGATTACTTCAGGGCCGACTCCGTTATAATCACCGATACTGATGGCCAGGATAGGTTTCATATATAAATTTCGTTTAACGGGTTTCCCTTAGTTGATAATCGCCGAATCCTGATGTGGCCTCAAACCTGAACCTGCGGGAATTATATTCCCAAATCTCTACAGCCGGTTGATTGGACGGGAATCGACGAGTGATGTTAATCGGTTTGCCGTTTTGTATATATACTTTACCCATATCTGATTCATAGCCTGGATTACCAGGTGTCGTATAATTTTCAAAGGCATAATCGATACGTTCGAAATACTCAACCATCAGTTCGTTGTATTCGGTTTCAGGGGTGGGATTTCTAGCACCCCAAAACTCACGGAACTTCCTCTCACGTTCTCGTTCATTCCCGTCTTTTAATGTGGATAAAGTTTCATCATTAACTATGAAACGCATCATATTTATGGCAACATCCACATTCAGTAAGCTTGTGGGGATATCTATCCACCGGTTCAAAAACCTCCTGTTCCCAATCATCTTTTTTTCTTCAGCTTCATTAATTTGCCATATCTCCATCCGGTAATTAGCATTTTCGAATTTGCTGTTGGGAATCTGTTTTAAAGCATACGTATAAGGAGTATTATCGTTAGTTATAGAAATTTGTACAGGTCCATTCTGGCTGCGGTCAGGATTCAAACTTAAACCTGAATGAATGTCGGCACTGCTCAGAACCTCGTCATATACCGTTACAGAAGATGTATCCTGCCGATTCAGTTCAAGCTTTTTTAGCTGAAGGCGATATTCAAACTGTTCATTATATTCCGGTATCATTAGCAGCGCATTAAAGTCTTTGCCGAAAAATACATTTCGTCCCATATTGATGAGCGGCTTATTGGCAGGAATATTGACTTCGTTTGTTTCGTCCAAAAAGTACACCTGAGTTGCACCATTTTCGGCAAAATCGGGTATGGTTATTTTTTTAGGAAGTGTATTGCGTGTTCTTTGGTCAGAGCTGAAACGGGAGGTAATTTCATAATCACCGGGAGCTAGCGTTTTTGCTATATACCCTTCCAAATGCTGATGGGATGATTGCGTTTGTTCGTAGGTTTCGGCGTATGCCGTACCGTTCCAGAATTCACGACCGAGCGACTCCCGCTCTTCTCCGGTACGGCGAGACCTTCTGTTCTCTGCACGACGGGAGCCCCGTGTTTCCTGAATTCGATCCGTATATAACTCTTCACTTTCCTGAGGGGAATCTCCACTGCTCTCAACTCCATATACTTCTATTCCTATTTCAACATCAGCATAAAATGTGCTGTCAGCGCTATTTCCACGGCCCCTTCTAAAGTTGAGGAAATCGTGACCCAGTTTAAAGCTGACCACTAACTGCGCATCCTCTTCCGGTGATGCCGGTGGGAAAATATTATAATCAAAATAAGCCGTGGGAACGTCTTCACTTCTTTTAAGAGCTTCGTAGCTGATGCGCTGAGCAGTCGACAAACCTGCTGTAATAGCGATGATCAAGGTGCAAAGAGAAGCTATAATTGTCAGCTTAAGTATATCGGAAGAGATTATTTTCATTATATAAGTAGGTTATGCATTAAATACACTACGTTTTCCGGTTGTTAAAAAGTATTTCCCAGTGATGGTATGACAAATGTAAGAAAATATACGCTCCCAAGTTCGTCGGCCATTGAACGACAAACACTATAAAAAAATGGTATATTTAATCACATATGATGCAAGCCTATGCTTCTACATGATTAAAACTTAAAAGGTAATTATCCATGTCAGAGAAAGAACACCAGGAGCTATTCCAAGAATTTCAGGATCTGGAAAATATAATTAAACAAGGTGGAGGTAAGATACGCATTGAGAAAGAGCATGAAAAAGGAAAGTTAACTGCTCGCGAGAGAATTTCCCGCCTTACTGATAACTCCTCTAAGTTCTTCGAGATAGGATTGTGGGCCGGCTATAAAATGTATGATGAAGTAGGCGGTTGTCCGTCCGGTGGAGTCATTGCCGGTGTGGGCACAGTAAGTGGGCGCGAATGTATGATAGTAGCTAATGACGCTACCGTTAAAGCTGGTGCATGGTTTCCTGTTACGGCAAAAAAAAACCTGAGGGCTCAGGAAATCGCTATGGAAAACCATCTGCCCATTATATACCTTGTTGATTCTGCCGGTGTTTATCTGCCCATGCAGGATGAAATATTTCCCGACAAAGAACATTTTGGACGCATATTTCGAAATAATGCCGTGCTTTCTGCCAAAGGGATTCCTCAAATTGCCGCTATAATGGGCAGCTGTGTGGCGGGCGGGGCTTATCTGCCGATCATGAGCGATGAGGCCCTGATTGTTGAAGGCACAGGCAGTGTTTTTCTGGCAGGCTCCTATTTGGTGAAAGCAGCAATCGGCGAGGATGTTGACAGTGAAACCTTAGGAGGGGCTACAACACATACTGAAATCAGTGGGGTCACCGACTATAAAATGCCTGATGATGAAACCTGTCTAAAAACTATACGTGATTTGATGGATAAGCTGGGTCCGTTGCCCAAGGCAGGCTTTAACCGCAAAAAGGCTGTACAGCCATCGTCAGATAGCGCAGAGCTGGTTGATATATTACCGCTTAACGCAAACAAACCCTATGATACGCACAAAATCCTGAGATGCATCATAGATGCTGATACTTTTACGGAATTCAAGAAAGGCTATGGCCAGACCCTCATCACAGGATACGCCCGAATGGACGGGTGGAGTGTTGGCATTGTAGCCAATCAGCGTCTGGTAACAAAATCAAAGAAAGGGGAGATGCAAATTGGCGGGGTTATCTATTCGGATAGCGCCGACAAGGCCTCTCGTTTTATTTTAAACTGCAACCAGAAAAAAATACCCCTGGTATTTTTGCAGGATGTTACCGGTTTCATGGTCGGCAAGCGGAGCGAGCATGGAGGTATCATTAAAGACGGAGCCAAAATGGTGAATGCCGTGGCCAACAGTACGGTACCCAAGATCACCATCATTACCGGGAATAGTTATGGTGCTGGGAATTATGCGATGTGCGGCAAAGCTTACGATCCCCGGTTCATCTATGCCTGGCCCACGGCCAGGATTGCGGTTATGGGAGGAGATCAGGCCGCAAAAACTTTATTGCAAATTGAGGTTGCCGCACGCAAGAAAAAAGGTGAAACCTTAACAGAAGAAGATCAGAAGGAGTTCTTGAAGAAAATCAGCGATCGCTACAAATCTCAGACGGATGTACGATATGCTGCGGCCCGCCTTTGGGTGGACGCAATCATTCGCCCGGAAGAAACGCGAAGCCGTATTTCAAAAGCTATATCAGTGGCCAATCATAACCCGGAAATTCCTGCATTTAAGAGCGGAGTTATACAAACCTAATGAGGCTTTTAAACTTTCATGGTATGATTACTAATTCAGCTTTTTTATTATAATCTTAAGAAAAAAGAATACTTAACCGAAAGATTGTTCACAATGAAATTATTTTATCTATTTGTTGTTTTGCTGCTAATTTCAATTATGCCGGCAACAGCTCAGACCACTCCAGCTGAAGCTTTCGAAAATGTGACTGTCTATCGTTCTGATGGAACAGCTTTAAGCGGCGCCACCATAGTTTGGAGGGGCAACAAAATTGAAGCTGTTGGCAGGGATATTACAATTCCCTTTGATGCCAGAGTTCGTGATGGCGGTGACAGTCTCCACGTTTATTCAGGATTTATTGACGGTCTGGCGTTATGGGGAAGTCCTGAACGATCTACCGGTCAAGCTCGCCCCGCCCACACCGGTGAACCAACCTATGAACGCGCCGGCATCCAGCCCAACCGATCTCCACACCTGGAGCTGGCCGATAAGGATATGGAGTTTAAAGAGGCACGTCTGGAGGGTTTTTTAACCGCGGCAATTGGGTTGGAAGGGCATATGCTGCCCGGGCAAATTGATATTTTCAACATCCGCGATATTGCAACGCCCGACCATGTTCTGAGAAAGAAAATTGCACAGCTATCACAATTTCAAACGGCACGAGGTGTATATCCCTCTACATTGATGGGAGTCATGGCCCATTTTCGTCAGTTATGGCTTGATGCCGAAGCCTTGCAAGAGCATCAGAACCTATACGCTTCCAATACAACTGCTTATAGTTTTCCCGGCCATGATTCCATACTGGAAGCATTATTCCCGGTAATCGATAATAGTATTCCGATTTATTTTGTCGCCGATTCAAAAGAAGATATCGAGCGGGTACTGAAATTAAAATATGAACTTGGTTTTGATATGGTACTGGTTTCCGGCAAAGAAGCCTATACGATGGCAGGCGAACTGGAAAGCCGCAATATACCCGTACTGGCCTCCATTGATATGCCTGATAAACCATCCTGGATGAAAAAAGATGGTGATAAGGATACTAAAGGTGATAAAGAAGCAAAGAAAATTAGTGCTGAAGAAGAGCTTTTCCGCGAACGCCGGCAGGAAGCCTATGAAAATCGTGCGACCAATATTCTTTCCCTGATGCAAGCAGGAGTTAAAGTTGGGTACGCATCCAATGATATGGCAGTATCAGAATTCAGGGAGAATCTCAGAACGGTGATGGAATATGGATTATCCGATACTCAAGTTATGGTTATGCTTACTACAGAGACGGCCAATATTCTGGGAATAGAAGCTGATCATGGCAAACTTGAGGCTGGCCAGATGGCTAACTTTTCGGTCTACTCCACCCCATTGGAAGCGGAAGACTGGAAGCTGGAATTTTCAGTTTCTGCAGGGGAACTTTACAGAATCAATAATTAACCGGATCCGATGAAAATAATAATACTGGTTTTACTATCCCTCTTTCCTGTTTTCCACTCACAGGGTCAACATACAGATAAGGGAACTGTGCTTATCCAAAATGCCACGGTAATTACCATAACCAATGGTGATCATGATGAGACCGATTTATTAATTGAAGATGGCCTTATTACCCGGATTGGCAGAAACCTCACAGCCTCAAATGGAGCTGTAGTCATAGACGCATCAGGTAAATATGTCATGCCGGGCATTATCGACGCCCACTCGCACCTGGCTATAAGCAGGGGCATCAACGAGGCAACAAACCCGGTTACCCCCGAGGTGACTATGTATGACGTGATTAACCCGAATGATATTGGTATTTATAGGGCACTTGCCGGTGGAGTTACAACAGCTCAAATTATGCATGGTTCAGCCAACGTAATTGGTGGACGTTCTGCAACAGTTAAATTTCGGTATGGTGCCTCAGCCGAAGAAATGCATATGGACGGAGCACCCCAGCTGGTTAAATTTGCATTGGGTGAAAATCCAACAAGAGTGTATGGAATCGGGCGGGGTATGGAACCCCGAACCCGAATGGGTGTTGAACAGGTTGTTCGGAAAGCATTTGACTCAGCTCTTGATTATCGTAGTAAAAGAAACCGATATCTTGAGCAAAAAGACGAGCATGAGCGCAGGCCCGATGATGTTGACATGCCGGAAACTGTAGCCAAGGATATCAGACTAGAAGTGATTGCAGATATCCTTGAAGGCAAAGTGCTTGTACACAGCCATAGCTACCGTGCCGACGAGATTCTGATGCTTATGAGGATATTTAAGGATTACGGAATCGAGAATCTCACCTTTCAACACATCATTGAAGGTTATAAAGTTGCCCCTGAACTGCGCGAGAATGGCTACTATGCATCTTCATTCATGGACTGGTGGTCATTCAAATTTGAAGCATATTATGCTACGGCTTATAATCCAGCTATTATGGTTGAAAATGGGGTGCTGGCTAGTATACATTCTGACAGCCCGGAGGTGATCCGCCATCTGAATCATGAAGCCGCCAAAGCTGTTAAATATGGCGGCATTACAAAAAATCAGGCTCTTGAGCTGATTACAATTAATCCGGCAATGCAACTGGGCATTGATGACCGTGTAGGAAGTCTTGAAGAAGGCAAAGAAGGTGATGTGGTAATTTGGTCACATCACCCCCTGAGCATTTATGCTATCGCGGAGAGATCATTTGTAGACGGAGTAGAGCGTTTCAATCGTGATGAAGATCCTGACGACATGCGTCTATCTGTAGATCCCACGCAGTCCTATGATGAGGCATCGCAGCACGACTCAGGCAGCTATGGGCATGAACACTGTATGTCCGATACTTTATATTTATTTGAATAAAAATTTTCTAAACAATTTTTAACGAGGCAGGAAAAGTATGATGCATAGAATTATAAAAACGATATTTCTTTTACTAAGCTGTATTACTTTTTCGGGTTCACTGGCATTCTCTCAAATTACAGAAAAGGCAGGTTTTGGTAAATATGCATTGACCAATGCCACCATTCATACTGTAACCGACGGTGTAATCGAAACTGGCATTGTATTAATTGATGGTGAAAAGATAGCATTTGTAGGTAATAATGCCCGCATCAGCTCAGACTACACGAATATTGACCTTACCGGCAAACATATCTATCCGGGGTTTATTGACAGTGGAACTCATTTAGGTATGAGAGAGGTTGGCGCCGTAGCCGCTACACTTGATAATGCTGAGGTGGGTAATTACAACCCGCAGATGAAAGCATTTACTGCAATAAATCCGGCAAGTGTGGCTATACCGGTGACACGGGTCAATGGTGTCACCACAGTTATTTCTCATCCTTCATCAGGTATATTTTCAGGAAAATCAACGCTTATTGATCTCTATGGATATTCTCCCGACTCCATGGCTGTATTACAAGAAGCAGCTTTATATTTAAATTGGCCTACGATGTCCGCATCAAACCCCTGGGATACCAGAGATGATGAAGAAATCCGGGAACAGTATGAAGAAAGGCTGGAGGAAATCAATGAATTTTGGCAAGAAGCAAAAGCATATGACAACATTTGGGTTCGGTATGAGCAAAATCCACAAGGCAAGCAGATACCTGACAAAGATTATGTGATGGAAGGCATGCGTGATATTTTTGCCGGCAATGTTCCAATTGTAGTTACTGTTGATAAAGAAAAAGATATTCTTGAAGCCCTAAAATGGATGAACGAAAGGGAAGAAATAAAATTCATACTCAGTTCTGTACAAGAAGGTTGGCGAGTGGCTGATGATATTGCTGATGCTGGGATACCTTGCCTCGTTGGCCCCATGCTGGAATTGCCATCCAGATCTTATGATAATTATCAGCGCATGTATCAAAATGCAGGAGTTCTGCATGATGCAGGTGTTCTGGTAGCGCTGCGTACAGGTGAAACTGAAAACGTACGCAACCTAAATTACAATGCCGGTTATGCCGCCACATACGGTCTTGGCGTGGAGGAAGCTTTGAAAGCAATAACCATTAACCCGGCTCGCATATTTGGTGTTGATGACAGGCTGGGAAGCATAGAAGCCGGCAAACAGGCCAATTTATTAATTTCAGACGGCGATCCTTTTGAACCTTTAACCACTATAGAGCAGGTCTTCATAAAAGGCCACAAAATACCCATGGTTAGCCGCCAAACCCAACTCTACGAAGAATACATCAACCGGGATCAAACGCGGTAGTTTCTGGACAAAAAACCAGAAACTAAAAACAACAGACCGGAAACTATAGAACTTCCTCAAATCCATGCGGTGGACGGTCCAAAGTCCAGGTTTCAAAATAAAACATGCGCTCGCTGCCCATTCTCTTGCCATTGATGCTGAAGTAGCGAAAATCAGGGGTGACAAGAGGCTTTAAAGCAGATAACAACGAATCATACAAACCTTCTTTACTGAATAAGTGTAAATCGGTACCGTTGTGGGCTTTCTCCAGAAATACAACCTTTTTCCCATCATCCAGTAATGTTTTGATGATGGGGAATCGATCACGTACCCCTGAATGATCGTCCGGTTCAAGGCCTTTAAAATCTATTGAAGGCTGCTGCTCTTCAGACACGACAATTACGTTACTTCTGTGGGCATCCACGGCTTTCTGGAGGCTGTCTTCTGTACTGCCATCACCCAACCACAATGGTGCGCCCAACACTTTTTGGATGGCTGTTAAGAGTTCATCTTTTTTCTTCAGCGTGGTGAGCCCAAATTGATTCTCCTTAAGACGAGTACCGCTGAAATAATACCGTGTATAGGTCGGTATTGGTTTCATAAAATCTTCAAGGTTCAGCTCAGCCTTGGCTCTGTTCTTTGCATCATCATTTCCTGAAAGATGCTCCAGAGTGAGGTCGTGATGAAAAATAAGTTTAAAAATATCCATGAATGCCAGCAGAAATAAGTAGTATAATCCTGAAAAGGTAATATAAAAGTGGGGATATCGAAAACTAAAAAGAGGCTGTATCAAAAGCCCCAAAAACTGCTCCGTGAGGCGTCCTTGCTTGCCGGGAATGCACTCGGGATGCACTCGTGCATTCCCGGCAAGCAAGGACGCTTTGCCTCAGCAACCTTTTGAGCAGCCTCGTAGCAGCACTTGCCTCAGCAGCCTTTAGAGACAGCCTCCTTTTTAGTATTTTGTTTGATTCACAGCGCAGTAGCAATTACAAGTGCAATGACGGAAATCAACTTAAGTAGGATGTTCAGAGATGGCCCTGAGGTATCCTTAAGAGGATCACCAACGGTATCGCCGGTAACAGATGCTTTATGAGCTTCAGATCCTTTCCCAAAGGTCTCGCCGTTTACAGTTATACCGGCTTCAATCATCTTCTTGGCATTGTCCCAGGCACCGCCTGCATTGGCCTGGAAAATAGCCATTAAGACCCCTACCACGGTAACACCGGCCAACAGGCCACCGAGTGCTTCCTTTCCGAAACCAAACCCAACGATAACGGGAGCGGCAACGGCTAAAAGGCCAGGTAACACCATTTCCCGAATTGCTGATTTTGTTGAAATAGCAACACATTTAGCATATTCCGGGGAACCATCTGCGGCGCGAAATACGTCTGTGTCTTCTGTACTCCATGTATCCATTTTCTTGCCTTCGTTTTTACGCATAACGGCAAGAGCAGCTTTAAGCGGAGGGATATCCTGAAACTGACGACGAACTTCCTGAATCATATCCATAGCGGCGCGCCCCACAGCATTCATCGATAGGGCTGAGAAAACAAAAGCCAGCATACCACCTACAAAAATACCGGCCATAACATTGGCTTCGGAAATATCAATTCTGGAAATGCCGGCGGATGTCATATAAGCGCCAAATAAAGCAAGGGCCGTGAGTGCGGCGGAACCGATTGCAAAGCCTTTGCCAATGGCCGCTGTTGTATTGCCTACTGCATCAAGTTGATCCGTTCTCTCACGGACTTCTTCAGGCAATTCCGACATCTCGGCTATACCACCGGCATTATCGGAAATCGGCCCGTAAGCATCAACGGCAAGTTGAATACCCGTATTTGAAAGCATGCCCACAGCGGCTATTGCAATACCATATAATCCTGCAAAATGAAAAGATGTCATAATGGCGAAAGCAATAATCAGAATTGGGATACCGGTTGACATCATCCCAACACCAAGACCGGAAATAATATTAGTGGCATGTCCTGTAAGTGACTGTTCAGCTATTCCGATAACTGGTTTTTTACCATATCCTGTATAGTATTCAGTGATCAAGCCAATACCAAGACCGGAAAATAGGCCGATGATAGTGGCAAAAAATACTCCGTTGGATGTATATTCAAACACGCGTCCATATAAGGGATCGTTATAGCTCCAGCTGGATGGAAGCATCCAGGTGATCAGGAAATAAAAAATGACGGTCATTAGTATAGCCGAGCCAAATTCACCCAAATTTAAAGCTTTATGGGGATCACCGCCTTCTTTAACCTTAACGAAAAAGGTTCCGATGATAGAGGTAACAATACCAGTTGCGGCCAAAAATAATGGGAGAAGCACACCACTTAAACCATCAAAGGGTAAGGCTTCGGCAGAATCGACAAAAATGCCAAAGAATACAGTTCCGAGAACCATAGCGCCGATAATAGACCCAACAAAAGATTCAAAAAGGTCGGCGCCCATTCCGGCAACATCACCTACATTATCCCCAACATTGTCGGCAATGGTAGCAGGATTAAGCGGGTGATCTTCCGGTATACCCGCTTCAACTTTACCAACAAGGTCAGCACCGACATCAGCAGCTTTTGTATAAATTCCGCCGCCAACACGCGCGAAAAGCGCTATTGATGATGCTCCAAATGAAAATCCGGTTAAAACAGTTATTACCAAAGCAAGGTTTTGCTGAGTATCAACGCCAAACTGGGCACTGTAAAGTAAAAACAATCCACTTAACCCGGTAACACCCAAACCTACAACAGCAAGACCCATCACCGAACCACCGGAAAAGGCAACTTCAAGCGCTTTGCCAATACTTGTTCGGGCAGCCTGGGTTGTTCTGACGTTGGCTTTGGTAGCTACTTTCATACCAATGAATCCCGCCAGACCCGAACATAAAGCACCAACCAGGAAGGATAAGGCAATCATAAAGGAAGATCCTTCTGTAACGGATCCTTGTATAGCGAGTAATAACGCCACCAGTATAACAAAAATAGAAAGTATTTTATATTCTGCACGAAGAAAAGCCATGGCTCCTTCGGCAATATGACCGGCAATATCAGCCATTTTTTTATCACCAACATCTTGCCTGGCTACCCAATTAGATCTAAGATAGGTGAATAATAGAGCCAGCAGGCCGGCTGCCGGAATGAGGAAAACGAGGATACTCATTAATAATAGGATTTAGTGAATGTTATTATATTTAATTGAATCTGTTCATAGTAATAGTAATGCCTTCCCTAATAAAACATAAAGCTGCATCATGGGCTTTTATAATATTTTCTGTAACCACATCAGTTTCATCCGGTTTAAAGGAAGATAATACATATTGGGCTTGTTTTCCCGGGCTAAAATCATTGCCTATCCCGAAACGCAGGCGGGGTATGTTCCGGGTGTTTAGTTTTTCTATTACATCTTTTAATCCGTTATGTCCGCCATCACCGCCATTTTTCCGAATCCGTATCTTCCCGGCCGGCAAATTGATATCGTCATAACAAATAAATGTATCTACCGGGTCAATGTCAAACAACCGGCAAGCTCTCAATACAGCTTGCCCGCTGTTGTTCATAAAGGTGGTAGGTTTTAACAGAATGGCTTTTGTCCCTCGGTATTGCACCGGGGCGGATAGAAAGGGGCCTTTTCCCGGTTTAAGCTGTACCTTTAAAGTATCAGCAAGCCGGTCAACAATATCAAACCCGATATTGTGACGGCTGCCGGTATATTGTTCACCAATATTGCCGAGGCCTACGATTAACGGCATATTATGATCACATCAATTTTAATATAATATTATTCAGAAGATCCTTCGCCTTCAGCAGGTTCCCCTTCTGCTGCTTCTGTTGCTCCTTCTTCAAGTCCTTCTTCCTCTTCTTCAGCTCCAATAATATCTTCTATGGCGCCTTTAGGAGGTCTGACCACTGCGATAGTGCGAACAGGATCCTCGAGAGGGGTTACTCCTTCCACGAATAATTCTGAGACATGAAGGGAATCCCCAATATTTAATACCGAGATATCGAAAGTGAATTCGGCTGGAATCTTATCAGGATCACAACGGACTTCAAGCCTGCGAAGCGGCTGATACATACGGCCACCTTCAACAACGCCGGCGGGTGTTCCGGTAAGGCGTATTGGGATGGTCAGGGTTACCTGAGTATTTTTATCCAGTGCATAAAAATCAGCATGAAGAGGTTTGTCGGTAACAGGATCAAACTCGGCTTTCTTGAGCAAAGTATCAAAGTTGCCTACCTTGTCTACTTTGAAAGAGGCAATATTGGTCGTACTCGAAGCTAATATTTTCTCAAGCTCAAGCTCGGGAACAGTCACATGGATGTTATCTTTTACTTTCGGGCCGTATATGACTCCCGGGATTAAAGATTCTTTTCTGAGCTTGGATACGGCTTTTTTTCCTAAAGGCCGTTCAGGCGATTCAATTTTAAATACAGTTGGCTTTAACATGGCTTGTAAATTATAGGTTAATCATCAAATAAAGTGCTGATAGAATCATCCGTATATATTCTTCGGATGGATTCGGCGAATATGCCGGAAACGCTGAGAACAACGATCTTGTCCAACGGTTTTTTTAAAGGTACGGTATCCGTGACCAAAAATCGGTCGATCGGGGAGTCGTTTATACGCTGGTAAGCAGGGCCTGATAAAATAGGATGGGTGCTGGCCGCCATGATCTGCAGGGCACCGCGTTCTTTTAAAGCAACCGCAGCGTTAGTTATTGTGCCCCCCGTATCGATCAAATCATCGACAAGAAGGATGTTCTTGTTTTTCACTTCCCCAATGATATTCATTACTTCGGCAATATTTTGGGAAGGACGTCTTTTGTCAACAAAAGCCAGGCCGGCATTGAGGCGTTTTGAATAAGAACGAGCCATTTTTAAAGCACCTACATCCGGTGCCACCACAACAAGATCATCTATTGGGTTATTTTTGAAATAGTCTACAAAAATCGAGCTGGCATACAGGTGATCCAGGGGGATGTCAAAAAAACCCTGAATCTGGGGAGCATGCAGATCCATGGTGAGTACACGGTCGGCCCCCGTATTGGTTAGCAGGTTGGCCATCAATTTAGAGGCGATAGAAACGCGGGGCTGATCTTTACGGTCCTGGCGGGCATAGCCGAAGTATGGAATGACTGCAGTGACACGATCGGCAGAGGCCCTTTTGGCGGCATCAATGAGCATCAACAGCTCCACAATGTTTTCACCGGGTGGCGGAGTCGATTGAACGATAAAAATATCGGCCCCGCGTATGCTTTGCTGATATTTGACGTAAAGCTCCCCATCGGAAAATGTTTTTATTGTAACATCCCCTAATGTTGTTCCAAACTGGTCGGCTATAGCTCTTGCGAGCGCCTGATTGCTGCGTCCCGCAAAGATGGCAAGGGGTTTATCCAAAAGATAAAAACATTAGTTGGTTCATAAAAAAAAGGATGGCTCCTGCGTAGTCATCCTTTTATCATCTGCAAGTGTTGTTGCCCGGGGAGGATTCGAACCCCCACTGACGGTACCAAAAACCGCTGTCCTGCCATTAGACGACCGGGCAATTCATAGATTCCTAAATTAAATATTTTTGATCTGCAAGTCAAGCCTGTAATAACATTTGCATTACAAAACATGATTCGCACCGGCCTTTTTTGCAATAGTGTTTGTATTGATATACGGCCCCCAGTTTTCGTTTGAAGGATCCTTCTGGAAAATCACTTTTTTTATACGCCTTTAAAACGGGAGCAGGAAGAATACTTTGCAGGTTGACCCAGGCTGAAAAGGAGGTATCCTGAATGGTTTTATCATGAAAAAGGCTCCCCAGAATATAAAGCGACGGAAGATAAATCGTTCCGTATAATAAGGATATTCTTTCTGCTCCAATTCCTGAACCTTGCACGAGTTGCTGCCAGCATGATGCATTATCAGGATTCAGCCACTCTTTTGCGGGAATGCCAAATATTGCAAAATAAAGGTCTGCAGCTTGCCTGATACGGCAAGGGGGTTGATTGGAAGGCCGCGAGCCACTGAAGTTCCAGGAGGTGGCTTTTAAGGCGCCCGGTACAACTCTGCTGTTAGTTAATCCGGATAGGGTAACAGCTTTATCCTGTATATTTTTAAGGCAATCGTTTTTTGTTATGGCCTTAAATAATAAATGACTCAGTTCAACCATAGGCACTTTGTTACGCTCATAACCCAAACCCTCAAATAACCCGCTAATCAGCATACGCTTCCAGGCTATTGACGGGGGCAGGGAAGGATCGAAATATTTCATCAGGTGAAAGGTGCGGTAATCAAAATAAGCCTGATGGGCTTTTTCAAATTGGGCTTCTATAACGGTCGGAGAAATTAAGTGCAACATCCCGGAACAGGCCAGTTCCTGATTGTTCCGGGTATAGAGCAGAACATCATTTAACTTACCGGAGATGTAGGGCTGCAATATCAGGCAGGGAATTGTAGTGCCGTCGGAAAGAACGGCAGGTTTAGCGGGCTGGCCCGCCAGAACTACATGCAGAATAACCTGATTGTAGTGAGGATCTTTATGATGGCCATGGCTGAACCAGTTCTCAGGATGCAGATGCAATTCAACATCACCAAAAAAAGTGAGCCCGTCAATATTGATTTCCGCCTGCCTGAAATCAGGGCCTCCGGCATGATTTTGAACCCCCTGATGAATAACCGAAACTTTCTTGCCACAGCTTGTATAAAGCTCCGGGGTCTGAAAGTACAAACCGGACCAAATGTGTTGAAACAGGTTTTCAGTCATTTGTTGAAACAGAAGCCATTCAAAACTAATGGATCACTTCTCATTAGCGGCCTCTTTTAAGAGCGTCTTTCGTTGCCTGAATCAAATCAGGCGCTTTATCTTTAATGTTTTTATCAACATTTTGATATCTTTCTTTCGTTAATTTTCTTGCTTCCTGAGTTATTTCATTGAGCCGTTCACCTAATTCACCGGCGTTTTCAGATACCCAGTCCCGATTTTCTTTACCAAGCATCATACCGAGTATGGCACCTCCCAAAAAGGATGCCATTGCCGCAAGCAGTAGTTTTTCACCAGAATGATAAGCCATAATATGTTCAGATTTATTATAAATAAGTAACTATTTATTATGCAGATAATGCTCTAATATAATAATGTTTGCCTGGTTATTATAATTTGAAAGTTTCAATGGTTCAGATTCAATTGTGGCAAAGAATAAAATATTTTATAAATCTTTCTACTTACCAAATTGTTTTTTATAATTCAAAATGATCGCAAAAGTTTTATATACCCCTCTTCTGTTATTTCTGCTGGCAGCTTCTCCTGCCCAGCGAAATGCAATTTTAATTGCAGAAAGCAATAATCAGGATTCCGTTATACTTTCATGGGAAGTTGAAAATGAGCAAGACATCACTAAATACTGGCTTGAACGGAGAATTCATAACACTCGATTTAAGAAGGTAGAAGGCTTGGAAGACGAATGTGGTGAGGTGATTAAAGGCGGTAAATATGAATGTATGGATTCAAATTTTTTTAACAACAAAAGTATAGGTGATCAAGTCTATACTTACCGGCTTTACGCTGAATTAGAAAATGGTGACAGTGAGTTATTAGATCAAAAAGAAGTTAGTCACACCACTAATGCTGTCCGCCGAACCTGGGGCAATATCAAATCGATGTTTCAATAAGAGCTATGACTTTTCAACTGATGAGCGCGGCCCGGACCGAACGCACCTTAACCCGCATCGCCCGGCAAATTTTGGAAGACACTCACGGTGAGGGGAATATCATTTTATTTGGTATCGGTAAAAGAGGAGAAAAGCTGTCTGCAATTTTATCCTCCAGGCTACATGATATTCTTGGTCATTCAGTGCCTTTCTACAGATTGCCAAGAGATAATGAAGAGGCTCCGGCATCCATTCCAGACGTAGATACATCCGGTTCCCACACGATAATCGTTGATGATGTAATTTTCGGTGGAAAAACTATGTACCAGGCTTTTGTGCAGGTGATGAAACTGGGAAAACCCAAACATGTTAAACTGGCTGTTTTAGTTGACCGGGGCCACCGGATTTATCCGATCGAAGCACAGTATGTGGGAATCGTAAGCCCTACTAAGCTAAACGAACACGTTAGCTGCACGTTCGATAAAGACAAACCCGATGGAGTCTGGCTGTCCGTTGAGCAATCAGTTTGATCAAGGCTAATTGCTTTATCTGCGGGTGCATCTGCTAATTATAAAAAATAAGACTGTCACGCCTTATAATTAGCTAACTCGCAAAATGCAATAAAATAGTATCGCTGCTAAAATAACAGGTTAAGTCCGGCCAGAGAGAAGCCGGGAAAGGGATGTTTACCCCCACCAGTTATTAAAGTAAGAACGTCGGGTGTCGATAAGCTAAAGGAAACTACGCGACCCAAGCCCACCGAGACGCCAAGAGGTACACGGCTGCCGTATTGCTTATTAAAAAAATAGGCGCTGCTCAGATTAGCACTGCCATTACCGGGTAAACCAAGCCGATAGTTTACCCCAAAAACATACGTGGCCGGATGATAATTCATCACGTTATCCCGGTTGTCGTGTAGAGGCAATATCATTTCTGAGCTGATACTTAACCCGCCAATAAGTTTAGCAGAGCCGTTCAGGCGCATGGCTGTGTTCAGGTAAGTCTCAAATTCATCGCTCTCCCTGAAGTCAAATGCATCATATACATTGCCAACTTCATCTTTAAAGCCTGAAGAACCAATAAGTCCATCTTCGTTCAGTGTTTCAATAAAATCCAAATAGGATGTTTCGGAGGCTATCACCTGGTCGGTCCATGTTACTTTACCCATGTCAACAATAGACCATCCGAGCCAGATGGGTGCTGCCAGAGAGAGGCTGCCACCAATGTCATACGAATATCCGCTTCCTGAACTGTTCATCAACTTACGCCTGAATTGCTGATCAGGATTTTTTAAACTGCCATAGTTGATGTTATAAAATTGAGAAAAGGCTGAGGCTCCGCCAATGAACCCCTCTCTAATGGATGATTGAAAATAACCGATCCCCCATAACCGCTTAACCGAACCTCCCAGATACAGATTAAATAGCTTACTTTCGAATACTTTTCTTCCATACCCTAAATGGGCCTCCCGCAGATGACTATAATTCATAGTTGTGCCATCGCCTGTATATAACAGGTCAAGCGGATGAGTGGAACGTTGATAAACCGTTGAATTTTGCCCGAGCAGCATAAGGCCAAGCATGTCGTTGGACATTGAAGAGGTGCTGCTTACCCTGTCTCTCACTGTGACAGCCAGCCCTCCCAGTTTGGGTGATGCTAACGATACAGCCAGCCAGGAGGCTTCCATATTTGCGTTATATTTAAAGTTGCCATCCCTGCGCCCCGATGTCAGCTCATCCAGTAAAACTTCCGATATTTCATTATCAGTGAGTGTAATATCAAATAACTGACCCAGGCTAAGCTGGTTTGAATAGAAATTGATACCCGTCTGCAAGATCCCAAAAGAGCTCATGAATTGATCAGGCCTGCCCAGTTCGGCAGGATTAATACCCAAAGCAGCATGATTTCCTCTTAGTAGGTCTTGGCCACAGCATATCTGGCGTCCTTCATGATAATACATCTGCCCGGATGCATCAAAACCATAAAGGATGCCAATGGCTATTAACAAGGCAACTTTTTTCATGTGAAATAGTTTATTTCACTAATAACTCAAAACCACTTCATGCCATTCATTTTGTTTGCGGGATATCAGGCCGGGCAGAATGGCATTTCCAAGGTGGTTCATTTGAGGTATCTTTTTTGACTTTGATTCAAAGCCAAACACCTGTATCTTACCGACCCTGTTGTTGGAACCACCAACGACTGTTTTATATAACATCCAAAGGAGAACATGAAAAAGAATTTTTATGAACTGACTTTTGTAATCAACTCTGTACTTGAAGAGGAAGCGATCAAAAGTTCAGTTGAAAAGTATACTGCCTATCTGAAAGATAATGGCGCTGACGTCGAAGAGGTTGATGAATGGGGAACGCAACGGTTTGCCTATGAAATCGACGGCAAAGGAAGCGGTTATTATGTGAATGTCTATTTCACCGCCCCCGGTGAACTGATCGCCAAGCTGGAGCGTGTTTTTCAAATTGATGATGATATCATGCGCTATCTGACCATTAAGTACGATAACAAAATGTTAAAGAACCGCGAGCTCAAGCAAAAAGGCAAAGCTCCAAGCATTTTTGATATTCGTGAAGAAGCCGAAGAAGATGAAGAAGAAGTCAAAACCGACTAATTCGTCTCATATTATTAATCAATTTAACAAGTAAAAATTATGCTTAAGAATCCCTCACATCCCAAAAAAGGCAACCTCAGGGAAAAGGAATGCAAATTCACCAAAGCCGGCGTTATTTATATCGACTATAAAGATATTGATACCCTGCTCAGGTTCACCAATGATCAGGGTAAAATCCTGCCACGCCGGGTTACCGGTACCAGCGCAAGATATCAGCGTCAGCTTGCAACCGCCGTGAAACGTGCACGACACCTCGCTTTGGTGCCGTTTGCCGCCGAAAACATGCGTTAACCGTAAACTAGGAGATATAGAATGCAACTTATACTAAAACAAGATGTCGATAATTTAGGCCCCGCTGGTGAACTGGTTAATGTAAAGGGTGGTTATGGACGAAACTTTTTGATTCCGCAGGGTAAAGCTGTCATGGCTACCAAAGGTGCCATCAAAGCCTGGGAAACCGAACGTAAACAAGCTATCCAAAAGCAGGAAATGGATGTTACCGCCGCACAGGAAATGGCGGACAAACTATCCGAAACCAGCATTACTGTTGCCGTTAAAGCCGGTGAAGGCGGGCAGATATTTGGCAGCGTAACCACACAACAAGTAGCCGATGCCCTTGCTGAAAAAGGTTTTGACCTTGATAAGCGAAAAATTGACCTCGATGAGAATATCAAAGCTCTCGGAGACTACCAGGCTACCGTAACTCTGACGTCCAACATCAAGCCCAAAGTTAAGATCTGGGTCGTCAAAGAAGAAGCTTAATCCCGAACCTGAAGCTGCCCCAACAAGGCTGTTTCAGGTGTGATTGCAAAGGATATATATTTGCAACAGCGAATATATATCCGGAAGCAAAAAGCAAAGTCTGCTCGAGGTTATCTCAAAAGGTGTAAAATTGCTCTGCCAGGCTGTATCAAAAGCTTCAAAACTGCTCCGTTAGGCGACCACGCCTCGCGAGAATGCACTCAGAATGCACGAGTGCATTCCCGGCAAGCGTGGACGCTTGCCTCAGCAGTCTTTTGAGTGCAGCCTTTTGAGACACCTTCCAAAGCAAAAAGCAAAGTCCTTTCCGAAGGTAATTCAAAGGCCAAAACCTGCAATTTACCACCGCACTTTCCCTGGTTCAACTCCGTACCAAGTCCGTACCAACTCCAACAAAACCCTTGCTGGCAGTGGGAGTTGTGCAGGCGTTGGCAGGGCGTTGATTTAGGGGTTTTATAGCGAATAGAAGATTAACTACAAAAAGCACGAAGGTCACAAAGAAAAAGTAGCTATTTAGGGGTCTACTATTTAAAAATTTACTACTACCTGCTCTTACATTGTGCGTTTTGGGTAATTAAAGATTAAACAGCCATCGGCGGTTTATGTTCAGCCAAAACTTTCTGTTTTTTTCTTTGTGCTCTTCGTGCCCTTTGTGGTTAATCTAATTTGTCTTCCTTTGCGGTTTAATCTTCTCCCTGCACTATTGCCTTCAGCCGCATTTGGCCTTATTATTAACATTAATAATAACAGGCCCTTGCTAACCCATCTCTGATTTGAGGCAAACGTTTTTCTTAATTATTTTAATACTTGCAGGCCATTGTTGTGTATCCTATGCTCAAACAACACTGGGGGTGGAGCAAAAAATTAAAATATCCAAAGCCGACAGTTCTTATTTTTTGGATAACTGGGTAGTAGAGGGAAGCCTTAAGGTTTTTGACGGTGATACCCTGATTGCAGAAGATCAGTGGTCGTTCGACTCCCTTTCCGGGATGTGGCGGCTAGCAGAACCGATTTCCAATGCCGATTATGATTCCCTGACGTTCCATTACAATGTCATTCCAACTTCTTTAAGGCGGCGATATTTTGAACGGGAACTCACGGCCCCGCCCGATGAACTTGTTGAAGAGGGCGACTCTGAAGCCGCCCGAATAGCGCGCACCACGATTACAAGTCGTGATCTGTTTGGAGATTCCCGTCTCGATAGGAGCGGTAGTCTCAGGAGAGGCATCACCGTTGGGTCCAATCAGGATTTTTCACTTGAAAGCGGGCTTCGTTTCGATCTGGGGGGGTACATTACCGATGATGTAGAGGTTATGGCCGCACTGACCGATCGCAGCACGCCCATACAGCCTGATGGCAGCACACAAAACCTGAGAGAGTTTGATCAGGTATATATAAGCCTCCGAAGCTCCAGTGGTACTTTACAGCTTGGCGATGTGGATGTTAAGCATGACAATAGCGAATTTGCCAAAATAGATCGAAGGTTACAGGGCGCTGATATAACAACTAATTTTGGCAACTATGGCTCTTATGGCGCCTCTGCAGCGGTAGTAAGAGGGCAATTCCGTGTTCAAAATTTTGAGGGTGAAGACGGTATTCAGGGCCCTTACAGGCTCTCCGGCGGTGGCGGTGAATCTTTTATCATCGTTTTGGCCGGAACCGAACAAGTGTATTTAGATGGAGTACCCATGGAAAGGGGGGAGGAGAATGATTATATCATCGACTACGGTCTGGGCGAAATCCACTTCATGAACAGCCGCATTATCACCGATGCTTCCAGGATCACCGTCGATTTCCAGTACCTTAATGACGAATACACCCGCACTCTCACGGGAGCTGAAGCCGAGAATACTGAAATGATGGGCGGTCGTCTTACTTTTGGTGCTTCTGTATTACGTGAAGCCGATAATATAAACCTTGACACACAATTCCAGTTGTCCGATGATGAGCTGCAGATGATTCGTGATGCCGGTGATGATCAATCGGCGGCAACCTCGAGCGGGGTCGATTCGGTAGGGTTTCGCCGTGATGCCGACTTTCTTTTGTATTCACGCATAGACACTGTTATTCAGGGAGAAAGCCATCAAATATACCGCAGTATTCCGGGAGACTCTTCGGGAGTTTATCAGGTCCGGTTCAGCCGGGTTGGAGATGGCGAGGGTTCTTACCGGCGGGGCGGCAGAGAAGTAAATGGTATTGTATACGAATGGGTAGGTCCGGGCATGGGCAATTATGAACCCTCACGCAGGTTGCCTTTGCCTGTTGAGCAATCTATGGTCACTCTTCGGTCGAACTATGAAGCCACTGAGAATATCGAGCTTTTCGGAGAGTGGGCAGGCAGTAATTATGACCAGAACCGGCTTTCTGCGCTAAACAGGCAAGGCAACCTGGACAATGCCTACACTTTTGGCGGAAGGATAAATCCTATATCCACCCGAATTGGTACAATAAACGCCGTGGTCAGGCAACGGTATACCGGTAGGAATTTCCGGTTCTTTGACCGCACTAGAGAGGTAGAATTCGACAGGCGCTGGAATATTCTGAATGACGAGCAAACCGGGGAAAGGATAACCGAGGGGGAGGCGGGATGGCAGCTTTCAGAACATACATCCGTAGATCTTGGTGGTGGGTATATAGATCGTGACGATATGAGCGGTAACCGTCAGGAAGCCCGTGTAAGCAGCCGGGAAGCGGGGCTGCCACAGCTCGACTACTTTGTCGAGAGGATCGAAAGCCGTAATGGACTTTTGGATGAGCAGGGAGATTGGTTCCGCCAGCAGGGGACTTTCAGTCAGGGCTTTGATTTCCTTTCCGGGAGCATAACCCCCCGGTTTGGAGTTGAAAGCGAGCGGCGAAACCAGAGATCGATACAGGCCGATACACTGGCCCCATCTTCATTCAGCTTTTATGATTTTAGCCCCGGGCTGGAATATCGGGTTGATGAAAGTTTTTCAGTATCAGCAGATCTTTCATACCGACAGGACAAGCGGGTCATAAATAATGAGTTTATTGATGAAGCTGTCGGGATAACCCAGCGCTACGGAATCAACTACAACCCCGGTTCTGTTTTTCAAACCTCCAACTCATTATCCTTCCGCAGCCGCATATTCGAAGAGTTCTTTCGCGCCAATGAGCAGCGTCTGGACAACCGCGGGGTATTTATCCGCTCGACGACCGATTTCCGGCCCCTGGATCGATTTATCGAGGCTCACTTTCATTATGAAGCCAATACCGAAAGACAGCCGGTCATGCAGGAAACCTATGTTGAAGTAGGGCCCCAATACGGTAATCACGTTTGGGAAGATATCAATGATGATGGTGTTCATCAGGTGGATGAGTTTTTCCCGGAGCAAAATCCCAACGAAGGCAGCTATCTGCGCCAGCAAATACCCTCGGAGGAGCTTTTTCCTATAGTTTCTTTGCGTACACGCTTTAGGCTGCGCCTCGATCCCGGCCAGTTATATCAGGATAAAACGCCATCAACAGATTTGGAGGCCTTATTCTCAGGCATGCGCTTCAATACCCGAATAGAAATCAACGAAAATAATAAAACACAAAACATCGATGATATATATCTGCTGCGTTTGCACAAATTCCAGGATGACTCCCTTACCATGCAAGGAAGAATATTCCTATCCCAGGATATCCAGTTCTTTCGCGACAGCCCCATATATGAAGCACGTATAACCGCGGATCGATCTCTGGGTCAAAATCAGCAAGCAGTAGGTGTTGAAAACCAGTTTTTTCAAAATTTACGTTTGGAAACCGGTTACCGTTTTTTTCGCAGGTATACTTTAAAAAATGAAGTGCGGTTCGGGCAAAGGGATAATCTCAGCGAGAACCTGGTTTCCAGAAACTATCAGATAACATCCCGGGAAATTATGCCTTCCTTTGAAATCCGTGTGGACCGCAACCTGCAAGCCGGCATTGGCTTTTCAGTAATACGGCGCCAAGACGTATATTCTCAGGATCCGGTTCAAGCAGATGCCTTCAATATTCATACGGATGCGCGAATTTCTCTAGGTCCAAACCTTCAAGGCATCATGCGCATTGAACGCCGCTCTTTCCGCCTTGACGGGCAATCGAGCAGCATGGGCATGTTTGAACTTACAGACGGGGCAGGAGAGGGCAATACCTGGAACTGGTCTTTTCAAACCAACTATCGCATCAGCGACTTCATTCGCGCCAGCGTGAATTACGACGGGCGCACGATTACCGACCGTCCGCTTATCCATACGCTGCGTTTTGAAATAAGTGCGGCCTTTTGAGTTGTGGAAATAGCTTTTTATTGTCAATAAAATGATATCAGATGGTTGTATGGGCACTGATACATTAACTTATATTTTTTTCCAGCCATTGCATCAGTAAAATTAATTTCTTAATCTGCTTCGAAACTATTATATTCTATACGATACATTTATAAATATAAAAATAATATTTATAAATGTAAATCAAAAAAATATATAACTAATAATAGGATTTTAATTTTAAAACTGATTATTTAAAAATGATAAAATCCGTTTGTATAAGTACATGTTAAATCCCGTTGGCTGTCAATTTATTTATACTAGTATATATAGAAACCATTCATAGTATTATAGTAATTATTTTTAGCACAAAATAGAAAAATGAATAAAAACATAGAAAATCACCTTCTCTCATTCATAATTGGCTGTTCTGTTTTATTGGCCGGATGTAATGGTAACCTATCAGAATCATCCTCATCAGAGGAAAACCCAACAGTAGAATTTAATCCGGAAACCGGTAATACCGGAAAAACAACCGCAGAAGGATGGCCCATAATAGAAATACCACCAGGGGCTGATTTGGACGATCCGAGGTGGGAGGGTATAGATTTAACACCTAAACCACCAGTCCTTCCTAAAACACCAGATCAGCAGCTTCATCATTTATTACCACCACAAGGCTACAACCTTGATTTAGTGGTATCTGAACCGGAGGTACAAGAGCCGGCGGCAATCTCTTTTGATGGTAATGGCAGAATGTTTGTGGTGGAACTACGAACTTATATGCAGGATGCGGACGCTGGTGGTGAAGAAGAGCCTATCGGCCGAATATCAAGACATGAAGATACAAATAATGATGGTAAGTATGATAGCTATACAGTATTTGTAGACGGCCTTGTTTTTCCCCGGTTCGCCTTACCACTCGGTGGTGATGCCGTATTAACGATGGAATCCCATCAGAATGATGTTTATAAATATACCGATACCAATGGTGATGGGACGGCCGATTCAAAAGAGCTTTTTGCGTCAGATTTTGGCCGAGCTGGTAATGTGGAACACCAGCCATCTGGTCTTGTCTGGGGAATGGATAATTGGCTTTATTCAACGTATAACTCTACCCGTTTACGGTGGACCCCTGCAGGTGAGACATTGACGGAATCTACAGGTTCTCCTGGTGGTGCCTGGGGCGTAACCATGGATGATTATGGAAAAACATGGGTACAAGGTGGTGCCAGCGGTGTCCCCGGGTATTTCCAGTTTCCCATTGTTTATGGCGACTTGGGCCTGGACCGGAATGAAGAACTGGCAGAAGGGTTTGTTAATATGTATGGAGCGCCGATCAAATTAGCCGATATGCAGGGAGGCATGAAGCAGGTTAGAATGCCGGATGGTTCACTCACTACCGCAACGGGTGGTTCGGGAAATGATATTTTTCGGGGACACAGGCTGCCTGAAGAGCTAAAAGGCGACTATTTTTATGGCGAAATTGTGGCTCGGGTAGTACGGAGAGTCAAATCGACAGTAGATGAGGGGCTTACCCAACTTCATAATGCTAATCAGGAAGAAAGAAGTGAATTTATTCGCTCAACCGATCCATTATTCAGGCCGGTTGAGATGGCCACTGCCCCCGACGGCACTTTATACATTGTTGATATGTACCGTGGAATTATTCAACAAGGCACCTGGACTGATTCCGGCAGCTATTTACGCACAAAAATAGAGCAATATCAGTTGGATAAGATTATTCGTCATGGGCGAATATGGAGGCTTACCCATGAGAGTATGGAGAGGGATCAAACCCAGCCCCGCATGCTGGATGAAACACCATCTGAGTTGGTAGCTCATTTAGATCATCCGAATGGTTGGTGGCGGGATACGGCTCAACAGCTTCTGGTGTTGGCTCAGGATAAGTCAGTTGTTCCTGAACTTGAGAATATAGCCAGGACATCCGATAACGAGTTGGCGCGTTTTCATGCAATGTGGACCCTCGAAGGCCTCGGATCATTAAAAGCTTCTATGCTACGCGAATTTTTCAGTGATGAAAATCCTCAAATGCGACTTCAGGCTATTCGTGCAAGTGAAACTTTGTATAAGTACGGTGACCAATCACTGGAAGATAACTACCGGGAATTAACAGAAGACGAAAATGTGGATGTTGCCATTCAGGCCATGATGACATTGAACCTTTTTGATGTTTCCGACATTGAATCGATAATTACAACAATGCAGGAAGAAAACAGTGCCCGAGGCATAAAAGTAGTGGGAGATATGCTATTGGAGGAGCGGGAAAACAGGCAGCAAATGGCTTCATCCGGATTAACTCAAGAAGAGGTAGCCAGTTATGAACGCGGAGCTACAATATATGCGAATCTATGTACAGAATGTCACGGAAGCACGGGATTAGGTGTTGCTATAGGTGATCCGGGCGGGGCTACGCTTGCACCTCCAATAATAAATTCAAGTCGTATTCAGGGTCATGAGGAATACGTAGTTAAAACAATAATGCATGGAATGGCCGGGCCTATTAATGGTACTTCATATGGCCTTATGGCCCCAATGGGGATGAACACTGATGAGTGGATTGCCGACATCGCCACTTATATTCGTAATAGTATGGGTAACAGTGCTTCGGTTATTACGCCGGAGTATGTGGCTGAAATCCGGGAATCGACCTCTGATCGAAATGAACCTTATGTGTATGAGGAACTGAGAAATGAAGTGCCCAAAGTTCTAGAATATCAGGAAGATTGGGAAGTAACTGCCAGCCATAGTGGGTCAATGGCTGTAGGTTCTTCAGGACAACCGACAGGAGCATTTAGCTATTCCGGATGGACAACCGGACAACTTCAGGAACCGGATATGTGGTTTCAAATTGAACTGCCGGAAGCCGTCAAGTTAACGGAGGTTATATTTAACTCTCCCAGTCTGCCCCGATCCAGGGCAAAAACTTTCCCCAGAGGATTCAGTCTGGAAGTTTCGACAGATGGTAACGAATGGCAACAGGTAAAAGAAGGCTTGGGCGAAGATTATACATCTGAATCGGGTTGGAATACCACAGCAACCCATTTGGTTTTTGACCCTGTAGAAGCTAAATACATCCGATTAACACAAACGGAAGAAGTAAAGAATTCTGAGGATCCACCAACTTGGTCAATGCGAGAACTGCAGTTTTATGTTCGATAAATACTAAAGAAGATTATTCTATTACAATGCTTTTTAGGATCACGGTAATAGAATAATTACAAGAGATTTTTAGATTATTTTTTAATGTTTGATATTTAATCAATTTATTTTAACTTTACTTGTAAATAAATATGAGGTCACATAAAATAAAAGCGGTTACATAAATGGTTAAAAAGTTATAGTTATATACTAAAATAATGCATCATAGTGTGATTTAATTTACTATTATGTAGCCCATAGTCTATCCCCAAAATATATCTTAAGAGGTAATTATTCCCCTGATACCGAAGATATTTCTGTATTTCTTGTACCCTAAATGCAAAACAGTTTTTATCATTTCAAAATTTATTTATAGCAAATGAATACTAACAGTAGAAGATCATTCTTAAAAAAATCTGCGATTGCAATGGGCGGGGCTGGATTGTATTCAACCATGCCATCCCGGGTTTTTGGTTCAGAGGCCAGTGACCGCATAAACATTGGTGTAATTGGTGTGGGATTTGGTATGAATAACATGTCGCATATGTTAGAGCAAGATGCGGGTGTTCACTGTACTGCTTTATGCGATGTTGATCAAGTCAAATTAAACGAACAAGCCGGCATTCTGAAAAAGCGGTTTCCGAATAATGCCGGTAACATAAACTTATATTCGGATTTTCGTGAACTACTTGGAAATAAAGACATTGATGGGGTAATTATTGCAACCCCTGATCATTGGCATACTTACATGTTTGCTGAGGCCTGTAGTGCCGGGAAAGCAATATATATTGAAAAGCCAACCGGTCATACTGTTTCAGATTGTAATCTGATGGTAGATCTGCAACGAAAACATCAAAATGTCGTGACTACCGGTTTGTGGCATATTAGCCTCGAATATTTTACCGAGGCATTCAAAATTTTAGAATCAGGGGTATTAGGTGATGTTTATAAAGCTCATGCCTGGATAACGGGTGGTACAGATCCTGTTATTTACAACACTGAACCGCAGACAGTACCGGATACATTAGATTATAAAATGTGGTTAGGCCCCGCCTCTTCCCGGCCCTATGTTCATGAAAGAGCAGATAACTGGAGGAGCTATTGGGAATACGGCGGAGGAGGACAAACAGATTGGGTACATTACCTGGATTCAGCATTTGATGGTCTAGCAGCTTTAGGCCATGCAAGGACGTATCCAAAGTCTGTGTACTCAGTAGGTTATAAACACCCGGAAACCATAAGAGAAGTACCCGGTGTTCAGACTTCCGTTTTCCAATTTAATGATTATCACGTAGTGTGGGAACATCAGGTTAGCAACCTGTATAACAGAAGTGACGGAGTAGCCTGGATTGGAAATAAGGGAACATTAGTCTGTAATCGCGTCGGATATGAAATAATTCCTACGATGTCCGGTGGAGAACCAGCGATTAAAGCGGAAAAGGTACAGGGATCATATGCCAACCAAAGTAATCATATGGCAAACTGGGCAGATTGCATCAGAAAAGGCAATCAAATGACTAACAGCCCTATTGAAAAAGGTTGTTATGCCAGTGAATTGGCTAATATTGCAAATATCTCGTATCGAATAGGCGGTACGAGTCTTGAATATATTCCTGCTGAACAGAAGTTTCGCAAAAATAGTGAGGCTAACACATACATTAGCGAAGATTACCAGAATGATTGGGAATATCCACATGTATAACATTATAATATATATATAAACTATAACCTTAAAACTCCGATATAATGGCAATAAATTAATTGGGGGAACGGCCATACTCGCAATCAAAAAAAACTGAATTGGTCTTTGAAATTAAACAGGGGTATTTGCGAATATTCTGAAAAGTATCACAATTTTTCATCCCTGATCATTAATCCAAAAAACTTAGTAAAAGTTATGAATATAATTGTACGAGCAATGAAAATACTGTCATGTTTCATTCTGTTATCTATGCTGAATGTAACAGGCAGCCTATTTTCACAAAATGGCACTTTTGATGTTTTAGCAAATGATAGAGTGCAGCAACAGGAGGTAACTGGTCACATAACCGATTCAGAGATCGGCGACCCTTTACCCGGAGTTAGTGTGGTGGTAGAAGGCACCTCAACGGGGACTACCACTGATATGAATGGTAATTACTCTATTACTGTACCAGGTGAAGATGCTGTTTTGGTTTTTTCTTATGTTGGATATGAAGGGGAAACCCGAATAGTCGGTAACAATTCTGTAATTGACCTCGAACTCCTTCCTTCTGTTCATGATTTGGATGAGCTGGTTGTGATTGGTTATGGTATGGAGACCAAGGCTCTTATGACCGGTGCTACAACAAATATAAGGACTGAGGATCTCGAGAGGTTTAGAAGCAGTAATCCCCTTCAGGCCATGCAGGGACAAACACCAGGAATGCAGGTTCTAACGAATTCCGGGCAACCTGGAAGCGGTTTGGAGGTTGTCGTGCGGGGTTTAGGTACAATTGGGAATTCAGATCCGCTTTATATTGTAGATGGCGTACAGGTTGGTAATATCAACCATATTAATGTTGCCGATATCGAAAGCGTCGATATCCTTAAAGATGCTGCTTCCGCTGCTATTTATGGATCACAGGCAGCCAACGGTGTTGTGCTGGTTACTACCAAAACAGGTAGTGTAGGCGCCCCCACTGTTACATACGATAGTTATTATGGTGTGAATACAGTGGCCAACAACGTCGAGACGCTGAATGCACAGCAGTACATGATGATTATGAATGAGCAAGCCACTAATGGCGGCCAATCACCTCATTTCACAGAAGCGGAAATGAATGCTGCGGGCGAAGGTACTGACTGGGTTAATGAAATGTATTATGACGGACTACCCGTTACTCAGAGCCATACATTAAGTATAAGCGGTGGTACAGAAAGTTCCACCTATTCCATGTCTTTGGGTTATGCTGGAGAAGAAGGTATCATCGGTGGTCCTGAAGTTTCTAACTACGATCGTTACAGTTTCCGCTTAAATACAGATCATGAGATTAGTGATTATTTTGCTGTGGGCCAGCGGTTAAACTTCAACTACAGGCAACAACGGGGTATTGCTGATGGCGGTCAATACAGCAATAGGTTTAAAGAGGCATTTCAAACCACTCCACTTCTGCCTATGTATGATGATGATGGAAATTACTTCAGCAATACACCTGGGACCATGCACAATGGCGAGCCATGGGAAGTTTGGTGGGCTGATGAAGCTAATCCTTACGCAAGTATGATGTACCAGGAGCAAGACCGGTCAAACGACCAGAATTTGTTGGGTAGCGTATTTGCAGAAGTAACCCCCTTTGAAAATTTCAGTTTCAGGTCAAGCTTTGGATTGGATTACAGCGCTGGCGAATACCGCGGCTATAGCCCAATTTATTCTTTATCAACGGATAACTACAACGACCGTACTTCAGCATCTCAAAGTCTAAATAAAGGTTATTCCTGGACAATAGATAACATTGCAAATTATAGTATAAATCTTGATGATACTCATAACTTTGCATTAATGGCGGGTATGTCAGCACAAAAAACAGGTATTGGGGCCAGTGTAAACGCTTCAAACAGCGATTTGATTTTGCCTGGTTATGAATATGCCTGGGTTAATAATGCAACAAATAGTGATCAAGCATACCACTCTTTTGGTGCAAGCCCCTGGACGGAAAATAGTTTGCTTTCCTATTTCGGTCGTGTAGGTTATAACTACCAGGAGAAGTATATGATCAATGCAACCTACAGAGTTGATGGTTCTTCAAGGTTCTCAGAAGAAAATCGCTGGGGTTACTTCCCGTCAGTATCTGCAGGATGGGTTATGAGCAGCGAACCATTCATGGATGATGTTGAATGGCTGGATTTCTTAAAGCCCAGGGCTAGTTGGGGACAGGTAGGTAATCAGAGAGTATCTCCTCACCAGTATTTGTCACCGATTTCTGTTGATGGAGCTAATAATAACGTCTATTTTGGATCCGAACTTTCCGCAGTTGACGGTGTTACCGTTGGGTCCAGGGCCAGCCGATTGCCTAATCCTGATCTAAAATGGGAGACTTCGGAACAGCTCAATTTTGGTATTGATGCTTATATGATGGATTCTCGTTTTGGTGTCATTATTGATTGGTATAAAAAGACTACACGCGACTGGATTGTTACACCTCCTGTTCTTGCAACTGTGGGTACCGGGTCACCGGCAATTAATGGTGGTACTGTAGAAAACCAAGGACTTGAACTCGGTTTGTCATGGCAAGACCAGGTTAATAATGATTTGGGATATAATGTCAGCGTTAATCTTGCCACGAACAAAAATGAAGTGGTAAATGTACCAACCCCTGATGGAATAATCCATGGGCAGGTACAGGGACTGTATGATAATGCAGATCCATTTTATCGCCAGGCAGAGACAGGATTTCCTATCGGGTATTTCTGGGGATATGAGACTGATGGCCTTTTTCAAAACGAAACTGATGTGCAAGAACATGTTAACTCAGAAGGTAATGTTATCCAACCAAATGCCTCTCCGGGAGATTTAAGATATGTAGACCAAAATGACGATGGCACTATTGGTGAAGATGATAAAGGACAAATTGGTAATCCATGGCCAGAGTATACATTTGGTTTATCCGCCGGATTAGATTACAAAGGGGTAAACTTCAGTATTACAGCCAGTGGCGTTGCAGGTAATGATATTATCCAGAATTACCGTCAACTTGCCCGAGCCAGGCCCAACTATCCTATCTCAATATTAGATAGATGGCACGGAGAAGGAACATCCAATAGCATACCGCGTGTCACCGATAATAATGCTCATCAAGCACCTTCAGATTATTTTGTACATAAAGGTGATTATCTTAGAATTAGTAATCTGACGATTGGTTATGATCTGTCAAGAGTTATTAACCAACCATATTTAAGCAGAATGAATGTATACGGATCAGTGAATAATGTTTACACGTTCACTAGTTATAATGGTTCCGACCCTGAAGTTGGTCACGGAATGGATGATTCTTCAGCAGGTGCTGACTTAGGTTTTTACCCTCGGCCACGGACTATAATGATAGGACTCAATCTTGAATTCTAAAAAATATTATACGCTGAGGAAACCAATGAGAAATACTATAAGAAATACTATGAGAAATACTATGGAAAAATTAAAGTTATTACTTTTGATAATAATAGGCACCGGATTTTTAGGTGCCTGTTCAGATAATTTTCTTGACAGTCAGCCATTGACTGAACTAACTGAAGCAGAATACTTCAAGACCCAGGAGGAGGTAGAATCTTCACTGGTAGGAGCCTATAACTCCATGTTCCAAAGCACTGGTACAGTTGGCGGCGCTATTACACGATTGACTGACCAGGCCCATGCCGGCTGGGGTAATAGTGATGGTTATGATAGTCGGGTCAGGTCACATTTTGACATGTCTATCTCACCGGGCGAGAATAATCTCTATGGGGGCGACTGGAACCGAGCGTATACCACGCTCTTTCGAGTTAATCTACTTTTACAAAAACTCGCTGATGATGATGGTGACATTGAATGGAATGACCCTCAAAGAATACCGGAAATAGAAGGGGAACTTCGTTTCATACGTGCCCATGCTTATTTCAACCTGGTACGGTTATTTGAAAATGTAGTGTTGATCACAGAACCTACCGAGGAAAACCTGCCTCAGTCAGATCCGGATGAAGTGTATGAACTAATAGCTGATGATCTGCTTTTTGCATCTGAAAATGCACCATCAGAAATATCATCAAAAGCTAAAGTGACTACCTGGGCTGCAAAATCTCTGTTAGCTCGTGTATATTTATTCTACACCGGTGTATACCAGGAATCAGACCTTGTTGGTAAGGTAACCGGGGCACAAGCTTTGCAAGGACTTGAAGATGTAATAGATCAGCCTGAATTTGGTCTGGTAGATGATTTCAAAAACCTCTTTGTCGTTCCTTCTGTAGAGTTTACCGGAGAAGGGGCAGATGATTACACGATGGATTATGCTGGTAAAGATAATAAAGAGGTGGTATTTGCTCACAGGCACAACATCACTCCGGGAGATTGGGGAAGTAGTATAGGAAACCCTGCTCAAATTGGCCTTGGTATGAGAGATAAGGCGCATGGTCCTCATGGATTCGGCTGGGGAGCTTCTACAGTTATCCCTGAATTTCACGAATCCTTTGAGAATGGTGATCCGAGAAGGGATGCTTCTATAGTCGATTTGGAAGCAGAATATGATGATGTTGTTAATTCCGACTGGCGAGATTACACCGGTTTTGCAACCAGAAAATATGTTCCTTTAGCTCTTCCTAACGGAAATGATTATGTAACAGAACAAGGTGGAGAATGGGGAACCAATCAACACTGGGATTTTGTCTATATGCGTTTTGCTGATGTTCTGTTAATGGCTGCTGAACTTGGAAGTCCAAATGCCCAGAACTATTTTGATCAGGTAAGAGATCGCGTAGGCCTGCCAAGCAAACCCGTTAATACTGAAAACCTGATGGAAGAGCGAAACCACGAGTTTGCTTTTGAAGGATTGCGTTATTTTGATTTACTACGCCAGGGAGTAGATGTACTTGCTGAAGCCGTTTCTTATGATGGTATAGTATTAGATGGCGGTACTGAATATAACAAAGTAATTGAAGCACAAAATATAATTGAAAAGAGAGGATTTCAGCAAATTCCACAAAACCAGATAAACATATCGAATGGTGTTCTGGAGCAAAATGAAGGCTGGTAAATAATATTTACCTCTAATTATTTCGGCGATCGCTATTCCTTTTGGAGTTGGTGGTCGCCGTTTTTTTTACCCTTTATGACAGGGGCTACAATGTTTGACTAATAATACATATTGCACTGATTAAATATATGGAAAAAATAAATTACACTTTAATAATTTTAGTTTTATTACTCGGTGTAATTCCGAGCTTCGGGCAACAGTTCGAAGTCCTGGTTTATACAAATCCGGATCGGTGGCATGATGCAACAGTTCCAGATGCAATAAATGAATTTCGGGAGATGTCCGAAAAGCATGATTTTGGTTTGACCTGGGCACAGAAAGCTGGTACTGGAACAGTTACCGATGTATTTGCTGAGGACTTCCTGGAGGGGATTGATGTAGTGGTATTTTTTAATGCCTCAGGATATGACCTTTCCGAAGAACAGAAAGAAAATTTTAAGAATTTTATCCGCAATGGTGGTGGATATGTGGGCGTACATCAGTCTTTCGGAAGAAATCATGATGAATGGTTCCAGAAGCTGCGCGGTCGGGTATCGATTATCCATCCCGAAGAACAAACCGCTGTTTACGAAGTCATTGATAAGAATTTCCCGGCCACGATGCATCTTCCGGACAGGTATATTTTTACCGGTGAATTGTATTCTTACGGTGAAGAATTGACAGACAACCTGAATTATTTAATTACCGTGGACGAAAATACCTACGATCCCAGCAGAACATGGGGTGACGACAGGGAGACTGCAATGGGTGATTTTCATCCCATAGCATGGTATCAGGAGTATGACGGAGGACGATCATTTTATACTTCTTTAGGACATTTGCCGGGAGCTTATAATGATCCCTGGTTTCTTGCTCATATCTATGGTGGGATATACTGGGCGGCAACTGGTTTAGGTGTTTATGAATAGCTAGTGTAAGCAACAATCCTATCCGGGTTCATCATGTAAGTATCTAAAGCTTGAGCCCGGATTATTTTATGTATTTATAGAACTTGTAAAATTGACAAAGCAAATATTTACCCTCTTGTTAACAACAAGCATATTAGTGGGGTGTTCTGACAATAAAGGGAACGTAAATAGTGATGTTTATAATGCCGCCTATAATGAATCACCAGAAGATAATCGATTCACATATAATGTCGTAATCGATGAGCTGGATGAACCGTTTCAACTGGAATTTGATCAGCAAGGTTATGTTTATTGGATTGAAAGGAAAGGTGCAGTAAAACGGATTAATGAATCTACAAGTCAAGTTGATGAGCTTGGAACACTGCCCCTCCATGATGGCAGAGCACCGGGATTAATTGGCATCTTACTTGATAAAGATTTTGAAAAGAGTCGCCATTTATACCTGTATTACTCAGCATTCGGGGATGAGGGCAATATGCGTTTGTCTCGTTTTACCTTAAAGGATGATGGCACCATAGATATGGACTCAGAAGTTAAGGTACTGGAAGTTCCATGGGAACAGCCAGACAGCTCTCATATCGGAGGCGGCATGACCTGGGACGACGAAGGCAACCTCTATCTATCAATTGGCGGGGGCACAGCTTACAGCGATTATGAACCCATTCATTATTTAAATAATGAAGATAGCACCGATATTCATGATGGGGCAAGAGCAGCGGGCAATACCAATGATCTTCGCGGAACAATCCTTCGTATCACTCCGCAATCAGACGGCAGGTACACAATTCCCCAGGGGAACCTTTTCGCAGAAGGCACGTCCGATACCCGGCCTGAAATTTATGTGATGGGTAACCGCAACCCCTGGCGGCTGTCAATTGACACGCAGACCGGCTATCTGCATTGGGTAGAGGTAGGCCCGGATGCCGGTGTCGATTCTGAAGAATATGGGTCGATGGGCTATGATGAACTCGAAGTGGCCCGGCAATCAGGAAACCACGGGTGGCCGTTTGTTATCGGACAAAACCGGCCCTACAATCAATATGATTACGAGACAAAATCTTATGGTGAACCATATGACCTGCAGGGGCCGGTCAATACCTCCCCAAACAATACCGGGTTACGAGAACTTCCGCCTGCCCAGCCAGCCCTAGCCGCTTATCCATATGGAGTAGCCGAAGAGTGGCCAATCTTCGGAAGTGGTGGACGCTCTGCTGTTGGTGGTCCGGTTTTTCGTAGTGAAGATTTTACGGCGAATGCCCCGCGAATGTTTCCCGACTATTATGAGGGCAAATGGCTGATTACCGATTATGTGCGTAACTGGATAATGGTTGTGACAATGAATGAGGATCGTACGGATGTTTTGGACATAGAACGGTTCCTACCCTGGGAAAGGCTTTCACACAAACATCCTCTTGATATGGATTTTGGTCCTACCGGTGATTTGTACATGGTCGAATACGGTATCGGCGGGCTAGGGCGCATCTCTAAATACGAATATAATGACGGCAACCGTGCACCGATGGCACAGGCAAGTGCAGAACAAACTTCCGGTGCTTTGCCCTTTGAATTGCAACTATCTTCTGAGGGAACCCTGGACTATGATGGTGATGAATTACATTATGAGTGGAGAGTGACTCCTATATCAGGCGGTGGTGAACCGGAGCGTTTAACGCAGCCCGATCCGGCATTAACCTTGCACCAAGCGGGGAAGTATCAGGTGGCTTTATCCGTAAAGGATCCTGATGGGGCCACTGATCACGATTCTTTTGAAATTGTGGCTGGAAACGATCAACCGGAGGTTAACATAGAATTCAACAAGGGAAATCGCTCGTTCTATTTCCCTAATAATGCTGTTAATTATGAAGTGCACGTAAATGACCGGGAAGATGGCAGTTTAATCGATGGAGATATACCGGCCGAGCGGGTTACCCTGACGGCCCAATATATACCTTCAGGCCTGTCGGCCTTGCAATTGTCCGAACTGCAAAGTGAGGGCGCGATTGCCGCCGGAACCAATTTGCGCCACGTACAAGCCAAAGCTCTAATCGAAGAGTATAATTGCAGTACATGTCATGAGCAAAGAACCGCATTGGTAGGCCCATCATTTACACAAATCGCCGAAAAGTATCAGCAAGATGATGTTACCAGTGATCTGACAAAAAGCATTACCGAAGGCAGCTCAGGCAAATGGGGTGATGTAATGATGCCGCCTCAGGTCCTGGTTTCAGAGGGTGAGTCAAGGCAGATTACAGACTATATACTTAGCCTGTCTGAGCCTGAGGCGGCGCTGAAAAAGTTGCCGATTCAGGGGAAATATACTACTGAAGGGCATGAAATGCCCGATACTGATTATCAGGGCGATAATGAAGACCGGTTGGTGCGGTATTTTGATGTTCCCAACCAAATGGGCTCTTATGTGTTTCATGCAAATTATACCGACGAAGGTAGTAAAAATGCCGAAGGACTTTCTCTAAGCGGAGAAGATGTACTTCTGCTGCGCTACCCGCTGCTGGGACCCGAATCAGCTGATATTTTTTCTGATGAGGGTATTACGTTTACCCCATCCATTGCACGGCATCCCGGTTTTATTGTGTCGGGTCCGAAAGCTTACATTGGATTTGAGCAGATTGACCTTACGGGAATCCGACAAATCGATATAGGAGCCCAGACCAGGCATTATAACTGGGAGCATTTTATTGGAGCCACTTTCGAAATTCGGCTCGGATCACCGGATGGACCCCTTGTTGGCGATCCTCATCATCAAATTCCCCCCGATAATAAAACGGCGGAAATAGATGCATCAGACGTGAGCGGGATACAAGACGTGTATGTGATATTCCGAAACAAGGATGCGGGCCCGGAGGATGCTTTGGTGGCTGTATGGGGAATAGAATTCAAGCAGTGATGATTAACTTGCATCTACTGAGAATCTGCTGCATTTGATTAAAACTGTAGGTAGGATAAATAAATGAAAAGACGGCCTCGCGGAGCAGTTTTAGACCTTTTGAAACAGCCTCACAGTATGATTTCGTGGGGTTAACGAAGTTATTTGTAAAGATCTGTAGTGCGCTAAATTATTATAAAAGTAACAGAAAAATATTAACTAAGGCTAGTTTTACTAATCGATGAATGCAATCAAAAATACTATAAATTTGAAGAATCTGTTTTCCATTTTACTGAAATCCAATGATAAGTATAAACAAATAATACTGTTCACAGTATTACTGATATCAATAATATTGATATCCAAAAATGAAAGCCTGGGTCAAAGTCAGCCCATGTTAATTCCTTATCTTAATGAACCCATTGTTTTTGATGGACGTGTTGACGAGCCAGTTTGGGATTCAATAGATCCGTTACCCTTAGTCTCTTACGAACCCGTTTCAGGACTGCCCCCTTCTGAAGCTACAGAAATTCGTATATCATATGACGATGAATATATCTATGCCTCAATTAAAGCTTATGACGCGGATACTACCGGTATCCGTATTAACTCCTTATCCCGGGGGCGGTTAAGCGGAGATGACCTGTTTCATATACTACTGGATACTTATAATGACAATGAGTCAGCAATTGTATTTACAGTTACTCCAGGTGGTGTTAAATGGGATGCTACAATTTCGAACGATGGAGATGCGAATTCAGATTTTTCAACTTACTGGGATGTCGTAACTCATGTTGATGGCCGTGGTTGGTTTGCAGAAGTTAGAATTCCATTTTCAAGTATTGGTTTTCAGGATGAAGATGGAAGAGTTGAAATGGGCCTACTTGCCCAAAGAATGATTGCAAGAAAAAATGAACGTGTTTTGTTTCCGGAGGTTCCGGGGGATATCTCAGGAGCATATTTTAAATCATCATTAGCAAAAAAAGTAGTATTCGAAAATGTTTCAGGACGTCGTCCATTGCATATTACTCCTTTTCTGGCAGGGGGAATGGAGCAAGAATATTTACTAAACGAAACTTCAACCGGATATTCAAGGGATGACAATCAAAAACTTAATGCCGGACTGGATGTTAAATACGGCGTCACCAGTAATCTAACTTTAGACCTTACGGTTAATACAGATTTTGCACAGGTTGAAGCTGATAATGAGCAAGTTAATCTTACAAGATTTAATCAATCTTTTCCTGAAAAGCGACAGTTTTTTCAGGAACGATCTGGAACTTTTGATTTTAATACAGGCGGTGGTGGGCTCTTCCATAGCCGTCGTATCGGACTTACAGAAGCTGGTGACAAGGTTAGAATACTCGGTGGTGGTAGATTAGCCGGCCGTGTCGGATCGTGGGATCTTGGGTTCTTAAATATGCAAACTGATAAATTTCAGGATAATCCGTCAGAGAATTTTGGTGTCGTGAGATTAAGACGCAATGTAATTAACCCGTATTCACATGCAGGTGTAATGGGTACGTCGCGTATTGGGATGGATGGATCCTATAATCTTAGTTATGGGATAGATGGCTCGATCAGGTTAAAAGGTGATGACTACTTCACGTATATATATGCACAATCTATAGAAGAAGAAACTATGGACAGATCTCCGTTTGCTGCATCAAGATTGCGGTTACATTGGGAACGACGTACAAGAGAAGGTTTTGCATGGCAATCAACAATTAGTCGATCGGGTGATGTATACAATCCTGGTGCAGGATTTATTAACAGGCTTGATTACCAAAGATTCGGTCAGGTAATTAACTATGGCTGGATGCCTGGTAGTTCTTCACCGTTACAGTGGCACTCTTTGCAAATGAGTGGGGCCGTTTATCAAAGTACCACTGAAAAAAATATAGAATCAATTGATATAGGACCAACATGGCAAGCCACGACCAATAAGGGTAATGAAATTAATACAGGTATAACATGGCATTATGAGAATATTCCAAGTTCATTTAATTTGCTTGGTCGGGCTGAGATCCCAACGGGAGAATATGAATTTATTCGTGGTGTAGCAGGATATGAAATAGCATCAAGCCAGCTGTTCAGAACGCGAATACAAGCTGATGTTGGGACTTTTTACGATGGGTGGATGTTCGAAATGGATTTATCCCCCTCCTGGAATATTTCCCGACACTTAGAGCTGGAAGCATCCTGGCTTTATAACCTCATTAAAGTTCCTTCTGTGGAAGAACGGTTCGCATCGCATCTTGGCCAGGTGAGGGTGGAAACAGCATTAAATACACACTTTTCAACAAATGCGTTCATACAGTTAAACACTTCCAATAATATTATATCGGGAAATATACGTTTAAGGTATAACTTTCGAGACGGTAATGACTTTTGGATAGTATTCAACACTGGAATGAATAATAACCGTCATCGTACTGCCCCCATGTTACCACGTACAGATGTACGAACTTTGCATATCAAATATACATACACATTTCACCAGTAGAGTTAAATTTATAACAACAAAACAATTACTTAGCAATTTTTTAATAATACGGGTATTGACAGTGGAGGGGGAACCGTACACCACATGTCACCCTTCCGGATATGAACTGGGCCGGCGGCTGGCTTTCAAATATCTGCTCGATACGATACGACAATAAAAAAGGTATTCAGGGCAAACTTCGCCGGATTACAATCATGGTCATATCATCATGCTGATTAGCATTTTTGCCGAATTGTTGTACTTCGGAGTTGATGTTTTTGGCCATGGAGCCTGCCGATCCGTTCCTGTTGGTATTTATAATATCTAGAAATGCTTCATCGCCCAGGCGAAAGTTCTTTTGGCTAATGCACTCGGGATATCCGTCTGTGAATAAAACAAGGGAATCGCCCGGTGGAAAAGCTATTGTTTGTTCGTCAAGATAGCTGCAAAATTTCTGTGCATCAGCCATCCCTACGGCATAACCGTTTGGCTTATACGGAATGAATTCTGTATCTCCTTTTAAATGGATCAGGGGGTTATGCCCCGCCCGTACGAAGGTAAATGTGTTCTCATTAAGATCAATGATGCCGTAGATCAAGGTAATAAAGGTACCTTTCGCGGCGCTTTTCCGAAACAGGGAATGAGCCTTTGTTACGACCTGAGCCGGGGAGGTCCCATCGTTGCTGAGCGACTGAAGGTAGCCTTTTACCAGTGTCATATAAAAAGCGGCATGAATCCCTTTACCGCTTACATCACCAATGACCACGGCAAGACGATTGCCCGACAGGCTAAAGAAATCATAATAATCTCCGCCAACATTAAGGGCCGGCTTACAAACGGCGGCGATATCCAGTTGTGGGTAATCGGGAAGCGATTGTGGAAGAAACGACTGATGAACCTGACGGGCAAGTTCATGCTCCCGCTGCATCCGTTCCTGATGGGCAAGCCTGCGCAGGTACTGCGGCATAAAATCAGGCATTTCATATTCATCCAGCTTTCGACCCATACCTATAACGGCGATGCCGGCAAGTACAGCCAGAGAAGAAAAAATTAATACTGAAGATGATATGTTGGAAACGGGCGAAAATATCATGTCCTGACTCTTAACAAGTAAGGTGCCGGTAAAGAGGGCCGTCAGCATTGTGAGGATATCAAAGCGAAAAAAGATAAAGGTAATCATCCCCGCGGTAACCAATCCATAAGCCAAATCCGCGGTGCCGCTGGATGCCTCAGGCATCAAGCCGCTTACAAGAAGTGTTGCAGGAAAAACAGCAAAAAACCGAAGGTATCTGTTGCGAATTTTATCGGATATAAAAAAAGAAAACGGTGCTATCACCAGAAATACATAGTACATGGAGTTCAGCAGACTTTCGAAAACAAGTGTAGAACCCGCAAGTATATCCAGGGTTGATATTGAAGGCGGTCCATTATTGCCAGGTTCAAACATAGCATGGTCATCTAGTAAAAGCACTGCAGTTGCCAGGATCAGAAATATAAATCCCGCCGATATACCATCGGCCAGTGATCGCCCTGCACGGCGGTTAAAAACAAAACCATTTCGAAGCAGTGTCAGTGTCTGCATTTTATCGGGATGCGATTCGTGAGAAAGAGATTCGGTTGTGGCGGCAAAAAGCAGATAAAGAAGAGCGACAATAGCAGATCCGGCCAAAATACCGCCGCCGGCCAAAAAGGTCGTTATTTGAAGTTCAAAAGGAACGGTATTTAATATATTGGATGTAATAAAACCAAAAACAAGAATACCAAGTATAATTGCATCGGGAAGAACGACACGCGGATCCAGCAGTTGCTTGTTCAGCCTTATTAAAAACAAGACAAGCACAATGAAAATGATGATGACACTGCCGCCCGTTAAGTAAATCATCAGCAATTCTTCGTTTGCTTTCTCGTGGGTATCAACCAATGAATAGCTATAATTTAAATCAGTAGGGTAACCACCGGCGCTCATGTCCAGAGTGATTTCATAGGTATAGCCATCTATGGTATCAGCAGTGCTGAATACAAAAGATGCATTTTCGCCCATGGTATTTTCAACCATTCCGGTTGCCGTTAGCTGGGCTTGGGTAAAATTGAATTTCCCCCAGTAAGATTTCTCTATGATGTGTTTACCCATTCTTTGAACATCTTTCCGGTTAAGAACCAGAGTTTCACCGTCAATATGGGTTTCACTATCAGCCTTGGGATCAAACAGAACTCGCAATACACCCGCTTCTATCCGGGATATGTATTCAAGTGAAGGGTGCACCGGTTCATCACCGGCAAAGACACTTTCTATAAGTGAAGTATTTAATCCTTCTACTTTACGTCCATCAGATGGAGTGAACCTGATTACCTGTCCGTCAACGGAAAAATACAGGCGAAAGCTGTTATCTAAAGTTAATGGCACGGCAGCTGATCGTGTGCTCGACTTTGAGCTATTATCAACCATCCAGTAAAAAAAAGGGGGATTCAGGCGGTCTGAATTCTGCAATCTTTGATTCAAATCCTTACGTCCATGTGTTTGCACATAGTTGCGTAATTCTCCATAATCGGAGATCATACCCGACTGCACATCCATTTCGGATACAGTATAACCGTAACTTGCAAGGATGCTTTCGGAAGATGCCGAAACTTCCTCATTTCCAGATAACGGCTTCAGGTTCCATGCAGGCGTCTGTTCAGGCAAAACAAAAAAGTAACAGCCCATAGCAATGACCGCCGTAAGGCCGAAAAAAATACTTGATTTTAGAATGCCTGACATATGAAAATGGGTTTTCCAGAAAGGGGTACTGGAAATTAAAATTCAATTTCTTTCGGGTGGCTCCCCAGTATATAATCTTTTATGGGATATGATACGAGAAATAATGGTAATGGTTGCGGGGTAAATCCCGTACAAATATTTCCTATACCTGATGTTGATCAAAGCCTGCTGGTGGCATCCTGTAACTTACTGGTTTCTTTATTGCGAACGGCATATTTGAACCCACCTTTGATGCTGTACCCTCCATACTCCCCATTTTTATTTAAAGCAATAAAGCCTACCTGAAGGTCATTAACAACCGGATGCTTGGAGATGATCCTCTCTACAGCCAGCTGACAGGCTTTCTCCGGCGTTTTGCCCTGACGCATAAACTCAACCACCAAATGACTTCCGGCAACCCTGATAACCGCCTCGCCAAGCCCTGTTGCGGTAGCGGCGCCAACCTCATCATCTACAAACAAACCGGCCCCGATTATGGGGGAATCGCCAACACGGCCGTTCATTTTATATGCCGCACCGCTGGTGGTGCAGGCACCTGCAAGCTTGCCATGCTTATCCAATGCCAGCATCCCTATAGTATCGTGGTTCTCAATATTAATTTCCGGTTTATATTGTGACTCTTTCAGCCACTCTTTCCAATCTTTTTCAGCTTGCCCGGTTAACAGGTTCTCCTTTTCAAAGCCACTTTTCAGGGCGAACTGCAAAGCACCTTCGCCCACCAGCATCAGATGGGGAGTCTCCTCCATAACCTTTCTGGCAACACATATGGGATGTTTGATATGCTCAAGGTAAGCCACCGAACCACAATTACGGTTATCCATAATGCAGGCATCCAGGGTCACGTTTCCCTCTCTGTCCGGATAACCGCCTAAACCCACAGTACGAACCTCAGGATCAGCCTCCGGAACCATAACGCCCGTTTCCACTGCATCCAAAGAACGCCCACCCTGCGATAGCAATTCCCAAGCCGCCGCATTGGCAGCCACCCCATGGCCCCAGGTTGAAATCACCACAGGTCTATTCACTTCATTACCAACCACATTAGCTGATGTGCGATCATGAAGTGCCCTCCCATGATCCGGACTACGCCGGGCAGGAAATAGACCACCAGCTTGCCGCCCAGAATACAACCCACCAAGCATTGCAGAAAGTTTGAGAAAGTTTCGGCGAGAGAACAAGTGATTCTGGTTAAGTGTTAATGTTTCCGGTTTCTGGTTTCAGGTTTCTAGTTTAAGTTTATGGTTACAGGAACTTCAAATGATGATACAAATTTACCAATTCACCAATTACAAATTCACAACCAGCGAAGCGTACAACCCACAACCAACATCCTACCACCCACAACCTACCAAATAATCTCCGAATCATACACCCGCACATCCGCCCATAGGTTGCTGTATTTGTCTATAAATTCCAGGTGAGTGGGATGTTCCTGATATACTTCGTGGTCGTCCATGGTTTCGAACCAGGAGAAAACGGAGTACACAAAACTATGATCGGTCACATCGCGCTGCTCTGTGGCACCAGGGATTCCAATTTCTGATTTGTACACCTCTTCGATACCCAGCAGGACTTTTAATCCGGCTTCAAATTCTTCTCGTTCTTCAGTTGTAACATCGTCGTTCAGGTAGAAATAAACATTATGTTGTAGCAAACCGGTGTTTCCTCCTGCAGTATCTGTGATTGGTTGATCGCCAGCGGCCTGACAGCCAGCAACAGTACAAAACAGGCCAATAAATAAAATCTTGATTGTAAAGTTCATGAATATGCCAATCTGTTTAGTTTAAATTAGTTCGGTAAAAAATAACGTTAAAGAAGATAATATAAAAAATGGTGTATTATAAATGATAAATTTAGTAATTCTCACATTATTTTCATCCCTCTTATGATAAAAGAAGACAAAAATTTCCAGTTCTGGACGAAATATCTAAAGTCAGTTAGCCTGGTCATTTCAGGTTTGGGGGCTTTTTGGGCTATCAGCGGTATGTTTGACCCCTTTGGTATTTATGATCGCGCTTTCGCCCAGGCATTCTGGCAATCGGACGTCCTGCCCCGGCAGGCAGAAAGGACAATGCGTTTTATCCTGGGGCCATTGGGGGCAACGTGCGCCGCTTATTTTCTTATGCAGTACTATCTGGCAAGTCATGCATTTGCCAGAAAAGAAATATGGGGGTATAAAGCCATCATTATACCCTTTATAATCTGGTTTCTTCTTGACAGCACCATTAGCCTTGTACATGGCGCTTATTTTAATATATATCTTGCCAATATTCCGGCATTAGTTCTGATGATACCGGTATTTTATAGTTATAAATACTTCCGAAATTAACGAAACCTTCCCTATAAATTAATAAGATATACATGAACTTTTTATTTCACTCATCCCGGATTATGCTTGGGTTGATTTTCCTGATATTCGGCTTGAACGGGTTCTATACTTTTATACCGGTACCGGAATTTCATCCCTTTATGGAAATACTGGTATCAAGCGGTTACATTTACTTAATAAAAGTCGTAGAGGTTGCCGGAGGCCTGTTGCTGCTTTTTAATAAATACATACCCCTTGCTCTCATTGCTCTGGGAGCCGATATCATCAACATTACCGCCTACCACATACTGCTGGATTCGCGCAATATCATAATTGTTCCGGTATTGTGGATCTTGTTTGCAATATTACTGTTCGGCTACCGGAAAATCTTCAGCCAACTCTTCGTAAATGCACAGCCCGATTGGTGATTCTTGACCAGAGGCTGTCTCAAAAAGCTTAAAACTGCACGAGTGCACACCCGGCGTGGACGCATGCCTCAGCAGCCTCCTTGAGACAGCCTCTAAACCCATACAGTAAGACCTGCATAAAAATACATCACTCCAAAAATCCTGTAATCAGTCCCGCCAGCTTTTCGGGTTGGCTGATCATGGGCAAATGACCGGTGTCCAATGCAACAGTATTTGCCTGAAGTAACCTGGCGGCTGATTTCTTTTGCACCGGGATAGATATACTTTTGTCATCATTGAGCATAATATACAGGGCAGAACATTTTGGAACAGGATCGGGAATCGGTTCGGTATATATAGCAGGCGATTCTGGCGTAAAATCCGAGACAATTTTGCGGGTTACTTCATCAGGTAAATCATGACATAACCCTTTTTTGATCTGAGAATCGGGAGGTCGTGTACCCAGGCTTTTTATAAGAACCTGGGTGATTATCCGCTGCAGCCACGGAATAGCAGAAAGGAAAGATGTACCTTTCTCAGTCATAATTGCCCCTACGGCCACAATGCCCACTAGCCTGTCTTTTAATTCGACACCCAATTTGTTGCAGAATATGCCGCCAATAGAATGGGCAACGATCAAAACGTTGCGTTCTTTCCTGTGGGAAAGCTGATCAAGTATTTCCCGATGGTAATCTTCCAGGGTAAGGGATTTATTAACATTCCCAGCCATCCCTCTGTTGGGGTACTCAACTGCCAGTGTGGGATAATTCAAATGAGGCAGTAGGTTATCCCAAATCGAAGCGTTTAAACCGGCTCCGTAAAGAAACACTATTAGTGTATTGTCAGCCATATAATAAAATCTTAAGAAATGCTATAGTTTATTGACAGTCATATAATAAAGTATAGAACGTTTGGCAACAAAAAACTAGAACTGAATTTCAAATCCACCTACCGGCAGGGTATTAAATTGCGGTTCCTCATCAATGTGATTTTCGCTGATATTCCAGTAATACCGGCGCACATTTTCCCTGTTGTAAGCATTCCATAGTTCGAAGAAAGTAACCAGCGTTAGATTGTTAAAGAAAAACCGGTGGTCGAATCTTAGAAACAGTGAGTGGTGAGCCGGCATGCGCTCCTGGTTAAACTGGCCCATTTTTAGTTGGGTACTCCCATTGGCCTGCGATGCCAATTCATCAATAGGCGTAAAAGGACGGCTGCCCGCATAACTCCATCGTGCACTGAATTCCCAATGCCGGTTTGGGCGATAGCCGCCAACAACATTAACCAGATGCCTGACATCAAAATCCCGATTCTGCCATTCTCCTTCAGCATCCTTGTAGCGCGACCGGTAAAGCGAAGCGGTGATATGGCCGTAAAAATTCTCCGCCAGCTTTTTTTGAAGCATAAGGTCCACACCTCGGGCAAACCCTCTGCCATCAGAAATTAGTTCGTCATATATTGATGTTCCGTCAAGAACATACTGAGGGTTGTATCGCTCAGTCCCCGCCGGCTGCACAGGCAAATTTCGATAGGATTTGTCGTATACCTCGAAGGTCAGCTTGGTATCCTCACCCAGCATGTAATCCAGTCCCGTTATCAGATGCCTGGACTGCAGGTTGGGTAGGGACTGAAACTCAGCCTTCTGAGAGAGGTAGAAATAGGGGACAGGCTGATGATACAAACCCGCCGAAGCGTTAAAACGTAACCTGGAGGTAACATCAACTGAAACCGCAATCCGCGGGTCGATATCAAAACCATCATTGAGCGATGTATAAGCGCCACGCAACCCAACTGTGGTCGTCACATTACTGAGTGGTTTGCTGATCCAGGAACCAAAAAGCCCGGTCTGATAACCCTGTATATTCAGGTCACGGTTCACTTCATCTCTTATAAAACCAGTTGACATAAGATCTTCAGCCAGAAAATACTGATAAGAGCCTTGTTTGAAACGCCCTTCAATTCCAAACTCAAACCGGTTTATCCCACTTTGCTGCCAGTAGTTAATATTGCGAAAATCGATATACTGCCTGGTCATATCTAAATCGAAATCTTCTGAATCATTTTCAATAAAGCGGGTTGTAGTGTTATCTGTATTTAAGGAATAGGACAGGGACGTGTTTGAATAAAAGCGGCTTGAATGCAGCCGTCTCCAGTTAAGCCCCGTGGTATTCTGGCGGGTCCGCATGTGCAGCCGGGTACGCCACCCTTCTTCAAAGGCTTCATCGGCTGTCGTGCTTATTTCGCTGTCCCCGTATATATTGAGCAGTGTAATGCGGTTGCTGTCATCCGCATCATACACTGCTTTCATCTGCAGGTCGCCATATCGGGGAGCACCCTGACTGTTAACGGCATCTGCGATCAGGTCCAGATAACTGCGGCGCCCGGAAATCAATATACTCCCTTTTTCGTTCGGTAGCGGCCCTTCCAGCTTGCCGCCGAAACCGGCCATACTCATAGAGCCTGTAGCATGAATATTGTCACGGCTGCCTTCCCGGTAGCGGATATCGGTCACGGATGTTAAATGATTGCCGTATCCGGCAGAAAATCCTCCGGCAATAAAATTTATATCCTCTATTAAATCAGTATCCACAATCCCAATAGGCCCGTTAGATGAACCATTCTGCATTTCAAAATGCTGTACACTGGGTATAGGGATATTGTCTACATAATATCCATTCTCAATGGGGCTACCGCCCCTGACAATAATATCCTGGCTCATCTCTCCACCGGAAGCCACGCCGGGCAAAGTATGAATTACACGACTTAGTTCTTGTCCCGAACCCGGTACCCGACGAACTTCCTCTGAATTCATCCTATTCCGGCTAACCGGGTTAACTTCATCATGATTAAAATAACCTCCCGTCACGGTTAATTCCGCTTCCTCAGCAGAAGTATGAAGGGATACATCAAGCCGGGTTGACCGGTTGGAACGTATGACAACGTCTGTTTCAATACGGGTGGAGTATCCTATAAAGCTGAAACGAACAGCATAGACTCCCGGCTGTAGTCCGGACAGGTGAAACCTGCCGTTTTCATCCGTAGATATCCCTGATTGTTCACTTTCAATCCAGATATTAACCCCTTGCAAGGAAGTTTGATTCGCGTCATCACGTACAATACCGGTAAGTTCACCCGGCGCTGTTTCAGCATTTGTCAAAGTTGCAATATTAAGTAATCCGATAATTATTATCCAAAGTTTCATAACCTTAATCTTTAGTTGATGTAAATGATGTGAACCTGAACCAAGGTTAACCACATTGTCACTTACATAGAATCAATTTGGCGCCAGCGGATCGTATTAAGCATAAAGGGTAGATTCGTTTAATGCACCGCTTGTTCTGCTTTCGAACCCTCTTACTCCTGATTTATGCCTTCGATATGGATATGCTCATCTATTCAATTTGTAATTATTATATTGATAAATCATTGAATACAAGGATTAAATTAAAGCCATGGCCTCTGAACAAAAACAAAACAAAACCTACCAATGGGACCAAACAAAGTCCTGGCGATTTAACCTGGCTTTCATTGTGATCATGGCGGTCGTTACCGGGCTAGTAGTCCATTATATGCTTGCCGGAATTTTGAATGATTCGGAATCCACACCTTTCCGCACGATACTGATTGCAGCTCTTTTTACAGTTGTATTTACATTCTCCTTCAAAGGGGCCAGCCAATTTCTAACCCGTTATTTTATAACCAATTCATTAAGAAATCTTTGGATACGTATCAGTGTGGCCAGTATAGTAATGATTGCCGCATTTATAATGACGGCATGGGTTATTGATCAGTTTTCCGGGGTCAGCAGAATCCTGGATTGGAATTCTCCGGTATTCTACACCATTGCAGGCGTTTCTTTTCTGGCTTGCATCATCGGCAATACCATTTACTTTGGCAGTGATTTTTATAACAGGTTTCTTGAGGCGGAACGGGCAAGGCATGAAAGCCAGATGGCGGCTCTAAAATCACAAATCAACCCTCATTTCCTGTTTAATTCCCTCAACTCCATTGCGAGTTTGGTGCGGATTGATCCTGTCAAAGCGGAACGGGTTATAGAGGATCTGTCCGACTTATTCCGCTACAGCCTGCTAAGCAGCAAAAAAGAGGAAATGAAACTGGAGGATGAACTTACGGCAGTTCAAAGTTATTTTGCCATCGAAAAAGCCCGCTTCGGTGACCGCGTTGCATACACCGTCGACATCCCCGATAACCTTAGACAGCTTTCTGTACCAGGATTGATTTTGCAACCCCTTATAGAAAACAGCGTAAAACATGGAGCCGCTAAAACAACTGATCCTTTTTATATTCATGTTAGTGCCCACAAAAAAGATAATATATTGCACATTGAAGTGGCTGACAGTGGAACGGGATTCAGCCAATCAAATTTGGATGAGATCACCGGGAGGGGGACCGGTTTGAGCAATATCAGAGATCGCTTGCAGCTACAATACGGAAACCGGGCTCGGCTAATCCCCCATGGCCAATCGGTTAAACTGGAAATTCCGATAAACGGGTAATAATATATGCTAAACGTTATTCTTATTGACGATGAACAACTGGCACGCAGAAGGATGCAAATGCTTTTGGATGAGTTAGACCAGAATATTCATGTGATCGCCGAAGCTTCTAATGGCAAGGAGGCCATTGAGCTCATCCGAAAGCATAAACCAGACCTTATATTCCTGGACATCCAAATGCCGGTGCTCGATGGCTTTGATGTAGTAGATCTGCTTTCACAAGAATGTCCGCCGGTTATTTTTGTAACAGCCTACGATGAATATGCCCTGAAAGCATTCGAAGTCCATGCCGTGGATTATCTGTTAAAGCCAGTCCGAAAGGAAAGGCTAAAAAAGGCTTTGGAGAAAACGAACAATAACCAGCATATGGAAAATCAGTTCCAGGCCATTCGACAGCTTTTGCAGGTTCATACAGAACAAACACAGCAAAAGGTCACCAAATTACCGGTAAATCATAAAAATGAGATCCTGATGCTGGATTTCCACCGCATAAGCTTTTTGGAAGCCGATGGGAAATTGACATGGGTGCATACCACGGAAAATAAAAAGTACCGAACTGATTTTTCCTTTACCGAACTGGAAAACCGCCTGAAAAACTATTCCTTCTTGCGAATTCATCGTTCCCACATCGTCAATCTGGAAGAAGTCAAAAAGCTGGAACCATGGTTCAACCATGGTTATCGCTTACAAATGAACACGGGGGCACAGCTTGAAGTGGCCCGGCGCAGAACGGGCGAGTTAAAAATGAAGTTGGGTTTAAAGTAATGAAGAAATACAATATTAATGAAGCAATACACTACTTCCTTTAGGCTATCAGGAAAATGTTCATATGATTACAATGGCTAAAATGATCACAAAAACTTCGCTTGCCGGGTGTGCCTCACGGAGCATAGCAGTCGCCGGGATAGGCGTCTCGCCTGTCCCAATCTTTGTCTTCCGGCCTCCGGCCGTCCCCCCGGTTGCCGATCTCAAATACGACCATGCAACTAAAAGGCAGATCTGATTTACACAAAGAATTAACGACCAATAGTGAACGGTCGATTGCCTATGGTAAATATTTCTTGCTGTTTGGACTCCTCACGGAGCATAGCAGCCGCCGGGATAGGCGTCTCGCCTGTCCCAATCTTTGTCTTCCGGCCTCCGGCCGTCCCCCCGGTTGCCGATCTCAAATACGACCATGCAACTAAAAGGCAGATCTGATTTACACAAAGAATTAACGACCAATAGTGAACGGTCGATTGCTGATGGTCAATATTTCTTGCTGTTTGAACTGCAAAGGTTTTACATAAAAATTACTAATACGAACTAAAAACAAAAAAAACAATGGGAAAACTCATATACAGCTTAGCGATGAGTTTAGACAACAAAATTGCTAAACCCGACGGAGATGTCGATTGGTTGCAAAAAATACCCAATCCTGATCAGTCCGATTACGGATTCAATAACTTCTTTAATTCTGTTCACACCACCATAATGGGGTTTAACACCTATGAAATCATTTCAGGATTCGATGTGGAATGGCCTTATAAGGAGAAGACTTCTTACGTTTTTACGAACAAAAACAAACTGCCTAACGACCCGAACGTAACCTTTATTAATGAAAAGCATATCGCTTTCTTAAAAGATCTGAAAGATCGTGAACGTGACGACATTTGGCTGGTTGGTGGAGGCATGCTTGCTACTGAGCTTTTTAATCAAAAGTTAATTGATCAATTTCTACTGCACATCATGCCCATAATTTTAGGAAAGGGCGTTCCATTTATCCTGCCTAATGCTGATGAAAAAATGATTAACCTAATAACCAGCAAGGCGTATAATTCAGGTGTTATAGAGACCTTGTATAAGGTTGTCTGAAACATGGAAATATGAAACATAAATAATGTAGCTTCGCACCATTTTGCTAAACATGCAATCTCCCTTTGTTCATATCCTTGTTCTCGGGTATGATTTTTGATAAAATAATTTAAAGTTATTCAGGACTATTGCCCGGGAAATGTATTTGACATTTAATACTGTTGTGCATACATTAATTGTAAGTACATTTATAAAGGCAAAACCCATGAAACTCGAAGACGAAATAAAAACTGATAAATTCCTGAACACCCATCACAGGTCGGTTATCAATATTATGTTCACGGCTAACTGGCTGCTCTCCAGGATCAGTGATATTCTGGCACCATTTGGTATTTCCGAGCAGCAGTATAATGTGCTGCGAACACTGAATAATCATAAGGCCGGGCCTATGAAGCTTTATATGATCAGCGAGCGTATGATCCATCAGACCAGCAATGTGACCAGGTTAGTGGAGAAACTTCGCCAAAAAGGACTGGTAAAGCGGGAAATATGCGAGGATAACCGCCGGCAGGTAGATATAACGATCACCCCAAAAGGTGAACAAATGCTGGAAAGGGTCAATCCGCTTATTATGGAGCAACAAAAAGAAATTAACGAAAAGTGGACTGAAGAACAGGCGGAAATCATGGGGTGTTTGCTGGACCAGGTTCGCAGCTAGTTTTTTTTCACCCTATTGTTGTATATACAACAATAATCAAAACAACAAAAAAGGATAATTATGAAATCAAATGCAGAAATCATAAAATCAGCAGAAAACAAGATAATAGTCGTAGCGGGCGGGACAGGAAACGTAGGTTCATACCTGGTTGCCGGCCTGCTTAAAAATGGAGCCACAGTAGTCGTTCCGTCCCGATCCGAACAAAAGATCAATGAGTTGCAAGATTATTTATTGAAACGTTTTAATAAATCAGCCCTTAAAAATGTGCATACCTATGTTGGAAATCTCAGCGATAAAAATGAGGCGGCCGATTTGATAACAAAGATCATCCAAAACACGGGTGATCCGGACGGTGTAGTGTCCACTTTAGGCAACTTTGTTCCCGCTCCCTCATTGCTGGAGATTGGTGAGGCCGAGCTTGATAAAGTACTCAGGGGCTATCTTTTCGCTCACCAAATGGTGGCAAAGACTTTTCTGCCGGGACTCAGGGATAAGGCGGCAAACTTTGTATTTATCAATGGTCCACTAGCCTTAAAGCCATGGAAAGGTTCGGGGGCAGGATTGGTATCCATAGCAACCGCCGCACAGAAGATGCTGTTCGAATCACTGGCTCAGGAGCTTGAAGACGATAAAGTTAACATAAGTGAGGTCATTACTTATGCATTTATCCGAAATAAACAGACCCAGCCGGGAAGCTCTTTAACCGGAGAGGACTTGGGTGAATTTGTGGCCAGACTTGCATCCGGAGCCATGGGAAATATTCACGGCCGGTCATTTCAGCTCCGGTCTTCGGAGGAAGCGAAAAGTCTGATGGGGGCAGATCTTGCTTCCTAAACTCCTGACCAACTCCTGACCAAGTCCATACCAACTCCTACAAAAGCCCGGCTGGCAGTAGGAGTTGAGCAGGGGTTGGCAGGGGCTTGAACAGGTGCATCCTGCCGCTATAGAAAGATGATTTTCGAAATGTATTCATGCTATGTTCCGGAATGAGTGGCGTAAAGGCAATAATGGAATCAATCCGGCTATTCACTTACCAGCCAGAAAGGCCAAGCCGGTTAAACGCTGGGTCGTTAGAAACTGCAGGTCACGACTTGCATTGCTTTTCTGTATCGAATATTGTTCCATATATAGATCAACTAAAAAATCCTAAACTTGGCCATATGAAACGGATACATCTCGATAAGGATATTAAACCTCTGTCAGCTTTTCGAGCTAATGCGGCCTCGATCATTGAAAAAGTCAAAAAAGACCATCGCCCGGTTGTCATTACACAACACGGAAAAGGATCGGCTGTTATACTCGATGTTTCCGACTATGAGGAAATGATCGACACCATTGAGATGCTTCAGGATGTCAATCAAGCTCGCAGAGAATTGGATCAGGGCAAAGGTATACCCCAAGATAAAGCTATGAAAACGGTCAGAGAACGCTCGAAACAGTCTGAATGAAAGTCATTTGGTCTCCTCTTTCTTGACCATCGCTGTCCATATTTGCCCATTTAAGGAGCCTCTACCAGTGCAACACCGGTTTCCGGGTAATGTTCTATTAACAACAGACCGAGTTCATTGGAAGCATGAATCGACATGGCAGGATTGTTTAACTTATAGGCCTCAATCAATTCGCCGTTATTTAGATCAAAAACGTGTATATACGAGCCAAAATTAGAATCATTGGCAGATTGAAGTTCCCCGGAGAACAGTGCATATAATAATTCTCCCCTAATCGAGAGGTCGATATAATGGTCCCGCTGATCTTCCTGAAAAGAAAAAGGTCTTCCGGCATTTGATGTATAATCGTATTTTATGCTATGATTCTTTGGGCCTGCTATTGTCTGTATATATTCTGTTTCAAAGTCGTATATATCGATCCTGGAAGCGTGCCTGGATGCCAAAATCAGCTTATTCAAGTCATTGGAAATAGCCAATTCATTCTGCCATAAATGATGGTGCGGATTGATCGGCAAGTTATCGTCTAAAAAGGGGAGAGGCAGAAAATCATCAACAAGATTTCCTTCTTTAGTGAATTTTAAAACTCTGTTTGTTTCATTATGGATACCCGTCAGGTAATAAAATTCATCATCGCTGACATGTTGCGTGAGCATTACTCCTTCCGTAAGAATTGTTTCATTTTCACCTTCCGAAAATACATCGTATACAATCTTCGTATTAAATGGGTCCAGTACGGATAGAGTGGTGCCATTGGCAAAAATAGATTGAGCTATCATCACTTCATTCGGACCGTCCCCGAAATTCAACAAGCCTCTTTCATATTCCCAATTATTTGTGTTAATAACATGAATGGGACTCAGCTCCTCATTTCTGTTTCTCTCCGTCATAAAAAGTAAAGAATCAATCAGTTCCATCCGGAATGGCGTACCTATTTCATCAAAATCCCAAGTTTGCACAGAATGCAAGGTATCGTAAGGTATATTATCCTGTAAATAAATTATATCATCATAATAATTTAGATGGTCATCTTCATTTTTAGTACAGCCAATTGAAAAAAGGATTATCCATATTAGACACCAAGAGGTAAAGTATATCTTCATAACATAAATTATTAATAATAATATTGATAAGCTGAATATCCCTCCAGGGAGAGGGCATTAAGTGGAAAATGGCACCAATGAAGTCTTTTTATAGTTTGTATACTAATATTCCAGGAAATACTTCCTCATTATCCAAAACTATATGTTCTTTATCTATGTATAATATCTTTGGTATATTATGCCCTAAATAAGTACCTTCACCATTCTCGCTATCTACCAAGTAGGTATTTAAGTTTAATTCATCATTTATTAATTCACCATTGCTGAATGAACTTTTATATCTCCTAGTTTGAACTATGATATCATTATTAAAGCTTAGTAATGTTGCATATTCATCATATTCAAAAGCGCTTTCATCCCATCGAAAAGTCATAGAATTAGCGTCTTCTCTGTGCTGTAAAGGTTGATATTCATCTATCTCTACAACCCATGATAGGTTACCCATTTCATCATAAGAATAAATATAGGGCATAATATAAAATGCATTTATAAGGGTATTTTTATTAGGAATACATGAAAACTTACCTGATGATAACATTTCTTTTGCCGCCCAATTTTTTGCGTTATAAGGTTCACCAAATGAATTTACTTTTTGCTTAGTAGTAATATCGTATTGATGAAATATTTTGGATTCACTTAATTCGTCATTATTCATTATGGATTTAAAGATAATTGTATTGTCCAGGTTACATATTCCTTCCGGATTGCCGTTTATATCAGTGAGAAAGTATTCTATTGTATCATTATCGTTTACGACGTTTACGCTTTTAACAGAATTAATTCTGTCTGATATGTATACAATATCATTATTCATAGTTATTCCGCTTGCTTGTGTTAAATCACCAGGACCCCGTCCATATTGACCAATATTTTTTATATGATCACCATTCAAATCGAATATTGATAATTTAAGATTATTTCTATCAAAGATAATTATATTCCTCTCTTTTAGGATAACTTGTGAAATTTCAGCAAATATTTGATCTGCATTATCATCCATTTCACCTAAATGTGTTAGAAGAATGCTATCCTCAATTCGCTTAGTAAATTCTCTTCCAGCTTTGTTCATTCTGTCACTATTATTGTTATTATCGGTGTAAATAATCGCACTGATATCATCCCGATTAAGTAAACTATTGTCAGTTGGATGATATGTAAATCTGCTATTGTCATTAGCACAAGCGGTTACTAAGATGAGACAGAAAGAAAATATGGTAGATTTTTTAGTCATTATATTAATAGTTAAATTATTAAGGAGTAGTATTGAATAGAAGTTGCATTCAATACTACTCTTTTTTTTGCAGACTCTTTGGATATTTATAATGTTCCTTTAATCACAAAACTCATATCCTACACAGGTACCTCCTAGGTACTTGCAGTTGACCCCCACTTCTCATTTACTTGCTAAGTTTAGGGTTTCTCAGCCCTGGTTCTTGGCGAGCTAGCCCCGGAGCTTTTAATAAACTCATTTTCATTCATGGCACGATTGTAATACTGCATTGTAGCTTTAAGAGTTTCTAGCATCTTATCCGGGATTTCTGCTTGTTGAAATAACAAATTATTCTGCATCAAAGAATCTTTTCGGTGGTTGTATAAAGAAATTAATTCCTCTCCATCATACTGTAAGAAGAAGGTATCATCTGAGATCTGAAAAAGCCGATTGTAGTATTGATAGACAAATCTATTATCAACAGGATCAAATACACTCTTACCCATACTTGAAAAAGTTACGTCCTGATTTAAATAATCCATAACAGAAGGTAAAATATCGATATGCTGAACAGGTTCATGGTTAACTCCGGTTAAATCGCTGCCGGGCTTATAAAAAATTAATGGTATACGGTGAGCTCCCAATGGTGTGGAATAATAGGCTGTATGGTTATTGGTGTTGGATTTATGATCCGCCGTGATCACAAATAGTGTGTTATTGAACCAAGGCATCTTTTGTATTTCCTCAAAAAATAGTTTTAAAGAATGATCAGTATATCGGATTGTTTTCAGGATCGGATGGTCTCCGGCTTCTTCCAATGTATCCTGATAGTCGGGTGGTGTTAAGAAAGGATGATGAGAGGATAAGGACCACAGGCTGGCCATAAAAGGCTGTTCCATTTCATCTAATCTCTCTGCCGTGAAACCGAAAAAACGATCGTCATAGATACCCCAGGCCCCATCGTAATCAGTATCATTATCATATTCAGATTTCCCAAAGTATTGCTCAAACCCGGCTCTTTCAGTAAAAAAATCATACCCAAACAGACCATTGGGACTACCCATGAAAAAAGCAGAATTATATCCTTTGCCACCGAGGAGGGAAGCAATTCCATTAATGTCGTTGTATTTATATCTGGAAGCAATCATCGGTGGTCTCATTAAGTTAGGAATTGAGGTATAAATAGATGAAATAGCTTCATTCGAGTAATTGCCATTGGCAAAAGCATTGGTGAATACCAAACTTTTATTGTAAAGTGAGTCGATAAAAGGCGTGTGACTTTTGCCTTCCTGGAAATAACCAATATATTGCTTTGAAAAGCTTTCCAGCACAATGATCATTACATTAAAAGAGTTCTCCGATTTTTCCGGCCGATGATAATTCTTTTGAATGCTCAGGATATCTTCTGCTTCGTCGGGTTTAAAAAAAGTATGCTCCGTTAGATTTTGATCGTTCAGAAGTGAACCACTCGTAAACATATCATTGATGAGAATAAAAGGAGTATTTGTGGCTGCAGCTGTTGTGTTTGCCGGAAACTTGTCTGTAATCTTTGAAGCAACCAGAAAAATAATAGGTACAAATAGTAAAAGAAGCAGAAACTGGACACTGTACGTGGTGTTCTCTTTTGCATCTTCCTCAATCTTTCGATCTACCCAATAAAGAATGATTAAAATAAGTGTAAAAAACACCAGTGCATACCAGTATTCCATTGAATACCGATACAAGAGAAGCCAAAAACCATCGAGCACCCCGAAAATTGCTCCGGAAGCTCGTTCCATAGCGTGCTGGTAATAAATAATGTCAGCGATTCCTATAAAAATGAATATTGCATTTATGGTGATAAATGCAATTCTCAGCACCGATGGATAAGCTGAATACTTCCTCCAGGGAGAGGGCATCAAATGGGTAATTATGATTGGTATATTGATGAATATGATCACGATCAGATCAAAATTAGTGCCTGTAAAGAAGATCCAAAAAATATTCTCAGTCGTCACAGTGAAATAGACGGTCTGAAATGCTTCCCAATGGACCGTTAAAAAGACGAATCGTAATATAGTATAAACGAATAGAATCAGGAATAATCGAACAAACAACTGGCGAACAAAGTACCATTCGTTGGATGAGAGTGCCGTTGAAATGAAAGAAGATACCAAAACACAAGGGTTAATCACTTTTGCGAATATGTACTCAACTTTAAAGTTTTATTGAACTGCCTGAAATAATGAGGTCATACGCTCATAAAACCGGTCACTCTTCTCCCTGTTGCCAACCTCAGCCACATAGATATGTTGAATTATTCCATTGGAATCTGTTAAAATTGCCACCGGATTGTCAAAATCCAGTTCCGTATCAAGAAGGCCTTCGGTCGGGCTGATCACGTTTAGCGGGAAGTTCACCTCATAACGGCTGGTAAATGAATCGTTATTACTTAACAAGAAGGCTTGAGTATATTGGCCATGTTCATTAAAAAATTGAGCAAAATTGGGAATTTCGTATTCCAGACAACTTGGACAGCCACGATCAGTAAAAAAGACCAGCAGGGACATGCCCGAATCGCGTAGTTCGATTTCAGGATGAACAATTTTTGAGTTATAAAAGACACTGGAATAACCTTGAAATTCCAGTCCTTGTTCAAAGTGAATTTGTGAATGTAAATAATCTATGTTCTTTTGCTGGTCAAAATTTATATATAGTAGAGATATGTTGAAGCCAGATAAAATTAATATGGCTATGATATACGGTATTATATTTTTCATTTGTTTTATAATGTTTACTGCTCGTTGTCCAAACATCTTTACATCTTTTTTACTGAAAAACGAAGCTATAAGTTTTTTGTGGTTATAATCCCTTCATACACATCCACCTTTGGGATTCCATTGGTCATATTAAGAACATAGAAAAGAAGATTCCCATCCTCTTTGACAAGAACGTTCATATCCCTTAATGAAAAATCTTCTCCATGAATGTCCTCCCTGAATCTTTGTATAAAATCGCCCTGATGATCAAAGTGGTCTATAATTAAATGCTCATCATGAAGATTAAAAAATAAACCTTGATCATTTACATCAAAAGCTGAGAATAACTTTTTTGTTTGAAAAATGTATTCATGCGCGAATGTTTCTCTTTGATAATTGCTTTCAACGCGTTTTTTGTAATACTCCCCCAGGTCAAAACTCAGGGAATCAATTAAAGCTCCATCAAAAGTATAGGCCCTCATATCAGGATAATTTTGAAACTGAACATATAACATGTTGTTATATGTTTTTAAAAAAGGAGCGCTGGCGAGGTGTATGATATTATCAACTACATTAATAAATTCACCAAAACTGTTAATCTCATTCAATTCGGAATCAAACACTGTTATTAATGGATCTTCCGCGATGTTATCTCTTTTTGCAGGAGGATGTTGCTTATAACCAAATATGAGATTTCCACTCGTAATAAATCTAGGCAAATGCAGCGGATAGGATGTAGTCAGGCTGTCAACTGTATCTATCACCGTAAATCTTCGGTTTCCCTGATCATTAACAAATAGTTTTTCATTAATATAATGTAACCCTGATTGATTCATAAATTCCATAGGCCCTCTTCCTTCTCTACCCAATTCATTCATAAAATTACCATAATGGTCAAATGTTAAAATGGTAGACATAGCTTGATCGGAAATAAATATAAGATCCTCCGAAAAAGTCAGATTAGTGGGATTCGATAAAATAACATCACTTTGCTCATCGGAAAGCTCATTGGGAAATGAATATAGATGTTGTAATTCCGTCGCAGGCTCTATTATTTCTTTTTTGTCATCTTGCCTTAGTAAAAAAATAGAACTTGCGATTATGCTCAAAAGAAGAACCAGAATTAGAAGGTATTTCATAGTATTAAATTTTTGTTATAAAATAAGACAAGTCTACCAAACCGAACATCTGCTTGGATAGACCTGTCAACTTACATGATATGATTACTCATCGTAGGGGCAGAAAACTGTAGTTCCATTATCACAACTTAGAACACAAACTTCTGCAGTTCCCGCTGAGCCACAGCCAGCAGATGTAGTGCAACTTGTAATGTCATTACATTTTAGGTCACCAGTAGCCCCACTCGCTAAAGCTTCCAGACCACCCAAACTAAAGTCTGTAGTCGTCACATTAAATGTTAGTAAGGCAGCAAACATACATGTCGTTACCATTTTTAGGATTGTCTTTTTCATGATTTTTTCCTTATTTTAATGAAGTACGTGATGAGTTCTCATTCACCATGTACGGTATTGTTAACCAGGGCATGGCGCTGTTTTTCGGCGCCATGTTTTTTACCCTTTAGGGTAAACTTATTCACAATTATTATCTCATTCCTCATAAAGGTTAAATTCCCCCGTATTTCTTTCTATAACCTGCCTTACACCCTCATTTAACGTATCCATATTCTCCCACGCCTTGCTTCGTTCATGGGTATAGCCTACCAATACCAGCAGATACAAACTTCCGGCAACCATGAGTGATCTTCTGGCAAATCCTCCGCGATTCGAGAGCCATTGAGCCAGTGCAACCGTCACGATCAAAAAGAAGCCAATGGCACTTAAATAAATGTACCGATCGGCAATAATGGCTGCCCTGGGCATAGGAAACATGTGAAGGACCACCGCGATGTTAATCATGAAAAAGAGCCCGCCAAACAGGTATAACTTGTTAATGTATGGCCTGTACTCAAACATTACCCAGCAAAAAACAACAGTAGCCAAAGGATAAATCCAGAACCTAAGGGGCAGTACCTCACCCGGGTCCATGGGGAAAAAATAAAAGTGGGAAAGGCTGTAAGGGGCAATCAGCTTGATGATATATTCCCAAAAACTATAGTTCCCAAAAAAGATTCGCTGCCACAGCGGATAAGCCTCCCCACTGCCCGACATCCCCGGAATTGAAAGGGTAAACCAGCCAAATACAAGAGCTATGATGAGAAAGGGAATCTTCTCCAGCCATATACTCTTCTGCTGAAGATGTATTTTAGAGTGTATCACCAGATCTGTTGCCACCAATGTACAAACAAAAACTACGGCCTGCTCTTTCGTGAATAATGAAAGGAGGAAACAGAGCAAAACTATGCCTAGCCAGAGGTGCTTTCCGGATTGCTTATAAAGGAGGTAAAACCATAATCCCAGCAGATAAAAAAAACCATACAACAAGATTTTGGAAGCGCTGATCCATACCACCGATTCCACCTGTAATGGATGAATGGCAAACAGGAATGCCGTACCCCAGGCTATCCCTATCATCTCGGTCTCCGTTAGATTATGATTTGGTATCAGGCATAACAACTTTTTGATTATCATGCCTATCAGTATAAAATTGAGAAGGTGGACCAGCAGGCCAAACACATGAAAAGCAATGGCTACATTTCCGGCAACGTGAATGATACCCAGATAGGACAGCATGATAAGAGGGGAGTATTGTCCTAAATAGGATTCCGTAAATAGAACAAAAATAGTATCAAGGCCAACTTTGGTTTGATACATGCTTTCCGGTAACATCAACTGATCATCCCAATGGGTCAAAAAGCCATTGTTCAGCATGGGAAAATAAATCGCAATAATGACCAACGTCAGGGTAACGACGCCAAATGTTTCGGTTTTCCATTTTTGTGCATTCACCTTAAGCATTTTCTTCCTGCTGTAGGATACTCCGGCAGATTGATTGCATTAGCTATAGCCAATATTTAAAATATCTTAAAACTATGCACTCAGAGATTTTACTCAACGATTTCACTCAACGATTTCTTTATTATTCCACTTAACTCTTTGTTATTAAATTCTTTAATCCTGGTTGGCGAACAGCCTGTGTGACGTTTCGTAAAACTATATAAGGCATTATGATCCGACAAACAATGCCTCCAGGCTATGCTGTCACTAGTGGAATTATTCTTTCTCAGGTCTGTTATAATACTCTTCATTCTTATTTCATTAAGAACCTTGACCGGTTTCCTTTGAAAGTAGCGAAGGAAACTCCTTCTGAACTTGTTTTCATTTTCATAACACAGAAGATCTGCCCACTCCGAAACCTGGCACACCCTGTCCAGGTTAGTTTCTAATATTTTGACAGCCCGCCCTATTGGTTCTGGTTTACTTTTCATCGACCCTCCTAATTATTAAGCGAAACGTTCTTCTGTTTATCTCACTAAAACAGCAAAAATCTAATTACCATTATTAATAAACCGGAGAGACGTTATTGGCAGCACCCTCAATGCAGCAATTCACATCCAATCATAATGAACCAACAACCTGTTTTTATTACCTAGTTTGTACTAGTTAAAAAGTTGCCTTTTGTTAATAAATATATATTTTACATAAAATACAAACACTTTAAATTTGTAAATAAATATCAACAATTGATTTTAACAGGTATTAAAACTACTATTTATTTAATGTTCATTATTTTCACTAACTAAGGGTTCCGGTGCTCCTCAAACGCCCAATAGCCGCCATCATGCTCATCATCGCTACATTCATCTTCGGATATGTGGGCCTGACGGAGCTATCGGTGGACCTCCTGCCGGATGTAGATGCTCCCACGCTGCTGGTACGTGCTGAATGGAGTGGCGCCTCGGCAAGGGAAGTAGAGACCAGGATCAACGAGCCGCTGGAGGCCGTGCTTAGCTCCATTCCCAAACTGGTGGGGACCCATAGTTATGCCCGTCAGGGCATGGGGTTTATCGCCCTGGAGTTTGAATGGGGACATGACATGAACCTGGCTTTTCTGAATGCCAGGGAAAAACTCGATCAGGTACGCCACGCCCTGCCCCGGCAGGCCGGAAGGCCAACGCTGGTTTATTCCAATCCCTCGGATGAACCTGTGGCTATTTTAAGCATTACTGCAAATAGTCAGTCCGAGTCCGATTATCAGTCTCGTCTGGACCTTAAGAACTGGACCGAACAGATCCTCGCCCGGCGCCTGGAGCAGGAAGATGGCATTGCCCAGGCTGTAACGGTAGGCTCTCTCGAGCCCCAGGTTCATATTCAGTACGACCCGGCCCTGATCGACCGCTATGACCTGACCATCAGCGAAATCCAAGACCGGGTATCGGACGCCAACTTGCAATCGGCTTCCGGGGAGCTTCAAGACGGCTGGTACCGCTACTCGCTAAATATCGAAAGCCGGATCAATTCCCTGAATGACCTCAACCGCCTGCCCCTGAGAATCCTGGGCGGCGAGCGCATCCTCAGGCTGAGCGATGTGGCCGTGATCCGCATGGATGAAGAGGACCCAACCTCCTTTTCCCTGGTCGACGGCAGCGAGGTGCTGACCGTACTGGTAAAAAAAGACTATGACAGCAACCTGGTGCAGGTCTACCAGCAGATGCTGCCCATACTCGAGCAGCTGCGGGAGCAGTATCCGGGCATTGACCTGCGCGTTCTCAGCGAGAACGCCACGTTTATCGATAATTCCATCAAGAACCTCCTCCAGACGCTATTGTTAGGGGGTGTTCTGGCTTTTTTTGTATTATTTTTCTTCCTGAATGATACACGCATGCCTTTTACCATCGGCATTGCCATTCCCGTCAGTATTTTTCTCACGTTTTTTGTGATGTACCTGGCTGGCATACAGCTTAATATCATATCGCTGAGCGGACTCACCCTCGGCATCGGCCTGCTGGTGGATAACGCCATCGTGGTTCTGGAAAACATCAACCGCCACAAAACGGGTAAGCGCTCCATGTTTGATGCGGCCGCCCTGGGCACCTGGGAAATCTCGCTGGCTGTGACGGCGTCTACTTTCACCACCATTTCCGTATTTTTACCCCTGGTTTTTTTGGGAGGTTTTGAGGGTGCTTTTTTCCGCGATCAGGCCTTGACCCTGTCCATCAGCCTGCTGGCTTCCCTGCTGGTGGCCCTGATGATCCTGCCGGTGCTGGTGCTCAAGTTCAAGGAAGGATCGCCGGACAAGCGCTCTTCCTCTACGGTATTCACCCGGGCCATGGACCGCGCGCTAAGTCGCTACGAAGCCATGCTAAGCTATTCGCTGAAAAACCCGCTGCCTGTTATCGGATGTTTTCTGCTGGCTGCCGTGCTGGCTATTTCGGCCTTCTTGTACATCCCCAAAGAGCTAATTCCTTCCACCGAAGAGCAAAAGCTCCGCTACCGCGTCACCCTGCCCGGCAATACAGCCCTGTTGAGCAGCCGTCAGGCCGCCGTTGCTTTGGGCGAACAGCTGCAATCGGCCGGAAACCTGAGCGACGTGCTGGTAATGGGGGGGTACACCGATGAAACCAATTTGAACCGCCTGGCCGATGAAGGACTCAACCGCTTCACCATGGAAGTTCCGGTCACTTCACCGGCCCATGCCTCTCGTGTTAGGTCACGGATGGCCGGGATCACCCAGAGCCAGCCCGACTGGAACGTGGAACCCCTCAACGCCCTGCCCCTGTTTGAAAATCTGCTGGGACAAAGTCCGGCCCCGGTCGTGGTGCAGATGGTTGGGCTGGAACGCGATTATAGCGCAGCTCAGGCCGGGACCCTCGAGGAAAGCCTGCTAGCCATCAATGAAAACTGGACGCTGGACCTGCATCACGGTGAGCAGGTTGATACCTATCATCTGCATTTTCTTCAAAACCGGCTGCTTTACTATGGCATTACCGAAAACGAGGTGATTAACTTTATGGAATCCACGGCACGGGGGAATCTGCTTACCGAATGGACGCGCGATGATGATTCTATTGAAATACGCATGTTCTCCCGGAGCAATCAACGTTTCTCACCTGATGAACTGGTTATACCAAATCGCGGACGAAATATTCCCCTGAGTGAGCTGGCCCGGGTGGAAAGAGTTGCCGAGGCTGAGCAACTGGAAAGGGTAAATCAAATTCCTGTGCTCAGCTATTTAAGCGGAATCAGTTTGACTGATTGGTCCTGGAACCGCAGCGATATTCAGGAAGCCCTCGACAGGTTCTCCCGGGAAAGCGGACTGGAGGTCAAGGTTTCGGGCACTGCCATTCAAATAGAATCTTTACTGATTAATATGGGACGCCTCATTATGATCAGTCTGATCCTAATTTATATCATCCTCGCTATTCAGTATGAAAATCTGATATACCCGCTGATCATTCTGTTTTCGGTGCCTTTTGCATGGATAGGGTCTGTGCTCATATTATGGAGTTTCGGAGTGGGGCTTAACATCCTCTCGTTCATGGGAATATTGATCCTGACCGGAATCGCCGTTAATGATGCCATCCTCAAAGTTGATTTCATGCGGCGCTATTATGAGGAGACCGGTGATCTTGAGAATGCTATTTATAAGGCCGGCCGCCATCGTTTTCGCCCGGTGGTGATGACTACCCTGACCACAATACTGGGCCTTCTGCCCATGGTCATCCCCATTGGTGACGGCTATGAGTTCCGTCAGGCCCTGGCCCTGGCGTTAATGGGCGGCATGATTTCCAGCACAGCCCTTACCTTATTCCTCATCCCCATGATTTTTAGGTGGGCTCATACAGAGAAACCCAAAACAGAAGTGGTAAACCCATGAATCGTTTTTTAAACACAGTTTTATTAACCATTGAGACGCCGAAATCACAGAGTATGCAAAGCCCGGCGCCTCCGTGGTTATTCCTGTTTTTTACAGCCCTAATGTTTGTGGCATGCTCCGATTCAAATTCCGATGAAACGGTAGATCCGGACAGCATCGAAAGTGAAGATATTCGTCCCGTGGTGATATTTTCGGAAACCGACGGTCAGCCCCTCAACTATTATATTGACACCCAGGGCCGTGTGGAACCCCACCGTGAGCTGACCCTACAGACCAGAACGAGCGGGTATATAGAAACCCATAACCTTCGCGAGGGATTGCATGTGGAAACCGGCGGGCTGATCTTGTCGCTGGCCGATGACGAATGGCAGCTTACCCTGGAGGAGGCAATCAGCGAACTGGCCATTGCCGAATCAGGCTACCTGATCGAAAAAAATTCCCGACTGCGGGAGTTGCAGAGCGACGCGCTGAGTGTAAATGAACTGAAAACGCTGCAAAATCAATTTGGCTACACTCAGGCTCAGATCCGCAAGCGCCAGGCTGAGCTAAACCTGAGTTATGCACGGCTTACGGCACCCTTTCCTGGAAGCATTCACACCAAAAGGAACCTGTCGGCCGGCGAATATATCAGCGCCGGAACGGAGCTGGGCAAGCTGATCGATTACAGTGAGGTTATTGTTCGCTTTGACATGCTTGAATCCGAGCTTACCCGCGTCAGACCGGGCATGAGCGTGGACCTTACTACCAGTTTCAGCGAGTCGGTAACCGGCAGTGTCGAGACGGTTTCCCCCGTCGTTGACCCGGAAAGCAAGACCGGCCAGGTAATCGCCCGCTTTCCAAATGGCAACAGGCTACTGCGATCCGGCATGACCGTAGACGGGCGCATCCGCATCCAAAGCGTAGAAGGCCGCACCCGCGCGCCACGCTCAGCCATGCTCGAACGCGACGGGCGGCCCCTGATCTTCAAACTCAACGGCGACACCGTCGAATGGGTCTATGTTGAACCAGTTGCGGTAACGTCGCAATGGATCATGCTCGATGAAGAAGAAATCTCCCCGGGAGATACCCTGGCCGTAGACCAGCACTTTGCCATCAGTCACTTGCAAAAAGTACAGGTGAGGGTGAGGTGAGGACGAGTTTCGGGTTACGAGTTTCGGGTTGCACGTTTCGGGTTGCGGGTTGCGAGAATATGTGAGTGCATAAATATATATCAAATATGGATTATTTCACCTATACCCTATAATTAACATTACATCACCAATGAATCAGCTACAAAACGTGCAACCCGAAACTCGCAACCCGCAACCCGCAACAAGAAACTAGAAACCCGAAACTTGGAACAAGAAACTTGAAACCCG
>JBBDMU010000034.1:0-1729 GCA_040878085.1 Balneolales bacterium
TAACTATTTCCGACCCCTCCCGGAAATTGAGCAGGATTTCGGTTACCGTTCCGGGAATTTACGACACAAATGGAGAGAATTTTGTTGCAATCCCCAATGAGAATCAAAGCAACACATTATTTCTAATTGACCTGCCTCAGGATGTGTATACAGGCAAAAGTTTAACTATAAAACTGTAGCGGCCGGACAATATGAGGGAAACTGCATTTTTCATGTTTTCTCATATTTTTCTAGCTACTCATAGCTAAAAAATTGCTATGAGTAGCTAGAATTTGTAACGTGCATTTCATTTAACAAAAATTCTATATCATCTATTGGATAATTTCACTTTTGTGTTAACCTAATTAAAGCTAAAATTAAACTATGAAGCCAGCTATCAACGCACTTCTGTGCGCACTAATCCTTGCTATATTTGCCTTGCCGGTCAATGCCGACCCCGATGATTTTGAAATAATTAAAGAAAGGGTTGTAAATGAAATAATGAGATCTAATGTTAATGACGGCCGGGTAGAGTCGATCATTGGCAATATGAATGAAGACGGCAGCTTTCAAGGTATCGATTATAGTGATCTCAGCTTAACTGCCGGATTCCCTCACGGACGCCATACGAGTAATCTTGCTTATTTAGCAAGGGCATACAAAAGCAGCTCATCGCAGTTTCACAATAATGAAAATATAAAAGAACTAATTGTCAAAGGATTTGCATATTGGGTTGATAATGATTATGTGGGTGATAATTGGCATAATAATCAAATTACCACTCCTACCAATCTGGTAAACCTTATGTTAGTTATTGGAGAAGAATTACCTGGGAATCTTGTTGAGAAAGCCCAGCCAATGATTGACAGGGCAAGCCTTGAACCTATTGAGGGGGTTTTCTATGGCGCCAGGCCTAGCGGCGACAGGATAGTTATTGCAGGCATTCAAGCAAAGAAATCACTTTTCAAAGGCGACAAAGAACGACTTGATGAAATCATAGGCATCATTGAAGGTGAAATAAAGTTCTCTACAGGAAGCCGCGGAATGCAGCATGATTTTAGTTTTCACCACAGAACGGATAGAGTTAACAATACCGATTCCTATGGATACGGTAAATACGCCAATAATTTTGGCGAATGGTCTTCTTATGTGGCAAACACGAAATATGAATTCTCCACAGATAAGATAAACCACCTGGTTGACTATTATCTCGATGGCATTTATAAGCAAATGGTATATGGAATATATTTTGATATCAGTGTGAAAAACAGAAGCATAGCACACAAAAGAGGCTTTGGCCCCAGAGGGACTCTTGAGATTGAACGGCTATTGTCCAGCACGGACTATCGCAAAGATGAATTAGATGAGATCATTTGCTTAAGAAAAGGTGAAGCCACCCCGTCACAATCATTCAGCAAGTTTTTCTGGCAGACCGAACATTTTGTATTTCAACGGCCCAATTTTTATACCACAGTGAGAATGTATTCCACCAGGAATCAAAATATGGAGGTGCCATATAACGGTCCGGGTAAAACAACTCATCACAGGGCGGACGGCACCAACTATTTAATGCTAAAAGGTGATGAGTACCACAACATCTGGCCTGTGTATGACTGGCAACAAATTTCAGGCACCACCATTATGCAGAAACCTGAATTATATGGCCCCGGCGACGTACGCAAAGAAGGCCTCACGGATTTTGTAGGTGCCGTTACCGACGGTTTATATGGAGCGGTTGCTTTCGACTTCA